>CBDBNA010000016.1:0-445970 GCA_965207695.1 Dehalococcoidia bacterium | reverse complement strand
GACACGGACTTCGTCTTCGAGCGCTTTGAGGAGCACTTCCTCCCGGTCGACCATCCCGTCGTGGTGTCGCGCTACGCCCACCACAAGCACCAGCGGATCGTGGTGCGGCCCGAGATCCAGTCGCAGCTGGCCGGCCTCGAGGCCGGGGAGATCGACGTCGTGCCCGGCCTGGGCCCCAACAACGTGGAGCCGTATATCGACGACCCCGACTTCACCGTGCAGTTCCAGCCCGCCGTCTCGGCGACCGTCCAGGTCATCTATCCTAACCTGTACCCGCAGACGATGCCGGACGGCAGCCCGAACCCGTTCCTCGACTTCCGCGTCCGCCGGGCCGCGAACCACGCGATCAACCGCCAAGCCATCATCGACAACCTGCTGCTCGGCCAGGGCCACTATCCCCTCTTCACGTTCAGTGGCGTGCTTGGCTACCCGACCCCCGAGCAGCGGGCGGAAGTCGAGTACAACTACGACCCCGAGCTGGGGCGGCAGTTGATGGCGGAGGCCGGCTACGCGGACGGCTTCGACGTCCCGCTGTACTGGACGACCGACTTCGGCGGCGCGTTCATGCCGGACATCGTGCCGGCCGTGGCCCAGGACCTGGCCGCGATCGGCATCCGCACGCACGATGAGGCGGCCCTCGTCGGCGACTACTTCTCCGACGCCTACGTGATCGGCGGCCCCAACCGCCCGGTGGGCCTCTATTGGATGTGGGCCAACATCGTCCGCGACATCGGATCGATGTGGGATTGCTGCGTCGGGCCCGAATCCTTCTTCACGAAGCTCGGCGGCGACGGGGTCATGGATCCGGCCCTGCACGAGCTGTACATCGCACAGCGCACCGAGCTCGATCCCGAACGGCGCAACGAGATGATCGCGGAGCTGATGCTCGAGCACGCGCGCCAAGCATGGCTTGTCTTCATCGCCGAGGCCCCGTCCACGGTGCTGACCCAGGCGGACGTCAACTGGCCCAAGGGCGGCCGCACCGGATTCATGTGGGGGGGCACCGCCTTCGCCATCCAGCGGCGCAAGGCGTAACGCGCGGGAACCTCACCCCCTGTCCCCCTCTCCATCCTTCCGGATGGAGAGGGGGAACGTGGGCGCGGGCGCTGGATCCCCCTCACCCGAACCCTCTCTCTAGGGAGAGGGGATCAGAGGGTGAGGTTCCGGCGGCTAGGCGCTGGTGATCGAGACGTGCCGCGGCTGCGCCTGGGCGGCCTTCTGCACGCGGATCGTGAGGACGCCGTCCTTCAGGCTGCCCGCGACGGAGTCCGGGTCGTAGCCGTCGCCGATGAGGATGCTGCGCGCGTGCGACCCGTGCTGGCGCTCCCGCAGGAAGTAGGTGCGCCCCTCGTCCGCGGCGTCGCCCTCGACCGCGGCGTGCTCGGCGCGGATCGAGAGCTTGCCCTTCTCGAGGGTGACCTCGACGTCGTCGGCGACGACGCCGGGCAGCGCCGCCTCGACAGTCAGCCCATCCGCCGACTCGAAGACGTCGAGCGGGAGGGTCTGGCCGCGGGTGGCAGGGGCGGCGACGGTGGCGAGGTCGTCGAACCACGCGGGCGCGTCGTCGAAGGCGCGGCGCATGATCTGGCGCACGTCCTGGAACGGGTCGCGGACGGCGGCACGGCGGGGAACGATGGTGGTGCGGGGCATGACGATGGGCTCCTTTCCTAAGAACCGGTGTCTGCGTGGACGGGACCTGCGCCCATCCCAGTGACTGCATCGTATGGTCACGGCGCAGCGGATGTCAACATAGTTGATTGTTATCCTATCAACTCTTAGTATGTCGTGACCATGTGGTTATTTGTCGTCGTGTCTCGTATGATCGCTCCAGGTAGACCGACATGGCCAACGACTACTACCGCACGCTGGGCATCACGCGCGACGCGTCGCCGAAGGACGTCCAGTCCGCCTACCGGCGCCTGGCGCGCAAGTACCACCCCGACGTCACCGGCGGCGACAAGGCCGCCGAGGACCGCTTCAAGGCGATCAACGAGGCCCACGAGGTGCTGGGCGACGACAAGAAGCGCGCCGCCTACGACAGGTGGGGCGACCGCTGGATGCACGCCGAGCAACTCGATGAGGCGCAGCGCCGGGGCGGCTTCACGGCCGGTCCCGGCAGCGGCGTGCGCTTCGAGTTCGGCGGGCAGCGCGCACCCTTCGGCGGCCTGGGCGACCTCTTCGGCGGCGGCGACGAGGGCATCCTCGACCGGCTGTTCCGCGGCGGCGCGGCGGCCGGCCCGCGCCCTCGCAAGGGTGAGGACCTGCGCCAGCAGGTGACGGTCTCCCTGGCCGAGGCGTTCTCGGGCAGCACGCGCACCGTGCAGCTGCAGACGGCGGAGGCGTGCCCCACCTGCGACGGCGCCGGCCGCGCCGGCCGCGTGAACTGCCACGAGTGCCGCGGCCGGGGGCAACTGCGGATGGACAAGCGCCTGGAGGTCACGATCCCGGCCGGCATCGAGAGCGGCGGCAAGATCCGCCTGCGGGGCAAGGGCGGTCCCGGCCGCTCCGGCGGCCCCCCGGGCGACGTCGTGCTGGAGGTCGCGGTTGCGGCCGACCCGCGCTTCGAGCGGCGCGGGTCGGCGCTGCACACCGAGGCGCCCGTCGGTCTGACGACGGCGCTGCTGGGCGGCGAGGTCATCGTGCCCACCGTCACGGGCCAGGTCGCCCTGCAGGTGCCCGAGGGGACGCAGAACGGCCGCGTCTTCCGTCTGGCCGGCAAGGGCATGCCGGTGATGAAAAGCGACCGCGCCGGCGATCTGTTCGCCAAGGTGCGCGTGGTCCTGCCGGAGCAGATCGACGACGAGCGCCGGGCGCTGTTCGAGCGCCTGCGCGACCTGGAATCGGACGGCGGCGCGGACACGGCCGGGGAGGCGAGGACGCCATGATGGACCGGGAGGCCCACGAGCGGATCCGCGTGCGGGTCGAGCAGCACAGCACCGAACCGCTGTACATCATCAGCGTCGCCGCGCGGATGCTCGACGTGCACGCGCAGACCCTGCGCACCTACGAGCGCGAGGGGCTCGTCCGTCCGGCGCGGTCGCGCGGCGGCGTGCGCATGTACTCCGACCACGACATGGAGCGCCTGCGGCGCATCCGCACCCTCGTCGACGAGCTGGGCTGCAACCTGGCCGGCGTCGACGTGATCCTCAACCTCATGGAGCGCATGCAGGGCATGCAGGCGGAGATCGCGCGGCTGCGCGACGAGTTGCAGCGCGAACGCGACCGTCACCTGCCCGCCCCGCGGGCGCCACGGACCGACTAGGGAGCGACAGGGAGGAGCAAGAGCAATGATGCGACAAGACCGCTTCACCGAGCAGGCGCAGAAGGTCCTCTCGGCCAGCCAGGAACTCGTGCGGCGCAGCCGCCACAGCCAGTGGGACGTCGAGCACGTGCTGCTCGCCCTGGCGACCGAGGGCGGCTTGGCGGCGCAGATCTTCGAAGCGCTGGAGGTCGACACCAAGCGGCTGGCCGCCCAGGCCGAAGCGTCGCTGGCGGAGGCGCCGACACTGGCCCAGGACGTCGTGCAGGTCTACACGACCCCGCGCGTCGTGAAGATGCTCGAACGCGCCAACGCCGAGGCGGCGCGGCTCAAGGACGAGTACGTCGGCGTCGAGCACCTGCTGATCGCGATCACCGCCATCACCGACGGCCCCCGCCCCTACGAGAACGGCGCCAGCATCCTGCGCGAGCACGGCCTCACGCAGGAGCGCATCTACGACGCCCTGCAGCGCATCCGCGGCAGCCAGCGGGTGACGGAGCCCACGGCCGAGTCGCGCTACGGCTCGCTGCAGAAGTACACCACCGACCTCACCCGCCTTGCCCGCGAGTCGAAGCTCGACCCGGTGATCGGCCGCGAGGTCGAGGTGCGCCGGGTGATGCAGATCCTCAACCGGCGCACCAAGAACAACCCCGTCGTGATCGGCGAGGCGGGGGTGGGCAAGACGGCCGTGGTCGAGGGGCTGGCGCAGCGCATCGCCGGCGGCGACGTGCCCGGCAACCTGGCCGACAAGCAGGTGCTGGCGCTCGACATGGGGCTGCTGCTGGCCGGCGCGAAGTTCCGCGGCGAGTTCGAGGAGCGCCTCACCGCCGTGATGAACGAGGTCAAGGCGGCGGAGGGCGAGATCATCCTCTTCATCGACGAGCTGCACCAGGTCGTGGGGGCGGGCGCGGCCGAGGGCGCGATCGACGCGGCCAACATGCTCAAGCCCGCCCTGGCGCGCGGCGAGCTGCACGTCATCGGCGCGACCACGCCCGACGAGTACCGGCAGCGCATCGAGAAGGACGCGGCGCTGGAGCGCCGCTTCGCGCCGGTCTACCTCGAGGAGCCGAGCGTGGAGGACTCGGTCGCGATCCTGCGCGGCCTGCGCGCCCGCTACGAGGCGCACCACGGCGTCACGATCACCGACGCCGCGCTGGAGGCCTCCGTGGGCCTGAGCCAGCGCTACCTCACCGAGCGGCGCCTGCCAGACAAGGCCATCGACCTGATCGACGAGGCGGCCTCGCGGCGGGTGATCGCCAATCAGTCGCGGCCCGAGCAGGTGGCCGACCTGGAGCGCCGCGTGCGCGAGCTGGGCGACCAGCAGGAGGCCGCCGCCGCCCGCTCCGACTTCGAGGCGGCGGCCCGGATCAAGTCGGAGTTGCTGCAAATCGAGGACGACTACCGGGCGCGCAAGGCGGAGTGGGAGCGCGAGCACGCCATCACGACCGACGTGGGCGAGGCCGACATCGCGGCGCTGCTGGCCGAGATGACCGGCATCCCCGTCGCGCGGATGCTGGAGGGCGAGGCCGAGAAGCTGCTGCACATGGAGGCCGACCTGCACCGCCGCGTGATCGGCCAGGACCGGGCGATCAGCGTGCTGGCCGACGCCATCCGCCGCGCCCGCGCCGGCCTGAAGGACCCCAAGCGCCCGATCGGCTCGTTCATCTTCCTGGGGCCCACCGGCGTCGGCAAGACGGAACTCGCGAAGGCGCTGGCGGAGTACCTCTTCGACGACGAGGAGGCGCTGGTGCGGCTCGACATGTCGGAGTACCAGGAGCGGCACACGGTCAGCCGCATCGTCGGCGCGCCGCCGGGCTACATCGGCTACGACGAGGCCGGCGGCCTGACCGAACTCGTGCGCCGGCGGCCCTACCGGGTGATCCTGCTGGACGAGATCGAGAAGGCGCACCCGGACGTGTTCAACGTGCTGCTGCAGGTCCTCGACGACGGCCGCCTGACCGACGGGCACGGCCGCGTGGTCGACTTCCGCAACACGGTGCTGATCATGACCAGCAACCTGGGCACGACCCGCGGCGGGTCGTCGGGGCTGGGCTTCCTCTCCGGTTCCCGCACAACGAGCGCCGGCGAGCACCGCGACCGGGCCGACAAGGCCGAGCGCGCCCTGCGCGACTTCTTCCGCCCGGAGTTCCTCAACCGGCTCGACGAAGTCATCGTCTTCGAGCCGCTGACGCACGACGAGCTCACGCAGATCGTCGACCTGCTGGCGGCCGAGGAGCGGGGACGGCTGGAGCAGCGCGGGCTCACCTTCGCGCTGACGCCCGCCGCCCGCGAGGCGCTCGTCAAGGAGGGCTACGACCCCGCCTTCGGCGCGCGCCCGCTGCGCCGGGTGATCCAGCGCCGGGTCGAGAACCCGCTCAGCAAGGAGCTGCTGCGCGGCGGCTACGAGTCGGGCGACTGCATCACGGTCGATTACGAGGAGCCGGCCGGCCCGGCAGACGGCGCCGAGGGCGGCTATCGCTTCTCACGGCGGCGGGGCGCGTTCGAGCCGGCGGCCCCCGCCGAGGCGCCCCGCGAGGCGGCGCCGGTCAGCGCCTAGCCGTCATCTGCCCGCACGGACGGCGAGAGGCCCGGGCGATGCCCGGGCCTCGTCGATCGTGCGTCCCTGGCCGCGCTACTGCGTGATCGTGGTCGCCGAGGTCGCGTGGATGAACAGCACGTCGAAGGGCCGGATCGTGCGGATGCCCTGCGCGAAGGCGGGCACGCCCGGCCGGTACGAGTCGTACGTCTGCGTGGCGGTGTTCCAGCGGAAGAAGGCCGCCACGGCGCTGGGGTCGGCGACGGCGTCCAGCACCTCCTGCGGCGTCGCGTCGGGCCCGGCCCAGCCGATGGCCGAGAAGCCGGCCGCGATCGTCCGCGTGCCCGTCAGATCGCCGTCGGAGGGCATCTCCCAGGTCAGCGCGCTGTCGACGATCAGGATGTAGGCGACGCCGGATCGCAGTTCGGCGATGCTCTGCACGCGGGCGGGCAGGCCGGGCCGGTATGAACTCCAACGCTGTCCCACGGCGACGCGCTCGAAGATCACGGTCAACTGCGACGTGTCCGGGAAGGTCTCCAGAACGTCAGCGACCGATTGGGTGTGCCCGGTCCAGACCACCCAGTTCCAGCCGGCGACCAGGGCGACCTCGCGGGTGGGGCGCTCCGGACCGCCGATCGTCAGGACGAAGCCCGGCATCACGACGGCTGGGCCAGGATCGTACAACTCCGAGACGCTGTTGTTGCTCGCGCGGAAGCGGAACGAGTCGACGTCGTTCGGGATCACGACGCTCCAGCTCATGCTCTCGCGCTCAACCGTGGCGACGACATTGTCGTCCTCGTCGATCACCTGGATCGTGGAGCCGTCCCAGGGCTCGCCGTCGACGGTCACCGTGTCGTTGCTGCCCCAGAACTGCCTCGGGGGTAGCTCGGGAAGCTGCGCGGCGGCGGCCGCGGGCAGCGCGGCGAGCAACGCCGCGATCAGCAGCGCGACCACGAGCAGGGGGCGGTGGGCGAGGGAGCCAAACAGGGGAGTCGGCATGAGCAATTCCTTCACGTCGCACCCGGCGGGGCGGACGCGCGTGCTACAGATGCACAGGGGGCCGCAGGCTGCGCCCCATGACACTCGGCAGCCTATCGCACGCCCCGCGATGCCACACCCGCGCGTGACGTAAGGAGGCCGCGGCGCCAGGATGCTAGCCGCGCGGCAACCCGAGGCCCCGCGTAGCGATGATGCCCCGCTGGATCTCGCTGGTGCCGGCGGCGATCGTCGAGCTGACGGAGTGCAGGTAGCCCCGGCCCGGGGATCCGCGCAGCGGCGTCCGCGGGTCGCCGGGGTCGACCAGCGCGGCGGACGTCCCCAGCATCGCCATGCCGGTGTGCTGGATGCGCTGCGCCAGTTCCGACGCGAACAGTTTCGACACCGAGGCCTCGTAGTTCGCGACGATGCCGCGGGTCTGCATGTCCGTGATGCGGTAGGCCAGATGGGTGCCCACCTGCACTTCGACGGCGCGGTCGGCGAGGTCGTAGCGCAGGCTGGGCCGCCGCCGGATCGTCTCCGGGTGGTCGCGGGCGTAGCCGGCGTACTCCTCGACGATGCGCCGCCCGCGCGCGAAGCCGCCGATGCCGGAGCGCTCGAAGTCGAGCGCCACCGCCATGTGGTACCAGCCCCGATTGACTTCCCCCACGACAGCGGTCTTGGGCACGCGCACGTCCTCGAAGAAGACCTCGTTGAAGGAGTGGCCGCCGGCCATGTTGACCAGCGGGCGCACCGTGATCCCGGGGCTGCGCATGTCGACCATGAACATTGTCAGGCCCTTGTGCTTGGGCGCGTCCGGGTCGGTGCGGGCGGCGAGCCAACCCCAGTCGGCGCTCTGCGCGCCGGAGGTCCAGATCTTCTGCCCGTTGATCAGGTAGTCGTCGCCGTCGGCGACGGCGCGCGTCTGCATGGCCGCGAGGTCGCTGCCGGCGCCGGGCTCCGAGTACAGGGTGCACCACCAAACCTCGGCGCCGGCGATGGCGCGGACGTGCTCGGCCTTCTGCGCCTCCGTGCCGTAGAGCAGCAGCGACGGTCCCACCCACATCACGCCCATGTTCCCCCCGGGCGCGCGGTGGTAAGCCATCTCCTCGTTCATGACGAGTTGCTGCCAGTGCGATGCGCCCAGCCCGCCGTACTCGCGGGGCCAGGCCATGGTCAGCCAGCGGCGCGCCGCCATGGCGCGCTGAAACGTGCGCGCCGCGTCGATGGCGCCCGCGCCGTAGGCGCCGTCGTCGTCGTGCGTCGCCCAGTCGGCGGGCAGGTGCTCGCCGATGAAGCGGCGCACCTCGCCCCGGAAGTCGGCCAGCGCGGCATCGTCTCGGAAGTGCATGGCGGTCCCCTCCGGCGCTACGCGTCCGGCGCGGGGCCGGCGCTCTCCCGCCGCGCCACGCCCAGCCGGGTCAGGACGTCGGCGAACACCGGCCAGTCCTGCGCGCCGCGGATCACGAACTTATCGTCCAGGATGAACGTCGGCGTGCCGTGGATGCCGTTCCCCCGCGCGAGCTGCGTGTACTCATCGACGCGCTCACGGTAGGTTCCCGCCTCCAGCGCCGCGCGCAGCGCCGCCCGGTCGATGCCCGTCTCCGCGATGGCGGCGTCGACCTGGTCGATCGTGCTGACGTTGGCGCCGGCAGCGAAGTAGGCGTGGAAGATCGCGCGGTGCACGCGCTCGAAGGTCTCACGGCTCTGCTCGCGCGCCCATTCGGCGGCCTCCAGCGCCTTGTGGCCATTCGCCTGGTGGACGTTGCTGTGCATGGGCAGGCCCTCGGCCGCGGCCAGGCCGTACAGCCGCTCCCGCGCCTCCGGGTCGCTGCGGGCCGGGTCCTTCTCCCGGCCCTCGGCGGGGATGTCGGGGTGCAACTCGAATGGAACCCATTCGACCTCGACCGCGAACTCGCGCGACATCCGGTCCACGCGCGCCGTGCCGATGTAGCACCACGGTCAGATGTAGTCCGAGACGACCGCCACCGGCATCGGGTTCTGCTCGCTGTAGGCCGGTTCCGCCTGGGCCACGCCGCCCCCCTCTCCGACTCCCCCCGCGACGGCCGTCGCGGCGCGGGGAACGCCGGCAGTATACGCCCGGCGGACCCGGCCGGGCGTGCGTGAAGAAGCGCCTACTCGACGGCGGCCGGCCAGGGGCGCCGGGCGCTCTCGGCCCAGACGCCCCAGGCGGGCTTCTCGGCGCCGCCCGCCGCGCGCAGCCCCATCTGCGCGAAGAGGTCGAAGGGGGGCGCGGTCGCGAAGGAGGGGTCGTCGGGCGTCAGCCAGACGATCAGCGCCCAGCCGCCGGCCTCGGCCTCGCGCAGCACGCGCTGGAGGAACTGCTGCTGGCCGCGCAGCGTGCCGAAGGTGACGCCGTCGCGGGCGGGCGCCGACGCGTAGCCGCTGGGCACCAGCGCGATCGGCTTCTGGAACGTCTCCAGACGCGAGTAGTAGCTGTCGGGGATGTCGCTGGCGAAGGGGAAGATCAGCGAGGGGTAGCTGCTCACCGCCAGCAGGTCGAGCACGTCCTGGAAGCGCAGCACCAGCGACCATTGCGGCAGGTGCTCCGACCAGGGCACCAGCCCCTGCAGATCCTCGAGCTGGAAGGTCGCGAAGACCAGCGTCTCGGGCGCGATCGCCTTGACCGCCGCGTAGGCGCGCCGGTAGGCCGCCTCGATCGCGTCGAGGTCGTCCGGCCGGGCCCGGACGACGGCGTCGAGGTCGACGGCGAGCGCCAGCCAGCGCGGCCGGTACTCGCGCACGACGAACTCGGCGTAGGCGACGTAGGCGCGGCTCACGGCCTCGTCCAGGAAGCTCTCGCCCGGCGCCTCCCCGGCTAGGCGGCCGCGATCGGCCAGGTCCCAGGGATCGATGGCGAAGAGCAGGTCCAGGCCGCGCTCGTCGAGCAGTTGGCGCTCCCAGGCGATCGTGGCGCGGCTCTCCGGCCGCACGACGCCGTCGGGGCCCACCTCGTCCCAGGCGACGGGGCGCTGGATCATGATCAGATCGGCGCTGCGGGCGGCGGCGTCGAACACGTCGACGTAGGCGTCGGGGGTGAGCAGGGCGGGCGTCGCGGTGAAGCCGAGCGCGTAGGGCCGCGCCGGTCCGCCGCGCGCGGGCACGGTGGGCGGCACCCGGCTGCGCAGCCGGTCGAGGTCGGACGGCGCCGTGGACGGCGGCTCGCCCGGCGCCGCCGCGACGGCCGGCGCCGCCGCGGCGCCCCCCGCGTCCGCGGTGTCGGGTTGGTCGTCGCCGCCGCAGGCGGCCAGCGCCAGCGCCAGCGCCAGCACCGCGCAGGGGAACGACGACCGCATCGCCGGCGTCAATCTCATGTGCCCGATCGTACGTCCTCCCCCGCCCAGACGGCGGCTCGCGCCGCGGGGTTCCCGTGGTTACACTTGCCCGTACGGGGGCGGGGGCCTCGGAAGTCCATGTTCGCGCGCCCGCGCTTCACGCTCACCCTTCCCATCGCGCTGCTGATCGTCGCCGTGGCGAGCGCCGCCTGCGTCTTCGGCGGCGAGGGCGAGCGCGACCTCTCGGAGTTCTTCCCGGAGGCCCCCGCCGACGAGCCGGCGGAAGACGCCGCGGCCGACGCCGCCGGGGACGAACAGCCGGCCGCCACCGGCGGGACCGGGCCGACCAAACCCACCTCCCTGCAAGACCAAGACGTGGACGAAGGCCTGCTCGACGTGAGCGTGCCGCCCGAAACGGCCGTGGAGGCGGTGCAGAAGTACTTCGCGCTGATCGCCAGCGACCGCTTCGGCGATGCCTACCGGCTGCTGGCCCTCGACGCACGGGAGCGGATCAGCGCCGAGGCCTTCGTGCAGCGGCACGAGGACATCTGGGCCGAGGCGACGATCACGGGCCTGCGCTGGGCGATCGTGCCGCCCCCGGCCGACAACGTCGCCGGCATCGAGGTGGACCTGGTCTACGAAACGGACTTCTTCGGCGACGTAGCGGACCGGATCTTCGTGCGGACGCTGCGCCAGCCCAATTGGGTGCTCGACTGGACGCCGGACGTGATCTTCGACGGGCTGGGGCAGCCCGGCACGCTGGTGCACCGCTTCATCGACGTGCCCGTGCGCGGCGACATCTTCGACCGCAACGGCGCGCCCCTGGCCGTCAAGGGCGAGCAGGCTGTGATCGGCATCTCGCACGACCTGATCGACACCCGCGACGAGGATCTGGTGGTCGACACGTTCGTCGAGAAGCTGCACCTCGACGAGACGGCGGTGCGCAACCTGGTCTTCCAGGACGTGCCGTCGTACTACTTCATCCCCATCGTGCGGCTCGAGCACAACGCCTCGCCGGCGCTGATCGCCGAGTTCGAGCAACT
Source organism: Dehalococcoidia bacterium (assembly GCA_965207695.1). GTDB lineage: Bacteria > Chloroflexota > Dehalococcoidia > Bin125 > Bin125 > TK10-74A. The sequence continues at coordinate 434,861 of CBDBNA010000016.1, read as the reverse complement.
GGCGGAGCTGGGCATCCTCGTGCGCCGCGAGACGATCCGGCTCTACCCCCAGGGCGAGACGGCGGCGCACATCGTCGGCTTCATGGGCGAGGTCAACCCGGAGGAGCTGGCCGAACTCGAGGTGGAGGGCTTCCGGCCCGGCGACGCGATCGGCCGCGACGGCGCGGAGGCGATCTTCGAATCGACGCTGGCGGGCACGCGCGGCGGGCAGCTGACGATCATCGCGCCCAACGGGTCGACGCTGCGCCTGCTGGCGGAGCGCCCGTCGTCGCCCGCCCGCGACGTGTACCTGAGCATCGACCTGCGCGTGCAGCAGCTGGCCGAGGCGGCCCTCGGCGAGGAGGCCGGCGCGATCATCGTGATGGACCCGCGCTCCAACCAATTGCTGGCGGCGGCCTCGTATCCGCGCTTCAACCCCAACGACTTCGTGGGCGGGATCAGCCAGGAGGAGCTCGACGCCTACCTGGAGGACGAGCGGCGGCCCTTCGTCAATCGGGTGACCGAGGAGACATACGCGCCGGGCTCGACCTTCAAGGTCGTGACGGCCGCCGCCGCCCTGGAGGCGCTCGACTACACGCTCGACACCTACCTGCCCTGCGATTCGGTCTGGTTCGGCCTCGGTCCCGACGTGCCGCTGAAGAACTGGAAGGAGGACGACGCGGGCAACCTCAACCTGCCCCAGGCGCTGGCCGAAAGCTGCAACACGTTCTTCTACCAGGTGGGGCTGGAGCTGCACACGCAGGGCGAGAACCTGCTGCGCGAGTACACGGCGGGCTTCGGCTTCGGGCGGGAGACCGGCGTGCTGGGGCTCACCGAAGTGCCGGGCATCAATCCCGGCCCCGAGTGGAAGCGCCTCAACCTCAACGACTTCTGGTTCACCGGCGACACGGTCAACGTGAGCATCGGTCAGGGCTTCCTCGACGTCACGCCGATGCAGATCGCCAACGCCTACGCCGCCCTCGCGACCGACGGCATCCTGCGCACGCCGCTGGCGGCGCACTCGCTGCGCACGCCGGAGGGGCACGTCGTCGAGCGCTACGAGGCGGCGCCGATCGGCGTGCTGCCGATCTCGTCGGAGTCCCACGAGATCCTGCAGCAGGGCGCGCGGGAGGTGATCGCCACCCGGCGGGGGACCGGCTTCCCCATCTTCCGCACCTCCAGCCTGCGGGCGGCGGGCAAGTCGGGCACGGCCGAAGAGATCGTGCGGCTGGAGGACGTCTTCGAGGAGCGCGAGGAGGAGGAGCCCGAAGAGGAAGACGAACAGTCGGAGGGCGACGAAGAGGACGAGGAGGAAGAGGAAGACGACGGCACCCGCAACCACGCCTGGTTCGTGGTGTGGGCCGAGGTGCCCGAACCGTCGCTGCTGGTGACGGTGGTCCTCGACGACGGGGACTCCGGCGCCGCCGACGCCGGGCCGATCGCGCGGAACGTGCTCGAACGCACGATCCTCGCCGGCTGGGTGCCGGTCCCCGGCTAGCCGGCCGCCCCGGCGGGGCCGGTATGGTGGGCGCATGCATCGAGCGCGGTTCCGGCGGGTGGTCGAGGCGGCGGTGGCGGCGATCCCGCCGGAGTTCGCCGAGCAACTCGACAACGTCGAGATCCTGGTCCGCATGCGGCCCACGGCCGAGGAGCGGGTCGAGGCGGGCATCGGCCCACGCGATCAACTCCTGGGCCTCTACGTGGGCCACCCGCTGACCGACCGCGGCAGCTACTACGGCAACACCCTGCCCGACCGGATCATGATCTACCAGGAAGCGATCGAGTCGATCTGCCGCAGCGACGAGGAGCTCCTCGCGCAGGTCCGCCGGACCGTCCTGCACGAGATCGCGCACCACTTCGGCATCGACGACGAGCGCCTGCACGAGATCGGCGCGTACTAGGCCCGAACCTCACCCCCTGTCCCCCTCTCCACCTGAACGGTGGAGAGGGGGGACGTGGACGCGGGCGGTGGATCCCCCTCACCCGAACCCTCTTTCCAGGGACAGGGGATCGGAGTCCCCCCTCTCCATTGCTCGGCAATGGAGAGGGGGCTAGGGGGTGAGGTCGGAGCGCCCCAAGGCCTCCCGGGATCCGCGCCAGCGGCGCAGCAGCCGCTCGCTCGCGGCGGCCAGCAGGTCGGCGGCACGGGACATCGCCTCGGCGTCCGCGACGTCGTCCGCTGCGGCGGGCTCGACGTCGTGCAGCCCCGCGATGGCGCGCACGGCGGCCTGGTCGCGGACCCGGCCGCCCACGGCGAGGCAGGGGACGCCGGCCGCCGCCGCCCGCCCCGCCACGCCCGCCACCGTCTTGCCGAAGGCCGACTGGCGGTCCAGCGACCCCTCGCCGGTCAGCACGACGTCCGCCCCGGCGAGCCGCGCGTCGAGCCGGACGGCGGCGGCGATCGCCTCGATGCCGGGCTCGATGCGCGCGCCGGCGAAGGCGATCAGGCCCGCGCCCAGCCCGCCGGCCGCGCCGCCGCCGGGCGTCGTCAGGATGTCGACGCCGACGTCGCGGGCGACGATGTCGGCGAAGTGCGCGAGCGCCCGGTCCAGCTCGGCGACCGCGGCGGGATCTGCGCCCTTCTGCGGGCCGTAGACCGCGCTGGCGCCGTCGGGGCCGGTGAGCGGGTTCGTGACGTCGGCGAGGACGCGCACCTCGACATCGGGGAGCCGCGGGTCGAGGCCGCCCACGTCGATGCGCGCCAGCCGGGCCAGCGCCGCCCCGCCGGGCGCGATGGGGCGGCCGTCGTCGCCGAGCAGGCGCGCGCCGAGGGCCGCGGCCATGCCGGCGCCGCCGTCGTTGGTGGCGCTGCCGCCGACGCCCACCAGCAGGCGCGAGACCCCGGCGGCGAGCGCGGCGGCGATCAACTCGCCCGTGCCGATCGTGGAGGCGCGGCGCGGGTCCAGCCGGCCGGGCGGGACCAGCAGCAGCCCCGATGCGGCGGCCATCTCGATGATCGCCGTGCGGCCGTCGTCGATGCGGCCCCAGCGGGCGTTCACGGGCTCGCCCAGGGGGCCTTCGACGCGGGTGTGGGAGTAGCGTCCGCCCGCAGCCGTGACGACGGCCTCGACCGTGCCCGGCCCGCCGTCGGCCAGCGGCACGGCGTCGATCCGGGCGCCGGGCAGGGCGCGCAGCGCGCCCTCGCGCATCGCGACGGCCGCCTCGGCGGCGGTCAGGCTGCCCTTGAACTCCTGCGGGGCGAGGACGACGCGCATCGCAGCCAGGATACGACGGCTAGGGGAAGTCGAAGATGCGGCCGGCGGCGATCAGCGTCACCGCCACGGCCCACATCAGACCGGCCAGGCGGATGCGCTTGTAGATCTGGACCACCCCCGCCGTGGGCAGCACGCCCATGGCGTACATGCCGCCGATGACGATGAGGATCACCAGCAGGCCCTCGAAACCGCTCACGACCGCTCCGCCTCAGTCTCTTCGGAATCTGCCCGGTGCGACGCCGACGACGGCGTCCCTGCCGCATCGTACGCAGCGGCGATCGATCCAGGCCAGCGGGAGGGCCGGCGTCAGGCGGCGCGATGCTGCCCGCACACGACGCAGGTGAGGAAGCCCTCGCCCAGGGCGACGGGCCCGCTGCAGTTGTCGCAGAGGCGCTGCGGCGTGCGCGCCCGCCGCATGGGGCGGCGGGGGCGGCGGCGCGACCGGGAAGCCGTTGCGGAGGCCGGCAGCGGGAGCGGCACTTGGACGGCGCGCGTCATCGTGATCGGCATGGCGACTCCTCCATCTGGAGGATAGCACATGCGTTCTAGGGCTGGGAAGGGGCCGGCCGACAGAAGCCGGGGACCGTCAGGACGAGCGCTCGATCCAATCGAGCAACTCGCGCACCTTCTCGGTGAAGCGCTGCGTATGGGCGCGGTCGGCCGCGAGCAGCACGCCCATGAACAGAATCGCGATGCCGATCTCCGCCATGACGCGATGATAGCGGGTCGGGGCGCCGCGCGGACGTAGCATGGACGCCATGACGGACCGAGTGCCGGACGGCGCGTCACGGGGCCGCCCGCTGGTGGGCGTGCTGACGTTGGGCTGCAAGCTCAACCAGGCGGAGAGCCAGGCCTGGGGCCGGACGCTGCGCGCGGCCGGCTGCGACGTCGTCGACCGGCCCGTCGCGGCCGACGGCTACCTGCTCAATACCTGCTCCGTGACGCACGTCGCCGATCGCAAGGCGCGGCGGCTGATCCGCGCGGCGAAGCGGCTGGCGCCGGCGGTGCCGGTGGTCGTCACCGGCTGCTACGCCGAGTGGGTGGGCGACGCACTGGCGCGCGAGACGGGCGCCGACCTCGTGCTGGCCAACGGCGACAAGGGGCGCGCCCCGGCGGCGCTGCTGGCGGCCATGCCGCCGCGCGGGGAGCCGGAGGCCGCGCCGCCCGGGCACGCACCGGGCGTCGCGCCGCCGGGACGGGCGCGCGCCTTCCTGAAGATCCAGGAGGGCTGCGACGACGTCTGCGCCTTCTGCATCGTGCCGGCGGTGCGCGGCCGCGAGCGCGCGCGGCCGATCCCGGACATCCTGCACGAGGCCCAGGCGGCGGAGGCGGCCGGGACGCTGGAGGTCGTGCTGACGGGGACGCAGCCCGGCGCCTACGGCCGCGACCGGGCCGACCACGCCTCCCCGTCGGGCACGAACGCCGCCTCGCTGCTCGCCGCACTGCTGGCCGGCACGACGCTGCCCCGCATCCGCTATTCGTCGATCCAGCCGCAGGACGTGAGCCCGGCGCTGCTGGCGCAGTGGGAGGACGCGCGGCTCTGCCGTCACTTCCACCTGGCGCTGCAGAGCGGCAGCGACGCCGTCCTGCGCCGCATGCGGCGCCGCTACACGGCCGCGGACTACCTGCGCGCGCTGGAGCAGATCCGGGCGGCCGTGCCCGGCGTCGCGATCACGGCCGACGTGATCGTGGGCTTCCCGGGTGAGACCGCGCGCGACTTCGCCGCCACGCTGGCGGTCTGCCGCGAGGCAGCCTTCGCCGACGTGCACGTCTTCCCGTACTCGCGGCGGCCGCGCACCAGCGGCGCCAAGCTGCCCGACGACGTCCCGCCCCAGACCAAGCGCGAACGGCTGCGGACCGTCGAGGCGGCCGTGGCGGAGAGCCGGACGGCCTTCCGCTCCGCGCTCGCGGGCGAAGTCGCGGCGGTACTGATCGAGTCGCGGCGCGGGGGCGCCTGGCGCGGCCTGACCGACACCTACGTACCGGTCGCCGTCGCCGCCGAGCCGGGCGGGCCCGACCTCACGAACCGGCTGCTGCCGCTGCGCCTGGGCCGCGCGGCCGACGGCGCGGCGCCCGGCGAGGCTGGAGCGGTCCCCGGTCGGCTGCTAGGGTGATCGGGCGTTCCTTGGTGGCGGCCGAGGATGACCGACATGGAGACCGGACCCGCCTCCGGCGCGTCCGTCGCCGCCCGCCCGGCGACGCCCGCGCCCCCCGCCGCCACGCCCCCCGACTACCTGCTGCGCGATCCCGGCCAGACCGTCGTGCCCGCGGTGCTCGCCCTCGTTGAGGGCGGCGCGCCGCAGCCGCCGGCCGACCTGCCCCCCATCATCGAGTCGCTGATCTTCGCGGCCGAGGAGCCGCCGACGGTCTCGCAACTCGCGTCGGCCCTGCACGTCTCCCGCGACGCCGTCGAGGGGGCGCTCGACGACCTCGGCGCGTCGGCGCAGGCGCGCGGGCTGCGCGTGCAGCGCAGCGGCCAGACGGTGCGACTCGTGACCGCCGCCGAGGCCGCGCCGTTCATCCGCCGCCTGCTGGGCTTGGAGCGGCCCAACAAGCTCTCCCCGGCGGCGCTGGAGACGCTGGCGATCATCGCCTATCAGCAGCCGCTGACGCGGGCCGCGATCGAGCGGGTGCGCGGCGTGAGCTGCGACGCGCCCCTGACGACGCTGCGCCGGCGGCAGCTGGTCGGCTCGGTGGGGCAATCGGACGCGCCGGGCCGCCCCCACCTCTGGGCGACAACGCCCGCCTTCCTCGACCACTTCGGGCTGCACGACCTGGCCGAGCTGCCGCCGCTGCCCGGCCTGTCCACGCCGGCGGCGCAGACGCCGCTGCCGATGCCCGTCAACGGCCGCGAGCGGCCCGACGCGGATCCGGCCGGGCTCGCCGCCGCCGGCGGCGCCTGATGCCAGCCGCGGAGCGGCGATCGGGGGCATAATGTTCGTCGCCTGCCTGCGGCTCACCCTCGCCATGCCGGAGAACGACTCGCTGAAGGGCAAGCGGGCCGTCGTGCGGCGCCTGCGCGACCGCGTGCGGCAGCGCTTCCCCGTGGCGGTCGCCGAGGTGGAGACGCACGACGACCGTCGCCGTATCACGATCGGCGTCGCCTGCGTCAGCAACGACGCCGCCCACGGCCACGCCGTGCTGATGTCGATCCGCGACTTCGTCGAAGACCTCCACCTCGACGCCGAGCTGCGCGACGTCGACACGGAGGTCGTGCAGGCCTTCTGAGCCCCCGAGCGCGGGGGTCAGACGGTCGTCAGCAGCAGGGTGTCGCTGGAGACGGGCTCGGCGAGGAGGTCGTGGTCGAGCGCGCCCGTGATGCGCACCCTGGGCATCGACCCCGGACGCGCCACGCCGCGGCAGAAGACGAAGCCGTCGACCTCCGGCGCGTCGCGGTAGGAGCGGCCCACGAAGATGGGGCTGCCGTCATCGACCGTCTGCCCGTCCATCGACTCGACCAGCACGGGCAACTCCCGGCCCACCTGGGCGGCGCCGATCTCGGCCGAGATGCGCGACTGCACGCTCATCAGCCGCCGGTAGCGGCGCTCCTTGTGACGCGGCGCCACCTGGCCGGGCAGGGTCGCCGCGGGCGTGCCGGCCTGCGGCGAGTAGGTGAAGGCGCCGATGCGGTCGAAGCGGCCGGCGCGCAGGAAGTCGAGCAGCTCCTCGAACTCGGCCTTGCTCTCGCCCGGGAACCCCACGATGAAGGTCGAGCGGATGGCGATATCGGGCATGGCGGCGCGCAGGCGGTCCAGCGTGTCGTGCACCATGGTCAGGTTGTGCGGGCGCTTCATGCGCCGCAGCACCGAGGCGCTGCCGTGCTGCAGCGGGATGTCGAGGTAGTGGCAAACCTGCGGGATGGCGGCCATCGCCTCCACCAGCGCCGGCGTGACGAAGCCGGGGTAGGCGTACATCAGCCGGATCCAGGCCAGGCCGGGCACGTCGGCGGCCAGCCGCTCCAGCAGCCGCGGCAGGCCCTCGCGCAGCCCGATGTCGTCGCCGTAGGCGGTCGAGTCCTGCGCGACGAGCACCAACTCGCGCACGCCCGCCTCGGCCAGGCGGCGCGCCTCGAGCACCAGCGCGTCGATGGGGACGCTGCGGAAGTCGCGGCCCTTGATGCCGGGGATGTTGCAGAACGTGCAGGGCCGCGCGCAGCCGTCGGAGATCTTGAGGTAGGCGCTGGCCCGCGGCGCAGCGCGGGCGGGGCCCGTCTCGGGGATGTCGCCCGGCGTGCCGGGGCCCAGCGACTCGACGATCGCGTCCCAGGCCTCCACGCCGAAGGTGGCGTCGACGCCGGCGTGCTCGTGGCGGATGCGCGGCGCCTCGATCTGCGCCCAGCAGCCGACGACGAGCAGCCGCTGGCCGTCGCGCTTGCCGCGCTCGAGGACGGCGACGGCCTCGGCCGACTCCGCCTTGGCCGCGTCGATGAAGCCGCAGGTGTTGACGATCAGCACCTCGGCCTCGGCCGCCGCGGCGGGGCGGTGGCCGGCGCGCGTGAGCGCCCGCGTCAGCTGCTCGGAGTCGGTCGTGTTCTTGGGGCAGCCCAGGGTCCGCAGGTGGTAGCGCATCACTGCGTCCCCGTGCCGGCGGGGGCGGCTTCGGGCGGCGTCTCGCCGGCGCCGCGATCGCCGTCGGCCGCCGGCGTCGCGGTCGGCGCCGGCCCGCGGCTGACGACCACCGTGACGGCGGTGCCGGAGTCGAGCGGCGTGCCGGGCGCGGGCAGCTGATCGATCACGCGGCCGGCCTCGGCGGGGTCGTAGACCTCCACCAGCACGAACGGCGCCCCGGCGCGGCGCAGCCAGAGTTGCGCGTCGCTGATGCTGACGTTGGCGAAGCTGGGCAGCACCGTGCCCTCGGGCACGCTGAGCGGGGCCGTGAACGACTCGTCGGCGCCCTCCTGCTCGGCCGGGCCGGTCGGCACGCCGGGCGGCGGCGCCGCCGTCTCGACGGGCTCGGCCTCCTCGTCGCCCAGCGTCACGACCACGATCACCCCCGCGACGACCACCAGCACCACGAAGATCGCGACCAGCCAGGGCCCCAGGCGGAAGCTGCTGGGGGTCGTCTCCAGGCTGGGGATGGGCGGCAGCGCCTGATCCTCGGCGAACTCGTCGTCGTAGTAGGGCTCGGCGCTGCGCAGCCGTGTGGGCGCGATGTCGCGCGGGTAGGCGCCCTCGCCCTGCGCGCCGGCGGGGGCGCGGGGGTTGGCGGGGAAGCGCGCGACCATGGCCGTGGGATCGAGCCCCAGCATCTGCGCGTAGGAGCGCAGGAAGCCCCGCGCGAAGACGGGCGCGGGCAGGGCGCTGAACTCCTCCGTCTCCAGCGCCTCCAGATATCGGCTCGAGATGCGCGTGGCGCGCTGGCAGTCCTCGATCGAGAAGCCGCGGGCGAGGCGGGCGTCGCGCAACTCCTGCCCAATGCCGGTCAGCTTGCGGCGGGGGCCGCGGTCGCTGGTCATCGGTCGCTCGTCACCGCGGCGCGCCGCCGGGGAAGACGATGGTCTTCAGGGCGTCGGGGTCGTCGCGCGTGGTGTACGCGCCGGCGGCGTCCGCCATGCCGAAGCGATGCGTGGTCAGGCGGTCGAGGCCGCCGAGGGAGGGGAGCAGTTCGGCGGTGCGGCGGAACTGGTCGGCCGTCGCGTTCTGGCTGCCGGTCAGGACGATCTCGTTGTAGTGCAGGAAGTTCACGTCGAGCGCGGCGGTGGTCTCGGGCGGGAAGCCGGCGAAGAGGTTGATCGCGCCCTGCTTGGCCGCGATCGGCAGCGCCAGTTCGGTCAGACCGTCGAGGCCGACGCTGACGATCACCACCTCCGCGCCGGCCCCGCGCGTCGCGTCGGACACGGTCTGCCTGATCTCCGCCGGGTCGCCGCCGCAGACGGCGGTCGCGCCCAGCTCCTCCGCCACCGCGCGCCGCGACTCGACCGGCTCCGCCACCACGATGGCCCCCGCGCCCAGCGCCCGCGCCAGGATGATGTGCGTCAGTCCCATGGGCCCGGCCCCGATGATCGCGACCGCCGCGCCGGCGCGGAAGCGGCACGACTCCAGCGAGTTGAGCACGCAGGCCGTGGGCTCGGTCATCGCGGCGCGCTCGGCGGGCACGCCCTCGGGCACGGGCATCAACTGCCCCTGCCCCACGATCGGCGCCGGCAGGCGCACGTACTCGGCGATGCCGCCGTCGAGGTCGTAGCCCAGCGTGCGGCGCGACCCGCAGCGGTTGCGCAGGCCGCGCCGGCAGAAATCGCAGCGGCCGCAGGCCACGATCGGGTAGACGGCGACGCGCTCCCCCGGCGCCACGTCGTCGACGCCCTCGCCCACGGCGCCGACCGTGCCGGTGATCTCGTGGCCCGGGATCACGCCCGCCGCGGCGTGCTTCTCGCCGCGGTAGACGCGCAGGTCGGAGGCGCAGATGCCGGCGGCGTCGGTGCGCAGGACGACCTCGCCGGGGGCGGGCGCCGGGTCGGCGCGCTCCTCGACGACGATGCGCCGGGGCGCGTGGAAGATCAGGGCGCGCATCCGGGCTCCCTTCCCCGACGGCCGGCCGCGCTCACCGCGGGCACGGGCGCACTGCGCGCGACGCCGGTCCGGCCGCTGGCGTCGATCGTGCGCAAGACGTCGTCCGCGGAACGCTACGGGACCTGCACCGGTTCCGGGGGCCGCACGCGGGGCCGGGCGCGGACGTCCGGGGCCTGGGCGTGGTGGTAGTGACGCAGCAGCCGCGACTTGCGCCGGGCGGCGCTGTTGGCATGCACGACGCCGCGCTGCGCGGCGCGGTCCAGGGCCGCGACGGCATCCTGCACGAGCTGGTCGGCGTCACTCCAGTCGTTGGCGTCGATCGCGAGCATGGCGTCGCGCACGGCCGTGCGGGCGCGGGTGCGCACCGGCTTGTTGCGCATGCGCCGGCGCTGCGAGGCGCGGAGGTACTTCTGGGCCGCCTGCTTGTTGGCCACGATCACTCCTCGAACATCGCCCCCGGCCGCAGGCTTGCTGCTGTCTAGGAGGGCGCGCCGCTATCGTAGGGAAGGCGGCGGAGGAGTGTCCACACATGCTGCGACGCCGACCGCGCGCCCCGCGGCGGCGGGGCCGGCCGCCGCCGGAAACGCCACCCCCGCCGTGCTGACGGGCGCCACCCACACCGTCGCGAACGCGGCCATCCTCGTCGCGCTGGGATTCTTGGGCAGCCGCCTGCTCGGCGCGCTGCGCACCGTCGTCATCGCGAATGAGTACGGCGCCAGCGCCGACCTCGACGCCTTCTTCGTGGCGCAGCGGCTGCCGGAATTGGTCTTCCAACTGCTGGCCGGCGCGACGCTGGCCAGCGCCTTCATCCCCGTTTATGCGCGCTACCTGAGCCGCCGCAGCGAGGCGGACGCCTGGCGGCTGGCGTCGATCGTGCTGAACGGCGTGCTCCTGGCGACGATCGCGCTGGCGCTGGCGATGCTGCTGGCGGCGGAGTGGATCGTGCCCGCCATGGCGCCCGGGCTGGGCGAGGACTCGGGCATGCAGGCGGAATTGCGCGCCGACGCGATCTTCCTGACGCGGGTGATGCTCGTCGCGCCGATCCTGTTCTGCGTCTCGGGGATGATCACGGGCATCCTCAATGCGCGCCGGCACTTCCTGCTGCCCGCCTTCGCGCCGATGCTCTACAACCTCGCGATCATCCTCGGCGCGCTGCTGCTCTCCGACCAGATGGGCGTGGAGGCGCTGGCGGTCGGCGTGATCGTGGGGGCCGGCGCGCACCTCGTGATCCAGATCCCCGCGCTGATCGCCGCGGGGGCGCGTCTCTCACCGTCGCTCCAGTTCTGGGATCCGGGCGCGCGGGAGGTGCTGCGGCTGATGGGGCCGCGCATGATCGGGCTCGCTGCGGCGCAGATCAACTTCATCGTCCTGACCTTCTTCGGCTCCTTCGTGGGCGACTCGTCGATCTCGGCGCTGAACTTCGCCTGGCTGATCCTGCTCTTCCCGGTGGGGCTGTTCGGCATGTCCCTGGCGATGGCCATCTTCCCCACGATGGCGGCGCGCGCCGCCGAGGAGGGAGGTGTGGACGACGTCCGGCTGATGGTGGGCCAGGCGCTGCGATTCACGCTCTACCTGGCGGTGCCCGCCTCGGTGGGGATGATCCTGCTGCGCGAGCCGCTGGTGCGCGCTCTGTTGGAGCGCGGCGCCTTCGACGCTGGGGCCACGGCGCTCGTCTCCGACGCCCTGCTCTTCTACGGCGTCGCGCTGGCCGCGCACACCTCGATCGAGATCCTCTCGCGGGGCTACTACGCCCTGAGCGACACCCGCACGCCGGTGACCTTCGCCGTCTGCGGCATGCTGATCAACATCGTGCTGGCGGCAATCCTCGTGGGGCCGATGGAGATCCGGGGACTGGCGCTGGCCCTCTCCGTCGCGACGATCGTCGAGGCGCTGGGGCTGTTCGTCGTGCTGCACCGCCGCCTCGACGGCGGCCTCTGGGACCGCCAAACCGCGACCACCGTGTACCGCATCGTAGGCGCCACGCTGCTGATGACGGAGGCGGTCGTGCTGCTCCTGCTCTTCTTGGACGCCCGCGGCGACTTCGGACCGCAGTCGTTCTTCGCCCTGCTGGTGGGGACGGTCCTGGGCGCGGTCGTGTATCAGGGCGCGATGCTGGCGCTGCGCGTCGAGGAGGCCCAGGCGCTCACGGTGCGGGCCTGGTCGCTGCTCGGCGGACGCGGGCGAGGCCGGTCGCACAGGCGCGACGGAAACTGGTAAGCTGGGCCGGTCCAGGTGTCATTGCGACCCCGCCGCATCTGGCGGGGTTTCGGGTTAACGGCGGGCCGACGCCCCCGTGCCCCGTGACGCGCCAGCGATCGGGCCGCGGCGGCCCGATCTGGGGAGGCCAGGCTGAGCATGCAGGACCGTTCGCTGAACTGTCGCGACTGTCAGAGCCCGTTCGTCTTCACGGCCGGGGAGCAGGAGTTCTACGCCAGCAAGGGGTTGCAGAACGACCCCGTGCGCTGCCCCGAATGCCGCAACGCGCGCAAGAGCGCGCGCAGCACCCTGGAGACCGACAGCGGCTACATCCGCTACGGCGGCGCGGCGTCGTTCGGTGGGCGCACGCCGCGCCAGATGCACCCGGCCGCCTGCGCCCTCTGCGGCGACATGATCGAGGTCCCCTTCATCCCGCGCGGCGACCGGCCGGTGTTCTGCTCGGCCGTCAAGCGCCTGATGACGCACGGCATGCAGCTGGAGGAGGTCGCGAACAAGTGGGGCCAGCGCCCCTGTCAGAACGACGACGCGCGCGAGTTCCTGCGCACCGCGCCACCCCCGCCCCGCGACGGCGAGCCCCGGGAGGGCGCGACGACCGGTGGCGGCTTCGGCGGCGGCTTCGGCGGCGGACCGCGCGACCGCCGGCCGGGCTTCGGCGGCCGGCCGGGCGACGCGCGCCGCAACTAGGCGCGTGCAGCGAGGATCGGACGCGCCATGTCGAGCGCGGCGGCGCGGCGGCTGTCGCGGCTGCTGGGCGACCCGCCGGGGGCGCCCCTCCCGGAGGCGGCGCGACTGATCGCGCGGGTCCGCGCCGACCCGGCCGCCGTCGCGGAGGGGCTGGTCGCCGAGGCGCTGGCGTCGGACGACGTCACGTCGGCTGCGGGCGCGCTGGCGTTCGTCGAGGAGCGCCTGTCGGAGTTGGCGGCGCTGCTGCCGCCGGAGCTGGGGTCGGTGGTCGGGCGGGAGGCGGCGGCGGAAGTGCGGCGTCGGGTGCCGGGTTAGCTGGTTGACCGGGAGTGTTGCCCGCCCAGCCGTGGATCGTCCAGAATGCATTCGGATCCCCCCGACTGTTTCGGCGGTCGGGCGCGAGGCCGCCTCCGGGCGGCCTCTGCTAATTCCGCGTCTTCCCTCGCAGCCGGCGGCGCTTAACGCAGATTGATTGATCCCCCCCGAAACGACCGCCTACCCTCGATCAAAGGCTGCGACGGAGACCGTGTCGACGGGGAGCACCGCGCCTCAGCGAGTCCGGACGGTGGAAGCGGACGCGCCGGCCCCCGCCTCGAACATCGCTCCCGAGCCGCCGCCCGAACGTCCGTCCCTGGGGCGGGCCAGTAGACGCGGCCGGAGACCCCCCGTTAGCACAGGGCCGGACGGTGCTTGCCGTCCGCGAGGCGCCTCCCGCGACGGCCCGGCCGGGGCGGGGGGAAGCAGGGTGGTACCGCGGACCGACGTGTCGGCCCGTCCCTGAGTGGGGCGGGCCGCTTGTGTGCCCGCCGCAGGCATCCCGCGGAGGGCGCCATGACCAGTCGATTCACGGCCGTGGGCAGCAGCATGCCCTACCTGGAGATGGAGACGCGCCAGCGCGACTTCTGGCGCGAGCGGCGCATCTTCGAGCGCTCCATCGCCGAGCGGCCCGCCGGCAAGCTGTTCAGCTTCTACGAGGGCCCGCCCACGGCCAACGGCGCGCCCGGCGTGCACCACGTCCTCTCGCGCGTCTACAAGGACCTCTTCCCGCGCTACAAGACGATGCGCGGCTACCGCGCCCCCCGCAAGGCCGGCTGGGACACGCACGGCCTGCCGGTGGAGTTGGAGGTCGAGCGAGAGTTGGGCCTGGAGACCAAGGCCGACATCGAGGCGTTCGGCATCGCGGAGTTCAACCGGCGCTGCCGGGAGTCCGTCATGCGCTACGTGTCGCAGTGGCGCGACCTGACGGACCGGATCGCCTTCTGGATCGACATGGACGACGCCTACGTCACCTTCCACGCCGAGTACGTGGAGTCGGTCTGGTGGATCTTCAAGTCGCTCTGGGACGGCGATTTGATCTACGAGGCCCGCAGGGTCACGCCGCACTGCCCCCGCTGCGAGACCTCGCTGTCGAGCCACGAGCTGTCGCTGGGCTACCAGGAGGACACCCCCGACCCCAGCATCACGATCAAGTTCCGCGCGCTGCCGGAGTCGCTGCCGGCCGAACTGCGCGGCTTCGACGGCGAGACCTACCTCGTCGCCTGGACGACGACGCCCTGGACGCTGCCGGGCAACACGGCCCTGGCGGTCGCGCCGGCGGAGACCTACGCGGTCGTCGAGACGGACGCGGGCGAGCGGCTGATCCTGGCCGAGGCCCGGCTCGACGGGGAGGAGGCGGGGATGACGTCGCCGGCGGTGGCGCACACGCTGCCCGGCTCGGCGCTGGTGGGGGTGCGCTACGAGGGCCTCTACGAGCCCGGCGACTGGGGCGAGCGCGTGCTGCGCTTCGACGACGGCCGCCTGAACGACGCGGGCACGGCGCCCGAACGCCGAGTCCTGGCTGCCGGCTTCGTGTCGATGGAGGACGGCACCGGCATCGTGCACATCGCGCCCGCCTTCGGCGAGGACGACTACGACTTAGGCCGCGCGCACGACCTGTTCTTCCTCCAGCCGATCGACCTGCAAGGGCGCTTCCCCAACGGGAGGTTCGCCGGCCTGTTCGCGAAGGACGCCGACGCCGCGATCATGGACGACCTCGCCGAGCGGGGGCTCCTGCTCCAGCGGGGCACGGTACGGCACACCTACCCGTACTGCTGGCGCTGCGACACGCCGCTGCTCTACTACGCGAAGCCCTCCTGGTACGTCGCCACGACGCAGGTGGCGGAGTCGCTCAACCGGGGCAACCGCGAGGACATGCACTGGTACCCGGCCCACGTCCGCGACGGCCGCTACGGCGACTGGCTGGCGAACAACGTCGATTGGGCGGTCAGCCGGGAGCGCTTCTGGGGCACGCCGCTGCCCTTCTGGCGCTGCGCGGACTGCAACGAGACGGAGGCCGTGGGCTCGTTCGCGGAGTTGGCCGAGCGATCGGGCGAACCGCCGCTCGACGATCCGCATCGCCCATTCGTGGATGCGGTCACGATCCCCTGCGACTGCTGCGACGGGACGATGCAGCGCGTGCCCGAGGTCGCCGACGCCTGGTTCGACAGCGGCGCGATGCCCTACGCGCAGTGGCACTACCCGTTCGAGAACCGGGAGCTGTTCGAGGAGCGCTTCCCGGCCGACTACATCTGCGAGGCCGTCGACCAGACGCGGGGCTGGTTCTACTCGCTGCACGCCGAGGCGGCGCTGCTGCACCGCGTCGAGGCCGCGCCCGAGCCGATCTCCTATCGCCACGTGATCTCGCTGGGCCACATCCAGGACGAGCAGGGCGAGAAGATGAGCAAGTCGAAGGGCAACGTGGTCGACCCCTGGGCGGTGCTCGACGCGCACGGCGCCGACGCCCTGCGCTGGTACCTGTTCACGGCCTCGCCCACCGGCGCGCCCCGCCGCTTCAGCGCCAATCTCGTGGGCGAGGCGCGGCGCCGCTTCCTGCTGACGCTGTGGAACACGTACTCGTTCTTCGTCACCTACGCGCGCATCGACGGTTTCGACCCGGCCTCGCCCCCGCCCGCCCAGCGCGCCGAGCTCGACGACTGGGCGCGCGGCGCCCTGCACGCGACGATCCGCGACGTCACGGACGCGCTGGAGGCCTACGACCCCACCCGCGCCGGCCGAGCCATCGAGGCGTTCGTGGACGAGTTGAGCAACTGGTACGTGCGGCGCAGCCGGCGGCGCTTCTGGAAGTCGGAGGACGACCGCGACAAGGCCGCCGCCTACCACACCCTGCACGAATGTCTGGCCGGCGTCGCGACGCTGCTCGCCCCGTTCACCCCCTACGTGGCGGAGGAGATGTACCGCAACCTCGTCGCCGGGAGCGACCCCGGCGCGCCGGAGTCGGTCCACCTGGCGGCCTGGCCCGAGGCGGACGCGTCGCTCATCGACGAGGCCCGGATCGAGGCGATGCGGCTGGTGCAGCGGCTGGCCTCGCTGGGACGGGCGGCGCGCAGCAAGGCCGGCGTCAAGGTGCGGCAGCCGCTGCCGGCGCTGCTGGTGGGGCTGCGCTCCGCCCGCGAGCGCGCCCTCGTCGAGCGCTACGGGCCGATGCTCCTGGACGAACTCAACGTGAAGACGATCACCTTCCATGACGCCTCCGGCGGCGACGACGCCGGCATGGCCTCCGAAGCGCTGGTGGAATACGTGATCAAGCCCAACCTGCCCGTCCTGGGGCCGCGGCTGGGCAAGCAGGTGGGAGCCCTGCGCCGGGCGATGCAGGAACTCGACCCCGCCGTCGCGACCGGCATCGCACAGGCCGTCGAGGCGGGCGAGACGATCGAGATCGCGGGCGTCGAACTCGCCCCCTCGGACCTGCTGATCGAGCTGCGCGAGCGGCCCGGCGCCGCGACGGCGCAGGACGCCCACGCCACCGTCGCGCTCACCACGACGCTAACGCCGGCGCTGGTGCAGGAGGGCACGGCGCGCGAGGTCGTGCACCGCCTGCAGTCCCTGCGCCGCGAGGCGGGCTTCGACATCGCGGACCGGATCGTCGTCTGGATCGACGGCGGCGGCGAGGTGGCCGCTGCCATCGGGGCGCACGAGGACTACGTGCGCGGCGAGACGCTGGCGACGGAGTTGCACTTCGCCGCCCCGCCCGAGGGCGCGCACGTCGCGGCGGAGAAGCTGGCGGGGCAGCGCGTGCGCCTGGGCGTGCGCTGGGCGTAACCCGGCGACCACGCCTCAGCCGGCCGGGGACGGGCCGGAGTCGTCGTCCTCGACGGGGCCCGGCATCGGGCGGCGGGTGCGCCGCGCGTCGCCGTCCGCCTCGTCGGCGTGGTGGGCGGCGCCGTCGGCGGCGACGAGCCCGCGCAGGACGCCCAGCGCGCGGCGGCGCAGCGGCGCGCGCTGGGCGGCGCGGCGCGGCCCACCCGCCGCGTCGTAGCGTCCGCGGCGCACGCGCGGCCACTCCGACGCCATCTCCGCCCCGATGAGCAGCGCCAGCGCGCTGAGGTAGACGAAGAACAGGAAGATGACCACCGCGCCCAGCGACCCATAGATGGCGTCGTAGTTGCCGAAGTAGCGCAGGTAAACGGCGAAGCCGTTCTTCAGCAGCTCGAAGAGCACGGCGGCGAGCAGCGCCCCCGGCCAGACGTGACGGAAGCGCGTGGGCACGCTGGGCACGTACGTGTACAGCGCGGCGAAGGTGGCGAAGGAGATGAGCAGCGGCACGAGGAGCGCCACGACGTCGAAGAGGGCGCTCGCGCCCGCGCCGACCGGGCCCAGCGCGTCGGAGACGTCGGCCGACACCACCCGCGCCACCTGCAGGAACATCGTCGCGCCGACCGACACGGCGATCAGCAGGCCCACGCCCAGCACCAGCGTCGCGTCGACCAGCTTGGCCCGGACCAGCGGACGCCGCCGGGTCACGTCCCAGGCCGTATCGAGGGCGTGGCGGATCGCGCCCATCATCGCCATCGCCGACCAGACCAGACCCACGACGCTGATCAGCCCGATCGCGGAGAGGCCGGTGGCGATGCCGTCGACGGCGCTCTCCAAGTTGTCGCGGCCCTCGGCCTCGGAGAGCGGGAGGGAACGGAAGATCTCGTCGACCACGTTCGCGCGCAACTGATCGTCGGTGAGCAGGAGGCCGCTGATCGAGACCAGCAGGATGGCCAGCGGAAAGATGGAGAACAGCACGTAGTAGGCGATCCCGGCGGCCAGCTGCGTGCAGTGGTCGTCGAGGAACTCCTGCGCGGTGCGCCGGCAGAGGAGGCGGACGTCGCTCCAGAGCCGGCGCAGGTGCGGCGCCCAGTGGTTGGGCCAGTCTGCGTAATCGAACGGCATACGCGCAGTATGCACTCGCGGGTTGCGCGCGCGACAGTGCGGCGGCCCGCCCGCTTCGGGCAGGTAAGCTCGACGGGTGCGGCCACGGCGCGGCGCCATCGGGGCCCGCGTCGGGCTGGCGGAAAGAGCGCCGATGAGCCCCCAGCGGGTGGTAGTCAAGTTCGGGACGAGGCTGCTCTGCGGCGGCGGAGAGCAGCTCGACCACGTGATCATGGCCGACCTCATCGACCAGGTCGCCACGCTGCACCGCGGCGGCGCGCAGGTCGCGATCGTGTCGAGCGGGGCGGTGGCGGCCGGACGGGCCCGCGTCGGCGCGGCGCCCACGCGCGACATCCAGCGCCGGCAGGTGCTGGCCGCCATCGGCCAGGGGCAGTTGATCGAGCGCTACGACCGCCTGCTGCGCGAGCACGGGCTGATCGCCGCGCAGGCGCTGCTCACCCGCGCCGACCTCGCCGACCGCGCCGGCTACCTGAACGCGCGCAACACGCTGGAGGGCCTGCTGGCCGCCGGCGGGACGGACCGCGGCGCCCGCGGCGTGATCCCGATCATCAACGAGAACGACGTCGTCGCCCACGAGGAGTTGCGCGGCGGCGCCTTCGGCGAGAACGACAGCCTCTCGGCGCTCGTCGCGAACCTGCTCGACGCCGACCTGCTGGTCATGCTCAGCGATGTCGCCGGGCTCTACGACCGCGACCCGGCGTCGTACCCGGAGGCGCGGCTGATCGCCGTCGCCGAGCCGGACGCGGCGCAGCAGGCGCAGACCACCGGCGCGGCCGGTCAGGGCCGCGGCGGCATGCGGGCCAAGGTCGAGGCCGCGACCCGCGCCACCGCCGCCGGCACGACGGTCGTGATCGCGCACGGCGAGGAGCCGCAGGCGCTGGTGCGGATCGCGCGCGGGGAGTCGCTGGGCACGCGCTTCCCCGCCCGCGCGACGCGCCTGGAGAGCCGCAAGCGCTGGCTGCTGTCGGACGTCTCCACGACGGGCGAGATCACCGTCGACGCGGGCGCGGTCGAGGCGCTGCGGCGGCAGGGCCGCAGCCTGCTGCCGGCCGGCATCGTGGCCGTGCGCGGCCCCTTCGAGCGGGGCGACATCGTGGAGGTGCGCGACCCCGACGGGGCGCGGCTGGGCGTGGGCATCAGCGACTACACGTCGGACGACGTGGAGCGCATCCGCGGCCGGCGATCGAGCGAGATCACGACCACGCTGGGCTACGCCTACGGGGACGAGGTCATCCACCGCAACAACCTGGCCCTGGCCTGAGCGCCGCCGCCCGGCGGGCTGGGATACAGCCGACCGCCCGGCGAGCCGGTACGATCGGCGCGACGGCGTCCGCCGGGCTGCATCGCGGGAATATCGCGGGAATGGGGAACGACCGGTGCCCACGCTGCGCAAACGCAAGGACTTCCCCGCCACCCTGCTGACCCCGCAGGGCAAGGCGCTGAGCGAGTGCTACGCCTTCGTCGACATCATCACGACGGTCTCCGAGGGTGTGCGCAGCAGGACTTGGGAGGGCCGCATCACGTCGCTCTCCGAGCCGCAGCACGCGTACGCGGGGATGTACGCGCTGCGCCCGAAGGGCGCGGACGAGGCGTCGCGCATCCAGATCGTGCGGGGCGCCGACGTGCGGCTGGGCGTCACCAGCGACGAGTACGAGTTCCGCGGCGCGGGCGACCCGCCGCAACTGCCCTGACCCGGAGCACGCCGTGAGGACCGCCCCATGACGACCACCACCGCCCCCGCCGCCCTCGACGCCCTCGACGCCCTGCGCGCCCAGGTCGCGGCCGCGCGCGCGGCCAGCCCGGCGCTCGCCGTCGCGACGAGCGCCGAGAAGAACGCCGCGCTGGCCGCGATCGCCGACGGGCTGCGCGCCCGCCGGGACGACGTCGTGGCGGCCAACGCGCGCGACGTCGCCAAGGCGGAGGCCGACGGCGTCGCCGCGGCCGCGATCGACCGCATCCGCCTCGACGCGGGCCGCGTCGAGGCGT
Organism: Dehalococcoidia bacterium; assembly: GCA_965207695.1. Taxonomy (GTDB): domain Bacteria; phylum Chloroflexota; class Dehalococcoidia; order Bin125; family Bin125; genus TK10-74A. The sequence continues at coordinate 415,054 of CBDBNA010000016.1, read as the reverse complement.
TGGCCGACTCCCTGGCCGCCGTGATCGCGCTGCCCGACCCGGTCGGCGAGACGATCGACTCGGCGGTCCGGCCCAACGGGCTGGAGATTGGCCGGGTGCGCGTCCCGCTGGGCGTCATCGCCGCGATCTACGAGAACCGGCCCAACGTCACGATCGACATCGCCGCGCTGTGCCTGAAGAGCGGCAACGCCTGCGTGCTGCGCGGCGGGCGCGAGGCGCTGGAGAGCAACCGCGTGCTGGCCGCGATCATCGCCGGCGGCCTGGACGACGCCGGGCTGCCCGGCGACGCCGTGCAGTTCATCGCCAACACCGACCGCGCCCTGGTCGGCGCGCTGCTGGAGATGCACGACCTGATCGACCTGATGATCCCGCGCGGCGGCAAGGGCCTCGTGGAGCGCGTCCGCGACGAGGCGTCGATGCCGGTCGTGGCGGGGGGCATCGGCATCTGCCACACCTACGTCGACCGCTCGGCCGACCTGGCGATGGCGCTGGAGATCGTCGACAACGCCAAGACGCGCCGGGTGTCGATCTGCAACGCGCTCGACGTGATGATCCTGCACGCCGACGTCGCGGGGCCGTTCCTGGCGTCGCTGGCCGAGCGCTGGGGGGAGCGCGTCGAGCTGCGCGCCGACCCCGCGTCGGCGGCGCTGCTGTCCGGCACGCCCGCGCGGGTCCGTCCCGCCGGCCCGGACGACTTCGATACGGAGTTCCTCGACATGGTGGCGGGCGTGCGCGTCGTGGACGCGCCCGAGGCGGCGCTGGCCCACATCGCGGCGCACGGCTCGGGCCACTCGGAGGCCATCGTGACGAGGGACGACGCGCTGGCCGAGCGCTTCCTGCGCGAGGTCGACGCCGCCACGGTCTACGTCAACGCCTCCACGCAGTTCACCGACGGGGGCGAGTTCGGCCTCGGCGCCGAGGTGGGCATCAGCACCGGCAAGCTGCACGCCCGCGGGCCCGTGGGCCTGCGCGAGCTGACGTCCTACAAGTGGGTCGTGCGCGGCACGGGGCAGACCCGGCCCCGCTGAGGCCGGTACACTGGAGGCCTGTCCGGGCGCCGTGTACCGGCGACGCCCGTGCCGGCACGGGAGCAGCGCATGTTCAGCTACGAGCGCGAGAGCCGCACGCCCCAGTCCGAGGCGTACGTGATCGAGAACGAGCAGGGCAGCCGCGCCCGCGCCGACCTGCACTTCACCCCGTCGATCGTGTACAGCACGCTCTGCGTGCCGGCCGACTGGAGCGAGGACGACATTCGCGACGTGATCGCCGACCTCGACGACCGTATCGTGCGCACGGCCGATCCCTTCCGGGAGGACTTCGTCGTCACCGTCTGGTCGGGCGACGAACTGGCGGTCTACTCGGACGAGGAGTCGCTGAACGACTATGTGATTGCGGGGGCGGGGCCGCCGGGCGGTCCCGCGGAGCGCGCCGAGTGACCCCCGGCGGGGCGGGCGCAGGCCCCATCGGTAATCAACGAGCGGGAGCGCGGTCGCGAGTGTCCGGCCGCTGGAGCGTCAGGATGGGACGATGACAGATTCCGAAGACGCCGTCGCGGCGCCGGAGGCGCAGATGGACGCGGACGGCGAAGACGCGGGCGATGCGCTGGACCTGCTCTTCCAGGGCCGGGTGGAGGAGTTGGTCCCGCCCGAGGAGCTGGGGGAGTTCCACGACTTCATCCGCGACGAGGCGATCATGCGCCGCCGCTTCACGGTGTCGCTCCGGCTGGATTGCACCTGCCTGGCCTGGATCGGCTACGCGCTCGCCAACGTCGTGACGCATGAGGACGGGATGGAGTTCACCGCGCGGGCGATGAAGTCGTACATCCCCGAATGTGCCGGAGACGTCGAGAACCCCTGTGCGGCGGACGCCGAGGGCCCCTTCGAGGATCCGCCCGAGGAGTTCGAGGACTGGCCCATCTGGCCCTTCGAGATCTACCAGGACGAAGACGACTTGGCGGACGACGAGGACGACGACGGCGACTGAGGACACGCCCGTGGCCGGCCCCTATCGCGCGATCTTCTTCGACCTCGACGGCACGCTGATCGATGAGAACGCGGGCGTCGGCGAGGCGCGCGCCGCCGTGGCGGCGGCCCTGCGCGCCCGCGGCCACGCCATCGCTGACGCCGCCTACAGCGCTGCCAGCGATGCGGTGATCCGGAACCTCCTGGCCGCGAACGGCGGCGAGTGGCCGTTCGTCTGGTCGCGGGAGGCCGTCATCGCCGACACGCTGGCCCGCCTGGGGGCGCCCACCGCGATCGCCGGGGAGATGGCCGAGGTCTACCTGCGCACGCGCCTCGGCCACGTCCGCCTGCTCGACGGCGCCGAGGCGGCCCTGGATTGGGCCCGCGCCGGCCACCGCGTGGGGCTGATCACCAACGGCCCCGGGCCGGAGCAGCGCGAGAAGCTGCGCCGCGCCGGACTGACCGCCTCCTTCGAGAGCCTGACGATCTCCGGCGAGGCCGGCGCCTCGAAGCCCGACGGCGCGATCTTCGCGCGGGCGCTGGCGTCGCTGGGCGTCGAGGCGAGCGAGGCGGTGCACGTCGGCAACAGCCTCGCGGCCGACGTCGCGGGAGCGCGGGCGGCCGGGCTCGACGCCGTGTGGCTGCGCGCGCCCGATGCAGACGGACCAGCGAGCGCGGACACACACGACTGCCGCATCATCGCGTCGATGCGTGAGCTGCCGGCAGCCCTGCCATCAGATGAGACGGTGGATGAGACGCCGGACGGCGCCGCGGCCGCCGGCGGGAAGGGGAGATCGCGATGGCCCGCATGACGGAGGCCCAGCAGGACGCGTTCCTGCGCGGGCGGCGCTACGGCATCCTGACGACCAACGGCGCCGACGGCGTACCCGTGCCGATCCCGCTCTGGTTCGACTGGGACGGCCGGCGGGCGCGGCTGTTCAGCGCCGCCGGCGCGGCCAAGCTGCGCCGCATCGCCGCCGACCCGCGCGTGGCCCTGCTCGTCCCCAACAACCCTGACGAGGCGGAGCGCTGGGTGCTGATCAAGGGCCGTGCGTCGGTCGTCGCGGACGACGGCATGGCGCTGGCGCGCCGGCTCGCCGCGCGCTACTGGGACCTGGACGACCCGGCGCACGCGCAAACCCTGCGCGACTGGGAATCGGAAGAGTGGCTGGTGGTGGCGATCGAGCCCGACTCGATCGAGAGTTCGCCGGGCTGATCGGACCGTGGGCGGGCGCTACGCCTTGCGCGCCAGCACGCGCCGCACGGCCTCGGAGACGCCCTCCGACGTCAGGCCGTGCCGATCGAGCAATTGCGTCCACGTGCCCGACTCGCCGTATCGGTCCTGCACACCGACCTGCTCCATCGGCACGGGCGCGTTGAGCGCCAGCCAGCGCGCGACGGCGCCGCCCAGCCCGCCGATCACGCTGTGCTCCTCGGCGGTCACGATGGCTCCGGTCTCGGCCGCGGCGGCGGCCAACGCGGCGGCGTCGAGCGGCTTGATCGTCGCCATGTTCAGCACCCGCACCGAGACGCCCTCCGCGGCGAGCGCGGCGGCGGCCTCGAGCGCCACGCCGACCAACAGTCCGCAGGCGACGACGGTGACGTCGCCGCCCGGACGGGCCAGGTGCGCCTTGCCGATGCGAAACTCGTGGCCCTCGTCGTAAATGACGGGGATCTTGGGCCGGCCCATGCGGATGTAGATGGGGCCGTCGCTGTAGGCGGCGGCGGTCAGCGCCCGCTCGGTCTCCACGACGTCGGCCGGCACGACCACGCGCATGTTGGCCAGCGAGGTCATCAGCGCCAGGTCCTCGACCGCCTGCGCGGAGGCCCCGTCCTCGCCCACGCTGACGCCGCCGTGACTGGCGATCAGCTTCACGTTGAGCTGGGGCTGCGCAATGCTCACGCGGATCTGGTCGAAGCAGTGGCCCGGCAGGAAGACGGCGAAGGAGGCCGCGTAGGCCACCTTGCCGGCCGCGGCCAAGCCGGCCGCCATGCCGATCAGGTTCGCCTCGGCCGCGCCCACCGTGTACCAGCGGTTGGGGTACGCCCGGCCCAGCTTGTTGCCGCCCGTCGAGGCGGCGAGGTCGGCGTCCAGCGCCACCAGGTCGACGCCGGCGTCGGCCAGCTTGACCAGCGTGGGACCGTAGGCCTCGCGGGTGGCGGCGCGGCGGACGGGGGCGGCGGTCGTCATGGCGCGCTCCCGTTGTCGGCCGCGCTGCCCCCGAAGCCGAGCTCCCGCAGCGCCTGCGCCAGTTGTTCGTCCGAGGGGCCCTTGCCGTGCCAGCCGGCCGGGTTTTCCTCCATGAAGGAGACGCCCTTGCCCTTGTGCGTCGGCGCGATGACGACCTGCGGCCGTCCGCTCACGCCCTTCGCCTCCTCCAGGGCCGCGAGCACCTGCCCCAGGTCGTGGCCGTCGGCGATCTCGATGACGTGCCAGCCGAAGGCGCGCCACTTGTCGGCCAGCGGGTCCATGCGCATGATCTCCGCCTCCGGCCCGTCGTTCTGGAAGCGGTTGCGGTCGACGACGGCGGTCACGCGGTCCAACTCGAAGTGGGCGGCGGCCATGGCCGCTTCCCAGTTCTGGCCCTCGTTGAGTTCGCCGTCGCCCAGCAGGCAGAAGCAGCGCCAGGACGCGCCGTCGATGCGGGCCGCCAGCGCCTGCCCCAGGCAGAACGACAGGCCCATGCCCAGCGCCCCGCCGCTCATCTCGACGCCGGCCGGCGTGCCTCGCACGACGTGCCCCTGCAGCGGCGAGTCGAGGCGGCGGAAGCTCGACAGCAGCGCCGCGTCGAAGTAGCCCGCCTCCGCCAGCGTCGCGTAGAGGACGGGCGTCGCGTGGCCCTTGCTCAGCACGAAGCGGTCGCGCTCGGGCCAGTCGGGCCGGGCGGGGTCGTGGCGCAGCACGCCGCCGAAGTAGAGCGCCGTGAGGATCTCGACCGCCGACAGCGACCCGCCGGGGTGCCCCGACTGCGCCGCGTGCGTCATCTCCACGATGTGGCGGCGGATCCGCCGCGCCGTCTCGTGCAGCGTCTCCAGGGAAGTCAGCGTGGTCATCCGGGCCCGTTCGCTCGTCGTGCCCGGCGACGGTGGATGGCGGCGATCGCGGGGGGCACGTGCGGCGAGTATATGGAGCGCTCCGGGGCCGGGTAAAATCGGGGGGCCGCCCCGGTGGATTGCCGCACGCCATAAGTCGGGCGGCGCTCCCCGAGAGCCCGCGGGCGGCGAGGAGGCCCGGCGCGTGATCATCGACGCCCATACGCACGTCTTCCCGCCCGACCTGATCGAGCGGCGCGCGGAACTGCTGCGCGACGAGCCCGCCTTCCGCGAGGTCTACGCCGACCCGGCGGCGAAACTCGCCACCGCCGACGACGTGCTGGCCGTCGTCGAGGCGGGCGAACTCGACGCGGCCGTGATCTGCAACTTCGCCTGGACGGACCTCGACCGCATCCGCGAGACGAACGACTACGTGCTCGACGCGGCGCGGCGCAGCGGCGGCCGATTGATCCCGTTCTGCATGGTCCAGGGCGCGGGCGGCGAGGCGCACGTGCGCGGCGAGATGGAGCGCGTGGCGCTGGCCGGCGCGCGCGGCGTCGGCGAGCTGCGGCCCGAGCAGCAGGGCTACTCGCTGGCGAGCGGGCGGGCGCCGTCGCTGCTGGCCTGGGGCTCCAGCGCCTACGACCTGCAACTGCTGATCCACGTCACCGAGCCGGTGGGGCACCGCTATCCGGGCAAGCCGGGCGCGCCGATGGCCGCCTTCGCGCAGTTCCTCAACCACCATCCCGAGGCGCAGGTGATCGGGGCGCACTGGGCGGGCGGGCTGCCCCTCTACGCGCTGATGCCGGAGGTGCGCGACGACCTCGACCGCGTGCACGTCGACACCGCGGCCACGGGCCTCCTCTACGACGACGCCGTCTTCCGCATCGTGGGGGAGGTGCTGGGCTACGACGCGATCCTCTTCGCCAGCGACTACCCGCTGCGCGACCCGGCGGCGGAGATCGCCCGTGTGCGCGGACTGGGCCTGGACACCGAGGCGGAGGCGGCGATCCTGGGTGGCAACCTGCAACGGCTGCTGCACCTCGAAGCCCGTGCCGGCGACTGAGACGAATACCGAGCCGCCGGACGCGCGCGCCGGCGCGGGCCGATCGTCACGGCTGTTCATCGCGGCCGTGCCGCCGCCGGCCGTGCGCGCCGCCCTCGCCGCGACGCAGGAGGCGCTGCGCGCCGGACTGGCGGCGCCGGGCACCGAGGTGCGGTTGCGCTGGGTGCGGCCCGAGGCGATCCACCTCACGCTGCGCTTCCTGGGCGAGACGCCCGACGATCGGCGCCCGGCGATCGAGCGGGCGCTGGCCGCGACGGCCGCCGCGGGCGCCCCGATCGACCTGCGGCTGGGCGCGGTCGGGACGTTCGGGGGGCGTCGGCCGCGCGTCGTCTGGGCGGACCTGGAGGGCGGCGTCTCGGCGCTGGCGGACTGCGCGTCGGCGCTCAACCGCGCGCTGGCGGCGGAGGGCTTCCCGGACGAGCCGCGCCCCCTACGGCCGCATCTGACCCTTGCGCGGGTCTCGGGCCGGCCCGGCCGCGACGCGCACGCCCGCCTGCTGTCGCTCGTCGCGGCGACGCCGGCGCCGCGCTCGGCTGCCTTCCCCGTCGACGCGCTGGAACTGATCCGCAGCGAGCTGCGCCCCGGCGGCCCCCGCTACACGACCCTGGCCCGTGCGCCGCTGCCCTCTCCCCGCGGGCGAGGGATAGCGTGAGGGTCCCGCGGCGGCCATAACGAGACGCCAGTTCCGGCCCGCGGCGGGATAAACTGCGCTACGTGGCAGGAACCGGTCTTCACATGCCGGGCGAACTCGATCGGGCGCGCAGCGCGCGCCACTGACGCATCATCCCGCGGGATGGTGCGTTTTCGCGTCCCCCGTCGTGACGGCCGTTCCGCCGGCGTGGTCGGCGCAGCGGTTCGGCGAGGACGGGACGTTCGCATGCACAGCAGTCTCATCGGCAAGATCGCCAAGGCGCGGATTTACGCGGAAGAGCGGCATCGGATCACGATTGAGTCGATCGCCTGTGAGATCCGCGGCGACAACGCCAGCCATACGGTGCAACTGCGCGAGGGCGCCTGGCAGTGCGACTGCGCCTTCTTCGCCGGCCACCACACGTGCAGCCACTCGATGGCGATGGGCCGCATCCTCTCGGGCATGCTGCCGGCCGCGACCGCCTGACCGCCCGCCGGGCTACTCGGCCGCCCGGAAGACGAGGCAGGCGTTCTGCCCGCCGAAGCCGAAGGAGTTGCTCAGCGCGACGCGCACCGCGGCCTCGCGCGCGACGTTGGGCACGTAGTCGAGGTCGCATTCCGGGTCCGGCGTCTGCTGGTTGATCGTGGGGTGGATGGTCCCGGTCTCCAACGTGCGCACCGTCGCGACGGTCTCGAAGGCGCCGGCGGCGCCGAAGCTGTGCCCGGTCATCGACTTGCTGGAGCTGATGGGGACGGTCCCCGCCGACTCGCCCAGCGCGATCTTGATGGCCTGCGTCTCGGAGACGTCGTTGAGCGGCGTCGAGGTGCCGTGGGCGTTGACGTAGTCGATCTCCCCCGGCCCCACGCCCGCGTCCGCCATCGCCCACTGCATGGCGCGCACCGGCCCCGCCCCGCTCGCGTCGGGCGCGACGAGGTGGTAGGCGTCGCCGCTGCAGCCGAAGCCGGCGACCTCGGCCCGCAGCCGCGCCCCGCGCGCCCGCGCGTGCGCCTCGCTCTCCAGCACGACGATGGCCGCGCCCTCGGCCGGCACGAAGCCGTCGCGGTCGGCGTCGAAGGGGCGCGAGGCCCCGGCGGGGTCGTCGTTGCGCCCGGTCGAGAGCGCCCGCATGACGGCGAAGCCGCTCAGCCCCAGCGAGCAGAAGCCGGCCTCGGTGCCGCCGCAGATCATGATGTCGGCGGCGCCCCGGCGGATGACCTCGCTGGCGTCGCCGATCGCCTGCGTGCCCGCCGCGCAGGCGGTCACGACGGTGTTGTTGAAGCCGCCCAGCCCGAACTGCATGGCGACGTTGGCAGCGGCCATGTTGGGCAGGATGCGCGGCAGGAAGAAGGGGTCGATGCGCATGCCGCCCTTGGCCTCCAGCACGCCGGCCGCCTCCTCGACGTTGGGGAAGCCGCCGTTGCCGTTGCCCAGCACCACGCCGATGCGGGAGCGGTCCTCGGCGTCGAGGTCCAGGCCGGCGTCCTCGACGCTCTCCCGCGTCGCCGCGACGGCGAGCTGCGAGAAGCGCGCCATGCGCCGGGCGGCCTTGCGGTCCATGTGATCGCGCGCGTCGAAGCCCCGCACCTCGCCGCCGATGCGGCAGGGGAAACCGGTCGCGTCGAAGAGCGTGAGCGGGCCGATGCCGCTCTGCCCGGCGACCAGCCCCGCCCAGAAGTCGTCGACGCCCAGCCCCAGGGGGGTCATCGCGCCCATGCCGGTGATGAAGACGCGGGGACGGGAATCGGTCATCGGCTCCTGCGTTTCGTCCTGCGTGGCGGCCGGGGCCTCACGGCTCGCGGTCCGCGCGCGCCGAGGTGGGCCGCCCGCCCGCCTGCCGTTGAATATATGCACGCGCCTCGGCCGCCACAAAGAGCGAGCCCAGCACGCAGACCAGATCGTTGGGGCCGGCCAGCGATCGGGCCGTCTCGACGGCGGTCGCGACGCGCGGCTCCACCACGATCTCCGGGATGCGCGAGGCGAACACCTCGGCCGCGTCCTGGGCCGGCCGGCTGCGGGGGTGTCCGGCCGCCGTCACGACCACCGCCGCCGCCCGCGCCGCGAGCCGGTCGGCCATGCCGGCCAGGTCCTTATCGCCCAGCACGCCGATCACGGCGATGAGCCGATCGTAAGCGAAATAGTCGGGCAGGGAGTCGAGCACTCGCGCCAGCGACTCCTCGTTGTGCGCCCCGTCGATCACCACGCGCGGGTCGCGCGCGATCGTCTCCAGCCGGCCCGGCCAGGCGACCGTCGCGAGGCCGGTGTGCAGCGCCGCCTCGGGCGCCGTCAGGCCCTGGCGGCGCAACTCGTCGATCGTCGCGACGGCCGTGGCGGCGTTCTCGATCTGATGCCGCCCCAGCAGGGAGAGCAGGTGCAGCGTCTCCGGCGTCTCGCCCGGGCCCGGCTGCCGGCGGCGCAGGCGGAACCACTGCCCCGCCGCCTCGTGCCCAGCGGGCTCGGTCTCGTAGCGCTCGGCGACCTCGATGAGCGGCGCCTCGACGTCTTCGACGTGGGCGCGCACGGCCTCGGCCGCCGCGTCGCTGCGCTGCGGCCCCAGCACGACGGCGTTGGTCGCCGCGTGCACGATGCCGGCCTTCTCCCAGGCGATCTTGCGAATGTCGTCGCCCAGCACGTGCACGTGCTCCTTCGAGAGCGCCGTCACGACGGCGGCGTCCTTGCGGCGCATGACGTTCGTGCAGTCCAGCCGCCCGCCCAGGCCGACCTCGATCACCTGCGCGTCCACAGCCGCGTCGCGGAAGGCGCTGAAGGCCATCGCGGTGAGGATCTCGAAGGTGCTCAGGCGGCCCGGCGCGGCCTGCAGTTCCGCCTCCAGCACGGGGCGGAGCCCCTCGACCAGGCCGGCGAAGCGCTCCGGCGCGATCGGCTCGCCGTCGAGCCGGATGCGCTCGCGGAACTCGTGCACGTGGGGGCTGCTAAAGAAGCCCGTGCGCAGGCCGGCCGCGCGCAGGACCGACTCGATCATCGCCGCGGTCGAGCCCTTGCCCTTGGATCCGGCGACGTGCACGGTCAGGCGCGGCGCCGCGTCGGTCCCGTCCTGGGGCCGGTCGAGCCGGTCCATCAGGCTGTGGATCCGGTCGAGGGCGAAGGCCTCGGGCACGCGCCGGCTGCGGGCGCGCTCGAAGTCGGCGAAGCCCAGGATGTACTCGACGGAGCTCCCGTAGTCCATGGCGCCGTCCATCGCGTTCTCCTGCCGGTGGCCGGGCGCCGTGCGGCGGCCTTCGCTCCGGCCCGGCAATGGTACGGGACGCTTGACCTTCTCGCGGGACTGGGGCGACGCTGCCCCCACCAGCCCATCCGGGGACTGGGCGATCGGAACGGGGCGGAGCGATGTCAGCAGAGGACGCGGCGCCGGCGCCGGGAGACACGTTGCACGACGCGCTGTCGCACAGGTTGGCGCCCGAAGAGGCCGCTGCCGGCCTGGGCGTCGTGATCGAGGCCATCGCGGGTGGGGCCGCCGGTGTCGAGCGGCTGACGCGCCGGGCGGCGCTGGCCGGCGTGCTGGGCGACACCGGCGAGGTCAACGTGCAGGGCGAACTGGTGCAGCGCCTCGACGCCGAGGGCACCGACATCTTCGTCAGCGCCCTGCGCGACTGCGGGCGCGTGGCCGCCCTGGCCTGCGAGGAGCTGGAGGCGATGGTGCACGTCAGCGACGCGCCCGATCACCCCTACCTGGCGCTCTTCGATCCCGTCGACGGATCCAGCAACATCGACGTGGGCGTCACGATCGGCTCCATCTTCGCGATCTACCGGCGGCGGGACGACGCGCCCGTCGACGAGGCGACGCTGCGCCGCCCCGGCCGCGACCAGATCGCCGCCTGCTACGCCATCTACGGCTCCAGCACGGTGCTGGTCGTCGCGACGCGGGCCGGCGTCGACGGCTTCACGCTCGACCCCGCCTCGGGCGAGTTCCGCCTCACCCATCGCGGCATCCGCATCCCGGCCAAGGTGTCCTGCTACTCCGTCAACGAGGGCAACCAGGACCGCTGGACGGCGCCCATGCAGGCGGCCGTCGCCGCGCTGCGCGGCCGCTACGGGCTGCGCTACGTGGGCTCGCTGGTTGCCGACTTCCACCGCAACCTGCTCAAGGGGGGCATCTTCCTCTACCCCGGCGACGTCAAGAGCCCAGCCGGCAAGCTGCGTCTGGGCTACGAGGCCAACCCGCTGACCTTCGTCGCCGAGCAGGCGGGCGGCCGGGGCAGCACCGGCGCGGGGTCGATCCTCGACGTGCCGCCCGAGGAACTGCACCAGCGCACGCCGCTCATCGTGGGCAACGCCGACCTGGTCGACGAGGTCGACCGCATCCTCGCCGGCGGCTGACCGACCCTCAAGCGGCGGCGAGATTTCCACCGCCGAATCCCCATCCGCTCCCCAGCCGTCGTCCGCGGCGGGCAGGCGCGCTAGCATCGATTGCGCCCCCGCCACCGGGCGGCCCCGGCGCGCCGCGCCACCGGCGGGGAAGCCTCGGAGGAGAGCATGCACACCGACGAACTGGCGGCGACGGCGCGGGCGCTGGTCGCGCCCGGCAAGGGCATCCTGGCGGCCGACGAGAGCCCGCCGACGATCCAGAAGCGGCTGGACAGCATCAATGTGCCGTCGACGCCCGAGAACCGGCTCGCCTGGCGCCAACTGCTGTTCACCTGCCCCGGCATCGGCGACACGATCAGCGGCGTGATCCTGTACGACGAGACGCTGCGTCAGGAGGCGACGGACGGCCGACGTTTGGCCGACATCCTGGCGTCGCAGGGGGTGATGCCGGGCATCAAGGTCGACACGGGCGCGAAGGCGCTGGCCGGCGCGCCGGGCGAAAAGGTGACCGAGGGCCTCGACGGCCTGCGCGACCGCGCCAACGAGTACCGCGAGCTGGGCGCGCGCTTCACCAAGTGGCGCGCCCCGATCGCGATCGGGCCGGGGCTGCCGTCGCGCTACTGCATCGACGTCAACGCGCACGCGCTGGCGCGCTTCGCGGCGCTGTCGCAGGAGGCGGGGCTGGTGCCCATCGTCGAGCCCGAGGTGCTGATGGACGGCGACCACGACATCGAGCGCTGCGCCGAGGTCACCGAGGCCACGCTGCGACGCGTCTTCGAGGAGTTGGCGGCGCAGGGGATCTCGCTGGAGGGCATGGTGCTCAAGACGAATATGGTGCTGTCGGGCAAGGACGCGGCCGAGCGGGCCGACGCGGCGGACGTCGCGAAGGCCACCCTGCGCTGCTTCCGACGCACGATCCCGCCCGCGATGCCGGGCGTCGCCTTCCTCTCCGGTGGCCAAGGCGACGAGGAGGCGACCGTCAACCTGGACGCGATCAACCGGCTGGCCCAGGCCGAAGGCGCCCCCTGGCAGCTGAGCTACTCCTACGGCCGCGGCCTGCAGGCGACGCCGCTGCGCGCCTGGGGCGGCGACCCCTCGCGGGTGGCGGCGGCCCAGGCCGCCTTCCAGGAGCGCGCGGCGGCGACGAGCGCCGCCCGTCAGGGGGCCTACCGCCCCGCGCCGGCGCCGGCCGGCGTCTGATCCGGCCGCCCGGCCGCGCTCCGTGGCGCCGAACGGACCGGACGTCATTCAGGGTTGGCCGGTGCGGGACGGGCGGATGCGGCTGCTCATCGCGACGGGCAACGCCGGCAAGATCCGCGAGCTCCGCGCGCTGTTCGACCCCGCCCATTGGGACGTCGTCACGCCCGCCGAGGCGGGCGTGGCCGGCCTGGAGGTCGTGGAGGACCGCGACACGCTGTGGGAGAACGCGCGCAAGAAAGCGCGCGCCTACGCCAACGCCGCGGGCCTGCCCGCGCTGGCCGACGACTCCGGATTGGAGGTCGATGCGCTCGACGGCGCCCCCGGAGTGCGCAGCGCCCGTTATGCTGGTGAGAGCGCAACGGACGCGCAGAACCGCGCCAAGCTGCTGCGCGCCCTGGAGGGCGTGCCGGCAGAGCGGCGCGGGGCGCGCTTCCGGGCGGTGGTGGCCGTGACGTTCCCGTACGGACCCAACGTGCGGTTCGGCCAGGGCGCCGTGGAGGGACGCATCGCGATGGACGAGCGCGGGGACATGGGCTTCGGCTACGACCCGGTCTTCGCCCTGCCCGACGGGCGGCGCATGGCGGAGTTGGGCCGGGACGAGAAGAACGCCATCAGCCATCGCGGCCGCGCCGTGCGCGACGTGGCCTTGCTGCGCCCCTGGCTGGCCGGGCCGCTGCCGGGCGACGGCCCGGAGGAGGCATCGCCATGACCACCCAGTCACCGGCCCCGCTGCGCGATCGGCTGGGACGCCCCCTGCGCGACCTGCGCGTGTCGGTCACCGACCGCTGCAACTTCCGCTGCCGCTACTGCATGCCGCGCGAGGTCTTCGGCGCCGACTTCCAGTTCCTCCCCCGCGACCAGATCCTCAGCTTCGAGGAGATCACGCGGGTCGTGGCGGAGTTGCACGCCCGCGGGCTGCGCAAGCTGCGCCTGACGGGCGGCGAGCCGCTGCTGCGCAGCGGGCTGCCGGCGCTGGTCGCGATGCTGCGCGCGCTGCCCGGCCTGGAGATCGCGCTGACGACCAACGGCTCGCTGCTGGCGGCGCAGGCGGCGGACCTCGCGGCGGCGGGGCTGGACCGCGTCACCGTCAGCCTGGACAGCATCGACGACGCCGTCTTCCGCGCCATGAACGACGCCGACACGCCCGTCGCGCAGGTGCTGGCCGGCATCGACGCGGCGGCGGCGGCCGGCCTGGCGCCGGTCAAGATCAACGCCGTCGTGCGCCGCGGCGTCAACGACCACACGTTGGTCGACTTGGCGCGGCACTTCCACGGCAGCGGCCACAGCGTGCGCTTCATCGAATACATGGACGTGGGCGCCAGCAACGGCTGGCGCCTCGACGACGTCGTGCCGGGCGCCGAGATCCTGCGCCGCATCGACGCCGCGCTGCCCCTGGAGCCGGTCGAGCCCGCCTACCGGGGCGAGGTCGCGCGGCGCTGGCGCTACCGCGACGGCGGCGGCGAGATCGGCGTCATCACGTCCGTCTCGCAGCCCTTCTGCGGCGACTGCACGCGGGCCCGGCTGTCGGCCGAGGGCGCGCTCTACACCTGCCTCTTCGCCACGCAAGGAACGGACCTGCGCGCCCTCCTGCGCGGCGACGACCCCGACGCGCTGCGCCGGCGCCTCGAGGAGGTCTGGTCGGCGCGCGAGGATCGCTACTCGGAACTGCGCGCGGCCGCCACGCCGGACTTGGCGGAGCCGGGCCGCAAGATCGAGATGTCGTACATCGGTGGCTGAGGCCGCGCGGAGCGCGCCCGACGACCCGTCGCTGAGCCACGTCGACGCCGCCGGCCGGGCGCGCATGGTCGACGTGGGCGACAAGGACGTCAGCGAGCGCGCCGCCGTCGCCGAGGGGCGCGTCCTCATGCAGGCCGGGACGGCGGCGCTGATCGCCGACAACGCGCTCCAGAAGGGCGACCTGCTGGCCACGGCCGAGCTGGCCGGCGTGATGGCCGCCAAGCGCACGCACGAGCTGATCCCGCTCTGCCACCCGCTGGCCCTGAGCCATGTCAGCGTCGAATGCGCGCTGGAGGAGGGGGCGGAGACGCCGCCCGGCTTCGGCGGGGCGGTCGCGATCCGGGCGCGGGTGCGCTGCCGCGGCCGCACCGGCGTCGAGATGGAGGCGCTGACGGCGGTGAGCGTCGCCGCGCTGACGGTGTACGACATGGCCAAGGCGGTCGATCGGGGCATGCGCATCACGGACGTACGGCTGCGCGAGAAGAGCGGCGGCCGCTCGGGCGACATCCGGCTGGAGTAGCCGGGAACCTGACCCCCTAACCCCCTCTCCCTGGGGAGAGGGTTAGGGTGAGGGGAACCCAGCGTCCGCCTGACGGGCCAGCAGCGCCTGCACGGCGCGCAGCCCCTGCTCCGCCAGCAGCAGCCGGTCGTAGGGCGTGAGCGTCACATCGACGAGGCGCTCCTCGCGCATCGAGACCGGGTCGGGCGGGCCGAAGCCGGAACCCTCGGCGTCGAAGCCGATCTGCAACTCCTTCAGCTCGCCCTCCTCCGTCACGACGATGCAGCCCAGGCTGCGGTCGCGCACGCCCTCGGCCTCCACCTCGACGCCGTAGCTGAACAGCGCGCCGGGGAAGGGCGGGAAGGGGCGCAGGCGCAGGGCGGCGCGGCGCAGCAGCGACTCCAGGTCGTCGGCCGCGCGGGCCAGGATGCGGTCGGCCTCGCGCAGGTCGGGGTCGGCCGAGTCGGAGGGGTCGCTCATGCCCCCGATGATACGCCAGTGATCATAGCGAGGCGGCGCCGGCCGGCGGTCGTCTGGCATCGGCGATGGCCGCGCGATAGGCTGGACGCCTGCGGGCGGCGGGAGGAGTCAGCCGCATGGCTGCGGAGAACTGGACCGCCCAGCTCCATATCAGCGACGGGCTTGCCAGCGAGGATGCGCCGGAGATCGCGTACGCCGAGCGGCCCGACGCGCGTGGCCGGGCGGCGGCGCTGTACATCCTGGCGGAGCCCGACCGGCCCGGCAGCGAGCCCTACATCGGCGACCTCGTCAGCCGCATCGGCGAGGACTTCCTCGAGGGCGAGGGCTCCCTGACCGGCGTGCTGCAGCGCGTCATCCGCGAGCGGCACGAGGAGTTGCTCGACTGGAACCGAAGCAGCCTGCCGCGCGATCAGGCCAGCTACGGCCTCTCCTGCCTCGTCGTGCACGAGGGCGACGTCTTCCTGATGCAGGTGGGCCCCTGCCTCGCCTACTACCGCCGCGAGGGACGGCTGCTGCGCCGGCGGCCCGCGTCCGAGGCGGCCGCCGCGCCGCTGGGCGCCGCCGAAACCTCGACGCCCGAGTTCTCCCACCTGCGGCTGGGCGGCGGCGACTGGGTGCTGCTGATCAGCAGCGACGTGGCGCGCACCGTCGGCGAGGAGGCGATCGGCGCGCTGCGCGATCGGCCCGCCGAGGACATCCTGCCGGCGCTGTACCCCAAGCTGCGCGGGCTGTCGCGCGTGTCGGCGCTGGTCGTCGCGCCGGGCGGCCTGCGTCCGGCCGATGTGGAGGCGGAGGCGCCGCCCATCGCGGAGGAGCCGCCCGCGCGGTCGCGGGCGATGCCGCCGCCCGCGCTCGACGCCCCGCCCGACCTCGACGATCCCTACGACGACGAGGGCTACGACGACTTCCCCGAGCGCACGCCGCTGCGGGACGCCTTCGGCGGGCTGTTCTCCGGCCTGACGGGGCTGTTCCGCCTGCCGCGCCTGCGCCGTCCCGCCGACCCCTGGGACGAGGCCGCCGGGCCACGGGCGGACGAGCCGCCGCCACGGCCGGGCCGGCCGGCATTCCCCATCGAGGATTTGGAGGTCGCGGCGGAGGAGCCCTCGGACATTGCAGACGATGCCGAGGTCGACGCGGCAGTCGAACCGGAAGCGGAACCAGAGGCCGAAGCCGAAACGGAAGTGGAAACGGTCGAGGAGCCGGCAACGGCCGACGCCGACCCGGAAGCCGCCGCCGAAACCGCCGATGAGCCGCCGGACAAGAGCGACGACGAGCCGCCGGCCGACGAGGAGGCCGCCCCGCCCGTGGAGGAAGAGCCCCCCCAGGAGACCGAGGACAAGGAGGACGCCGGTCGGCCCGGCTCGGCGCGCAGCGTCGAGTACCGGCTGGCGCACGAGGAGCACGGCCCCGGCGAACTGCAGCCGCAGGCCGCCGGCTGGCCCCCGAACCCCTTCAACACGCCCGCCGCGCCGGTCCTCGAGACCGGCCGCGACGCCGACGCCGCCCGCTTCCCCTTCCCCATCTTCACGCTCGAGGGGGGCGTGCCGCGCTTCCGGCGCCGCCGCCGCGAGGCCGACCCGGCCCGCGCCGCCCGGCCCGGCGGCATGCGGCGCGGATGGGGGGCGCTGGCCCTGGCCGTGCTGACCGTGGTCGCGGTGCTGGGCGTCGTGGTGGGCGTGCTGCTCATCCCGGACCTGCTGCAAAACTCCGAGCAGAACCGCTTCGAGGAGTTGCTCGAGGACACGCGCCGGGGGCTCACCGCCGCCTCGCTGACCAGCGACCCGGCGGCCGGCCGGGCCGAACTGACCGACGCCCACCAGGCGATCGCGGCGGCGCTGGAGCTGCGCCCGCTCGACGAGAGCGCGCTGTCCCTGCGCCAGGAGGTCGAGACGGCGCTGTCGCAGATCAACGCGGTCGTGCGTCCGCCGGAGCTGGTCGAAGTGACCAACCTGGCGGGGCGCGTGCCGCCGCCGCTGGCCCTGTCGCTGGTGCAGGTGGGAGCGGGGTCGCTGTACCTGATGGACGAGAGCGGGGCGCGCATTTTCGCGCTGCCGCTGGCCGGCGGCGACCCGGAGGTGATCTTCGCCGCCGGCGAGCCCTACCCGACGCTGTTCCTCGACGAGCCGCGGGCCGCGGCCGCGCCCGCGGGGATGCACTGGGCGAGCGGCGCGGGCGAGCCCTCGCTGACGATCCTCGACGCCGAGGGGCAGCTCTTCCGCTTCCTGCCCGGCGCCGGCGTGCAGGCCCTGGCGATGCCCAGCCGGGAGCTGATCGGCTCGCCCGACGCGGTGGCGGTCGACGAGAGCGGCGTCTTCGTGCTCGACGTGGCCGGCGGCAGCATCTGGCGCTTCCCGCAGCTGCCCGACGGCACGCTGCTGGAGCCGCAGCTGGCGATCACCCGCACCGACCTCAGCACGGCCGGCTCGCTGGCCGTCGGCGACTCGCTCTTCGTGGCCGGCGCCGACGGCCGCATCCGCCGCTTCGAGGACGGCGCCGACCAGGGCTTCCCGCTGCTCGACCTCGACCGGCCCCTGCTGGTGCCCGACTCGCTGGCGATCGGCGCGCTGACGGGGCTGCTCTACACCGTCGATCGGGGCAACAACCGCGTGGCGGTGTTCAGCGCCGCGGGCGAGTTGGTGGTGCAGCTGCGCGCCGACGAACTCGGCGGCGTGCGCGGCGTCGTGCCCGACGAGTCCAACGGCCGCCTCTACTTCGTCACCGCCGACGCGCTGCTCACGTCGGCGCTGCCCCCTATCATTGATAGTTGAGTAATCGCTGAGTCCGCGGCGGCCGGGCCGCCGACAGCCCAATCATCGGCAACTGAATCCCCGCGAGGCGTCCGCCATGCCCGACAACATCCTGGCCCTGGAATCCTCCTGCGACGAGTACGCCGCCGCGGTCGTGCAGGACGGACGCGAGGTGCTGGCCTCGGTCGTCGCCTCGCAGGCCGAACTGCACGCCCGCTACGGGGGCGTCGTGCCCGAGCTGGCCGGGCGCGAGCACCTGCGCAGCGTCGCGCCCGTACTGGAGACCGTGCTGGCCGAGGCGGGCCGCGACTGGGATTCGATCGACGGCATCGCCGTCACGCAGGGGCCCGGCCTGGGCGGCTCGCTGCTGGTGGGGATCAACGCGGCCAAGGCCGCGGCCTGGGCGCGGGGACTGCCCTGCATCCCCGTGCACCACATCGAGGGGCACATCTACGCCAACTGGCTGGCCCCCTCGCTCGACGCCTACGACGGCGCGCCGCCGCCCTTCCCCGCCCTCTGCCTGGTGGTCAGCGGCGGCCACACGGAGCTGCTGCTGATGCGCGACCACGGCGACTTCCGCCGCCTGGGCCAGACCCTCGACGACGCCGCCGGCGAGGCCTTCGACAAGGTCGGGCGGCTGCTGGGGCTGCCCTTCCCCGGCGGGCCGGAGATCGAGCGGGCGGCGCGCGACCGCACGCCGGCCGAACGGCTGCCCCGTGCTTGGCTGCCGGGCACGTACGACTTCTCCTTCAGCGGCCTCAAGACGGCGGTGCTGCACCGCGTGCGAGCGCTGCAGGAGGACGGCGCGGCCGAGGGCGTGTCCGATCCCGGCCCGCTGGCGCGCGCCTTCCAGGACTCCGTCGTCGACGTGCTCTCGGCCAAGACGGCGCGCGCCGCCGAGGAGCACGATGCGCGCAGCGTGATCGTCGCCGGCGGCGTGGCGGCCAACGGGGCGCTGCGGGCCGCCCTGCGGGAGCGATCGCCGGCACCGGTGCGCTGGCCGCCGCCGCGCCTCTGCACCGACAACGCGGCGATGATCGGCGGGGCCGCCTTCTACCGCCGCCGCAACGACCCGGCCCTGGCCTTCGACCTCTTCTCGACCTCGGGGCCGGGCGTCTTCCAGGCGGGGACCGGCTAGCCGCGTTCGTCCGGCGGCGGGACCGGGGCGGCGTTGGGGCTGGGCAGCGGCCCGCGCCCGGGCCGCATCTCGGCCAGCCGCGCCAGCGGACAGACGGCGCAGGCCCCGGCCCGGCAGTAGCAGCGCTCCAGGCTCAGCAGGGCCTGCGTCGAGCCGTTGCGCCAGCCCCGCAGACCGCCCGCGCGCAGCCGCTCGCGCAGCGCCTCCGTGCGACCGTAGCGGGCGCCGCCCAGCCGCCCCCAGGCCGCGGCCAGTTCGCCCTGCGGCGCCCAGGCCAGGGCGAAGGGGTAGGCGGCGTCGACGAGCAGCTGCCGGGCGCGCTCCTCGCCTAGCAGACGCGGCACCTGCAGGGCCAGGATGGCCTCACGCTCCGGCAGCCGCGTCAGGCCGATCAGCCCCCGCGCCAGCGAGCCGCCGCCGGCCTCGCTGAGGCGGGGCAGGAGGTGGGCGGCGGCGGCCAGCCGCCGCACCGGCGCGTTGGCCGGGCGCCCGCGCGCCTTCCCGGCCGCGGGCAGGGCGCCCTGCAGCCGCGCCGCCAGCGCGGCAGGCCCGCAGCCGAGGACGGCGCGCGCCTCCGCCCAGGGCAGGCGCTCCGGGACCCGTGCGACGCCGTCGCCGCCGGCCCCCAGGGCTGCGAACAGCGCCGCGTAGGCGGCCGCGTCGAGGTCTTCGGCGCCGCCGCCCGGGCCGGACGCCTCCCGCAGCCGGCCCGCCTTGGCGAGCAGCCGCTCCCGCGCCAAGCGCGACAGCGCCCCCAGCACGGCCGCCTCGCCGGACCGCTGCACGACCGCTGCGCAGGGCGGCGATGGGCCGGGGCCGCCCGCCTCCAGGAGGGCGTTGCGGCGCGGCCCCGGCCGGGGCGCGCGGGCGCGCGGGCCGGGAGGATCTTCCGCCCCGAGTTGCCCGCAGATCTGGAAGAGCACGCGGCCGTAGGCCGGGTCGACGTCGTGGCCGTGCGCGCGCCAGGCCTCGGGACGCCGGTGGATCTCCACGTCGCCGCGCAGGGGCGGGCCCCAGGCGGGCAGCAGCAGGGCGTCGCGGAAGTCCGGGCCGGGGCCGTGGTTCCAGGTGCCGGCGAAGAGCACGCGCCACTCGCGGCCCGCCTCGTCGCGCAGGCGGACGGGCGGGGCTGTCGCCCAGCGCCGCTGCAGCTCCATCTCGGGCGGCGGCTCCACGGCGCGGCGTCAGGCCCCGGCGGGCGCGGCGGGGGGATCGTCCGCGGGGGCGGCCTGCGGCGGCCCGCCTCCCTCGGGCGCGCCCGCGTAGTAGCCGGCTTCCTCGGCGATCAGGCTCAGCAGGCGGGCCGAGGCGCCGCGCGGCCGGTAGCGGCCCGTCTCCCATTCCGAGACCGTCTGCTGGCGCGCGTTGATCTCGTCGGCGAACTGGCGCTGGCTCATGCCCAGGTGCGCGCGCAGGGCGCGCACGGCGCCGTCGTCCCAGTCCTCGTCGCGCGGCTGCCGGCCGCGGGCCGTGTACGGGCTCATGCCGGCAGGGTACACGCTAACAGGTAGCCGCGCCAGCCGCCGCCGCCGTCCGGGTCATACGCCTGGGTGACGTTCCTGGGTCACACTATCCGCTTGCACGATGGCTCGCGGCCCCGCTAGGATGCCCATTGGCACTCGCCGCCTGGGAGTGCTAATCCACCGAGACGGGCCGCGCCGGCGGGGCTTCCCCCAACCGGCGCGGGCGAATGCAGACGACGAAGGACTGAACCAAATGGCGAAAAAGGAACCTGCGCGGCTCGAGCCGCTCAACGACCGCGTGGTGGTCACGCCGGTGCAGCAGGAGCAGGTGCTCGACAGCGGGCTGGTGATCCCCGACTCGGCCAAAGAGAAGCCCCAGCAGGGCGAGGTCGTGGCCGTGGGCCCCGGCAAGCGCGACGACTCCGGCGGCCGCGTGCCGATCGGGATCGAGATCGGCGACCGCATCCTCTACAAGAAGTACACCGGCCAGGACATCAAGATCGACCGCCGGGATCTGGTTGTGCTCCAGGAGAGCGAGATCCTGGCCAAGGTCATCGTCTAGCGGTCGGCGGCGGCGCGCACGCGGGCGTCACGGCGGCCGGGCCCAGGCCCGGCGCCGCGCCATCGCGAGGGGCCGTCGCAGCGGGACTACGGCAGACGGCCCATCCCGGGCCGAGGAAAGGGACGAAAACATGGCGGCCAAGCAGCTGGCCTTCGACATGACGGCGCGGCGCGCGCTCAAGGGCGGCGTCGACGCGCTGGCCGACGCGGTCCGCGTGACGCTCGGCCCCAAGGGCCGCAACGTGGTGCTGGACAAGAAGTACGGCGCCCCCCTGATCATCAACGACGGCGTCACCATCGCCCGCGAGATCGAGCTCGACGCGCCCTTCGAGAACATGGGCGCCCAGCTCGCCAAAGAGGTCTCGATCCGCACTAACGACGTGGCCGGCGACGGCACCACCACGGCCACCGTGCTGGCCCAGGCGATCGTGCGCGAGGGCATGCGCAACATCGCCGCCGGCGCCGACCCGATGAGCCTCAAGCGCGGCCTCGACCGCGGTACCAAGGTGATCGTCGAGGAGCTGCGCAGCCAGGCCCGCCCCGTGCAGACCAAGCAGGAGATCGCCGACGTCGCCACGATCAGCGCCGATGACCCCGAGGTCGGCGACATGATCGCCGACGTCATGGAGAAGGTCGGCAAGGACGGCGTGATCACGGTCGAAGAGGGCAAGGGCATCCGCATGGAGACCGAGTTCACGGACGGCATGCAGATCGACCGCGGCTTCGTCTCGCCCTACTTCGTCAGCAACCCGGAGCGCATGGAAGCGGCCGTCGACGACCCCTACATCCTGATCACCGACAAGAAGATCACCGCCATCCAGGACATCGTGCCGCTGATGGAGAAGGTGCTGCAGCTCTCCAAGAGCTTCGTCATCATCGCCGACAACGTGGAGGGCGAAGCGCTCGCCACGCTGGTGGTCAACAAGCTGCGCGGCACGATCGACGTGCTGGCGGTCAAGGCGCCGGGCTTCGGCGACCGCCGCAAGCAACAGCTCGAAGACCTCGCCGTGCTGACCGGCGGCACCGTGATCACCGAGGAACTCGGGCGCACGCTCGACCAGGCCCAGGTCGCCGACCTCGGCCGCGCCCGCCGCATCGTCTCCAGCAAGGACGACACGACCCTCGTCGAGGGGGCCGGCTCCGACGAGGCGATCCAGCACCGCATCAAGGAGATCAAGGCCCAGGTCGACGGCACGGCCTCCGACTTCGACCGCGAGAAGCTGCAGGAGCGGCTGGCCAAGCTGGCCGGCGGCGTCGCCGTGATCAAGGTCGGCGCCCCCACCGAGGTCGAGCTCAAGGAGAAGAAGGCCAAGCTCGAGGACGCGCTCAGCGCGACCCGCGCCGCCGTCGAGGAGGGCATCGTGGCCGGCGGCGGCATCTCGCTGCTGCGCACCGACGGCGTGCTGATCGATCTGGAGGGCGACGCCGACGGCGACGAGCGCACCGCCGTGCGGCTGCTGCGCGAGGCCATCGAAGCGCCGCTGCGCCAGATCTCGCACAACGCCGGCGAGGAAGGCTCCGTCGTCATCGACAAGGTGCGCAAGAACAAGAGCGACGAGTTCGGCTACGACGCCAAGAGCGACCGCTACGGCAACATGTTCAAGTTCGGCATCGTCGACCCGGTCAAGGTGGTGCGCTCGACGATCGAGAACGCGACCTCGATCGGCGGCATGGTGCTGACCACCGAGTCGCTCGTGGCGGACATCCCGGACGCGCCGATGGCCCCGCCCCCCGAGCCGGGCGTGGACTACTAGTCGGCGCTCGCCGGCCGCCCCCGCGCGGCCGCGGCGAGCCGGCGCGACCCACGCCGATCGACCGAAACACGAAGAAGCCGGGGCCCGCGGGCCCCGGCTTCTTCGTGTCCGCCTCGCGGGGCGGATGCGCGGTTTGCACGGCGCCGCGCGGGGCGACGACGCGCCTAGAACTCGTCCGGCTCGGCGATGAAGCTCAGCGGCGTCTCGCCCATGCCGGCGGCCACCGGCACGGGCTCCTCGTCGGGCTCCTCGGTGCTGAAGCCCAGCTCGCGCATCAGCTCCTCGGTCAGGCCCTCCAGGGCGTCGTCGCCGATCAGGTCGCCGGCGTCGCCCTCGCTGATGATCGTGCTGGGCTCGGGCAGCGGCGGCAGCTCCACTTTCGCCCGCGCCGGGATCAGCTTGCCGATGATGACGTTCTCCTTCAGCCCCGCCAGCTGGTCGACGGAGCCGGTCAGGGCGGCCTCGGTGAGCACCCGCGTCGTCTCCTGGAAGGAGGCGGCCGAGAGCCACGAGTCCTGCGAGAGCGATGCCTTGGTGACGCCCAGCAGCACCGGCTGGGCGCTGGCCGGCTCGAGCCCCTGCTCGACCAGGCGGCGGTTGAGGTCGTCGTACTGGAAGCGGTCGAGCAGCTCCCCCGCCAGCAGGTCCGAGTCGCCCGGCGTCTCGATGCGCACCTTGCGCAGCATCTGCCGCACGATCACCTCGATGTGCTTGTCGTTGATGTTCACGCCCTGCGCGCGGTAGACCTGCTGCACCTCGGTGACGAGGTAGCGGTGCACGGCGTCGACGCCCAGGATGCGCAGCATCTCCTGCGGGTTCACCGAGCCCTCGGTGATCCGCTCTCCGGCCTGCACCTGGTCGCCCTCGCTGAGCCGCATGCGGGCGGCCGCCGGGATGGCGTACTCGCGCACGTCCTGGTGCTCGTAGACGATGGCCAGCCGGCGGGCGCGCGGCTTGCGCTCCACCCGCCCGGCGACGCGGGCCAGCATCTGGGGGCGGGGCTCCCGCTTGGCGCTCTTCTTCCTGGCCTTGCTCTTGGGCTTCGCCGCCGGCTCGTCCTCGTCCGCCGCCGGCTTGGGGGCGGGCAGGTGCGCCAGCACGTCGCCCTCCTCCACGAGGGCGCCGTCCTTCGTCGCCACGCGGGCGCCGGCCGGCAACTCGTACTCGTCCCGATAGGTCTCCGTGGCGGTGACCCGCACCTTGCGGATCTCGCCCTCGCGCAGGATGCTCACCTGCCCGTCGATCTCCGTGATCACGGCCTGCCCCTTGGGCGCGCGCGCCTCGAAGAGCTCCTCCACGCGCGGCAGGCCGCTGGTGATGTCGGTCACGCCGGCGACGCCGCCGGTGTGGAAGGTGCGCATCGTCAGCTGCGTGCCCGGCTCGCCGATGCTCTGCGCCGCGATGATGCCGACCGCCTCGCCCATCGAGACGATCTCGCCCGTCGCCATGCTGCGCCCGTAGCAGTACTGGCAGAGCCCGTTGCGGGTGACGCAGAGCATGGGCGAGCGCACCCGGAAGCTCGACACGCCGGCCTCGAGCAGGGGCTCCAGCGTGTCCTCGTCGAGCAGCACGTTCACATCGGCCAGGATCTCGCCCGTCTCGGGATGGGCGACGGGCGCCGCCGTGAAGCGGCCCAGCACCCGTTCGCGCAGCGTCTCCAGCAGCCCCAGCTCGCGCGCCTCCTCCTGGAAGAGCAGGCCGGGCGGGGTGAGACGGTCGGTCGCGCAGTCCTCGGCGCGGATGATGACGTCCTGCGAGACATCGATCAGGCGGCGCGTCAGGTAGCCGCTGTCGGCGGTGCGCAGGGCCGTGTCGGCCAGCCCCTTGCGGGCGCCGTGGGTGGAGATGAAGTACTCCAGCACCGACAGCCCCTCGCGGAAGGAGGAGCGGATCGGCAGCTCGATGATGCGCCCCGAGGGGTCCGACATCAGCCCGCGCATGCCGGCCATCTGGCGCACCTGGGCAATGTTCCCCTTGGCGCCGCTGGAGACCATGATGTGGACCGAGCCGTACTCGTCCATGTGCTCGGAGATGGCGTCGCTGACCGCGTCGGTCGCGTCCTGCCAGATGTTGACCGTCTTGCCGTAGCGCTCGTTCTCGGTCATCAGGCCCATCTGGAACTGCTCGCGCACCTCCTCCGCCGCCGCCTCGGCGTCGCTCAGGACGCCGCGCTTGGTCGTCGGCACGCGCAGGTCGTCGACGGCGATCGTGACGCCCGACTGCGTGCCGAAGCGGAAGCCCATGTCCTTGATCCGGTCGGCCATCAGCGCCGTCGGGTCGCCGCCCAGCTCCTTGTAGGAGCGCGAGACGAGGTCCCGCAGCGCCTTCTTGTCCATCAGCGCGTTCTGGAAGGGGATGCCGTCGGGCACGACGTCGTCGAAGATGATGCGCCCCACGGTCGTCTCCACCAGCGCCCCGTCGCTGCGCGCGTCGCGCACGCGGATCTTGGCGTGCAGGTGCAGCTCGCCCAGGTCGTAGGCCAGCCGCGCCTCCTCGAAGGAGGCGTAGAGGCCGCGCGGCGGCGGGCCCGGCTCGTAGCCGCCGGGCATCCGGTCGCGGCTCAGGGTCAGGTAGTAGCAACCCATCACCATGTCCAGCGTGGGCGCGATCGTCGGCTCGCCCGACGAGGGCAGCAGCAGGTTCTTCGTGCTGAGCATGATCTGCCGCGCCTCCGCGACGGCCTCGCGGCTCAGCGGCACGTGCACCGCCATCTGGTCGCCGTCGAAGTCGGCGTTGAAGGCCGAGCAGACCAGCGGGTGGATCTGGATGGCGCTGCCGTCGACCAGCACCGGCTCGAAGGCCTGGATGCCCAGCCGGTGCAGCGTCGGCGCGCGGTTGAGCAGCACCGGCCGCTGCCGCACGACGTCCTCCAGCACGTCCCAGACCTCGGGCCGCGCCCGCTCGACGACCCGCTTGGCGCTCTTGATGTTGTGGGCCAGGCCGCGCGCTACCAGCTCGTGCATGATGAACGGCTTGAACAGCTCCAGCGCCATGCGCTTGGGCAGGCCGCACTCGTGCAGCTTGAGCGTGGGTCCGACCACGATGACCGAGCGGCCGGCGTAGTCGACGCGCTTGCCCAGCAGGTTCTGACGGAAGCGCCCCTGCTTGCCTTTGAGCAGGTCGGAGAGGCTCTTGAGCTTGTGGTTGCCGCTGCCCGTCACGGCGCGGCCGCGGCGGCCGTTGTCGATCAGCGAGTCGACCGCCTCCTGCAGCATGCGCTTCTCGTTGCGAATGATGATCTCCGGCGCGCCCAACTCCAGCAGCCGCTTGAGGCGGTTGTTGCGGTTGATCACGCGCCGGTAGAGGTCGTTGAGGTCGGAGGTGGCGAAGCGGCCGCCGTCGAGCTGCACCATGGGGCGCAGGTCGGGCGGCAGCACGGGCAGCGCCCGGAAGACCATCCAGATCGGCTTGTTGCCCGACTTGCGCAGCGCCTCCACGACGCGCAGGCGCTTCATGGCGCGCTTGCGGCGCTGACCGGAGGTCGTGGCGACCTCCTGCTGCAGCTCCTCGCTGAGCGCCTCGAGCTCGATCCGCTCCAGGATCGGCATCACGGCCTCGGCGCCCATGCCCACCTGCACGACGCCCGGGTAGCGCTCCTGCAACTCGGCGGCGCGCTGCTCGGTGATGATGGCCTCGCTGAAGTCCATCGATTCCAGCGGGTTCTGCAGCGCCTCCAACTCCGCCAGCCGGTCCTCCAGCTCCTTCTCCGCCCGCTCGCGCACCGAGGCCAGCCGCTCGCGCAACTGCTCCTCCTGGGCGAACACGTCGTCCTTGGTCTGGTTCTCGTCCGCCTCCGCCTGCGCGGCGATCTTGTCCTCGGCGGCGGCGGCGTCGCGCTCGGCCTTGGCCAGCCGGCGCTGCACGGTCTGCTTCAGCTTGCGGACCATCTTGTCCGCCTCGACGAGGTCGCCGCGGGCGGCGATCGTCAGGTCGTCGATGCGGACGTTGCGGCGCGCCTTCTTGCCGTCGAACTCCGTCAGCAGCGCCGTGAAGGTCGCGGCGGCCTCCTCGAGTTCGGCGCGGCGGGCGGCGGCCGCGTCGGCGTTGGCCTGCTTGGCCGCGGCGAGCGCGTCGCCGATCGCCTTCAGCCGGCCCTCGCTGGCCGCCTTGAGCGTGCTGAGGGCGTCCTCGATCTCCTTCTCGGAGGCCTCGATGGCGTCCTCCGCGTCGAGCGTGAGGCGGCGGATCGACTTCGCCTTCTGATCCTCGTTGATGCCGGTGATCATGTACTGCGCGAAGTAGAGCACCCGCTCGAGCGCCCGCGGCGAGATGTCGAGCAGCAGCGCCACGCGGCTGGGCGTGCCCTTCACGAACCAGATGTGGCTCACCGGCGCGGCCAGCTCGATGTGCGCCATGCGCTCGCGGCGCACCTTGCTGCGCGTCACCTCCACGCCGCACTTGTCGCAGATGATGCCCTTGTAGCGCACGCGCTTGTACTTGCCGCACGTGCACTCGAAGTCCTTCTGCGGCCCGAAGATCTTCTCGCAGAAGAGACCGTCCTTCTCCGGCTTCAGGGTGCGGTAGTTAATCGTCTCCGGCTTCTGCACCTCGCCGTACGACCAGGAGCGGATCTGCTCCGGGGACGCCAGAGCGATGCGGATCGCGTCGAAGTCGTTGACCTCAAGCACTGGGCACTTCCTCCCCTTCGAAACCCTTGAGATTGACGCCGAGCTCCGGGACGTCCTGCCGCGACGTGTCCTCGATGACGACGCGCTCGTCGGCGTCGTTGAGGACCTCCACGGAGAGCCCGAGACTCTGCAATTCCTTGACCAGCACCTTGAAGGACTCGGGCACGCCCGGCTCGAGCACGGCCTCGCCCTTCACGATCGCCTCGTAGGCCTTGACCCGGCCCACCACGTCGTCGCTCTTGACGGTCAGCAGCTCTTGCAGGATGTGCGCGGCGCCGTAGGCCTCCAGCGCCCAGACCTCCATCTCGCCGAAACGCTGCCCGCCGAACTGCGCCTTGCCGCCCAGCGGCTGCTGCGTGATCAGCGAGTAGGGCCCCGTCGAGCGGGCGTGGATCTTGTCCTCCACCATGTGGCTCAGCTTCATCATGTAGATGAAGCCCACCGTGACCGGCTGGTCGAAGCGCTCGCCGGTGCGGCCGTCGTAGAGCCACTGCTTGCCGAAGAAGGGGGGCGCCCCGCGGCCGTCGCGGTAAGCGGCGTCGGCGCGCTCCAGCAACTCTTCGTCGCTCAGGCCGCGCACGCGCGCGTCGCCGATCTGCTCCAGCCAGAGCTCCAGCGCGGCGCGCTTGGCCGGCCCCTCGCGGCTCTCATCGAAGATCGCGCCGGCGTCGTAGCCCTGCTCGCGCAGCCACTCGTCGACGCGCTCGCGGTCGATCGCCGGCACCACGGCGTGCTGGTCGGGCACCTCCGCGTAGCCGTTGCCGCCGGCCGCGCGCACGATCCAAGCCCGGCCCATGGCGTCGGCGATGGCGCCCTCGCTGGCGCCGTCGAAGACGGGCGTCACGGCCCGGAAGCCCAGGTTGTGCGCCGCCCAGCCGAGCTGGGTCTCCAGCATCTGGCCCAGATTCATGCGGCTCGGCACGCCGATGGGGCTGAGGATGATCTCGACGGGCGTGCCGTCCTCCAGGTAGGGCATGTCCTCGGCCGGCATGATGCGCGAGATGACGCCCTTGTTGCCGTGCCGCCCGGCCATCTTGTCGCCCTCGGAGAGCTTGCGGCGCTCGGCGATGGTGACGCGCACCATCTTCTCGACGCCGGCCGGCAACTCGTCGTGCTCCTCGCGCTGGAAGACGCGCAACTCGACGACCGTGCCGCGCGCGCCGTGCGGCACGCGCAGCGAGGTGTCCTTCACCTCGCGCGCCTTCTCGCCGAAGATCGCCCGCAGCAGCTTCTCCTCGGCGGTCAGCTCGGTCTCGCCCTTGGGCGTGATCTTGCCCACCAGGATGTCGCCCGGCCCCACCTCGGCGCCGATGCGCACGATGCCCTCTTCGTCCAGGTCGCGCAGCGACTCCTCGCCCACGTTGGGGATGTCGCGCGTGATCTCCTCCGGGCCCAGCTTCGTCTCGCGGGCCTCGACCTCGTACTTCGACATGTGGATCGAGGTGAACTTGTCCTCCCGCACGAGGTTCTCGGAGAGGATGATCGCGTCCTCGAAGTTGTAGCCCTCCCAGGCCATGAAGGCGACGAGCACGCTCTGGCCCAGCGCCAGCTCGCCCTTGTCGGTCGAGGAGGAGTCGGCCAGGGCCTGGCCCGCGGCCACGCGGTCGCCCGTCGCGACGATGGGGCGCTGGTTGATGCAGGTGCCCTGGTTGGAGCGCATGAACTTGAGCAGCGAGAAGGTCTCCTCCTCGCCGTCGTCGTAGGCGATCGTGATGTCCGAGCTGGTGGCCTTGGTCACCTTGCCGTCCTTGCGCGCGAAGACGACCTGCCCCGAGTCGTGCGCCGCCTGGCGCTCCATGCCCGTGCCCACGATGGGCACCTCGGGACGCAGCAACGGCACGGCCTGGCGCTGCATGTTGGAGCCCATCAGGGCGCGGTTGGCGTCGTCGTGCTCGAGGAACGGGATCAGCGACGTCGCCACCGAGACGATCTGCCGCGGCGACACGTCCATGTAGTCGATCTGGTCGGGCTCGATCTCCTCGAATTGCGCGCCGTCGCGGACCTCGACCCGCTCCTCGAGGAAGTGCCCCGCGCTGTCGAGCGGCGCGTTGGCCTGCGCAACGACGAAGCGGTCCTCCTCGTCGGCCGTGAGCAGTTGGATCTCGTCCTCCACGTAGGCCCGCACCGGCACGGGGTCGATGCCCGCGCCCGCCAGCCGGGTCTGCATCGCGGCCGTGATCTCGTCGCCCGCCTCGCCGATCCGCCCGCCGCGGGGTCCGATCTGCGTCTCGGCCAGCACCCGTCCGACCAACTCCTCCGAGTCGACCGGCAGCTCGCGAATGACGCGCCGGTAGGGCGTCTGGATGAAGCCGAATTCGTTGATCACGCCGTAGGTGGCCAGGCTGCCGATGAGGCCGATGTTGGGGCCCTCGGGCGTCTCGATGGGGCAGATGCGGCCGTAGTGGCTGTGGTGCACGTCGCGCACGTCGAAGCCGGCCCGGTCGCGGCTCAGGCCGCCGGGACCCAGGGCGCTCAGGCGGCGCTTGTGGGTCAACTCGGCCAGCGGGTTGGTCTGGTCCATGAACTGGCTCAGCTGGCTGCCGCCGAAGAACTCCTTCATCGAGGCGACGACGGGGCGGATGTTGATCAGCGCGCTGGGCGTGGCCTGCTCTGGGTCGGTGATCGTCATGCGCTCCCGGATCACGCGCTCCATGCGCAGCAGGCCGACGCGGAACTGATTGAGGATCAACTCGCCGACGGCGCGGATGCGCCGGTTGCCGAGGTGGTCGATGTCGTCCCGCTCGTCCTCGCTGTTGTTGATCCGGATCTGCTGCTTGACGATCGCCAGGATGTCGTCGAGGCGCAGCGTGCGCACCTCCGTCGGCCCGCCCAGCAGCGGGGCCAGCCGCTTATCGACCTTGTAGCGGCCGACGCGGCCCAGGTCGTAGCGGCGGGAGTTGAAGAACAGGCTGTCGAGCAGGCCGCGCGCGTTGTCGGCCGTGGGCGGGTCGCCGGGGCGCAGCCGGCGGTAGACCTCCAGCAGCGCCCAGGCCTTGGTGCGGTCCTCCCCGTCCAGCGGCGCCGGCTCCTTGGCCATCGTCGCCTCGAGGTAGGGGTGCAGCGGGTTGGCGTCGCCGTCGGGCAGCATCGCGCGGATGCGCTCGTCGGTGCCCAGCAACGCGTCGTCGGTGATCTCCGGGTCGGAATCGATCGCGCGCAGCAGCGTCGTGACCGGGATCTTGCGCTTGCGGTCGACCTTGACCGTCAGCAGGTCGCGGTTGCTGGTCTCGAACTCCAGCCAGGCGCCCCGATTGGGGATCAGCTTCGCGCTGCAGAGTTCCCGCCCGGTGGTCGGGTCGACGACGGTGCTGAAGTACGCCCCCGGCGAGCGCACCAGCTGCGAGACGACGACCCGCTCGGCCCCGTTAATCACGAAGGTGCCCGTCGACGTCATCAGCGGGAAGTCGCCGAAGAAGAGCTCCTGCTCCTTGATCTCGCCGCTGTCCTTGACGACCAGCTGCACCGTGACGCGCAGCGGCGCCGCGTAGGTCAGGTCACGCTGGCGGCACTCGTGCTCCGAGTAGGGCGGGTCGACCAGCCGGTACTCGCCGAAGAGCAACTCCATGCGCTTGCCGGTGAAGTCCTCGATGGGCGAGATCTCCTGGAAGAGCTGCTTCAGCCCCTCGTTCAGGAACCAGTGGTACGAATCGAGCTGGACGCGGATCAGGTTGGGCAGTTCGTGCCGCTCCGCGATCGACGAGTAGACCCGTCGTTCCTCGGGCACGAGCGTGCGTCCGGCGGGTCCGGTGGCGGCCTTGGGGGAGGTGGTCGTCATGATCGCGGGGCACTCCTCGGTGGTGAGCCAGACAGTCGTGAGTCAGACGGTGGTGCAACGCCAATGGGCAAGGGTGACGCCGCCGGGCGGGCGCGGGCGACGGCGCGCCGCCCCGCAGCTCCGATCGGGGAGCCGTTCCGTGACCGCCGGGCCGTAGTCCGGCATCGCGGCGTCATTGCGGGGCAACGCCTCCTCGAGGTGAACAGCCGGCCTCGGTCGCGAGGCGCGCAGGTGCGAGCCGTGCGGGAGAACCGGCCATCAACGCGGATCTCGGGTGAGTCGAATGCATGTGTGGGGCATGGGCAGCCGAGCCTGATGATACTCGACCGGCCGCACGGTTTCAAGGGCGCGGGCGCCGCCGCGGCGCGGTCCGACCCCCGGATCACCGCGATCGGCCCCCGTTCTGTCGCCCAGGCGACCCCGCGGGGGCCGTCGCCGGCCCGACCGTGCAGGAAGCGACGCAGACCGGGGGAGAACCCCCCGCCGTTTCCGGGGATGAACGGTGGACAGACCGGCCCGCCGGGGCCCGGCGCGCGCCGCTTGCTTGCCGGCATCGGGGCGGCGCGGGATACTCGGTGGCGCGCCGCCGCCGGCGCTTGGAGCCCCTGGTGACCCTGCCCGGACCGCTGATCTTCACCGGCAACGCCCACCCGGCGCTGGGCGAGGCCATCTGCCGTTCGCTGGGCATCCCCATGGGGCGCGCCGAGGTGTCGTCCTTCTCGAACGAGAACATCTTCGTGCGCATCTGCGAGAACGTGCGCGAGCGCGACGTCTTCCTGGTGCAGTCGGGCGCGCGGCCGGTCAACGCCAGCTTCATGGAACTGCTGATCATGATCGACGCCGTGCGCCGGGCCAGCGCCGGCCGCATCACGGCCGTCATCCCCTACTTCGCCTACGGCCGCTCCGACAAGAAGGACCAGCCGCGCGTGCCGATCACGGCCCGGCTGATCGCCAACCTGCTGGAGACGGCGGGCGCGAGCCGCATCCTGACGATGGACCTGCACGCCGGCCAGATCCAGGGCTTCTTCAACATCCCCACCGACGAGCTGACGGCGCTGGGCCTGCTGGGCGACGCCATCCGCGAGCGCGAGTTCCGCGGCGTCGTCGTCGCGCCCGACCTGGGCAGCGCCAAGCGGGCGCGCAACATGGCCGAAGGGCTGGGCGCGCCGCTGGCGCTCTGCGAGAAGCGGCGCGTCAGCAACAACGACGAGGCCCAGGTGCTGCACCTGATCGGCGACGTGGACGGCCAGGACGCGCTGATCATCGACGACGAGGTCGACACGGCCGGCACCTTGGTCGAAGTGGCGACGCTGCTCAAGGGGCACGGCGCGAAGACGATCTCGGCCGCCTGCACCCACGGCGTGCTCTCGGGCCCGGCGCTGGAGCGCCTGGAGCACAGCCCGCTGAGCCGCCTGCTGGTGACCGACAGCCTGCCCCTGCCGGGCGACGCCGGCGACAAGATCGAATCGGTCAGCGTGGCGCCGCTGCTGGGCGAGGCCATCCACCGCATCCACACCGGGCAGTCGGTCGGCGCGCTCTTCCCCTAGGCCGGAACCTCACCCCTAACCCCCTCTCCATTGCCGAGCAATGGAGAGGGGGGACTCCGATCCCCTCTCCACCCTTCTGGATGGAGAGGGGGACAGGCCTGTCCTGAGCGGCGCCGAAGGGGGGTGACGTCGGGCGCGGTCGTGTAAGCTATGCGCATGGTGACGTTCGACACCCTCCGGGCGGCCCAACGGCTCCGCGACGAGGCGGATCAATCGCCGGCCGCGGCCGAGACGATCGCGGCCGTGATCGGCGAGGCGGTCACGCCGGGGCGCGACGAGCTCCACCAAGAGGTGGCAGCGCTGCGCGAGGAAATGGCGGCCTTGCGGGCCGAGGTGCGCGAGGACATCGCGACCCTGCGGGGCGAACTCCGCGAGGGCCTGCAGGCCATGCGCACGGAGATGCAGACCATGCGGGCGGACTTCCAGTCCGATATGCGTACGCTGCAACTCCAACTCGCCGGCTTCGGCGTGGCCGTCGCCACGGTCGCTGTCGCCATCGTGAAGCTCGTCTAGACCCGAACGCCCGGCCGGGGCGCACCCTTTGGCCCACCCACCGCGCGCCTTAGGCCGCCCATCGGGGCCCCTACGGCGCCCGCTGCGCCCGCGCCCACGTTCCCCCTCTCCATCCTTCTGGATGGAGAGGGGGACAGGGGGTGAGGTTCTGGAGCCCCCTACACGCCGGGCTTGCCCTCGAACCACGACCGGTACCACCGATAGGTGGCGGCGGTGCTGTTGTTGGTCGGACCGTAGCCCTTGAGCCAGGGACGGTGGCCGACGACCGGCTGGCCCCAGTCCATGTAGATCTGGGGATTGTGCTCTTCGAGCAGCTTGGTCTGGATCTCGTCGTAGATCGGCACCCGGTTCTCGGTGCCGATGGTCGTGCGTCCCTGCTCCAGCAGCGCGTCGATCTCGGGGTCCGAGAACTCGCCGAAGTTCCGTCCGCCGCCGGTGCCGTGGCCGCTGGAGAGGGCGTCGGGGTCGAACCCGCCCCCGAGGCCATCGAAGTGGATGGAGAAGTTCCCCGAGGTCTTCCTGGAGTGCGACTCCGCGTTGTTCACCTCCTCGATCGCGACCTCGAAGCCGATTTCGGCAACGCTGTGCTGGACCACCTGCGCTTGTTCGATGCGGTCGGACCAAGCGCTCATCGGCGGCACGCTCGCCGGGTCGTAGCCGCTGGCGTCGAGCAGCCGCCGGCCCTCGGCCAGGTCCTCCTCGCGCAGGGCGCCGGAGCGGTAGCCGGGCAGCTGGCGGAGCTCGTCGGGGCTCCACGCGTAGACGCCGGCGGCGTGGGTGATCGGCCCGCCGATCTCCGACGCGGCGTTGGGGATCGCGTTGGCCAGTTCCCGGTCGGTGGCGAGATGCAGGGCGAGGCGCACGCGCGGGTCGGTGTAGGGCTCGACCTTGGTGTGGATGTGGACCGCCACCCAGTTCCAGGTCGAGTTCATGGGCACGTCGACGACGTTCTCCTCGCCGACCTGGGCGCGCAGGGCATCGTTCTCTCCCGGGATGCCGAACCACGGAATAAAGACGAAGTCGGACTCGCCGGCGACGTACTGCGCGGCCCGATATGCCGTCTCCTCCCAATTCCAGTTCGTCCGCAGCCCGTCGAAATAGGGGAGCCCTTCGCGGAAGTAGTTGGGGTTACGTTCGAGCTCGGTGAGCACGCCGGCCTCACGGGAGACATACTGCATGCCGCCGGTCCCGACAGCGGCCTCGGGGTTGCTGGCGAGGCCGTCGTTGCCGAAGGCCTCGATCACGTCGCGGGAGATCATGAGCATCTGGGTCTCGCCGACCGCGGTGAGCAGCGGCGAGAACACCTCTTTCATCTTGAGGCGCATGGTGAACTCGTCGGGGGTCTCGAACTGCTCGACGCTGGAGAAGCGGTCTCTCCAGAGGAACTCGGGGTTGTCCTCGCCGAAGCGGGCGAGTCCGAAGGCGGCGTCTTCAGCGACGAACTGGCGGCCGTTCAGCGGGGGCTTGTCGTGCCAGTGCACGTTCGGCTTGATGTTGTAGACGAAGGTGACGTCATCGACGACCTCGGGCAGTTCCGCCATCGCCGAGGTGAGCACGCCGCCGTTGTCCATGTAGTTGAGGTGGTCGTAGATCGGGAACCAGCTGCTGTCGAGACCGCCGTGCTCGGAGGTGGCCGGGTCGAGGATGCCGCTATCGTCGCTGAAGAAGGTCATGACGCCTCCGCGCCGCGGGCCGGTGGCCGGGGCCTCGTCGTCCGCCGCCGCCATGGCGGCGCTCTCGGCGGCCTCCTGGGCGGCGTCGGCGGCCTCTTGCGCCGCGGCGACGGCCGCGGCGGCGGTTTCGGCCGCGGCTTCGGCGGTCTGCTGGGCGGTGGCGGCGGCCTCGCCGGCGGCGGCGGACGCCTCGCCGGCGGCAGCCGCAGCGGCGGCCGCGGCCTCGGCGGCCTCGTCGATGGCGGCCTGGGCGGCCTCGGCGGTGGCCGTGCCGGCCTCGACCGCGGCGGCCGCGTCACGGGCGGCCTGGGCGGCGGCCTCTGCGGCCTCCGAGGCGGCAGCCGCGACGGCCGCGGCGGCTTCGTCACCGGCCGCGGATGCGGCAGCGGCAGCGTCGGCAGCAGCCTGGGCGGCGGCTTCCGCGGCGGCGGCCGCGTTGGCGGCGTCCTCCGACTCGGCCGCCTCGGCGGCCAGAGCGGCGGCCGCATCGGCGGCGTCGGCGGCCTGGGAGGCCGCAGCGGAGGCCTCGGACGCGGCTGCCGCCGCCTCAGCGGCCGCGTCGGCGGCGGCCTCGGTCTCGGCGGCGCGCGCCTCGCCCGCGGCGACGGCCGCCGCAGCGGCCTCCTCCGCGGCCGCGGCGGCCCGTTCGGCGGCCGCGGTCCCGGCGTCATCGTCGTCGTCGCCGCAGCCGACCAAGGCCAGGCCGGCCGCGCCGACGCCCGCCTTGGCGCTGGCTCCCAACATGGTGCGACGGCTGATCTTTCGCTGTCGCAGGGTCTCCCAATAGTTGCTCATGGCGTCATCCTTTCCGTGGATGTGACCGCCCCATCCCCTCTGGATGGGGTCGTGCTTCGAGAGCGCAAGCATTATGACGTTTAGGGGGGGGGGCCACGTCAAGGTGTTTGGGAAGTTATTTTTTCACATTGTGGATAACCGGGATGGAGACAACGTGTCCCCCCTCTCTATGAGGGAGGGGAGAGGGCGTCGCGCAAAACAATTTCTCGTGCGGGCGGCGCGGCGGGCGGGTGCCCGAACCTCACCCCCTAACCCCCTCTCCGTTGCAGAGCAACGGAGAGGGGGGACTCCGATCCCCTCTCCCTGGGGAGAGGGTTAGGGTGAGGGGGGCGTCGGCGCGCGGAAACCACGCCCCCGCGCACTCCTTGTGCCGCCCTTGCGCCGCCCTTGTGCGGCCCTTGTGCCCCCTTGCGGCGCCCTACTGCACCCCCTGCGGCACCCTCCCGCACCCCCGGGAGCGACCTTCGGGGGCCCTTGCGCGCCCCGGCGCTGCGCGTTCGCGGTCCCCCGCGGCGCCGACGGGGGGTGAGGTCGGGGGCGCGGCGCGGACGGAGTTGGGATATCGTCGAGCGGGATCAGGCCCGATTCCTGGAGGAGTGGCATGCGTTCTTCAACCGTTGACTTCAAAGTGCCTGGAGCGACGGCCGTCCGCGCCACCGAGGACACGCTGACCGTAGAGTTGTCCGACGGCCGCACCATTGCGGTACCCCTCGACTGGTATCCCCGCCTGGTCCACGCGACGCCGGACGAGCGCAACAACTACGAGCTGTACGCCGAGAGCCAGCACATTCACTGGCCCGACCTCGACGAGGACATCGGCGTGGAAGGGCTGCTGGAGGGCAGGGCCTCGGGGGAGAGCCCGCGGTCCTTTCAGCGGTGGCTTGAGGCGAAGCGGGCGGGCCGGCCGTTGACGCTCGATGCGCTGCGGCAGTACGAGCGCGAGCAAGCGGGCAGGTGATGCCGCGCGTGCCGCGCGGGCGCCGCCTGGACACGACACTTGGAATCCTCCATCCTGCCATCACGACCCGCGCATCGCGTGTGACGCAGGGAAGGAGATCCGCCCAGCGGCCAGCCGAATCCGGCGCCACCCCCCCTCGAATCGGCCGTTTTCCTGCAAATTCGTGCAAATTCGTGCAAATTTCGTGCAAGTGGCCGTCGCGCGGCCCCTCCCCTGACCCTCGGATAGGCCCCAGGTACACTCCTGTTGACCGCCGGGAGGCGCCCCCCTCACCCCCGCCGGTTCCCCCCTGACCCCCCCGCCGGACCTCCCTACCCCGGTACCCCCCCTCCCGGCGGACGGACGGTTCCGGGCTGCGGTCCGGCGGCGCTATCCTGGATCCGACTGCGTGCGCCGGCCCGGACGGCCCCCCCGCACGCGGCGGGACGACCAATGAGCCTCCTCAATCGAGCAAAAAATTTGATGGGCGACTCCAACAGCCGCGAGCTGAAGCGGCTGCAGCCCATCGTGCGCGAGGTCGCGGCCTGGGAGGACGAGTTCGCCGCCCTGACCGACGCCGGCCTGCGCGACAAGACGGCCGAGTTCCGCGCCCGCCTGGAGGACGGCGCCGCGCTGGACGACATCCTGCCGGAGGCCTTCGCCGTGGTGCGCGAGGCCGGCCGACGCTGGCTGGAGATGCGGCACTACGACGTGCAGATCGTCGGCGGCGTGGTGCTGCACCAGGGCAAGATCGCCGAGATGCGCACCGGCGAGGGCAAGACGCTGGTGGCGACGCTGCCGGTCTACCTCAACGCGCTGGAGGGCGACGGCGTCCACCTGGTCACGGTCAACGACTATCTGGCCAAGCGCGACGCCCGCTGGATGGCGGCCGTCTACCACGGCCTGGGCCTCAGCGTCGGCGTGCTGCAGCACCGCGCCTCCTTCGAGTACGACCCCGCCTACGACCCCACCGCCGTCCCGGAGGGCGAGGAGGTCGACGCCGAGGAGCGGGTGCGCCGGGCCGGCCTCGGCGACCTGCGCCACCTGCGCCCCTGCTCGCGCGCCCGCGCCTATCAGTGCGACATCACCTACGGCACCAACAACGAATTCGGCTTCGACTTCCTGCGCGACAACATGGCGACCACGCTCGAGGCGCGCGTGCAGCGCCCCCTGGCCTACGCGATCGTCGACGAGGTCGACAACATCCTCATCGACGAGGCGCGCACGCCGCTGATCATCAGCGGCCAGGCCTCCGAGCCGCTCGACACCTATCACACCTTCGCGCGCATCGTGCGCACGCTCGACGAGGGCGAGCATTTCACCACCGACCCGAAGTCGCGCACGGTCGCGCTGACCGAGCCGGGCATCGAGAAGGTCGAGCGCAGCCTGGGCATCGACAACCTGTTCGAAGGCGAGGACGCCCGCCTGACGCGCTTCCTCGAGGCGGCCCTGCGGGCGGAGTTCATGTACCGCCGCGACCAGGAATACATGGTGCGCGGCGGCCGGGTGGTCATCGTCGACGAGTTCACGGGCCGCGTGATGGAGGGCCGCCGCTACTCGGAGGGGCTGCACCAGGCGATCGAGGCCAAGGAGGGCGTCCCCGTCGAGCGGGAGACCGTCACGCTGGCCACGATCACCTATCAGAACTACTTCCGCATGTACGGCAAGCTGGCCGGCATGACCGGCACGGCCGAGACCGAGGCCGAGGAGTTGAACAAGATCTACTCCCTCGACGTCGTCGTGATCCCCACCAACGTGCCCATGCGGCGCGACGACCAGCCCGACCTGATCTTCCGCAACGAGACGGCCAAGTTCCGCGCCGCCGTGGACGAGATCGCGAGCGCCCGCGACGGGGGGCAGCCGGTCCTGGTGGGCACCGCCTCGGTGGAGTCGTCGGAACGGCTGTCGGGCATGCTGACCCGCCGCGGCGTGGTTCACAACGTGCTCAACGCCAAGAACCACGAGCGCGAGGCGGGCATCGTGGCGGAGGCGGGCCGGCCCGGCGCCGTCACCATCGCGACGAACATGGCCGGCCGCGGCACCGACATCAAGCTGGGCCCCGGCGTCCAGGAGGCGGGCGGCCTGCTGGTGCTGGGCACGGAGCGCCACGAGTCGCGCCGCATCGACAATCAGCTGCGCGGGCGCTCGGGCCGCCAGGGCGACCCCGGCATGTCGCGCTTCTTCGTCTCCTTCGAGGACACGATCATGCGCCGCTTCCCCAGCGAACGCGTGACGGGAATGATGGGCAAGCTGGGCTGGGACGACGAGACGCCCATGGAGTCGGGCATGGTCGGCTGGGCGATCGAGCAGACCCAGCAGAAGGTCGAAGCGCACCACTTCGACATCCGCAAGCACCTGGTCGAGTACGACGACGTGATCAACCGCCAGCGCGAGGTGATCTACGGCGAGCGCGACCGGGTGCTCTCCGACGAGGACATCCACGCCATCGTCCGGGCGATGATCGAGGACGAGGCGCGGGCGCAGGTCGAGGAGTTCAGCGGCGCCGGCTCGCTGGCCGCCGGCGACGCCGACGCCTTCTGGGCCGAGCTGGGCGGCGTCATCCCGCTGGACGGCTTCGACACCGAGGCCGTGGCGGGCGCCAGCAACGACGCGGTCATCGAGGCGCTGAGCGCGCACGCCCTCGGCCTCTACGAGGCGAAGCGCGCGGAGTTGGGCGACGCCGTGCTGGAGCAAGCGGAGCGGCAGATCGTGCTGCGCATCATCGACCGGGCCTGGGTCGCCCACCTCACCGAGATGGACTCCTTCCGCCAGGGCGTCGGCCTGCAGGCCTACGGGCAGCAGGACCCCCTGGTGACCTACAAGCGCGAAGCCTTCGACATGTTCGACCAGCTCACGGCCACCATCCGCCGCGAGGTGGCGCGGGCGGTGCTGCGCGTGCGTCACGCCGCGGCCCCCGCCCCCGGCGACGGCAACGGCAGGGCGCGGTCCGGGGGGCGCCCGCCGCGCCGCCGCGCCCTGCGCAGCGCCGCCGCCGCCCCGGCGGGCGCCGCCGAACAGATGGGCGTGAGCGGCGTGCGCGAGATCAGCGGCGAGGGCGCCGGGGCGGGGCCCGAGCCGTCGGGCGGCGGCGGGACGGTGACCGTCGCGAAGACGGGACGCAACGCGCCCTGCCCCTGCGGATCGGGCAAGAAGTACAAGCGCTGCTGCGGGGCGGTCCGATGAGCGAACTGCTGCACCGCGACCCGGGCTCGCACATCGCCGCCTTCCGCGCCGACCTGCAGACGGGCCGCCCCTGGGCCGAGGCGCTGCTGGCGGCCATCGCGGCCTGGGACGTGACCGAGGAGACGGCCGAGGGGCGGGAGTACCGCTACCTCGTCGGCGGCGAGGCGTTCGACTGGCTGCTGCTGGCCGAGCGCTTGCTGGACGCGGTGGAGCCGTCGCTGCTGCCCGAGGCCGAGGTCGAGGCGCTGCTGCTCGACGAGCGCTGGCCCGCGCCGATGAGCGAGGAGGCGTTCCAGTCGGCGCTGGGGGCCGGCAAGTACCGCGCGCACCTCAACTTCACCTACGGCGTGCGGGTCGAGGAGGCGCTGCAGCTGACCGTCGAGGAGGAGGTGCGCAAGGAGCGCGGCAACGCCGCCTTCCGCCACGACGCCAGCCACGACGGCGACCACTTCCAGCGCATCTACGGCGAGACGCGGTCGCGCCTGATCCGCGAGTTCCGCTCCGCCCACGATCGCGAGATGGTGGACCGCATCAGCCTGTCGGAACTCAAGGAGTTCACCTACTGGCTATTCAAGCGGCGGCTGGCCGCGCAGGATCCGGCCCGCGTGGCGAGCGACACGCGTCGCGGCCTGCTGCGCCTGCAGGCGATGGAGGACCTCAAGCGCCGCCGCCGACCCACCCCCGCGACATCCTCCGCGGCGCCCGTCATCGACGGCATCGCCGTGCCGGTCGGCTGAGACGCCGGCACCCCCCGACAGCGACAGCAGCGGAGCCCCCGTGAGCGAGACCGCCCCCCCCAGCCCCCCCTCATCCGCGCCCCCGGTCAGCGACCTCGCGAAGACCTACGACCCGGCCGCCGTCGAGGCGCCGATCTACGCGATGTGGGAGTCGGGCGGCTACTTCCGTCCGCAGGCGCGCCGCCCCGACGGGCAGCCCTACTGCATCATCGTGCCGCCGCCCAACGTGACCGGCGCGCTGCACCTGGGCCACGCCCTGACCACGACGATCGAGGACATCCTGATCCGCTGGCGGCGCATGCTGGGCGACGAGGCGCTGCTGCTGCCCGGCGTCGACCACGCCGGCATCGCGACGCAGAACGTCGTCGAGGCCGACATCGCGCAGCAAGGGCTGAGCCGCCACGACATCGGCCGCGAGGCCTTCCTGGAGCGCGTCTGGGAGTGGGTGGCGCGCTACCGCGGGCGCATCGCCGACCAGCAGCGGCGGCTGGGCATGTCGTGCGACTGGGACCGCGAGGTCTTCACCCTCGACGCGGGCCCGCAGGAGGCCGTGCGCAGCACCTTCCGCGACCTCCACGCGAGCGGCAAGGTCTACCGCGGTCACCGCATCATCAACTGGTGCCCCAGCTGTCGCACGGCGCTGTCCGACCTGGAGGTGGAGTACGCCGAGGAACCGGGCACGCTGTGGCACGTGCGCTACCCCTTCGCCGACAGCGATGGTGACGGCGACGGCGAGGGCATCGTCATCGCGACGACGCGGCCGGAGACGATCCCCGCCGACGTGGCCGTGGCCGTGAACCCCGACGACGATCGCTGGCGCGAAGTGGTCGGCCGCCGCGTGCGGGTCCCCACCCCCGGCATCGAGCGGGCGATCCCGGTCATCGCCGACGCCGCCGTGGAGATCGGCTTCGGCAGCGGCGCGCTCAAGATCACGCCCGGCCACGACATGCTCGACTTCGAGATCGGCGAGCGGCACGACCTGCCGGCGATCAGCGTGGTCGACTGGGACGGAACGATGACGCCCGAGTCCGGCCCCTACGAGGGGCAGGACCGCGACGTCGCGCGGGAGGCCGCCGCCACCGACCTCGAGGCGTCGGGCCACCTCGTCGAGACGCAGCCGCACGCGCACAGCGTGGGCCACTGCCAGCGCTGCGACGACGTGGTCGAGCCGCTGATCAGCAACCAGTGGTTCGTCGACGTGGGCGAACTGGCGGCGAAGGCGGCGGCGGTCGTGCGCGAGGGCGAGGTGCGCATCGTGCCGGAGCGCTTCGCCAAGGTCTACCTGCAATGGATGGACAACATCCGGCCCTGGTGCATCAGCCGTCAGCTCTGGTGGGGCCATCGCATCCCGGCCTGGTACTGCCTCCCCTGCGACGGGGCCGAGATCCAGCTCAGCGTGCCCCGGTCGAGCCTGCCCGAGGCCGGGCCGGGGCTGGACGCGAGCCCCGACGGCGCGTACTGGGTCGGCAGCGCCGCCGCGATCGCCGCCGCCGGGCTGCCCTGGGATCGCATCGCCGCGCTCGCGACAGACCCCACGATCGGGCGGGACGTGACGCCGATCGTCGCCGCTGACGACCCCGCCCCGGACTGCTGCGAGCACTGCGACCAGGGGGCGCTGCTGCAGGACCCGGACGTGCTCGACACCTGGTTCAGCAGCGGCCTCTGGCCCCACTCCACGCTGGGCTGGCCCCAGCCCAGCGACGACCTGACGCGCTTCTACCCCGGCAGCGTGATGGAGACCGGCTACGACATCCTCTTCTTCTGGGTCGCCCGCATGGTGATGCTGGGCTGCCACAACATGGACGGCGTGCCGCCCTTCCGCACGGTCTACCTGCACGGCCTCGTGCGCGACGCGCAGGGCCGCAAGATGAGCAAGAGCCTGGGCAACGGCATCGACCCGCTCGACGTCAGCGACCAGTTCGGCACCGACGCCCTGCGCTTCACGCTGGCCACCGGCTCGAGCCCCGGCAACGACATGCGGCTCACCGACGAGCGCCTGCAGGGGAGCCGCAACTTCGTCAACAAGCTGTGGAACGGGGCGCGCTTCGTGCTGGGCGAGCTGGGCGACCGCGTGGTCGCGCCGCGCGCGGCGGCCGATGACCCCTCGCTGGCGCTGGAGGACCGCTGGATCCTCTCCCGGCTGGCGGGCCTCACGGCCGAGGTCGACGACCTGCTGGGCCAGTTCCAGATCGGCGAGGCCGGGCGGCGCATCTCCGATTTCCTCTGGGGCGACTTCTTCGACTGGTACGTCGAGGCCAGCAAGGTGCGCTTGCGCGCCGGCGACGACGCGCCGCTGGGCGTCCTGGCGCACGTCCTCGACCAGGGGCTGCGCCTGCTGCACCCCTTCCTGCCCTTCGCCACGGAGGCGATCTGGCAGCGGCTGCGGCCGCATCTGTCCGGCGAGGATGGCCCGGCCCTGATCATCGCCGCCTACCCCCGCCCCGGCGCGGGTCGGGACGACGCCGCCGAGCGCCGCTTCGCCGGCGTGCAGGAGGTCGTGCGGGCGATCCGCCAGGTGCGCGCCGACCGGGGCGTCGAGGCGCCGCGCTGGATCGAGGCCTACGTCGTCGCCGGGGCCGGCGACGACGGCGACGCGCTGCGCGACCGCGCGGCGGTGATCGAGACGCTGGCGCGCGCCCGTCCGCTGCACATGGTGGCCGCCCGCGCTGAGGCCCCCGACGAACAGGTCGTGACGCAGGTGCTCGACCGGGCCGAGGTCGTGCTGCCGCTGGGTGGGCTGGTGGACCTGGCCCGCGAACGCGCCCGCCTCGACAAGCAGATCGCCGAGGCCGAGGGGCACGAGGCCCGCATCGAGGCCAAGCTCGCCAACCCGGGTTTCACGGGCAAGGCGCCTGCGGCCGTCGTCGCGCGGGAGCGGGAGCGCCTGGGCGAACTCCGCCAGCGGCTCGACGGCCTGCGCGAGCGCCGCGCGGATCTGGGCGAGCCTCCTCCCGGCGAGGCGGCGCGCCCCCCCGGCCTCGATTGACACCGATCTGGGGCGGCCATACGATCCGCCTGCGAAATCTCGCACAATCGCCCCCACGGGCGGCTCGGAGGCGGCCGTGGAGCAGCTGATCGAGAACTATGGCGCCGTGCTCCTGGCGGTCCCCGTCGGGGCGTTCCTGGTGCTCAACGCGATCATCGCCACGAAGGTGCTGGCGCCGCGCCGCTCGACCCGGCTCAAGGGCCAGGTCTACGAGTGCGGCATGCTGCCCATCGGCCGCAACTGGGCCCAGGTCCACGTGCGCTACTACATCTTCGCGATCCTCTTCCTCGTCTTCGACGTGGAGATCGTCTTCCTGTTCCCCTGGGCCGCCTCGTTCCTGGGGCTGATGGATAGCGGCGGCGCGGTGGGGCCGGCCCCGTTCGACAAGGTGATCCTCTGGCAAATGGTGCTGTTCATCCTCACTCTGGTGGTGGGGCTGGCCTATGCATGGCGGAAAGGCGTTCTGGAATGGTCGAGCGAGAAAGCCCGCTAGGCGGCACGCTGACGGCGCCGGTCTCGCCGGAGGAGCTGCGGCTCCTGCCGATCGATGACGCCGCGCCGCTGGTGCCTTACAAGGTCGCGCTGCCGGGCGTGATGCAGGTGCCGGCCGACACCCTGATCGCGGCGGCGCGCAAGGCGTCGCTCTGGCCCATGACGTTCGGGCTGGCCTGCTGCGCGATCGAGATGATCTCGACCTACATGGCGCACCACGACCTCGACCGCTTCGGCATCGTGCCCTGGCCGTCGCCGCGCCAGAGCGACGTGATGATCGTGGCCGGCACCGTGACGAAGAAAATGGCCCCGGCAGTCAAGCTGCTCTGGGAGCAGATGCCGTACCCCAAGTGGTCCATCGCCATGGGCGCCTGCGCGACCAAC
Organism: Dehalococcoidia bacterium; assembly: GCA_965207695.1. Lineage (GTDB taxonomy): Bacteria > Chloroflexota > Dehalococcoidia > Bin125 > Bin125 > TK10-74A. Next base: position 370,811 of record CBDBNA010000016.1, on the reverse strand, counting down.
GGCGGCCCCTACACCCAGTACGACCGCGTGCTGCAAGGCGTTGACAAGATCATCCCGGTCGACGTCTACGTGGCCGGCTGCCCCCCGCGGCCGGAATCGCTGCTCGACGGCTTCCTGGCACTGCAGGACAAGATCATGGAGACACGGGCGCGCGGCGTATGACGACGCAGACCGACGCCGCGCAATCGACCCCGGAGTCCGGCGGCGTCGCCGACCTCTACCGCGAGGCCCTGCCGATGCTGGACTTCTCGGCCGAGGAGACCAAGATCGACCAGGCCCTGCGCGTCGCGCCGGCCGACCTGCACGGCGTGATCGCCGCCAGCCGCGACGACGAGCGGCTGTCGATGGACCTGCTGCGCAATCTGACGGCGGTCGATTGGCAGGACGACGGCATCGAGGTCGTCTACCACCTCTATTCGCTGCGCCACCGCCACGGCGTCTGCATCAAGACTCGGCTGACCGGCGAGGCGCCGTCCATCGCCACGATCACCGACCTGCACATGGGCGCCGAGTGGGCCGAGCGCGAGGTGCGCGAGATGTTCGGCGTCGAGTTCGAGGGCCATCCGGACCCGCGCAACCTGCTGCTCGACGAGGATCTCGACATCCACCCGCTGCTCAAGAGCCACCCCCTGGCGGAGATCGAGCTGCCGCAGGGCGTCGACATCGAATACTTCACGAAGGAGCACCCGCCCGACCGGCGGCCGGCCGGCCAGGAGGCGGCGAAGGCCGCCCCCGCGGCCGCGAAGGCGGCGGACGAGAAGAAGGCCGCCTCGGACCTGACGCCCGAGGAGCTGGCCGCCAAGCGGGCCGAGCAGGCGGAGCGCGTCAAACGCGCCCGCGAGTTGGCCGCCGCCCGCCGCGCCGAAGGGCCCAAGACCCCCATGGGCGACAAAGCGGCCGCGGCGCCCAAGGCCGCCGCTCCGGCGGCGGCTGCATCGGACGACGCGCCGGCCGCCGAGACGGCCACGGCGGCGGCGCCACCCCCCGCCGCAGCGCCCGCCGCCCCGGCCGCGCCCAAGACGGCGGCGGCCGACATGAGCCCCGCCGAGTTGGAGGAGCGCAAGCAGGCCCAGTCGGACCGCGTCAAGCGCGCCCGCGAGTTGGCCGCCGCCCGCCGCCGCGAATTGCGAGGAGAGGGCTGATGGCCGAGCAGGTGGTGATGACGGAACCGGTGGCCGTGGAGCGCGAGTTCCAGACCGTCGACATGAACATCAACATGGGCCCGCAGCACCCCTCCACGCACGGGGTCTTCCGCATGGTCCTGACCGTCGACGGCGAGGTCGTCAAAGACGTCATCCCCTACATCGGCTACCTGCACCGCGGGGCGGAGAAGCTGAGCGAGTCGATGGACTACCGGGGCTCGCTGGGCTTCCAGGACCGCACCGACTACCTGGCCGCGTTCTGCAACGAGTGGGTGCACGTCAACGCGACGGAGCGGCTGGCCGGCATCGAGGCGCCCGAGCGGGCGGAGTACGTGCGGCTGATCCTCTCCGAGCTCAACCGCGTGCTGTCGCACCTGATGTTCGCCGGCGCCTTCGGCACCGACGTGGGCTTCTTCGGCACCGCCTTCACCTGGGCCTTCAAGGAGCGCGAGCTGATCCAGGACTACTTCGAAGCCGTGACCGGCGACCGCATGATGTACAACTACTTCCGCGTCGGCGGGCTGGCCTGGGAGCCGCACGAGACCTTCGTCGAGGACGGCCACTGGCTGATCGCGCGGCTGCGGGCCGGCATCGAGGACCTCGACGCGCTGATGACCCGCAACGAGATCATGATCGCGCGCTGCCGCGACGTGGGCCTGCTGAGCGCCGGGGACGCCGTCAACCACGGCGTCACCGGCCCCATGCTGCGCGCCTCCGGCGTCGCCTTCGACCTGCGCGTCGACGAGCCCTACTCCATCTACGACCGCTTCGAGTGGGACATCCCCGTCGGCGACCGCGGCGACGTGTACGACCGCTTCCTGGTGCGCATGGAGGAGATGCGGCAGTCGCTGCGGATCGTCGAGCAGGCGCTCGACCAGATGCCGACCAGCGGGCCCGTCGTGGCCGAGGGGCTGCCGACGCGGCTGCGGCCGGCGCCGGCGGAGATCTACCAGCGCCAGGAGGGCCCCCGCGGGGAGTACGGCATCTACATGGTCTCCGACGGCACCGATAAGCCGTGGCGCATGAAGGTGCGCTCGCCCTGCTTCCACAACCTCAGCGCGCTGAAGCAGATGACGGTCGGCTCGTACATCGCCGACGCCGTCATCATCCTGGGCTCCGTCGACATCGTTCTGGGTGAGGTGGACCGCTAGATGCCCGACGCCATCGTCCTGAGCGAGTTCGCGGGGATCGGCATGCCCGACTGGGTCGACGCCCTGATCCGGCTGGTCTTCATCGTCGCCCTGATGACGATCAACGCGCTGGCCCTGATCTACCTCGAGCGCAAGGTGCTGGCCCGCTTCCAGGCGCGCGTGGGCCCCACGCGCACGGGCCCGGTCGGCATCCTGCAGTCGGCCGCCGACGCCCTCAAGCTGCTGACGAAGGAGGACGTGCGCCCGCACTCCGCCGACCGCTGGGTCTTCGAGCTGGCGGTGTTCTTCGTCTTCGTGCCGGTCTTCCTGATGTTCATCCCCATCCCCTTCACGGAGACCTGGTTCATCCGCGACCTCGAGCTGGGCTTCCTCTACGTCTTCGCCGTGCTGGGGCTCAACATCGTGGGCGTGATCATGGCCGGCTGGGGATCGGACAACAAGTACGCCCTGCTGGGCGGCATCCGCGCCGCCGCGCAGGCCATCTCGTACGAGTTGCCCATGCTGCTGGCGGCGGCCGGCGTGGTGATGATCGCCGCCGGCCACCTGCTCGACGGCGGCTTGGTGGGCGGCGCGCTGAACCTCAACACCATCGTCGACCAGCAGCGCACGACGCCATACATCCTGCTGCAGCCGCTGGGCTTCGTGATCTTCATGATCGGGGCGCTGGCGGAGATGCATCGCCCGCCCTTCGACATGCCGGTGGCGGAGTCGGAGGTCGTGGGGGGCTACTTCGTCGAGTACAGCGGTATCCGCTGGAGCATGTTCTTCCTGGCCGAGTACACCGGCCTCTTCCTGATGGTGATGCTCGGCTCCACGGTCTTCCTGGGCGGCTGGAACTTCCCCTTCGGCGCGGACGCCGGGCTGGGCTGGCAGATCGTGCTGACGCTGGCCAAGGCGAGCGCGATGATCTTCGTGCTCTTCTGGCTGCGGGCGATGTTCCCGCGCCTGCGCATCGACCAGCTCATGGCCTTCTCCTGGAAGGTGCTGCTGCCCTTCGCCCTGCTGCAGGTGCTGGCCAACGGCATCATCCTCGCTTACGGCGGGCCCGACTGGGTGGTGGGGCTCGTCTCGCTGGCGTTGCTTGTCTCACTGGTGGCCCTGATTTACGTTCTGGTGCGAGCCAAAGCGGGCGGCGACTCGATTCACTTGGAACCGGCGCGACCGCGCCTCGTAACGAGCACGGAGGTCGCTTCGGGCGACTGACGCGCCGGGAATCGGCGCCGCGCGCGGGGCGCGAGTCCCGCCGCACCGAACAGCGCGGGGCCCCGCTGGGGCCCCATCCGGCCAGCCGGCTGGAGAGTGAGCGGAATGAGCGCGACCGAGATCATCTTCTACGCCATCGCGGCGGTGATGCTGCTGAGCGCCCTGGGCGTGACGCTGGCCGGCAACATCGTCTACGCGGCGCTGCTCTTCATCGCGACGTTGGGCGGCGTGGCGGCCGTCTATCTGCTCCTGACGGTGGAGTTCCTGGCCCTCGTGCAACTGCTGATCTACGGCGGCGCGGTGGTCATCCTGATCCTCTTCGCGCTGATGCTGACCCGCGCCCGCGAGCGCCCGCAGGCCCTCTTCGGCAAGAGCCGCCCGTTTGGCGTGCTGGCCGCGATGGGCCTGCTGGCCGGGCTGATCGCGGCAGCCGTCACCACCGACTGGGTCACCCCCGCCGACCGTGACGGCATCGAACCGGTGCCCTTCGAGGCCATCGGCGATGTCATCTTCACGGTCTGGGTCGTGCCCTTCATCGTCGTGGGCATCCTGCTCTCCATCGCCCTCGACGGCGCGATCCTGCTGGCCACTCCGGAAGACGAGGAGGACTAGTGCCGCCGATCGAGCACGTGCTGGTGATCAACGCGATCCTCTTCGCCATCGGCGTGATGGGGGTGCTCACGCGCCGCAACGCGATCCTGATCCTGATGTCCGTCGAGATCATGCTCAGCGCGGTGAGCCTGAACCTGGTCGCCTTCGCGGTCTACGGCAAGATCGAGTTCGGCAATTTCACCGGCATCATCTTCGCGTTCTTCCTGATCGTCGTGGCGGCGGCCGAGGTGGCGCTGGCGCTGGGCATCGTGGTGCGCACCTTCCGCAACCGCGCCACGGCCAACGTCGACGAAGTGAACCTGCTCAAGTGGTAGGCGCCGTGCCAACCCTCCCGCCGACGCCGCCCGCCGCGCCCGCGGCCCCAGCAACGAGGGGGCGGCGCTAGATGTTCTGGATGGAGCACGTCTGGATCCTGCCCGCGCTGCCCGTCTGCGCGTTCTTCGTGCTGTTCCTGGTGGGGCGCTTCCTGCCGCGCGGGGGCGACTGGGTATCGATCGGCGCGGTCGGGACGGTCTTCGGGCTGTTCTTCGTCGTGCTGGCCGAGCATCTCGACTCCATCGCGGACGGGCTGGGCGGGATCGCCAACAGCGGCTTCACCTGGCTGCAGGTGGGCGAGTTCACGCTGCGCATCGGCTGGACGGTGGACTCCATCGCCGTCGTGATGATCGGCGTGATCGCGACCGTCGGGCTGATGGTCGTCCTCTACTCCACGCAGTACATGCGGCATCACGGCAAGCCCGAGCCGCGCTACTGGTGGTACTTCGCCGTCATCAGCCTCTTCATCGGGTCGATGCTGGCGCTGGTCCTGGCCGACAACCTGCTGCTGCTCTACGTGGCCTGGGAAGGCGTGGGCGTCTGCTCGTTCCTGTTGATCGGCTTCTACCACGAGCGGCGCTCGGCCGTGGAGGCGGCCAAGAAGGCGTTCGTGACGACGCGCCTGGGCGACGTGGGGATGCTGATCGGCATCATCCTGCTCTGGCGCGCGACGGGCAGCTTCCAGATCAGCGAGATCATCCAGGCCGCCCAGGCGGGCCGCCTCGACGACCTGCCGCAGGTCATGGGCGACGGCTACCTGACAATGTCGGTGCTGTTCCTCTTCCTGGGCGCGATGGGCAAGAGCGCGCAGTTCCCCTTCCACGTCTGGCTGCCCGACGCGATGGAGGGCCCCACCCCCGTCTCGGCGCTGATCCACGCCGCCACGATGGTCGTGGCCGGCGTCTACCTGGTGGCGCGGCTGCTGCCGCTGTTCGACGTGACCCCCGGTGCGCTGGAGGTGGTGCTGGCGATCGGCCTGGCCACGGCCCTGCTGACCGGCGTGATCGCCCTCGCCCAGACCGACATCAAACGCGTGCTGGCCTACTCCACCGTGAGCCAGCTGGGCTTCATGTTCGTGGCGCTGGGCTGCGGCGCTGTCGGCGTCGCGATGCTGCATCTGATGACGCACGCCTTCTTCAAGGCGACGCTGTTCCTGGGCGCCGGCTCGATCATCCACATGAGCGACGAGCAGGACGCCCGCCGGCTGGGCGGCCTCTGGTGGCGCATGCCAATCACCGCCGTCACATTCATCCTCTCCGCGCTGGCGCTGGCGGGGATCGCGCCGCTGTCGGGCTTCTTCTCGAAGGACGAAATCTTCGTCGTCGTCGAGGCGACCCAGAACGAGGCGATCCTGGTGCTGCTGGGCGTCGCCGCCTTCCTCTCCGCCGTCTACATGGCGCGGCTGGTGTTCATCACCTTCTTCGGCGCGCCCAAGGACCTCGACGTCATCCGGCGCACGCGCGAGGCGCCGGCGCTGATGCTGATCCCGCTCGTCTTCCTGACGGTGCTGACCGCCTTCGCCGGCTGGTTCGCCATGGACCAGGTGGGCGACTGGTTCGGCTTCCCGGGCGGCATCAATCAGTGGATCTACTTCCCGGAGCCGGAGGCGTTCCACTTCAACAGCGCGCTCGCCGTCGGCACCGGACTGGTCTCGCTGCTGGGCATTTGCACCGCCTGGTGGCTGTTCTATGGCCGCAACGCCCAGCGCGCCCAGGCGCTACGCGAGCGGCAGCCCCGCCTCACGGCGATGGTGGAGAACAAGTTCTACTTCGACGAGGGCTACCAGTGGGCGATCGACCACGCTGTGCTGCCCTTCGGGCGCATTGTGGCCCGATTCGACCGCTTGGTCGTCAACGACACGGGCATCAACGGCCCCGCCAACTTGACACGTTGGAGCGGCGAATGGGTGCGCCGGCACGTGACCGGCCGCCTGCCGGACTACGCGCTGTTGATGGTGATCGGCGTCGCAGTCTTGGGAGCGTTGGGCTTCCTGCTGCGCAGCAACTAGGCGCCCCGCCCGGCGATGACGCCGGGCGGGCAAGGACCGCCGGCGCCGCGGGCGCCGGAGGATGAGGACCACCGGTGAACGACGTCGGCGAACTGCTCCTCGTTCTGCTGCTCATCCCGGGCGCCGCCTGTCTGCTCACGCTGCTCACGCCCAGCCGCCACGACCAGGTCGTGCGGGTCATCGCGCTGGCGACCGGCATCGCCGTCTTCGTCCTCTCGATCATCGTCTTCGCCGCCTTCGACTACTCGGAGGGCGGCTTCCAGTTCGCGCTGCGCTACGTCTGGATCGAGAACGTCGGCATCTTCCAGGAGAACGGCATCTCGCTGTTCCTCGCGATCGACGGCATCGCCGCGCCGCTGGTGCTGCTGAACGGCATCGTCGCCTGCGCTGGCGTGCTGGTGTCGTGGAAGATCGACTACCGCAACAAGGACTTCTTCATCCTCTTCTGGGCGCTGGTGGCGGGCGTCTTCGGCGTCTACATCAGCCAGGACCTCTTCTTCTGGTTCTTCTTCTACGAGCTCGCCGTACTGCCCATGTACCTGCTGATCGTGGTCTGGGGCAGCACCAACAAGGAATACGGCGCGATGAAGCTCACCATGGTGCTGGTGGGCGGATCGGTGCTGATCTTCATCGGCATCTTCGCCGTCTTCGCCGAGGCGGGGGCCGGCACCTTCGACATGGCGGTGCTGCGCGAGGTCGAGTTCGATAAATCGTTCGCCAAGACGTTCTTCCCCTTCTTCATGATCGGCTGCGGCGTCTTGGCCGGCCTCTGGCCGTTCCATACCTGGTCGCCCGACGGCCACGTCGCCGCGCCCACGGCCGTCTCCATGCTGCACGCCGGCGTGCTGATGAAGCTGGGCGCCTTCGGCATCGTGCGCCTGGGCATCGAGACCCTGCCCGCCGGCACCGACCTGTGGATGCCGGTGCTGCTGGTGCTTGGCGGGATCGCCGCGATCTACGGGGCCTTCTCGGCCCTCCACCAGACCGACCTCAAGTTCGTCATCGGCTACTCCTCGGTCAGCCATATGGGCTTCGTGCTCCTGGGCCTGGGCACGATGAACACGATCGGCGTCAACGGCGCCGTGCTGCAGATGTTCAGCCACGGCGTCATGACGGCCCTCTTCTTCGCCATGGTCGGCGCGATCTACGACCAGGCCCACACCCGCGACATCACCCAGTTCGGGGGCATCATCAAACGCATGCCGCTGTTCGTGATCTTCTTCGGCATCGCCGGGCTGGCCTCGCTCGGCTTACCGGGGCTGAGTGGGTTCGTCGCCGAGTTCCACATCTTCGTGGGTGCCGTGGCCGAGTTCCCCTTCTGGGCGGCAATCGGCGTGCTCTCCGCCGCGCTGACCGCGGTGTACGTCCTGCGCCTGCTGGGCCGCGCGACGCTGGGGCCGGTCAACCCGCGCTGGGACGGCCTGCGCGACATCAGCCGCTGGGAGATGGCCGCGGGGCTGATGCTGATCGCCCCCATCGTCGCGATGGGCGTCTGGCCCGACCCCTTTGTGGACCGCATCGCCAGCGCGGTGCTCGAGTTGCCCAGCGTGGATGAAGTGGGTGGGAGCCTGGCCAACCTGCCCGTGGTTCGGGGCGGCTGATGGATCTCGAATACGCCCTGATCATCCCCGAGTTGGTGCTGGCGAGCTTCGCGACGCTGATCGTGGCGGGGGCGCTGATCTTCCGGCGCGTGCCGCAGGAGGTCTGGGGCTACCTGTCGGCCGCCGGGCTGGTCGTGCTGCTGGTGCTGACGGCGGTCTTCTACATCAACGTCAACGACGACTTCGCCAACGTGCTGGCCGTCGACAACTACACGGTCCTCTTCCGCGTCTTCTTCCTGGGCATCGCCGCCTTCGCGATCCTGGCCGGCGTGCAGTTCGCCGGCGACCGGCTGCGCCATCACGGCGAGTTCTACGGCCTGATCATGTTCGCGACGCTGGGCATGATGCTGCTCGCCGCCTCGCGCGAATTGATCACCGCCTACCTGTCGCTGGAGTTGATGTCGTTCAGCCTCTACATCCTGGTCGGCTTCAACAAGCTCAACCCGTTCTCCAACGAAGGCTCGCTCAAGTACCTGCTGCTGGGCGCCTTCTCCTCGGCGCTGTTCCTCTACGGGCTGAGCATCCTCTACGGGGTCACCGGCACGACGACCTACAGCGCCATCGAGCCCGACGGCATTGAGGCGGGGCGCAACATCGCCCAGCAGCTGGGCAACTTCAGCGCCGCGACCATCGACAGCGCCCTGCCCATCCCGGGCGACGTTCGCCCGGCGATCATCGTGGCGCTGGTGCTGATCGTCGCGGGGCTGGGCTTCAAGGTGTCGGCCGTGCCCTTCCACCAGTGGACGCCCGACGCCTACCAGGGCGCGCCGCTGCCCATCACCGCCTTCCTGAGCGCCGCCGGCAAGGCCGCCGCCTTCGCCTTCTTCCTGCGCCTGTTCTCCGAGGCGCTGCTGCCGGCCGCGGCGGAGTGGTCGTGGCTGATCGCCGTCATCGCCGCGCTGACGATGATCACCGGCAACCTGGTCGCGCTGCGCCAGACGAACCTCAAGCGCCTGATGGCCTACTCGTCGATCGGGCAGGTGGGCTACCTGTTGATCGGCATCGTCGCGCTCGACGCCGGATCGCTGGCCGAGTCGCAGGACGCCGCCACGGCGCTGGTGCTGCACCTACTGGGCTACGTGGCGACCAACGTCCTGGTCTTCACGGCCCTGATCGCGTTCTACAACCGCACCGGCAAGGACGACATCGTCGACCTGCGCGGGCTCGCCGAGCGGCAGCCCATGCTGGCCCTGCTGCTGTCGATCGCGCTGTTCTCCCTGGCCGGGATGCCGCTCTTCGCCGGCTTCGCGACCAAGTTCGTCATCTTCCAGGTGGCGGCCAGCAACGGGCACCTCTGGCTGGCGGTGATCGGCGTCACCGTCTCCTTCGTGTCGCTCTACTACTACCTGATGGTCATCAAGCAGATGTACCTCTACAAGCCCGAGGGCGACGACACGGGCCGCTTCTCGGTGCCGGCGCCCATGATGGGCGCGCTGGCCGTGCTCACCGGCGCGGTCTTCCTGGTGGGGCTCTACCCGGCGCCGCTCTTCAAGGCGATCGACGCCTCGACGGCGATGCTGTTCCCCGGGCTGTAGCCGCGCCCCCGCCCGCCGACCGCGGGGCCCCCGCGACTAGAGGATGGGCAGGTAGCGCTCGCGCTCGAAGTCGGTGACGTGCGCCTGGTAGGCGTCCCACTCGATGCGTTTGTTGGCCAGGATGCTCTCGAAGACGTGCCGGCCGAGCGTCTCCCGCATGAGGTCGCTCGCGGCGAAGAGGTCGATCGCCTCCCCCAGGGAGGCGGGCAGGACCTCGATCTTGCGGGCCCGCCGGGTGGGCGCGTCGAGCAGGAAGACGTCCTCCTCGGTGGGGGCCGGGAGTTCGTACCCCTCCTCGATGCCCTTCAGACCCGCCGCCAGCATGACCGCGAAGGCCAGGTAGGGGTTGCAGGCCGAGTCGGCCGCGCGGTACTCGATGCGCGTCGCCTTGGCGTGGCCGGGCTGGTACTCCGGCACGCGAATCAGGTCGCTGCGGTTGCGCGTCGCCCAGGTCAGGTAGACCGGCGCCTCGTAACCGGCCCGCAGACGTTTGTAGCTGTTGACCCACTGGTTCGTGACCAGCGTGAACTCCCGCGCATGCCGCAGCAGCCCGGCAATGTAGTGGCCCGCCAGCGGCGACAGGCGGGCCGGCGCCTCCTCGGCGAAGAACATGTTCTCGTCGCCCCGGAAGAGCGACTGATAGAGGTGCATGCCGCTGCCGTTCTCGGTCGTCAGGGGCTTGGGCATGAACGACGCGTGCACGCCGTGCTTGATGGCGATCTCCTTGACCACCAGCCGGTAGGTCATGGTCGCGTCGGCCATCGTCAGCGCGTCCGTGTAGCGCAGGTCGATCTCGTGCTGCGAGGGGGCCACCTCGTGGTGGCTGTACTCCACCGCGATGCCCATCTCCTCGAGCATCAGCACCGTCTCGCGGCGCAGGTCGCTGGCCGTGTCGAGCGGCGTCAGGTCGAAGTAGCCGCCCGCGTCGAGTGGCTCCGGGTCGTCGGGCGCCTTGAAGTAGAACCACTCCAACTCCGGCCCCACGTAGAACGTGAAACCGGCTGCGGCCGCCCGCTCGAGTTGGCGGCGCAGCACGTAGCGCGGGTCGCCCTCGAAGGGGGAGCCGTCGGGCATGTAGACGTCGCAGAACATGCGCGCGACGCGCTGCTGCTGCGGCCGCCAGGGCAGCACGACGAAGGTCGACGGGTCGGGCCGCGCGATCATGTCCGACTCGTCGACGCGGGCGAAGCCCTCGATCGACGAGCCGTCGAAGCTCATGCCCTGCTCGAGCGCGGCCTCCAGCTCACCGATCGTGATCGCGAACGACTTCAGCGACCCCAGGATGTCGGTGAACCAGAGGCGGATGAACTTGACGTCCGCCTCGCGGGCGGAGGCGATGACGTATTCCGTGGTCTCGGCGACCATCTCCGCCTCCAGACGCCGCGACGCCGACCGCCGCGGGCCCACGCCCGCCTACCGGGCTCAGGACGCCGCGCTGCAGACCGTATCGATGATCAGCCGCGTGACGACGTAGGGGTCCATGTTCGCGTTCGGCCGGCGGTCCTCGATGTAGCCCTTACCGTCCTTCTCGACCTGCCAGGGGATCCGCACCGAGGCGCCGCGGTCGGACACCGCGTAGTTGAACTGGTCGTAGCGGGCGGTCTCGTGCTCCCCGGTCAGGCGCTCCTGCACACCGTGCCCGTAGTTCTCGATGTGCAGGGGAGCGTTCGCCGCGAGCGCCTCCGCCGCCGCGATGCAGGCGTCGTAGTTCTCCCGCATCGCCACGGTCGAGAAGTTGGTGTGGGCGCCGGCGCCGTTCCAGTCGCCCCGGACGGGCTTGGGGTCGAGCGTCGCCGTCACCTCGAACTCCTCCGCCACGCGGTAGAGCAGGTAGCGGGCGACCCAGAGCTCGTCGGCGACCTGCGGCGCGGCCACGGCGCCGATCTGGAACTCCCACTGGCCGGGCATCACCTCGGCGTTCGTGCCGGCGATGTGCAGCCCCGCCTCGATGCAGGCGTCCGTGTGCGACTCCACGATGGGCCGGCCGAAGACCTCGTCGGCGCCGACGCCGCAGTAGTAGCCGAACTGGGGGGCCGGGAAGCCGCTGTCGGGCCAGCCCAACGGGCGGGCGCCCTGGAAGAACGTGTACTCCTGCTCGATGCCGAACCAGGTGTCGAACGCCGAGTACTTCTCCGACGCCGCCGTGCAGGCCGCGCGCGTGTTGCTGGGGTGCGGGCTCATGTCCGGGAGCATCACCTCGCACATCACCAGCACGTCGCCCTCGCCGCGCAGCGGATCCGGCACGACGAAGACCGGCTTCAGCACGCAGTCCGAGTCGTGACCTTCGGCCTGACCGGTGCTGGAGCCGTCGAAGCCCCAGATCGGCATCTCGGTGGTCCCGAGCGGCAGCACCCTCGTCTTGGACCGCAGTCGCTGCGTGGGCTGCGCCCCATCGATCCAGATGTACTCCGCCCGCATCGCGTTCGCCATGGAAACCTTGCCCAATCATCGAATTGCCCGGAACGCCGTCGTCCGGCTGCCCTGATCCGCGCGGACGCCCGCGCGGGGCCCGCGCATCCCCGCTCCGGGGACATCGCCGGCCGGGGCCAATTGTACGAGCGACCCGTGCCAGGCCCGTGGCAGGGGTGTTACGACCCGATTAACTTCACCCGATGGGCGTCCGGCGGGCCCGTCGGAATGTGTCGGAGGATGCCGGCGGACCCTCGCACCGCGTGCGGCGGCCGCCGGGGCGTGCGCACATCGGCGCCGGGGCGTCGGAGTTGAGCGACAACGCCGGCGCGGAGGGGGATCCTGGGCCCCAAAACGACCGGTTCGAGCCGCGTTTTTTTTTCTGTGGGGCCCCCGGCGAGAGGCGGCGAGGCAGAAAACCCCATGTTTGCTGGGGATCTTGGTCGGGCACGCTGGGTCACCGGGGGTCATGGGCGTGCACCGGCGCGCATTTGGGCGCATTGGGACGCATCGGGGAGCAGGAACCCGCACGAACTTGCCCGATCTTGCACGATCTTTCACGATCTTTCACGGGCTCAGCCGGGTCCGCGGGGGGCGTCGGTCCGGTAACAGAATACGCGGTCTGCGGTCCATACACGCAGTTTAGCGGATCACGCGAGGAGAAGTCAACCGTCCCGCCGGAACGCCCGTCCCATGTGAACAGGCCCTAGCGCAGCGGCTGCCCGAACCGATAGCCCACGTTGCGCACGGTCTCGATGTAGACCTGGCCGCCGCGCTCCAGCTTGCTGCGCAGCCGCCGCACGTGCACGTCGACGGTGCGCGAGCCGCCGTAGTAGTTGTAACCCCAGACGCGGTTGAGCAACTGCTCGCGGCTGTAGACCGTGCCCGCGTGCGTCATCAGGAAGCGCAGCAGCTCGTACTCCTTGTAGGTCAGCGTGACCGGGTGCCCGCCCTCGAAGACCTGGTAGGTCGTCAGGTCCATCACCAGGTCGCCCGCGGCCAGCGTCTTGCCGGCGGCCGAACGCCCGTGCCGCCAGAGGATCTGCTGCACGCGCGCCACGAACTCGGGCGGGTACAGCGGCGCCGTGATGAAGTCGTCGAGTCCCAGCGCCGGGTCGAGGGCCGGCACCTGCTCGGGCGTCACGACGCCCAGCGCGAAGGCCCGCGACCACGGCTCCTGGAAGGGGGAGCGGTGCGGAGGCCGCGTCCCCCGCAGGTCGAGACAGAGCACGTCGGGCGCCGCGGCCGGGTCCGGCTCCGTCGTCTCGTCGAAGGCCGCGAGGGTGACGAACTCCAGGCCGGCGCGCGCCAGCGGCGGCCCCACCGCGTCGGTCAGGACGGGGTCGGCCGTGATCAAGGTCACGCGAAACATGGCCCAACCCTAGCGGCGACCGGGGTCGCCCGCGACCCGGCGGCGTCGCGCGCGCTACGATCGGGCCATGCGCGACATCACGCCGACCCCGCCGCGATCCCCCGGGCGCGGCCCATCGGGACCCAAGCCCGCCTGGCTCAAGGCCCGCGTGCCGGGCGGCCCGACCTACGAGCGCCTGCGCCGGCTGATGCGCGACTCGGACCTGCACACGGTCTGCGAAGAGGCCCACTGCCCCAACATCGGCGAGTGCTGGAACAGCGGCACCGCCACCTTCCTGATCCTCGGCAAGGTCTGCACCCGCGCCTGCGGCTACTGCCAGGTGACCAGCGGCCGCCCGCAGCCGCTCGACGCCGACGAGCCCCGCCGGGTGGCCCTGACCGTCGAGCGAATGGGGGTGAGCCACGCGGTGATCACCTCGGTCAACCGCGACGACGTGCCCGACGGCGGCGCCGCGCTCTTCGTGGAGACCGTGCGCTGGATCCGGCGGCTCTCGCCGGGGACCAGCGTCGAGCTGCTCGTGCCCGACTTCGACGGAAACTGGGAGGCGCTGGAGAGCGTCTTGCGGGCTGCGCCGGAGATCCTCAATCACAACACGGAGACCGTGCCCCGCCTCTACCGGGCGGTGCGGCACAAGGCGAGCTACGAACGCAGCCTGGGACTCCTGCGCCGGGCCGACGCCTGGTCGCCGCGGCCGGTCACGAAGAGCGGCCTGATGCTGGGCCTGGGCGAGACACTGGACGAGATCGACGCCGTCCTGCGCGACCTTCGCGGCGTGGGCTGCGACGTGCTGACCGTCGGGCAGTACCTGCGGCCCTCGCGCAAGCACCTGCCGGTGGAGCGCTTCGTGCCGCCGGCGGAGTTCGACGCGCTGGCCGAGCGCGCCCGCGCGATGGGCTTCCGGCACGTGGAGTCGGGACCGCTGGTGCGGTCGTCCTATCACGCCGAGCGTCAGGTGCCCGGCGGAGGTGTTGCCGGCGAGCGGGCGCCCAGCCGGATGGTGCCGCTCGTCGATGCGTCGTAGCTGAGGCGTCGGAGCGCTGCGCGGGGGCGGAATCACGCATGACCGACCGCAACTTCCTGCTCTCCGACGCGCTCGACGCCTACGTGCGGGCGCACACGGAGCCGCCCGGCCCGATCGCACGGGAGCTGATCGCCGAGACGGCCGCCCTGCCGATGGCGGGCATGCAGATCGGGTCCGACGAGGCCGGGCTGCTGGCGCTGCTCGTGCGCATCAGCGGCGCCCGCGACCTGATCGAGATCGGCACGTTCACCGGCTACTCCGCGCTCGCGATGGCCTCGGCGCTGCCCGAGGGCGGCTCGCTGCTCTGTTGCGACGTGAGCGCGGAGTGGACCGCGATCGCGCGACGCTACTGGCGGCGCGCCGGCGTGGCGGACCGCATCGATCTGCGGCTGGCGCCGGCCATCGAGACGCTGCGCGCGCTGCCGGCGGGGCCCCAGTTCGACCTCGCCTTCCTCGACGCCGACAAGGAGCGCTACCCCGACTACTTCCCCGAGTTGGTCCCGCGCCTGCGCCCGGGCGGGCTGCTCCTGGCCGACAACGTGCTCTGGAGCGGCGCCGTCGTCGACGAGGCGGACCGGCGCGAGAGCACCGAAGGCATCCGCCGCTTCAACCGCCTCGTCGCGCAGGACGAGCGGCTCGAAACCGTGCTGCTGCCCGCCTTCGACGGGCTCTCGATCTCGCGGCGGCGTTAGGGGACCGGGTCCTCGGGGTCGAGCGGGTAGTCGCTGAAGGCCGTGCGGCCCTGCTTGAGCTTGGCCAGCGCCCCCGCGACGCCCTCCAGGCGGCGGGCCGTCCCCTCGGCCGCGAGGCTGCCCGTCGGCGGACCCAGGTTCGAGGCGTTCATCGCGTAGGTCTGGAACGCGGCCGTGACGTGCGCCGTGAAGCCCTGTGCGTCGAGCATGTTGTTGACGGAGAACTTCACCTGCCGGTTGTGCATGGGGCTCGTCGAAGCCACCTCCTCGGCGTAGGCCAGCGTCTCGCGCTCCAGGTCGTCCCGCCGGTAGACGCGGTTCACGAAACCCACCGCCTCCGCGTCGCGGGCGGTCAGGAAGCGGTTCTGGAAGAGCAGTTCCTTGGTCTTGCGCGCGCCCAGATCCCAGGGCACGCCGAAGTACTGGTTGTGCGCCGGCAGGAAGCGCGCGTCGTCGGAGGCGAAAATGACGTCCATCGCGGAGGCGATCATCCAGCCGCCGTAGATGCAGTAGCCGTGCACCATCGCGACGGTGGGCTTGGGGAAGTTGCGCCAGCGCAGCGTGTTGCTGAGGTTGAGGTCGCGCAGCTGGTCGTAGCTGCCGGGGCGTTCCGTCTCGTAGCCGTGCGTGGCCCGGTCGATCAGCTCCGCCTCGGTCCCCAGGTCATGCCCCGACGAGAAGTGCCGCCCGTTCCCCGACAGCACCACGACGTGCACGCCGCGATCGTCGTTGGCGCGGTTGAAGGCGTCGTCCATCTCGTCGAGCAGCACGCGGCTCTGGGCGTTGTTGACCTCGGGCCGGTTGAGGATGATCCGGGCCACCGGCCCCGGCTCGTAGATGATCTGCTCGTAGCTCATCGCGTGCTCCGTTCTGTGGCTTTCTTCGCGACCCGCCCCGGCCGTGACCCAACCGGAGCCCGAGGCTTCCCACCGATCCCCGTATGTGCGAATATTCGCACATGGAGACGCGAACACGGCGGATCCGGCAGCGGCTGGAGCGGGAGGGCTGGATTCTCCGGCGTCACGGCGGCAACCATGATATCTACACCCATCCCGCGCGGCCGAATACCCGCATCGTGGTGCCACGGCACCGGACCGTCCCACCTGGGACGGCCCGCAGCATCGCGCAATCGGCCGGATGGGTCGGCGAAGGGGGCTAGACGATGAGATACCCGGCATTGATCGAATACGGCGCCGACGCCATTGGCGTCATCTTCCCGGATCTGCCCGGCTGCGTGGCCGCCGCCGCCACCATCGACCAAGCCTTGCTGAACGCCGAGGACGCGCTCCGGGGTTGGGTCGCGGTCGCGGAAGAGGACGGCGATGCCGTTCCCCCTCCCCGCGCGCTTGAAGAGGTCGCCGTTCCGGCTGGCCATGCCCTCGTCTCCGTCCCGCTGATTCGGCCGTCGGGCGTCCCCGTGCGCGCCAATCTCTCCCTCGACGCGGGGGTCGCCGCCTTCATCGACGACGAGCGCCGCCGCCGCGGCATGACCCGCCGCGCCTACGTCGAATGGATGGCCCGGCGCATCGCGCAAATGGGCGGGTAGGGCGCTCACCCTCCGGCTCCTGCCTGCCGCGAAGGCCGGCTCAGCGGCCCCGCTTGTCGATCACCTCGCGGCGGAAGTCGGCGATCAGTTCGCGCGCGCCCTCCCGGCTGGTGGTCGCGAGCGCCACGTGGTCCACCCCGCACGACTCCAACTGCTCCAGCTTCTCGATGATCTGCGGGCCGCTGCCGGTAATCGTCTGGCCGATCCGCTCCTCTTCCAGGAACGCCGCCTCGCCCTCCTTGAGGTAGGTGTAGTGGCCCTCGTGCACGTCCAGGTAGAGGCGGTCGTCGGGGCGCCCCCGGGCGGCGGCGTAGTCGCTGATGTAGCGATGGTAGCGGGCGGCGAGGTCGGCGTCGCCGACGGGCAGGTTCGCCCCCCAGCGCCCGAACTTTGCCTCCCACATCGTGTGCAGGCGCACGGCGGCGATCGCGCCCACCCGGTCCAGCACCCGATTCGACATGAGTGACTCGCCCTCGCGCAGCACGCAGGCGCCCTCCAGCACGACCGTGTAGGGCTTCTCGTAGGGACGGCCCGCCGCCTCCGCGCCCGCCCGGATCACGTCGAAGCCCTCCGCGACGCGGGGGCTCGCGCCGGCCGTCACCCAGCCGTCGCCCAGCTCCCCCACGACGCCCATCGCCTTGGGACCGTTGGCCGCGAGGAAGATCGGGATCGGGTCGTCGAGGTTCATGAAGTCGGGATGATCACCGTGGATCAGGCGGATCCAGCGTTCGCGCTCTCCCTCGCGGAAGAGCACGTCCTCGCGGTTGAGCAGGCCGCGCACCTGGGCGGCGTACTCGCGGAAGGCGGCCACCGGGAACGAGGGCAAGCCCATCGTGTTGCGCCCCGTGTAGCCCGTGCCCAGGCTCAGCACGACGCGCCCCGGCGCCAGCATGTTGATCGAGGCGACGGCAGTCGCCGTGACGGGCGCGATGCGGTTGCTGGGGATGGACACCAGCGTGCCCAGCGTGATGCGCGACGTCTTGTCGGCCGCCAGCGCCATCGCCGCATAGCAGTCCGACCAGATGAGCTGGGAGTCGGGAAACCAGGCGTGGCTGAATCCCGCCTCCTCGGCGGCCTGCGCCTCGCGCCACATGTCCATGGAGGTCGGCAGCAGGATGCCGTAGTCCATCGCTCACGCTCCCGTCCGCGGCCGCTCGCGCCGCTCGCTGGAGGGTAGCGGGCCGGACGCCGGCGCGGCGCGCGGGCGGAACGCCGCTCCGCACTCTGATAGAGTCGCCCGCAGGCCGGTGTAGCTCAGTGGCAGAGCAGCTGTTTCGTAAACAGCAGGCCGAGGGTTCGAATCCCCCCGCCGGCTCCACTTCCCCTCTCGCACGCCCCGTCCGCCGGGCGCCCCGCCGTCAGGACACGGGCGATGCCGCCGCGAGCTTCCGCCGGGCGGCCACAAGATCGTATTGCGCCTGCATGGCGAGCCAGAGGTACGCCCGGACCCCCAGTTCGCCCTCAAGCTGGACGGCCGTCTCGGCGGTGATCGCCTTGCGCCCGCGCACGATCTCGTTGATCACTTGGAAGGGCCGGCCGATGCGCCGCGCCAGTTCCCGCTGCGACAGCCCGCGCGCCTCCAACTCCTCGGCAAGCAGCGCCCCCGGGTGCGAGGCGTAGTCCGACTCGCCGGCGGGGAATGTCTCTTCAGCCATGGTAATCCCTCACTTCTTCGACGATGACCGTCCACTCGTCAACGATCGTCAGGATCAATCGCATCTGGCCCGTGAGCCGGATCGCGTGCTGCCCGCGCCGATCGCCAATCAACGGGTGCAAGTCCAGCGCCCGAAACGCGTACAGATGCTCGACCCGCTCTGCAGCCTGCAGCAACCGGACGCGCTCGATGTATCGCGACCCGATCACCGGCCCCCACTGCCGGACCGCGCGATCGTGGTGATCGAACGCCCTGTGCAGGCGGCGGCTACGGAATCGAACCTCCACCCGAAGTGTGTACTATGAAAGGGTGAACGTGTCAATGTATGGGTGAACATCTGGCCGCTCCCTATCGCAGGTAGCTCGACCGGAACTGGACGCCCCAGTGGCCGTCCTGCAGCGTGACGACCCACAGCGTGTCGAACGGCTTGTAGACGGTCCCGTCGGCGTGGCAGCGATGGTTCGTGATCGCGAGGTGCACCTTGTCGGGGCCCTCGTGCACGACCTCCATCGCCGCGACGACGGTGTGATGCCAGCCCTCCGCCGCCAGCGCCGCCTCGTTCCCGCGGCTGCGCGCGACGCAGTCCTCCCGCGTGGCGATCGTCTGGAACGCGCCCTTCGCGAGGCGCACGTGGGGGTAGTTCAGCGTGTCCGCGTGGCGCTCGTGGTCCTGCGCGTTGAACGCGTCGATGAACGCGCGCGCCGTCGCCATGGCCTGCTCTGCAACGTCCGACATCCGGTCCTCCTCGCGCCGCGGCGGCGCCGCGCCCGGGCCGCGCCGCGCGGCACAGCCTACGGGGCGGAGCGACGGCCCGGACCGTGGGATACTGCGGCGAGGCAGACATCGGACGGCAGGGCAGGAGGGCACGCGCATGAGCACGGAAATCCGCATGAGCCGCGGGGGCGAGTTGCCCTGGTCCGAGCATCGCTCGGGGATGGGCATCCAGTTCGGCGTCTCCCAGGAGCTGAGCGGCTCGTCGCAGGTGTTCATGACCCGGCAGCGCATCCCGCCGGGGATGCAGAGCACGCCGCACACGCACCTCAACTGCGAGACGGCGATGTACGTCCTGCAGGGGCCGCTGATCATGCGCTACGGCGAAGGGCTCGCCCGGGAGCACGTCGCGCAGAGCGGCGACTTCTTCTTCGTCCCGCCGCACGCGCTGCACCAGATCGCCAACCCCCGCGACGACGGCGACGCCGAGGTCGTGCTCTGCCGCAACGCCGCCGATGAGATCGTCGAGGAGGTCGAGGTCCCGGGGCGCTAGCGCCGATCAGGCCAGGCTGCCGCCGCAGCTCGCCCCCGCCCCGGCCGTGCAGCCGAAGCAGTGCGTCCCCACCGCGATCGGCCTCCCGCCGAGTTGCGCCAACTCCAGGTCGAAGATGCGCGGCGGCGGCTCCGCGCCGGGCAGCGCCAGGTCGATCTCGAGCATCTGATTGAAGTCGCAGTCGTAGAGGGCGCCTTCCCAGCCGACGGAGATCGTGTTGCGGCACATCAGCCCCGGCAGCGTGGCCGGGTTGAACGACCGCGCCAGCAGGTGCACGTAGTCCTCGAGCTCGCCCGAATCCTGCAGGGACTCCAGGTAGCGGCCCACCGGCAGGTTGGTCAGCGTGTAGAGGCGGTTGAAACGGACGCCGTAGCGGCGGTCCAGCTCCCCGCTCCAGTCGCACTCCATCGACGCCTGGTCGGGCGGCAGGAACGCGCCCACCGGGTTGGCGATCAGGTTCAGCTCCAGCCCCGACCCCTCGACGCCGTAGCCGAGCGCGTTGAGCGTCGCCAGCGCCTCCAGGCTGCGGTCGAACACGCCCACGCCGCGCTGCGCGTCGGTGGGGCCGGCCAGGTAGTAAGGCAGCGAGGCGATGATCTCCACGCCGCGCTCGGCGAGGAACGCCGGCAGGTCGCGATGCTCGGGCATCAGGAAGGCGGTCAGGTTGGCCCGATCGATCACGTGGGCGCCGCGATCGGCCGCCGCCGCCACGATGTCGCGGAAGCGGGGGTGCAACTCCGGCGCGCCGCCGGTGATATCGACCGTGGGGACGTCGTGCCGGGCGATGACGTCGAGGCAGGCGTCGACCACGGCGTCGGGCATGATCTCGGTGCGGTCCGGTCCGGCGTCGACGTGGCAGTGGCTGCAGGTCTGGTTGCAGTACTTGCCGACGTTGATCTGCAGCACCTCGACCGCCCCTGCCCGCAGCGGACCCGCGCCCGCCTCCGAAACGGCGTCGGCGAACGGGCGCGGCAGGGCCAGTGCGCCCAGCAGGGCGCGCTGGGCGGCCGGGTCGGCGAGCGGGTGCGCGCGGCGCCGCAGCGACCCCACGGGGAGGGGCGCGGGGACGACCGGCGTCTCGATGGCGCAGGACGCCGGCGGGGCGTCCGGGCAGGCCGGGGCGGCGGCGTCTGGGCCCGGCGACTCGCAGCAGGTGTCGGTCATCACGTCCTCCGTCATCCGCCGATTCTACGTGTCCGCGCCGGCCCCGGACGCGACGCGAACGGCCACGAAGCGCAGCCGCACGTAGTCGGCGACCCAGCGCTCGCCGTCGAACAGCTGGGGGCGGGTCGCCTCCTCCACGGCGGCGATCAGCGCCTCGGCGCGGCCGGCCGGCACGGCGGCGAGGAAGGCCCCGGCGAACATCCGCAGCCAGTCGCGCATGCCGTGCTCGCCACCCTCGAGCGGCGTCGCCCGGTCGAAGGCGGACAGGCGCCGCAGTTCCAGCCCGTGCGCCTCCAATCGCGCCGCCTGCTCGGCCGGTGTGGGGAAGACCCAGGGATGCGGCTGCCGCGCGACCGGCACGCCCTCGCATTCGAGCGCCGCGCGCAGCGGCGCGACGATCGCGGCGATGTTGCGCCGCCCGCCCATCTCCACGACAAAGCGACCGCCCGGCCGCAGCGCCGCCGCCACCCCGGCGATCACCGCCTCCTGGTCGGGCATCCAGTGCAGCGCCGCGTTGGAAAAGACCGCGTCGAGCGGCTCGGCCACGCGCAGCCGCTGCGCGTCCGCCTGGCGGAACGGGATGCCGGGATGTTCGCGGCGGGCGAGGGCGATCATCGCGGCGTCCTGGTCGACGCCCTCCGCGTGCGCGCCGGCCGCCGCGATCGCGGCCGTCAGCGCGCCCGTACCGCAGCCCAGGTCGAGGATGCGCTCGCCGGGCCGCGGGTCGAGCCAGGCGACCAACTCGCGCCCCCGCTCCGGGATGAACGAGAAGGCCTCCGCGTAGCGTTCGGCGTCCCAGCCGGCCTCCGCCATGCCGGCAGCATAGCCGCGAGTTGTGGGCATCCCGGCCCTCTGCCAGACTCGGCCGCATGACCGTCCGCATCCGGCCCGTGGGCCAGAGCCGGCAGGCGCGCCCCTTCATCGACGCCCTCTGGCGCGTCTACGCCGATGATCCGGTCTGGACGCCGCCGCTGCGGGTCCAACTCTCGGGGCAGCTCGACCCGAAGCACAACCCGTTCCTGCGCTACGGCAAGGCGCAACTCTTCGTCGTGGAGCGCGACGGCGAGGTCGTGGGGCGCATCTCGGCCCACACCAACCCAGCGCACGACGCCCAGCACGATGAGCGCGCCGGTTTCTTCGGGTTCTTCGAGTGCATCGACGATGCCGCCTGCGCCCGCGCCCTGCTGGAGTCGGCCGAGGACTGGCTGGCGGGCGAGCGCGTCGATTGGGTGCGGGGGCCGATCTCCTTCACGGTCAACCAGGAGATCGGCACGCTGGTCGAGGGTTTCGACACGCCGCCCATGGTCGCGATGCCGCATGGCCGCCCCTACTACGACCGCCTGCTGCACGACAACGGCTACGCCAAGGCGAAGGACCTCCTCGCCTGGCAGTACCCGGTGCGGAACCCGGACCCCCGCATGGAGCGGGTGCACGACCGCGTGTTGGGCGAAGTCGACGGCATCGCCGTGCGCGAGTTCACGAAGAAGCACCTGCGCCGGGATGTCGGCATCGGCATCGACATCTTCAACGACGCTTGGCGCGACAACTGGGGCTTCATCCCGGTGCGCGACGACGAAGTCGACCAGCTCGCCGCCGACCTGGGCCAGTTCGCCGACCCGGGGCTGACGGCGCTCGTCTCCATCCACGACGAACCCGTCGCGATGGCCTTCGCGATCCCCAACCTCAACGAGGCCGCGCGCGACATCGACGGCCGCCTCTTCCCCTTCGGCTGGATCAAGGTGAAGTGGCGGCTCTGGCGCGGCCCCCGCAGCGGCCGCGTGATGCTGCTGGGCGTCCGGCCCGAGTACCGCAAGCGCCGCTACGCCGGCATCCAACTGCTGCTGTTCGCGGAGATCCACCGGCGCGGGCAGCGCCTCGGCTACGACTGGGCGGAGTTGGGCTGGGTCCTGGAGGACAACCACCTGCTCAACACGGGTCTGCGGCGGGCGGGCGGGCGCCCCTACAAGCGCTACCGCGTCTATCAGCAGGGCGGCTCGCCCGGCGCCTGACCCGCAGGGGGTCAGTTGATCACGCTGTCGAGCGAGACCGGCCCCGCGCCCAGGAAGATCAGCGCCACGCAGGCGAGCAGCATCAGCACGTCCAACTCGTAGCCCTGCACCTCGCCGCCCTGGAAGGGCGCGCCCAGCTTCGTCTTCTGCACCCACGTCGCGACGAGCATGTTGCCCGCCAGCGGGATCGCGACCCAGGCCGTGCCCAGCCCCAGCAGCAGCAACACGCCGCCCACCAACTCCAGCGAGGCGACGCCCATCGCGAGCAGGTGCGGCTGGGGGAAGCCCAGGCTCTGGAACCAGTCGCCGGTGCCACGGATGCCGCGCCGCCACTTGCCCAGCCCGGCGTCGACGAAGATCACGCCCAGCGCGATGCGCAGGGGCACCGCCGCCCATTCCAGGTTCTGCAGGCCCCAGGGCTCGGTCAGCCAGTCCATCGCCGGCGCCCTTTCCTGCCCCCGCGGGGGCGATGTCCCGGACGCTAGCGGCTGCCACCGCCGCCGTCGACCGGCGCCGCTCGATTGACGCTCCCGGCGCCCCGTCCATACGATCGGCCCCGCCCCCCTGCGCAACCCTGGAAAGACCCGCCATGAACAAGCTCGCCGAGCGCCTCCGCGCCGCCCGCCGCCGCGACCGGCGGCTGGGCTTCGGGCCCGCCGACGCCCCCCAAGCCGCCTCGCGCGGGCTGCTGATCGCGGCGCGCGGCGCCGACCCCGCCGGGGCGGACCTCGCCCTACTACCGGACGCCGCGGCGGTCGGCGACAGCGACGCGCTGGCCGGCGTCGAGTTGAGCCCGCTTACGATGGAGGGCGCCGCGGCGGCCGAGGAGGCGGGGGCGGCCTTCGTCGTCTACGACCCCGACGAGGCCGAGGCGGAGGCGCTGCTGCGCGTCAAGCTCGACTACGTGCTGCGCCTGCCCGCGCGGGACATCGAGGACGGGGAGTTGCGGGCGGTCGCCAGCCTGCGCCCCACGCTCGTGATCGGGCCCGCCGTCAGCGAGCCGATGCCGGTGGCCGCGTTGATCGCGCTGCGGCGCTTCGGGCTGGGCGTCGGCGCGCCCCTGGCCGTCCCCCTCCCCGCTACGGCCGACACCGGCCTGCTGGAGGTGCTGCGCGACTCCGGCGTCGTCGTGCTGGTGCTGGAGTCGCCCTCGGCCGACGAGGTCGCGGCGCTGCGGGGCCGCATCGCGGAGTTGCCGGCCCGCTCCCGCCGCCGCGAGGACGACTCCCCGGTCGTGACGGGCGTCCGGCCCGAGGCGATCGAGGACGATTTCGACGACGACTGAGCGCGTTATGCGCGGCCGGGCGCGGCCGCCGCATCGATGTAGCGACGCTCCGGCCGCGGGCCCAGCCCCGTCAGGACTTCGTAGGGGATGGTGCCGCAGCGCTCGGCGAAGTCCTGCAGGCTGATCTCCGCCCCCCCGTCGCGGCCGATCAGCGTGGCGATGTCGCCCACCGCGGCCCCGGGCACGTCGCTCAGGTCGACCAGCGTCATGTCCATGCAGACGGCGCCAACGACCGGGGCGCGCCGCCCCCGCACGAGCATCGCGCCGCGGTTCGACAGCGCGTAGCGGAAGCCGTCGGCGTAGCCCACCGCGACCACGCCCACCCGCGCCGGCTGCGACGCCGTCCACGTCCCGCCGTAGGAGACCGACTCGCCGGCGGCGAGATCGTGCGTTTGCACCAGCGTCGCGCGCCACGTCGCGACCGGCCGCAGCAGGGCCGCGGCCGGCGCGGCGGCGGCGCCGGGACCGAATCCGTACACGCCCGCCCCCACACGGACCAGGTCGAGGGCCGTGCGGGGGAAGCGCAGCAGCGTCGCGCTGTTGGCCGCGTGGCGCAGCGGCGCGCCGGCCCGCTCGGCCAGCGGCAGGAACCGCGCGAAGCGGCCCTCCGTGTCGTGCCGGCCGTCCTCGCCCGGGCCGTCCGCGCTCGGGAAGTGCGTGTAGAAGCCTTCCAGGCGCAGCGCGGGCTCCGCCCGGACCGCGGCGACCAGCGCCCCGGCCGCCGCGGGGGGCGGACCGAGCCGGCGCATGCCCGTGTCGACCTTGACGTGGACCGCGATCGGCCGTCCTCCGGCCGCCGCCTGCGCCAGCGGCCCCACCAACTCCGGCCGCGTCAGCGTGCAGGCGACGCCCAGCCCGGCCACGCGCGGCGCGTCGTCGGGGCGCAGCGGCCCCAGCACCAGGATCGGGGCGTCGATGCCGGCGTCGCGCAGGGCCTGCGCCTCGTCCAGCGCGAAGACGCACAGCCGTCCCGCCCCGGCGTCGAGCGCCGCCCGGCCGATCACGGCCGCGCCCAGCCCGTACCCGTCCGCCTTGACGACGGCCGCGAACTCGGCCGTCCCGGCCAGCCCGCGCAGGGCGCGCACGTTGGCTCGCACCGCGTCCAGGTCGACGTCGACCCAGTTCAGCGCGCTCACGGGCGTCGCTCCGGGCGGGCCGGGGCCGGGCGGAGGCGGCCGGGGTCGCGTGGACACCCTTGGGGCTCGCCGGTACGGTTCGAAAGGCGGTGTTGGGGGCGGCGGCGGCGAGCATCCCGTGTGCAGAACGGGATGGACCAAGCATGCGACAAGAGGCGGCTCGGCTTTCTGGAACCCCGCCGAGGGAACGTCCGCACCGTACCACCCGGCGAAAAATCCGGTCAAAGCGGGCCCGGTCAAAACGGGTCGGGGCGAGGCGGGCGAGCCTGGGGCTGCTCGTCACCTGCGGCCTGCTGCTCGCGGCCTGCAGCGGCGACGCGCCGCCCCCATCGGAGCCTACGGCGACCGAGCCCCAGCCTGCCGCGACGCCCGACACCCGGCCCGACACGCCGTCCGCCGCCTCCGCGGGCGCCGCGACGCAGGAGGACGGCTCGACTTCCCCGGCGCCGGCCCCGCGCACGGAGTCGGCGCCGCCCGCGCCGGCCCCGCCGGTCAACGTGGAGGTGCTGCTCGATCGGGCCGCGCAGCTCGAGCACGACGGATACTGGGAAGCCGCCGCCGAGGCCCGCGCCCTGGCCCTCCGCGACGCCTCGGCCACAACGCTCTCGCCCACCGACCTCGGCGACGCCTTCCTCGCTCAGATCCGGCTGCTGTTGCGCCTCGAGCAGCCCGGGCGGGCCACCGAGACCCTGGCCGCGCTCGACGCCGGTCCGGCGTCGGTCCCCGAGACGCAGCGCTGGCTGATCCGGGCCCACGTCCTCGCGGCCGGCGGGGCGGCGGAGTCGGCCCTCGCCGCCTATAGCGGCTACCTCAGCGCCGGCGGCGCCGCCCGGCATCAGGCGCTGCTGGCGCGGGCGCGGCTTCGGACCGCGTTAGGCGATATCGACTTCGCCCTTCGCGACTATGAATCGATCCGGGACGACCCCATGGCGCCTGCCCTCGACCTGGAGAGCGCACTGCTGGAGGGGGGCTTGGTCCTGGAGAACGCCGGTCGCTACGCGGAGGCGGACGAATGGTACCGCGCCCTCGCCGACGTCTCGCCCTGGGCCTCCGACGACGCCTTCGCCCTGCACCGCAGCGGCGTCGTGCGCCTGGAGCAGGGCGACCTGGCCGGCGCGCTCGCGGCCTGGACGCAACTCCTGACCGACTATCCCGCGCACTGGCGCGCCGCCGAGGCGTACGACCATCTGCTGGCCGCCGGCTTCAACGTCGACCCGTTAGTGGCGGGACTCCACCTCTACCGCCAGTCCCGTCTTGACGACGCCGCCGCGGTCTACGAGGCCCTGCTCGACGGCCATCCCACGACCGAGGAGACGGGCATCGGGCTGTACTACCTGGCCGCGATCGAGGAGGACCTGGGCAACCGCGCCGACGCGATCGAGGGCTACCTGGCCTCGGTCGCGGCCGATCCGGCCGGCCCGCAGGCCGACAACGCGCTGTGGTGGGCGGGCCGGCTGCTGGAGGAGCAGGACTCGAACACGCTGGCCCGGATCGTCTTCGCGCGGCTCGCGGCGGAGTACCCCGACAGCGAGTTCGCCGCCGACGCCGCATTCCGCGTGCCGCTCGCGCACTACCGGGCGGGCCGGCTGGATCGGGCCGCCGACGACTTCCGCGCCCTCACCGAAAGCGCGGATCCCGATCAGGCCGGCCGGGCCGGGCTCTGGCTGGGAAAGAGCCTCGATGCCTTGGGGGACGCGCCGGGCGCGGCGGCGGCCCACGCGGCCGACCAAGGCGGCGCGCCGTACGGCTACACCGCCCTGCGCGCGCAGGCGGTCGCCGCCGGAGCGCTGGAGGCGCCCTGGCTGGCGCCGGGCTCGATCTCGCCGCGGGATCCCGCAGGCCCGGCCCCGCTCGACGCCTGGCTCGACGCCCTGCCCGGGGCCGACGCAGCCACCGCCGCCGCGATCGAGGAGTCGGCGGACTGGCGCGCGGCTGTCGATTTGTGGGCCGCGGGGCTCAGCCGGCAGGCGGAGTCCCGCTTCCGCTTGGCCCTCAACCGGACGGCGAACCCCCGGGGCATCCTCCACGCCGCCCGGCGGTTCGACGCGATGGGCGTCGTGCATCTGCGTCTGGCGGCCGCCGTGAACCTGCTCGAGCGCGTCCCCGCCGCCGACCGCCCCCGCGCCCCGCTCGAGATCCTGCGCTGGGCCTACCCGCGCGGCTGGCCGGAACTGGCCGCGGCGGCGGCGCGCAACTTCGGCGTCGATGAGCTCCTGCTCTACGCGATGATCCGGCAGGAGAGCTTCTTCAACCCGCAGGCCGGCTCCATCGCGGGCGCGCTGGGGCTGACGCAGGTCATCCCCACGACCGGCGCCGACATCGCCGGGTGGCTGAACGACGGCGGCTTCCACACCGCGCTGCTCTTCCGCCCCGAGCGGTCGATCCGATACGGGGCTGCATATCTCGGTGCGCAACTCGCGAACTTCGGTGGGTCGGCGTCGATCGCGCTGGCGGCCTACAACGGGGGTCCGGGCAACGCGGCGCGATGGTCGCAGGGAGCGGCGGCGCTCGATCCCGACCTGTTCTACGAGGCCGTCGACTTCGGCGAGACCCGCGCCTACCTGCGGCTGGTGCTGGAGAACTACGCCTGGTACCAGTACATCTACCGTGGCGCGACGGCGCCCACGCTGCTGCGTCCCGTCCCGTGAGTCCTGGCGGCGGTTGCCGCCAGCGATCCGCCGGATATACTGACTTCACGTCGCGGCGGCGCGATCGCCGTCGCATTCCCGGGCGCAGCGAGGCCCGCCTCACGCCCGACGCTGGTACGTCGATGCCCAAGCGCACTTGGCAACCCAAGCGAATCCCGCGGAAGCGCGAGCACGGCTTCCGCAAGCGGATGGCGTCCCGTGGTGGGCGGGCGGTGCTCCGGCGCCGCCGCCAGCGCGGCCGCCATCGACTGACTGTGGTGTAGTCGGCCGTTTCGTCGGCCGTTCAGCCGGTTGCCCGGGCAGTGTCGGGCGGAACTCCGTCCCTGCTTGCGCCACTGACGGCCGCCCGGCAGGAGCTGCCGATGCAGCGCCATCAGCGACTCCGGCGGCGGCGGGATTTCGCGGCCGTGTACCGATCGGGGCGTGCCTATGCCCGTGGTCCTCTCGCCCTCCGCATCCGCCCCAATCCGGAGACGGACGGCCCCCGCTACGGCTTCGCCGTGTCCAAGCGTCTGGGCGGGGCGGTCACGCGCAACCGCATCAAGCGCCGCCTGCGCGAGGCAGCGCGGCACAGCGGAGCGGCCGGGCAGGTGGACATCGTCGTGATCGCGAGGCAGGGGGCGCAGCACGCGAGCTACGGGGAGTTGAACGCCGTGCTGTCGCAGTTGCTGCGGCGCGCCGGGCTGACGGGGAGCCCGCCGTGAACCTCTCCCCCCGCCGAGGCTTCCGAGTCCGTTCCGCCACCGGCCTGCCCGCCCATCTGGCGCTGCGCCTGATCCGCGGCTACCAGGCCGGCATCTCGCCGGGCCTGAGCCCGGCCTGCCGCTACCTCCCCACCTGCTCCGAGTACGCCCTGCAAGCGATCGGGCGCTACGGCCTCGTGCGGGGCGGCGCGATGACCGTCTGGCGCCTGCTGCGCTGCAATCCGCTGTGCACTCCAGGGGGCGCCGGCGGCTACGACCCGCCCTACGACGAATCGGCGGAGCCCGGGCCGCCCGCGCGATGGCCGGTGTTTCACGTGAAACTCCCGCCGGGAATGTCCCGGTGATGCGCCGCCGACTGCGCCACTGTCTGCGCCGCTGTCTGGGCCACTGTCTGGGCCACTGTCTGGGCGACCGGCGCTGGCTCGGCATCGCGCTGCTGGCCGCGATCCCGCTGCTGGCCGCCTGCACGATCAGCAACGACCCCGATGGCTGGGCCCAGCCCATCGCCGCGGAGGTCGAGGGCCGGCCCGTCATCATCGCCCGCGTGGAAGACAAGCTGATCGGGGCGATCGACCTCGACCGGGCGGACGCGATCGTCTGGATGTTCCCCGGCGCCGCCGCGGGACGGCCGGAATCGGACGACGACGATCGGCCGTTCCCGGGCCTCGACGATCCGGTCGACGCGCAGGGCTTCTACGGCGCGCCCGCCACCATCGGCGCGAACGACGACGAGTTCGTCGTCGCCGACCACAACGAGGGCGTCGTCTACGCCATCCGGCGCGACGGATCCAGCGCCCGCGTCCTGCTCGACACGGGCGTGCCGGTGATCGCCGGCGTCGTCGTCGCGGACGACGCCCGCACCATCTTCGTCGCGACGACGGACGAACGCGTGTACGCCATCGACACGGAGAATCCCCCCCGCGACGTCGATGACCACGAGGCGTTCGTCTGGCCCCCGGCCGAGGTCGAGGGACGCATCTGGGGCACGCCGGCGCTGGTCCGGAGCGAGACCCACGGTCCCCTGCTCATCGTCCCCACGATGTCCGGGCACGTCAGCGCGCTGCGCACGAGCGACGGCACGGCCGCATGGACGTTCGTCTCCGGCGCCGGCATCGCCAGCGACGTGGCGATCGACGGGGGACTCGCCTTCTTCGGCGGCTTCGACCGCACGTTCTACGCGGTCGACATCGAGAGCGGCGATCTGCGCTGGAGCGCCCAGGGCGCGCACTGGTTCTGGACCAACGCGCTGGCCGTGAATGGCGCCGTCTACGCCGGCGACCTGCACGGCGCGGTCTGGGCCTGGGACGCCCAGACGGGGGCGGCGCGGTGGCCGGAGCCCTTCCAGGCGGGGGAGCGCATCCGCGCCCAGCCCGCCCTCACCGCTGCGGGGGAGTTGGTCATCATCACCCGCGAGGGCACGCTGCTGGCGGTCGATCCGGAGACCGGCGCACAGATCTGGGGTGACCCCGAGACGCCGCTGCGGACGTCGAACCGCGTCCTGGCCACGCCGCTCGTCCTTGACGACGGCTCGCTCGTGATCAGCGACGACCAGGGCGTGCTGTGGCGCTCGCGCGTGGGCGCCGGGCGCGTCTGTCAGGTCTACCCGGACCGCAACCTCGAGTGCGAGCGGCTGCTCGACACGGACCGGGGCTAGGGGGCGGCGGGCGTGAGCTTCATCTGGAACGACCTGCTCGTCAACCCGATGATCAACGCGCTGATCACGATGTCCAACGCCATGCTGGACAACTTCGGGCTGGCCATCATCGCGTTCACCATCTTCATCCGCCTCATCACCTTCCCGCTGACCATCAAGCAACTCCGCACGACCCGCGCGATGCAGGAGATGCAGCCGCAGATGCAGGAGATCCAGAAGAAGTACAAGGATCCCAAGCGCCGCCAGCAGGAGATGATGAAGCTCTACCGCGACGTGGGCTTCAACCCGCTGGGCTGCCTCCTCCCCTTCGCGGTGCAGATCCCCATCTGGATCGCGCTGTTCCACGTCATCCGCTACACGGTGGGCACGACGCCGGAGGCGCTGCTCGATCTCTCCCGGCGCCTCTACGACTGGGGCTACATCACCGAGTCGGTGCCTCTGAGCAGCAACTTCATCGGCATCGACCTGGCGGAACGATCGATCCCGCTGGCCATCCTCGTCGCCGCCGCGACCTTCTACCAGCAGAAGCTCTCGACCGCGACTCGCCCGCAGGTGAAGGACGACCGCCAGGCCGCGACCAACAAGATGATGCTCTACATGATGCCGCTGCTCTTCGGCTGGTTCACGATGACCGTGCCCTCCGGCCTGGGCCTCTATTGGTTTACGACCAGCGTGGTGGCGATCCTCCAAGCGTACCTCTACTACAAGCCCGACAACATCACCTGGCGCTGGCTCGTCTCGATGGAGGCGCTGCCGCCGTCGGCCAAGGCCCGCCAGCGCGCCGCCGCCTCCTCGGGTGACGGCCGCGGCGCAGCCGCCGGGAAGCGCGCCGAAACACCACAAGGGGCAACGGCCTCCGCCGACCCGGTCGCCGCAGGCGCGGCCGACGGATCCAGCAGCCAATCGGCTGCCGCCCGTCGCCGCAGACGCCGGCGGCGACGCCGGGGCAGGAGCGGGGGCGCAAGATCGGAAAGGGGCGATTGAGCCATGGCCAGGGACAACCCCAGCAGCGTGGAAACGACCGGCAAGACCGTGGACGACGCCGTCCAACAGGCGCTGCGCCGGCTCAACCGGAGCCGGAACCAGGTGGAGGTGCGCGTCCTCAGCGAGGGCCGTCCCGGCGTCTTCGGCATCGGCGCGAGCGAGGCCCACGTCCGTGTGAGCGTTATCGGCGCCGAGCCGGCCGCCGACGACGCCGATGAGGCCCCGCTGCCGAAGATCGACGACTACGCCGACTACCAGGAGGTCGAGCGGCGACCCGCCGGACCCGGCCGCGGCCGGGGCGGCTCGGGCGGTCCCCCCGGCGCGCGTCGGCGCGACCCGGCGCGGGGGCCGTCGGCGGACCGGCCGCCACGAGATCGCCCGTCACGATCCGGCCCGCCGCCCCGTCGTGATTCCGGGCGCGACCGCGATCGCGATCGCGGCCGCTACGGCGGTCGTGGACGGGGCGGCCGTGACCGGGATCCGATCATGCGGCCCGACCCGATCCCCTTCGATCTGCTCGCCGACCCCGAGTTCGAGCCCGAGGACGACCAGGACCCGATCGCCTTCGCGGCGGCGGTGCTCACCGACCTGCTGCACCTCATGCGCCTCGAGGCCGTCGTCACGCCGCGGCCGCCGGAGACGCCCATGGACGGCCTCAACCACGCCGTGGCCGTGCTCGATATCGCCCCCAGCGACACCCAATCGGACGGCCCATCTGGCGGCGAGTACGGCGGCGCCGGGCTCGACGCTTTGATCGGCCACCACGGCGAGCACCTGGCGGCGCTGCAGTACATGGTCAATCTGATCGTCAACCGCGCCCTTGAGGGCCGCCACGCCTTCACGGTCGACATCGAGGGCTACAAGCGGCGCCGCGAGCAGGAGCTGATCGCGCTGGCCGAGGACGCCGCCGCCGAGGCCCGCGAGACGCGCGCCACGGTCGAACTGCAGCCCATGCCACCGGCCGAGCGCCGCATCATTCATCTGAACCTGTCGGAGCAGGAGGGCATCGAGACGGAGAGCACCGGCACGGGCGCTGCGCGCAGGGTGCAGATCCTCTACCGTGACGACTAGCTGGGGTCGGCTCTGCTACGAAGGCGGGAGCCGTGCCGGTTGTTGCGGTCGCGAACCAGAAGGGCGGCGTCGGCAAGACGACGACCGCCATCAACCTCGGCGCCGCGCTCGCCCGCTCCGGGCGCCGCATCCTCCTCATCGACGGCGATCCCCAATCCAACGCGACCAGCGGGCTGGGCTTCGCGCCGCGCACCCAGGGCACGCTCTACGAGGTCCTGGCCGGCGCCGCCGCCGCGGACTGTGTCTGGCCGACCGATGAACCGGGGCTCTCGCTCCTGCCCGCCTGCCGCGACCTCGCCGGCGCCGAGGTGGAACTCGCCGAGCTGCCCGACCGCGAACGCCGCCTGCGGGCATCGATCGCGATCCTGCGCTCCGGCTACGACTTCGTCCTGATCGACTGCGCGCCCTCGCTGGGGCTGCTGACGCTCAACGCCCTCTCCGCCGCCGACCGCGTGCTCATCCCGGTGCAGTGCGAGTACCTCGCCCTGGAGGGGCTGGGGCACCTGGCCGACACGATCGGCCGCGTGGCGGAGTGGCTCAACCCGTCGCTGGAGGTAGGCGGCGTCCTGCTGACGATGTCCGACCCGCGCACGAACCTCTCGCAGGAGGTCGTGCGGCAGGTGCGCGCGCACTTCCCGCAGACCTACACCACCGTGATCCCGCGCTCGGTGCGCCTGGGCGAGGCGCCCAGCTTCGGCCGCACCGTCTTCGAGCACGCTCCCGCCTCGCCCGGGGCCGACGCCTATCGCGCCCTCGCGCGGGAGTTCCTGGCGCGCGAGGAGCGCGCCTCGACCACCCCGGCGGCCCGGACGCCATCCGACGGCGTCCCCGCCGATTCCCCCCGCGGCGGCCTCGTCGCGGCGACAGGAGGCGCAGCATGACCACCGCCCGACCGATTCTCGGCCGCGGCCTCGACGCGCTGATCGCGCGCTCGCACGAGCCCCGCGACGAGCCCGCGCCGCGCCGCGTCGCCGTCGACCGGATCGACCCTAATCCCGAGCAGCCGCGGAGCGCCGTCGAGCCGGCGGCGCTGGAGGAACTCGCCGCCAGCGTCCGCTCCGTCGGCATCCTGCAACCGATCCTCGTGACGCCGGCGGCCGGCGATCGCTTCACGCTGGTCGCGGGCGAGCGGCGCTGGCGCGCGGCGCGGCTGGCGGGCCTGACGGAGGTGCCGGTCGTCGTCACGAGTCTGGCCGGCGACGAGTTGCTGACGGCGGCCCTGGTCGAGAACGTGCAACGCGAGGATCTGGGACCCTTGGAGGAGGCCGGCGCCTACGCCCGGCTGCTCGCCGCGACCGGCGAGAGCCAGGCGCGGATCGCGGAGCGCGTCGGCAAGAGCCGGAGCACGATCGCCAACTCGCTGCGGCTGCTGGGCCTGCCCGCTCCCATCCGCGACAGCCTCGCCCGCGGCGAGATCAGCGAGGGGCACGCCCGCGCCCTGCTATCCGTCGCCGACCCGGCCGGGCGCGAGCGGCTCTGGCGTCGCGTGGTCGCCGAGGGCCTGAACGTGCGTCAGACCGAGCGAGCGGCCCGCGCCGCCGCGGCCGGCCAGAGCACCGCATCCGACCCTGAGAGTGATGATACTCAGTCTCATAATGATGGACACGGCGGCCGTCTCACGGCGGACCTCGAGCGGGCCCTGGGAACCCAGGTGCGCCTGCGCCGAGGCGCCAGGGGCGGCACGCTGGAGATCCGCTGGTACGACGACGAGCAACTGCACGACCTAGCCGCCCGGTTGGCGGCTGGGGCGGAGATGCCCCCACCACCGCCCGCACACCTCACCATCTAGCGCCTCGACGTCCAGCGCAGCAGCGAAGGAGCCGCCATGCCCATCGACGACCGCCTGCGAGAACTCGGAATCCGCCTGCCACCGGTCGCCGCGCCGGTGGGGCTCTACCGGCCCGCCGTGCGCACGGGCAACCTGCTCTACGTGTCCGGCCAGCTCCCGGTCGACGACGGCGCGTTCGTCGCCCGTGGCCGGCTGGGCGCGGAGGTCGACCTGCAGGCGGGACGGGCCGCGGCCCGGCAGTGCGCGATCAACTGCCTGGCCGCGGCGGCGGGCGTGCTCGGTTCGCTCGACGCCGTGCGCCGGGTGGTCCGGCTGACCGGCTACGTCGCCTCGACCGGCGAGTTCACGCAGCAGCCACAGGTGATCAACGGCGCATCCGAGTTGCTGCGCGACGTCCTGGGTGACGACGCGGGGGTCGGAGCGCGGGTCGCGATCGGCGTCGCGGCGCTGCCCGCCGGCGCGGCGGTCGAGGTCGATTTGATCCTGGAGGTCGAGGGCTAGCCCGGCGCGCCGCCCGGCGCGCCGTCGGACGAGCCGCCGCCCGATCCGCGCCCGCGGCCTCGGCCTCGGCGCCGTCGCCGCCGCCGTCGCGGGGCCGCCTCCCCCTCGCCGTCCGCGCCCGCCGCGGCCGGGCCCGGCGCCCGCTCCTCCGTCGAACCGGCCGCCTGCGCCTCGGGTCCACCCGAAGCCGTCGTCTCGCCGGCCCCGTCCCGCCGCCCACGACGGCCCCGCCGCCGGCGACGCCGGGACGGGCGTTCGCCATCCGCTGCGCCGTCCGCCGCTTCGGGCGCGGCGCCCTCGGCCGGTGCCTCCTGCGCCGACAAGCCGCGCGCGCGCCGGGGCGGACGCCCACCGCGCCGCACCGGTTGACTCGCGGGCTGGTCGGCGGGCGCATCGGCGGGACCCTCGGCCGCCTCGGTGGTGGGTTCCCGGCCGAGAACATCGCTGAGCGTCTCCTCCAGCGCCGCGTTGGGCTGCTCCTCGACGCGGACGGCCATGCCGATCTCGACGGCCGGCACCTCCACCCGCCCGGCGTGGTCGTCGAGTTCCAGCGTGATCGTCTGCTTGATGACGTTGCTCTGCACGACCCTGCCCATCCCGGCCGGCGTCGAGACGCGCTTGCCGATCTTGGGCAGCTTGCCGCGCATCTCCCGGTAGACCGGATACTCGAAGGTCAGGCAGCAGAGCAGGCGCCCGCACACGCCCGAGATCTTGTCGGGGTTGAGCGCCAGCGATTGCTCCTTCGCCATGCGGATGCCGACCTTGGGGAAGTCGGTCATCCAGCTCGAGCAACAGAGGCGCAGGCCGCAGATGTCGTGGCCGTCGACCAGCTTGGCCCGGTCCCGCGGCCCGACGTGGTGCATGTGCAGGCGGACGTCGAACTCCTCCTCCACGCCCCGCCGCACCGCGGTGAAGTCCACGTGCCGGTCGGCCTGGAAGTGGCACGACCCCTCTTCGCCGGCCAGGTTGAGCTGCACCGCGGCGACGTACATCGGCAGGTTGCGCTCGGCGACCAGGACCCGCGCCCGCTGCAGCATCTCCTCGCCGCGCATCCGCATCTGTTCCGCCTGGGCGCGATCGTCGGCGTCGGCCAGCCGCACGATCGGTCGCGCGCCCTGGGGGACGGGACCGGCGTCGTCCCGCGGCAGCGTCACGACGCGCCCCATCTCCAGGCCCTTCGCCGTGCGCACCACCACGTACTCGCCCTCGTGCACGGGAACGTCCGGGGGCGCGAAATGATAGATCTTCGCCGCGTCGCGGAAGCGCACGCCGATCATGTTGCCGCTCATGCCGCACTCCTCTCCGCCGCCGGGCGCGGCGCGGCCAGCATCAGCGCCTCCAGCGCGACCTGGGCCCGCACGTCGATCCGCAGCAGCTCCTCGGTGCGCCGCAACTCCCGCAGGAAGGCGGCGACGTCGTCCGGCCGGTAGCGCGGCGCATCGGCCTCCAACTCCGCGCGCAGGAACTCGTGCGTGAGGCCGGTCCCCACGCCCAACCGCACGCGCAGCACGTCGCGCCACCACTCCCGCCAGCATTCCAGCGCCTCGAGCGCGGGCCCCAGGTCGCCGCGACGGCCGGTCACGCTCTGGGCGAACTCCAGGCGCTGGCCGGCGCTGCCGGCGCTGAGTTGGCGCAGGTTCTCGATCGTTGCGCGACGCTGCGCGAGCGGGTCGCCCTCTGCGATGGCGCTCAGCGCCCAGCCCGCCCGGCCCCGCGCCAGCCGCGCCAGGGCGTCGGCGTCCTCCGGCGTGACGTCGTCGGTCCCGGCCAGCCGCGCCGCCAGCGCCTCCCGGCGCAGCGGCGCGACGTCGATCCGGCGGCAGCGCGACCGCACCGTCTCCGCCAGCCGGGCCGGCGAATCCGTCACCAGCACCAGGGTGACCGCGTCGGGCGGCTCCTCGAGCGTCTTCAGGAAGGCGTCCGACGCCTCGTTCGTCATCGCGTCCGCGGGATCGATCACGAAGACGCGCCGACGGCCCTCGTAGGGGTTGAGCGCGGCCTGCATCTCCAACCGCCGGATCTGGCAGATGCCGATGCTGGTCCCCCGCGAGTGGTCGTGGTCCGACTCGCGGCAGATCCCGCCCGGCGCGACGACCTCGACATCGGCGTGCCGCCCTGCCGCGATGCGCTGGCACGGACGGCACTCGTCACAGGGGTCGCCCGGCCCGAGAGCGCCGGCGTCGCAGTTCAGCGCCTGCGCCAGCGCCGTCGCGAGCTGCGCCTTGCCGACCTGCGCCGGCCCCGCCAGGAGCAGCGCGTGAGGCAGCCGCCCGCTCGCGATCATGTGCGCCAGCGCGCGGGCGGCGGCGCTCTCCGTCATCGCGCCCCAGCCGGCGGTCACGGCGCCGCCTCCAGCGCGACGAGGTCGGCGTAGCTCTGCCGCCGCCGCACCAGCCGGGCGCCCCCGTCGCGCAGGAACACGACCGGCGGCCGCTGCGCCTGGTTGTAGTTGCTCTCCATCGCCAGGTTGTAGGCGCCGCTGGCGGGCAGCGCGACGAGGTCGCCGGGCGCGAGGCGCGGCAGCGCGATCGCGTCGATCAGCACATCGCCGCTCTCGCAGAACTTGCCCGCGATGGCGACCGTCTCCTCGGCGGCGTCGCGCATGCGGTTGGCGACGACGGCCGTGTAGGCGGAGCCGTACATCGCGGGGCGGACGTTGTCGGCCATGCCGCCGTCGACGGCCACGTAGGTGCGCACACCCGGGATCTCCTTGCGCGCGCCCACGGTGTAGACGGCGACGCCCGCGCGCCCCACCACCGAGCGTCCCGGCTCGATGTGCACCTCCGGCAGGGGCAAGCCGTGCCGCTCGCAGCCCGCCCGCAGCGCCGTCGCGATTGACTCCGCGTAGGCGGCGATCGGCGGCGACGGCCGGTCCGGCGTGTAGCCCAGCGCGAAGCCGCCGCCGGGGCTGAACTCGCGCCAGGTGACGTTGTGGCGGTCGCGCATGGCGGCGGCGAACTCCGTCATCACCTCGATGCCGGCCTCGTAGGGCTCCATCCCGAAGATCGGCGAGCCCAGGTGCACGTGGTAGCCCGTCAGTTCCAGCGACACGGAATCGCGCAGCCGCACGACGGCCGCCTCGGCCGCGCCGCTCACCAAAGGCAGGCCGAACTTGCTGTCCACGAGGCCGGTCGTGGTCTTGGCGTGCGTGTGCGCGTCGATGCCGGGCGTGACGCGCAGCATGACCGCCTGCCGGACCCCGCGCGCGGCCGCAATCCGTTCCAGGATCGCGAGTTCGTGCTCGTTGTCGACGATGATCCGCCCGACGCCGGCGTCGATCGCCTCGGACAGCTCCACGGCGCTCTTGTTGTTGCCGTGGAACGCCATGCGATCGGCCGGGAAGCCCCCGGCCCGCGCGACGTACAGTTCGCCGCCCGAGACGACGTCCATACCCACGTCCTCCTCGGCCAGCAGGGCGGCCAGGCTGGGATTCAGGAAGGCCTTGGCCGCGTAGAGGACGCGCGCACCGGGCAGACGCTCGCCGAACTCGCGGCGGTAGTCGCGGCAGATCTGGCGGATCGTCGCCTCGTCGTACAGGTAGAGCGGCGTACCGTACTCGCGGCAGAGCGCCACGACGTCGCAGCCGGCCAGGCGCAGATGCCCGGCGCCGTCGATCGCGGCCGTGATCGGGAGCAGGTCGCCCACACTCGCGGGGACGGGCTCCAGCGGAGTCTCGCCCATGGCGGTCGCCTAGCGTCGTCACGACGGCCGGGCCCGCCCCAACGATGCGGCGCATCGGCGGGGCGGCCGGTCGGGCCGCCGGTGTCGTCTCCAAGCCGCGCCGCGATCCCCGCCGCGGCGATCAGCCCCCTCAGTTTACGGGTCCGGGGCGGCGACGGTCCACGCGCGCCCCCGCGGCGGCGCGCGGCCGTCCACACTTGACGACGTGCCCCCTCTGGTCGAGTAGACTCCGCCGCACCCCCGCGCGCACCCCGCGCGCAGCGGTGCGGGAGAGGAGCGCCACGATGGCCACGCCGCCCACGCACGCGGAGAGCGACTCGCTCATCGTGCGCAAGCTCGGTCCCTTCGGACCGATCTCGAACAACGCCTTGATCCTGATCGACAAGGCCACGCGGCAGAGCGCCATCATCGACGCCGTGCCGGAGCCCGGGCAGGTACTCGCCGGCGCGGCCGACACGACCGTCGCCATGGTGCTCTTCACGCACTCCCACCACGACCACATCGACGGCTTCGACACGCTCGACGCCGCCCTGGACGTGCCCTTCTACATGCACCCCGAGGAGCCCTGGGCCGACCACAGCCGCATCCAGGTGCACCTGCAGGGCGGCGAGCGCATCACGCTCGGCGAGACGACGCTGACCGCCATCCACACACCGGGCCACACGCCGGGCAGCACCTGCTACTACGCGCCGCCTTTCCTCGTCGTCGGCGACACGCTCTTCCCCGGCGGGCCGGGCCACTCGCGCAACAACGCCGCCCTACAGACGCTGGTGCACTCGATTACGGAGCGCATCTACCCCCTGCCCGACGAGACGCTGACGTTCAA
Organism: Dehalococcoidia bacterium; assembly: GCA_965207695.1. Lineage (GTDB taxonomy): Bacteria > Chloroflexota > Dehalococcoidia > Bin125 > Bin125 > TK10-74A. The sequence continues at coordinate 331,834 of CBDBNA010000016.1, read as the reverse complement.
CGGCCACGGCGATGACTGCACGATCGGCCACAGCCGGGCCGAGCAGGCGGTCTTCGCCGCACGCGAGCACGCGCCCGACCTGCACGGCAACGTGCTGTGGGAGCGGGACTAGTGGCGGCCGCGACCGACCCGGCGCTGCACCAGCGCACGCTCGACAACGGCCTGCGCGTGCTGGCCCTGCCGATGCCGCACAGCCGCTCGGTGACGGTGGGCTTCTACTTCGGGGCCGGCTCCCGCTACGAGCGCCCCGAGGAGGCCGGCATCTCCCACCTGGTCGAGCACTGCTGCTTCAAGGGCTCGCCGGGCTGGCCGACGGCGCCGCAGATCTCGGCCGCGATCGAAGGCGTGGGCGGCGTGCTCAACGCCGGCACCGACCGCGAGTACACCGTCTACTACGCCAAGGTGCCCGCCGCGCACGCGGAGGTCGCCATCGACGTGCTCGCCGACATCGTGCTGCGCCCGCTGATCGACGCCGAGGAGTTGGAGAAGGAGCGCAGCGTCATCCTGGAAGAGCTGGCCATGGTGGAGGACAACCCCGGCCAGTTGGCCGAGATCGTCCTCGACGGGCTGCTCTGGCCGGGGCAGGCGCTGGGCCGCGACATCGCCGGCACGCCCGAGAGCGTGCAGGCGATCCCCCGCGACCGCACCGTCGCCTACCGCCGCGACCAGTACACGCCGGACAACGCGCTGCTGTCGATCGCCGGGGCCATCGACCCCGAGCAGGCCTTCGCGATGGCGGAGCGCAGCGTCGCGGTCTGGGAGTACGGCTGCGCGGTCGGGCCCGAGACCTATGCGGCGCCCCCCAGCGACAGCCCCCGCGTGCGGGTGCAGGCCAAGCCGTCGGAGCAGGCGCACCTCGTGATCGGGCTGCCCGGGCTCTCCGCCCGGGACGAGGATCGCTATGCCCTGAGCGTGCTGACCACCGTCCTGGGCGACGGCATGAGCAGCCGTCTCTTCGTCTCCCTGCGCGAGGAGCTGGGCCTGGCCTACGACGTCCACGCCTCGGCCAGCAACCTGCGCGACACGGGCAGCCTCTTCGTCTACCTGGGCGTCGACCCCGAGAACGCGCTGCCCGCGCTGCGCGCCGCGCTGGACCAGCTGGCCGGCCTGCGCGACGGCGTCCCGGCCGCGGAGCTGCACCGGGTGCGCGAGTACCTGAAGGGGCGCATGCTGCTGAACATGGAGGACACGCGCGCGGTCTCGTCGTGGTACGGCGTGCAGGCGCTGCTGCTCAACCGCACGCGCAGCGTCGACGAGATCGTCGAGCGCATCGAGGCCGTGAGCCCGGAGCAACTGGCCGACCTGGCCGGCCGGCTGATCCACGACGACGCCCTGCACCTTGGCGTCGTGGGACCCTTCGAGGCGCAGGAACCCTTCCGCGAGGCGCTGCATCTTTAGGGCCTGTGCACGTCGGACGGGCGTTCCGGCGGGACGGTTGACTGTCCTTCGCTCCATCCGCTATAGTGGAGTCATGGATCGCATATCGCGTGTTACTGGACCAATCCGATGCCCCCTGCGGACCCGGATTCGCCCGTGCAAGAACGTGAAAGATCGTGAAAGTTTGGGCAAGATCGTGCCAGTTCGTGTCGAATTGCTGCTCCCAGATGCGCCCAAATGCGCGCCGGTGCAAGTTCATGCCTCCCGATGACTCCCCGTGATCGGGAAAGATCCCCAGTAAACATGGGGGTTTTCCGTCGCAGCCCCTGGCCGGGGCACCCCCCAGAAAAAAAAGTTGAGGACTCAAACCGTGATCTTGGGGCCCATGATCCCCTCCGCGCCGGCTGCTTCGCACATCTCCGATGCCCGGGCGCCGATGTGAACCGGCCCTAGCCCGCAAGATTGGCCCGCCCGAGGGACTTGCTCGTGACCAGCCCCGACCCCGCCCTCGCCCCGCCCGCGGAACCCAGCCCCTACGCATCGGCGCTGGAGCAGCTCGACGCCGCCGCCGACATCCTGGGCCTCGACGACGGCATGCGGGAGACGCTGCGCCGGCCGCGGCGCGAGTTCAGCGCGCACTTCCCCGTCGAGATGGACGACGGCAGCGTGCGCACCTTCTCCGGCTACCGCGTGCAGCACAACGACGCCCGCGGCCCCTACAAGGGCGGCATCCGCTACGCGACCGGCGTGTCGCTGGACGAGGTGCGCGCCCTGGCGATGTGGATGACCTGGAAGTGCGCCATCGTCAACGTGCCGTTCGGCGGCGCGAAGGGCGGCGTCCTCGTCGACCCCGACCGCCTCAGCGACTGTGAGCTGGAGAACCTGAGCCGCCGCTTCATCTCCGAACTCGAGCCCATCATCGGCCCGGACCGGGACATCCCCGCGCCCGACATGGGCACGAACGCCCGCGTCATGGCCTGGATGATGGACACCTACTCGATGGGCCACGGCCACACGGTGCCCGCCATCGTGACCGGCAAGCCGGTGGAGGTCGGCGGCAGCCAGGGCCGCTACGAGGCGACCGGCCGCGGCGTCCTCTTCGCGACCGAGGAGATCGCCCGCCGCCGCGGCGACGCGCTGGAGGGGCTGCGCGTGGCGGTGCAGGGCTTCGGCCAGGTGGGCGGCGTCGCGGCCCGCCTGCTGTCCGAGGCCGGGGCGCGGATCGTCGCGGTCTCCGACGCCGGCGGCGGCTATCACGACGGCCACGGCCTGGACGTCGCCGCGCTGGTCGCGGGCGCCAGCGAACGCGGCCGCATCCAGGACCCCCCGCCCGGCGCGGACCGGATCTCCAACGCGGAGCTGATCGAGGTCGACTGCGACTACCTCATCCCGGCCGCGATCGAGAGCGTGATCCTGGAGTCGAACGCGGAGCGGATCCGAGCGGACGTCATCGTCGAGGCGGCCAACGGCCCCACGACGCCGGAGGCCGAGCGCATCCTGCTGGAACGGGGCCGCGTGCTCGTGCCCGACGTGCTGGCCAACGCCGGCGGCGTCACCGTCTCCTACATGGAGTGGGTGCAGGACCTGCAGTCGTTCTTCTGGGAGGAGGACCAGGTCAACCGGCGGCTGTCGCGGATCATGCGCAAAGCCTTCGCCGAGGTCTGGGAGCGCGCCGAGGCGCGCGGACTCTCCCTGCGCGACGCGGCGAACGTCGTGGGCGTGGACCGCGTCGTGCGGGCCATCGAGTTGCGGGGTATCTTCCCGTAGTCCGCACCCCGCCCGCGGAGAAAGGACCAGCATGCCCGACGACAACCCCATCGACCTGGCCTACGCGACCATCGAGGAGATCGCGCCCCGCATCGCCGCCGGCGAGCTGTCGCCGGTGGAGTTGACGCGGGCGCAGCTTGAGCGCATCGAGCGGCTCAACCCCACGCTCAAGGCCTACGTCACGCTCACCGCCGACTCCGCCTTGGCCGAGGCGCGGGCGGCCGAGGCCGCGATCGCCGCCGGCGGCTACCGCGGGCCGCTGCACGGCGTCCCGGTGGCGGTCAAGGACCTCTGCTACACGGCCGGCGTCGCGACGGCGGGCGGCACGACGGTGCGCCGCGACTTCACGCCGGACGCCGACGGCACGGTTGTGGCGCGGCTGCGGGCCGCGGGCGCGGTGATCGTGGGCAAGCTCACCCTCACCGAGGGCGCGATGGGCGGCTACCACCCCGACCTGCCGATCCCCATCAACCCCTGGCAAGCCGACCTCTGGACCGGCGTGTCGTCGAGCGGGTCCGGGGTCGCGACGGCGTCGGGGCAGTGCTACGCCTCGCTGGGCAGCGACACCGGGGGCTCGATCCGCTTCCCGTCCGCGTCTTGCGGCATCGTGGGGCTCAAGCCGACCTACGGGCGCGTCAGCCGCGCGGGCGTCCTGGCCCTGGCGGAATCGCTCGACCACGTGGGGCCCATGACCCGCTCCAGCTGGGACGCGGCCGTCGTGCTGGCCGCCATCGCCGGGCCCGACCCCGACGACCCCACCACGCTGCCGGATCCCGTGCCCGACTACACGGCCTCCATCGACGACGGCGTGGCCGGGCTGCGCATCGGGCTGGACCCGGTCTGGGCGCTGGACCGCATCGACGGGGGCATCACCGCCGCCGTCGAGGCGGCGGCCGACGTGATGCGCGACCGCGGCGCCGAGATCGTGCCGCTCACGCTGCCGGACATGGCGACCGCGGTGGAGGGGTGGCCGGTCCTCTGCGGCGTCGAGGCGGCGGCGGCGCACGCCGAGACCTACCCCAGCCGCGCCGGCGAGTACGGCCCCTACTTCGGGTACTTCCTGCGCATGGGCGCCGAGGCCTCGGGCGTCGACTACGCCCGCGCCAATCAGCGGCGGCTGGAGTTGGTCGAGCAGATGCGCCAGGCCACGGACGGCGTCGACGTGCTGATCAGCCCGGCCATGGCCACGCCGCCCTTCCCCGTCACGCGCGAGTTCTTCATGACGCCGCCCCGCGACTTCCCTCAGTGGCGCATGCGCTTCACGGTGCCCTTCGATTTCAACGGCTGGCCCACGATCACGCTGCCCGCCGGCCGCAACGCCGAGGGCGTCCCGCTGGCGGTGCAGTTCGCCGGCAAGCCGCTGAGCGAGCCCATGTTGTTCCGCATCGGCCGGGCCTACGAGCGCGCCACGGGCTACCGGCCGGGGCGGCCGCCCGTCGATTGAGGGGGCTCGTCACCCCGGCCGGCCCGGGTCCGCCACAGCTCGCGGCGGGCCAGCAGCAGCGCCGCCACGCTGCCCAGGCAGACGTAGGAGAGGATGGGGAAGAGCGTCTCCAGGCTCACGAGTTGCCCCGCCACCGCGATGGGCAGGGCCAGCGACTGCGCCGCGAAGATGCCGATCATCAGCAGGCTCATCACCCGCCCGCGCACTTCGTTGGGGGTGTGGTGGGCGATCAGGGACGTCGCCGCGATCTGCATGATCGCGAAGCCAGCGCCCAGGCCGAAGTTCCCCGCCACCGCGAAGGGCCACGACTGCCCGCCCACGAAGAGCACGAACGACCCCGCGAAGGTCAGCGCGCCCAGCGACAGCATCGGCCCCTGGAGCCGCACCGCCACGACGCGCGTCATCGCCAGCGACGCGAGCAGCGCGCCCACCCCCCAGGTGAGCGCGATGAAGCCGAACTCCGCGTACGTCGCCCCCACCACCGTCGTGATCCAGGTCGGGCCCAGGCTCGCCACGGGCGGGAAGCCGATCGCCAGCAGCACGACCACCAACACGATGACCGACAGCACGATCGCGTGGCCGCGCGCGAAGCGGAAGCCGGCCGCGATGTCGGCTGCGGTGCGGCGCAGCGTGGCGCCGGCCGCCCGGCCCCGCGCCGCCGTGCGGTACGACATCGGCAGCAGCAGCAGGAGCGCCGCCGCGTGGCCCGCCGAACTCAGCGCATAGGCGGCGCCGGTGCCCACCGCCTCGATCACGAGCCCCACGCCGAAGATCGCCAACGGCATGGCCAGCTGCATCCCCGCCGAATTGAGCGCGATCCCCCGCGAGGTCAAGCGCGGCCCCACGATCTCCGGCACCATCGCCTGCCGCGTGGGCATGTCGATCGCGATCGGCGCCGCGCTCAGGAAGGCCAGCAGGAAGATCAGCGCGAAGCCCAGTGCGTCGCCGGAGCCGAGGCTCATCAGCAGCGCGACCGTCAGCGCGATCAGGAATCCCAGGCCCTGCGCCGCCAGCAGCAGCCGCCGCCGGTCGAAGCGGTCGGCCAGCGCCCCCGCCACGAGACTGAAGACCAGCGCCCCGATCCCGCGCAGGCTGCCCAGGACGCCGATCAGGATGATCCGCGAATCGTCGTCGGCGTTGTCCTGCACCCAGAAGATCAGCGAGACCACCTGCAGGGGGTGGATCAACTGCCAGCCGACGAAGCTGAGGAACAGCAGCCGGAAGTCCCGCACCGCGAACGGCGCGAACGACGAAGTGGACTCCCAGCGCGGGCGCGCCATGGCCGGGTCGGGCGAAGGCATCCGGGGCACGATAGCCCCCGTCGACGGCTACGGCGTCTACGTCCGGCCGCCGTGCGGGAAGTGATCGGCGTGCTGCAGCAGCCCGCGCAGGTGACCGACCTCGCCCGCGTGGTAGATGTCGTGGCTCAGCACGGCGTCAATGATGAAGCGCGTCTGACGCAACTCGCCCCAGTGCGTGCGGCGCTCCATCAGCAGTTCGCCGTCCTCCTCCAGCCCGCGCACGGCTGCCTGCGCTTCGGCGTGCGCCCGCCGCAACCAAGCGACCAGCGCCTCGAAGTCGGCGTCCTTCAGCTCCCCCGCGCCGTCCCAGGTTTCCCACCAGCCCAGTTCGCCGTCGCCGAAGGCGTGCGCGATGTGCATCCGCTTGACCGACGCGCAGTGCGCCATGATGTCGCGCAGCGTGCGGCCGCCCGACGGCGGCAACTGGTCCAGCATGTCCGGCGTCGCCGTCGAGAGGTTCGCGATCAGCGAGTGCTCCGGCTTGAACTCGAACGCCTGGTCGAGCTGCCAGACGAGGAAGTTCAGGATGTCGCGCGTCTCGTCGCTGAGGTCCAGCTCCGCCTGCTCGCGCATCGCGGCCACGCCCCCGGCCGCTCAGACGACGACGGGCAGCGGTTCGCCCGCCTTGCGCGCCCGCTGGGTCAGCACGCGGTCCTGCAGCTTCAGTTCGCAGAGTTGGGCCGCGTGCTCCAGCCCGCAGACCTGGCAGCCGTCGCGGCAGTCGATCGTCGTCAGCTCGCGGTGCGTCCGCATCCACTCGCGGCGCAGGTAGGCCTCGCTGACGCCGCTGGCGATGTGCATCCAGGGGAAGCGCTCCCACAGGTCGCGCTCGCGGTGGCAGTAGAAGTCGGGATCGACGCCGTGCGCGGCGAAGGCCGCCTCCCAGATGGCCGGGTCGTGGTACTCGCTCCAGGCGTCGAAGCGGGCGCCGCGCCGCCAAGCCTCCACGACGGCCTCGCCGACGCGGCGGTCGCCCCGGCTCAGCACGCCCTCCAGGATCGACTCCGCCGGGTCGTTCCAGGTGAAATCGAGCCGGGCCGCCCGGCAGCCCTCGCGCAGGAGTTGGTGCTTGGGCTCCAGCTCGGCGGCGGTGTCCTGCCGCGCCCACTGGAAGGGGGCGTGCGCCTTGGGCACGTGGTTCGACGTCGAGACGCGCACGCGCGCCCGCTTGCCGACCACCTCGCGGCCGATCTGCTTGACCTGCGCCGCCCAATCGACGATGCCCTGCACGTCGGCCATGGTCTCGGTCGGCAGGCCCACCATGAAGTACAGCTTGATGCTGCTCCAGCCGTTCTCGAAGGCGTTGCGCGCCGCCGCCAGCAGGTCCTCGTCGGCGACCAGCTTGCTGACCGCGTTGCGCAGCCGCTGGCTGCCGGCCTCCGGCGCGAAGGTCATCGAGCGCTTGCGGCGCGGCGCGCAGGCCAGCGCCACATCGACGCTGAAGGAGTCGACCCGCGTGCTGGGCAGCGAGATGCCCAAGCCGTCGCCGAACTCGCCCCGCAGGGCCGCGACGATGCCGTCGATCTGGCTGTGGTCGGTGCTGCTCAGCGAGACGAGCGACAGTTCGTCGTAGCCCGTGTTGGCGAGCAGTTCGCGCGCGCCCGCGACGACCTCCTCGGGCGTGCGCTCGCGCAGCGGCCGGTAGATCATCCCCGCCTGGCAGAAGCGGCAGCCCTGCGTGCAGCCGCGCTGGATCTCGATGCCGGCGCGGTCGTGCACCGTCTCCAGGAACGGCACGATGGGTTTGGTCAGGATCGGCGGCATGCCCTGCATGAAGCGCTTGACCACCGGCAGCGGCGCCGCCGCGTCGAGCGACTCCACCTCGGCCACCGTGCCGTCGGGGTGGTAGGCCCAGCGGTAGAAGCGCGGCACGTAGACGCCCGGCACCCGCGCCAACTGGCGCAGCAGCTCGACCCGCGGCCCACCCCCGGCCGACTTCCAGTCGCGCAGGACCTCCGTGACCTCCAGGATCACGTCCTCGCCCTCGCCCAGGATGAAGGCGTCGATCACGAGCGCCAGCGGCTCGGGCACCAGCGCGCCGGATCCGCCCGCGAAGATGATCGCGGCGTCGTCGGCCCGCTCGGCGGCGACCACGGCGATGCCCGCCAGGTCGAGCATGTTGCAGACGTTCGTGTAGGTGAGTTCGTAGCTCAGCGAGAAGCCCAGCGCGTCGAACTCCGCCAGCGGACGGCGGTTCTCCAGGCTGAACAGCGGCGCCCCGTGCTCCCGCAGCGAGGCCTCCATGTCCGGCCAGGGCGCGAAGGCCCGCTCGGCCAGGGTGCTGCGCGTGTGGTTGAGCAGGTCATAGAGGATCGCCAGCCCGCCGTTGGACATGCCCACGTCGTAGACGTCGGGGTAGATCAGCGCCCAGCGGATCTCGGCGTCGTCCCAGGGGCGCACGATGCTGTTCCACTCGCCGCCGCTGTAGCGGGCGGGCTTCGAGACACCGTGCAACAGCGGGTCCAGATCGATGCGTGGCACCCTGGCCTCCGTGATCCGCGCCGGGGCGATCCCCAGCCGCGCGGCCTCCATCGTACACGGGCACGCGCCCGGCCCCGCGTCCGGAACCGACGTTGCACGCCGCCCATCGCGTCTGGTATCATTCGGAGGCACTCACCTCCGGGTGGTTGCCTGGACTTATTCGGTGGGCCCGGCCCACCCCGGCATCATTCGGCGGCCGCAAGGCCGCCTTTCTGTTTCCGGCGAGATCGGCGCAGGCGCCTGGGGTCCCGCACCGATCCGCCCACCGGGGCCTCCCATGCACTCGCCCCACGGCGCGACCGCCTCGCTCACCCGCCTCGTCCTCTGGCCGATCAACCTCTTTCGTCGCGGCGTCCGGCTGGGGCTCTCCACACTGGAGATCCTGCTGGCCGCGCTCGGTGCGGTGGCGGCGCTCGTCGTGACGGCGCTGCTCACCCCCGCGCTGAACCAACTGCCCGGCGCGGCGGGCGACTTCGCCCCGATCGGCGTCGCGATCCTGCTTGTGCCGACCGGCATGGCCGTCGCGCTCGGCCGGCGGCCCGAGGTGGAGCGCTTCTTCCGCGGCGTACGCGAGCGCACCGACACGGTGACGGGCGCGATCGCCCCGGCCGGCTCCGCGCACGGCGCCAGGAGCACCGCCGTCGTCGATACGAGCGCCATCATCGACGGCCGCCTGGCGGACATCGTGGAGTCGGGCTTCCTGCTCGCCGACCTGGTCGTGCCCCGCTTCGTGCTCGACGAGTTGCGGCGCGTCGCCGACAGCAGCGACCCCCTCAAGCGCCGTCGCGGCCGCCACGGGCTGGAGCTGCTGTCGCGCATCCAGGCCGACACCAGCCTGCACACGGTCATCGACGAGCGCGACTTCCCCGACGCCCCCGACGTCGACGCCAAGGTGCTCGCCCTCGCGCGGGAGCTCGGCGCGGTCCTCCTCACCACCGACTTCAACCTCACCCGCGTCGCGGGAGTCGAAGACCTGCCGGTGTTGAACATCAACGCGCTCGCGCAGGCGGTCCGCACCGTGGCCCTGCCGGGCGAGCGGCTGCGGCTCGCCATCCACCAGGTGGGGCGGGAACGCCGCCAGGGCGTCGGCTTCCTCACGGACGGGACGATGGTGGTCGTCGAGGAGGCGCGCGACCTCGTCGGCCGGGAGGTCGACGTCGAGGTGCAGCGCGTGATCCAGACGGCCGCCGGTCGCATGCTCTTCGCCGAACTGCGCCCCCCGGACCCGGAGGCAGACGACGGCGAGGCGGCCCCCGCGTCCGACGCCGAGACCCCCGCGGGAGCCCCTTCTTGAGCCGCCCCCGGACAGGCGCGATCCTCCTGGCCGGCGGCCGCAGCGCCCGCATGGGCGGCACCGATAAGACAACCGCCGCGCTCGCCGGTCTGCCCGTCGTCGCCTACTCCCTGCGCGCCTTCGCGGCCTGCACGGCCATCGACCACATCGTGCTCGTCGCCGGGCCGGAGAACCGCGACGCCCTGGCGCTCCTCGGCGAGGAGCACGGCGGTGGCAAGGTCCGCGCGATCCCCCTCGGCGGCGCGCGCCGACGCGACTCGGTCGCTGCGGGCCTGGCGGCACTCCCGGACGCCGACCTGGTCGCCGTGCACGATACGGCCCGGCCGCTCGTCACGGAGGCGATGATCCGTGACGGCGTCGCGCTGGCCGCGGCGCATGGCGCCGCCATCGTCGCCGCGCCGGTGACCGACACGATCAAGCAGATCGCGTCCTGCGACGGCGGGCCGAACGGCCCGGCGCGGATCGAGCGCACGATCGATCGCGGCTCGCTGCGCGCCGCGCAGACGCCCCAGACCTTCCGCCTCGACCTCCTGCTCCGCGCCCACGCAGCCGACCCGACCGCCGACGCCAGCGACGACGCGGCGCTGGTGGAGGCGCTCCCGGCCCCCGTCTTCCTCTACGCGGCGGAGGCGCCCAACCCCAAGATCACCCGTCCCGAGGATCTGCCCATCATCGCGGCGCTCCTGCGCGACGACGCGACGGCGGCGGCCCGAGGATGAGCCCCGTGGGCGATCGCGTCGGGCTGGGCAGCGACGCCCACCGCTTCGGCGCGGGACGCACGTTGGTGCTGGGCGGCGTCACCATCGCCGACGGCGACGGGCTGGCCGGCCACTCCGACGCCGACGTGCTCACGCACGCCATCATCGATGCGCTGCTGGGCGCGGCCGGCCTGGGCGACATCGGCACGCACTTCCCCTCCGACGATGCGGCCTGGGCGGGCGCCGACAGCCTCGATCTGCTGCGCCGGACGGTCGCCAGCCTGGAGCAACGCGGGTATCGTGTGAGCAACGTGGACGCCACGGTGGTGGCGGAACGGCCCCGACTGCGGCCCCACGTAGCGGCGATGCGCGTGCGGCTCGCGGCCGCCCTCGCGGTCGAGCCGGACGCCGTCAGCGTCAAGGCCACCACGGCCGACGGGATGGGCGCGCTCGGTCGCGCGGAGGGCATCCAGGCGCAGGCGATCGCGCTGATCCGGCCGCGGGACTGACGAACGACGGGACGGAGCAGAAGCGGAGACGGCATGACACGGGTCAACCCCTACGTCCGCACGCTCAAGCGCCGTGGCGCGACCCTGCCCGGCGCCCCCCCGGCGCGCTGTCCCTGAGCGACCGCCGCCCGCATCCGCCCGTCCGTCCGACGCGCCCCCGGCCTGCAGAGCCGGCCCGCTCCGTCGGCGGCGATTCCGCAGCAGGAGACCCATGCCCATCTGGCGCGACATCCGCGACGACATCCGCTTCGTCCTCGATCGCGACCCCGCCGCCATGAACCCGATCGAGGTGATCCTCCTCTACCCCGGCTTCCAGGCGCGCGAGCTGCACCGGCTGGCGCACGCGCTCTGGCGCATGCACATCCCCTTCCTGCCGCGGGGCCTCTCACACCTCAGCCGCTTCCTCACCGGGATCGAGATTCACCCCGGCGCGACGCTGCACGGCCGCTGCTTCATCGACCACGGCATGGGGGTCGTGATCGGCGAGACGACGGAGATCGGCGACGGCTGCCACCTGCACCAGGGCGTCACCCTGGGCGGCACCAGCACCCAGCGCACGAAGCGCCACCCCACCCTGGGCAACGACGTCACCGTGGGCGCCGGCGCGCAGGTGATCGGGGCCGTGACCGTGGGCACGGGGGCGAAGATCGGGGCCGGCTCCGTCGTCGTGGGCAACGTGCCCGAGTACGCCACCGTGGTCGGTGTGCCCGGCCACGTCGTCTCCTTCTACGACCCCGGCAACGAGACGGTCCTGCGTCTGCCCGACCCCGAGCACGACCGCCTGGAGATCCTGGAACAGCGCGTCTTCGAACTGGAGTCGCGTCTCACCGAGCACGAATATCCGGCCCACCACGACGCGGACGCCGCGGCGGAGGACGCGGCACCGGCCGTCGCGCCCGAGGCGCCGCCGAGGGCCGAGACGCCCAGCGCGAACTGACCGCGCCGGCCGCATCGGAGAGACGCGTGCAGCTCTACAACACCCTCACCCGGCGCAAAGAGCCCTTCCGGCCCCAACACGATCCCATCTCGATGTACGTCTGCGGCATTACGCCCTACGACGACGCCCACCTCGGCCACGCCATGAGCATCGTCGTCTTCGATGTGCTGCGCCGCTACCTGGAGTGGGAGGGCCGGCCGGTGCGGCTGGTCTACAACTTCACCGACATCGACGACAAGATGATCGCCCGCGCCGGGCGCCTCGGCGTCGAGGTGGCGGAGCTCGCCGCCCAGCAGATCGACCGCTTCCAGCAGGAATGGCGCGAGCTGAACATTCGCGCCGCCGACGTGCACCCTCGGGCCACGCAAGAGATCGACAAGATGCAGGAGATCATCGCCGGGCTGATCGACGGGGACGCCGCCTACCCGGCCGACGGCGACGTCTACTTCCGCGTCGAGGCCCCGCCCGACTACGGCAAGCTCTCCAATCGCAGCCTGCGGGACATGATCGCCGGGGCCCGCATCGAGCAGAGCTCCCGCAAGGCCCACGCCATGGACTTCACGTTGTGGAAGGGCGCGAAGCCCGGCGAGCCGTCCTGGGACAGCCCCTGGGGCCCCGGACGTCCCGGCTGGCACATCGAGTGCAGCGCGATGGCGCTGCGCTACCTGGGCGAGCAGATCGACCTGCACGGCGGCGGCATGGACCTCATCTTCCCCCACCACGAGAACGAGATCGCGCAGTCGGAGGGGTTCACCGGCAAGCGGCCCTTCGTCGGCCACTGGGTGCACAACGCGATGATGCAATTGGGCGACGAGAAGATGTCCAAGTCGCTGGGCAACATCATCAGCCTGCGCGAGGGGCTCGACCGCTACGGCGCCGACGGCCTGCGCATCTTCATCCTGGGCGGCCACTACCGCAGTCCGTTGACCTACTCCGAGGAGTCGCTGGCCGCCGCCGCGCGCGGCGCCGAGCGCCTGCGCAACGCCGCCGGCGCCCGCCTGCCGGAGGGACCGGGCGACTTCGACGTCGCGGCGGCGCGCGATCGCTTCCGCCGCGGCATGGCGGACGACCTGGGCACGCCGCAGGCCCTGGCGGTGCTCTTCGATGTGGCGCGCTGGCTGAACCGCGCCGCCGCCGAGAACCGCCCCGGCGGGGCGGCGCTGGCCCTGCTGCGCGAACTGGGCGGCGTGCTGGGCCTGCGCTTCGAGGGGCGGCGGCAGGCCGTGCAGGCCGCCCCGTTCATCGACCTGCTGATCGACGTGCGCCGCCAGTTGCGGGAGGCCAAGCAGTACGCCCTCGCCGACCAGGTCCGCGACGCCCTCCGGGAGCGGGGCGTCATCCTGGAGGACGGCCGCGACGGCACCACCTGGCGCAGCGCCGAGCCCGCGCTGCCGCCGGCCGCGGCCGCGGTGCCCCCTCCCCCCGCGGATGCCCCGCCTGACACGCCGGCGACCAGCAAGGCCGCAGATACGTTACGTTTCTAGCGTTCCGAGCCCCGTCGGCGTCCGCGCAGCCTTGACGGCCTTCTTCGCGCCCCCATATGCTGCTTGACAGGCGCGCGGCTGAGCGTGTCTTTTTTGTTTGGGGCTCGGCGCGGGCTGAGCCCGAGTGGCGCAACTGGCAGCGCAGCCGATTTGTAATCGGCAGGTTGGGGGTTCGAATCCCTTCTCGGGCTCCAACCACCGGCCGCGGGCTGCCGGCCCTGCGCCGGAGCGCGCTGGGGTGGGTGAGTGGCTAATACCACCGGTCTGTAAAACCGGCGCCCGGAAGGGCTACGCAGGTTCGAATCCTGCCCCCAGCACCAGACATCGCGGCCGCCCGGGGCGAGGGCCGCGCAGCGGGCCTCGGCAGGGGCGCCAGAGAAGCGAGGATGTGCGTCCGGCCCACATAGCTCAGTCGGTAGAGCGCGTTCTTGGTAAGAACGAGGTCTCCAGTTCAAATCTGGATGTGGGCTCCAGTCGGTCAGCCGGCGCGCCCCGGCCCGCAGCAGGGCGCGCACGCACGAGTCATCAACGGGCATTGAAAGACATCGAAGGGATCCCATGGCGCGAGAGAGATTCGAACGCACGAAGCCGCACGTGAACGTGGGCACGATTGGCCACGTGGATCACGGCAAGACGACCTTGACGGCGGCGATCACGAAGACGCTGGCCTTGGCGGGGCAGGCCGAGGTGCGCAGCTTCGACTCGATCGACAACGCGCCCGAGGAGCGCGAGCGGGGCATCACGATCGCGATCGCGCACGTGGAGTACGAGACGGCGGCGCGGCACTACGCGCACATCGACGCGCCCGGCCACGCCGACTACATCAAGAACATGATCACCGGCGCCGCCCAGATGGACGGCGCGATCCTGGTGGTGGCGGCCCCGGACGGGCCCATGCCGCAGACCCGCGAGCACATCCTGCTGGCCCGCCAGGTGGGCGTGCCGCGGATGGTCGTCTTCCTCAACAAGGTCGACCAGCTCGACGACCCCGAGCTGCTGGACCTGGTGGAGTTGGAGGTGCGCGAGCTGCTCAGCCAGTACGACTTCCCCGGCGACGACATCCCCGTCGTGCGCGGCGCCGCCCTGCACGCCCTGGAGTCGGCCAGCAGCGACGCCGCCGCGCCCGAGTACGCCGCCATCCGCGAGCTGATGGACGCCGTGGACGCCTACGTGCCGACGCCGCCGCGGCTGACCGACCAGCCCTTCCTGATGCCCATCGAGGACGTCTTCGGCATCAAGGGCCGCGGCACCGTCGTCACCGGCCGCATCGAGCGCGGCCAGGTGCACACCGGCGACGCGATCGAGATCGTCGGCCTGCAGGAGACCGCCACCTCGACCGTGACCGGCGTGGAGATGTTCAAGAAGACGCTCGACGCCGGCGAGGCCGGCGACAACGTCGGCTGCCTCCTGCGCGGCAAGGAGCGCGGCGACGTGGAGCGCGGCCAGGTGCTGGCCGCCCCCGGCTCGATCACCCCCCACACCGCCTTCCAGGCCGAGGTCTACATCCTCAGCAAGGAGGAGGGCGGCCGCCACACCCCCTTCTTCCCCGGCTACCGCCCCCAGTTCTACATCCGCACCACCGACGTCACCGGCGAGATCCAGTTCCCCAGCGGCGTCGAAATGGCCATGCCCGGCGACAACGTCGTCATGCAGATCCGCCTCATCCAGCCCATCGCCCTCGAACCCGGCCTCCGCTTCGCCATCCGCGAGGGCGGCCGCACCGTCGGCGCCGGCGCCGTCACCGAAATCCTGGAGTAGGCTTCCTCCATGGCCAAGGGTGACCGCGTTCACATCACGTTGCGCTGCCGGGAGTGTCAGAGCTTCTCGTACCACTCCAAGAAGAACCGTCGCAACACGACGGCGCGGCTGGAGTTGCGCAAGTACTGTCCGCCCTGCCGGGCGCACCACCCATTCCGCGAGACCCGCTGAAGGGCGAGAGGATCCGTCATGCCTCGCGCCGGGCGCCGTCGCCGACGCCGCCGCCAGACGGGCGGCCAGACCCCGACCCCGCGTGCGCAGGCGCGGGGCGCGGAGGCGGCCTCGGTCGCGCCGGCGCCCCCCCTCCGGCCCGCCCCGGCGGCCGATCCGCCCCCGGTCCAGACGGTCCGGCCCCGGCGCGGCACGCCGCGGCCGACGGCGGCCGCCCAGAGCGGCGGCGGAGGCGGTCGCGGCCGACTCTACCGGCTCACTCATCCCCGTCTCCTGATGGAAACCATCGCCGAACTGCGCAAGGTCGTCTGGCCCAGCCGCGCCGAGACGCGCAGCCTGTCGACCGTCGTGATCGTGATCGCCATCGCCGTCGGCGTACTGCTGGGCTCCGTCGACTGGGTCTTCAACCGCCTCATGGAAAACGTCCTGCTGAACTGATGCCGCAGGCGCTGAACACACGATGACCACCAACCCCGACACCACCACCACCGACGACCCTGACGCTCCGGCCGCCGACCCGGCCGGCGAGGCGCCCGCCGACGCGGGCGCGCCGGCGCCCCTGGCGGAAGACGTCCCCACCGAGGCCAGCGCCCGCGACGCCGACGCGGCTGCCGCCGCGGCCGCCCTGTTCGGCGTGGACACCGCAGCCGCGCCGGCGGCCGCCGACGCCGACGCCGGCCTCAGCGCCGCCGAGCGCGAGTACCAGGAAGCCATGCGGGCCGCCAAGGCGCTCGGCTTCGACGAGCAGGCGCCGACCGCGCCCATCGATGAGGAGGCGGCGACGGCCGAGCGCCTGGCCGAAGAACTCGGCCTTGAGGACGCTCCGCCGCCGGCGCCGGCCGAACCGGACGCCGCCGCCGCACTCGCCGCTGCCGAGGCGGACGAGATCCTGGGCCCCGACGCCGGCGACGGCCGCGCCTGGTACGTGCTCAACACCTACTCCGGCCACGAGAACAAGGTCGACGAGAACCTCAAGCGTCGCGTGGAGTCGATGGACGTCGCCGACCGCATCTTCGACGTCATCGTGCCCACCGAAGAGGAACTGGAGATCCGGGGCGGGCAGCGCCGCCAGGTGCAGCGCAAGCTGCTGCCGGGCTACGTGCTGGTCAACATGATCCTCGACGACGACACCTGGTACGTCGTGCGCAACACGCCCGGCGTAACCGGCTTCGTCGGCGCCGAGAAGCCGCACCCGCTGCCGCGCGAAGAGGTCGCCGGCATCCTCAAGCAGACCCGCGTCGCCGAGCCGCGCGTGCGCGTCGGCTTCGAAATCGGCGATATGGTGCGCGTGATGGAGGGGCCCTTCCAGGACTTCTCCGGCGCGGTCGATGAGATCAACGTCGAGAAGGGCAAGGTCCGCGTGATGATCTCCATGTTCGGCCGCGACACGCCCGTGGAGTTGGACTTCATGCAGGTCGAGAAGGTGTAACGATGGCGAAGCGAATCCGCGCGGTCCTCACCCTCCAGATGGAGGCCGGCAAGGCCAGCCCGGCCCCCCCGGTGGGCCCCGCCCTGGGCCAGCACGGCGTCAACATCATGGACTTCGTCAAGTCCTACAACGAGCGATCGGCCAGCATGGCGGGCGACATCGCCCCCGCCCAGATCACGATCTACGAGGACCGCTCCTTCACCTTCGAGCTGCGCACGCCGCCGGCTTCGGACCTGATTCGCAAGGCGGCCGGCCTGGCCAAAGGCTCCAGCGAGCCGCGACGGGAGATGGTGGGGGAGATCTCGCAGGAGCAGGTTCGGCAGATCGCCGAGAAGAAGCTGCCGGACCTCAACGCCAACGACATCGACGGCGCGATGAAGATCGTCACCGGCACCGCCCGCAGCATGGGCGTCACGGTTTCGGAGTAAGGCATGCCCAAGCACGGAAAGCGCTACACCACCGCCGTGGCGGAATTCGACCGGGGCGCACCCGTCGCGCTGGCCGAGGCCGTCACGCGGGTCAAGCAGAACGCCACCGCCAAGTTTGACGAGACGGTCGAGCTGCACATCCGCACCGGCCTCGACCCGCGCCACGCCGACCAGCAGGTGCGCGGCACGACGAACCTCCCGCACGGCCTGGGCAAGACGATCCGCGTGGCGGTCTTCGCGGAGGGCGAGGCCGCCCGCGACGCCGAGGAGGCGGGCGCGGCCATCGTCGGCGCCGACGACCTGATCAGCAAGGTCCAGGACGGCTTCACGGACTTCGACGTCGCGCTGGCCCAGCGCGAGTTGATGGGCAAGGTGGGCCGCCTGGGGCGCATCCTGGGGCCGCGCGGCCTCATGCCCAACCCCCGCGCGGGCACCGTGGTGGGCGGGAGCGACATCGGCCGGGCGGTCGAGGAAGCGCAGGCGGGCCGGGTCGAGTTCCGCCTCGACCGTCTGGCGATCATGCACGTGCCGGTCGGCAAGGCCAGCTTCGAGGATCAGCAATTGGTCGACAACATCTCCGCGCTCGTCAGCGACGTCGTCAAGGCCAAGCCCAGCGGCGCGAAGGGCAGCTATATCCGCGGGCTGCATCTCACCTCTACCATGGGACCCAGCGTGAAACTGGAGTTGCAGAGCACGATCAGCAGAACCGCGGAGTAGACCTCCGCTCCCGGCGCCGAAGACCGCTGGCGGCGAGCCGCTCGCCTTAATCCCCAGCGCAGGTGCGGACGCGACGCCCCGGCCGTGCGGCCGCGAGTCCCGCCCCTCCCCCGTCTTCAGCCCGGCATGTGCCGCGAGACCGGCGAGGTGAGCGGGATTCTTCGTGCCCCGCATCACCCGCCGCACGAGGAACAATCCTCCGGAAGGAGCCGCCGATGCCCACTGAACGCAAGCTCCAGCAGGTCGCCGACCTGCAGGACCGGCTGGGGCGCGCCGTCATGGCGATCGGGCTCGACTACCGCCATCTCAGCGTGGCCCAGATGCGCGAACTGCGCCTCACCCTGCGCGAGCAGGAGCCGTCGATGGAGTTGCGCGTCGTCAAGAACACGCTGCTCAAGCGTGCCGCGACGAACGCCGGCCGGCCCGGCGTCGGCGACTTGGCCGACCAGGCGACCGCCCTCGTCCTCGGCTACGAGGACGAGATCGGGCCGCCCAAGGCCCTCAAGCGGTACCTGCGCGAGAGCCGTCTGGAGATCCCCATCCACGGCGGCTATCTGGACGGCGACGTCCTCTCCGCCGCGCAGGTCGACGACTTGGCTTCGGTCCCCGGCCGGCCGGAATTGATGGCGCGCGTCGCCGGCGGCGTGAACGGCCCCGTCGCCGGCATCGCTGCGGGTGTCAACGCCCTGCTGCGCGAACTCGCGGCGATCATCGAGGCTCGGGCCGAGCAACTCGACAGCACCAGCAACCCAGCCCCCCAAGCGTGAAACCGCGTACGCGGAAGGAGACAGCGATGACCAAGGTTCAAGAGGCGTTCGATCTGATCAGCGGGATGACCGTGCTCGAAGCGCGCGACCTCGTCAAGAAGATCGAGGAGGAGTTCGGCGTCAGCGCCGCTGCGCCGATGGCGATGATGGCGGCGCCCAGCGCCGAAGCCGAGCCCGAGGAGGAGCAGACCGAGTTCACGGTCGTCCTCCAGGACTTCGGCGCGAACAAGATCAACGTCATCAAGGCCGTCCGCGCCCTCACGACGCTGGGCCTCAAGGAGGCCAAGGAATTCGTGGAGGGCGCCCCGGCCAACGTTCGCGAGGGCATCCCCAAGGACGAGGCCGAGAAGGTGAAGGCCGATCTGGAGGAGGCCGGCGCGACGGTGGCCATCCAATAGCGCCGCGGTCGCGGCCGCCGTCGGCCGCGCCCGATCCGGTACCCTCGGCCCTGAACCCGGGCGGTACGACCGCCGCGGGGATGAAGGGAGCGCCAGCGCGCCATGGCTTCGCGGTCGCACACCGCCGGACCCCTGCCGAGGAGCGGTCGCCGCCAGCCGATCCCCGCGCCGGCCCTGCCCCCACCGCAGAGCCTCGCCCGCCTGCTGGCCGTGACGCTGCTCACGGTCGCGGTGGTCGTCGTCTGGAACCTGCGCGGCGACACGGCCCCGGCGGCCGTCGAGCCCGCGCCGGCGATCAGCGTCGTGCCCGCCGACGCCCCGGCCCCGGCTGAGGCGCGCATCTCGCTGCCGAACGCCACGCCGCCCAGCCAGGGCCCGGTCGTGTTCTCCGCCGTGCCCGCGCCGCCCCCCGCCCTGCCCCGCCTCCACCCGCACGCGCTGCCGCGGCCGCCGGAGCCCGCCGATCCGCATCAGCCGGCGGACTTCATCCGCTTCATCGCGCAACCGGGCGATACCCTTTACGACGTGAGCGTCGTCTACGGCGTCTCCATCGAAGAACTGCTGCGCTTCAACCCCGGCCTCGGCGACGGCGCGAACATCGTCGTCGGCCAGGTCATCTTCATCCCGGAGGAATAGCCGTTCACATCGAGCCACGACCCACGACGACGATCCAGCCCAGCCCCGACAAGATCGCGGACGCACGGCGACTGCTGCTCCGCTCCGCGCTGGGCTGGCTGCCCGTGTTCGTCTTCTTCGCCGCCGTCGCCGTCTTCTTCCTGGTGCGCGCGCTGACCATCGAATCCGGCGCCTGGATCGGCTTCTCGATCACGGGGCTGATCGGGCTGCTCACGCTGCCGCTGCTCATCGCCGCGATGCGGGATCTGCGCGCCGACCCCATGGAGACCGAGGCGCCGCTGCGGCGCAAGTGGCGCAAGGCGGACCTGTTCATCGTCAAGGGGCACTACGTGATGGTCGGCAAGCGGGTCTTCCGCGTGCGCAAGGACATCTGGCTGGAGATGCCGGAGCCTCCGGCCCGCGCCCTCCTCTTGCACTACCCGCACACCAACACCCTGATCGAGTGGCAAACCGTGGCGTCCACGGACGACGAAGAGGCCGAGCCCGTCCCCGCCGCTCGCGACTGGCGGACCGTCGCATCCGCACCAACCGCCGACGCTCCCGCCGACCGCGGCGTCCCGACCGGTCCGGCGGTGCGGCCGCCCGTATTCGGGGAGTCCTCCCCGCCGCCCCGGGCTGGGGAGCGCGAGCGGCCCGTTCAGCGCGTGGAGCCGCCACGGTTCGGCGGGTCGGCGGGCCGCCGTCCGGGGGACCCGCCCGACAGATCGGCCGACCGCCAGCCCGGTGATCCACCGGGAAGAGCCGACGCGTGAGAACGTCCCGCGCCGCCGGCGACCACGGCCGATCCCGGCCCCGGCGCGCCGCCGACGAGGAAGCGCCCTACAGCGTCCGCATCCTCGACCTGCCCAGCGACGAGCGCCCGCGGGAGCGCTTGCTGCGCGCCGGTCCCGGCGCCCTGGCCAACGCGGAACTGATCGCGATCCTGCTGCGCATGGGTATCGAAGGGGAGAGCGCCCTCGACATCGCCGCGCGGCTGCTGGCCGACCACGGCCTCGACGGCCTGCAGCGCATCGACGCCGACCGGCTGGCCGCCGAGCGCGGGCTGGGGCCGGCCAAGGCCGCGCAGATCAAGGCGGCCCTGGAACTGGGCGTGCGGCTGGCCACGCTGCGACCCGAGCAGCGGCCCCGCATCAGCGGCCCGGAGGATGTCGCCGCCTTGCTGGGCGCCGAGATGGGCGCCCTTGAGCAGGAGGAGCTACGCGTGCTGCTGCTCAACACCAAGAACGACGTGCTGGCCATGGAGCGCCTCTACGTCGGGTCCGTGAATCAGACCATGGCGCGCGCCGCCGAGATGCTGCGCCCCGCGGTCGTGCGCAACGCACATGGGATCATCGTCGTCCACAACCACCCCTCGGGCGACCCCACGCCATCGCGCGCCGATGTGAAGCTCACCAAGGACCTGGTCGAGGCGGGGAAACTGCTCGACATCCGCGTGCTGGACCATGTGATCATCGGCGAGGGCGGGCGCTGGGCGTCGCTGGTGGGCACGGATCTCATGGACTGAGAATCAGCTCTCCGGCACGTCCGCGATCACCGCGCGGGCGGCCGCCTCGACGATCGCGAACACCTCACCGATCGGACGGCCGCTGGCGCGGGCCAGCGTCGCGCAGTCCTCGTACTCGGGCGCGACGGCCGGCGGCTCGCCCGGCAAACGCCGCAGCTTGACCGTCGCCGGGCCCAGCGGGGTCGCGACCTGCCGCACCTCGCGCGCCGCCTCGTAGCGCCGCTCGTCGTGCACGCGCACGCCCAGCGTCGGCAGTTCGCGCAGCATCGCGGTCGCGAGGGCGGCCTCCGCCTCCGGCCGCGCAACGACGGTCACCTGCAGGCCGCTGCGCCCCTTCTTCATCGCTGCCGCCGCGACCCACACGTCGAGCGCGCCCGCCTCCCGAATGCGCTCGACCGCGAAGCCGGCCTGCTCGGCGGTCACGTCATCGACGTTCGTCTCCAGCACGACCACCGGTCGCAGGGGCAGTGCCGCCGGCTCGGCCACCCCCAGCCAGGCGCGCAGGATGTTCGCGCGGCCGGGGTCGTCCCGCGCGCCCGCCCCCACCCCCACCCGCTCGAGCCGCAGCGCCGGCCGGCCGAACGTCGCCAGCTCCGCGACCAACGCCGCCCCAGTCGGCGTGACCTGCTCCACGCGCGCCGCCGGGTCGCCGGTCCGGACCGGGGCCGACACTCGGCTCAGGATCTCCAGCGTCGCCGGGGCCGGCAGCGGCACGGGCCCATGACCGCCCCGCGCGACGCCCTCGCTCGCCAAGGGGAGCGCGGAGCAATGCACATCGCCGATCGCCAGCCGTTCGAGCGCCAGCAGCGTCCCCACGATGTCGACCACCGCGTCGGTGCGGCCGACCTCGTGTACGTGGACGCGGTCGATCGATTCGCCGTGCACGCGCGCCTCGGCCGCGGCCAGGCGCCGGAAGACCGCCGTCGCCCGCGCCCGGACCGACCCGGGCAGCGTCCCCGCCTCCAGCAAGGCCTCGATCTCGGCCAGCGTCCGCGCCGATTCCCCCTCCCGCTGTACCCGCACGACTGCCTGGCTGGCGCGCAGTCCGGCCCGATTCACTGCGCGGGCGCTCAGTGACCACTCCCCGAGCGGCAGCGAGCGCAGGGGCGCCGCGATCGCCTCCGGCTCGACCCCCAGGTCGAACAGCGCGCCGAGCAGCATGTCGCCGCTGACACCGCCCGGACAGTCCAGGTACAGGCAAGCGCGGTCCCGGACGGCCGGGTCGCTCATCGCTCTTGCGACGGCGCCGCGCCCTCGACCGCGGCGCGCGCGATCGTGGCCGCGAGGTAGCCCGCGCCGAACCCGTTGTCGATGTTGACCACGCTGACCCCCGGCGCGCAGGCGTTGAGCATCGCCAGCAGCGGCGCGAGCCCCTCGAACGCCGCACCGTAGCCCTGCGAGGTCGGCACGGCGATCACCGGCGCGGCCGTCAGCCCCGCCACGACGCTGGCCAGCGCCCCGTCCATCCCCGCCACCACGATGATCGCCGTCGCGCGCTGCACCGCCGGCAGCTCGCCCAGCAGCCGGTGCAGGCCGGCCACCCCCACGTCCGTCAGGCGCTCGGCGGGGCAATCCATCATGGCGGCCGTCAGCGCCGCCTCCTCGGCGACCGGGGCGTCGGCCGTGCCGGCGCTGCAGATCAGCACCCCCCGCACGACCGGACGGGGCGCCGCCTCGGCGGGCCGCCAGGTCAGGCAGCGGGCCCGCTCGTGGTAGCGCGCCTGCGGCACGGCGGCGCGCACCGCCTCCGCCTGCGCCGCGTCGGCCCGCGTGACGAGTAGACGGTCGCCCTGCGCTGCGATGCGCTCGGCCAGCGCCGCGCACTCTTCGGGGGTCTTGCCCTGGGCCAGGATCGCCTCGGGCAGGCCGTCGCGCAGCGGGCGCTGGTGGTCCAGCCGGGCGAAGCCGAGATCCTCGGCTGGCAGCCCAGCGAGCCGCGCGGCCGCCTCGTCTGCGCCGATCTCCCCTGCCCGCACGGCGTCCAGCAGCGCGATCAGCGACGCGCGCTCCATGACCGGCCTCCCCGCGCCGCCTTGGCGCTCCAACGTACCGAGAGGCAATGGTACGGTACCCGCGGCGGGGCACCCGGGAGGGGCGCCGGGGTTTCGCGGTGAACTGGCTCGACTTCCTCATCATCGCCATCGTGGGGTGGTTCACGGTGGCCGCCTACCTGAGCGGCTTCATCCGCGAAACGGTGGCGCTCGCCGCCGTGCTGCTCGGGGTGCTGGCCGCCGGCCTGTTCCACGACAACCTGGCGGCGAACTTCCAGATCTTCATCGACGACGAGACCGCGACCCTCGTCGTCGCCTTCCTGACGATCTTCGCCATCGTCGCGATCGCCGGCTGGGCGCTCTCGATCCTCCTCCGGCGGACGGCGAGTCTGCTCATGCTGGGCTGGGCCGACCGGGCGGCGGGCGCGCTCTTCGGCTTCCTCAAGGGCGTCGTGATCGTGCAGGCGATCACCGTCATCTTCATCCTGCAGCCCGCCCTGGGCATGGACGCCGTCATCGCCGACTCGCAGATCGGCGCATTCCTGCTCGACAGCGCCCCCGTCGTGCGAAGCCTGCTGCCCGCGGAGTTCGACAGCGCCCTGCAGCAGTTCGCCGCCGCCTGATCCCCGGCTTCCGTTTGGTAGCATGGCCGCGGTCGATGGCCGCGCCCGGCGCCGGGGGCAGCCCGGCCGGGAGGTCGGCAACCCGTGAGCCTCGTCAACGCGCCGGTGCTGGTGCTGAACCAGAACTACGAGCCGCTCAACGTGTGCAACGCGCGGCGGGCCTTCGTGCTGCTCGAGCGTGGCAAGGCGGAGGTCGTCAAGGACGGCGAACGCGCGCTGCGCTCGGTGGCCCGCGCCTTCCACATCCCCAGCGTGATCCGCATGGTGTACTACATCAAGCGGCCGCGGCCGGCAGCCAGGCTGTCGCGCCGCGAGGTCTTCGCCCGCGACGGCTTCACCTGCCAGTACTGCGGCCGCCACAGCCGCGATCTGACCCTGGACCACGTCGTGCCCCGCCGCCGCAACGGGCCACACACCTGGGAGAACCTCGTCTCCGCCTGCAAGCCCTGCAACCACCGCAAGGCCGGCCGCACGCCCGAGGAGGCCCGCATGCGGCTCATCCGCGCGCCGCGTCGCCCCCGTGCCACGCTGGCCACGATCCTCTGGCGGCACATTGAGCGACACCCCGGCTGGCGCCCCTTCTTCCCCGGCGCCGAACACGAGCACGCCCGCCGATCGGACGTCGCCGCGTCCCCGGCGGGTTCCGGCGCGGGCCTACAGCGGCTGGCAGCGGCGGCAGAATGACGTCACCCGCCGCCCTGGGCTGACCTCGGAGATCGTGTGGCCGCAGGACGGACAGGGCGCGCCGCCCTTGCGGTGCACGCGCAGGAAGCCGCGCGGCTTTACGTCGGTCTGCTCGCCCATCTGCTCCGCCACGATCGGGATCGCCCAGTCCAGCACCGCGTGCAGGGCGCGGTAGAGTCCGCGCCGGCGCTCCTCGCTCAGCGCGGCGACCTTGGTGAACGGGTGCACGCCGGCGACGAACAGGATCTCGTCGGCGTAGGCGTTGCCGATGCCCGCCATGAAGCGCGCGTTGACCAGCACATTCTTGACCTGACCGCGGTGGCGGCGCAGGCGCTCGACGAACGCGTCCTCGGTGAGCGCCGGGTCCAGCGCGTCGGGGCCCATCTCGGCGAATTGCGGGATCTCGTCCAGCGCGTCCCCGGGCAGCACGTAGACCTTGCCCATGAACCGATCGTCGACGTAGCGCAGCTCGCACCCGTCGGACAGAGTCAGCGCGAAGCAGGTGCGCGCGCGGCGCTTGCGGGCCGACTCGACGTGCTGGAAGCGTCCCACCAGCATCGGGTTCACCACCAGCGCGTCGCCCGAGTCGAGGCCGAACAGCAGGAACTTCCCTCGGCGCCGCACCGGTCCCAAGCGGACGCCGCGCAGCCGCCCCTCGAACTCCTCGCGCGCCACCCGCGCGACGATCGGCCGCAGCAACTCCACCTGCTCCACCCGCAGGCCCGGCAGGCGCGCGTTGAAGACCGCGCAGACGTTCTCCAGGTCCGGGATCTCGGGCACAACGCCCTAACCGTTCGGTTCGGGTCCGGCGTCGAGCGGATACGAGCCCAGGATCTTCAGCCAGCGGCATTGCCGGTCGATGGTCGCCAGCGCGTCCCGCAGCACCGGGTCCAGCCGGTGTCCCCGGCAGTCGAGCAGGAAGACGTAGACCCCAAGCGCCTCGCGGGCGGGCCGTGACTCGATCTTGGTCAGGTTGATCCCGGCGTCGGCGAAGACCTGCATGATGCGCACCAGCGCCCCCGGCTTGTCATCGACGTTGAAGACGATCGACGTCTTGTCGTCGCCGCTGGGCGGCGCGTCTTCCGGCGCCAGCACGACGAAGCGCGTGCTGTTGCGGGGGTCGTCCTGCACGCCCTGCGCGAGGATCACACCGTCGTAGATGGCGGCCGCGCGGGGCGGCGCGATAGCGGCCGCGCCGGGTTCGGCCACGACACGTTCGACCGCCTGCGCCGTCGATAACGTCGCCACCTGCTGCGCCCCCGGCAGCGTCGCCCCGAGGTACTGGCGGCTCTGCGCCAATGCCTGCGGGTGCGAGTACACCGTCGCCACGTCGGCCAGCGCCGTGCCGGGCCCCGCGATCAGCGCCGCCTCGATGGGCACGACGACCTCGCGCTTGATGCGCAGCGGCAGGGAGTGCACCAACAGGTCGACGGTCTCCGTCACCGAGCCCTGCAGACTGTTCTCGATCGGCACGATCGCCTCATCGGCCTCGCCGCGCAGGACCAAGTCCGTAACGCCCGTGATCGACTCGCCGGCGACGCGCGTCGCGGCGGGGGCGTACCGCAGGGCGGCGGCCTCGGTGTTCGTGCCCCGCGGCCCCAGGAAGGCCAGACGCGCGGGCATCAGGCGCCGCCGGTCAACCCGCGGCGCAATTCCGCCTCGTGCTCGGGCAGCGTCACGGCGAGCACGGCCGCGCCGGCGGTCAACCGCGTCTCGCCCGTGGGGACCTCGGGGTGGCCGTCGGCGTGCACGACCAGCGTCAGCAGCGACTCCGCGGGCAAGCGCAGGTCGCGCACCGCCTGCCCCACGGTCGCCGCATCCTCGCCGATCACCACCTCCACCAGCTCGAAGGGGCTGCCGTGCAACTCCAGCAGGTGGATCAGGGGCGTGGAGGGCAGCGCCTGCTCGATCTGCGACATGATCGCCGTCGTCGCCGACACCGCGATGTCGACGCCCACCACGCGGAAGATCTCCTCGTTCTTGGGGAAGTTGATCCGGGCGATGACGCGCGGCGTGCCGAAGCGCTGCTTGGCCACCTGCGCGACGGCGAGGTTCGCCTCGTCGCGGCCGGTCGTCGCGACGATCAGGTCGGCGCGGTTGACGCCCGCCTCCTCCTGGATCGAGACCTCCGTGCCGTCGCCGATGATGGCGATCTCGCCCAGCTCCGCGTTGAGCGCGCGCACCGTCTCGCCGTCGCGTTCGACGACCGTGACCTCGTGCCCGAACGCGACGAGTTCGCGCGCGGTCTGCGCGCCCACTTGGCCGCCGCCCACGATCACGATGTACATCAGGACCGCCGGGCCGGGTCCAGCGCCGCCTGGCGCACGAGATTGGACACGACGACGGTGGGGTTCACGGCCTCCACCCCCAGCTCCCGGTACACCTCCGCCCGCTCGGGGTCGAAGATGCGGGCGACCACGCGGGGCACGCCCAGCAGGTGCTTCGCGACCTGCGCCGCCATCGCGTTGCGGTTGTCGCCGTTGGCCAGGGCCATGAAGATGTCCGCGCCCTCGCCGCCCGCCTCCCGCTGGACCTCCTCGTAGACGCCGTTGCCCACGACCATGCGCCCGTGGAAGTCCCGCGGCAGCAACCGGAACGCGTCGGGCTGCAGGTCGACGACCGACACGTCGTGGCCTTCCGCGTCGAACTCTGCGGCCACCCGGGCGCCGACGCGGCCGCAGCCCATGATGATGACCTTCATCGCCCCTACCGCCCGTCGCCGACGCCGCCGTCGCGTACGACCACGACCTCACAGGGCGCGTGCCGCAGGATGTACTCCGAGGTCTTGCCCAGGTTCAGCGCCATACCCTCGCGGCCGCTGCGCGGGATGCCGATCACGATCGCGTCCGCGCTGAGTTCCAGCGCCTCATCGACGATCGCGTGGCCGGCGTCGCGGGCCTGCAGGATCTCGCCCTGCGCCGACAGCTTGTACTGCCGTGCCAGCCGCTCCGCGTCCGCCAAGCAGTGCTCGCCTTGCTCCGCCTGCTCCGGCAGGTCGACGTCGAGCGGCATGCGCCGGTCGACCACAACGACGTAGACCGGATGAACGGTGGAGTTCTTCTCGCTGCGGGCGATGCGGAACGCCGTCTCCAACCCGCGCTGCCCCGCGGGGGACCGGTCGTACGGGACAACCAGAGTCAATCCGGACATGTGTGCCACCTCCCCACGCCTGCCAGCGGGCGTGTCTTCGTCGGGAGCGCACCGGGAAGCATAGCCCTCGCCCTGGAGAGCGTCACGCGAAACAGGAAGCGGGTAGTGCGATCGGCGACACCGCGTGGCGGCTACACGTAGCGCGGCTGCGCCTCGACGCGGTGGCTGCCCGTCTCGTCGAGCTGTTCCAGCCAGGCGTTCGCCTGGCCGTCCTTCAACTCCAGGAAGGCGATCGTGCCCAGGCGCGTGTTCAAGTTGCGCGGGTACATGGGGCTGCCCGGGTTGACGAGCAGGACGCCGCGCAGCGTCTCCACGCTCGCCACGTGCGTGTCCCCGTGCACGATGATGTCCTGGCGCCCGCCGAAGTAGTGGTCCATGACCGTGAGCAGCGTGCGGTGCGGCGGCCATTCGGGCAGCGACAGGTCGTGCGTCAGGCCCACCCGGAATCCCTCGAGGTTGAGCGCCCAGGCCTCCCGCAGGCGCGGGTCCTCCGGCACGACCGGGCGGCCCGCGCCGCCGTCGTCGCCGTTGCCGCGCGCGACGTAGATCGGCGCGATCGCCTCGAGCTTGTCGATCACCTCCAGCACGTGGATGTCGCCCGCGTGCAGGATCAGGTCGACGCCCCGCATGCGCTCGTAGGCCTGCGGCCACAACTCGGGCCCGGCTTCCGGAATGTGCGTGTCGGAGATCAGACCGATCAGCATGCCCGACAGGCTATCAGCCGGGTGCGGAAGGGTCGCGGAGCCGTCGCTCCTCCGCCGCCACGAGCGCCGCCAGCGCGCCGGCCCGCCGGCGTGGATCGTCGGGCCAGCCGGCGCTGAACAGCGCCCAGCAGGCCCCACTGATCGCGGCCGCCCGGTCCGCCGCGCCGGACACCGCCATCCTTGGCGGCCCCGCCGGCAACGCGCCGCCCACGGCCTGCGCCAGCGCGCCGTCGGGCCGGAACAGTGCGTCGCAGGGCTCGCCGCGGCGGGCGCGACGGCGGGTCAGCGCCGCGACGCGCTGCAGCTCGCGCAGGACGGGCAGCAGCGACCCCTCCGCCCTGCGCTCCGCCTCCGCGCGGCGACGCAGCAGCGCATGCGTCTCCTCCACGGCGCGCTCCAGGGCGGAACGGGGAGCGAGGCCCCGGCTGCGGGCGCGGGCGTACATGGTGGTCAGGATGTCGCCGGCGCCGGTGGTGTCGGCGGCGCCCGCCGGCGCCGGCGACGGCGCGTCGATCACGCGGGCCTGCCCCGGCAACGCGAGCGCCGCGCCCTCGCTCCCCCGGGACACCACGACCTCCACGCCCAACACCCCCGCCGACCGCGCCGCCGCCGCGCGCCACGCCGCATCCGCGCCGAGGCCGGCCCAGACGCGGAACTCCCGCAGCGAGAACTTGACCGCCTGGGCGCCGTCGAGCGGGGGGCGCAGGTCGACGCGCCGCGTCTCGATGCGGCCGCCGGCGCCGGTCGCGCGCAGGTAGCCCTGCGCGTCGGCCGCGACGAACGCACCCCGCTCGCGCAGCCGCCGCGCCGTCCCCGGCGGCGTGTCGCCCGGCATCAGCGGTGAGACGACCACCGCCGCCGGCACTGCGGTGACACCGGCCTCGATCGCGCTCACCGGCAGCGGCGGCGCACGCGACATCAGGGTCTGCCAGCGCCGATCGGGGTCGTACCGGTTGATGAACGCCGTATCGCGGGGCGATTCGACGCCGCGCCACTCCACCCCGGCGGCGGCGAGTCCGGGCAGCCCGTGGCGGCGCGCCCAGGGTCCCGCCGTCGCCACGACGGTCACCCGCGCCTCCTCCAGCGGGGACGCCAGGGCCAGCGCCAACGCCGCGTGCCAGACCGCGCCGCCCGGCTGCGACCAGCGCGCGGTGGGGCCACCCTCGGATCCCGCGGCGCCGCGACGGGTGAAGTCGCGGGTCAGTGGGCCGATGATGACCGTCTCGTGTATCACAGTGACCGCCCCGCGCGCGGATCGACGGGCGGCGCGCGGCGGCGATGATAAACTGCCGCTGCCCGCCGCGGTCGGCAGCACATGCCCCGGGCGGCGACGGAGGCCCCCATGGTCGTCGAAACCGGCACCCAGACCGTCAAGTCCGGCCTCGCGGAGATGCTCAAGGGCGGCGTCATCATGGACGTCGTCACCGCCTCCCAGGCCGTTATCGCACAGGAGGCGGGGGCGTGCGCCGTCATGGCGCTGGAGCGCGTCCCGTCCGACATCCGCAAGCACGGCGGCGTCGCGCGCATGAGCGACCCGACCAAGATCCGCGAGATCATCGGTGCGGTCACGATCCCCGTGATGGCCAAAGTGCGCATCGGCCACTTCGTGGAGGCCTCGATCCTGCAGGCGCTGGGGGTGGACTACGTCGACGAGTCGGAGGTGCTCACTCCCGCCGACGAGAAGCTGCACATCAACAAGTGGGACTTCGCCGTCCCCTTCGTCTGCGGCTGCCGCGACCTGGGCGAGGCGCTGCGCCGCATCGCGGAGGGCGCGGCGATGATCCGGACCAAGGGCGAGGCCGGCACGGGCAACATCGTCGAGGCGGTGCGGCACATGCGCGCCGTGCAGGGCGCCATCCGGTCGCTCGCCGGCATGGACGACGAGGAGCTCGTCAACTACGCCAAGGAGATCGGCGCGCCGGTGGAGTTGGTGCGGGAGACCAAGCGCCTGCGGCGGCTGCCGGTCGTGAACTTCGCCGCCGGCGGCGTCGCGACGCCGGCCGACGCGGCGCTGATGATGCGCCTGGGCGCCGACGGCGTCTTCGTGGGCAGCGGCATCTTCAAGTCGGAGCAACCGCAGCGCATGGCCGACGCCATCGTCCGCGCGACCACCCACTACAACGACGATCAGATCCTGGCCGAGGTCTCGACCGGCCTGGGCGACGCCATGCCCGGGCTCAACCTCGACGACCTACCGGCCAGCGAACGCCTCGCCGCGCGGGGCTGGTGAGGAGCGCCTTGGCCCCCACGATCGGCGTCCTCGCCCTGCAGGGCGACTTCCACGAGCACGCGGTCAGCCTGCGCGCGCTGGGCGCGGTCGCGCGCGAGATCCGCAAGCCGGAGCAGCTGCACGGGCTCGACGGCCTGATCATCCCGGGCGGCGAATCGACCACCATCGCACGGCTGCTACTGGCCTACGACCTGCACGCCCCCGTGCGGGAACGCGGCGCGGCCGGGCTGCCCATCTGGGGCACCTGCGCCGGCGCGATCCTGCTCGCCGACGACGTGCCAGGCCTCGACCGGCCCCCGCTGGCCCTGCTGCCGATGACCGTGGAGCGCAACGCCTACGGGCGCCAAGTCGATTCCTTCGAGACCGACCTCGAGGCGCCGGCCCTGCCGCCCACGCCCGCGGGGACGCGGCCGCCCTACCACGCGATCTTCATCCGCGCGCCCCGCATCCGCGCGCTGCGCGGCGGGGTCGACGTGCTGATGGCCCACGAGGCGGAGCCCGTCGCGGTGCGCTACCGCTCCCTGCTGGCCACCACCTTCCATCCCGAGCTGACGCCCGACCATCGCTGGCATCGCTACTTCCTGGAGACCATCGTCGCGGCAAGCCCCGCCGGGGCCGCGGCGGAGGCGGCGGGGGGAGGCGCGGCATGAGCGCCCACACCCGCCCGCTGCGACTCGCCGACCTGCCGCTGCTCGCGCTGGCGGGGCGGGCGCCCTACGTGAACCACGCCGCCACCTTGGAGCACGGCGCCGCCTCGGGGCGGGCGCGACCGGGATGGCCGCGGCTGCTGCGCAACAGCATGCAGCCCGGCGGTCGCGAGGCCTGGATCAGCCGCGAGGGCCTCTCGCTACGGGGCTTGGCGGCCGTGCGGCCGCGCGGCGGCGCGAGCGCCTGGGAGATCGACGCGCTGGTGTTGGGCCTCAGCTCGGAGGCGTTCGTCATGGACCTGCTGGAACGCTGCGTCGCGACGGCCGGAGCGCGCGGCGCGCACCGGCTCTTCCTGCGTCTGGCGGAGGGCAGCCCGGTCCTGACCGCCGCGCGACGCGAAGGCTTCGCCGCCGGCGGCGTCGAGACCCTGCTCGTGCGCGGCACGGACCGGGACGGCCATGGCGACGCCGCGCCTCCGGCCGCTCCGGCCTGGCGCCGGCGCAGCCGCGCCGACGACCACGACCTGTTCCGTTTCTTCAGCGGCTCCGTGTCGCACGACGTTCGCTGGCAGATCGCGCTCACGCCACGCGAATGGCGCGCTTCCCAGGACCCGCTGGGCCGACACGGCCGGGAATGGGTCTGGATGGGCGGGGACGAACCGGCGCTGTTGCGCGTCGGCCGGGGCGCGGCGGTCGCGCGCGCCACGCTGCTGTGCGAGGACCGCCGCGAACCCGCGGAGGCGGCGATCGCTCTGCTGCGCCGATTCGATCGCGGGGCGGGCCGGCGCACGGCGATCGAGTTGCTGCTGCCCGGCCACCTGACCCGCGTGGCCGACGTCTTCCGCGAACACGGCTTCCACGACGCCGCCCGCTTCGAACTGAGCGTGCGTCCCATCGCGCAGCGCACGCAGCGGCTACAGTTGGCCGAGCGGTCGCTGGAAGGGACGGTTTGGCCCGCAGTTCAATAGAGAAGCGTGAAGAGAAGCGGCCGATAGAACCTGCACCATGCGTGATCCCGACCCCTACGCCATCCCGCCCGCGCCCGGCCCCGCCGACGCGCCCCCGCCCAGCCACATCACGCCGCCGCCCGCGCCCGCGCCCACGGACGCCATCACCGACGACCTCGACGCGCTGCTGGCGGTGCTGCCGGCGCCGCTGCGGCGGGCGCTCGCGCGGCAGCCGGACAACGCGCTGCTGCTGGAGATCGTGCTCGACCTGGGCCGACCGGCGACCGCCCGCTACCCCGATCGCGAGATCGTGCTCGGCGACCACGACGTGGAGGCGGCCGGCCTACAGGCCATCGTGCGCAAGCTGGGCGAGTTCGGCGGCGACAACCGCGCCGGCATCGCCCGCACGCTGCATCGCATCTCCTGCATCCGCAACCGCCGCGACGAGATCGTGGGGCTCACGATGCGCGTCGGCCGGGCGGTGTACGGCACCGTCCGCGTGATCGACGATCTGGTGCAGTCGGGCGAGAGCATCCTCCTGCTGGGGCGGCCCGGCGTGGGCAAGACCACCATGCTGCGCGAGGTCGCGCGGGTGCTGTCCGAGACCGGCAAGCGCGTGGTCGTCGTCGACACCTCGAACGAGATCGCCGGCGACGGCGACATCCCGCACCCCGGCATCGGCCGCGCGCGGCGCATGCAGGTGCCCACACCCGCGCAGCAGCACGCGGTCATGGTGGAGGCGGTGGAGAACCACATGCCGGAGGTCATCATCATCGATGAGATCGGCACCGAGCTCGAGGCGCAGGCCGCCCGCACGATCGCCGAGCGGGGCGTGCAGTTGGTCGCGACGGCGCACGGCAACACGCTCGCCAACCTGATGATGAACCCCACCCTGGCCGACCTGATCGGGGGCATCCAGACCGTCACCCTCTCCGACGAGGAGGCCCGCCGCCGGGGCACCCGCAAGTCGGTCCTCGAGCGCATGGCCCCGCCCACCTTCGACGTGCTGGTCGAGATCCAGTCCTTCCACCGCGTCTCGATCCACCGCGACGTCGCCCGGACCGTCGACGCGCTGCTGCGCGGCGAGGCCGTGGAACCGACACAGCGCGAGATGGACGACGACGGCGCCGTCCACATCAGCGACCGCCGGGCGGCCCCGCTGGCGGCGGAGTCGGCCGGCCTGGAGTTGGAGCGCCCGCCCGTGCGCCTGCGCGCGGTGGGGCCGCATCGGCGCATCCACCCCTACGGCGTCTCCGCCGACCGCCTCAACGAGGCCATCCGCGAGTCGGGCGCGAACGCCTCGATCGTCGACGACCTGGACCAGGCGGACGCGATGATGACCCTGCGCTCGATCTTCCGCCGCCGCCCCGGGCCCGTGCGCGACGCGGAATCGCGCGGGCTGCCCATCTTCGTGCTCAAGCACAACACCGTCGTGCAGATGGAGCAGAGCCTGCGCGCGCTGTCGCAGGGCCAGTCCGAATTCGACCCCGTGACCAGCGCCCTGGCCGAGGCGGAGACCGCGATTGAGGCGCTCAACGCGGGCGAGCAGTCGGCCGTCGAGCTGGCGCCGCAGAACGCCTACATCCGGCGGCTCCAGCACCAACTCGCGGAGCGCTTCGACCTCTTCTCGACCAGCAAGGGCCGCGACCCCAACCGCCGCGTGCGCGTCTTCCGGACCTGAGCCCCGCCATGGCCCTGTTCATCACCCTGGAGGGCGGCGAGGGGGCGGGCAAGACCACCGTGGCGACGGCACTCGCGGACCGCGCCCGCGAGCGGGGCGCGGAAGTGCTCCTCACGCGCGAGCCCGGCGGCACGCCGCTGGGCGCGGCGATCCGCGATTCCCTCTTCCGCGGCGACGAACCGATGGGCGGCTGGACCGAGGCCTTCCTCTTCCTCGCCGACCGGGCCGAGCACGTGGAGCGCGTCATCCGGCCCTCGCTGGCCCGCGGCGCGGTCGTCATCTGCGACCGCTTCGCCGACTCCACCGTCGCCTACCAGGCCTACGGGCGCGGGCTGGACCTCGATCTGCTGCAGCAACTCAACCGCGTGGCCACCGGCGGCGCCACGCCCAACCTCACGCTGCTGCTCGACGTCCCGGTCGCGATCGGCCTCGCGCGGACGCGGCAGGAGACCTTCGACCGCATCGGCCAGGAGACGACGGACTTCCACAACCGCGTCTACGAGGGGTTCGGGCGCTTGGCGATCGCGGAGCCCGACCGGATCAAGTCGATCGACGCCGCCCAGCCGATCGACGCCGTGATCGCCGAGGCCTGGGAGCTGGTCGCGGCGCGGCTGGCGCGGATCGGCTTTCCGGGCCGCGGCTGACCACGTGCCCCAGTCGATTGCCCGGCCCCGCGGGCCGACCGTAGACTCGGAGACGCCCTCCGATGAATCCCGGCAGCCCGCCGCTGACCGCCGCGCGAGCCCTCCCATGAACGCCGCGACTGTCGCCGTACGCGTCCCGGCCACCACCGCCAACCTCGGCCCCGGCTTCGACGCCGTGGGCATGGCGGTGTCGATCTTCGCCACGTTCACCGTGCGCGTCGACGACGAGGGCGGCGGCCGCCGGGGACGGCGGGATCCCATGCGCAGCATGGCGGCGGCCGCGGTCCGCGCCGGCTACAAGCGCGCCGGCCGGCGCGTCCCCCGCACGATCGAGGTGGACGTCGGCAGCGACATCCCACTGGGCCGCGGCCTGGGCGCGAGCGCGGCCGCCCGCGGAGCCGGCGTCGTGGCCGCCAACGCGCTGCTCGGCGGGCCGCTGCACGATGCCGCGCTGCTGCAGGTGGGGGCCCGGCTGGAGGGGCACGCCGACAACATCGCCCCGGCGCTCTTCGGCGGCCTGCAGGTCGTCGCCGCCGCCGACACCGCGCCCGGCGAGGCGAACCACCCGCCGCGCTGGCAGCGGGTGGCCGTGCCCATCCCGGCCGGCATCACCTGCGCCGGCTTCTCGCCCGACTTCTCGATGCCCACCAACGAGACACGCGCCTCCCTGCCCGACGGCCTCAGCCGGGCCGACGCCGTCTTCAACAGCAGCCACGCCGCCCTGCTCATCGCCGCCCTGGCGACGGGCGACTGGGAGGCGCTCAACGTCGCCAGCGAGGAGCGCCTGCACCAGCGCCCGCGCAGCCGCCTCTTCCCGCAGATGTTCGACTTCTTCGACGCCGCCCGCGGGGCCGGCGCGTTCTGCGCCTACCTCTCCGGCGGCGGCTCCACCATCCTGGCCCTCACGCCGCCCGAGCGCGCCGAGGAGGTCCGCGACGCCCTCTCCGCGGCGGCGGACGGCTTCGGCATCGGTGGGCGGCCGTTCGTCGCCGAGCCCTGCCTCTCCGGCGCGACCGTCCTCGACGACGCGGACCCCTGGACGCAGCCGTGAGCGCCCCGGCCCCCGTCGGCGTGCCGCCCGTCAGTGTGCAGAAGTACGGCGGCACCAGCGTCGGCAGCACCGAGCGCCTGCAGCACGTCGCCGGACGGATCGCCGCCCGCGCCGCCGGCGGCGACCGCATCGTCGCCGTCGTGTCGGCCATGGGCAAAACGACCGACAGCCTAGTGGCGCTGGCCGGCGAGATCACGGCCACCCCCGCCGGCCGCGAGTACGACATGCTGCTCGCCTCGGGCGAGATCGTGAGCGCCGCGCTGCTGGCCATGGCGATCGAGGAGCACGACGTGCCCGCCATCGCCCTCACCGGCCAGCAGGCGGGCGTCTTCACCGACGACACCCACACCCGCGCCCGCATCACCCGCATCGAGACGGATCGCATTCAGACCGAGCTCGGCCGCGGGCAGGTCGTGATCATCGCCGGCTTCCAGGGCATCACCCCGGGGTCCGACTTCACGACCCTGGGCCGCGGCGGCTCCGACACCTCCGCCGTCGCCCTGGCCGCGGCGCTGCACGCGGTGCGGGCGGAGATCTACACCGACGTCGACGGCGTCTACACCACCGACCCCCGCATCGAGCCGCGGGCCCGCCGGCTGCACGACATCGCCTACGAGGAGATGCTCGAACTCGCCTCCCAGGGCGCGGGCGTGATGCACCCCCGCGCCGTGGAACTGGGCCTGCTCTACGACCTCCCCATCCTCGTCGCCTCGTCCTTCCGCGAGGACGTCCCCGGCACCCTGATCCGAAAGCAGGTCCAGATGGAACCCAGCAACCGCGTGCGCGGCATCGCGCTCGATCGCGACGTCGCCCTGATCACCATCCGCGCCGTGCCCGATCGGCCCGGCATCGCCTCGCAGGTCTTCGGACCGCTCGCCGAGGCGGGCATCAACGTCGACACGATCGTGCAGAACGCCAGCGCCGAACGGCTGACCGACATGACCTTCAGCGTCGCGCACGACCAGGCCGCCGCCGCCCACGCGCTCTGCCGCGAAGGGGCGGGGGGCCTCGGCGCCAGCGACGTGATCCTCGACGAGCACGCCGCCAAGGTCTCCATCGTGGGCACCGGCATGCAGTCCGGCGTCGGCTACGCCGCCAAGATGTTCCGCGCCCTGGCCGAGGCCGCGATCAACATCGAGCTGATCTCCACCAGCGAGATCCGCATCACCGCGATCGTGCACGAGGACGACGGGCAGGCGGCCGCCCGGGTGCTGCACGCCGCCTTCGAACTGGACGAGCCGGTCCTGGCCGACGAGGCCGCCCCCGGCTAGCGCCCGCCCACACCAATCGCCCCGACCTCGCCCCCTTCGGCGCCGCTCGGGACAGGCCTGTCCCCCGCTCCATCCGGACGATGGAGAGGGGGCTCCGGTCCCCTCTCCCTTCGGACGATGGAGGGGGGCTCCTCCCGGCGGCCAATCGGAGGGTAACGGCAGCCAATCGGGGGCGAACGGGAGCCAACCGGAGGGTAAGGGGAGGGGCAGCGCGGCGGCCATTTGCAGGAATTTGCAGGAATTTGCAGGAAAACGGCCGATTCGAGGGGGGGTGGCCCCGGATTCGGATGGTCGCTGCGCGGATCGCCTTCCCTGCGGCACACGCGATACGCGGGCCACGAGAACATGATAGCGGAGTCATGGCGCGGTGTCGAGGCGGCGGCGCACTCCACGCCCGGCATCACCTGCCCGCTTGCTCGCGGTCGTACTGCCGCAGCGCATCGAGCGTCAACGGCCGGCCCGCGCGCTTCGCCTACAGCCACCGCTGGAAGGACCTCGCGCTCTCCCCCGACGCCCTGCCCGCCAGCAGCCCTTCGACGCCGATGTCCTCGTCGAGGTCGGGCCAGTTGATGCCTTGGCCGTCGCCGATCAACTCCCAGTGGTCGCGCTCGTCCGGCGTCGCGTGGACCAGGCGGGGATACCAGTCGAGCGGCACCGCAATGGTGCGACCGTCGGACAACTCCACGGTCAGCGTGTCCTCGCTCACGCGGACGGCCGTCGCTTCCGGCACTTCGAAGTCAACGGTTGAAGAACGCATGCCGCTCCTCCAGGAATCGGGCCTGATCCCGATCGACGATATCCCAACTCCGTCCGCGCCGCGCCCCCGACCTCACCCCCCGTCGGCGCCGCTCGGGACAGGCCGGTCCCCCGCTCCATCGGAACCGATGGAGCGGGGACCGCGAACGCGCAGCGCCGGGGCGCGCAAGGGCCCCCGGATGTCGCTCCCGGGGGTGCGGGAGGGAGCCGCAGGGGGTGCAGCAGGGCGCCGCAAGGGGGCCGCAAGGGGTGCGGAAGGCGGCCGCAAGGGCGGCACAAGGGCGGCACAAGGAGTGCGCGGGGGCGTGGTTTCCGCGCGCCGACGCCCCCCTCACCCTAACCCTCTCCCCAGGGAGAGGGGATCGGAGTCCCCCCTCTCCATTGCCGAGCAATGGAGAGGGGGTTAGGGGGTGAGGTCCGGGCGCTCGCCCGCCCCACCACCCGCGTGCGAAATTTTTTTTGCCCGCCTCCCTCTCCACTCCCTCATAGAGAGGGGGGACACGTTGTCTCCATCCCGATTATCCACAATGTGAAAAAAAGAACTTCCCCAAAAACCTTGACGTGGCCCCCCCCCCTCGACGTCATAATGCCTGCGCTCGCGGAGCACGACCCCATCCATGGGGGATGGGGCGGCCCGCATCCAGGAAAGGATGACGCCATGAGCAACCACTGGAACACCCTGCGACGCCGGCAGATCAGCCGTCGCACGATGTTGGGAGCCAGCGCCAAGGCCGGCGTTGGCGCGGCCGGCCTGGCTTTGGTCGGCTGCGGCGACGACGACGATGACGCCGGGACCGCGGCCGCCGAACGGGCCGCCGCGGCCGCGGAGGAGGCCGCCGCCGCGGCCGTCGCCGCCGGCGAGGCGCGCGCCGCCGAGACCGAGGCCGCCGCCGACGCGGCCGCCGAAGCAGCAGCGGCAGCCTCCGAGGCCTCCGCCGCCGCTTCACAGGCGGCCGACGCTGCCGACGCAGCGGCCGCTCTGGCCGCCGAGGCGGCCGAGTCGGAGGACGCCGCCAACGCGGCCGCCGCCGCGGAAGCCGCCGCCGCGGCTGCCGCCGACGCTGCCGCCGCCGCATCCGCCGCCGGCGATGAGGCTGCCGCGGCCGTCGCGGCCGCCGCCTCCGAGGCGGCCGAGGCCGCCGCACAGGCCGCCCGTGACGCGGCCGCCGCGGTCGAGGCGGGCACGGCCACGGCCGAGGCCGCGCAGGCCGCTATTGATGAGGCGGCCGCTGCGGCTGCTGCCGCCGCCGAAGCCGCCGGCGAGGCGTCCGCCGCCGCCGGGGAGGCCGCCGCCACGGCCCAGCAGACCGCCGAGGCCGCGGCCGAAACCGCCGCCGCGGCCGTCGCCGCGGCGCAAGAGGCCGCCGACGCGGCCCAGGAAGCCGCCGAGAGCGCGGCCATGGCGGCGGAAGAGGACGACATGCCGGCCGCCGGCGAGGTCGACTTTGAGGCCACGCTGCGCATCGCGGCGGCGAGCGACAACGGCGGCCTGGACCCGATTCGTGCGGGCAGCCAGACCAACTTCATCAACTCGCACGGCATCTTCGACAGGAGCGTCAATCCCGACCCGGAGGGGAGCGGGGAGATGCGCCCGAACTTGATGACCTGGGAGAACCCGGACGACGTGACCTGGAACATGACCGTGAAAGACCAGGTCTTCTTTCACAACGGTCAACAACTGACGGCGGAAGACATCATCTTCACGCATGAGCGGGCGGGGGGCATCGCCGAGTATCACCAGGGCGGCGAGACGTCCGACCACCCCGGCGGCTGGGCCAGCTCGCGCAAGCCGTTCGGCGCCCAGCACTGGCTGAGCTACGCGCAGACCGACAAGCTGCACTGGACATTCACGACCGACGGGCCGGACGCCACGATCCTGGGATCGACCCTGTGGATCCCCTACGTCATGTCGAAGGCGGACACCGAGGAGCGCGGAGACGCGGCCGTGGACGCCGCTTCCATGGGCACGGGGTACATGCGCTTCGTCAGTCATGCCGAGGACACCGACTTCGTCTTCACGCGGAACGACGACTACCACAACGAGTGGTCACGCACCCCGGCTCCGAATGGGTACCAAGCAGCCTCGCACAAGCATCAGGTCCACCTCGTGCGGCCGGAGCCGCTCTCCCGCGTCGCCGGCATCGAGGCGGGCGAGATCGACGTGGCCTACTTGATGGGAGCGGATATCGTGGCGCCGATCGAGGACGACCCGGACCTCAAGGTCACCTGGGGATTGCACACGACCGCCACCACCAACATCATGCCCAACCTCAACTTCCTGGAGGTGAACGGGGAGCCGAATCCCTTCCTCGATGAACGCGTGCGCAAGGCCCTGAACCACGCGATCAACAAGCGGGCGATCATCGACAATCTGCTGACCGGCGACGAAGACGTCTCCTATGGGCTATTCCCAGCAATGATTGCCTCCCCAATCGAAGCGCTCAGAGCGATCGGCCCCTACGCCTACGACCCCGATCTGGCCAAAGCCCTGCTCGCCGAGGCGGGCTACCCGGACGGCTTCTCGACGACGATCCACTACCTGCCGACCTGGACTCCCCAGTACAAGCCAATGGCGCTGGCCGTGCAGCAGGACTTCGCGGCCGTGGGCGTCGAGGCCGAGCTGAACGCGTTACCCCAAAACGAGTTCTTCAGCCAGGCCCGTAGCCTGGAGATCCCGGGCCTGTGGTGGTTCCCCTTCGGCCTCGGGGCCGAGCAGCAGGGCAACATCGGAGCGTTTTACACGATCGAGGGCACCTACGCGCTGACGCCGTACCCCGACCTGGAGGACGCGTACCAGCGCCAGCTGCGAAGCGTCGACATCGACGACCGGACCGCGGCGATGACGGACCTCCTCGTCGGGCACTACGAAAGGGCGGGGTTCATCTACCTGACGGAGCTCCGCGCGGCTCACGTGACGGCGGCCAACATCGAGTGGCCGCTCGGCGCCGGGCAGTTAGCCAACGAGCAGGCCTTCTACCAGATCAACGTGCTGACGACGTAGGAGGGCCGCCAAGCGATCGCTGGGAACCTCACCCCCTCTCCATCTGGACGATGGAGAGGGGGAACGTGGAGGCGGTCGCTGGGCCTCCGGTCCCCTCTCCCTGGGGAGAGGGTTAGGGTGAGGGGGACCGACCGCCGAAACCTCACCCCCTGTCCCCCTCTCCACCTGAACGGTGGAGAGGGGGGACGTGGAGGCGACCGCTGGGCCTCCGGTCCCCTCTCCCTGGGGAGAGGGTTAGGGTGAGGGGGAGCGACCGCCCCCGTTCGTTTCCATCCACCGGCCATCCACGCCGGCCGTCCACAGCGGCCATAAGCGACGGCGGCGGTCGGCCGCCCGTTGCTACCCTCGCCCCACGCCGATGTTCACCCATCTCCACACGCACACCGAGTTCAGCCTGCTCGACGGCCTCGCCAAGATCGACGGGCTCATGGAGCGCGCCCGGGGGCTGGGGCAGGAAGCCCTGGCGATCACCGACCACGGCAACCTCTACGGCGCGATCGACTTCTACAAGGCGGGGCGGCGGGCGGGCGTGCATCCCATCCTGGGCATGGAGGCCTACGTCGCGCCCGGCAAGATGAGCGAGCGCGACGCCGCCGCCCGGGTCACCGCCCACCACCTCACCCTGCTGGCGATGAACAACACGGGCTGGCGCAACCTCGTCGCGCTGTCGACGAAGGCGCACCTCGAGGGCTTCTACTACAAGCCCCGCATCGACCGGGAGTGCCTCAGCGCCCACAGCGAGGGCCTCATCGTGCTCTCCGGCTGCCCCTCCGCCGAGGTGCACCGGGCGCTGTACGAGGCGCGCGACGCCGACGCCCTGGCCACCGCGCGCTGGTACCGCGAGGTGTTCGGCGACCGCTACTACGTGGAGCTGCAGAACCACCACGACCCCAAGTTCACGCCCATCATCCCCAAGCTCGTCGAACTGGCGCGGGAGTTGGAGCTGCCGCTGGTCGCGACGCACGACTCGCACTACACGGCCCCCGAGGACGCCATCAGCCACGAAGTCCTGCTCTGCATCGGCACCAACGCCACGATGGACCAGGCGGACCGCTTCAAGCTGGACGGGCACGACTTCTACCTGGCCGGCGAGGCGGAGATGGTGGAGCGCTTCCCGGAGCTGCCCGAGGCGCTGCGCAACACGGTCGCCATCACGGAGCGCTGCGACGTCGAGCTGGCCTTCAACCGCCTGCAACTGCCCGACCCCGACCTGCCGCCCGGCACCACCGCCCAGCAGCACCTGGCCGACCTGAGCGCCGCCGGCCTCCAGCAGCGCTACGGCACGCCCACGCCGGCCCACATCGAGCGCCTGCGCTGCGAGCTGAGCGTCGTGGAGGAGACGGGCTTCGCGGAGTACTTCCTGATCGTGCGCGACTTCGCGCAGTTCGCGCGCCGGCAGCGCATCGCCATGGGCGTGCGCGGCAGCGCCGCCGCCAGCATCATCCTCTACTGCCTCGAGATCACCGACATCGACCCGCTCGCCCACGACCTCGTCTTCGAGCGCTTCCTCAACGTCGAGCGGCGCGAGATGCCCGACATCGACATGGACTTCGCCGACGACCGCCGCGACCAGGTGATCCGCTACGTCGCCGACAAGTACGGCCACGACCGCGTGGCGCAGATCATCACCTTCGGCACGCTGGGCGCGAAGGCCGCCATCCGCGACACCGGCCGCGCCCTGGGCATGACCTTCGGCGCCGCCGACCGCATCGCGCGGCTGGTGCCGGCGCAGTTGAACATCACGCTCGACGCCGCCCTCACGGGCAGTCAGGAGCTGCGCAGCGCCTACGACTCGGAGGCGGATACGAAGAAGCTCGTCGATCAGGCGCGGCAGCTCGAGGGCGTCGCGCGGCACGCCGGCACGCACGCCGCGGCCGTGGTCATCGCGCGCGAGCCGCTGATCGAGAACGTGCCCCTGCAGCGCCCCGTCCGCGCCGAGGCCGGCGACGAGAGCGCCATCCCCATGACCCAGTGGGCGATGAACCAGTGCGCCGAGATCGGCCTGTTGAAGATGGACTTCCTGGGCCTGACCAACCTCACGATCCTCGAGGCGGCGGTGTCCATCGTGGAGGACGAGAGCGGCGAGCGGCCCGACTACGTGAGCCTGCCCGACGGCGACCCGGCCGCCTTCGCGATGCTGGCGCGCGGCGAGACGTTCGGCGTCTTCCAGTTGGAGTCGGCCGGCATGCGCCGCTACGTGCAGGAGCTCAAACCCACCCAGCTGTCCGATCTGGCGGCCATGGTGGCGCTGTTCCGTCCCGGCCCCATGGAGCACATCCCGCGCTTCATCCGCTCCAAGCACGGCGAGGAGGCGATCAGCTACCCCCACTCCGACCTGGCCGAGATCCTCGACCCCACCTACGGCGTCATCGTCTACCAGGACCAGGTGCTGCAGATCGCGCGCAAGTTCGCCGGCTACACGCT
Organism: Dehalococcoidia bacterium; assembly: GCA_965207695.1. Classification (GTDB taxonomy): domain Bacteria; phylum Chloroflexota; class Dehalococcoidia; order Bin125; family Bin125; genus TK10-74A. The sequence goes on along the minus strand of CBDBNA010000016.1, from coordinate 288,930 downwards.
GGGCCAGGCCGACGTCATGCGCAAGGCGATGGGCAAGAAGGACGCCGACGTCATGCAGGCCGAGCGCGGCCGCTTCGTGCAGGGGGCGGAGGCGCTGGGCTACAGCGCGACCGAGGCCAACACCGTCTTCAACCTGGTGGAGCCGTTCGCCGGCTACGCCTTCAACAAGGCGCACGCCGTCTGCTACGGCAGCATCGCCTACCAGACCGCCTACCTGAAGGCGCATCACGCCGTCGCTTACATGACGGCCGTGCTGCGCCACGCGAGCGGCGCCTCGGAGCGCGTGGGGCTGGCCGCGGTCGAATGCGCCCGGCTCGACATCCCGCTGCTGCCCCCGGACATCAATCGCTCCGGCGCGACCTTCCAGCCGGAGGCCCTGGCCGGCGAGCGGCAGGGCATCCGCTTCGGCCTCGCCAACGTGAAGAACGTGGGGCAGGGCGCGATCGAGGCCCTGATCGCCGAACGCGACGCCGATGGCGCGTTCGCGTCGCTGGAGGACCTCTGCCGTCGCAGCGACCTGCGCGGGCTGAACAAGCGCTCGCTCGAGAGCCTGATCAAGGCGGGCGCGCTCGACGCCCTGGTCGCGCGGGGGCCCGCTCTGGCCGGCATCGACCGCATCATGCGTCTGGCCCAGCGCGAGCGGGAACTGCGCGAGAGCGGCCAGACGACGATGTTCGACCTCTTCGGCGACCAGGTGGACACGCCGCGCCCGGCGCTCGGCCTGGAGGACGTGGCCGACGCCGACGTCACCAGCGCCGAGCAACTCCAGTGGGAAAAGGAGCTGCTGGGCACCTACGTCTCCGCGCACCCCTTCCAGCCCGCCAGCGCGGCCCTGCAGCCCTACGTCACCCTGGCCGCCGGCGAGGTCCGCGCCGAACACGAGGGGCAGGACGTCGTCCTCGCCGGCGTGGTCACCCTGGTGCGGCAACTCACGACCCGCAAGGGCCAGCCCTTCGCGGCGGTGGAGATCGAGGATCTCACCGGCGCCGTGGAGGTCACCGTCTGGCCCGACCTCTACGCCACCTCCCGCGCCCTCTGGCAGGACGGCAACACCATCCTTGCGCACGCGCGCGTGCGCATGCGCGGTGATCGCCTCACCGTCGCCGTGGAGAACGCGACCGTCTGGGAACAGACGCCCGAGGGCGGCCAGCTGCGCGAGAACCCGGCGACCTGGGACATGAGCGCGCGCCCGTCGCGACGGCCGCCGTCGCCGCGCCGCGACGGCGACGCCGGCGGCGATGTCCGATCCGCCCCTCGCCCAACAAACGGCGCCGGCGCCGCGCCGGTGGCCCCGCCGCCGGCCGTCGCCCCGCCGCCGCCGCCGCCGTCGCCCGGGCCCGCGGCCGAGCCCGTGCCCGCGTTGCAGGTGCGCCTGCACGAGACCGACGACGAGGAGGCCGACCGGGCGCGGCTGCACGAGATCCTGCGCCTCGTCCGCGAGGCGCCCGGCGGCGATCACGGCTACCTCACGATCGTGGGCCTGGGCGAGACCGTGACCCTCACGCTGCCCGACTGCAACGCCAACTTCGCGCTCGTCGAGGCCCTGCGGCGCGCCGTGGATGAGTTCGGCGCGGCCGAGATCGAGGCGGCCCCCGTCGCGGTCGGCGGCGGCTAGCGTCGCGGCCCGTTCGGCGCCGCCGTCCGACCGGTACACTCAGCGGACCGGCGCTTTGTTCGGATGCGCCCACATCCTCCGGGAGCAGCCATGCGCGATTGGGCCCCCCCGCGGGCGGAAGAGACGCCCGCCGCCGCTGGCGGCGAGACCGCGCCGCCGCCGTCCCCCGCGCCCGCGCCCCCACCCTCGGAGGGCGCCGACCCCTCGTCGGCTCTCGCCGAGGCGGAGGCCGACCTGGGAGCCGTCCGCGACGCCATCGCGGGCACGATCGTCGGCCAGAAGACGCTGATCTCGCGCCTGCTCATCGCCCTTTTGTGCGACGGTCACTGCCTGCTCGAGGGCGTGCCGGGGCTGGCGAAGTCGCTCAGCGTCTCCACGCTGGCGGCCTCGCTGCACGCCGACTTCGTGCGCGTGCAGTTCACCCCCGACCTGCTGCCGGCCGACCTGACCGGCACCGAGATCTACAACGCCCGCACGTCGGAGTTCGAGACCCGCAAGGGGCCCATGTTCGCCAACATCGTGTTGGCCGACGAGATCAACCGCGCGCCCGCCAAGGTGCAATCGGCGCTGCTGGAGGCGATGGAGGAGCGGCAGGTCTCGATCGGCGGCGAGAGCTTCGCCCTGCCGCAGCCGTTCATGGTCCTGGCCACGCGCAACCCCATCGAACAGGAGGGCACCTACCCCCTGCCCGAGGCCCAGCTCGACCGCTTCCTGATGAAAATCGTCGTCGATTATCCGCCCGAGGACGACGAGCGCGAGATCCTGGAACGCGGTCTCGGCGCGCCCGCCGCGCCGCCCGACCCCGTGATCACGACCGAGGCCGTGCTGCGCGCCCGCGCGGTCGTCGGCGAGGTGCGGCTCACGACGGCGATCCGCGACTACGTGGTGCGCCTCATCCGCGCGACCCGCCAGCCGGGCCGCGTCGACGCGGACCTCGAGCGGCTGATCCGCTACGGCGCCTCGCCCCGCGCCGCCATCGCCCTGGCCCAGGCCGCGCGCGCCCACGCCTTCCTCGACGCCCGCGGATACACGACGCCCGAGGACGTCAAGGCGGTCGCGCCCGACGTGCTGCGCCATCGCCTCATCCTGACCTACGAGGCGGAGGCCGACGGCGTCGTGCCGGAGGACATCGTGGAGCGGATGCTGGACGGTGTCGCGGTTCGCTGACCGGCTGCTGGACTGGCTGTCCCCGCCTGCCGCCCTGCTGGGCGAGTCCGAGGATCCCGCCGTGGCCGAGGCGCGCATCCGTCGTGAGGTGCGCGCCATCGAAATCCGGGCGCGCACCGCGCTGCGCGAACGCATGACCGGCGACTTCCGCAGCGCCTTCCGCGGCCGCGGCCTGGAGTTCGCCTCGATCCGCGCCTACACCCCCGGCGACGAAGTGCGCCTGATCGACTGGAACGTGACCGCCCGGCGCGGCGCGCCGTACGTCAAGGAGTTCGTCGAGGAGCGCGAGCGCACACTGCTGATCGTGATCGACTTCAGCCCCTCTGGGGCCTTCGGGACGGCCGGCCGCAGTGTGCGCCGCTTCGCGGTCGAGGTGGCGGGGCTGCTGGGCTTCTCCGCCGCCGCCAGCAACGACCGCGTCGGCGCGATCGCCTTCAGCGACCACACGGAGTACCTGCTGCAGCCCGCCCGTGGCGACGCGCACGTCTTGCGCCTGCTGCACGACCTGCTGCACCTGCGCCCGCGGGGCGGCGGCAGCGACCTCGCCGGGGCGCTGGAGCACGCCGCGCGCACGCTGCGCGGCGGCAGCATCGTTGCGGTCATCTCAGACTTCCAGGGCGACGCCGGGGACGCCGGCGACTGGCCGCCGGCCCTGCGCCGCCTCGCCGTCGCGCACGACGTGCTGGCCCTGCACGTGCACGACCCCGCCCAGGCCCGGCTGCCCGACGACGGCCTGCTGACCATCGAGGACGCCGAGTCGGGCCGCGTCGTCACCGTCGACCCGGCCGCGATCGGCGACGACTTCGCCCGCGACGACGCCCGCCGGGGGCAAGCCGTCCGGCGGCTGCTCCGCGCCGCCGGGGCCGACTACCTCTCGCTGCCCAGCGATGCCCCCGCCGCCCCCGCTTTGGCCAGGCTCTTCCGCCTGCGGACCCAGCGCCGATGAGCCCCCGGCGGCTGGCCGTCGCGCTGCTGGGGCTCGTGGCGCTGCTCGCCGCGGGGGCGCCGGCGGCGGACGCCCAGGCGCCGCCGGCGCCGCTGCCGCCCGGTGTGACCGTCGGCGTCGAGGTGGAGCGCGAGGGCGACACGATCGGCGACCCCGTGCGGCTCACGGTCGTCGTGACGCACCCGCCCGAGGGCGAACTGCTCGTGCCCCCGCCGGAGGGCCCGATGGGCGCGCTGGTGCCGGCGTCGCCGGTCGTGACGCGCGACAACACCGCCGACGGGCTCACACGCGTCACGCTGGTCTACGAGACGCGCGCCTTCGCGACCGGCCCGCTACCGCTGACGCCGCCCGCGCTCTCCTACCGCCGAGACGGCCTGACGACCGCGATCCAGCCCGCCGGACGGATCATCGACGTGCGCTCGCTGCTGCCCGCGGACGGAGCGGCGGCGCCCCGCGGCCTGAAGCCGGCCGAGCAGGTCGGGCCGGCGGGCTTCCCGACCGTGCCGGTCGCCGTGGGCGGATCGATCGGCGTGCTGCTGCTCCTCGCGGTGGGGGGGACCGTCGCCCGGCGGCGGCGCCCGGCGCCCGTGGCGACCGTCGCGCCCGGCCCCGGCGCGCTGGCCGGCCGCGACCTCGATGAGATCGCCGGCGCCGGCCTCCTGCCCCACGCCGTCGACGAGTTCTGCGCCCGGATCAACGGCGCCGTGCGCGGCTACCTGGCCGCGCGCTACGGCCTGCCCGCGCTGAACCTCACCGCGTCGGAACTGGCCGAACGGCTGGCCCGCGCCGGGGCCGACGCCGGCACGGTGCAGCGCGTGCGCAGCCTCTGCCAGGCCTGCGACGGCATCGCCTACGCCGGCTCCACGCCCAGCGCGGCCCGCGTCGCCCGCTACCTCGACCTGGCGCAGGCCATCGTGGGCGAGGGCCCAGCCCCCGTCGCCGCGCCGGCCGGCCCTGCCGCCCCTGCGAGCGAGGTGGAGTGATGCGCTTCGCCGACCCGGAACTGCTCGTCCTGCTCGCGCTGCTGCCGCTGTTCGTCTGGCTGCTGCGCCGCGACGGCCGCCGCCATCCGGCCAGCCTGCGCCTGCCCAGTTTGGCCGCGCTGCCCGCCGCGGCCCGCGGGGGCGGTCGCTCCTGGCGGATGCGCACCCTGCCCTGGCTCCCCGTCCTGCGGCTGGCCGCCGCCGCGCTGATCATCGTCGCCCTCGCGCGCCCGCAGACCGCCGACGCCGAGGCCAGCACCGCCGCCGAGGGCATCGACATCGTGCTCGCGATCGACACCTCGCTGAGCATGGTGCAGGAGTCGATCGGGGACGAGCGGCGGATCGAGGCGGCCCGGCGCGTGGCCCGCGACTTCATCGACCGGCGCGGCGACGACCGCGTGGGGCTGCTCGTCTTCGAATCCCGCACGCTGGTCCTCAGCCCACCGACGCTCGACCTGGACGCCATCGACCGCCTGGTGGCCGACACGATGCGCACCGGCCTGCTGCCCGGCGGCACCGCCGTGGGCTTGGCGCTGGCGAAGTCGGTCGACCTGCTGCGCGAGTCGGACGCGCCCAGCCGCATCGTCGTGCTGCTCACCGACGGCGAGGACAACGTGCGCACCGTGCGCCCCGTCGACGCAGCCGGCATCGCCGAGGCGCTGGGGGTGCGCGTCTACACCATCGCCATCGCCGACCCGGGCGCCTACCAGGGCGTCGTCGATGAACTCGCCCTGCGGTTCATCGCCGATCGCACGGGCGGCGAGTACTTCCGCGCCTCCGAGCCCGGCGACCTCGAGGCGGCCTACGCCGCCGTCGACGCCCTCGAGCGGGCGCGGCTCGACACGGAGGAGTTCACCGTCTTCCGCGAGCGCATGCCCTGGTTCCTCATCCCCGCGATGGCGCTGATCCTGCTCGAGTTGCTGGGCCGCGCCACCTGGTGGAGGCGCGCGCCATGAGCCTCGCGCCCCTGCCGCCCCTCGCCCTCTCCCCGCTGACACAGTTTGGCGACCCCGCCCTGCTCGCGCTGCTGCTGCTCGGGTTCCTGGCCGGCGGACTCGCGCTGCGCATCCTGCGCGGGCGCGCCCTCCGGGTGACGCGGCTGCTGGACCGGGGCGGCGGGCGCGTGCTGGCTGGGGCGGACCCCCGGCGCGACCTCTCGAAGTTCGGCCTGATCACCTTGGTCGTGGTCCTGCTCGCGGTCGCCGTCGGGCGGCCGCAGTTCGGCGAGCGCACGCGGACGCTGGAGCAGCAGGGCATCGCCATGGTGGTCGCGCTCGACGTGTCGCTCAGCATGGCGGCGCAGGACACCGCCCCCGATCGCATGCAGGCCGCCCAGACGGAGCTGGCGGGACTGCTCGACCGGATGTCGGGCGACCGCGTCGGCCTCGTGATCTACGCGGGCGAGGCGCTGGTGCGCTTCCCCCTCACCCGCGACCTCACCGCCGCCCGCGAGCTGATCGGCGCGATGCAGCCCGGCGAGCGGCTGGTGCAGCCGGGCACCGACGCCGCGGCCGCCATCACGCAGTCGCTGGCGCTGCTGGAGACGACCCCCTCGCGGACGCGCGTGATCCTGCTCGTCGGCGACGGGGAGAGCCTGAGCGGCGACGCGCTCGCCGCGGCGCGGGTGGCGGCGGCCGCTGACGTGCACATCTTCACGGCCGGCGCCGGCAGCGAGGCGGGCGCCACCATCCCGGTGGTCAACCGCAACACGACCGAGACGGTCGCGAAGATCGACGCCCGCACCGGCGAGCCGGTCATCACCCGCCTCGACAGCGCCGCGCTGACGGCGCTCGCGGACCAGGGGCGGGGGCGCTTCGTGCGGCTGGACCAACCGGGCGCCCTCAGCGACCTCGCCGCCGACTTCGAGGCGCTGGAGGCGTCGCGCTTCCACGTCGCGACCGAGCGGCAGCCCCGCGAGCGCTTCCAGATTCCCCTCGCGCTCGCCCTGGCGCTGCTGCTCATCGAGCCGCTGATCGCGGCGCGCGCGCCCCGGCGGGCGTCGCCGGTCGCGGGCCGCGTCCGGTGGCTCCGGCGACGGCGGCGGCTGTTCGCGGGGCTGCTGCCCCTCGTCGCGCTGCTGGCCGCGTCGTGCGGTGACTTCGCGGCCGAGCGCAACGCGGCCGGGACCGCCGCCTTCGACGAGGGCCGCTTCGCCGACGCCGCCGTCGCCTACCGCGAGGCGCTCGCGGCCGAGCCCGGCGACGCGCGCCTGGCGCTGAACCTGGGCCGCGCGCTGCACGCCCTCGGGGAGTACGACGCCGCCGTCGCCGCTACACGGCGCGCCCTCACCACCCCCGACGACGCCCTGGCCGCCCGTGCCTACTACCAGATCGGCGTGCACCACTTCGCGCGAGACGACCTCGTCGCGGCGCGCAGCGCTTACATCGAGGCGCTGCTGCTCGACCCCTCGGACGCGGACGCCAAGCTGAATCTGGAGATCGTCAACGGATTGCTGGCGGCGCTCGCCGCGCCTCCGGCGGCGGAGGACGGGACGCCGGGAACGGGCGAGGGCGACGGCGGCGGCGCCGAGGGCGGCGGCGGGCGGGGGCCCGGCGCGGACGGCGATGACTCCCCGGTCGACACGGCGCCCGGCCGGCTGGCGGGGCGCGCCGACGTCCCCGGCGAGGACGACCAGGCCCTGGACGCAGGGCCCGCGCAGGAGGCCTTGCGGGAGGCGATCCGCGCGTTCGACCGCAACAATCCCACCCTCGAGGAGGCGCTGGCGATCCTCGAGGCCCTGCGCGCCGTCGAAGAGACGCGGGGAGCGTCGGGCATGCTGGGCGTCGAGGTGGCCGGGCAGGACGACTACTAAGCGGCCGGTCTCACTCGGCGGGAGCGGCGGGGACGGGCAGCCGGAACACGCGCCGCACGAGCCGCCCGCGCAGCGCCCGCCAGGCGCCCTGGGCCTGGGCGTAGTGCGACTCCGGCAGCGCCCCGGCCGAGAAGCGCTCGCGGGTGTAGGTGTCGGCCAGGCGGCGCGTGGCCTCGGGATCGCGCACGGCGTCGCCCAGCGCGGCCGCGTACTCGCGCGGCGTGTTGGCCGGGTCGACGCGCAGGCCGCCCCAGCGGGACAAGCGCTGCGTCGACGTCCACAACCGCTCCACCGGCGTCTGCCCGCGCAACGAGAACTGCCAGGCCGCCGCCCAGCCGCCGCTCAGCAGCAGCAGCGCCAAGACGACCGCCACCGGCAGCAGCACCCACCAGGTCAGGGGATTGAACCCCGTGTCGCGGGCGAAGCCCTCCTCCTCGAGTTGCTGGCTGAGCTCCTCCAGCGAGAGGAACTCGCCGAACGGGTCCAGCAGCGGGTCGTACAGCGGACCGGAGTCGCCCAGCAGGTCGGAGGCGAACGGGCGCAGGCGCTGCTCGGCGATGCGCTGCCCCGCGATCCCCGCGAACCCCTCCGTGACCACCGGCGGCGTGGGGTCGAAATCCACCCAGCCGTACTCGGGGAAGAAGACCTCCACCCAGCTGTAGCCGTGCAGCCCCCGCACGATGAAGGTGCCGGTGCGCGGATCGAAGTTGTCGTCCGTTAGGACGTAGCCGGTGCTCACGCGGGCGGGGATGCCCAGCGTGCGCAGCAGCACGGCCATCGCGCTGGCGTGGTAGTCGTAGTAGCCGCCGATGGGCAACCCGTCCGCATCGCGATTGTCGAACAGCCACCATGTGACGGCGTCGGTCCGCGCCGGCGGGAGGCCCAGGTCGCGCGTGAACGGGTACAGCAGCCGCGGCGTCCCGTCCGACCCCAGCAGCACCGCGCCGTCGTCATCCCGCAGCGGCGTGCAGCAGAGATAGCCCTCGATGGCGGCCGCGGCGTCGTAGCGGGAGGAGACCCCGCCGACGATGCTCGCCGCCAGGCTCTCCAGCCGGCCCAGGCTGCGATCGTCCAGGTCGCCCGGCAGTTGCAGATAGCGTTGCCGCACCCAGAAGGGGTACTCGCCGCCCGCCCACCGCAACTGCTCGATGGAGGCGGACGACACGGAACCCGTGACCTCGTATGTGAAGCCCGCGCGCACGGGCTCCGAAGGGTGCACCCGCAGCACGTCCGGCTCCAGCGGCCGGTTCTCCAGGTCCAGCGCCAGCAGCTCGCCGTCGTCGCCGACCTCCGAGCCCACGGGCACCCAGCCCTCGGGGATGACGTCGGCCGAGAACGGCTCCCCGGCCTCCTCGCGGGCCGCGATCTCCCGCGCCACCCCTGCCAGCTCCCGCGGCGCGGCCGCCGCCGACCCCTCGATGTCGAGCCGGACGGCGCCCGGGGCCGTCTGGTCGATCGTCACCGCGCGGCTGATCTGCCGGGGCAGGCCGAAGGTGAAGAGGACGCGGGCCGATTGCTCCACCGACACCCGCGCGACCACGTCGCGTCGCGCCTCGTAGACGCTCTCGTCCTCGCCACCGAAGGAGCCCTGCGATACCGGCTTCGTCGCGACCACCGAACTCTGCTGCCAGCCGCGCGTGGTGTAGTGGTCGTAGCTCGCGCCGCGCAGCAGCCCCACCTCGGGCGCGTCGACGCGCACCACGATGCCCTGCCCCGGGTTGATGTCGCCCTGCAGGATGAAGTTGGAGCTGAAGCTGTGGATCGGCACGCCGCGCTTGGAGTCGATGCCCCCGAAGAGGCGCTCCATGTCGAGGCTCAGCTCGTCGAAGGGATCGGCGATGCCGCTCCACACCGCCGTCAGGGGCTCCACGCGGTCGGGCCGCGGCAGCGCGCGGCTGACGACGATCAGGGCCAACACCGCCAGCAACGTGACGCCCAGGAAGCTCAAACTGATGAAGTCGGGGAACGGCGTCCCGCGGCTGCGCCAGCGCCCCATCCGCGCCAGCAGGCCGGTGCGCATGACCAGCAGCGCCGCCCCGATCACGAAGAAGGCGAAGTGCAGATCCCACTGCCGGCCGCCCAGGTAGCTGACGTTCACCGCCAGCAGCGTCCCCAGCAGGATGAGCAGCGGCCAGGGGTTGCGGCGCCGCAGCACGATCAGCGTGGTGGGGAAGGTCGCCAGCCAGACGGCCGCGACGACGAAGAACACGAACGGCACGTTGTCCGTCGTGATGCCGTCGTTGAAGGCCTGCGTGAACCAGTCCTCGAGGCGGAAGCGCAGGTCGACGAAGCGCTCCCAGAACCAGGCCTGCCCCGTGAAGTGCTCCATGCCGAGCATCTGCCAGCAGACGACGACCACGCCCACGGCGATGCCGATCGCGTAGGCGGCGGTCCAGTGCAGCCGGCGCGCCGCGAGCGGCACCGCCGCGACCAGCGCCAGCAGGGCCGTGACGCGCACGTCGGGCATGCCGTCGACCCAGTTCGCCGCGTGGATGGAGTCGGACACGGCGATGATCACCAGCAGCAGGATGCCCAGCGTGACCGCGGCCTCCATCAGGCGCCACGGCCAGCGCTCCTGCGTCGTCTGCTGCTGCCCGGGCGCGACGGCGCCGCGGATCAGCGCCGCCGGCGAGAGGTTCGCCGCGGCGGCGACGTCGGCGAGGGGCAGGCGCGAGCTCATGCCAGCGCCCCCACTCCGGCGCGGCCCGGCGTGCCCGCCGCGGCGTCGAGCGCCTCCGCCAGGAAATCGCCCTGCGCGATGAGATTGGTCTGTACGCCGGAGGCGCGCAGGGTCGTCCACGCCTCCTCTCCGCCCGCGCGCCCGCCGAACGAGGCCGCGTCGATCAGCACGGCCGCCACCTGCACGCCCCGCTGCGCCAGCGCGCGGATGCCGTCGCAGGCCCGCCGATCGCTCGCGGCCGTGATCACGATCACCGTGGTGTGCCGCCCCCAGCGGGGCGACTGCTGGGACAGCAGCGTGGAGATGGGCACGTCGCCGACGGGCTGCGCCACCGCCAGATCCTCCAGCATGCGGGTCAGCTGCTGGTTGCCCCGGTCCGCGTCGATCAGGCGGAAGCGGTCGGCGAACATCATCATGCCCACCGACCGGTTCTGCCCCAGGAAGAGCCGCGCGATGGAGGCGGCGGCGGTCACCGCGTACTCCACGGTGGCCTCATCGTCCGTCCCCGCGTGGTCGCTGCGGTTCATGTCCAGCACGATCCACAGCTGCGAGGCCGGGTCCAGCTCGAACGTCTTCACGTGCAACCGGCCGGTGCGCAGCGTGCTGGGCCAGTGGATGCGATTGACGCTGTCGCCGGGGGCGTACTCGCGCAGGCCCGACGCGTTCGGCGTCACGTAGTGGGTGCGGCGGCGGAAGCGCCCCTCGCCGGGCAGGTTGGCCGGCGGCACGCTGTAGCGGGGCAACTCCTCGGCCCGCGGGTAGACGAGCAACTGCTGCGGCCCGCCGAAGGTCATGCTCTTATGGAACAGGTCGAAGGGGTCGCCGGCGCGGACGTGCACCGGGCCCAGCGTGAACAGGCCGCGGCGGCGGCACTCGGTGTCGACGCGCCACTGCCGGCGCGCCCGTCCGCCCAGGCTGACGACGTGCTCCGCCTGATGCTGCGGCAGGTCCGACTCCTCCTCGACCTCCAGCCAGTACTTCCCCAGGCGCGAGCGGTTGGTGACCTGCAGCTGCTCGGTGATCGTCTGGCCCACCTGCACCCGCTCCGAGTCGCGGCGCATGCGCACCTGCAAGCCGCGGCTGCTCAGCCAGGTCCACATCGCGGCCGCGATGAGGCCGAAGAGCAGCAGGTAGCCCAGCCGCAGCGGCAGCCAGAAGTTCGTCGAGAAACCGATGCCGAAGACCACGAGGGTCAGGATGGTGACCAGGGTTAGCGATCGCCGCCGGCCGAACGTCGCACCGTAGAACCGGCGCATGCCGCGCTCAACTCACACCCACCCGCGCGCCCGGGACGGGCACCCGGTCCAGGACGTCCTCCACCACCGTCAGCGAACTCACGCTGCGCACCTGCGCCGAGGGGCTGATGATGATGCGGTGCCCCAGCGTCGAGTAGGCCAGCTCCTTGACGTCGTCGGGCGTGACGTAGTCCCGCCCTGCGAGCAGCGCGGCGGCCTGCGAGGTGCGGAACAACGCCAGCGACCCGCGCGGCGACGCCCCCAGGTAGGCCGCGTCGTGCTGCCGCGTCGCGGAGGAGATCTCCACGATGTACTGCTTGATCAGCGGGTCGACCCAGACGGCCCGGACGGCCTCCTGCAGCCCGTTGAGCGCCTCCGGGTCGGTCACCGCCCCCAGCGAGTCGATCGGGTGGGCCGTCTGCTGCCCCTCCAGCACGGCGATCTCGTCGTGCGATTCGGGGTAGCCCAGGTGGATGCGCATCAGGAAGCGGTCCAGCTGCGCTTCGGGCAGCGGGAAGGTGCCCTCGTACTCGATCGGGTTCTGGGTCGCCATGACCATGAAGGGGCGGGGCAGTGTGCGCGTCACCCCGTCGGTCGTGATCTGGCGCTCCTCCATCGCTTCCAGCAGCGCCGACTGCGTCTTGGGCGTGGCCCGGTTGATCTCGTCGGCCAGGGCGATCTGGGCGTAGATGGGGCCCGGCCGCCACTCGAAGTCGCCCGACTTCTGGTTGTAGATCGAGACGCCCGTCACGTCCGACGGGAGCAGGTCGGGCGTGAACTGGATGCGGCTGAAGCCGCAGCCCGTCGAGACGGCCAGCGCCCGGGCGAGCATCGTCTTGCCGGTGCCGGGCACGTCCTCGACCAGCAGGTGCCCGTCGCTGGCCAGAGCCAGCACCGCGCGCCGCACCTCGGCCGATTTGCCCAGGATGACGCGCTCGACGTTGGTCGTGATTTCACGCAGCGTGGCCTGCGGATCGTCCATCCGAACCCCCTGCTCCCCATGCCCGCGAGCGCAGCCGAGCATAGCAGCCCGGCCGGGCTCAGGCCCGGCGCATCCCATGGTCGGCCGTTGTGACTACGCCCGCCGCCTCTATCCTGGATTGGTCGGCGGGACCAGGGATGAGCTCAGCCGTGTCCCCACGCCGGCTCGCCGGCCTCGCACTTCTCGCGCTATGCGGCGCCGTCCTCGCGAGCGCCTGTTTCATCGACGGGACGGGCGTCGGCCCGTCGCCCGACGAGCCCCCGGCCGCCGCCGAGGCCCAGCCCGCCGCGTCCGCGGAGAGCGCCCCGCGGCAGGGCACCGCCGCCGGCCTGGCGCCCGAGGCCCGCGGCGACCCCGCCGAGGCAGGCTCCGCGCCCGCCGCCGACGCGTCCCCGCAGCCGGAGGCCCAGCCCGCGCAGGAGCCGAGCCCCGCCCCCGCGCTGCGCGCGGCGATCTTCGTGGAACCGCGGGAGGTCCGCCCCGGGCAGGTCTTCATCGTCGCGGTCGACGCGACGAACGCCTCCGCGGCCTCGGTGGCGCTGGGCGGGCAGTTCGTGTCGCTCGCCCGCGAGGGCGACCGCTTCTACGCGATCCTGCCCGTTGCCTTCGCGCAGCCGGCGGGACCGCTGCCGATCATCGTGGCCGTCGCCGACATGAACGGCGACCTCGCCGTGCAGCAGTTGGTCGAGGTGCACGTCCAGGGCAGCGACTTCCCCGTGGAGCCCGTGCAGCTCGACCCGGCGCTGTCGCGGCTGCTGGACCCGGACGTCGTGGCCGAGGACCGGGCCGTGCGCGAATCGGTGCAGCGCGTGCGCTCGCCCGAGCGCCTCTGGGACGGGTACTTCCGCGAGCCGACCCAGGGGGTGCTCACGTCGACCTTCGGGCTGCTGCGGTCGTACAACGGCGCCGACCCGACCGACTACCACAGCGGCCTCGACTTCGCCGCGCCGCGCGGCACCGAGGTCGTCGCGGCGAACGCCGGCGTCGTCGCCTGGACCGGCGAAACCGAGCGGCGCGGACGCGGCGTGATCATCGATCACGGGCACGGCGTGTTCAGCAGCTATTGGCACCTCGCCAGCGTCGACGCGACGCCCGGGACGCCGGTCGCGCCCGGCACGCTCATCGGCCGGGTGGGCAACACGGGACTCTCCACCGGCTCGCACTTGCACTGGGAGATCACCGTGTACGGCGTGCCGGTCGACCCGCTGCCCTGGCTGCGGGAACTCGAGGTCCCCGACCCACTGGCCCGGTTCGACCCCGCGCGGGCGGTCAATGCCGGGCCCGCGACGACCCCCTGATCGGATCGGGCGACGGAACCCGAGTACCATGGGATCGGGCGGTGGCGCGAAGTGTGCGCCGCTCCGCCCCCGGGCCGGCGCATGTCCATCCCCACCACACCCGCCCGCCACCCCGCCCTGCGCCGCTTCAGCCGGCGCCGGCTGCTGGGCGCCATCGGCGGGGCGGGCGCGGGCCTGCTGTTGGCCGCCTGCGGCGGCGGCGAGGACGAGCCCGGCGTCACCGTCGACGCGGAGAGCACCGACGACCCGGCCGAAGAGGCGATGGCGCAGGCGACGGCGCAGGCGGAGGGGGCCGATGACGAGTCGCAGAGCGCGGCTGAGGAGGTTTCGCCGGGGCTCGAGGCCGAGCCGCTGATCTGGGTCGAGCCGCGGGAGGTGCCGCAGGGCGCGACCTTCATCGTCGCGAGCGACGCCCCGGGGGCGGGCTTCGCCTCGGTGGCCTTCGGCGGCCAGATCCTCTCCATGCAGCGGGAGGGCTCGCGCTTCTACGCCATCCTCGGCATCGACGCGCGCGCGCCCGTCGGTCCGATCCCGCTGATCATCTCCATCGCCGACGGCGCCGGCGACCCGGTCGTGCAGCGCGAAACCCTCATCGAGGTGCAGGACTCCGAGTGGCAGACGGAAGTCGTCCAACTGGACGAGGAGAACCGCTCCCTGCTCGATCCCGACGTCATCCGGCAGGACACCGAGACGCGCGGGCCGTTCCTGCGCAGCCGCAGCAGCGACCGCTTCTGGCACGACATCTTCGACCCGCCCGCCGCCGGCGTGATCACCTCCGGCTACGGGCTGCTGCGCTCCTACAACTTCCGTCCGCCCAGCGAGTACCACGGCGGCGTCGATTTCGCCGGCGCCGTCGGCGACACGATCGTCGCGCCCAGCGGCGGCGTCGTGCTCTGGGGCGGACAGACGCAGCGCCGGGGCAACGGCCTGATCGTCGATCACGGCGCCGGCGTCACGTCGGGCTACTACCACCTGTCCGACTTCGCCGTGACGCCGGGGCAGGTCGTGCAGCCGGGCCAGTTCCTCGCGCGGATGGGCGCGACCGGCCTGGCGACGGGGCCCCATCTGCACTGGGAGATCGTCGTGCACGGCGTGACGGTGAACCCGGTGCAGTGGATCCGCACGCTGGGTTTCCCGAGCCCGTCGCAGGAGTTCGACCCGCTCGACGCGCTGCCGGCCCGGCTCGAGATCCCCGGCTGAGGCCCGCGGGCGCGGCGGCGCTAGCGCGGCGGCGGATCGCGGCGCGGGGACGGCTGCGGCAGCGTGCGCAGCGCCAGCGCCGTTTGCACGACGGCGAGCGCCACCATGCCGGCGGTCTCCGCGCGCAGCGGCCGGGGGCCCAGGGTCACCGGCGCCCAGCCGCCGTCGGCCGCGGCCTGGGCCTCCTCGGCGCTGAACCCGCCCTCCGGCCCCACGACGATCTGCACCGTGTGCAGGTTCGGTACGTGCGCCGCCGCGTCGGGGATGGTGCGCTCCGGCTCCAGCGCCGAGGACATCACCCGCAGCGTGCCCGGCGCCACCGGCTCCGACAGCAGGTCGAGGATCTCGATCGGCTCGTGCACCGCCGGGCGCTGCTCGCGGCGGCACTGCTCGGCCGCCTCCGTGATCAGCCGCTTCCAGCGACCGAGCCGCTCGCTGCTCTTGCCCCGCGTCAGCGAGCGGGCCGCCCTGACGGGGCGGATCTCCGACGCCCCCAGCTCCGTCGCCTTCTCCACCAGCAGGTCGAAGCGCTGGGGGCGGATCAGGCTGGGGCAGAGTTCGATGCGGGGCGGCGGGTCGGGGCGGGTGGGGCGGGAATGCAGGATCTGCGTCTGCACCGTGTCCCGCGTCACCCGGCTGACCTCCACTGCGTGCAGCGCCTCGGCGTGGATCACCTCCAGCCGATCGCCGCGACGCAGCCGCAGCACGCGCCCAAGCCGCCGCACCAGCGAGCCCTGAATCAGCAGGCGCGCGCCATCGATCGCGGCCGGGTCATCCACGAAGACCCGCGGGACGAATGACTTCGAGGCCGCGCCACTCACCATCGCTGTGCACCTCCGACGGCCGCAGCGGCTGCCCGCCCATGGTCGTGCCTGCGAGGGCCCTTGTCACGCGCGCAAGCTGCGGCGCGATGATGCCGCCCAGCAGGCAGCGCCCCCCGGGCCGCACGGCGGCGAGCAGCGCCGGCAGGACCCGCACGATCACGCCGGCGCTGATGTTCGCCACGACCACATCGTACGGCGCGCAGTCGATCGGCGGGGCGTCGGCCTCGGCCACCGTCACGCCGCCGAGGCCGTTCAGCGCGACGTTGCGCCGGGCCGCGGCCACGGCCTGCGGATCGACGTCGAGCGCCAGCACCGCGGCCGCGCCCAGACGGGCGGCGGCGCAGGCCAGCACGCCCGACCCCGTCCCGAAGTCGAGCACCCGGTCGCCCGGGCGGACGGTCCGCTCCAGCGCGGCCAGGGCCATCCGCGTCGTGGGATGGTCGCCGGTCCCGAAGGCCAGCCCCGGCTCCAGGTCGACCACGACCTCGCCCGCCCGCGGCGTCTCGGCGCAGGGCCGCGGCCGCAGCAGCAGCCGCCCGACGCGCAGCGGCCGCAGATGGCGATGGAAGGCCGTCTCCCACTGCGAGCGCCGTAGCGCCTCGAATCGCAGCCGTTCGGCGTCCGCGCCGCGCCCGGCGTCCCGCAGCAGCCGCCGCAGCCGCGTCAGCGCGTCGTCGAACCGCGCTGCCGCCACATAGCACCGCACCGACGGCCGCGTCGCGGCGGGCGGGCGGTCCGGTGGCGGCGCGACCGGCGCCACGTCCGCCGGCTGCCGGACCGGCCACTCGACCGCCACTCCCGCGGGCGTCACCTGTTCGAACAGGGCCGCCACCGGCTCCACGTCGCCGGGGGGCACGGCCAGCGAGATCCGCCACCACGCCTCCTCTGCGACGGGGGAGACGGGCGCGCCGCCGGCGTCGCCGGGGTCAGGCGCCGAACGCATCCTTGATTCGCGAGAAGAATCCGCGGCCGTTGTTCCGCGTCGGCTCGTCGAGCACGCCGTCGAGTTGCTCGAACAGGTCGCGCTGGGCGGCGCTCAGCTTCGTCGGCACCTGCACATCGACGCCGACCATCAGGTCGCCGCGGGAGCGGCCGCGCAGGTGCGGCACGCCGCGCTTGCGGATGCGGAAGACGGACCCCGCCTGCGTGCCGGGCGGGATGTCCAACTCTTCGGCCGGATCATCCAAGGTGGGCACCTCGACCGCCGTGCCCAGCGCGGCCTGGGCCACCGTGATCGGCATCGTCACGCGCAGGTCGTCGCCGTCGCGCTCGAAGAGGTCGTGCGGCCGGACGCGGAAGTCGACGTAGAGGTTGCCGCGCGGACCGCCGCGCAGCCCGGCGTCGCCCTCGCCGCTGAGCCGCATCTGGGAGCCGTTGTCGACCCCGCCCGGCACCTTGACCTGCAGCCGCCGGTTGCGGCGCTCGCGCCCCAGCCCGCCGCAGTTGGCGCAGGGGTGCGTCACGATCGATCCCTCCCCGGCGCAGGGATCGCAGGCGGAGACGTTGACGAACTGGCCGAAGACGCTGCGCTGGACGCGGCGCACCTCGCCGCTGCCCTTGCACGGCGGGCAGGGCTCGGGCGGTTTGCCGGGCTCGTGGCCGGCGCCGCCGCAGACCGTGCAGTCCTCCAGCCGGCTGACGCGGATCTCCTTCTCGACGCCGAAGACGGCCTCCTCGAACTTGAGCTCCTGGCGCAGGCGCAGGTCGTCGCCGCGGACGGGACCGCGGGACGCGCTGCGGCCGCCGAAGAACGCATCGAAGATGTCGCCGAAGCCGCCGAAGTCGAACCCTTCGAAGCCGCGCGAGGGACCGAAGTCGGCGTTCGGCCCGTACTGGTCGTAGCGCGCCCGCTTCTCGGGGTCCGAGAGGATCTCGTAGGCCTCGCCGACCTCCTTGAAGCGGTCGGTCGCGTCGGCCGCCTTGTTGCGGTCGGGGTGGTACTGCATCGCCAGCTTGCGGAAGGCGCCCTTGATCTCCTCCGCCGTGGCGGAGCGATCGACGCCGAGCACCTCGTAGAAGTCGCGTTTGCTGGCGGTGGCCATGATTCGCAATCGTAGCGGAGCGGCGCGCGCCGGCCCCGCCGCCGCTTCGCCGGTCGGCGGCCAGGTTGCCGCTAGACCTCCCGGAACTCGCCCTCCACGGTGCCGGCCTCCTCGCCGGTCCCGTCGGCGCCGTCCGCCCCGGCCGACTGACCGTCGGCGCCGGGAACGCCCTCCTCACCGGGGGGCGGCGCGCTGCTGGCGTAGATCTTCTCGCCCACCTTCATCAGCGCGCCGTTCAGGTCGTCGAGCGCCGTGCGGATGGCGTCGGCGTCGGGCGGCTCCGCCGCCAGCGCCTCGCGCACGGCGGCGATCTTCGCCTCGACCTCGGCCTTCAACTCGTCGTCGATCTTGTCCTCTTGCTCGGCGAGCATTTTCTCGGCGCGATAGGCGGACGAATCGGCGACGTTGATCAACTCCACGCTCTCGCGGCGCGCCTTGTCCTCCTCGGCGTGCAGTTCGGCGTCGCGCCGCATCTGCTCGACTTCCTCCTCCGCCAGGCCCGAGGCCGCCTGGATGGTGATCTTCTGCTCCTTGCCGGTGCCCTTGTCGACCGCGGCGACGTTGAGGATGCCGTTGGCATCGATGTCGAAGGTGACCTCGATCTGCGGCATCCCGCGCGGCGCGGGCAGGATGCCGTCGAGCACGAACTTGCCCAGCGACTTGTTGTCGGCGGCCATCTCGCGCTCGCCCTGCAGGACGTGGATCTCCACCTGCGGCTGGTTGTCGGCGGCGGTCGAGAAGACCTGGCCCTTGCTGGTCGGGATCGTGGAGTTGCGCTCGATCAGGGACGTGCGCACGCCGCCCAGCGTCTCGATGCCCAGCGTCAGCGGCGTCACGTCGAGGAGCAGGACGTCCTTCACGTCGCCCTTCAGCACGCCGGCCTGGACGGCGGCGCCGATCGCGACCACCTCGTCGGGGTTGACCGACCGGTTCGGCTCGCGGCCGAAGAACTCCTGCACCTTGGCCTGCACGAGCGGCATCCGCGTCTGGCCGCCCACCAGCACGACCTCGTGGACCTGCGCGGCGGAGACGCCCGCGTCGGCCAGGGCGGCCTTGCAGGGCCCCAGCGTCGACTCCACCAGATCCTCCGTGAGCTGCTCGAGCTTGGCCCGCGAGAGGGGGATGTTGAAGTGCTTGGGGCCGCTGGCGTCGGCCGTGATGTAGGGCAGGTTGACCTCGGTGGTCTGCGTGCTGGAGAGCTCGATCTTGGCCCGCTCGGCGGCCTCCTTGAGCCGCTGCAGGGCCATCCGGTCCTCGCGCAGGTCGATGCCCTGCTCCTTGCGGAACTCGTCCACCAGGAAGTCGATCACGCGCTGGTCGAAGTCGTCGCCGCCCAGGTTCGTGTTGCCGTTGGTCGACTTGACCTGGAAGGTGCCCTCGCCGATCTCCAGGATCGAGATGTCGAAGGTGCCGCCGCCCAGGTCGTAGACGGCGATGACCTGCTCGTCCGTCTTCTCCAGGCCGTAGGACAGCGCCGCCGCCGTCGGCTCGTTGACGATGCGCAGCACGTTGAGGCCGGCGATCTTGCCGGCGTCCTTGGTGGCGTTGCGCTGGCTGTCGTCGAAGTAGGCCGGGACGGTGATCACCGCCTCCGTCACGCTCTCGCCCAAATAGGCCTCGGCGTCGGCCTTCAGCTTCTGCAGGATCATCGCCGCGATCTCGGGCGGGCCGTAGGCCTTGCCGCTCATCTTCACCCAGGCGTCGCCGTTGTCGGCCTTCGCGATCTCGAAGGGCAGCAGCTTCGCCGCCGCGCGCACGATGGAATCGTCGTAGCGCCGCCCCATCAACCGCTTGACGCTGAAGATCGTGTTGTCCGGGTTGGTGATCGCCTGGCGCTTGGCGACGGTGCCCACGACGCGCTCGTCGTCCTTGCTCATCGCCACCATCGAGGGCGTCGTGCGGTTGCCCTCCTGGTTGGGGATCACGATCGGCTCGCCGCCCTCCATGACGGCGACGACCGAGTTGGTCGTGCCCAGATCGATACCGATGACGTTCGCCATGAGTCTGCCTTCCTTGCCGGCCGGGCCGTCTCGCCCGCCGGAGATTTACTCGCTGTCGCTGTTCTGCTTCTCGTCCGGTTCGCCGTGCCCCACGACGACCAATGCCGGCCGCAGCACGCGCGTGCCCAGCAGGTAGCCCTTGCGCACCTGTTCCAAGACTTCGTTGTCGGGGCCGGGCGCGCGGCCCACCGCCTCGTGGTACTGCGGGTCGAAAGGCTGGCCGGCCGCCGCGATGGGCTGCACGCCCAGGCGCTCCAGCACCTGCACGAGGTCCTTGCGGATCAGCGCGATGCCTTCCGCCCAGGCGCCGGGATCCTCCTCGCGGTCCGCCTCGAACGCGCGATCGAAGTTGTCCACGACCGGCAGCAGCGACAGCAGCAGCCCCGCGGTGGCCTGCGCCGCCCGCTCATCGACCTCGCTGGCGCTGCGCCGCTTGAGGTTCTCGTAGTCGGCGCGCGCCCGTTTCCAGGCGGCCAGATGCTGCTCCGACTCCGCCCGCAGGCGCTCCACATCCTCCAGCGCCGCCTCCAACGTGGCGGCCGGCTGGGCGTCGGCATCCTCGGGCGGCGCGCCGGGGTCCGCGCCGTCCGATCGCGCGTCGGGCGGCTGGGGCCCGGCGGGCCCCTCTGCATCCGTGGTCGTCATCCGTAAACCCGGTCCATCATCTCTTCGAGCAGCCCGCTCAGGTAGCGCACCGTCGCGACGCCGCGGCCGTAGCGCATGCGCGTGGGCCCGACGAGCGCGACGTAGCCCGACATGTCGGCCTGGTCGCCGTACGGCGCGACGACCACCGAGCACTGGTGGAGTTCGTCGGCCGGGTTCTCGTCGCCGATCATCACGCTGACCCCGGCGCCGCCCAGCGACTCCGGGGGCACGACGCGGTCCGTCGCGCGCTGGTCCACCAGCGACACGATGTCGAGCATGCCGCGGTGGTCGCGCTGGAACTCGGGCTGGCCCAGCATTCCGGCCACGCCCTCCACCCGGACGGCCGCCTCCCGCGCCGACTCCTCGTTGAGGATGCCGGTCAGGGTCTCGATCATGCGCTGCTCGGTCACGTCGTCCGCCGACGGCTCGCGGCGCAGCTCGGTCACCGTGCGCCCCGACACCCGCTCGTTCAGCCGCGCCGCCAGCACGCTCAACTCGGCCTGTTCGAAGGGGCTGTCGAGGGGGACGAGCTGCTTGAGCACGCGCGCCTCCCGCAGCACGACGACCAGCAGCGCGAGGATCTCGTTGAGGCCGATCAACTCCAGGTGCTTGACCTGCAGCTCGCGCGATCGCGGCGGCGAGACCAGCGCCAGCAGACCCAACGAGCGCGCCAGCAGCCCGGCGGCCAGATCCGCCCACTCGTCGAGCTCGGGCGCGGCCTGGAAGAACTGGTGGCGGATGGTCGCCTTCTCGTCGCCGGGCAGGTCGGCCTGCCCCATCAACGACTCGACGTACATGCGGTAGCCCCGGTCCGAGGGCACCCGCCCGGCGGAGGTGTGCGGCTGCTCCAGCAGCCCCTCCTCCTCGAGCGCCTGCATCTCGTGGCGGATCGTGGCGGGGGAGGCGGGCACGCCGTACTTGTCGTGGATGGTGCGCGAGCCCACGGGCGCGGCCGTCTCCACGTACTCGCGCACGATGATTCGCAGGATGCCGGCGCGTCGATCGGTGACCGCAGCCATCGGGCCTCTCCATCCGTTAGCACTCTCGACACGAGAGTGCTAACTTCGCAATAGAAGGCTAGCAGCGCGCCGCCCAGGAGGTCAATCGAACGTGTCAGAACGAGGTCAATCGAACGTGTCAGAACGTGGAGAGCCAGCCGCGGCACCCCCCTCTGACGACTGCGCCGCTTGGCCGTCGCGCGCCGGGACGGCACACTGCTAGGCATGCCGGACGAACCACGCCGCGTCGTGATCACGGGCGTCGGCGCGATCAGCGCCGCCGGCCACGACCCGCCCGCCGTCTGGGAGGCGCTGCTGACGGGCAAGCCGGCGCTCACGCCGCTCCCGGCCGGCGCCCTCGACCGGCCCGCCGTCGCGGGACGGATCGCGCACTACGACGGCCCGGCCGGCGTGCCGGCCGACTTCACCGCGCGGCTCAGCCGCGCCTCGCAGTTCGCCCTCGACGCCGCCATCCAGGCGGTCGCCGACGCCCGCATCGGCTTCAACGCCGAGAACGCCTACGCCGTCGCGTCGCTCATCGGCTCCGCGCACGGGCCAGACCCCGCCGGTCCGCCCGCGCCCCTGTTCAGCGCCGGGCTGGCCGGCGCCAGCACGGGCCTCAACATTGCCGGGCCCAGCTACGCGATCGACGCCGGCGCGGCCTCCGGCTTGGTCGCGATCCATCAGGCGGCGGAGATGGTGCGCAGCGGCAGCGTGCGGGCAGCCCTGGCGGGCGGGGCCGACGCCCCCCTGCGGCCGGAGGTGCTGGCCGCCTACGAGGCCCGCGGCCTGCTCTCGTCGCAAGCGACCGCGACCGCTCAGCGCCCCTTCGACCTCCTGCGCGACGGCATGGTCCTGGGCGAGGGCGCGGCCGTGCTGCTGCTGGAGGACCGCGAACTGGCCGTGCTACGCGGCGCCCACATCTACGGCGAGCTGATCGGCGGCGCCGTCACGGCCGGCCCGGCCGCCGACGGGGCGCCCCCCACCGACGTCGACATCGCCCGCCAGGCCGTCGGCCGCGCCCTGCGCGAGTCCGGCCACAGCCCGGGCGAGATCGACATGGTGTTCACGGCCGGCGCGGCCACCAAGGCCGGCGACGCCCGGGAAACCGACATCCTGGAGCGCTCCTTCGGGTCGCGCATCCTCGATATGTACGTGACCGCCACGACGCCGGTACTGGGCTACACCGTGGGGGCGAGCGGCGCCCTGGCGGCCGTCGCGGCGCTCTTCGCGCTGGCCGAGCAGATGGTGCCGCCGCATCCCGTCTACGCTGAGGCGGACCCGGACTGCGCCCTGGACATCACCGTCCGCGCGCAGCGCGACCACCTGCACGCGGCCCTCGTGAGCGCCTACGGATCGGCCGGGCAGAACGCCGCGCTGCTGATCGGCGCGCACCGGGCCGAGCCCGGCGACGAACTGCCGATGGCCTAGCCGGCCGGCGGAGGGACGAGCGCCATGGACATCGCCTGGATCGGCCACGCGGCGTTCCGTCTGCGCGGACGCGAGGCCGCCGTCGTGCTGGACCCCTGCCCGTCGACCACCGGCTTCCGGCTGGGCCGGCCGCAGGCCGACATCGTCACGATCTCCAACCCGGCCCCCGAACACGGCTGGGACAAGGGCGTGGCCGGCGAGCCGGTCCGCCTCGACGCGCCGGGCGAGTACGAGATCCACAACGTGCTCATCACCGGCGTCGTCACGAACGACCACGCGGCGGCGGCGGACGAGCCACCCGTGCGCAACGTCGCCTTCGTCGTCACGATCGACGACGTCATCGTCGCGCACCTGGGCGACCTGCGCGGGGAGCCCTCGCCGCGGGCGATGGAGGAGCTGAGCCGGGCCGACGTGCTGCTGGTGCCGGTGGGCGGCAACGGCCGCCTCGACGCGAAGACGGCCGTCAAGGTGGCCGGCGCGATCGACCCCCGCCTCGTCATCCCCATGCTGCACAAGGTGGGCCCCGAGACGGCGTCCCTGGACACCGTCGACAAGTTCCTCAGCGCGATGGGCCTGAGCGCGACGAGCGGCGGCGCCACGGAAGGCGGCAGCGCGCCCGCCGAGCTCGACAACCACATCAACGTGACGCGGGGCGGCCTGGGCGAACACACGGCCGTGCAGGTGCTCGCCCCGCGGGGCGACTGAGCGAGCCGGGGAATATCGGGGAGGAGCCGCGGCGCCCTAGGCGTCGGCGGTCGCCAGCGACTCCAGGAACTCCGAGTTGGACTTGGTCCGCGAGAGCCGGTCGAGCAGCCGCTCCGTGGGCTCGGTCGAGCTGCCGTTGCTGCTCAGCATCGACATCATCCGGCGCAGCAGCCACATCTTCTGCAGCTCGTCGCCGTTGAGCAGCAACTCCTCGCGGCGGGTGCTGCTGGCGGCGATGTCGATCGCCGGGTAGATGCGCCGCTCGGCCAGCTTGCGGTCGAGCCGCACCTCCCAGTTGCCGGTGCCCTTGAACTCCTCGAAGACCACGTCGTCGAGACGGCTGCCCGTGTCGACGAGGCAGGTGGCGATGATCGTCAGGCTGCCGTTGTCCTCGGCCTTGCGGGCGGCGCCGAAAAAGCGCTTGGGCGGGTAGAGCGCCACCGGGTCGATGCCGCCCGAGAGCGTGCGCCCGCTGGTCGGCATCTCCAGGTTGTAGGCCCGCGTCAGCCGCGTGATCGAATCGACCAGAATGACCACGTCGCGGCCGCACTCCATGAGCCGCTTGGCGCGCTCCAGCGCCATCTCCGCGACCCGCGTGTGGTCCTCGACCGGGTCGTCGAAGGTGGAGGCGAAGACCTCGCCGCGCACCTGACGGCGCATCTCGGTGACCTCCTCGGGCCGCTCGCCGATCAGCACGACCATCAGGTGCACGTCGTTGTAGTTCGAGGCGATGCCGTTGGCCAGCGCCTGCAGCAGCATCGTCTTGCCCGCCTTCGGCGGCGACACGATGAGTCCGCGCTGGCCGCGGCCCATGGGCGCGATGAGGTCCACCAACCTCCCCGAGAGCTCCGTGGGGTCGTCGG
Organism: Dehalococcoidia bacterium; assembly: GCA_965207695.1. GTDB lineage: Bacteria > Chloroflexota > Dehalococcoidia > Bin125 > Bin125 > TK10-74A. The sequence continues at coordinate 264,504 of CBDBNA010000016.1, read as the reverse complement.
TCTCCAGCATGAAGCGCTCGTTGGGGAAGACGGCGGTGAGATTCTCGAAATGGGGGCGCTTGAACGCCTCCTCGGGGCTCATGCCGTTGAGGGCGTCGACGCGCAGCAGCCCGTAGTACTTCTCGCCGTCCTTGGGCGCGCGCACCTGGCCGGTGACGTAGTCGCCCGTGCGCAGCCCGAAGCGGCGGACCTGCGACTGCGAGACGTAGACATCGGTGTTCGTGGGCAGCAACGACTCGCCGCGCAGGAAGCCGTAGCCGTCGTCGACGATGTCGATCACGCCGCCGGCGAGGATGTGGCCTTGTTTCTCGCTGTGCGCCTGCAGCAGCTTGAAGACGAGGTCCTGCTTGCGGAGGCCTCCCACGCCGGGGAGCTCCAGTTCTCGGGCTCGTCCGAGGAGTTCTTCCCGTGTCAGGGATTCGAGTTCAGCGATATTCACGCTTCGTGAACCTTCACCAGCCGGCGCTGCGGCGGTGCTGCATCCGATGGGTCGGAAGGGGTGCGGCGGTCGCCTTGCGACCGGTCCGCTATGTCGATAATAGTCCCAAAAACGGGCTGATGGCAAGTGCCGCGCCGGCGGCCCGGAACGCGCCGCTCAGCGGCCGGCGGCCGACTCGGCTCGCTCGCGCCGCTGCGCCTGCGCGCGATCCCAGTCGGCGAGGAAGGAGGCGATGCCCTTGTCGGTCAGGGGGTGCTGGAGCATGGCCTGCAGCACCTTGAAGGGCAGCGTCGCGATGTGCGCCCCCACGGCCGCGCAGGCGCTCACGTGCCCCACGTGCCGCACGCTGGCCGCGATGACCTGGGCCGGGCTGTGGTAGCGGTCCAGCATCTCGACGATCTCCGCCACCAGCGAGACCCCGTCCTGGCCGATGTCGTCGAGCCGGCCGATGAAGGGGCTCACGTAGGCGGCGCCGGCGTTCGCCGCCAGCAGCGCCTGGTTGGCGGAGAAGATCAGCGTCGTGTTGACGCGGATTCCCTCGCCGCTGACGCGACTGATCGCCTCGAGGCCGGCCCCGTCGATCGGGATCTTGACGACCACATTGGGATGCCAGCTCGCGATCTCGCGCGCCTCCGCGACGAGTTCGTCGGCGCCACGGCTCACGCACTCAGCCGAGATCGGCCCGTCGACGATCGCCGCGATCTCCTGCACCCGCTCCTTGTAGGAGCCGGCCCGGTCGCTCACCTTGGCGAACAGCGAGGGGTTGGTGGTCACGCCGTCGCAGACGCCCCAGCGGACGGCCTGCCGGATCTCCTCGCTATCGGCGGTGTCCAGAAAGATCCGCATGGGGGGTTCCCTTCCCAACGGCGGCCTGCCGCCGCCTGCGCCGGCCATGGGTCCAAGGCTGCCGGGGCCGACGAAACGCTCAGAACGGCTTGCTGATCGAGAGGGCGGTCATCAGCACCACCAGCGCCAGCATCAGTGTACCGAAGACCAGCGGCCCCTTGTCGGCCAGCGTTTCACGTAACTCGTCGCTCACCTCGCCGCTGTGCTGGGCTTGCAGGGCCAGCAGCCGCGCCCGGCGCAGCCCGGCCGCCATGCCCGGCAGGCAGATGAACAGGGCGCCCAGGTAGATCAACTCCACGGCCAGCAGCCAGCCCGTCTCGATGGGGTCCACGTGGTCGGCGACGATCGCCCAGACGACGCCGGTCACGCCGGTCAGGATCATGCCCGGCAGCAGCACGCCGGCCTGGTTGCGGCCGGCCTCCTGGAAGGCGTAGACCTGCCGCTGCACGTCGTCGCTGTTCCAGGCGCGGTAGAGGGGCAGCATCGTCGCGCCCAGCCCGGCCAGATACACGAACAGCGACAGCATGTGCAGCAGGCGGAATATCTGGTCTTCGCTCATGGCCTGCTCACGCTCGGCAGGGCCCGCTCAGGCGGCGAGCCGCGGGGCGGCGATCAGGAGCGGCTCGCCGACGCCGGGACGCCCGCCGCGAGCGGCCGGCCCGCGCCTTCCCCGCCCGCGAGCGCGGCCTCCATGAACGCGGCGAAGAGCGGGTGCGGCCGGCCGGGCCGGGAGCGCAACTCGGGGTGGAATTGCGAGCCCATCATGAAGGGGTGGTCGCGCAACTCGGCGATCTCGACCAGGCGGCCGTCGGGCGAGACGCCGCTGGCGCGCAGCCCGGCCCGATCGAGCGCCTCCCGGTAACGGTTGTTGAACTCCCAGCGGTGCCGGTGCCGCTCATCGACGGCGGCCACGCCGTAGGCGTCCCGCGCCCGCGTCCCCTCGACCAGGTGGCAGCGATAGTGCCCGAGCCGCATCGTGCCGCCCAGGTCCACCACGTCCTCCTGCTCGGAGAGCAGCGAGATGACCGGCGCGGGCGTGTGCTCGTTGAACTCGGTCGAGGTCGCCTCGGGCTCACCCAGCACGTTGCGGGCGAACTCGATCACCATCTGCTGCATGCCGCGGCACAGGCCCAGGTAGGGAAGGCCCGTCTCGCGGGCGAAGCGCGCGGCGGCGACCTCGCCCTCTGCGCCGCGACGGCCGAAGCCGCCCGGCACGATGATGCCCGCCACGCCGTCCAGCTCCGCCGCCACGTCGCGCGTCTCCAACTCCTTCGACTGCACCCAGCGCACGTCCACGTCCACGCCCCGCTCGACGCCCGCGTGGATCAGCGCCTCGCGCACGGAGAGGTAGGAGTCGTGCAACTCGACGTACTTGCCCACGATGGCGATCGTGCAGTGGCCCGACGGGTTGCGCAGGCGCCGCACCCAGCCGCGCCACTCGGCGAGGTCGCGCTCCGCGGCGGGCAGCGCCAGCTTCTCGACCACGAGGTCGGAGACGCCGGCGTCGTCGAGCACCTGCGGCACCTGGTAGATGCTGGGCATCGTCTCCAGCGGGACCACCGCGCGCTGCTCGACATCGCAGAAGAGCGCGATCTTGGCCTTGATGCCCTCGTCGACGGGCATCTCGGCGCGGGCGATGATCATGTCCGGCTGCAGGCCCAGCGAGCGCAGGGTGCGCACGGAGTGCTGCGTGGGCTTGGTCTTCAACTCCCGCGAGGCGCGCAGGTAGGGCAGCATCGTGACGTGGATCGAGAGCGTGTCCTCGCGCGCCTCTTCGGAGCGGATCTGACGCATCGCCTCCAGGAAGGGCTGGCCCTCGATATCGCCGATGGTACCGCCCACCTCGATGATCAGCGCGTCCGCCCCGGCCGCCTTCGCCAGCCCGCGCACGCGCGACTTGATCTCGTCGGTGATGTGGGGAACGGTCTGGATCGTCCCGCCCAGGTGGACGCCGCGGCGCTCCTGCTCGATCACGGCCTGGTTGATCTGCCCCATCGTGACCGAGGAGGCGCCGGTCAGGTCCTCGTCGAGGAAGCGCTCGTAGTGGCCCAGATCGAGGTCGGTCTCCGCGCCGTCGTGGGTCACGAAGACCTCGCCGTGCTGGTAGGGCGACATCGTGCCGGGGTCGACGTTGAGGTAGGGGTCGAGCTTCTGGACGGTGACCGACAGGCCGCGGCTCTTGAGCAGTTTCGCGAGGGAGGCGGTGCTGATGCCCTTGCCGACCGAGCTGACCACCCCGCCCGTGACAAAGATGTACTTCGGCATCAACTCGCTTGTATGCGCCCCGCGACGGCGATTCGACCGTCTGTTCTAGTGGGAATCCTATGGGCCGCCCGAGGGCGTGTCAACGCGCCGGGCCGGGTTCTCCACCGGCGAATCCACGCCCGCGCCGCCCTGCAGATTGACGATAAACTCCACCTCGTCGCCGTCGTGCAGCGTGCGGTCGGATTCGGACTGCTCGCTGTTGACGATGGCCGCGATGGCCTCCGCGTCCTGCTCGCTGAAGCCCTCCGCCGCGACGATGTCCGCCACGGTCATCCCCTCGCGCCATTCCACGTCGAAGCTCGGCTGCTTCGTCTTCGACAGCGCCACCAAGGTCGTAAACATGCGCACGTGTACCGACACGATGGTCATCCTCTCGCCGCGATATTAGCCGCCCGCCGGCCCCGGCGGTGTTCCGCGCGGCATGCGCGCCGCCAGCGCCGCCTCGGCCCGCAGCGCCGACTCCAGCGACCGCGCCCCCGCCTCCCGGCCGCCGCCGACCACGTCGCCGCCGCCGGGGAAGGGGAACAGCGTCGCGAAGCGGGAGAGGGCGAGCGCCAGCGCCGCCGCCGCCTCGGCGAGGGGCGCCGCCTCCGCGACCCCCTCCGCCGCCGCCTGCCGGAAGAAGCGCGCCGCCTCGCCCGACGCGGCCGCCAGCGCCTGCGCCGCCCGCGCGTGCCCTGTCGCGTCGATCTCGACCTGCGAGCGCAGGATCGTCACCCAGTCGCGCAGCCGCTCCGCGCGGCCGGCCTCGCGCTGGTGGGCGGCCGCGCGGCGCACGAGCGTGGCCGTATCCGCGGCGCCCCTCGTCATCGCCGCCTCGGGGATGACGACCGCCAGCCAGTCCGCGTCGGGCGCGGGCAGCCGGTCGGCGCGCAGCCAGCCGCCGACTTCCTCGCTCAGCGGCCCATCGACGCGGTAGGCGCGGCGCTCGCCGTCGTAGCCCACCAGCAGGCCGAAGTCGCCGCCCGCCACGCCCGAGACCGCCGCCGCGCGTCCGTCCGCGAGGGTGCGGCGCAGCCGCCAGCCCAGCCGTCGTCCCAGCAGCGGCCGTCGGCCCGATCGTAGGTCCCACACGTCGACGCGGGCGCGCAGGCCCAGCAGCGCCAGGTCGCTGGCGAGGGCGGAGAGGTCGCGGGGAGAGTCCGCGCCGGCCGCGAAGGCCGGACCCCCACTTGCAGCCGGCGGCGACGGCAGGTGGAACGCCTCGCCGCTGACGGCGCCGACGCGCGCGGCGTCGTGCGGCAGCCCGGCGGCGCGCAGCAGGCCCTGCAGGCACCCCACCAGGGGGTTCCAGTTGTACTCGTAGCGGGCGGACGGGGCGTCGCGCTGCACTCGGGAAGCGTACCCAGCCCGTGATAGCCTGCCGACCGTCGGCCCACGGGCCGCGGGGAGGTCGGGGGCGATGAGCACAGCCGTCTGGCAGGAGCCCGAGGCCGGCGCCACCTGGCGCACGACGACGCTCGCCAACGGGCTGCGGCTCGTCGTGACGCCGCTGCCGCAATCGCAGGCCGCCTCGCTGGCGATCTACGTCGGCGTGGGCAGCCGCCAGGAGGCGCGGCGCACGCTGGGGCTCTCGCACTACCTCGAGCACATGCTGTTCAAGGGCACCGAGTCGCGCCCCGACGGGGTGCAGATCAGCGCCGCCATCGAGGGCGCCGGCGGCATGCTCAATGCCTTTACGACCAAGGAACTGACCTGCTACTGGAACCGCGTCCCGTTCGACCGGCTGGACCTGGCCCTGGACATCCTCTCCGACAGCGTGCGCCGCTCGCTGCTCGACCCCGAGGAGGTGGAGCGCGAGCGCACCGTCATCCAGCAGGAGATCCGGCGGGCCGACGACGAGCCGGCCCAGCGCGCCTCGCAACTCCTGGCCGAGGCAGCCTACGGCGATCAACCGCTGGGGTGGGACGTGGCGGGCGACCTGGAGAGCGTGGCGGCGGTCGATCGGGCCGACCTCGTGCGACACATCGAGACGTGGTACCGACCCAGCAACATGGTCCTCAGCGTCGCCGGCAACGTCGACCCGGACGCCGTGCTGGCGCTGACGCGGCGCCACTGGGACGACGCTCCGGCCGGCGGTGCGCCGCCGGTCGCGGACGCGCGCGACAGCATGGACGGCAGCCCCGTGCGCCTGGAGGCGCGCGACATCGAGCAGTGCAACCTGGGGCTCGCGCTGCGCACCTTCCCGCGCGACGACGCCGACCGCTACGCCCTCAGCCTGCTCAACGAGGTGCTGGGCCGCGGCATGAGCAGCCGGCTCTTCGTGGAGGTGCGCGAGCGGCGCGGCCTGGCCTACAGCGTGGGCTCCGGCGTCGGCCGCTTCCGCGACACCGGGCATCTCAGCATCGGCGCCGGCGTCACCGCCGAGAACCTCGTGGAGACGATCGAGGTGACGCTGGCCGAGCTCGACAAGCTCACCCGGGAGTTGGTCCCCCGCGACGAACTGGAGAAGGCCCGCGAGCACGCGATCGGCTCCTTCCGGCTGAGCCTGGAGACGGCGCAGTCGCACGCCCACCGCACGGGCTCAATGCTGCTGAGCGAGGGCCGCATCCGCACCGTCGGCGAGCACATCGCCGGGCTGGAGGCCGTCACCGCCGACGATGTCCGCCGCGTCGCGCAGCGCGTCGTGCGGCCGGGCAATCTGGCCGTCTCGGTCGTGGGGCCGTTCCGGGACGAGGCCAAGCTCGCCGAGTTGATCGGGGCCTGAGCTCGGTCGCGCGGCCGGGCCGGGGAAGGAACGCTGATGGACGCCGTCCGCTCTCTGCTCCTCGTCCCTGCCGACCCCGACGGCCTCCCCGGGTTCGGCTCGGAACTCCCCGACGCCACCCTCCTCGACCTCATGCACACCGACGCGGGCGGCCACGACGCGGCCGTCGCCGCCATCGAGGCACTGCGCGGCGCCGGTCATCGCGTCTACCTGCACACCCGTGGCCCGCAGTCGCCCGACCTGCGCGATCAGTTGCTCGCCACCCTGCGCGAGGGCGTCTACGGCGTGTCGCTGCCCGGCGTCGTGCACGCCGATCAACTCCGCTTCGCCGACTCCCTGCTGGAGGATGTCGAGGGGCGCGCCGGCATCGAGCCCGGCCTCACCGCGCTGGGCCTCTGGATCGAGAACGCCGCCGCGCTGGGCCGGGTCGCTGCGCTGGCGGCCGGCAGCAGCCGCCTGACCTGGCTGGGCGTCGCGACGGCCCCGCTGGCGATGGAGCTGGCCGTGGACGCGCCCGCGCCCGCCCTGCTCGACCACGCCCGGGCGGCCGTCGTCTTCGCCGCGCGGGCGTCGGGCCTGCCCGCCGTCGAGGGCCTGCCCCTGCCAGCGGTCGCCCCCGACGACGACGCCCTGCGCGCGCACGGCCTGCGCGGCCGGCTCACGCGCCATCCGTCGGAGGTGGCGGGGCTCAACGCCGCCTTCCCCTCGGGGTGATACGCTTGTCGGCAAGTGGGCTGGGCATCGCCCGGTCGGCGTGGGGGGGATCTCACGAGGGATTCCCCCGTTCGCTTTAATTCGGCCCGTCGAACTTGGCGCCGGGGCGCACGACCCCACCGCGAACGCCTACTTCCCCACCAACAACTTCAAGTTAACCCCACAGAACTTCAAGTTTCCCTGCATCATCGCCGACGAGGGTCCACCCGACGCCACGCTGGGAGCCCATTGCGCCCCGCGACCTCGGCCCCGTGCCGACCCCGGATGCGCCCTACTCCGGCCAGAGTTCCGATTGGGCTCCCCGTGCCTCGTCTCCAAGGAAGGCGTCGAGCGTGCCCTCGGTGATGACGCCAGCCTCGACGCCCCGCAGAATCGCGAACGGCCGGAGGAGCGCGTTCGAGAAGCGGTAGCGACGCCGATACGGCTCTCCTGTGCTGCGGAGAACATCAGCGCGGCCTTCGGTCGCGAACTTCGAGAGGTGATTCGCATAGTGGCCGATATCGATCGCGGGTCGCTTGGACACAACGCGAAGCGGCTCCCGCACCGCGCTCGCGGGGAACCAACCGAGTTCGTCCGTCTTCGCGAGGGCGCAGGCGAGCAGCACCGGGCCAAACAGGTTCTCCTTGCGGGGGCTGCTCGTCGCAGTGGTGTAGGCGGACCACACTGACTCCTCCGTGCTCCGTACCGCCGGCCTGATCGCGTTCCAGACATCATCCTTGGTCACCTTCATCCGCTTGTCGTCCAGCGCGGCCCTGCACGAGTAGAGCCCGAAGACATGGGCGTAGTAGGGAACGCCCTGCGCCAGCTTCGCGACGAAGTGAGGCACGTCAGCGTCGGCGGACATCCCGAGCTGGCGGAGACCCCGGCGGATGATCTCGCGGATTTCGTCGGCCCGCATGTATGGGAGGTGCACCTGCTCCAGCGATCGCGTGATGGACGCGTGCTCACTGATGAGGTCATCGATCGTGTCGGCCACACCCACGAGAACGAAAGTCGCATCGACGAGGTGATCGGAAAGGGTCTTCAGCGAATCCGCGAACGCCGTCGATGCATTTGGGTCTTCGACGCGGTCGAACTCATCGATGACGATGACGAACTTGCGGTCCGCGATCTCGAAGAAACGCCTCGTCGCGTGCGCCGTCGCCTGCCCGTCCACAATCGCCTGGCTGGCTTGGACCCAGGCGTTGCTCTTTGGTCGAGGGATCTCCTGCTTCTCATACTCAGTATCGATAGCCTCCCCAATGTTGTACATCAGCGACAGGTACCCATCGTCCCCGTCCGCACTGATGTGGACGGGGACCAGGTCATGCTCCTTCTGGGCTTGTCGCCAGACCTCATGGATGAACCGGGCGACCGATGTCTTGCCTACGCCCCGGTCTCCGTAGATGACAACGTGCTTCCCGGGATCGCCCACCGCACCGATGATCCGCGTGATCTCGTCGAGGCGCCCTGCAAGCATGTCGAAGGTTTGAACAGGACCCGACGGGGTGAACACGCGACCGAGCTGCGCTCTTGCCGCGACGATCTCAGCTTGATCGAGGACCATCTCAACGCCTACTTTCCCCCTGACAACTTATAGTTAACCCCCCAGAACTTCAAGTTTCACTGCATCACCGCCGACGAGGGTCCACCCGACGCCTTCCCGGAGGCCCGCACGCCGCCCGACCGCTATCCTGCCGCCCCATGACCGCACCCATCCTGCGCAGCATGCTCTCCGTGCCCGGCAACCAGCAGCGCTTCATCGACAAGGCGCTGAACGTCCCGGCCGACATCCTCTGCTTCGACCTGGAGGACTCCGTCGCCTGGGACGACAAGCCCGCCGCCCGCGATACCGTGGCCGCCGCGCTGCCCCGCTTCGAGGCCCGCGGCCGGCTGCTCTGCGTGCGCATCAACGGCCTCGACACCGGCCTTGCCGAGCACGACCTGGCGGCGATCGTGGGGCCCAGCCTGGACGTCGTGAACCTGCCCAAGGTGATCGACGTCGGCACGATCCGGCAGGTCGACCACTACCTCACGCTGCTGGAGCGCACGCGCGGGCTGGAGCCGGGCGGCATCCGCCTGATCCCCTGGATCGAGACCGCCGCGGCGGTGGTCCACGCCTACGAGATCTGCGCCGCCTCGCCGCGCATCCTCGGCGTCACCTTCGGCGCCGACGACTACGCGACCGACAGCGGCGTCGTGCGCACGCCGGAGGCCGCCGAGCTCAACTACCCGCGCGCCGTCACCAGCAACGCCGCCGCGGCGGCCGGCGTGGTGCCCATCGACACGCCCACGACGGAGTTCCGCGACCTCGCCAAATTCGAGCGCGACCTCACCGCCGCGCGCCACCTGGGCTACCGCGGCAAGTTCTGCATCCACCCCACGCAGGTGGAGATCGCCAATCGCGTCTTCGCGCCCAGCGACGACGAGCTGGCCTGGGCGCGGCGGATCATCGACGCCTACGAGGCCGGCAAGGCTGAGGGGCGCGGCGCCATCGCCCTCGACGGCGAGATGATCGACGACCCGCTCGTCGACCGCGCGCATCAACTGCTTGACTGGACGCAGCGCGTCGCCGCGCGCGACGCTCAACTCGCCCGCTAACGCGCTCCGCACCCCGAAAGGACTCTCACGATGGCCGCGACCAGCGACGCACGCGAGATCATCGCCGGCGACGGCGAGGTCGGCGCCGACATCGTGCGCACGGTGCGCCGCTGGGTCGATGAGCAGGTCATCCCCAGCGCCGCCGCGCTGGAGCACGCCGGCGCGTTCCCCGCCCAGTTGCACCGCGACATGGTGGACATGGGGCTCTACTCGATCACGTTCTCGCCCGACTACGGCGGCCTGGGCCTCTCCTACGAGACCTACTCGGCCGTGATCGAGGAGATCTGCCGCGGCTGGATGGGCCTCGGCGGGATCATCAACGGCAACAGCATCGACGGCTACGCCCTGGAGTCGTGGGGGACGGAGGAGCAGAAGCAGCGCTTCCTGCCCGGCCTGGCCAGCGGCGAGGTGCAGGCGGCCTTCAGCATCACCGAGCCGAACGCCGGCACCGACGCGCAGGCCATCCGCACCACCGCCGTCCGGGACGGCGACGACTACGTCGTCAACGGCAACAAGCTCTTCGTCACCAACGGCGACCGCGCCGGCGTCTTCCTGACGATGGTGAAGACGGACCCCGACGCCCAGCCGCGCCACCGCGGCATCAGCGCCCTGCTCGTCGAGCGGGACACGCCCGGCTTCAGCACCGGCCGCCTGATCGACAAGCTGGGCTACAAGGGTCCCGGCACGACGGAGCTGTTCTTCGAGGACGCACGCGTGCCGGCCCGCAACCTGCTGGGCGGCGTCGAGGGGCGCGGCTTCAAGCACATGATCGGCGCGCTCGAGATCGGGCGGATCAACGTCGCCTCGCGGGCGGTCGGCGTCTCGCAGGCCGCCTTCGACGACTCGATCCGCTACGCCCAGCAGCGCGAGACGATGGGCGTGCCCATCGCCCGGCACCAGGCGATCCAGCTCAAGCTGGCCGACATGGCGACCAAGATCCGCGCCGCCCGGCTGCTCACCCGCGACGCCGCCCGCAAGAAGGACAGCGGCGCCCGCGCCGACCTCGACGTGGGCATGGCCAAGCTCTTCGCGACCGAGGTGGCGCTGGAATGCACCATGGAGGCGATGCGCGTCCACGGCGGCATCGGCTACACGACGGAGATGTCGGTGGAGCGCTACTACCGCGACGCGCCGCTGATGGCCGTGGCGGAGGGGACCAACGAGATCCAGCGCATCGTCATCGCGCGGCGGCTGCTGGAGCTGTACGAGATCGACTAGAGGGCCGCGCCGGGCGATGGCCGGGCGCGCCGCCGGGGAGGGACGCCATGCCGACCAAGGAGGGCTTCGGCCGCTACCTGGAGGACTTCCGCGTGGGCGAGCTGATCGAGCACTGGCCGGGCCGCACCATCACCGAGGCCGACGACGTGCTCTTCTGCATGCTGACGATGAACCACCACCCGCTGCACTCCGACGCGAAGTACGCCGCCGACACGCAGTTCGGGCAGCGCATCGTCGCCGGGCCGCTGGTCTACAGCCTCGTCTTCGGCATGACGGTACCCGTCGTCAGCGGCAAGGCGATCGCCAACCTGGCGACGTCGGAGATGCGCCACTTGGCGCCCGTCTTCCACGGCGACACGCTCTACGCCCGCACGGAGGTGCTGGCCGTGCGCGACTCGAAGAGCCAGCCCGACCGCGGCATCGTCACCGTCAAGACCGAGGGCGTCAACCAGAAGGGCGCCGTGGTCCTGGAGTTCCAGCGCGCCGTCATGCTGCCCAAGCGGTCGGCGGCGGCGGAGTAGCCGGCCGGCGACGGGCATCGCTTTCCCCTTGTGCCGGCGCCCGCCGACTACCGGATATTCCGCAGGCGCGGATCGAAGGCGTCGCGGACGCCGTCGCCGACGAAGTTGAACGACATCACGAGCAGGATGATGGCGATCGCCGGGCCGGCGATGGGCCAGGCGCTGCGCGTGAGGATGGTCTTGTTCGCCTCGGCGGCCATCCGCCCCCAGGCGGGCGTGGGCTCCTGCACGCCCGCGCCGATGAAGCTGAGCCCCGCTTCAACCAGGATGATGCCCGCGGCCGAGAGCGAGGCCAGCACCATGATCGGCGCCACGACGTTGGGCAGCAGGTGGCGCGCCATGATCCGGGCCGGGGTCGCGCCGATCGCGCGGGCGGCGTCGACGTAGACCTCCTGCTTGATCTGCAGCACCACGCCCCGCGTCAGGCGCGCGTAGCCGGGCGACCAGACGACCCCGATGATGAGCATCGTGTTGGTGATGCTGGGGCCGACGGCGCCCGTGAGGGCGAGGATGAGGACGAGGCCCGGCAGCATCATGACGGCGTCGACGAAGCGCATGATCACCAACTCGTCCAGCTTGCCGCCCACGTAGCCCGCCAGCAGCCCCAGGGGCACGCCGAGGCCCACCGCGACGCCGGTCGCCACCAGCACGATCTGCCAGGCGATGCGCGCGCCGAAGAACACGCGGCTGAGCACGTCGCGGCCCAGGTGGTCCGTGCCGGCGAGGTGATCCCAACTGGGCGGGTTGAAGACGCCCTCACGCGAGGTCGCGGGCAGGTACGGGTCGGCGGGGGCGATCAGCGGGGCGAAGGCGGCGATCAGCCCGAAGCCGATCAGCAGCACGGCGCCGACGACGGCCGGGCGGTTGCGCACGTAGACGCGCCCGATCGCGCGCGCCTCGCGGTACCAATGGCGCTCGCGCAGGCCCACCCGCACGAGCGGCTGGGCAGCCGATCCGGCGGGCGTCGGGGCGCCGCTCATGCGCTTCTCCCGCCCGTCCGGATGCGGGGATCGATCAGCGTGTAGGAGACGTCGACCAGGAGATTCACGAGCAGGGTGGCGATCGCGAAGAACATGACGAGGTTCTGGATGACGTTGTAGTCCTGCTCGACAACGACGCTCTCGACGAACAGGCGGCCCATGCCCGGGATGTTGAAGACTTGCTCCGTGATCACCGCGCCGCTGAAGATCAGCCCGGCCTGGAAGCCGAAGATCGTGATCACCGGGATCAGGGCGTTGCGCAGGGCGTGGCGGACGACGACGGCGCGCTCGCGCAGCCCCTTGGCGCGGGCGGTGCGGATGTAGTCATCGCTGAGCACGTTGATCATCGCCGAGCGCGTCTGGCGCATCAGCAGCGTCGTCGCGGTCAGCGAGATGGCCAGCACCGGCATCGCCATGCGTTTCAGGTTCTCGATCGGGTCTTCCGTGAAGGCGACGTAGCCCCCGACCGGCAGGAGGTCGAAGTGCAGACTGATCACGAGGATCAGCGCGATGCCGGTGACGAACTCCGGGATCGAGTTGCCCACGATCATGGCCGTGCCGGCCGCCACTTCCCGTTTGGAGCCGGGCTTCAGCGCCGACAGGACGCCGATCGGCACCGCCACGGTCACCACCACGAGCAGGCTCAAGATGCCCAACTCCACCGTGGCGGGGATGCGCCGCTCGAACAGGGTGCTGATCGAGACGGTCCCTACGGTCCCTACGGTCCTGGCCAGGCTCACCCCGAGATCGCCCTGCAACGCGGGGAACAACCAGTCGAAGTAGCGCTGCGGCAGCGGATCGTTCAGGCCCAGGCGTTCGCGGACGATCTCGCGATTCTCCGCGGTCATCTCGAACGTGCCCTTCAACGTGGGATCGCCGGGCAGCGCGGTCATGAGCAGGAAGACGAGCACGCTGATGATCCCGCAGCTCCCACAAGCCCAGCCAGAGCCGGTAGGCCTCGTCCACGTGGCCCCACTCCACCAGTCGCTGCCAGCGCCCCAACTCTTCCTCGAACGGCCCCTCCAGGGCGCCCGGCTCCTGGTCCTGCCAGTGCACCATCGGCATGGCCGGGCCGTCGGGGTGCTTCGATTCGTCGTAGGTGCGGTAGGCGTAGTGCCCCGGCGCCTTGCCTAGCAGCTGGTTCCAGACGTCCAGCGAACTGGGCACGTACCAGGCGGTCTGGGCGAGCGGCAGGGGCCGCAGCGTCTCCGGCATGAAGTCCTGCAACGACAGCGTCGCCCGCGCGCTCAGCAACGCGTGGTCGTTGTTGACGAAGCGGACGAAGCCGCCGTCCATCCGCTGGTGGTAGGGCACGTGCGTGTAGGGCGCGTGGATCCGCACCGTCTCACTGAGGATCTCCGTCGTCGACCGGCCGTCCTTGACGAGCTCGTAGGTGACTGCGCTGGCGCCGGGCTGATCCCGCTCGAGCACCTTCTCGCGCAGGCGCGCGTACTTCGCCTCGGTCTCGCGGTCGGTGATGGATGGGGAGAGAGTGGTCATGCGGTCGTCCCTTATCGTTCGCGCCATCGGCGTTCGCTCAGATCAACGGGCAGGGTGAGGGGGACCCAACGGACGCCTCCACGTTCCCCCTCTCCATCGTCCAGATGGAGAGGGGGCCAGGGGGTGAGGCCGGCGCGGAGCTAGGCGTTGAGCCACAACCCCTTGTAGCCGTGCCCGCCGCTGGTCGAGGAATGCCAGCCATCGACGGGTCTGAGATGGAACCCCCCGAGGTTCCCCTGGGCGCCATAGCCCGCCGAAGCGTTGAGCCAGTAGTGCCACCAGTGGTGTCCTTGGATGTCGGGGTCGGACCAGGAATTGCCGTCGCAGGCGCTGGCGAACGCCTTGTCGTAGGGCTCGATGCGGTCCTCCTGGCGGGCGAATTTCGTGGCCGCCGTGTTGTACGCTTCGGTCTCCGCGATGGCCTGCAGCACCTGGTCGTTCGGGTTTTCCGCCAGGCTGGCGCGCCCGGTCCCCGGGCCGCCCTCGGGACTGCCGTGCATCCAGTTCCTGAGGCCCTGATCAATGCTCGGGCCCACCACCACATCCGGGTCGAACGGCGAACTCCAGGGCATCACGGAGGTGACGTGGTCGGTTCCTGTCGCGAAGACCTCGAAGATGAACGACAGGGAGCCTTCCAGCAAGTTCAACCCCGACCAGCCGGCTTGCTGCAGCTGGGCGAAGACCGCCGGCCCCGTCTGGGGGACAACGTTATTTATGGTAAGCATGTCGCCGGTGACGGGGTTGTCGTCCCCGAAGCCGGCGGCGTCCCGCAACTGGGCGGCTTTCGCCAGGTCGGGCGGGTCGTAGTAGTTCGCGCCCTCCCGGATCGCCCAGCTCTGCGGAGTGGTGTTGCACACGGAGGGCTTGCCCTGGCCGTTCTCGGACAGATCGTTGAGGACGTCCCGGTCCACGCTGAGGCCGATCGCCCAGCGCAGGCGGGGGTCGCGGAACATGTTGAAGCCCTCGGCCGCCGGATTGAGATTGAACCACTGGGCGTTCCAAGTCAGGGCGATCCCCCGGGCCGCCTGGAACCCGTCGGCCTCCAACTCCGCCGCCAGTTCGTCGGTCATGACACCGGCGGCAAGTTGATAGGAGATCTCCCCGTCGAGGAATTGGGCCCAGGCGTTGTTCTCGTCGGGAATGATCCGGACCTCCAGCTGGTCGGCGTAGACGTGCTCGTTATCCCAGTAGCCGTCCCATTTCTCCCCCAGCCAGTACTCCCCGACGCGATACTCCACGGGGCGCGCCGGTCCGGCGCCGACGGGATGTTCATGGGCGGTTTCGAGGGCGTTCGGCGAGATCAAATTGCCCGAGCCTGATCTGGTCATAGAAGGCCGCGAGGGTGGGCCCGACCACTTCGCTGTTGACCATCCGCCAGGTGACGTCGTCCACTGCTTCGAAGGATGCCGCGCGGGCAATACCCGCTTTGGTGCTGGGGGTGGCTTCCTCGTCGGTCTGCACGAACTCCATGTTCGCCTGCATTGCGTTGGCGTCCACCGGCGCGCCGTCCTGGAACACGGCGCGGCCGGGCGCGAAGTTGAAGAGGTAGGTGACGTCGTCCGGGATCTCCCAGCTCTCGGCCAGCTCCGCTTTCCCCGAGCCATCGTCGGTGAACCCCAACACAGAGTCGTAGATGAAATTATGGTATTCTAAGGCATCCGTGCCCGAGATGCCTTGGGTCGGGTTCCAACTCTCGTCGATGTCTTGCTTGGCAGTGCGGACGATCTTGCCGCCGTACACCGGCCCGCCGGCCGCGGCCGGCTCGTCCTCCCCCGCCATGGCCGCGCTCTCGGCCGCCTCCTGGGCCGCGTCGGCGGCCTCTTGCGCCGCCGCGACGGCGGCGGCGGCGGTCTCGGCCGCGGCTTCGGCGGTCTCCTGGGCGGTGGCGGCGGCCTCGCCGGCGGCGGCGGACGCCTCGCCGGCAGCTTCGGCCGCGGCGGCGGCCGCGGCGGCGGCTTCGTCGATGGCGGCCTGGGCGGCCTCGGCGGTGGCCGTGCCGGCCTCGACCGCGGCAGCGGCGTCGCGGGCGGCCTGGGCGGCGGCCTCGGCCGCCTCGGAGGCGGCAGCGGCGACCGCCGCGGCGGCCTCATCGCCGGCGGCGGATGCGGCCTCGGCGGCCTGGGCGGCAGCCGCAGCCGCGGCTTCCGCGGCGGCGGCCGCGTTGGCGGCGTCCTCCGACTCGGCCGCCTCGGCGGCCAGGGCGGCGGCCGCATCGGCGGCGTCCGCGGCCTGTGAAGCCGCGGCGGAGGCTTCGGACGCTGCCGCTGCGGCTTCGGCGGCGGCGTCCGCGGCGGCCTCGGTCTCGGCCGCGCGCGCCTCGCCTGCGGCGACGGCCGCCGCGGCGGCCTCCTCCGCGGCCGCGGCGGCCCGTTCGGCGGCCGCGGTCCCGGCGTCATCGTCGTCGTCGCCGCAGCCGACCAAGGCCAGGCCGGCCGCGCCGACGCCGGCTTTGGCGCTGGCTCCCAACATGGTGCGACGGCTGATCTTTCGCTGTCGCAGGGTCTCCCAATAGTTACTCATGGCGTCATCCTTTCCGTGGATGTGACCGCCCCATCCCCTCTGGATGGGGTCGTGCTTCGAGAGCGGAGACATTATGACGTCTAGGGGGGGGGGGGCGGTCAAGGTTTTGGAGTGTAAAGTTTCCACAGTTGACGTAAGGGAGTGGTGGGAACAACTGGGCCCCCCTCTCTGTGAGGGAGGGGAGAGGGTGTCGCGAAAAAAATTCGCACGCAGGTGGTGGGGCGGGCGGTCGTTGCCCCTCACCCTCGCCCTCTCCCCAGGGAGAGGGGATCAGAACCCTCTCCATCTCGACGATGGAGAGGGGGACAGGCCTGTCCTGAGCAGCGCAGAAGGGGGTGAGGTCGAGGGCCCGGGGAACCAACGCGCGCACCGCGCCGTCTCGCTTGGCACGCGGCACGACCGCACGCGCCCATACCATGCGCACATCCACATCGGAGGCCCTGCAATGATGCGATCCCCCATCCCCCGGCCCCGGCGCGCCCCCGGCATCGCCGCCCGGCTGCTCATCCCGCTGCTGGCGCTGGCCCTGCTGGCCCCGCTGGCCCCGACGCGCCTGGCGGCCCAGGTCGTCGAGCCGCCGCCGTTCGGTATCGACGGCGCGCGGCTGGACACGCTCGACGTCAGCATCTCCGTTCGCGACGCGGCCGCCGTCGCGCGCTACCGGCTCGACCTCAGCAACCCCGGCGACTTCCTCGCCGAGGGGCGCATCGTGGTGCCGGTGCCGCCGGGCAGCGCCGTCGGCGATCTCGTCCTGTCGGGCGGCCCCGAGACGCTGGAGGGCCGCCTGCTGGACGCGGGCGACGCGGAGCGCATCTACGAGGACATCGTGCGGCGCCTGATCGACCCGGCGCTGCTGCAATCGGTCAGCGACACGCTCTACGAGGTGCGCGCCTTCCCGGTCCCGCCCGGCGAGCGGCGCAGCGTGAGCTTCACCGTGACGACGCCGCTGACGGCGGAGGGCAACCAGGTGGCCGTCTCGGTGCCCTGGTCGCGCATGTCGCCGCGGCCGGCGAGCGCCGTCGTCGGCGTGGACATCGACGTGTCCTGGGAGGTGCGCGCGGCGGTCGCGCCCACGTACAGCCTCGCCTCGACCCGCGACGGGCCCGGCCAGCTGTCGCTGAGCTGGGAATCGGGCGACGGCTGGTCGCCGGCGACCGACTTCCGGCTCGACCTCAGCGGTGGCGAAGGGCTGCTCAGCACCCGCCTGCTCACCTATCGCCCGAGCGACGAGGCGGGCTACTTCGCCCTGCTGTTCGCTCCCGAGACGCAGCCCGCGGCGCGCGTCGACCGCGACCTGATCCTCGTCCTGGACAATTCCGGCTCGATGGAGGGCGAAAAGCTCGCCCAGGCCAAGGACGCCGCGCGCTTCATGCTGGACCGGCTGGGCCCGGGCGACCGCTACGGCGTGGTCGGCTTCGCAAGCACCGTCAGCGTGTTCGGTGAGGGCCTGACGCCCGCCGCCGAGGCGGCCGCCGGCATCGCGCACGTCGAGCGGCTGGTGGCCGGCGGCAGCACCAACATCGCCGGCGCGCTGGCGACGGCCCTCGACCTGGCCGGCGGGGAGCGCCCGGCGACGGTCGTCTTCCTCACCGACGGCCTGCCGACCGTCGGGCCGACCGATCCGGAGTCGATCCTGGCGGTCGCCCAGGGCAGCGCCGCCGACCGCACGCAGATGTTCACCTTCGGGGTCGGCTACGACGTCGACACCCTCCTGCTCGACGCCCTGGCCCGCGATTTCCTGGGCAGCAGCCACTACGTCACGCCGGACGAGCGGATCGACGCGGAGGTCGGCCGCCTGTTCGAGCGCATCGCGACGCCGGTGCTGACCGGCGTGGAGATCGAGTTCGACGGCGGCGGCGTCTCCGGCCTGGCCCCCGAACGCATCACGGGCATCTTCGCCGGAACGCAGGTGCTGCTCGCGGGCCGATACGACGCCCCCGGCGCGGCCACGGTCATCGTGCGCGGCGAGACGGCTGCCGGGCCCGAGTCGTTCCGCTACGAGGTGTCGTTCCCGGAGCGCGCCTACGGCGACCCCACGGTCGCGCAGCTGTGGGCGCAGCAGCGCATCGCCGACCTGCTCACCGAACTGCGCATCGAGGGCGCACGCGATTCCCTGGTCGCGGAGATCGTGAAGATCGCGACGCGCTTCGGCATCGTCACGCCGTTCACGTCGTTCCTGGCGGAGGAGCCCGAGCTGGCCTTCGAAGAGGAGGCGGCGGAGGCTGAGTTGGAGGACGCGGCGGCCGCGGCCCCTGCCAGCGGCCAGGCCGCCGTCGGCGCCGCCGACGACATCGAGGCGCTGCGCGCCGGCGACCTCGACACCGGCGCCGACGCACTGCGCGTGGTGGGCGACCGCAGCTTCGTGCTGCGGGACGGCGTCTGGACCGACACGGCGTACGACGACGAGGCGACCGTCGAGCGCGTCGTGGGCAGCGCGGACTTCGCGACGCTGTTGCGGCGCGATCCCAGCATGGCCGCCGTCGCGGCGCTGGGGTCGATCGTCATCGCCCGGTCCGGCGACGGCTTCGTGCGCATCGTGTGGCCGAACCCGGACGACGCCTCAATCGTCACCGCGACACCCGTCGCGCTGGTGGGGCTGTCGGCCTCGCCGCACCGGGTGGACGAAGGCGCGGACGTGACGGTCACCGCGACGCTATCGGCGCCGCTGCAGAGCGACGTGGATATCCAAGTGACCCTGACCGCCGGCACGGCCGAGCCGGACGACTACGGGGAGCTGGCCAGTATCCCGATCGCCGCTGGGGAGACCACCGGTACGGGTACGGTCGGCACGCGGCAGGACGCCGATGCCGCCAACGAGACGTTCACGGTGTCGCTGGGCTCGCTGCCCGAAACGGTCGTCGCGGGCAGCCCCGCGTCGGTCACGGTGACGATCGAAGACGTGGCGGTTGAGGGCCGGATCTTGGCGCGCCGCTTGAACGACGGGCGGGTCGAGGTCGGCTTCCGGCCCACGGGCGGGGACGTCATCCGGCCGGCCCAACGCGTCATCCTCGCCGATGCACAGGTGAACCGCTGGGTGGTCTCGTCCGATGTGGTGATCGATGGTGTCGTGGTGGGCCGCATCGCCGCCCGGCTCTTGCCGGGCGGGCATTTCGAGTTCGGGTTCAACCCCGTGGGGGAGGCGCGCGTCCTGCCGCGGTCGCGCTTCGTCCCGGCGGACACGGCGGTGGGCCGCTGGCTGAGGAGTTCTCCCATCACCGTGCCGCTGCCGGGACCGGTCCTGGCCGCCCCGGACGGAGGGTAACCCCCGCGCCGCGCGACAGACCGGCGGCCCGGCAACGCCTACGGTGAGCGGGTCACCCCGCTCCCCGCGCGACCCGCCGTCGCGCGATCCACGGCCGGACCATCGATGCCCACTCGCAGCGACATCCGCAACGTCGCCATCATCGCCCACGTCGATCACGGCAAGACGACGCTCGTCGACGCGCTGCTACGGCAGTCGGGCGCGCTCGCGGCGCGGCGCGAGGTCACCGACCGCGTCATGGACTCGCTCGATCTCGAACGCGAGAAGGGCATCACGATCCTCGCCAAGAACACGGCGATCGAGCACGCCGGCGTCAAGATCAACATCGTCGACACGCCCGGCCACGCGGACTTCGGCGGCGAGGTCGAGCGCGCGCTGACCATGGTCGACGGGGCGCTGCTGCTCGTCGACGCCGCCGAGGGGCCGCTGCCGCAGACCCGCTTCGTGCTGCGCAAGGCGCTGGAACGCGACCTGCCGATCATCGTGGCGATCAACAAGATCGACCGCGCCGACGCCCGCCCAACCGAGGTGCTGGACGAGGTCTTCGAGCTGTTCTTCGATCTGGAAGCGTCGGAGGCGCAGATCGACTTCCCGGTGCTCTTCACGAACGCCCGCGCCGGCACGGCCACGCGCGACCTCGATCGGCGGGGCGCCGACCTGCAACCCCTGCTGGACCTCCTGCTGCGGACGGTCCCCGCCCCCACCTACGCCGCCGGACACCCCCTGCAGGCGCAAGTCGCGAACCTCGACGCCTCCCCCTACGTCGGCCGGCTGGCCCTCTGCCGCGTGCACGAGGGCACGATCCGCAAGGGCGCCAACGTCGCCCGGCTGCGTCCGCCGCCGGCGGGGCCGAGCGGGGCCGGCGCGGCGGGGACGCCGCAGAGCGTGAAGATCACGGAGTTGTACGTCTCGCAGGGGCTGGAGCGGGTCGACGCGGAGTCGGCCGGGCCGGGCGAGATCATCGCGCTGGCCGGCATCGCCGACATCACGATCGGCGAGACGCTGGCCGACCTCGACGACCCGCGCCCGCTGCCGGCGATCCGCGTCGATGAGCCCACCCTGGCGATGACGATCGGCGTCAACACCTCGCCGCTCGCCGGGCGGGACGGCAGCGAACTGACCGGGCGCCTGCTGCAGAGCCGGCTGCGGGCGGAGGCCGTCGGCAACGTGTCGCTGCGCATCTTGCCCGCCGACCGTCCCGACACCTGGACGGTGCGCGGGCGCGGCGAGTTGCAACTCGCGATCCTCGTGGAGTCGATGCGGCGCGAGGGCTTCGAGCTCACCGTCGGCAAGCCGGAGGTCGTCACGCGCCGCGTCGACGGCGCGCTGCACGAGCCCGTGGAGCGACTGTCCGTCGACCTGCCTGAGGCGTACATGGGCGCGGTGACGCAACTGCTCGCCCCGCGCAAGGGACGCATGGAGCGCATGGTGAACCACGGCAGCGGCCGCGTGCGCCTCGACTTCCTCGTCCCCTCGCGGGGGCTCATCGGGTTCCACACGGCGTTCCTCACGGAGACGCGCGGGACCGGCGTGCTGCATCGCGTCTTCGAGGGCTACGCGCCCTGGTACGGGGAGATCCGGGACCGTCCGACCGGCAGCCTGATCGCCGATCGCAGCGGCATGAGCACCGCCTATGCGCTGCTCGGCCTGCAGGAGCGGGGCTCGCTGTTCGTCGGGCCCGGGGTTGCCGTCTACGAGGGCATGATCGTGGGCGAGAACGCTCGCCGGGAGGACATGAACGTCAACCCGACCAAGGAGAAGAAGCAGACCAACGTCCGCTCCTCCACCAAGGAGTTGACGGAGTCGTTGCACGCCGCGCGACCGCTGTCCCTCGAACAGGCCCTGGAGTTCGTCGCGGGGGACGAATGCCTGGAAGTCACGCCGCGGCACGTGCGGCCCCGCAAGCTCGTGTTGTCGCAGAACGCCCGCGCCCGCGGGCGCGACAAGGCCGGCGTCCGATAGGGTTCAGTACGCGCTTGCATTCAGCCAGACTACGTGTATAGATTAATCGCGGTTAATCCAGTCACGCGTAGTTCAAGGACGAATGCCGATGCCCCGCTCACCCCATCCCTTCACCCACCGGGCCCGCCTCGGTGCGCCGATCACCGTCTGGCTGCTGATGCTTGCGCTGCTGGGCGCGGGCGCCGTCGTGGCCGCCTGCGGCGGCGACGACGACGCCGACGATGGCGCCGACCAGCAACTGGTCGCTCGCATCGCCCAGCTCGAGGCGGACCTCGAAGAGGCCCAGTCCACAGCGGCCGACGCGCAGGAGGCCGCCGACGCGGCCGCCGCCGCCGCCGAGGGCGACGCGAGCGCGGCCGAGGATGCCGCCGCCGACCTTGAGGACCGCATCGCCGGTCTCGAGGCGGACCTGCAGGAGGCCCGCGCCGCCGTCACGGCCGCCGCCGCCGAGGAATCGGCCACGATCACGATCTACTCCGGCCGCAAGGAGAGCCTCGTCGGCCCGATCATCGAGCAGTTCGAGGCCGACACCGGCATCAAGGTGCGCGTCCGCTACGGCGGGACGTCGGAGCTGGCCACGGCCCTGCTGGAGGAGGGCGATCGCTCGCCGGCCGACGTGTTCTTCGCGCAGGACGCGGGCGCGCTGGGCGCGATCGAGGCGTCGGGGCTCTTCTCGGCGCTGCCGGGCTCGGTGCTGGACGCCGTCGCGCCCGTCTTCCGCTCCACGACCAACGCCTGGACGGGCGTCTCGGGCCGGGCCCGCGTGCTCGTCTACTCCACCGAGCGGGTCGCCATGGGCGATCTGCCCGGCTCCGTCTTCGACCTGACCGGCCCCGAGTGGACCGACCGGGTGGGCTGGGCCCCCACCAACGGCTCGTTCCAGGCCTTCGTGACCGCCATGCGCCAGATCGAGGGCGAGGAGCGCACGGCGCAGTGGCTGCGCGACATGCTCGCCAACGGCGTCAACGAGTACCGCAACAACTCCACGCAGGTGCAGGGTGTCGGCGACGGCGAGATCGACATCGGCCTCGTCAACCACTACTACCTGTTCCGCTTCACCAGCGAGGACCCGAACTACCCGGCGGCCAACCACTACACCGACCCCGGGCAGGCGGGCGCCCTGATCAACATCGCCGGCGTCGGCATCCTGGCGACCGCGGAGAACCAGGCGGCCGCCCTGACCTTCGTCGAGTACCTGCTGAGCGACACCGCGCAGAACTACTTCCGCGACTCGACCTTCGAGTATCCGCTCAACGGCCTGGGGCCGGCGGAAGGCGTGCCATCCCTGGCCGAGCTTTCCCCACCCTCCCTGGCGCTCACCGACTTGAGCGACCTGGAGGGCACGCTGGAACTGCTGCGCGACGTCGGCGCGCTGCCCTAGCGGGCGGGCGTCGGCGCGGCGGCATCCGCGTCGCCGGCTAGGGATCGGCCGACCGGGGCTCCGCAGGAGCCCCGGTCTCCGTTAACCTGCGCCGCATGACCGCCCGCGAAGCCTACGACCCCGCCCGCCACGGCCGCGACACGCCCCAGGCAACCTTCGGGCCCGAGGTGCTGGTCGATCGTGTGGCGGACGGTCGCATCCACGTGATCACGCTCAACCGGCCGCACCGGCTCAACGCGCTGGGCGGCGGCCTGCGGGCCGCCCTGTACGAGGCCTGGACCGACTTCCGCGACGACCCCGCGGCGCGCGTCGCGATCCTGACGGGGGCGGGGCGCGCCTTCTCGGCGGGGGCCGACCTGATTGAGGCGGCCGAGCGGCGCGCCGCGGCGGCCCGATCCGAGGCGCCGGGCCCCGAGGCCGACGCGGAGGTCCGCGCCCAGTGGCGCGCGGCGACGACGCTGGCCGAGGGCATGGGCGTCTGGAAGCCCGTCATCGGCGCGATCAACGGACCCGCCGTCGCGGGCGGGTTCGCGCTGGCCATGCAGGCCGACATCCGCGTCATGGCCGAGGACGCCTGGGTGGGCATCGCCGAGGCGCGCTGGAACATGGGCGGGGCGTCGTGGATGATCCCCGTCACGCGGCAGATCGGGCTCGCCTCGGCGCTGGAGCTGATCCTCTGGGGCGACACCCGCTACGACGCCGCGCGCTGCTACGAGCTGGGCTGGGTGCAGCGCGTCGTGCCGCCCGACCAGTTGCTGCCCGCGGCGATGGAGTACGCCGAGCGGATGCTGCAGATGGCGCCCCGCGCCGTGCGCAACTTCAAGCAGGCGCTCTATCGCGGCTACTACATGGAGCCGCTGGTCGGCAGCGCCTACGGCGACGCCCTCGAGCAGAACCTGGCGGGCATGCGCGACTCGATCGAGGGGCCGCGCGCCTTCGCGGAGAAGCGCGCGCCGCACTTCACCGACACGTAGCCCGTCGGCCGACTCCGCCCCACGCCGAAGGGTCTAGTGCTGCACGACGGTGCCGCCGTCGACGTTGATCGACTGCCCCGTCGTCCAGGCCCCCTGGTCGCTGCAGAGGAAGAGCGTCATCGCCGAGATGTCGCTGCCCTCGCCGGCGCGGCCCATGGGGATGCGCGTGCGGATCATCTCGTCCCAGACCTCGGCCCGGCCCAGGTCGTCCATGCGGAACGTATCGATGATGCCGGGGCAGATGGCGTTGACGCGGATGCCGTACTTGCCCACCTCCTGCGCCATGCAGGCCGTGAGCGCCTGGATGCCGGCCTTGCTCGACGCGTAGGCCGAGGTGTCCGGCGGCAGGATCTTGCCCGCGATCGAGGAGATGTTGATGATCGCGCCGCCCTCGCCCTGGGCGATCAGGCGCTGCCCGAACGTGCGCGACATCAGGAACGAGCCGATGAGGTTCGTCTCGATCACGTTGCGCCAGACGTCGATGTCGACCTCCGTGACCGGCTTGCGATCCGCCCCGCGCGCGGCGCCGGCGTTGTTGACGACGAAGTCGACCCGGCCGAAGTGCGCCATCGTCTGGTCGGCCAGGGCCTCGATCGCCGACGGGTCGCGCACGTCGCTGACCAGGGGCAGCGCCTGCGCCCCCGCCGCCTCGACCTCCTCCGCGACCGAGGCGATGTCGCGCCAGCCGGCGGCCTGCTCATCGTCGGGGTAGCGGGAGGGATCGCGCCCCGTGCCCGTGAGCACGATGTTGCAGCCCGCCCTGGCCAGATCGACCGCGATGGGCCGGCCGATGCTGCGCATCCGCCCCGCGCCCGTCACGACCGCCACCTTGCCGTCGAGTCCCGTCAGCACTGCGTCGCCCATCGGTCGTCCCTTCGCTTGCCTGGCGCGCCGGCGTGTGGGGGCGCGTCGCGGGGGAGGGTAACCCGTCCCGCCGCAGGGGACACCCTCGCGGTGGGGTGGGGGAGGGGGCTCCGGGTGCGCCGGGTCAGGGGGGCGCCTCCCGGCGGTCAACCGGAGTGTACTGGGGCCTATCCGGGGGTCAGGCGAGGGGCATCGCGGCGGTCATTTGCAGGAATTTGCACGAATTTGCAGGAAAACGGCCGGAATTTTTTTCGGAGGCGGGTCTCCTGCGATGATGTCGGGAGGGGGGTCGTCTTTTCCGTTTCACACGCGAACAGCGGTCCGTGATCGCATCATAGCGGATTCCGGGGGTCGTGTCGAGGCGCCGCAAGGGGTGCGCAAGGTCGTCCGAAGGGGTGCAGTAGGGGGCCGCAAGGGGTGCAGTAGGGGGCCGCAAGGGGTGCAGTAGGGGGCCGCAAGGGGTGCAGTAGGGGGTCGCAAGGGGTGCGGAAGGTCGGCCGAAGGGGTGCGGAAGGTCGGTCGAAGGGGTGCAGTAGGGGGTCGCAAGGGGTGCGGAAGGTCGGTCGGAGGGGTGCAGTAGGTCGGGCGAAGGGGTGCGGGAGGGCGGTCCCCTCATCCTAACCCTCTCCCCAGGGAGAGGGGATCGGAGCCTCGCGCCTGTCCGCTTACTCCCGACTGCTGCCTCTCCGCTTGGGCCATTCCTCTAGTGGCTGGCCCGCCACCGCGGTATACGCCTTACCCCTGCCACGTTTCCTCGGCGGACCTGTTCGCGCAGCGTCTCGCTCCGACACGTAGCGCCTGCCTTGCTCCGTGTCGATCCACACCATGCGATCCAAGTCTCTCGGGCGGGTCATCCGGCATTTCCCGGAGTCGCCGCTCTGGAGATGGACCCAGCCGTGCCCATCCAACAGGAACGGCTGCCAGCGTTCTTGGTGGATGAGAACCTTGCCGAGGAAGCGCGTCATGGGCTGTTCCGGCCCACCGCCGACCTTCATCACTCTGCCCCCGCGGCGATATATCTCGTCCTGCATTCGCTTCCCCGTGTCACCGCGAAACAGGTCCACACTCAAGAACACTCGCCGGTGCCGTCGCGCCCACTTCAGAATCTCCACGTCATCGCTCAAGCTCGACAGCTCGAGATCATCGTGGAACGCGAGCAGATCGAAGCCAAGGCACCGCAGGGGCTCAATCCATGGGACCGGCAGCGCCTCGTCTCCAACGAATCTCAGGCGGCGCGATTGAGGTATTGCTCGTACTCCAGAGCAGACTCGATCTGGTCAGACGTCAGGAACGGGTACATCTCCAAGATCTCAGGTGTCGAGCGGGCGGTAGCGAGTCGGTGGATGGTTCTCGTCGGAATCCTCGTGCCTCGAATGACGGGTTCACCGTCGATGACCTCGGCATTGATCTCGACGTACTTCAGGAGTTCCGGTGGCACCAAGATGGAATCCGCGCTGTCCTTGAGGCCAATGAAGGCGTCGCCAAAGAAGGTGTCTGCTACCCGCTGGAACGCCGCGGCGCGGCCTGTGGGCCGCTGCGCTTCCATCGTGTCCCATTCGCCCGGTTCTGCGAGATAGACGCGCTTTCCGTCGACCCACACGCGCACGTCAGCCCATTTGGGACCGGGCGGCCCAATCTTGGCAAGGATCGCGCTCAGGAACCGCACCGCGTTCTCCGTAGGAACGCCGGAGCTACGGAGCCGGTGGAGAAGACGGATATACCCGAGGTCGGCAAGGGAATAGCCGCAGCGGACCATCCCGCCTTGCGCATCCATGATCTGGCGAGAAGGGGCGACGATGCCCACCCGAACCCAATATTGCAGGGTCGACTGCGGAACGCGGGTGAGGCGGCAGGCTTCTACCGGGCCATAGAATCCCGCGTGTCCGGGACGTGGTTCAACCGACACTTCGTGAGCGACAACCATGCCGAGACCCCCAGTCCATCGGAACGTGTGTTCTCCAGGGTATCCGATCACTGCAGGGGCGAGGGCTCCATGGGTCGGGGAAGCACATGCCTTGTCACGCAAGCACGTCGACACGAAGCCGTGCCCGCACACGCCAAGCGCCCCCGTCCGGCTGCGGGCGCACCCCTTGGGGGCACGGCGCAGGCTACACCCGCGCGCTCCCGCGTTCATCCGGAACGATCGGGCGGGCGGGACATAGGGTGGAACCGGTAATCGTTGGGCGTTCCGAGAGAGGGAGGATTGTCGCGGACGCGGAACGCGCCCGCAGCGCGACCGCCGCCGTCACGGAGTTCCTCACAGGCCCAGTTCCCGCCGGCCAGGGAGCGCTACTCCTCCTCGATCTCCCAGCCGGCGAAGGCGGCTACCTCGACCGAGCCGGTGGCGTCGACACGGAATACGCCGTCTTCGTCGGAGGCGAGGGCCCGGGCGGCCTCAACGCGCTCATCGTCCGTGTCCGCCGGCTCGAACTCCGTCTCCACGATCACCGGCGCCCCGCCCGGATGCCGGATCACGATGTCGGGCCGCAGGCCCAGGTGGTCCTTCAGGACGCCGCTCTGCTCGGCGCCGATCGCGTCGCGCCAGCGCGGGTGCTTGCCGCGCAGCGCGTTGGCAAGCTCCGGGTTGAAGGCCGTCTCGCTGGTTCTGGGCATCGCCGCCAGCGTACCCCCACGGCCACGTCGGCCCCACCCCTCAACGTGGGCGCGACCGCCCGGAGGACCCTCACCCTCACCCTCTCCCCAGGGAGAGGGGATCAGATGTCCTCTCCATCTGGACGGTGGAGAGGGGGTTCGGGGGTGAGGCTCCGCCCGTGCCGGTACACTCGACGCCGCATCCAGAGAACGCGTCGAGGAGGAGCATTGGCATGGGCAATCGACTGCAGGACAAGGTCGCGCTGATCACGGGCGGGACGAGCGGCATCGGCGAGGCGACGGCGGAGTTGTTCGTCGCCGAGGGGGCGCGGGTGGTGATCACCGGCCGCTCCGAGGCGAAGGGCGGGGGCATCGCCGATCGCCTGGGCGAGCGCTGCGTGTATGTGCGCGCCGACGTGACCCGGGAGGCCGACATCGCCGCCTCGGTCGACGCCACGCTCGAGCGCTTCGGCAAGCTCGACGTGCTGTTCAACAACGCCGGCGCCGGCGTGCAGACGACGCTGGACACGATCTCCGCGGCGCAGATCGAGGAGGGCGTGCGGCTGCTGCTGTCGAGCGTGATGCTGGGCATTCGCTACGCCGTGGCGCCGATGAAGGCCAACGGCGGCGGGGCGATCATCAACAACTCCAGCATCGCGGGGCTGCGCTACCGGCAGGGCGACCTGCTGTACTCGGCGATCAAGGCCGGCGTGACGCACTACTCCAAGCTGGCCGGCGTCGAGCTGGGCCCGTACGGCATCCGCGTCAACGTCATCTCGCCCGGCGCCATCGCGACGCCGATCTTCTGGGGCGGCTCGGAGCGCGCGAACACGCTCAGCGACGAGGAGAACGCGCGCAAGATGGCGAAGCTGCAGCGCAACCTCGCCAAGGCGACGCCGATGCGCGCGTCGGGCTTGGCCGTCGACATCGCCGAGGCCGCGCTCTACCTGGCCAGCGACGCGGGCCGCTTCGTCAACGCGCACGATCTGGTCGTCGACGGCGGCCGCACGTCGATGTTCGAGGAGCAGATCCTCGAGGAGTAGCCGTCGGCGCGGGGAGACCCCGGCGGCGCGCGGGCGCGGGCGCGAGCGATTCGCGCGCGCCCGTTATCCTGGCGATCCCCATCCGCGAAGGGAGCCGACATGCCCGACACCCCACGCCCGACCGACTGGCAGCCCGAGGTCGATGAACTCAACATGCGCCGCCGCCTGGCGCTCAAGCTCGGCGGCGAAGAGCGCGTCAACCGTCAGCACGAGATGGGCAAGCTCACCATCCGGGAGCGCATCGACGCGCTCGCCGACCCGGGCACGTTCCACGAGATCGGCGGTCTGGCGGGCTACGGCATCTACGAGGACGGGTCGTTCCAGGACTTCACGCCGCTGCCCTACATCGGGGGGCTGGCCAAGGTCGACGGCCGCCGGGTCGTCGTCGGCGGGCACGACTTCACCGTTGGCGGCGGCGCCGCCGACATCAGCACGCAGGAGCGGTTCAAGAACCTCTTCCTGGCCGACATGGCGCGGGAGTACCGCATCCCGCTGATGATGTTCCACGAGGGCGCCGGGGCCAACGTCGCGGCCGAGGGCGACGGGTACGGCCACCTGCCGAGCTCCTTCGACGTGTTCGGGCCCGACATCCTCGCGGGGGTCGAGGTGCCCGTGATCTACGACGTGGCCGGCGCGGCGGCGGGCGGCGTGGCCGCGCACGCCATGCTGGGGCACTTCGTGGTGATGACGCCGCAGGGCGCGCTCTTCGCCGGCGGGCCGCCGCTGGTCAAGCGCGCCCTGGGCGCCGACGTGACGAAAGCCGAACTGGGCGGCCCCGACGTGCACGTCATGGCCTCGGGCGCGGTCGACAATCGCGCGGTCGACGAGTACGACGCCATCGCCCAGATGAAGAAGTTCCTCTCCTACTTCCCCGACAACGTCTACGCGCAACCGCCCGTCTGGCCCACCAACGACCCGCCCGACCGGGAGGAGGAGGAGCTCCTCTCGATCGTGCCGCGGGAGCGCACCCGGCCCTACAACATGCGGCGCGTCGTGGAGTTGCTCGTCGACGACGGCGACTACTTCGAGATCCAGCCCGAGTACGCCACCACCGTGCACACGATCCTCGCCCGGGTGGGCGGCTACCCGGTGGGCATCGTGGCGAACAACCCGCGCATGCTGGCCGGGGCGATGACGGCCGCCTCGGCCGACAAGCAGGGCCACTTCGTCGAGCTGTGCGACCACTTCCACATGCCGGTCGTCTTCCTGGCCGACGTGCCCGGTTTCATGCTGGGTGTCCAGGCCGAGCGCACGGGCACGCTGCGGCATGGGATGCGCGCCTACTGGGGGATGTACATGGCCTCGGTGCCGGTCTTCACCATCATCACGCGCAAGAACTTCGGCATGGCCGGGCAGGCGACGGCCAACGTGGGGCGGAGCAACTACCGCGTCGGCTGGCCGTCGGGCGACTGGGGCTCGATCCCGATCGAGGGCGGCGTCGCGGCGGCCTACAAGCGCGAGATCGCCGCCGCGCCCGACCCCGACGCCAAGCGCCGCGAGATCGAGGCGCACCTGCTCCAGTTCCGCAACCCCTTCCGCACCGCGGAGGCCTTCGGCATCGAGGACATCATCGACCCGCGGCAGACGCGCTCCTACATCCATCGCTTCCTGGAGCTCTCCTACGAGAGCCTGTCGAGCCAGCTCGGCGTCGTGCGCAAGGGGGGCGTGCGCCCGTAGGCCGGGCGCGGGGCGGCCCGCGCGCAATCGGTTCGCGGGCGCTAGCCTAGCGGTCCCTTGATCTGAACGGAGCCGACATGCCCTCCTCTTCCCGTCCCACCGACTGGCAGCCCGAAATCGATGAGTTGAACCTGCGTCGCCGCCTGGCGCTGAAGCTCGGCGGCGAGGAGCGTGTCAACCGCCAGCACGCCCTGGGCAAGCTCACCATCCGGGAACGCATCGACGCGCTCGCCGACCCGGGCAGTTTCCACGAGATCGGCGCCCTGGCGGGCGCCGGCATCTACGAGGACGGCGACTTACAGGACTTCAAGCCGATGCCCTACGTGGGCGGGCTGATCAAGGTCGACGGCCGTCGCGTCGCCGTCGGCGGGCACGACTTCACGGTCGGCGGCGGCGCGGCGGACTCCATGCAGCAGGAGCGGTTCAAGAGCGTCTTCATCGCCGAGTTGGCGAAGGAGTACCGCATCCCGCTGATCCTGTTCCACGAGGGCGCGGGGGCCAACGTGGCGGCCGCGGGGATGGAGGGACACGCCCACCTGCCGAGCTCCTTCGACGCCTTCGGGCCCGACATCCGCGCGGGCATCGAGGTGCCCGTCATCTACAGCATGTCCGGCGCGTCGGCGGGCGCGGTGGGCGCGCTGGCCATGGTGGGCCACTTCGTGGTCATGACCGAGCAGGGGTCGATGTTCGCCGGCGGGCCCCCGCTGGTGAAGCGCGCGCTCGGCGCCGACGTGACGAAGGAACAGTTGGGCGGGCCCGACGTGCACGTCAGGGAATCGGGCGCGGTCGATAATCGCGCGACCGACGAGTACGACGCCATCGCCCTGATGAAGAAGTTCCTCTCCTACTTCCCTCAGAACGTCTACTCGCAGCCGCCCGTCTGGCCCAGCAGCGACCCGCCCGACCGCGAGGAGGAGGAGTTGCTCTCGATCGTGCCGCGCGAGCGCACCCGCCCCTACAACATGCGGCGCGTGGTGGAGTTGCTCGTCGACGACGGCGACTACTTCGAGATCAAGCCGGAGCACGGGGTCACCGTGCACACGATCCTCGCCCGCGTGGGCGGCTACCCAGTGGGCATCGTGGCCAACAACCCGCGCATGCTGGCCGGCGCGATGACCGCCGCCTCGGCGGACAAGCAGGGGCACTTCATCGAGTTGTGCGACCACTTCCACATGCCGGTCGTCTTCCTGGCCGACGTGCCCGGCTTCATGCTGGGCGAGCAGGCCGAGCGCACCGGCACGCTGCGCCACGGGATGCGCGCCTTCTGGGCCATGCAGATGGCGAAGGTGCCGATCTTCACGGTCATCACGCGCAAGAACTACGGCATGGCCGGGCAGGCCACGGCCAACCCCAGCGCGCTCAACTACCGCGTCGGCTGGCCCTCTGGCGACTGGGGTTCGATCCCCATCGAGGGCGGCGTCGACGCCGCCTTCAAGCGCGACATCGCCAACGCGCCCGACCCGGAGAAGCGGCGCCAGGAGATCGAGGCGTTCCTGCTCCAGTTCCGCAACCCCTTCCGCACCGCGGAGGCCTTCGGCATCGAGGACCTCATCGACCCGCGCCAGACGCGCTCCTACATCCATCGCTTCCTCGAGCTGGCCTACGAGAGCCTGTCGACCCAGCTCGGCATCGTCTGGAAGGCGGGCGTGCGCCCGTAGGCCGCGCCCCGCGGGGAAGGCGGACGGGAGCCTGGACTCGGGCGCATGGAGATCGGCCTCTTCTTCCAGCTGCCCGCCTGGCCCGAGCAGCGTCCGGGCGACCGCTACGAGGACACCCTGCGCCAGATCGAGCTGGGCGACACGCTCGGCTTCTCCGTGGCTTGGCTGGCGGAACTCCACTTCGAGGCCAGCCGCGGCGTCATGCCCTCGCCGTTCCTGGTCGCCGCCGCCGCGGCGCAGCGCACGCAGCGCATCGGCCTGGGCACGGCCGTCGTGCTGCTGCCGCTGCACGATCCCCTGCGGCTCGCCGAAGAGACGGCGATGCTCGATCACCTGTCGCACGGCCGCCTGCGGCTGGGCATCGGCCGGGGACACGGCCGGCGGCAGTACGCCGGCTTCGGCGTCGACGTCGCGGAGCGCAGCAGCCGCTTCGCCGAGGCGCTGGAGGTGATGCAGCGCGCCTGGCGACCGGCGCCGCTGCACTTCCGCGGGCGGCACTTCGCGTACGACGGCGTGACCACCGTGCCGAAGCCGCTGCAGCAGCCGCATCCGCCGCTGCTCATGGCCGCCAACAGCGACGACTCGGTCGAGACCGCGATCGCCCTGGAGATCCCGGTGATGATGGCGACCGTCACCGCCACGCCCGAGCAGATCGAGGCGCGCAGCCGCCGCTACCGCGCGGTCCTGCCCGACGCCCCGGAACGCGACGTCGCGCTGCTGGTCCCGATCCACGTCGCGGAGACCGACGCCCTGGCCCGCCGCGACTGCGAGGCGTCGCACCTGAGCTACTACCACGATTTGGCCCTTGTCGCCCGGGCGGACTCGCCCGAGGGCTCGCCGGCGGGATCGCCGCTCGCGGGCCGCATCGAGCGCTTCGGCTCGATGACGTTCGAGACCGCCGCCGCCTCGGACACGGCGGTCGGCGCGCCGGAGACGGTCCTGCGCCGCCTGACCGATCTGCACGCACGCTATCGCTGCGGCCACATCATGGGCTGGTTCAGCTTCGGCGGGCGCATCCCGCACGACCGCGTCCTGGCGTCGATGCGCCTCTTCGCGGAGGAGGTGGCGCCGCGGCTGCCGTAGCGGCGGAGCGAGAGCGGGCCGGCGAGGCCCCCGCCGCTCGTTGACACCCCTTCGGCCCGCGACCTAGCCTTCGGCGGATCATCTTGCGGCGCCGCGGAGGCGTCGTTTTCGGCCCCGGCCGGTTGGGGAAGACCGCATGGACATCGGGCACGACACGCTCCGTCAGATGTACGAACGGATGGTTCTGCTGCGCGAGTTCGACGAGCGCTGCGGGCGGCTCATGCAGGAGAACCGCACGAAGGGCGCGGTCCACCTCTACTGCGGCGAGGAGGCGGTCGCGGTGGGCGTCTGCACCCACCTCAGCAACGACGACTACATCACCTCGACGCACCGCGGCCACGGCCACCTGCTCGCCAAGGGCGGCGACCCGAAGTTCATGTACGCCGAACTCTTCGGGCGGTCCAGCGGGTACTGCAAGGGCAAGGGCGGCTCGATGCACATCGCCGACCTCGACCTGGGCATGCTGGGGGCCAACGGCATCGTCGGCGCCGGCCCGCCCATCGCGCTGGGCGCGGCCTTCGCCTGCCACTACCGCCAGGACGGCAACGTCGCGGTCTGCTTCTTCGGCGACGGGGCCTCGAACGAGGGCACCTTCCACGAGGCGGCCAACATGGCCGGGCTCTTCCGCGTGCCGCTCGTCCTGGTCTGCGAGAACAACCTCTACGGCGAATGGACCAAGCAGGCCGACCACCAGCCGATCGACGACATCGCCGACCGCGCCGCCTCGTACGACATGCCCGGCGTGACCGTCGACGGCATGGACGCCTTCGCGGTCTACGAGGCGGCCGGCGAGGCCATCGCGCGCGCGCGCCGCGGCGAGGGCCCCACGCTGCTGGAGTGCAAGACCTACCGCTACTACGACCACGTCGGCGTGGACTTCGGTAAGATCGTCCGCGACCCGGACGAGGTCGCGGCCTGGAAGGCGCGCGACCCGATCGAGCAGTTCCCGCGCCGGCTCATGGAGATGGGCGCGCTCACGCAGACCGAGATCGACCGCATCACGACCGAGACGCGCGCGCGGATCGAGGCGGCCGTGGACTTCGCCGAGGCCAGCCCCGTCGCCGATCCCGCCTTCCTGCTCGACGACGTCTACACCCCGGCCGCCGCGGAAGGAGCGCACGCCTGATGCCCGTCAAGACCGTCACCCAGGCCGTCCCCGAGGCGCTCAGCCAGGAGATGCGCCGCGACCCCAACATCTTCTTCGCCGGCGAGGATCTGAGCGTCGGCGGTGCCTTCGGCACGTCGCAGGGGCTGAAGAAGGATTTCGGCGACCGCGTCATCGACACGCCCATCTCCGAGTCGGCCATCGCCGGGCTGGCGGTGGGGGCGGCGGCGGCCGGCCTGCGCCCCGTGGTGGAGATCATGTTCATGGACTTCGTGGGCGTCTGCATGGACGAGATCGTCAATCAGATGGCCAAGATGAAGTACATGTTCGGCGGCAAGGCCACGCTGCCCATCGTCGTGACGACCGCCGCCGGGGCGGGATTCAGCATGGCCGCCCAGCACAGCCAGAGCCTGGAAGCGTGGTTCTGCCACATCCCCGGCCTCAAGGTCGTCATGCCGTCGAACGCCTACGACACCAAGGGCCTGCTGATCAGCGCGATCCGCGACGACAACCCCGTGATCTTCATCGTCATCAAGCGCAACTTGCGGCTGCGGGACGAGGTCCCCGACGAGCCCTACGCCATCCCCCTCGGCGTGGCCGAGGTCAAGCGCGAGGGCAGCGACGTCACGGTCGTCGCGACGGGCCACATGGTCGCGCAGGCGCAGAGTGCCGCCGACCAACTGGCCGAGCGCGGCGTCAGCCTGGAGGTCGTCGACCCGCGCACCCTCTCGCCGCTCGACATGGACACGATCATCGCCTCCGTGCAGAAGACGAGCCGGGCCGTCGTCGCCCAGGAGGGCGTCCAATTCTGCGGCTTCGCCGCCGAGATCACCGCCGCGATCCAGGAGCAGGCCTTCGACTACCTCGACGCGCCCGTCAAGCGCGTGGGCGCGCCGTTCAGCCCGGTGCCGTTCAGCCCCTCCCTGGAGGAGGCCTGGCTGCCCACCGCGGACGACATCGTCGCGGCCGTCGACGAGATCCTCCCTGCCCGCGTCTGACAGGAGCGCCGGCCGCGTGGGCAGCGTCGGCCTGATCGCGAACCCCGCCGCCGGCCGCGACATCCGGCGCCTCGTGGCGCATGCCTCCGTCGTCAGCACGAACGAGAAGGTGCGCATCGTGCGGCGGCTGCTGCTGGCCCTCGACGCGGCCGGCGTCGAGCACGTCGCCTACATGCCCGACACGTCGCACCTGGCGACCCGCGCGGCCCGCGACCAGGGGCTGCGTCTGCGGCTCGAGCCGCTGCGCGGGGAGTTCCGGGGCGTCGCATCGGACACCACCCTGGCCGCGCGGCGCATGGCCGAGGAGGGGGCCGCCTGCCTCGTCAGCCTGGGCGGCGACGGCACGAACCGCGCCATCGTCCTGGGCACGACGGCCGTCCCGCTCATCCCGCTCTCCACGGGCACGAACAACGTCTTCCCCAGCGCGCGCGAGAGCACGATCGCGGGGCTCGCCGCGGCGGCGATCGCGACCGGCCGCGTCGATGCGGACGCCGTCGCGCCGCGCAGCAAGCTGATCGAGGTCGGCCTGCCCGGCGGCGACGAAGTCGCCCTGATCGACGTGGCGGTGCTGGAGGGATCGATCGTGGGCAGCCGCGCGATCTGGGATCCGTCCGTGCTGCGCGAGATCGTCCTTACGCGCGCCGACCCGGCCGCCGTCGGGCTGGCGGCGATCGGGGGCGCGGTCACCTCGATCGGCCCCCACGACGACGCCGGCCTGCACGTCCGCATCGGCGGCGGCGCCGAGGCGCGCCGGGTCCGCGTGCCGCTCGCCCCGGGCCTCGTCCGCACGGTCTCGATCGGCGCGGTGCGGCGCCTCGACGTCGCTGCTATCGTCCCCGTGACCGGGCCCGCGCTGCTCGCCTTCGACGGCGAGCGCGAGGTCGTCCTGGCCGACGGGCAGAGCGCGCAGTTGCGCCTCACCCGCGCCGGACCGCCCGTCGTCGATGTCGACGCCTGCCTGCGCGCCGCGCGGGAGGCCGGGTTCCTCACGGAGTAGCGGCATGGCCACGTCCGTCGTCCTCCCCAAGCTCGGCATGACCATGGTCGAGGGCACGATCACCGAGTGGTACGCGCAGTCGGGCGACGCGGTGCAGGTGGGCGACGCGCTCTTCGCCTTCGAGACGGAGAAGGTCAACTACGACGTCGAAGCGGAGGTCGAAGGCACGCTGCACATCCTCGTCGCCGCCACGGAGACCGTGGACGCGGGCGCGGTCGTCGCGCAGATCCTCGCCGCCGGCGAGGAGCCGGCCGCCGCGCCGGCCCCGGCCGCGGCCCCCGCCGCCGCGGCGAGCGAGTCCACGCCCACTCCGGCCCCGGCCCCAGACGCCGGCGCGCCCGACGGCGCACCGAGCGAACCCGGGCGTGCCTCTCCCGCCGTCAAACGGCTGGCCGCCTCGCACGGCCTGGACCTGGCGTCGATCCCCGGCAGCGGCGTCGGTGGGCGCATCCTGCGCTCGGACGTCGAGCAGGCGGCCGCGGCCGCGGCCGCAGCCGCGGCCGCGCCCCCCGCGCCGGCGGGGCCCGTGAAGGCCTCCCCCGCCGCGAAGCGGCTGGCCCGCGAGCACGACCTGGACCTCGCGAGCGTGAACGGCACGGGACCGGGTGGCCGCATCGTCACCGAGGATGTCGAGGCCGCGCTGGCGGCGGCCCCGGCGACGGCGGCGGCCCCGGCAGCGGTAGCCGCCGAAGGCGAGACGGTCCCTTACCGCGGCATGCGCCGCACGATCGGCGGTCGCATGCACGCCTCCCTGCAGGAGATGGCGCAGCTGACCATGGCGATGGACGCCGACATGACGCGCGCCGTCGACTTGCGCCGGGAGCTGCTCGACCTCTGGGCCGATCGGGAGTTGCGCCCCACCTACACCGACTTCGTGATGAAGGCCGCCGCCCTCGCTCTCCGAGCGCATCCGCGCCTCAACGCCGAACTCCGCGACGAGGCCATCGTCCTGCACCCGGAGATCCACGTCGGCTTCGCGGTCGCGCTGGACGAGGGGCTGATCGTCCCGGTCACCCGCGACACCGACGCCCTGCCGCTCGACGAACTGGCGCCGATCAGCGCCGACCTCGCGGCGCGGGCCCGCGAGCGCCGCCTGGGCCCCGACGACCTCACGGGCGGCACGTTCACCGTCACCACCCTGGGGATGTACGGCGTCGATGTCTTCACGCCGATCATCAACCCGCCGCAGGCCGCCATCCTGGGCGTGGGCCGGATCAGCGATCGGCCCGTCTTCCGCGGGGAGAGCGGCACGGACGTGGAGCGTCGCTCGTTCATGACGCTGAGCCTGACCATCGACCATCGCGTCGTCGATGGCGCGCCGGCGGCGGAGTTCCTGCGCGACGTGAAGGGCATCCTGGAGCGGCCGTCGCAGCTCATCCTGCCCTAAGCGCCGCGGGCGGATGCCGGCCCGCCTACAGCCCCGCCGCCCGAGCCGCGAGCACCGCGACGCCCGCCCCCAGGCAGTAGACGACGAATACGCGCAGGGAATGCGCCCGCACCAGTGCCAGCAGCCCCCGGATGGCCACCACCGCCACCAC
This sequence comes from Dehalococcoidia bacterium, assembly GCA_965207695.1. Taxonomy (GTDB): domain Bacteria; phylum Chloroflexota; class Dehalococcoidia; order Bin125; family Bin125; genus TK10-74A. The sequence goes on along the minus strand of CBDBNA010000016.1, from coordinate 227,080 downwards.
GAACGAGACGGCCGCTCCCAGCGCCATCTCGCCCACGCCGACGCCCGCCTCGGCCCCGTCCGTCGCCAACTGGTAGGCGGCCCACAGCCCGGCCCCGCCGATCGCCGGCGCCGCCAGATAGAGCGCGAACAGGGCCGACCCTTCGCGCGTCACGTCGTGCAGCATGCCCGCCGCCATGCACATGCCCGAGCGCGAGACGCCCGGCAGCACCGCCACGGCCTGCGCGACGCCGATGCGCAGGCCGTCCCGCGCCCCGATCGTCGCCAGGGCGCGCGTGCGACGGCCGAAGCGGTCGGCGGCCCCGAGCATCACGCCCGTGCCGATCAGGAGCGCGCCCACCCAGGTCGGGTCGCGCAGCGGGCCGTCGAGGGCGTCGCGCACGGCGAGCCCCACGACGGCCAGCGGCAGCGTCGCCACGACGACCAGCGTCAGCAGTCGCGACGGCGGCAGCCCGCTGCCGCCCGCGCTGCCCGCCCCGAGCGAACGCCGTCCGGCGAGGCCGGCCAGCAGCGCCCATGCCTCCGCCCGGAACACGACGACGAGCGCCAGCAGCGTGCCCAGGTGCACCGCGACGTCGAAGGCGACGCCGGGGTCGTCGGCGCCCAGGATCCAGGCCCCCAGCACCAGGTGCCCGCTGCTGCTGACCGGCAGGAACTCCGTCACCCCCTGCACGACCGCCAGGATGATGACCTCCAGGATCGACATCGTGCGTCGGGCCGCCTTCCGGTCGCGCCGGGGGCGCGCTGCAAAACCGTCGCGCTCGTGGGCGCGCTGCAAGTCCAGCGTGCCGCCCGCCTCCGTGACGCGCCATCCCGCGCCGCGCGGCGTGCATCGCTCGGGAACAGGTGACAGAATGGGGCCGTGGCGATACCGTTTCGCCACTGTGCCATAATCGCCTGCGGCGATTCCGGTTCGCGCTGTGCGCCCTCGAGGCGGAAGGATGCGGCGCGCCACCCACGACGGGGAGATGACGATGGCCGATCTGGCGCGCTCCGACGCCGTCCTCACGCGCTACCGCTCCCTCGTCGACGGCGGCACGCCCCCGTCCGAGTGGGCCTTCGCCTGGCGCACCGAGATCAACCGTGGCGGCTTCGACGCCTACGACTTCCTGATGCGCGAGGTGGTCGACACGGGCAAGTGCGTCGGCTGCGCGGCCTGCGTCACGATCTGCCCCACGGACGTCTTCGACTACGTGAACGAGGAGCCCGTCGACACGCGCGGCGAGGCCTGCGTGCACTGCGTGCTCTGCGCCGACGTCTGCCCGGTGCTCAGCCCGCCCGATCACACGATCGCCGACGTCGTGCACTACCGCGAGCCCAAGCTCGACGAGGGCTACGGCATCTACTCCTACGAGTACCTGGTGCGCGCGACCAAGCCCGAGATCGCGGCCCGCGCCCAGGACGGGGGGCTGATCAGCGCCATCCTGCTGCACCAACTGGAGCAGGGCGGGATCAACGGCGCCGTGGTTGGCGACATCCTGCCGGACGACCCCCAAGTGGGCACGCATCTGCTGGCCACCACGCCGGACGAGATCCTGAACGCGCGCGGATCCCGCTACACGTACTCCCCCAATACCGTGGCGCTGAGCGAGGCGATCGAGCGGGACATCAAGCCGATCGCCGTCGTCGGCGTGCCCTGCCAGGTCGACGGCATCCGCCAGCAGCAGCACTCGGGCATCCGCCTGGCGATGAACAAGTGGTACCGCGAGAACATCAAACTCGTCCTGGGGCTGTTCTGCTCCGAGGCTTTCACGCACGAGTCGATCGCCGCCATCGCGCGCGACTACGGCCGCGACCGCAAGGAAATCGACAACATCAACATCAAGGGCAAGGTGATCATCCGCTTCACCGACGGCGTCGTGGAGGAGCGGTCGCTCAAGGAGTTCCAGCAGTACGCCCGTCCGGCCTGCCTCTACTGCCAGGACTACGCCACCGACCAGGCCGACATCGGCGCGGGCGGCATTGGCCTCGACGGCTGGACCTACACCGTCGTGCGCACCGAGGCCGGGCACGAAGCGTTCCAGGCCTGCCTCGACGACGGCTGGCTGGAGGTGCGCCCCGTCTCCGACGCGCCGCGCAGCAAGCCGCTGCTGCAGCGCCTGTCGGGCTTCAAGCGCGACAAGCTGCCGCCGCCGCTGCTGCCCACCGTCGAGGAGCGCCGCGCAACCGGCCAGATGGACCCCAAGGGCTTCCGCCTGTCGAAGATGAAGAAGAAGGCGGAAGAGGAAGCCGCCGCCAAGGCCGCGGGGAACGGCAGCGCCGGATGACGACCATCGATGCGCCTCGGTACACCGCACGCCACATCGACGACCTGAACATGATCTGCTCCGGCCAGGGCGGCGACGGCTCCCTGACCGTCACCACGGTCCTGGCCGACCTGCTGCGCCGGGACGGGCTGCACGTCTACACCGAGCGCGACGTCCTCTCCCGCATCAAGGGGGGCTACGCCGCCGCCTCGCTGCGCGCCTCCGCGCCCGAGCGCCACGCCATGGGCGACCACCTGGAGGTCGTGGTGGCGTTCGAGGAGCAGGGCGTGCGCCGCGCCATCCCCCGCCTCGCCCACGACGCCGTCGTCGTCTTCGACAGCTCCGAGGGCAACCTGCCCGAGGGCCTGCTGCCCGACGGCGCGCGGCTGCTCGCCGCGCCCATGGGCCGCTACGCCGTGCGCGACCTGGGACGCACGCTCTACAAGAACATGATCGCCACCGGCATCGTCACGCGCGCGCTGGGCATCCCCGACGACGAGGTCCGCGACGCGCTGCGCACCCGCTTCAAGCGGCTGGGGCAGCCCATCCTGGGCTACAACCTGCAGGCCCTCGACCTGGGCTTCGGCGCGGCCGAGGACCTGCAGGTGGGCGACGGGCTCTACAACGTCACGCAGACGCACGGCAGCGAGCGCATCCAGCTGACCGGCAACGAGGCGCTGGCCTTCGGCTTCCTCGTCGCGGGCGGGCGCTTCTTCACCGGCTACCCCATCACGCCGGCCACCGACATCCTCGACTGGCTGCAGAAGTGGCTGCCGCAGTTCGGCGGCATCGCCCGCCAGGCCGAGGACGAGCTGGCCGCCATCAACATGGCGATCGGCGCCGCGCTCACGGGCGTGCGCTCGATGACGGGCACCTCCGGCCCCGGCCTCGCCCTCATGCAGGAGGGCGTCAGCCAGGCGGGCAGCGGTGAGATCCCGCTCGTCATCGTCGACACGCAGCGCAGCGGCCCCTCGACCGGCATGCCCACCAAGCCCGAGCAGTCCGACATCAACCTCATGTGCTTCGGCGGCAACGGCGACTTCCCCCGCATCGTCGTCGCGCCCGGCAGCGTGCAGGACTGCTTCGAGATCGGCATCCAGGCCACGAACCTGGCCGAGCAGTTCCAGATCCCCGTCTACGTCGCGATGGACCAGGGCACCTGCCAGAACCTCGCCACGATCGAGCCCTTCGACCTGGACACCATCGAGATCGACCGCGGCAAGCGGCTTACCCAGGAGCAGGTCGACGCCCTCGGCCGCTACGACCGCTACGCCATCACCAGCGACGGTGTCTCGCCCTACACCGTGCCCGGCACGGCCCACGGCATGTCCCTGGTCACCGGCAACGAGCGCTACCCCGACGGCACCGTCACGACCAACCCCGGCAACCGGCGCGTGATGGTCGCCAAGCGCGACCGCAAGCTCGAGACCGCCGTGCGCGGCGGCCACCTGCCCTCCTCCGTCCTCTGGGGCGACGCCGAGGCGGAGATCGGCGTGATCGGCGTGGGCGGCGCCTTCGGACCCATCCTCGAGGCGCTGGAGCGGCTCGAGGCGCGGGGCATCGCCGTGGCCTATCACCAGCCCCGCACGATCTGGCCGGTGCCGCGGGACACGGTCGAGTTCATCAACAGCCGCCGCCGGGTCTTCGTCGCGGAGTTGAACTCGGCCGCCCAGCTGGCCAAGCTCTTCATCCGCGAGGGCGCCGACCCGGCCAAGATCCAGCATGTGCTCCGCTTCGACGGCGAGCCCATGCGCCCCAACGACATCGTGGGGCCCATCGCGTCCTACTGCGGGCAGCAGTAGCGCCCGGCGACGGAAGGCGGAAGCCGCATGACCACGCTGACCACTGAGCCCCACGTGACGCAGACCTTCCCCATCAAGGACACGATCTGGTGCGCGGGCTGCGGCCACTTCAGCGTGCTCAACGCCCTCGACGGGTCCTTCGGCCGGCTGGGCATCGACGGCAAGGACGCGCTTGTCGTCGCCGGCATCGGCTGCTCGGGGACCATCCAGAACCACGTGCCGGCCTACGGCTACCACGCCCTGCACGGGCGCGCGCTGCCCAGCGCGGCCGGCGCCAAGATGGCCAACCCGGAGTTGACCGTCATCGCGGCCGGCGGCGACGGCGACGGCCTCGCCATCGGCGGCGGCCACCTGATGCACACCTTCCGCAACAACCCGTCCATCGCCTACATCATCATGAACAACAGCACCTACGGGCTCACGAAGGGCCAGGCCTCGCCCACCAGCCAGGGCGGCTTCCGGGGCTTCGCCGCCCGCGAGCAGGTCGACCCGGTGATGCTGGGCCTCAGCATCCCCGCCACGACCTTCCTGGCGCGCAGCTACTCGGGCGACGGCGACCAGCTGGAGCAGCTCACCGACGCCGCCATCCGCCACGCCAACGCCGGCCGCGGCTTCGCCTTCCTCGAGGTCATCTCGCCCTGCGTCGCCTACAACGACCGCTACCACGAATGGCCCGCCCACCTCGTCGACGTGGCCGGCACGCCCGGCTACGACCCGCGCGACCGGGCCGGCGTCTTCACCCAGTTGCTGACCTGGGACGAGGAGGGCCGCGTCCCCACCGGCCTGCTCTTCCTCAACGAGGACGCCCCCCTCGCCGACCCCGCCGGCCCCGCCCAGCAGGACGTCGACCCCGCCTCGAATCGGGAGGCGTACCGGAAGGTCCTGGCGTCGTTCCAGGCGTAGGGGCTGCCTCCCTCCACACATCCGCGCTGGTAGGTGTTGCAATCAGAACGTCTGTTCTGTAGGTTTACCTCTCAGTGGATGTCGGTCAGGCGCGGCGCGGGACGTGAGGGGGGACTGCATGCCTACGAAGTTCAAGGGGTCTCGCGAGGAGCTTGATGCCTTCCTGGAACGATGCGGCTACTCGGGAAGCTGGACCGCGGTCCAGCACGGGCAGCAGTTCCGTACAGGCGACGGCGAAATCCTCAACTTCTTCAAGACAGGGACACTCCAATTCCAAGGGCCGGAGGAGCAACGTCGAACGTTCCAGACCTGCGTGACCGCAGAACTCGCCCGAGCCGCCGCTCCGCCTTCGATACCCACAGGCGCCACAACACGCATTGCGATTTACTCGGATGGCGGGTGCAGCCCGAATCCGGGCCCGGGAGGCTACGGCACAGTTCTCCTTGATCGACATAACCGACGCGAGTTTTCGGCGGGTTACCGTCTGACCACCAACAACCGCATGGAACTCATGGGTGAGATCCGCGGCCTTGAGGAATTAACGGAACCTTGTGCGCTCACCCTCTACAGCGACTCCCGGTACGTCGTTCGGGGAATGAACAATGGCTGGGCGAAACGCTGGCGTTCCAAAGGCTGGATGCGCACCGAAAAAGAGGCAGCACTCAACTCGGACCTGTGGGATCGATTGCTCACTCTCTGCGAGAAGCACGAAGTCACATTTGAGTGGGTCCGCGGACACTCGGGCAACCCAGAGAACGAACGCTGTGATCGGCTAGCAACCGAGGCTAGGAAAGCACCCGACCTCCCGGTCGACGCCGGCTACAGGCCGATGGACCGCGAGTCGGACTAGCTTCCCACAGCCCCCAGCCTGACCGCCCGGTACACTCAGGCCCCGACGCGGGGCCAATGTGAAGACCACCTTCCGACTCCTCTACCTGCGCGCGCGCGCGAACTGGCGACTGCTCGGCGTCGTGGGCCTGGGCATCCTCATCGCCAGCATGCTGATGGCCTCGACGACGCTCTACACGCGCGCCCTGACCGACCTGGGCCTCAACTACGACCTGCGGCGCAGCAGCGGCGACGTCGGCGCCGTCGAGGTCACGCTCTACGAGACGCTGCTCGGCGGGCAGCGCAGCGCCGACGTGACGGCCTTCATCGAGGGCAGCCTGGAGACCCACTTCGGCGATCTGGCGGCGCCCGGCCACCTGCGGGCCCGGCAGGTGGGGCCGTTCCACATGCTGTTCGACACCGGCCTGGGCAGCGGCGCCAACTACGGCGCGCAGATCACCTCGGTCGAGGGCTGGGAGTCGCACGCCCTGTTCGAGGGCCGCGCGCCGCGGCTGCCGGCGCTGCGCCTCGACCCCGGCCTCGGATTCCCGGTCCTCGACGGGCCGGTGGAGGTGGCGATCCCGCGCTTCCACGCCGACCTGCTGCGGATCCGCGTCGGCGACGCGTTCCCCATCGCCGACGCCTACGACGAGTGCGACCGCGAGCCGCCGCTGCCGGACGGGTCACCGCCGCCCAACGCGGTGCCCTGCCAGACGAGCGCCATCGTCTCGCTGCGCATCCCGGTGGAGGTCGTCGGCATCTTCGAGGCGGCCGACCCCGATCTGCCCCTCTGGCGCGCCGGCTGGCACAGCCTGCGCAGCCTGGGCCCCACGCTGAACCCCGCCCTCTTCGGCACCGCCCCCTTCTGGGTGCACTCCGACGCCCTGGCCGGGCCGCTGGCCCAGGTCATCCCCGGCTACGCCATCGATCTGCGCGTCCAGGACGGCGTGCCCACCGACGCCTTCGACAGCGCCGGCATCCCCGCCGACCTCGCCCGCTTCGACGCGCTGCGCGAGGATGTGGGCACCGCGAACGCCTTCACCTCGAGCCGGCTCGACGACACCATGCGCCGCTTCGAGGCCGAGCGCGATTTCAGCGTCGTGCCGATCCTCGTCATCCTGATCCAGGTCGTCGCGATCGTCTTCTTCTTCATCGTGGTCATGGCGCGGCTGCTGGTGGGCCGCGAGTCGGAGGAGTTGATCCTGCTGCGGGGCCGCGGCGCGTCGCTGCTGCAGGTCGTGGGGCTCTATGTCGTACAGCTGACGCCGATCGTCCTCGTCGCGGCGGCCGTCGCGCCGCTGATCGCGGCGGGCGCGATCAGCGCGCTGGGGTTCGTCGGCGCCTTCCGCCACGTGACCGGCGCCGACTGGATCGTCACGCCGCTGACGCCGCAGGCCTGGGCGCTGGCGCTGGCCGGCGCGGCGCTGGCCGTGATCGCGGTGCTGATCCCGGTCGTCGTGGCGGCGCACGTGCGGCCCGGCGCGGCGCGCTACGTCGCGTCCCGCCCCGCCGGCGCGACGGTCGTGCAGCGCTACTACCTCGACGTCGCCTTCCTCGTCGTCGCGGGCTTCCTGGTCTGGGCCGTCTCCGCCCGCGACGCCGTCTTCACCCGCGACAGCCTGGGCGGGCTCACCACCGACCCGCTGGTGCTCATCGCGCCGGCCTTGATCGGGCTGATCGCGGTCGTCCTCGTCCTGCGGCTGCTGCCCGTGCTGCTGCGCGGCCTCGCCTGGCTGACGCGCGATCGCCTCGCGATGCCCGTCGCGGCGGCGCTGCGGCAGGCCGTGCGCAACCCCGGCCCCCTCGCGCGGCTGAGCCTGCTGCTGATGCTGGCGGCGGCGCTGGGCACCTTCGCCGCCTCCTACGGGGGCACCGTCGTGCGATCCTTCGAGGAACGCGAACGCTACGGGGCCGGGGCCGACCTGCGCTCCCGCGTCGAGCCGGCCTCGCCCGGGGTGCTGCAGGAGCGGCTGGCCGGCCTGCCCGGCGCCCCTCCCGCCGCCCTCGTCGCGCGACACACCGGCGCCATTTCCCGCACCGGGCGCGGGGTCGGCGGGAGCGTGCGGCTGCTGGGCGTGGAGAGCCAGCGCGCGGCCTCCCTGTTGTGGTTCCGCGACGACTTCTCGGAGAGACCCCCGGCCGACATCCTGCCGGCCCTGGCCCCCGCGCCGAGTCTGGGCGGCATCCCCGTGCCCGACGACGTGGCGGAGTTCAGCGTCGCCGTGCACCTCAGCGAGGTCCGAGACGACATCAGCGTCTGGCTGCAGTTGCGCGACCGGGCGGGCCGCTTCGTCCGCATCCAGATGGGGTCGCCGGCGCTCAGCGGCGAGTGGGAGGTGCTGCGCGCGCCGGCGTTCGAGACCGTGCAGGCGCGCAACGCCGAGCCGCCCTACACGCTGCACGCCATCACCTTCACGGAGGCGCAGAACCGCAGCGTCCCGGAGCCGGGGACCCTCCGCATCGACGATGTGACCGCGATCACCCGCGACGGCCGCTCGGTGCTGCTGGAGGGCTTCGAGTCGCCCACCCATCCCTGGTTGCGGCAGCCGCTCGCCCTCGCCGAGGTCAGCGACGAGATCGAGCGCCGCGCCGACGTGGCCGCCCACAGCGGCGACGGCGCGATGGAGTACCGCTGGTCGGCGGGCCTCTCGCCGGGGCGGCGCGGCGTCTACCTGCCGGCCCCCAACCTCTGCGACGCGCGCGGCGTGTGCGCGCTCAACGTGGTCGCCAGCAACAGCTTCCTGCGCGTGCACGGCCTGCGCGTCGGCGACATCGCCCCCTTCCGCATGACCGGCTTCAGCATCGACGTGCGCATCATCGACTCCGTCGAATTCTTCCCCACGCTCGACCCGCTGTCGGAGGGCGGCTTCCTCATCGCAGACGTGTTCGACTTCCACCACCTCGGCACCATGCTCAGCTTCCGCGACCCCGTCGCCATCCGCGAGGTCTGGGTGCAGGGCCCCAGCGATCCCGGCCTGCGCGAACGCACGATCACCGCCCTGGCCGAACTCAGCGACGACCCCAGCACGATCGACCAGCAGGTGCAGGTGGCCACCGCCGGCGACGATCCGCTCGTCGCGGCGGGCGGCAGCGGCATCCTGCTGGTCTCGTTCATCGCCGTCGGCATCCTGGTCATCATCGCCTTCCTGGTCAGCGTCATCTTCACCGCGCGCGAGCGCATGCTGGAGATGGCCGTGCTGCGCACCCTCGGCATCGGCCGCCGGACGCTGCTGGGGCAGTTGATCGTGGAGTACGCGATCGTGGCGGTGGTGGGCCTGGCGCTGGGCACCTTCCTGGGCGACCGCATCGCGCGGCTCATGCTGCGCTTCCTGGAGGTCAACGAGGAGGGCGACCGCGTGCTGCCGCCGTTCATCCTGACGACCGATTGGGCCACCGTGGGCGCGTCGTACCTCGTGCTCGTGGCGATGCTGGCGGTGGGCGTCGCCGTCGCCTGGCGGCTCTACATCCGCGAGTCGATCACGCGCTCGCTGCGGCTCGCGGTCTGATGGCCGTCCCCACCACCCCCCGCCGGCGTGTGCGCCGCGACCAGCGCCGCGGCTCAGGACGCCCCGGGGTCCGGCTCCGGCTCGGGGAAGAGCCGCTCGGGGAAGAGCTGCGCGTCGTTGACGGGACGGCTCGACTCGGGCAGCAGGACGCCCGACATCGCGACGATCTCGCCGCCGTCCTCGGAGACCAGCAGCGCGATGGCCGAGCCGGGCTCGATCGGCTGCCCCGGCGCCACCGCCAGTCGCAGCAGCAGGTCGGAGCCCACGTGGAAGCGCAGCAAAGTGCGCCCGCCCGCCCAGTCGAGCGTGATCGTGAAGTCGTCCGCCGCCACCACCCGTCCCACGAGCACCTGCCGTCCGCGCAGGCCGTCGGCATGCCCGAAGGGGCTCAGCCCGCCGCGCGGCACGATGACGCCCGCGCCGACGCCGGCCTCGCCCGCCCGCGGCGGCGCGACGTCGGGCGCCTCCACGACCACGGGCGGCGGACGTTGCGGCTTGTTGGCCAGCACGTCCGTGCCCAGCCACCAGCCGGCGGCCCCCACCGCCACCAGCACGACCAGCCAGGCCGCCAAGCCCTGCCACCCGCGCGGCTTCACGGCGCCGCCCCCGCCGGTCCCGCGACCTCCTCGGGCCCCGCCACGATCGCCGCCTGCAGGATGAGCGTATGCACGTTGTCGTCGAGGCCGCCCAGGATGATCCAATCGCCGGGGCTGACGTCGGCCGGGGTGATGGGGGTGAGGCGTTGAATCACGGCGTCGGGCCCCACGCGGACGCGCACCAGATCCTCGCCCACGCGGACGGAGATGACCTCGCCGTCCACGTCGCTGATCGTGCCCGCGAGGTCGGCGGGCGGCGTGTCGTCCTGCAGGCTCGCGCCCGCGAAGACGCGGTTGGCGGGCGGGTCGGGCTCGTCGGCGATCTGCCAGCCCAGCAGCAGCGTCGCGGTGAAGACCACGCCGGCCAGGCCCAGCAGCAGCACTCCGAACGGTCCGCCGACGCCGATCCGTGCGATCATCGCCGCATGCTCCACTTCCGCGCCGCCTGGACGACCGGCGATCGGACGGACCCACCCGCCGGGCCCGGAGGATTGAGTCTATCGGGCTGCGGTGTTCGCGCAGGGTGCGGCTGATGCGCGCCACCCAGGTCTCCCTCGGCGCCGGCGCGGTGCTCACGCGGACGGTCCTGGGCCTCGTCCTGCGCCGGGCCTCGGGCCACCGGCGGCTGCTCGCGGCCGTCATCATCGGGGTGGTGCTGGCCGTCGGGCTGATGTCGGCGACGGAGATCTACCGCAACGCCCTGCGCGAGTTGGGCGTCGACGTGGACCTGTCGCGCGCGCACAAGCCGGACCTCGACATCTCGATCACGTCCAGCACCCACCCCTTCGCCCCGGTCCCCTATACCCGCCGGCAGGTGGAGGTCGATGAGCAACTGAACCGCATCGGCCCCCACCTCAGCGGAACGGCGCAGCACGCCGTCTCCTCCACCTTCTTCCTCACCGCCACCGACGCGTCCCCCACCGACGACCCCGAGCGGCCCCGATCCAACCTCCAGTTCTTCACCGATCTCGCGCCGCACATCACCATCGACGCCGGGCGCTTCCCCACCGCCGAGGCGGGGACGGCCCCGACCGGCGGCGCGCTGCTCGAGGTCGCGATGGGCAGCGAGAACGCCCGCCGGCACGGCGTCGCCCTGGGCGACCTGTTCGACCTGCATCCCTTCTGGCGCGACGACCTGCCGCCCGTGCGCGTGCGGGTCGTGGGCCTGATCAGCCCCCGCGACCCCGGCGCGGAGTTCTGGGGCCGCCGCACCGACCGGTTCTTCCTCGACACCGCGAGCTGGCCCACCTACCTGTTCTTCACGCCGCCGGAGACCCTGCTGGAGGTGCTGCCCCGCCACATCGCCGACCTCGACGGCCGCATCGAAGATCTGGCCTACTTCGACCTCGACACGATCGACGCGGCCGATGTCGAGCCGCTCCAGCACGGCCTGCGGCTGCTCGGCCGGGGCGTGGGGGCGGAGGTCGCCCGGACGCACATCCAAACCGAGATGCCCGACACGCTGGCCGCCTTCTCGGAGAAGGAATTCTTCGCGCAGGTGCCGCTGCTCGTGCTGACCCTGCAGATCGTCGCCATCGTGCTCTACTACCTCGTCATGGTCGCGGCGCTGCTGATCGACCGGCAGGCGGGCGAGGTCGCCCTGCTCAAGAGCCGCGGCGCCGGCGCGAAACACATCCTCGGGATCTACAGCGTCGAGGGGCTGCTGCTGGCCGGGCTCGGCTTCGGGCTGGGCCCGCCGCTGGCGCTGGGCGCGGTGGCGCTCTTGGGCCTGACGCCCGCCTTCGACGGGCTCAGCGGCGGCGACCTGCTCGACGCCCGCCTCACGCCCACCGTCTACGCCTGGGCGGGCCTGGGCGCCGTGCTGGCCTTCTTCGCGTTGCTGATCCCCGCCATCCGCGCGGGTCGGCGCAGCATCGTGCAGTACAAGCAGTCGATCTCCCGCCCCGACACCGCCTCCGCCTTCCACCGCTACTACCTCGACCTGGTGATCGTGGTCGTCGCGGCGCTGCTCTTCTTCCAGTTGCAGCAGGCCGATTCGCTGGTCACGGAGGAGCTGTTCGGCGACCTAAACTACGACCCCCTGCTGCTGCTGTCGCCGGCGGTCTTCCTGGTCACGGTGGCTGTCGTCTTCCTGCGGCTGTTCCCGCTGCTGCTGCGCGCGGCCGACGCCCTCACGGCGCGCTTCAGCGGCACGGCCGTGCAGCTGGGCATCTGGCAACTCATGCGCGCCCCGCTGGGGCACTCCCGGCTGGTGCTGCTGCTCCTCCTCGCGACCGCGATCGGCATGTTCTCGGCGACCTTCGGCTCCACGCTCGATCGCTCCTTCGACGATCGCGCCGCCTATCTGGCGGGCGCGCCGCTGCGCCTGGCCGACATGAACGAGGACGAGGAGATGGGGCCGCACGCGCTCGCGGCCCGGTTCGAGGACCGAGACGATGTCGAGGCCGCGGCCCCCGTGCTGCGCACCAGCGTGCGCACGCTCCGCGCCGGCCGCTCACTCGAGGCCGACATCCTGGGCGTGGACACGTCGCGCCTGCCGGACACGGCCTGGTTCCGCGACGACCTGGCCGAAGGGTCGATGGCGGCGCTGGTCGCCCCGCTGACGTCGGACGCGCCGCCGGCGCCCGGCATCACCGTGCCGGCGGAGGCGCGCCGGATCGGCATCTGGAGCCGGGTCAGCCGCGTCGAGCGGGCGTTGGTCGTCGTGCGGGTGCTGGACGCGGACGGGCGCTACCAGGACCTGCGGATGCAGGATCCGCTGCGCGCCGACGCGGGCTGGCAGTTGGTCAGCGCCTCGCTCGACGGGCTGCCGGCGGGCGAGAAGTTCGTCACCACGATCCTCGTCTTCCGCGGCGGGCGCTCGGGCGCGATCGCCGGGCAGGCGCTGTGGGACGACCTGCAATACAGCCCCACGCCCGGCTTGCTCGGCGAGCCCTTCGAGGACGGTGTCGTGATCGAGGACTTCGGGGAGATCGACCGCTGGGAGCCCGTCCTCGACCCGGGGCGGCGCAGCCAGCTCGAACGCTTCAGCGCCGAACGGACCGATGTGATTTCCAGCCCCTCGGCGGCCCGCTACATCTGGGACCGCGGCTTCTCGACCGCCGGGCGCGGCATCCGCTTCAGCGCCGACGGGGATCCGCTCCGGGTGCTGGCCAACGCGGCCTTCCTCGACACCGCCGGTCTGGAGATCGGCGACGAACTCCGGCCCATCTCGAGCAGCGGATCGATCCCCATGCGCATCGTGGGGACGTTCGAGCTCTTCCCCACGTTCGATCCGCGCTCCGGCGACGGCATGCTGCTGGCCGATATCGGCCGGCTGGGCTACTTCCTCAACCGTGGCGCCAGCCGCAGCGGCGACACGTTCCCGAACGAGGTCTGGATCACGCCCGACGGTGACGAGGGGCTGGCCAGCCTGCGCGCCGCGATCGAGGCCGGTGAGTTCGGCGAGCCCACGGTGTTCGACACCGCCGCCCTGCGCGAGGCGCAGGATGAGGACCCGCTGACGGCCGCGGGCTGGGACGGCCTGCTGCTGCTCTCCTTCATCGCGGTGCTGCTGCTGAGCGCGCTGGGCGTCCTGGTCTCGTCGCTGGCGGCGGCCCGCACGCGCGCGCTGGAGTTCGCCATCCTGCGCACGATGGGCTTCTCCATGCGCCAGATCCTGACCGTCGTCTCGTTCGAGCAGATCTTCATCGTCGTGCTGGCGATGGCGGCCGGCACGCTGGTCGGCTCGCGGCTGGGCATCCTGATGCTCGAGTTCCTGGGCGTCACCGAGCGCGGCGAGGAGGTCGTGCCGCCCTTCGTCCTCGTGACCGACTGGGGTACCATCAGCGTCGCGTACGGCATCCTCGGCCTCGTCTTCCTGCTGGCGATCGGGGTGGTCGTTGCGCTGCACGCCCACCTCGCGCTCTACCGGGTGCTGCGCCTTGGCGAATAGCTCATGACCACACCGGCCCACGCCCGCCCCGGCCACGCGCCAACCCCCGGCAATCCCGCCGCGCCGGACTGGCACGTGGTCTGCGAGGACGTCTTCAAGATCTACAAGGTCGCCTCGCTCGAGGTCGTCGCGCTGCGCGGGCTCGACCTGCGCATCGAGCGGGGCGAGATGCTCGCCATGGTGGGGGCGTCGGGCTCGGGCAAGTCCACGCTGCTGAGCATCCTGGCCGGGCTCGAGTTGCCCAGCGCGGGCGCCGTCCGCGTCGACGAACGCGACCTGCTGACCATGGAGGAGCCCGACCTGGTCCACTACCGCCGCCGCGACGTGGGGTTCGTCTGGCAGCAGACGGGACGCAACCTGATCCCCTACCTGACCGCCGCCCAGAACATCGAGCTGCCCATGGTCGTGACCGGGCTCTCGCGCAGCGAGATCCGCGCCCGCACCGACGCGCTGCTCGAGGCCGTGGGCCTCACTCACCGCGCCCACTCGCGGCCCGAGCAACTCTCGGGCGGTGAGCAGCAGCGCGTCTCCATCGGCGTGGCGCTGGCCAACAACCCGCCGCTGCTGCTCGCCGACGAGCCCACCGGCGAACTCGACTCCCACACCGGCGACCAGATCTTCGACCTCTTCGCCGACCTCAACCGCCAATTCGGCGTCACTATCGTGATCGTCACGCACGACGACCACATCGCCGAGCGTGTCCCGCGCGTCGTCACGATCCGCGACGGGCGCATCTCGACGGAGACCTACAACCGCGTGGAGACGCCGGTCAGCGGCGCGCCCCGCACCGTGCGGCATGAGTTCGCCGTCGTGGACCGCAGCGGGCGCCTGCAGATCCCCCGCGAGTTGCGCGAGGCCGCCCGGCTGGGCGCCCACGTCCGCGTGGCGCTCGGCGACGGCGACGTCATCATCTCGCGCGACACCCTCCGGCAGCAGGACGGGGGCGACGCTGAGGACGCCCCCATGACGGGCGGCGCCCCATGACCATCGCTCGACCCGTGCGGCTGGTCACCCCCTCGGCCGACGAGCTGGAGACGATCGTCGATGTGCGCGGCGTGACGCGGCGCTTCCGCGTCGGCGACCAGGACGTCTGGGCCGTGCGCGACGTCTCGCTGCACGTCGGCCGGGGCAGCTTCGTCGCGCTGATGGGCCGCTCCGGCTCGGGCAAGACGACCCTGCTCAACCTCCTGGCGGGTCTGGACCGCCCCGACAGCGGCGCGATCCGCCTCGCCGGCCAGGACATCACCAGCGCCTCCGAGCCGGAGCTCCTGGAGGTGCGGCGCCACACCATCGGCTTCGTCTTCCAGTCCTTCGGGCTGCTGCCGCTGCTTTCGGCCTTCGAGAACGTCGAGGTCGCGCTGCGCATCGCCGGGGTCGGGCGCAACGAGCGCCGCGAGCGCGCGCAGGAGTTGCTGCGCCTCGTCGACCTGCACGCCCGCAGCGACCACCGGCCCTACGAGCTGTCCGGCGGCGAGCAGCAGCGCGTGGCCATCGCGCGGGCGCTGGCCAACCGCCCCGCCCTCGTCGTCGCCGACGAACCCACGGGCGAACTCGACCACGCCAACGCCCGCGCCATCTTCCAGTTGATGCAGGACCTCGTGCGGCAGAGCGGCGTCACGATCGTCACCGCGACGCACGACCGCACCGTGCTCGACTACGCCGACCGCGTGGAGGAGATGGCCGACGGCCGCATCCTCGGGCACCACGAGCGCGATCTCACGGCCGACGTGCGCGCCGACATCGCGCCCGGCGCCCGCGGTCCCGCCGGATCGCCGCCCGCCGGCGACGGCGCCGATGCCGCCGCCCCCGCCCCGGCCGACGCCGCCCCGGCGGAGGCGCCGCCGGCCTCGCTCCCAGTCGCCCCCAACTTCCGCCCCCCGCCAGGGCAGCGCGCGCCCTGGGCACGGGACTGACCGCGCGCAGCATTGGATCCTGCAGAACTGGAGTACGGCATGCCCTTCAACAAGCGAGTCGCCATCCTCGGGTCGAGCTTCGGGACGAAAGTCACGGCCCCCGCCCTGCGCGCCGAGGGGTGGGAGATCGTCGCGCTGTTCTCGCGCCGCGCCCACCGCGCGGCCGAGGTCGCGGGGATGATCGGCATCCCCCACCACAGCGACGACTTCCATGCCATCGTCAGCCGCGACGACATCGACGCCGTCGTCGTCTCGACGCCCACGGCCACGCACCGCGAGCACGTGCTCGCCGCGCTCGACGCGGGCAAGCACGTGCTGTGCGAGAAGCCCTTCGCGATGACCGAGGCCGAGGCGCGGGAGATGATCGCCGCCGCCGCGGCCACGGACCGCACCACGATGGTGAACTTCGAGTTCCGCTACACCGACCACCGCCTGCACATCACCCGCCTCATCGAGGAGGGGCGCATCGGCCGGCCGCAGTCGGCCACGGCCAACCTGTACTTCGCCCGCCTGATGTCCGCCGGAGGCCTCGATTGGCGCTCGCAGCTGGCGATGGGCGGCGGCGCGCTGAACGAGCAGGGCTCCCACTACTTCGACGCGCTGCGCGGCTGGATGGGCGACATCACGAGCGTGTATGCGCACATCGCCGTCCACGAGCCGCTGCGCATCGACCCCGACACGGGCGAGCACCTCACGTCGGACGCGGACGACTACTTCTCGGCCACGTTCACCTTCGAGTCGGGCGCCGCGGCCAACGTCTCGATGATCTGGAGCGGCCGCATCCCCGGCTTCGGCGACCTCTACATCACCGGGCCGGGGGGCACGATCGCCCATCACGGCCCCGTGGGGCTCTTCTCCGACGGTCCCGTCACCTACACGCCGCCCATGCAGGAGGAAGACGCGGCCCGCCCGCTCGGCCACGCCGAGGAGGGTCCGCCGCTGCCCCGCCCGGCCGACATCGAGCCGCTGCCGGAGGAGCCCATCATCGCGTCCTCGCGCCGCCTGCTGCGCGAATTCGAGCGCGGCATCGCGGAGGGCACGTCGCCGGCGCCCAACTTCGAGGACGGCCTGCGCGCGCAACTGATCCTCGACGCCGCCCGCGAGTCGGCGCGGACGGGCCGCGTCGTCGAGGTGCGGCCGGTCTAGGCCTACCGGTCTAGGTCTACTCGGGGGCCGGCCCGGGGTACCGCTCCCGCAGGACGCGCTTGAGCACCTTGCCCGACGGGTTGCGCGGCACTTCGTCGACGAACTCCACGGTCACCGGCTGCTTGTAGCGCGCCAGCTTGTCGGCCACGAAGCCGAGCACGCCCGCCGCGTCGAGGTCCGGGTCCTTGCGCACGACGATCGCGACGGCCGACTCGCCCCACTTGGCGCTCGGCTGCCCGATCACGGCGGCGTCGCCGACGCCGGGGTGCTGCATCAGCACGCCCTCGACCTCGGCCGGGTAGACGTTCTCCCCGCCCGAGATGATCATGTCCTTGATGCGGTCCTGGATGTAGACGAAGCCGTCCTCATCGACCGTGGCGCCGTCGCCGCTGTAGAGCCAGCCGTCGCGGATCGTCTCCGCCGTCGCCTCGGGGTTGTTCCAGTACTCGCTCATGATGTGCTTGCCGCGCACGATCACCTCGCCCGACTCGCCCGGGGCGACGTCGGCGCCGGACGGGTCGACCACGCGCACGTCGGTGTGGAAGAAGGCCAGGCCGGTGGAGCCGGCCTTGCGCAGCGCGTCCTCGCCGGCGATCAGGCAGGCCGGGCCGCAGGTCTCGGTCAGGCCGTAGACCTGGTGGACGGGGATGCCGAGCTTGGCGTAGGCCTCGATCAGCGCCACGGGCAGCGGCGACGCGCCGCTCCAGCAGAAGCGCAGTTGGTCGTGCTTGTACTTGCCGGGCTCGTAGGCCTGCAGCATGAAGTTCAGCATCGCCGGGACCTTGAGCATGATCGTGATCTGCTCGTCGTTGATGAGCTGCCAGGCGCGCTGGGGGTTGAACATGCGCATGACGACGTTGGTCACGCCGCCCACGACGTTCGCCGTCAGCGGCGTCAGCGCGCCGACGTGGAAGAGCGGCAGCGACAGCAGGTAGCGGTCGCCCTGGCGGGAGTCCGACGTCGCCTGGATCGTCAGGACGCCCCAGGTCGCGGTGTTGTGGGTGTGCACCGCCCCCTTGGGCAGCCCGGTCGTGCCCGACGTGTACATGATGTACAGCACGTCGTCCTCCGACGCGCCCGCCTCGGGCTCGGCGTCCGACGCGGCCTCCTGCAGCGCCTCGTAGCTCAGCGCCCACTCGGGGCGCTCCGGCAGCGCGACGCCGATCCAGCGTTCGATGGGGCTGCCGGCGTCGCCGCCGCCCATCGCGTGCAGCGCCTGCGCGATGGGGGCCACCTCGGCGCTGAAGAGCAGCGTCTCCGCGCCCGAGTCGCGCAGGATGTAGGCGATCTCCTGCGGCATCAGCCGCAGGTTGAGCGGCACGCAGATCGCGCCCAGCTTGGCGATCGCGAAGAAGCTCTCGGCGTACTCGACGCTGTTCATCACCAGTAGCGCGACGCGGTCGCCGGGCCCAACGCCCAGGCCGGTCAGCGCGTTGGCGGTCCGGTTCGAGCGCAGGTTCCACTCCCGGAAGCTGAAGCGGCGGCCGGTGTCGGCGTCGACCAGGCCGTCCTGCTCGGGCGAGAGCGCCGCCCGCCGGGTGAGGAACTGGCCCACGTTGGTCTTCATGGCTGGCTCTGACATCCGTCCATCCTCCGGGATTCCTGGCTGCGGTCGCAGCCTGCGCGCGTCCCCCGAGTCGGGGGGCGTGTCGGCATTCTGGCACTGCCGCCCGTGCCCTGTCATGCCCCGGCGATGATGTCCGCGGAGCGGCGGTCTAGGGCAGTCCCGACCGGGGCGCGTCGACCTCCATCGTCCGGATGCGCCCGTTGCCCCGGCCCGACATCTCGGCCGGGTCGGCCGTCCGCGCCTCGAGCAGGAAGAGCGTCCGGCCGTCGTCGCCGCCCAGCATGCAGGCGTAGCCGCCCCAGCCGTCCAGGTCGACGCGCGCCCGCACCTCGCCGCCCTCGGCGACGCGCAGGAAGCCGCCCGGCCGCGGCACGGCGACCCAGATGCAGCCCTCGGCATCGAGGCAGATGCCGTCGGGGGGCACGCCCAACTCCGCCCACACCCGCCGGTTGCTCAGCGCCCCGTCGTCGCCGACGTCGAACGCGGTCAGCCGGCCGCCGAACGTCTCCCCGACCACCAGGGTGCGGCCGTCGGGCGTGATCACCGTGCCGTTGGGGAAGCGCAGCGGCGCCGCGGCCACCGTGGCCTTGCCGTCGGGCGCGACGGCGATCAGCGACGCCTCCGCGAAGCGCGCCCGCTCGTGCAGGTCGAAGCCGAAGTGCCCCACGTAGGCCCGCCCCGCCGCGTCGACGATCATGTCGTTGCAGCGTCCCGTGGCCAGTGCCGAGAGGTCGGCGTGCTCGACCAGGGAGCCGTCGGCCTCCTGACGCAGCAGGCGGCGGTCCTCCATCGAGACGATCAGCAGGCGGCCGTCGGGCAGCCAGCCCAGGCCCGACGGGTTGCCGGGCACCCGCGCCACGACCTCGCGCTCACCGCCGGGCGTCACCGCCACGACCTCCTGCGCGTGCATGTCGGAGAACCACAGGCGCCCGTCGCGCCAGCGCGGCCCCTCCGGGAAGACGAGGCCGTCGAGCAGGGGGCGGATCGCGGGATGCGTCATCGGCGCGGCGCCGCTAGATGCCGATGCCGCCCACGCCCAGGACGGTGCGCTGGGTGTTGATCATGCCGTTGTGACCCCCTCCATGCATCACGATCACCTGGCCGATGATCCGCACGCGGCGCATCTCGCCCTGCGGCTTGATGAAGATCGTGCCGGACAGGTACTCGTCGCTCATCGCGGCGATCTTGGGGGCGACGGCGTCCTTCACGTCGCGGCAGTACTTGGCCAGCTTGTCGGCCTCGGGGAAGCGCAGCGCGTGCGCCTCCTCGGGCGACATGAGCGTGCCCTGGTCGGCCTTGGGCAGGTTCCAGGCCTCGTTCAGCCCCTGCTGCAACCAGACGGGCATCTCGCGCGCGAAGGCGAAGTGGATCAGGTTGTCGGCGGTCCGCGCGACGTGCCAGGCGTCGAAGGCGATCGAGTTGCAGTCGTCGCCCGCCCGGTAGTGCAACTGCTCCAGGCTGAGGTCCTCAATGGCCGTCGCCGACTGCTCCAGCACGTCGGACGTCAACTGCGCGAGTTCGGCGCCCAAGCTCATCTCATCGCTCATGGATTCTTCTCCGATCCTGTCCACTGGTCATGTCCGATGGGGCCCTCGGCCGACGGCCCGACCGGCCCATGCTCTGGATTCCGGGCCCGCCCGTCAAGCGCCGAAGCGACGCGCGGCGGCCGCGGCCCGCCACGGCGGCGCGGCTCGCTATCCTGCGGCCAGCAAGACGCGTCTCACGGTTCACTCGCGGAGGTTCCCCATGCCCGACGCCCGCCCGAACGAAGCCATCGTCGTGGACGGCAGCGTGGATGCGCGGCTCAGCATCCAGGCCGTCGCCGCCCCGCAGCCGCTCCCCAACGAAGCCCTGATCGACGTGCGGGCCACGTCGCTCAACCTGGGCGAAGTGCGCGGCTCCCTGACCGGCGCCGCCGACGGCTACCGCCCCGGTTGGGACCTGGCCGGCGTCGTCGCGCAGGGCGCGGCCGACGGATCGGGGCCGCCGCAAGGCAGCCGCGTCGTCGGCTTCCTGCGCGCCGGGGCCTGGGCGCGGCAGGTCGCCGTCGCCACCCACGCCCTCGCGACCCTGCCCGACGACGTGAGCTTCGCGCAGGCCGCCACGCTGCCCGTCGCCGGCCTCACGGCGCTCTACGCCCTCGACATCAGCGGCCACCTGCTGGGGCGCAACGTCCTCGTCGACGGCGCATCGGGCGGCGTGGGGCACCTGGCGGTGCAGATGGCCCGGCAGGGCGGCGCGCATGTCGTCGCCTCGGTGCGGCGGCCCGAGCGGGAGGCGATCGTCCGGGAGGCCGGCGCCCACGAGGTGGTCATCGGTGAGGACCTGACCGATGCGCCCGCCTTCGGCCCCTACGACGTCATCCTGGAGTCGATCGGCGGCGA
Source organism: Dehalococcoidia bacterium (assembly GCA_965207695.1). Classification (GTDB taxonomy): domain Bacteria; phylum Chloroflexota; class Dehalococcoidia; order Bin125; family Bin125; genus TK10-74A. Next base: position 206,295 of record CBDBNA010000016.1, on the reverse strand, counting down.
GCCGCTGGCCCAGGCGCTGCCGATGCTCGCCCCGGAAGGCATCTGCGTGAACTACGGAATCTCCTCCGGCCAAGAGACGACCTTCGACATCTCGCGGGTCTTCGGAATCGGCGGGGTGCGCCTGTACGGGTTCATCCTCTTCCACGAACTGAAGCGCTGGCCCGCCGCGGAGGGACTCGCCCGGCTTGTCGACCTCGTGCAGCAAGGCACGCTCGTCGCGCCCATCGAGCACGAGGCGCCCTGGTCCGACTTCGTCGCCACGGTGCACGCGCTGGCGAACCGCGAGATCCCCGGCAAGGCCGTCATCCACGTCGACTAGCGGCTCGCGACGCCCGACCCCCGGAGGCCCCATGCCCTACGAAGCCATCCACACCGACATCCAGGGTCGCGTGGGCATCCTCACCCTCAACCGCCCCGAGAAGCTCAATGCCTGGAACGCCGCCATGACCGAGGAGGCGATCGCCTGCCTCGACGCCTGGGCCGGCGACCCGGTCATCGGCGCCATCGTGCTCACCGGGACCGGCCGCGCCTTCTGCGCCGGCGCCGACTTCGCCGACCTGCGCGAAGGCGTCGACGACGACGCCACCCCCACGCGCTGGGTCGAGGCCGTGCGGCGCACGAAGCCCATCGTCGTCGCCCTCAACGGGTTCGCCGTAGGCATGGGGCTGAGCGTCACGCTGCCCTGCGCGGTGCGCCTCGCCGCCGCGAACGCGCGCATGTCGATGCGCTTCGTGCGCGTGGGCCTCGTGCCCGAGGGCGCCTCCACGACGCTCCTGCCGGCGATCGTGGGCTTGGGCTGGGCCAACGAAATGTGCCTCACCGGCCGCTTCGTCAGCGCCGACGAAGCGCTCGCGATGGGGCTCGTCAACCGCCTCTACCCGCCCGACGAACTCCTGCCCGCGGCCGTCGCGCTGGCCGCCGAGATCGCCGACGGCCCGACCCGCGTCGCCATGCTGATCGAGCACGCGCTCCAGGACCACCGCACCCTGCCCTGGGATAGGGCCATCGAGCGGGAGACGGCGGCGATCGCGGAGGCCCGCCGGGGCCCCGACTACGAGGAGGCGGTCATCGCCTTCACCGAGGGCCGGCAGCCGCGTTTCAATCGCTAGCGCCCCAACCCCGATCAGCCGAAGACGCCCTCGGCGGCGAGGTCGGCGATCTCCTCCACGTCGACGCCCAGCTCGTCGAGGACTTCCTGCGTGTGCTGGCCGATCTCGGGCGCCGGGCCGCGCACGGCGATGTCGGCGCCGTCCACGGTGAAGGGCGTCGCCAGCGTCTCGAATTCGCCCACGGCGGGGTCGGGATGCTGGATCGTCTCGAAGGTCCCCACCTCGCGCAGCTGGGCGTCCTCGAGCACCTCGGGCAACTCCACCGCGGGACCCCAGATCAGCCCCGCCTCGTCGAGCCGCTCCGCCCACGTCGCCAGGTCTGCCTGGAGGAAGAACTCACGCACTTGCGGCGTCAGGGTCGCGCCGTGCTCCCGCCGCGTCAGGGTGTCGGCGTAGCGCGGGTCGGTGATCCATTCCTCCCGGCCGATCATCCGGCAGAACCGCTGCCAGTACATGTCCGCCGCCGGCATGATCAGCAGCAGCCAGCGGCCGTCGCTCGTCTCATAGTCGTTGGTGATCGGGTTCGGCATGTGGAGATGGTCGTAGCGATCGGGCTGCTGCCTCGTCACCGCCGCCACCGACACGTCCGCGCCGATCGTCCAGATGCCGGAGCGCTGGAGCGTCACCTCCACCGTCTGCCCTTCGCCCGTCTGCTCCTTCAGCCGCAGCGCGACCAGCGTGGCGGCCAGCAGGTTGAGCGCCGTCACATGGTCGCCCTGACCGGCGCGCGGCATCGCCGGCGGGCCGGAGACATCGCCCATGAGCGCCCAGATGCCGGAGCGGGCCCAGAAGGCCGTGAAGTCGAAGCCGGCCCGGCCGGCGTCCGGCCCCGTCGTGCCATAACCGGAGAACGAGATGTAGATGAGGCCCGGGTCCGCCGCCCGCAACTCCTCCACGGTCAGCCCGTAGCGCTCGCGGCGGGGTTGCATCAGGTTCGTGATGAAGATGTCCGCCGTGGCGACGAGGCGGCGCAGGAGCGCGGCCCCGCCCGGCTTGTCGAGCGCCAGCGCGATCGAGCGCTTGCCCCGGTTGTCCAGCTCGAACGGGTAGTTGTGCTCCACGTCCAGGCCCAGCGTGTTGTGCCGCCAAGCGTCGCCCCCGGGCGGCTCCACCTTGATCACGTCGGCGCCCAGGTCGCGCATCATCGCCGCGGCGCTCGGGGCCGCCAGCCAGTTCGCCGCCTCCACCACACGGATACCCGCCAGCGGCGCCGTCATCGCGGTCCTCCTCTTCGACCGGCCCCGACGGCCGGCGATCGGCAGGCAGTCTAGCCAGCCCTCGCCTTTCGCGCTCCCGCGCGCCGGCGGGCCGGGGCCCGGCTACACTCAGCCCCCTATGGCCCAGCCAACCCTCTCGACCGCCCCGGCCGATCACAACGTCTTCGCCGGCAACCCGCTCGACCGGGCCGCCAACGAGCGCAAGGACGCCGCCTGGCTGCAGGCCCAGCACGACGACCCGGCGCGGCGCATCCTGCCGGTCTGGCGGCTGCGCTTCCCCGTCGACGAGGGCGCCGCGGGCGGGGCGGGAGCGGATCTAATCTGGCTGCCGCCCGCGGCGGTCGCGGCGCTCCCGGCCGTCGTCACGGCGCCCGTGCTGCTGGGGCTGCGCGACGGCGTCCCGCACTTCGCCCTGGACGTCAGCGCGCTCGACGACCCGGCGGCGGCGCTCGGGCTCGCGCCGGACGCGGCCTACCGCGACCTGCGCGGCATCGCATCGAGCCTGCCGCCGGCCGACTCCGGCCTCGCCGCGCAGGCGCGCTCCCTGGTCGACTGGCACGCCCGGCACGGCTTCTGCCCGGCCTGCGGCGCCACCACCGCGCCCGAGCAGGGCGGCGCCCTTCGCGCCTGCGCCGCGTGCGACGCCCAGCACTTCCCCCGCACCGACCCCGTCGTGATCACGCTCATCCACGACGGCGGCGACCGCTGCCTGCTCGCGGCCCGCGCCGCGGCCGCGAGCCCGGACGAGCCGCCGCCGATGTTCACCTGCATCGCCGGCTTCATCGATCAGGGCGAGACGGTCGAGGCGGCGGTGCGCCGCGAGGCTTGGGAGGAGGTCGGCGTCCGCGTCACCGACGTGCGCTACGACCACTCGCAGCCGTGGCCCTTCCCCAGCTCGCTGATGCTGGGCTGCCGGGCGCGCGCCGAGACGACCGAGATCACCGTCGACGGCGACGAGATCGGGCAGGCGCACTGGTTCACCCGCGAGCAGGCGCGGCGCGCCTGCGAGCCCGGCTACGACCCCACCACGGACGGCGGCGCGGCCGCCCTCCTCGTTCCGCCGCCCCTCGCGATCGCGCACCATCTGATCAGGCGCTGGGCCACGGAGTGAGCCCTCCCCCAATTCCGTGCTAGCCTCGCCGCCACGGCGACGGGTGAGCGCCGTGGGCAAGCGAAGCGGAGGTCACGATGCGTCTGGGCGTGCTGGCAGGACTGGATGCCGCCGACTGGCAGGACTCGTTGGCGAAGGTCCGTATCGCGGAGGACCTGGGATATGAGTTGGTCGGCCGCGGCGAGGCCTGGGGCACGTCGGTGCTGCCCTGGCTGACGCTCCTGGCCGCGAACACCGAGAAGATCAAGCTCGGCCCCGCCATCCTCAACTGCTTCTCCCGCTCCCCGGCGGCGACGGCCCAGGAGATCGGCCTGCTCGACCAGATCTCGGGCGGTCGCATGGTGATGGGGCTGGGCTCCTCGGGCGCGCAGGTCATCGAGCACTTCCACGGCGTCCCCTTCGAGCGGCCCCTGCAGCGGCTGCGCGAGTACACGGAGATCTTCAACCTGCTCATCGCCGGCGAGGCGCTGAACTACGAGGGCGAGATCTTCACGCTGGAGCGCGGCTTCAAGCTCGACTACCCCCGGCCGCGCAACAAGATTCCCGTCTACATCGCCGCGATCACGCCGAAGTCGATCGTGCAGACGGGCGAGATCGCCGACGGCATCTACCCCATCCACTGGCCCAAGGGGCGATTCGCGAGCCTGCGGCGCCAACTCGACGACGCCGCCACGGCGGCCGGCCGCGAGGCGGGCTGCGTCACGATCGCGCCGAACACGAGCGTGCACGTCACCGACGGCCGCGACGACGAGGCCCAGTGGCAGGCCGCCCGCGCGCCGCTGCACTTCTACGTCAACCGGATGGGCACGTTCTACTGGCAGATGCTCGCCCGCGAGGGTTTCGCGGCCGAGGTCAAGGCCTCCCGCGACGCCTGGGCCGAGCGCGACAAGGCCGGCTCCATCGCCGCCATCAGCGACGAGATGGTGCGCGAGATCCAGGTCATCGGCCCCATCGAGTCGGTGCGCGAACAGCTGCAGGAGCGCGCCGCCCTGGGCGCGGACTTGCAGATGGTGCAAATGCCCCCGGGCGACCCGGCGACGGTCGGCGCCTACCTGGAGTCGCTGCTGCGCTAGGCCGGATCGGCGTAGACCGGGGGGCGCTTCTCCAGGTTGGCGCGCACGGCCTCGAGCTGATTGGCCGTGCCGATCAGCGACCGCTGGGTCGATGCCTCCAGCGCCAGTCCCTCGCCCACGTCCAACTCCACCGACTGATTGAGCAGCCGCTTGGCCGCCCGCACCGCGTCGGGCGAGCAGCCGGCGATCTCCCGCGCCAGGGCCATCGCGGCCTCCCGGGGCTCGGGCGAGACGTGCGTCGCGAAGCCCACCTCTACCGCCTCGGCGCCGTGCACGATGCGCGCCGTGTAGGTCAACTCTTTGACGACGTCGAGCCGGGCCAGCCGGCGCAGGAGTTGCGTGCCCGCCATGTCCGGCACGAGCCCCCAGCGCCCCTCCATGATCGACAGCCGCGCGTCGGGCGCGACGAAGCGCACGTCGGCGCCGAGCGCCATTTGCAGGCCGCCCCCGAATGCGACCCCGTGCACCGCCGCGATGACCGGCATGGGCGCCTCGTGCCAGGCCCAGGCGACGCGCTGGGCCGCGTTCGCGCGGGATTCCGTCTCCCGCGCGAGCAGTTCGCCGCTGGTGGCCCGGCGCTCCCCCGCGTCGTCCATCGCCTGGAACGAGGCGAAGTCGAGCCCCGCGCAGAAGGCCCGGCCCTCGCCGGAGAGCACGACCGCGCGGATCGACGGATCCGCCGACACGGCGTCGGCCGCCTCCCGGATGGCGCTGAACATGGCCGGGTCCAGCGCGTTCATCTTCTCGGGCCGGTTCAGCCGCACATCGGCCACGCCGTCGCGCACCGCGATCGTCACCCGCTCCTCGGGCATCTCGGACCTCCCGCTCTTCGTCGGCGCCTCGGCGGCGCCGTTCCGCGTCCGACGCGCAGCCTACCGCCCCGCGACGTGCGGCGCTCCCGGCGCTATCCTGCCCCCAAATCGAACGGAAGGACAGTCCCATGCACGATCTCGTCATCCGCGGCGGCAGCGTGGTCGACGGCACGGGCGCGCCGGCCCGCCGGGCCGACGTCGCCATCGACGGCGGCCGCATCAGCGTCGTCGGCGCGGTCCCCGGTGAGGCCCGCGAGACCATCGACGCGACGGGCAAGCTGGTCACGCCCGGCTTCGTGGACATCCACACCCACTTCGACGGCCAGATCACCTGGGACCCCACGCTCTCTCCCACCAGTTGGCACGGCGTCACCACGGTCGTGATGGGCAACTGCGGCGTCGGCTTCGCGCCGGTCGCGCCTGGCAAGGAGAACTGGCTGATCGGCCTCATGGAGGGCGTCGAGGACATCCCCGGCGCCGCCCTGTCGGAGGGCATGGAGTGGCACTGGGAGACGTTCCCCGAGTACCTCGACTACATCGAGCAGCTGCCCATGGCGCTCGACGTCGGCACGCAGGTGCCGCACGGCGCCGTGCGCGCCTACGTGATGGGCGACCGCGGCGCCCACAACGAGCCGGCCAACCCGGAGGACATCGCCGAGATGGCGCGCGTCGTCAAGGAGAGCGTGCGGGCCGGGGCGCTGGGCTTCAGCACCTCGCGGACCCTGGCGCACCGCGCGATCGACGGCGAGCCGGTGCCCGGCACCTTCGCCGCCGAGGATGAGTTGTTCGGCATCGGGGCCGTTCTGGGGGAGCTCGACGCGGGCCTCTTCGAGGTCGCCGCCGCGGGCGTCACCGGCGACGACCTGTCGATGCCGCTCAAGGAGGTCGCCTGGATGCGCCGCCTGGCGGCCACGATCGGGCGGCCGGTGACCTTCGGGCTGACCGAGGTCAACACCGACCCCGATCACTGGCGCGGCATCCTCGACGCCACCGCGGCCGCCCGCGCGGAGGGCGCGAACATCGTCCCGCAGGTGCACGGCCGCACCGTCACCTTCCTCATGACCCTCGACAGCCGGCACCCCTTCCTGCGCCAGCCCGCCTACCGCGAGATCCGCCACCTGCCGCTGGCCGAGCGCGCCGCCGCCATGCAGCGCCCGGAGCGGCGCGCCGCCATCCTCGCCCAGGCCGACGGCCGCCCCGACCCCAGCCTCGACTTCGTCTCCTTCGAGCGCATGTTCCTGCTCGACGACGCGCTCGACTACGAGCCCGAGCCGGGGGACTCCATCGCGGCGCGCGCCCGGCGCGAGGGCGTCGCGCCCATCGAGTTGGTCTACGACCTGCTCACCGCCGACGGCGGGCGCAACATGCTGCTCAGTCCGCTGTTCAACTACGCCCGCGGCGACCTGGAACACACGCGGGCGATGCTCACCGACCCGCATACGGCCATCGGTCTGGCCGACGGTGGGGCGCACTGCCGCGTCATCTGCGACGCCGGCACGCCCACCTTCATGCTCACGCATTGGACCCGCGACCGCACGCGCGGCGCGCGCCTGCCGCTGGAGCAGGTCGTCAAGTGGCAGACGCGCGACACGGCCGCGCTCTTCGGCCTGCACGACCGCGGCGCGCTGCTGCCCGCGTACAAGGCCGACGTCAACGTCATCGACTACGACGCCCTGGCCCTGGCCCGGCCGGAGGTCGCCTACGACCTGCCCGGCGGCGCCAAGCGCCTGGTCCAGCGCGCCACCGGCTACGACGCCACGATCGTGAGCGGGACGGTCGTGCGCCGCGACGGCGAGGACACGGGCGAGCGCCCCGGCGTCCTGCTGCGCGGCGCGCAGCCCGCGCCGGCCTGAGCGGCGCCCGGCGCGCGGCCTATCCCGCCGGCGGTTCGACCGAGAGGAAGCGGCGCGGCACGTCGCGCATCATCACGTCGATCGTCGCCTGGGGGACGCCGTCCGCCCGCATCGCCGGCAGCGCCGTCTTCGTGAGGAACAGGTAGTGCTGTTCCTGGACGGGCGTGGGCGGCTTGCGGTAGTCGCGCGCGTAGTCGTGGCCCAGCATCAGCTGGTGCGCCCAGCCCCGGTCGAGCAGCGCCTCGACGGTGCGGTTGCGGTCGCGCCATTCGGGCAGGGGCGGGACGCCCGGATAGCGGTCCATCGACACGTAGACGCCCGCCTTCAGCAGATCCTCCAGGTAGTCGACGTCCGTCGAGTCGGCGCTGTGGCCGATGCAGACCAGGTGCGGCGGCACGCCCTCGTCGTCGAAGATCTCCCACTGGCGGCGGCCCACCTCCAGCGGCGCCCAGTGGTGGGTGCTGATCGGCACGTTCGTGCGCCGGGCCGCCCGGGAGGCGGCGCGCAGTACGCGCTCGCCGCGCGCGGTCACGCCCTCGGCGTCGTTCGCGACCTTGATCACGCCCGCCCGGATGCCGGTCTCGTCGATGCCCTGCTCGATCTCCCGAACGAAGATGTCCGCGATCTCGTCCGGGTCCATGGTGTCCAGGGCGGTGGGCAGGTCTCGCCAGAGGCCCGTCGCAACGACCATGTGCACGCCCGAGGCGCGCGAGATCTCGGCCAGCAGCGCCGCGTCGCGCCCGAGGTCCGGCGTCGACAGTTCGATGATCGTGTCGACGCCGCCGGCCTTCGCCTCGCGCAGCTCCCGGATCGAGCCCTCGCGTTGCGCCTCGAGCGGGTCGAGCCAGGGGTAGTAGTGGCGTGTCAGCGGCAACCGCAATCCGGCGTGCTCGTGACTGAGCGTGAAGCCCAGATCGGCGGCGTCGATGGGACCGAGGGCGGTCTGGATGTGGGGCATGCCGGCCTCCCGCGCCAGGATAACCGCCGCGCCCGCCGGCCGAGCGATGCCCGATGCAATAGTTGATCGAGAAACATTTTGGCCTTGACCGGGGCGAAGCGGCGCGTATCTTGACTCGAAATCCAGCGCGAATGGAATTCAATCCCGCCGGGCGGGCCGAGTCAGGGAGTACTTGCGTGAACAAGATCGAGTTGGCGGCGAAGGTGTCGGAGCGGACCGGCCTCACCCGGGCCCATTCGCTGGAGGTCGTGGAGTCGATCTTCAGTTCCGCGGACGGCGAGGGAATCATCGTCAGCGAGCTGGATGCCGACCGCTCCGTCTCGATCGCGGGCTTCGGCAAGTTCGAGACGCGGCGCCGCAGCAGCCGCGAGGGGCGCAACCCCGCCACCGGCGAGTCGATCCAGATCGCGGCCAAGCGGGTCGTCGCCTTCAAGCCCGCGAAGGGCCTCAAGGACCGCTTCGAGTCCTAGCTTGCCGCCGGCGCATCGCCGGCGGCCCCTGGCTCATCGGGTCGGCCTGATCTACCCTCCCTTCGGGAGGCCCCATGCACGACGACCTTCGCGCCCGCGTCGCCGCCGACTTCCCGCGCGCTCGCGCGGAGTTGGAGCGCCTCGTGCGCATCCCTTCCGTCAGCGCCGCGGGTTTCGATGCCGGGGAGGTGCGGCGTTCCGCCCTGGCCACCGCGGAGCTCATGCGCGACACGGGCCTCGACGACGTCCGCCTGCTGGAGGTCGAGGGCGCGCACCCGGCCGTCCTGGGAGAACGCCGCGCCGGCGACGATCGGCCCACCGTGCTGCTCTACGCCCACCACGACGTGCAGCCGCCCGGCGACTTGGCGCAGTGGACGTCGGACCCATTCCAGCCCGTCGAGCGCGACGGCCGCCTCTTCGGCCGCGGCGTGTCCGACGACAAGGCCGGCATCGCCATGCACCTGGCCGCCCTGCGCGCGCTGGGCGACGGCCTGTCGCTCAACGTCAAGATGTTCGTCGAGGGGGAGGAGGAGATCGGCTCGCTGCACCTGGGCGACTTCCTCCGGCGGTACGCGACCGACCTCGCCGCCGACGTGATCGTGATCGCGGACTCCGCGAACTGGCGCGTCGGCGAGCCCGCGCTGGCGACCACGCTGCGCGGCCTCGTCGACTGCGAGGTCGAGGTGCGCACGCTGCGGGAGGGCGTCCACAGCGGCCTCTTCGGCGGCGCCTTCCCGGACGCGCTGATGGCGCTCTCGCGCGTGCTCGCCTCCCTCCACGACGACGCGGGCCGTCCGGCCGTCGCCGGGCTGGTCTCGAACCAGACCGACGGCCCGGAGCTCAGCGAAGCGGAGTTGCGCGAGCAGGCCGGCGCGGAGCCGGCGACCGGGCTGATCGGCGAGGGCTCGCTGACCTCGCGAACCTGGTCCCAGCCCGCGATCTCGGTCCTCGCCATCGACGCGCCGCCCGTCGCGGGGGCCATCAACCAACTCGTGCCGGTCGCACGGGCGAAGGTGAGCGTGCGGCTCGCGCCGGGCGACGAGCCGGCCCGCGCGATGGCAGCGCTCGTCGCGCATCTGGAGGCGCAGCGCCCCTGGGGCGCGGCCGTGTCGGTGACGCCGGGGTCGAGCGCAGAGCCGGCCGCCCTCGACGCCGCCGGTCCCGCCTACGACGCTTTCCGCGCCGGCTTCGCCGAGGCCTGGGGCCGCCCGGCGGTGGACATCGGCGTCGGCGGGTCGATCCCCTTCGTGGGGGCGTTCCAGGCCGCCGCGCCCGGCGCGGCCATCCTGCTCACCGGCGCCGGCGACCCGACGAGCCGCTGTCACGGCCCCGACGAGAGCCAGGACATCGGCGACCTGCAGCGCGCCTGCCTCGCGGAAGCGATCGCGCTGCGCACGCTCGGCGTCGGCTGAGCCGCTGGCCGCACGCGATCGAGACCTCTCCTCCCGCTATCGTTCCCCTATGCACAAACTACTGGCCGCCAACCGGGGCGAGATCGCGATCCGCATCATGCGCGCGGCGGCGGAGTTGCGCCTCCGCACCGCGACGATCTACTCGCAGGAGGACCGGCTGAGCCTGCACCGCTTCAAGGCCGACGAGGCCTACCTCGTGGGCGACGATCAGGGGCCCGTCGCCGCCTACCTCGACATCCCGGGCATCATCGCGCTGGCCAAGGAGCACGGCGTCGACGCCATCCACCCGGGCTACGGCTTCCTGGCCGAGAACAGCGCCATGGCCCGCGCCTGCGCCGAGGCCGGCATCGTCTTCGTGGGGCCGCCGGCCGAGATCCTCGACCGGCTGGGCGACAAGATGTCGGCCCGCAAGCTGGCCCAGGACGCCGGCATCCCCGTGATCCCCGGCCACGACACGCCGATCGCCGACGTCGCCGCCGGGCAGGAGGCCGCGGCGGCGATCGGCTTCCCGCTGATGGTCAAGGCGGCGTTCGGCGGCGGCGGCCGCGGCCTGCGCGTCGTGCGCCGGCCGGAGGACCTGCCCGCCCAGATCGAGGAGGCGCGCAAGGAGGCGCAGGCGGCGTTCGGCAACGGCGCGATCTTCCTCGAACGCTACATCGGGCGGGCCCGGCACATTGAGGTGCAGATCTTCGCCGACGCTCACGGCAACGTGCGCCACCTGCACGAGCGCGATTGCTCGGTGCAACGCCGGCACCAGAAGGTCGTCGAGGTCGCTCCCGCCCCCAACCTCGACGACCGCGTGCGCCGGGAACTGCACGAGGCGGCGCTCGCGCTGGCCCGCGCCAGCGATTACGTCAATGCGGGCACGGTGGAGTTCCTCCTCGACGCCGATACGAACGAGTGGTTCTTCATCGAGGTCAACCCGCGCATCCAGGTCGAGCACACCGTCACCGAGGCGGTCCTGGGCCTGGACCTGGTGCGCGCCCAGATCCTCGTCGCGCAGGGCGTCGCCCTCGACGAGGAGCCGCTGGCGCTGCCGCCAGACGCGGAACTCGTCCCGCGCGGCTTCGCCGTGCAGTGCCGGGTCACCACCGAGGACCCCGAGGACAACTTCGCGCCCGACTACGGGCGCCTGTCGAACTACCGCTCCCCGGCCGGGCCCGGCATCCGCCTCGACGGCGCGACGGCCTACAGCGGGGCGGAGTTGAGCCCCTACTACGACTCGCTGCTGGTCAAGATGACGACCACCGACCGCAGCCTCGACCGCGCCTGCCGTCGCGCCGACCGCGCCCTGCGCGAGTTCCGCATCCGGGGGGTGAAGTCGAACATCCCCTTCCTGCTCAACGTCGTCAACCACCCCACCTTCCAGGCCGGCGAGGCGACGACCAGCTTCCTCGACACGTCGCCGGAGTTGACCGTCTTCCCGCAGGGCGAGGAATCGACCCACGGCCTGCTGCGCTACCTGGGCGACCTGATCGTGAACGGCAATCCGGCCGTGCAGGACCGGCCGCCCCCCGACGCGCTCGCCACCGCGCCCGCCGTGCCGTACGCCCTGGGCGAGCCGGCCCCGCCCGGCAGCCGCCAGCGGCTGCAGGAGCTCGGCCCGGCGGGCTTCGCCGCCTGGGCGCGCTCGCAGGAGCGCCTGCTCATCACCGACACCACGATGCGCGACGCCCACCAGTCGCTGCTCGCCACGCGGATGCGCACGCACGACCTGCTGCAGCCCGCGGAGGCGATCGCCCAGCGGCTGCCCGGCCTCTTCAGCATCGAGATGTGGGGCGGCGCGACCTTCGACGCCTCGATGCGCTTCCTGCACGAGGACCCCTGGGAGCGGCTGCGCGAACTGCGCGCGCGCATCCCCAACATCTGCTTCCAGATGCTGCTGCGCGCCTCCAACGCCGTGGGCTACACGAGCTATCCCGACAACGTCGTGCGGGAGTTCGTGCTCGAGGCCGCCCGCCAGGGCATCGACATCTTCCGCATCTTCGACTCGCTCAACAGCGTCGAGAACATGGAGGTCTCGGTGCGGGCCGCGCTGGAGACCGACGCCGTCTGCGAGCCCGCCATCTGCTACACCGGCGACCTGCTCGATCCCTCGCGGCCCAAGTACGACCTCGACTACTACGTCACGATGGCCCGCCAACTGCGCGACATGGGCGCGCACATCCTGGGCATCAAGGACATGGCCGGCCTGGCCCGCCCCTACGCCGCGGAGATGCTGGTGCGCGAACTGCGCAAGGAGATCGATATCCCTATCCATCTCCACACGCACGACACGAGCGGGATCAACGCCAACACCCTGATCAAGGCCTCCGAGGCCGGCGTCGACATCGTCGATGCGGCCGTCTCGCCCCTCAGCGGCGGGACGAGCCAGCCCAACCTCAACTCCGTCGTCGCCGCGCTGGCCCACACGCCGCGCGACACCGGCCTCGACGAGGCCGCCCTCAGCGACGTCGCCCGCTACTGGACCGGCGTGCGCGACTTCTATGCCCCCTTCGACATCGGGCCGCGCTCGGGCAACGCCGACGTGTACCGCCACGAGATCCCCGGCGGCCAGTTCACCAACCTCCAGCAGCAGGCGGGGGCGCTGGGACTGGGCCACCGCTGGCCCGAGGTCGAGGAGATGTACGCCCGCGTCAATCAGTTGTTCGGCGACATCGTCAAGGTCACCCCCTCCAGCAAGGTCGTCGGCGACATGGCGATGTTCCTCCTCGTCAGCGGCATGACGCCCGAGGACGTGCTGGCGCTGCCCGACGACCACGACGTCAACTTCCCCGACTCCGTCCGCGAGATGCTGGCCGGGTCGCTGGGCGCGCCGCCCGGCGGCTGGCCCCCGGACGTGCAGCGCATCATCCTGCGCGGCGCGCCGGCGATGTCCGGCCGGCCCGGCGCGAACCTGCCGTCCGCCGATCTGCCCGCGCTGGCGGCGGAGCTGGAAGCGGCGTCGGGGCGTGCGCCGGAGCATCGCGACGTGCTCAGCGCCCTGCTCTACCCCGAGGTCTACACCCAGTTCGACGGCTTCCGGCGCGAGTTCGGCGACGTCAGCGTGCTGCCCACGCCGGCCTTCTTCTACGGCATGCCCGTCGGCGAGGAGATGCCCGTCGAGATCGCGCCCGGGCGCACCGCCATCCTCAAATTCCTGACCGTTGGCGACGCCCACCGCGACGGCACGCGCCCTGTCTTCTTCGAGCTCAACGGGGAGCCGCGCCAGGTGACGGTGCGCGACCAGTCGCTCAAGGCCGAGACCGCGAGCCAGCCCAAGGTCACGCCGGGCGAGCCGGGGCACGTGGGCGCGCCCACGCCGGGCCTGATCACCGGCGTCTACGTCAAGGCCGGCGCCGCCGTCGCCCGCAACGACAAGCTGCTCGACCTGGAGGCGATGAAGATCCAATCGACGATCTACGCCCCCTTCGACGGCCGCGTGGCGGAGGTGCTCGTCGAGCCCGGCCAGCAGGTCGAGCCGAAGGACCTGCTGGTCGTCATCGCGCCGGAGTGAGGGGGGCGCCGGGGACCGACCTGCCGAGGTCAGACCGCCGCAGCGGACCAGCGCTCCGCGTTGCGATCGAGAGAACGTATGTGCTAGATTGACTTTGGGAACCAGGGGCGCAACCGTACTCAGGTCGCGTGGTGGCGCCCTCCACAGGTGACACGAACTGGAAACCGCAAGGGGAGGTTGGACGATGCAGAGCAAGATCCTCATCGAGGCCGCCGTCGAGGCTGGCCTGTTCCCGAATGAGCGGGCGGTGACCATTCAGACGCTGGCTGGACAGAAGTCACTGCTCACGTACGAGGCGTGGATTGAGGAGATCGCCGGTCGTCACTACCTGCGCGTCGAGTTGCTCGACGAAGACAACAAAGCCCTGCTCGTCGCGCTTCCAGACGAGATCATCGGCGAAGGCAGAACGGTGGCTGTGAGTCACGATCTGAGATACGCGCACGGCGCGGTGGCCGCCAGGTAGGCGCGATGGTTCTGAGCAACACGGCAATCTTCGAGGCTCTCGATGATGGCCGGGTTGTCATCACGCCTGAGCCGCGCAGACCGACGAGTCCAGAACTTGACTCGCCGTTCGACAGGACTTCAGTCGACCTCACCCTCAGCCGAGCGATCCAACGGCCGAGAGAAGGCGTCGCGGCAAACATCGACTTCCGTTCGGGGAGCGTCCTACAGACGCTCGACACATTCTTCGAGCCGCACAATATCGACGATGAGCAGGGGTTCACGCTCAGACAGAACCAATTCATCCTCGGCCAGACAGAGGAGTCGGTTGGACTGACGCTCCCGAAAGACCTTGACGACGCAGCGAGGGAGAAGGGCTGCCTCGCGGGCAGGGTGGAAGGCAAGAGTTCACTCGCCCGATTCGGCTTGCTCGTCCACTTCACGGCGCCGACCATCCACGCGGGCTTCGGGCCGGCTCCAATCGCGCTCGAACTGATGAACTTCGGTCCGGCTCCGATCACCTTGTTCCCAGGCATGCGCATCTGCCAGTTGCTCCTCGAGCAGGTCGTGGGCATCCCCGACATGCGGCCGGGCCAATTCGACCAGCAGGAGTCCGCCCGCGGATAGCCGCGGCCCTACCGACCCTCCCACACGGGCGGACGCTTCGCGCGGTAGGCCTCCGGGCCCGACTTCGCATCGGCGGTGGCGCCGGCGACCTTGCGCATCGTCTCGCCGAAGCGGACGGCGTTCATGAAGTCGAACTCCTGGCCGCGGTGGGCGACCTCCTTCGTCGCGCGGACGGCCAGCGGCGCCGACAGCAGCAGCCGCTCCGCCAGCCGGTGCGCCTCCGCCATCAGCTCCTCGTGCGGGGTGATCTTCCAGACCAGGCCCATCTCCTTGGCCCGCGCCGCGTCGACGCGCTCCCCGATCAGCAGCAATTCCATCGCGTGCTGCCAGCTCACGCGCTTGGGCATGCGGATCGCGCCCTGGATGGTGGGCACGCCCAGGCGCACCTCGGGGAAGCCGAACTGCGCCCGCTCGCTGGCGATGACGAAGTCGCACGCCGCGACCAGCGTGCAGCCGAAGCCGAGGGCGTAGCCGTTGACGGCGGCGATGGTGGGCTTCCAGACCTCCATCCCGCTCTCCAGCGACGTCAGCGACGGCACCTCCCAGAACGTGCCCTTGTCGGCCGGCTTGCCGAAGCCCCGCACGTCGGCGCCGGCGCTGAAGGCGCGCCCGGCCCCCGTGACGATGCCCACCCAGGCCTCGTCGTCCTCGCGGAAGGTGCGCCAGGCGTCGTTGAGGTCCTGGCGCAACTCGGCGTTGATCGCGTTCAGCGCCTCCGGCCGGTTGTAGGTGATCGTCGCGATGCGGCCCTCGCGCTCGTACAGGACGGTGTCGCCCATGGCTGGCTCCCTCTCGTTCGGCTCCGTCGGACTCGTGCTGCGACGATGCTAGCCTCCCCGTCATGCCCACGGAGCAACGCCTGCGACGCCTGCGCAACGTCCTCGAACGGCGCCAGGACGACGTCACGGTCGTCCTCGACAACGTGCACGACGCGCACAACGCCTCCGCCGTGCTGCGCTCGGCCGACGGCTTCGGCGTGGGGCGGGTGGCGCTGCTCTACACCGACCACCCCACGCCCACGATCTCGAAGGGCGTCTCGGGCTACACCCGCAAGTGGATAACCATCGACCACTACGACGACCCCGCGGCCTGCGTCGCGGCGCTGCGGGCCCGCGGCGAGCAGATCGTCGCCACGCACGTCGAGGCCGGGGCGCGCAGCCACCTGGCGATCGACTGGACGCGCCCCGTCGCGCTGGTCCTGGGCAACGAGCACGAGGGCTGCACCGCGGCGATGCGCGCCGCGGCCGACGCCACGGTCGCCATCCCCATGCAGGGCATGGCACAGAGCTTTAACGTCTCGGTGGCGGGAGCCGTTATCCTGGCCGAGCTCTATCGCCAGCGGGCGGAACAGGGTATGTATCGCCCCGAGTGGAACGAGGCCAAGGAAAGGCTCTATCGTTCGTGGCTGGCGAGGGAGACGCCGTGGTGACGGCCGTCGCCCGGACCTCGTGAGCGAACGCCTCGCAGCGGGGCGCGGACACGCTGCAGCGGAATCGACGGCCGCGGACGCGGCCCCAACAGCCTCCGGGCGGAACAGAGGAACCGGCATGGAACTGAAGAACGTGGTCCTGGTCGACGGCGTGCGCTCGCCGTTCACGAAGGGGGGACGCGGCGGCTTCGCCGCCACCCGGCTCGACGAGTTGGGCGTGCAGGTGCTGAAGACGCTCCTGGAGCGCAACCCCAAGCTCGACCCCTTCGAGATCGAGGAGATCGGGCTGGGCAACGTCGGCGGCGTGGCGGAGTACGGCGGCTTCGGCGGCAACCATATGGCCCGACTGGCCGGCCTGCCCGAGTCGGTCTGCACCTTCGACGTGACCCGGCAGTGCGGCAGCAGCATGGAGTCGCTGCACCGCATCGCGCAGAGCATCATGGTCGGTGCGACCAAGGTGGGCATCTCGATGGGCGCGGAGCGCATGGGACGCCAGCTCGGCGGCGGCGGCGGCGGCGGCGACCGCATCACCTCCTTCAACGAGGACCGGCATGAGATGAACGAGGTGCAGCGCAACATGGCGCCGGACCACGAGAAGTACTTCGCGCAGGAGATCCCGGACTTCATCCTCGACTCCGACCCCATCGTCTCGATGGTGCAGACCGCGCAGAACGTGGCCGACACCTACAACCTCACCCGCGAGCAGCTCGACCAGTTCGCGGTCGACAGCCACCGCAAATACGGCGAGGCGCTGGCGGCCGGCTTCTACGACGACGAGATCGTCCCCTACGAGACCGAGCGCCCGATCATGAACGACGACGGCACGGTCGACCTCAGCCAGCACGGCGAGCGGGTGCGCATCACCCACGACGAGGGCTACCGCCCGGGCACCAACATGGAGACCCTGGCCACGCTGCGGAACGTCAAGGGCATCGTCAGCCACGGCGACCGCGAACTCGTCATCACGGCGGGCAACTCCTGCCCCACGAACGATGGCGTCACCGCCGCGCTGCTGATGAACGAGGACAAGGCCCGCGAGTTCGGCATCGAGCCGCTGGCCCGCATCATCGGCTTCGGCGTGGCCGGCGTGAAGCCGCAGCTGATGGGGCTGGGCCCGGTGCCCGCCACGCACAAGGCGCTCGAGCACGCCGGCATCAGCGCCGACCAGATCGACCGCGTGGAGTTCAACGAGGCCTTCGCGGCGCAGGTCATCCCCAGCATGGCCGAGCTCGGCATCCCCATGGAGAAGGTCAACGTCAACGGCGGCTCCGTGGCCATCGGCCACCCGCTGGGCGCGACCGGCACCCGCCTGGTGCACACGCTGGGCCGCGAGATGAAGCGCTCCGGCGCCCGCTACGGCCTCGCCACGCAGTGCATCGGCGCCGGCATGGGCATCTCGACGATCCTCGAATCGGTCTAGCCCCGCAACGCGGAAACCAACCGGCCGCCCCGCGGGGGGCGGCCGGTTCGCGTTCGCGCCCCCCCTCGCCATCGTCCAGATGGAGGGGGGTCGGGGGTGAGGTCAGGCGCCGATGTGACCGCCTACAGGCCGCGGTCGGGCAGCGCTTCGCCGGCCGCCCGCTTCTCGCCCTTGCGCAGCTCCCACTTGGCGATGCCCTCCATGTGCACCTGGTCGGGGCCGTCGGCGAGGCGCAGCGTGCGCATCCCCGCGTAGGCCTTGGCCAGGAACGTGTCCTGGCTGACGCCCATGCCGCCGTGCGCCTGGATCGCCCGGTCGATCACACGCAGCGCCATGTTCGGCACCGCCACCTTGATCGTCGCGATCTCCGTGCGGGCCTCCTTGTTGCCGACCGTGTCCATGCGGTGCGCCGCCCACAGCGTCAGCAGGCGCGACTGGTCGATCTCGATGCGCGACTTCGCGATGTCCTCGCGGATCGAGCCCATGTCGGCCAGCTTGCGGCCAAAGGCCACGCGGTTGTTGACACGGTCCACCATCAGCGCCAGCGCCCGCTCGGCCACGCCGACCGTGCGCATGCAGTGGTGGATGCGGCCCGGGCCCAGGCGCCCCTGCGCGATCTCGAAGCCCCGGCCCTCGCCCAGCAGCAGGTTCTCCGCCGGCACGCGCACGTTGTTCAAGGAGACCTCGCCGTGGCCGTGCGGCGCGTCGTCGTAGCCGAAGACCGTCAGGACGCGTTCCATCTTCAGGCCCTCGGCGTCCATCGGCACGACGACCATCGACTGCTGCTTGTGGCGGTCCGCCGTGGGGTCGGTCTTGCCCATCAGGATGCCGACCTTGCAGCGCGGGTCCGGCGCACCCGACGACCACCACTTGCGGCCGTTGAGCACGTACTCGTCGCCGTCGCGCTCGATGCGGCACTCGATGTTCGTCGCGTCCGACGAGGCCACCGCCGGCTCGGTCATCAGGAACACCGAGCGGATCTCGCCCGCCAGCAGCGGCCGCAGGTACTGCTCCTTCAGCCGGTCGCTGCCGTAGCGCTCCAGCACCTCCATGTTGCCCGTGTCGGGCGCGGAGCAGTTCATCGTCTCCGAGGCGAAGCCGACCTTGCCGAGCTCCTCCGACAGCGGCGCGTACTCGAAGTTGTTCAGCCCGGCCCCGTTGCGGCTCGCGGGCAGGAACATGTTCCACAGGCCGGCGGCCTTCGCCTTCTCCTTGAGCTCCTCCACGACCGGTACCGGCTGCCAGCGGTCGCCGGTGTCGACCTGCTCGTGGTAGAGCGCTTCGTTCGGGTAGATGTGCTCGTCCATGAACGCCTTGACGCGCTCCTGCCACTCGCGGGCGTTTGCCGAGAACTCGAGCATGAGACCTTCCTTCCGCCGGATGCGGCGTGACGCCACATCGCGCTGCGCCCGGCAGTCGGTGACGACGGGCGTTGCAGGCTGGGTGGGCCGGCGATCGCGCCGCCGGCGTGAGGCGAATACTAGTCGCGACGGCGCTCCGGTGCATCGCCCCGGCGCGGTTTCGGCGCTAACCGCTTTGCGCACGGCGGCCGCATCCGGGCGCAGGCAGCCGGCGTATCTCTCGAAGGGAGCGCTGTTGCAACCAGTTGCAAGAACGACGACCCGCGCCTAGGCTGCCGATGGACTGTTGCGACCAGTCGCAAAACCAGCCAACCCCGGAACGGCGCCCGATGCCCCGCGCGATCCTGCTCCGCCCGACCCTCGGCTCGCTGCTGATCGCGGCGATCGTCGCGGCCTGCGGCGGTTCCGCCGATGAGGCGCCCGCAGCGTCGTCCGCCGCGGAGGCGCAAGCCGCGGCCGAAGCGCGGGCGATCAGCGTCGTCACGACGGTCGCGCCCCTGCGCAGCATCGTCGAGAACGTCGCCGGCGACCGCGCCGCCGTCGCGGCCCTGGTCCCGGAGGGCGTGAACTCCCACACCTTCGAGCCGCTGCCCTCGGCTGCGCTGTCGCTCGCCGAGGCCGACCTCATCGTGCTGAACGGGCTCAGCCTGGAGCTGCCCACGCTCGAGCTGGCGCGGGCCAACGCCCCGGATGAGCGCATCCTGCTGCTCGGCGACAACACCGTCGGCGCCGACAAGTACGTTTTCGACTTCTCCTTCCCCGCGGCGGGCGGCGTTCCCAACCCGCATCTCTGGACCGATCCCATCCTGAGCGTCCGCTACGCCGATCTCGTCCGCGACGCGCTCAGCCGCATCGACCCGGACGCAACCGGCTACTACGCGGACAACTTCGCCCGCTTCCGCGACCAACTCACGGCGCTGGATGCCGCCATCGCCCGGGCGACGGCGACCATCCCGCCGGACAGCCGCAAGCTGCTGACCTACCACGACTCCTTCCCCTACTTCGCCCCGCGCTACGGCTTCGAGGTCATCGGCGCGGTGCAACCGTCCGACTTCTCCGAGCCCTCCCCGCGCGAGGTCGGCGCGCTCGTCCGGCAGATCCGCGACGCGGCCGTGCCGGCCATCTTCGGCTCCGAGGTGTTCCCCTCCGAGGTGCTGCAGGTCATCGCCAGGGAGGCCGGGGCGGTGCAGGTGAGCACGCTCCGCGACGACGACCTGCCCGGCGCACCCGGCGACCCCGAAAACACGCTCGTCGCGATGATGGTGGAGAACGTTCGCACGATGACGACCGCCCTCGGCGGCGACCCCTCCGCGCTGGACGGCTTCGACGTCGCCGATACGTGGGGCCGCTTCGCCGAGTACGAGGAGCGCGCCTGATGGACCAGCGCCGCGACCCCGCCGCGCGCCTCGCGGAGCACAGCTTCCCGCGGCCCCGCCGCGACGGCCCGCCGCTGATCGCCTTCGACGGCGTCAGCGCCGGCTACGACGGGGCGCCCGTCGTGCGGCGGGTCGACCTCGACCTGCGCCGGGGCGAGTTCGTCGGCATCGTGGGGCCGAGCGGCTGCGGCAAGACGACCCTCCTGCGCACGCTGCTGGGCCAGACCCAGCGCCTCGCCGGCGAGGTGCGCGAGCACGGCGGCGAGTCCGGCCCGCTGCGCGTCGGCTACGTGCCGCAGGTCGAGTCGATCGACTGGAACTTCCCCATCACCGTTGAGCAGGTCGTGCTGCTGGGGCGCTGGCGCGAGTCGGGCTGGCGGCCGTGGTCCTCGCGGCGCGACCGCGCGCTCGCCCGTCAGGCGCTCGATCGGCTGGGTATCGGCCACCTCCGCGACCGATCGATCCGCCCGCTCTCCGGCGGGCAGCAGCAGCGCGTCTTCATCGCCCGCGCCCTGATCGGCGACCCGGACATCGTCCTGCTCGACGAGCCCACGACCGGCGTCGACATCAAGACGCGGCACGACGTCATGCACCTGCTGGGCGAGTTGCACCGCGGCGGGCTGACCATCGTCCTCACGACGCACGACCTCAACGCCGTGGCCTCGCACCTGCCGCGGCTGGTCTGCATGGGCGAGGGCCGCGTCGTCGCCGACGGCACGCCGCCCGAGGTGCTGACGCCGGACGTCCTGCGCGACGTCTACGGCGCGGAGATGGTCGTCCTGCGCCGGGGCCGCACCGTCTACGTCGTCGCGCACGACGACGCCCCGCTCGACGCCGTCGCCGCGGAGGACCAGCACGAGTCGTTCCGCGCCGAACCCGCGTCCGCCTCTGGGCCGGCATCCCGTGGCTGAGCTGCTGGAGCCCTTCCAGTTCGACTTCATGCGCCGGGCCCTGCTGGCCGCGACGCTGGCCGGGCTGCTCACCGCCGGCGTCGGCGTCTTCGTCGTCCTGCGGCGGCTGTCGTACATCGGGCACGGGCTGGCCCACAGCATCTTCGGGGGTGCGGTCGTCTCCTTCGTCGCCGGGATCAACTTCTACCTGGGCGCGACGATCTGGGGCGCGTTCAGCGTGCTGCTGATCAACGCGGCCGGCCGCCGCCGCCAGATCAGCGGCGACGCCGCCATCGGCATCATCACGACGGCCGCCTTCGCCGTCGGGGTGGCCCTGATCAGCCGCGAGCGCACCTTCACGCGCGACTTCGAGGCCGTGCTCTTCGGCGAGGTGCTGGGCATCTCCAACAGCGACGTCGGCGCCATCGCGGGCACGATGCTGCTCGTCGCCGTGCTGCTCTTCGTCTGGTGGAAGCGGCTCGTCTTCGTCACCTTCGACCGCGACGTGGCCCGCGCGTCGGGCGTGCCGCTGGCCTGGGTCGAGGTCGTCTTCTCGCTGATCCTGGCCGCCACGGTCATCGCCTGCCTGCAGGTGCTGGGCGTCACGCTGATCGCCGCCGCGCTCGTCATCCCGCCCGTCACCGCGCGGCTGCTGACCGATTCCTTCCCGCGGCTGTTCTTCCTCGCCGCCCTGACCGGCGCGCTGACCGGCTTCCTGGGCATCTACCTCTCCTGGTTCGTTGATGTCTCCTCCGGCGCGACCGTCGTGCTGCTGCAGGCGGCCGTCTTCGCGCTCGTGCTGGCGGTCACCGGGCTGCGGGCGCGCGGCCGGGAGCGCGGCGGCCGTCGCCGGGCGCAGGGCGACGGCCCCGGCGACGCCTTGGCCGGCATGGAGCGGTCGCCCTTCGGCTGATGGGAGGGCGGCGCCCGGTTCGCCCGACCGTCTCCCGCGCTCTTCCCTCCCGAGGGATCGTCCCCAATAATGTGATCATGCGCCGGCTCGTGCGGCGCGGGCGCCCCAAGGGGTGGGGGGCGTTCGCGGCAATCCTCACGCTGCTGCTGACCGCTTCCACCCTGGGGCTCGGCTCGACGCCGGCTCACGCGCAAGGTGGCGTCTTCCCCCTGCCCACCGAGGCGGGCTCCGTCTGGGAGATTGTCGCGGGCTACAACACGGCCACGCACAGCGTCGCCGACCAAAACGACCCCCATGCGATCGACCTCGTGCGCGTCGACGGCGGCTCCACTCCGGGATCCGTGGTGCGCTCCCCCATCGCCGGGACGATCTCCTACGTCGACTACTCCGACTGCCTGACGATCGACAACGGCGCCGGCTTGGCCGTTTTGCTCTGCCACATCTTCCCCGACTCACGCCTCTACCGCGGGCTGCCCGTGCAACTGGGGGAGTACCTGGGGACCGTGGCGCCGGCCGGCTACGCGAACAACAACGGCCTGCCGCATATCCATCTGGCCGTGCATCACACCACTGGGGGCGGCCGTCTCCAGGGGAGCATCCCCCTGACCGGCGCCTGGGCCGTCGAGGGAATCGATCTGCCCCAGACCGGGGAGGACAACGCCCACCAGGGAAGGCGCTTCACCTCCAGCAACGGGAGCGGCGACGCCCCCGCCCCGGCTCCCGCCCCGGCCCCCGCGCCCGCTCCCACCTCGGCGCCCGGGCGCGTCCCGCTCGAACCGGGTTGGAACATGGTCGGCTGGACGGCCCACACACGCATCGCCGACATCGCCGGCATGCTGGAACACTACCTCGACGGGATATACGTCTTCGATGCGCAGACGCAGAGCTTCCGCAGTTTCCTGCCCGACCGTCCGACGCGGGCTGGCTACCTGACCGAAGTGAGCCCCGGTGACGGCTTGCTCATCCGTATCAAGGACGTGCG
The DNA here is from genome assembly GCA_965207695.1 of Dehalococcoidia bacterium. Classification (GTDB taxonomy): domain Bacteria; phylum Chloroflexota; class Dehalococcoidia; order Bin125; family Bin125; genus TK10-74A. The sequence goes on along the minus strand of CBDBNA010000016.1, from coordinate 183,345 downwards.
CGGCCTCGTCCTGCAGCGGCCGTCCAACGTCGAGCCGCGCGCACTGAATCTGCGCGCGGGCTTCAACCTGGTCGCCTGGACGGGCGCCGCCGCGACGATGGAGCAGGCGACGAGCAGCCTGGCCGACGCCCTCGTCGCGGCGTTCTGGTGGGATCCCATCGCGCAGGAGTACCGCACCTACCGCCCCGACCTGCCCCGGTTCAGCAACCTCGAGGAGGTGGCGCCCGCCCAGGCCCTGTGGCTGCAACTGGACGCCGACGCCACCTGGGATCCGGGAGAGGCCGCGCCGGCCGATGGCGAGCTCCTCCGGGTGGTGGTGGCGGACTGCCTGAACCTGCGCCCCGAGCCCACCACCGGCCGGCCGGCGATCGCGTGCCTCCCGCCGGGGACGATCCTGCGATCGCTCGGCGAGGCCCCCGTCAACGCGGACAACCACGAATGGGTCCGGGTGACGGTCACGATGGGCCCACACTACGGCCGGACCGGCTGGGTCGCCCGCGACTTCACGACGCCCTATCAGCGCCCCGGCGCGGCCGCTCCGGCCGCCAACAGCGGGACGGACCCCCACGGCCCGCCCGCCGACGCCGTGGCCGGCGACGCGACGTTCTACCACCACTCGCTGGCCGGCAACGTCATGCGCTGCGGCGGCACCTACGAGCCCGACAATGCCACCATCGCCGCCTCCACGACGCACGAATGCGGCACGAAGTTGCGGGTCTGGCGGGGCATCCGCTACGTCGACGTGACGGTGCAGGACACGGGTCTGTTCCCGGAGAACGACATCGACCTCTCGCCCGCCGCCTTCCGCCTGATCGGTACGCTCCCCGAGGGGAGGATCCGCGTCCACGTCGAAGTGCTGTCGCAGCCGGGCCAGTAGCGTCCCCGTGGCCGGCTCCCCGTAGCCGCGGCGGCCGATACAATCCCTGAGGCCCGCGACGGCCGGGCCGCGAGGACGGGAGAGCTTGATGGCTGATGTGGCGCTCGACGCGCTGGACGGGTTCATCGCGGAACAGGCGGTCGATACGGCCGCGGTCAACTGGCGCACGCGCTTGTCGCAGCCGCCCACGGTCGATTTCGACCCCGCCCGGAGCTACTTCTGGGACCTCAAGACCAACGTGGGCGATCTGGCCGTGCGGCTGCGCCCCGACGTCGCGCCGGCGCACGTGTCGAGCACGATCTATCTCACGCGGCTCGGCTTCTACGATGGGCTGGCCTTCCACCGGGTGATCACGGAATTCATGGCCCAGGGCGGCTGCCCGCTGGGCCGGGGCACCGGCGGCCCCGGCTACAACTACGCGGGCGAGTTCGACCCCGCCGTCAAGCACGATCGGCCGGGGCTGCTCAGCATGGCCAACGCCGGCCCCGGCACCGACGGCAGCCAATTCTTCCTGACCTTCGTGCCCACGCCCTGGCTCGACGGCAACCACACGATCTTCGGCGAGGTCGTCGACGGCATGGACACGCTCAAGGCGCTGGAGGCCTCCGGCTCGCAGAGCGGGACGCCCTCGCAGCGGCTCCTCGTCGAGACCGCCGGCATCCGCGTCGAATAGGGGCGGCCGTGGCGCCGGCGGGCCGTCCCACGTTGCTCTACGACGACGGCTGCCGCTTCTGCCGGGCCTGCGTGCACGCGATCCGGCGCTGGGATCGGGCCGGCCGGTTCGACATCCTGCCCTGGTCGGACCCGCAGGCCGCGGCTTGGCTGCGCGGCCTGACGCCCGCCCTGCGCGACCGCAGCATGCACCTGCGCGACGCCGCCGGCCGCCTGCATTCGCAGGACGAGGCGCTGCTCCTGGGGCTGGCGCTGCTGCCCGGCGGCGGCGTCGTCGCGGCGGGCGCGCGTCGGCTGCCGCCCCTGCGCTGGGCGCTGGCCCGCGGCTACGACCTCGTCGCGCGGAACCGGGGGCGCCTCTCACGGCTCGTACCGGATACGTCCCCGGTCACCCGCCGGGCGGGCTCGCCGCCCGAGGCCGCGGCGCGCTAGCCTGCCGCCATGCCCTTCGAGTGCAGCTTCCCCACCCGCCACACCGACACCTACGCGTCCAGCGGCTTCGTGCACGCTGGCGTGCTGCTCGCGCTGACGGAACTCGCCTACGCCGCCTTCGAGTCGCACTGCGGCATCCAGAAGCCCGACGGCGTCCTCGCCGTCCCGCGCGAGACCTCGGTCACCTACCATCGCCCCCTGCGCTGGCAGGACGGCTGCCGCGTCGCCGTCGAGACGACGGAGGTCGGCGAGCACGGGTTCAGCCAGGAGTTCACCTGCGCGTCCGAATCCTCGGGCGTCCGCATCGCGACGTTCCGCCACGACTGGGTCTGGCTCGACCTGGGGACGGGCCGCTCGGTCGCTATTCCGCCCGAGGTCCAGGAGAAGTACCGCCGCGGCTGAGCGGTCGGGAGGCGCCATGCGGTTCGCCGCGCTGCTCGAGGAATTCTGCGCCGCGGTCAAGGCGGGCGATGGGCAGCGTTTCGCCCGCCTCTTCACCGAGGACGCCGTCTACCACGACGTCTTCTACGGCCCGCACGCCGGGCGCGACGCGATCGCGGAGATGCTGGAGGAGCGCTTCCACCGCGACGCGCGCAACTTCGAGTGGCAGATGATCGCCCCCGTCGACGACGGCCGCGTCGGCTACGCGCGTTGGCTGTTCAGCTTCGACGGCGCGACGCCCCACACGGAGGGCAAGCGCATCCTGATGGAAGGCGTGGGCCTGTTCGAGTTGCGGGACGGACTCATCGCCCGCTACGAGGACTTCGTCAAGAACGGCGAGGTGCTGCTGCGGATGGGCTTCCCGCCCGACAAGCTCTATCGCTTGCTGGAGCGCAACGTCGCGCAGCAGGACGCTCGGCCCGAGGTGCGCGCCCACCTGGATCACCAATAGGGGAGCGCTGATGGGGGAGCGCCAAACAGGGACCGCTCGCCGGTCTCAGCCCGGCGCCGTGCTCCCTCGCGCCGCCCCGAGCGGCGTGCGCAGATCGATCGCCAGGATGCGGTCGGGCCGCAGCGTCGCGCGGAAGCGCGTCGTCTCGCGCGGGGTGTAGGCCACGAAGCGCAGGAACGACGACCCCGACAGCACCCAGCTGCGCTCGGCCTTGCGGCGCCGCGGCCGGTACGGGCCGTCCTTGTGCAGCCGGAAGCCCACCTGGTTGGGCGTCTCGTCGTCGTAGAGCAGATCCAGCGCCGGCGGCGAGACGTCCTGCGCCGGATCCAGCGCGCCGTCGCCGGCGAGGGCCGCGATCGCCGGCCCGTTCAGGGCGATCGTCCCGTCGCCGTGGATCGTGACCGTGGGGAAGGCGAACTCGCTCTTCGACCCCTTGCGTTGGAACGTGCGCCAACTCATCGGTTGCCCCAGCGGTGAAACGACCGCGGGACCGGGATCGATGCGGGCGATCCCGGCCCCGCCGGCCCACGGGAGGTGATCGGCGGTCGCCGGCTAGACGGCCGCTGGTCCCCGTTCCTTGGTGCGCACGCGCACGGCGTCGCTGACCGGTGTCACGAAGATCTTGCCGTCGCCGATCTGCCCCGTTTGGGCGTTCTCCACGATGGCGTCGATGACGGCGTCGAGCGGCGTCGTGTTGATCACCAGCTCGACTTTCACCTTCGGCAGGTAATCCACCGACACCGGCTGTCCGCGGTACTCCTGCGTCACGCCCTTCTGGGCGCCCCGCCCGCGCACTTCGGTGATCGTCATGCTCACGATGCCGATCTCCTCCAGTGCCCGCCGGACCAGGCCCAGCCGCTCCGGGCGAATGATGGCGGTAACCATATCCATGACCAGTCTCTCCCTTCTCCCGCGCCCTTCTCGGGCGCGATGCGAGCGTACGGGGGGCCGGCTAGTCGCCGGACACCCCGTGCTCGACCGCGGTCCCCGGCGTCACCGTCCCGAACTCCGGGTAGGCGCCGATGCCGTGTTCCTGCACGTCGAGGCCAACTAACTCCTCAGCCTCGCTGACGCGCAGCCCGATCGTGTGCTTGATGACGAGGAACAGGATCCCCGACGTGACGATGGTCCACGCGGCGACGGCCAGGATGCCGACGATCTGCACGCCCAGTTGCTGGATGCCGCCGCCGACGAGCAGCCCGTAGGTGTCGCCGCCGACCAGTCGCTCGGTCGCGAACAGGCCGACCGCGAGCGTGCCCCAGACGCCGACCACGCCGTGCACGGAGATCGCGCCGACGGGGTCGTCGATGCGCAGCCTGTCGAACATCGCCACCGCGAAGACCACGATGACGCCGCCGATCAGGCCGATGATCACGGCCGCGTAGGGGTCGACGAAGCCGCAGCCGGCGGTGATCGCCACCAGGCCGGCCAGGGCGCCGTTGATCGTCAGGCCCAGGTCGGCCTTGCCGTAGCGGACCTTCGCCACCGCCACGGCGGCGACGGCGCCGGCGCCCGCGGCGAGGGTCGTGTTGACGGCGACGAACGCGGCCAGCCCCGCGCCCCCGTTGCTGAGGGCCAGCGTGCTGCCCGGGTTGAAGCCGTACCAGCCGAACCAGAGGATGAACATCCCCAGCGCGGCCAGGGGCATGCTGTGGCCGGGGATCGCCCGCGTGGAGCCGTCGGGCGAGAACTTGCCGATTCGGGCGCCCACGATGATCGCGCCCATCAGGCCGGCCCAGGCGCCCACGCTGTGGACGACGGTGGAGCCCGCGAAGTCGAGGAAGCCGTTGTCGCCCACCTCGGACAGCCAGCCGCCGCCCCACACCCAGTGCGAGACGATGGGGTAGATGATGCCCGTGATGAAGATCGTGTAGAAGATGTAGGCCCCGAACTTGGTGCGTTCGGCCATGGCGCCGGAAACGATCGTCGCGGCCGTCGCGGCGAAGGCCCACTGGAAGATGAAGCTGGCGAACAGCGGCACGTCGCCGAAGACGCCGAAGGCGCTCATGCCGGCGCCCAGGTCGCTGTCGGCGGTGACGAAGAACTTGTCGAACCCGGCGAAGCTGCCGGCCGTGCCGTAGGCCAGCCCGAAGCCGATCGCCCAGTACACCATGACGCCCAGCGAGGCATCGAGTGCGTTCTTCATCAGGATGTTGGTCGTGTTCTTGACGCGCACGAAGCCCGCCTCGAGCAGCCCGAATCCGGCCTGCATGAAGAACACCAGAATCGCCGCGATGAGCAGCCAGACCGTATCGACGGCCGCGATCAGGTCCGCCAGCCCATCGGCGACTTCATCGCCCGATTGGGCGAAAATGACCCCGCCGGAGACCAGCACACCCAGGCTGATCCCCATGACGAGGGCGAGCGCCATCCGGCGCAGCGAGTGTGGAATTGCCATTCGGCCCATCCCTTCCATTGCTCTCGGATTCGAGCCTATGAATCGGCCGGGTGCGGGGGGTTTCGGCGGTTTTACGCCGGTGTGAAGGACATATGACGCCGGCGTTTCGCCCGTGTTTCCGGCGCCGACCACGGGCACGGCGGGATCCGGCCGCTAGAATCGCCACGCCGACGGTCGGGGCCGCCGGCGCACGACGGGGAGGGGCTGCCATTCCGACCGCATTCTTCGGAGGCCGCATCCGCACGATGGAGCCCGGCCCGCCGCCGGAGGTCGTCGTGGTCGATGGCGACCGCATCCAGGCCGTCGGCGATCACAGCCTGCTCGACGCCCACCCCGGCGCGGCCCGCGTCGATCTGCGGGGGCGCTACCTGATCCCCGGCCTGATCGACGCCCACCACCACCTGTCCGTCGCCGCGCTGCAGCCGCGCTGGGCCGACCTCACCCACGCGGCCTCCCCCGAGGACGTCTTCGCGGCCCTGCGCGACCAGGCCGCCCGCGAGCCGTCCGCCGCCTGGATCCGGGCCTTCAACTGGCGGCCGACGGGCGGCGCCAAGGTGACCCGACAGGACCTTGACGATCTGCAACTCGGTCGCCCGATCATCCTCGCCCACTGGACGATGCATCAGTGCCTGGTCGATTCCGCGGGGCTGGAGGCGCTTCGTATCGACGCCGCGACCGCGGATCCGCCCGGCGGCCACATCCTGCGCGACGGCCAGGGCGCCGCGACCGGGCGGCTGATCGAGATCGCCTGGAGCGCGGCGCACGCGGCGTCCGTCGCCGACTACACGCGCGACGGTTGGCCCGACCGCATCGCCGCCAGTGCTCGCGCCCTGCTGGCCGAGGGCATCACCGCCATTCACGACGCCGCCGCCTCGCCCGGCGCGATCGCCGCCTACCGCCACCTGGCCACTCGCGGCGCGCTGCCCATCTCCGTCCTCGCCATGCCGCACTCCACGGCCATGCTGGTCAATCCCGACGGCGGCCTCGTGGACGGCCTGACGCCCGGTGACGGCGATGCGTGGTTCCGACTGGGCCCGGTGAAGTTCTTCGCCGACAGTGGCTCACAGCCGGCCGTGCGCGGCCATCGCGACGGCAAGCCCATCGAGATGGGCACGCTGAGCCCCGGCCTCGCCGAGGGGGTGCGCGCCGTCGCCGCCCGCGGCTGGCCCGTCGCGATCCACACCAACGGCAGCCTCGGCGTCGAGGCCGCGCTCGCGGCGCTGAGCGGCGCCGATCTCTCGGCGGCGCCCCGCCTGGAGCACTGCGTCGTGCTGGCGCCGGGGCAGGAGCGGGCCATCGCCGCGGCCGGGGCCCGCGCGGTCGTGCAGCCGTCCTTCGTCGACATGTTCGCCGGCGCGGCCGCGGGCGGCTTCGTCTTCGACGACCTCGACTTCGCGCCCTTCCGAAGCTTGGCCGACGCCGGCGTACCCCTCGCGGCCTCCTCCGACGCCCCCTGCACCGACGCCCGCCCCCTGACCGATTGCGCCTTCGGCGTCACGCGGCGGGGGCTGAACGGCTACGACCTCGACGCCGCGCAGTCGCTCGACTACGAGACCTGGCTGCACGCCGCCACCATCGGCGCCGCCCGCGCCGGCGGACAGGAGGACGAGCGGGGCAGCCTCGCCGCCCGCAAGCGCGCCGACTTGGTCATCCTGAGCGGCGAGCTGGATGCGGACGCGCCGCCCACGGTCGCCGAGACCTGGGTCGCGGGTGAGCGCGTCTTCGGCGCCGCGACGGCGTCCTGAGCCGCGCTACGCGTCCAGTTCCGCGTGGCGGAAGCACGAGACCAGGTGGTCGTTGACCATGCCCGCCGACTGCATCAGTGCGTAGCAGATCGTCGGTCCCACGAAGCGGAATCCCCGCCGCTTCAACGCGCGGCTCATCGCCTTCGACTCCGCCGTCTGCGCCGGAACCTCCGCGGCGGCCTCGAAGCGGTTCCGCTTCGGCGCCCCCCCGACGAAGTCCCAGAGGCACGCGTCGAGCGAGCCCCCGTCGCCCCGCAGCGCCAGGACGGCTTGCGCGTTGCGCACCGTCGATTCCACCTTCGCCCGATTGCGGATGATGCCCGGGTCTTCCAGCAGGCGCTCGACCTGCTCGGCCGTGAACCGCGCCACGGCGTCGATCGCGAAGCCCGCGAACGCCCGCCGGTAGCCCTCGCGACGGTGCAGCACGGTCCGCCAGGACACGCCGGCCTGCGCTCCCTCCAGGGTGAGCAGCTCGAACAGGTGGCCGTCGTCGTGCACGGGCACGCCCCACTCCTCGTCGTGGTAGGCGAGCATCAGTGGGTCGTCCCAGGCGCCGCCCCAGTCGCAGCGGCGCCGGCCGTCGGTGGTCATCGAGTCACAGGTCATGGCTTGGGAGCCTACCGCGTGCAGGCGGCGCCTCTGGCCCGCCATACTGACTGCGTGGTCCAGATAGCCTACTTCCGAGACGGTGATGGCTCCGAGCCGGTGCTCGAATACATCCGCGCGCTGGCCGCGAGTAGCAGGCAGGCGAAGAAAGAGGCTGCCACGATCGAGCGCACGATCCTGCTTCTGGAGAAGGCGACGCCCGCAGAGTTGGTGACGCAGCGACTCGCCAGACTCATCGATGCCAAGTACCGAATCTGGGAGTTACGGCCCGGCCCGCATCGCGTCGCGATGGCGGTCGTGGACGGGGTGTACGTGCTCTTGCACGCGTGGCGCAAGACGACGCCGAAGCTGCAGACGCGCGAACTGAATCGCGCGCGGTCCCGACTCGAAGAGTTGCTCTAGTAGCGCAACATGCGTCGAGTGACGATGTTGCGATCCATGCCCTGCGGATATAGCATCTATGACATGCTGACGGGCGTCGACGGTAGAGGAGGCAACGGCATGGGCACGATTGGCCGATCGTTCCGGGAAGGCCTCGACGAGCTTCACGCGGAGGATCCGGAACTGCGCTGGGAATTCGAGCGGCTCGGGCCCCGCTACGCCGTGATCGAGGAACTGATCAAGGCGCGGCGCCATCGCGGAATGACCCAGGCGCAACTCGCCGAGAAGATGGGCGTCACCCAGGGTGTCGTGAGCCGCTGGGAGTCGGGCAAGTACAGCCCAAAGCTGGAGACCATCGCCGCCGCCGCGCAGGCCCTGGACTACCGCGTGGACATCCGCTTCGTTCGAGAGCGGAACAGGTCCGGTTGACCCCCCAGGCCGCAACCCGTTAGCCGGCATCCTCCGCCCAGGCCCGGCGGCCGGCCCAGCGCCAGAGCAACGCCTCGAATGCCAGCGAGGCCGCCAGCACGACGCCGCCCAGCGCGCCGAAGATCAGGCCGTTGCGGAGCGGCAGCCCGGCGGCGTTGAGGCCGACGTCGAGCAGCGCATCGGAGAAGGCGTCGTCGGAGCTCAGGACGCCCCGCAGCAGGCCCCGAGCGATCAGCAGCGCGATCGCCAGGCCCAGCCCGCCCAGCGCGAGTCCGGCGCCCATGTTCCGCGCTCGCTCGGCTCCGCTGCCCTCCGAGAGCGCGCGCACCAGCATGGGCACGAAGAAGAGCGCCAGCAGCACGGCGATGATGATCGCGATGGTGTGGTTGCGGGCGGTCAACTGGCCGGCCGTCAACTCGAACACGCCGCTCGGCGAGAAGAAGCTCCCCTGCCCGGCGTCCTCCCGCGTGAACGTGCCGACGCCGGACTCGTAGATCCGCTCCGCGGACACGGACAGGACGCGGGCGCGGACCTCGTCGCGGCTCATCTGCGCCAGTTCCGCGGCCGGGATCGCGATGCCCAGGGGGTAGCTCTGCACGATCACGCTCGCGTCGTCCGCCGCCTGCGCCTGGGTCTGCAGCGTCGCGTAGTCGCGCTCCAGCAGCCGGTCGATGTCCGACAGCGGGGCGAGCGCTTGTTCCAGCACCTGCGTCGCGTGCGACCGTCCAGTGAGTTGCACGGCCGACCAGGCCACGATGAGCAGCCCCGTCACCAGCGCCAGCCCGCCGACGCCCATCCAGCGCGACATCTGGCGGTGCAGGCGCGCATCCTCATCGGCGACGCGGAAGGAGCTGCGGGCCGCCCAGGTGGCGGGCGCGCGCCGCGGGCCGGACCGGGCCCGGCCACCCGGGCCGCGGACGGGGCGCAGGATCTCGCGCGCCGCGCCGGGGGCGCGGTTCTGGACGCGCCGGACCGGGGTGGTCGGCGCGGGGGACAGCGGCGCCGTGGATGGCGGCCCCGTCGCCTCGACGGTCTGCTCACCCGCGTCTTCGCCCGGCGGCTCGCCGCGCCGGTCGGGCGGTTCCCACGGGCTCGACTCGCCGGCGCCGCGCTCGTCCGGGCTCACGATGTGCGCTCCCAAACGCGCGTTCCCGTCACCCGGTCGGCCAGGGAGCGGCGCTGCCCGTCGATGAGCGGCGCCAGCAGGCCCAGGCCGAGCGGCGCGGCCGCCAGGATTTGCACGATTGCGCGGGCTGTCGCGCGGCCGCCCCCCGGCGCGCGGCCAGCGCGGTCGCGCACCCGCAGGCCCAGCGCGCGCTGCCCCGGCGTGCCCCGCCGCCTCGCGCCGATGCCGAAGCACGCCAGCAGCCACAGCGCCGCGACGAGGTAGCCCCAGAGCCACTGGGCCCGTCCGGGGTCATCGCCCAGCCAGTCGGTCTGCAGCAGCACGACCATCGCACCCAGCGCCAGGAACAGCGCGCCGATCGCCGCCGCAACGACGACGTCGAGCGCCAGCGCGACCGCGCGGGCCTCCAGGCGCGCCGGTCGCCACGCCGCGCCGGGTCGCGCGGTTGATCCCCGCCCCGCAGCCTGTGCGATGCTGCCTGACACCTCAGCGGCCTCCCCGCGCGTTCTCTGCCGGTACGCGCCAGTCCATCATTGCGAACGTATGGGAGATATGGGCCAGATGACCACTCAGCGCCGGACACGGCCCGCGACGCGCCGCCGGATCGGCTTGCCGGCGCTGGTCTTGTGCGCGCTGGCCGTCGGCGCTCTGGCGGTAGTCGGGCTGGGCGCGGTGTCGATGCACGCCCGCGTCAGCGCGCAGGCCCCGACGCCGGGCCTCGACGACGTCACCGACGACGCCGTCGCGGGCCACCGCTTCAGCCTGCTCGACTTCGAGCTCGGCGCCGTCTTCAGCCACTGGCTCGGCGATGTGGGCGCGGTGCTCAGCGGCCGTCACGAGGACGGCCCCGCCGCCGACGCCCTGGTCCAGCGCTACTTCGACCTGCGCGCCGACCTCGCCGAGGCGCGCGCCGCCGGCCGCTCCGACGCGGTCATCGCCCGCCTCGAGGCGGAGCGCGCGGCCATGGAGAACCAGGTCGAGCGCATTCTGGAGCATCGCGTGGGGGAGGAGCTGCGCCGGTCGGGCTTCGCCCGCCCGCTGCCGCTGTTCGGCGATCAGGCCCTGCTCTGGCCCCCGGTCGACGTGGAATTGACCCGCCCGCCCCGCGTGCTCACGGTCTCGCCGCGCGACGAGATCCGCATCGCCCGATCCGTCCTGCTCGACCCCGAACTGCCCATGCCCGAGATGATGCGTCTCGAGGCCGCGGTCGAGGCGGACGGTCGCTGGTCGGCGTTGGTCCAGGGCATCGGCGGCCTGGGCTCCTACCCGGCGATCGTCCACGACGCCCGATCCTACGCCGCGACCGTGAACACCATCGCCCACGAGTGGACCCACAACTACCTGTTCTTCTATCCGTTGGGCTTCCACTTCTTCGACAGCCGTGAGCTGCGCACGATGAACGAGACGGTCGCCAACATGGTCGGCGACGAGATCGCCGAAGCCCTGCAGCGGGCCCATCCGGCCGTGCAGCCGCGGGGGTCTCCCACCGCGGATCGCACCGAAAGCGACGCCGCGCTCGCGCAGTTGCGGCTCGACGTCGACACCCTGCTCGCCGCCGGCCGGATCGAGGACGCGGAGGCGCTGATGGAGGCCGCGCGGTTGCAGCTCGCGGAGTTGGGCCGCAACTTCCGCCGTATCAACCAGGCCTTCTTCGCCGCGCGCGGCGTCTACGCCGATACCGCGGCCAGCAGCAGCCCCATTGGGGCGTTGCTGCTCGCGCTGCGCGGCGAGGCCGATTCCCTGGCCGCGTTCATCGCCGTCGTGCGCGAGTTCGAATCGCTGGCCGAGTTGGAGGCCGCCGTCCGGGGCTGAGCGCCGCGTCATCGCCGCTTCCTCATCGCGCTAGCCATCGTCGCCGTCCGCGCTGTCGGTCGCACCGTCATCCTCTCCGGCGTCGTCCGAGGGATCGGGGCCGGGCGCATCGTCCCCGGCGTCGGCGACCTCCTCCTCGGGCTCCGATTCGTCCAGGATCGTGACCTCGACGGACACTTCCCGCGTGCCCAGGAAGTCGTCCTCCAGGACCAAGCGCAGCACGTACTCGCCGGGCTCCAGATCACGGGTGTCCCAGCGGGCGATCCGGTCCCGCACGGGGCGCTCGCCCTCCGCGATCACGACGAAGTCGTCGTCCGACGGGTCCGTCCCCGGCGCGAACTCCAGGCGCCAGCGCTCCAGTTCCGCGCTGTCGGCCTGCCCGCTGACCGTCACGCGCTCCTGCCCCAGTTCCGCGCCGTCCCGCGGCTCTTCGAGCGCGACGGGGTTCCCCTGGCGGCGCTCCAGCGAATCGTCGCCCACGAAGCGCACACGGTTGTCCTGCAGCCAGCCGATGATCTCCGGGTCCGTGCGCCCCCCGACCCGCGTCTCGGCCGGCAGCAGGGTCGGGATGAGGTAGAAGCCCTCGCGGCGCCACTCCTCGTCCGTGCCCGGCAGGGCCAGGTCCAGCGTGCGCACGTCGATCTCGGCGCGGGTGCAGACCTCGTTCCCGCGCGCCGGCACGCCGCCGTCGGCGACGAACAACTCCAGCGACGTGGACCCGCACGGGTTCTGCGGCGACGCATCGGACCGATCCCGGGCCGGCAGCACGCGGAGCCGCGGCGTGAACACCTGCGAGGTCGTCAGCCCCTCCGGGACCGCGAACTCTTCGGGCGGCAGGCCCGCGTGGGCGGCCAGCATGAAGTCGTGCCAGATGAGGCCCGCCGTGCGCGACGAGGAGCCGCCGGTCATGGGCGTGTTGTCGGCGTTGCCGACCCACACGGCGGTGACCAGGCTGGGCGTGTAACCGACCGTCCAGAAGTCGCGGCGCACGTCGTTGCGACCCGGCTCGCCCGCCGTGCCGGTCTTTGCCGCCGCGGGCCGGTCGAGGACCAGGTTGCTGTCGAGGCCGTAGAGGATCCGCCGCGCCTGGTTGTCCGAGAGGATGCTCGTGATCTGGAAGGCCTGCGGGCTCGGCATGACCTGCATCGACTGCGAGTCGCCGACCTCGTACAGCGTGCGCCCGCGCGAGTCGCTGATCCGCGCGATCGCGATCGGGTCCAGGCGGCGGTATCCGGGCGGCAGACCCAGCGACGTCCGCTGCCCGCGCATGACGCCGTTGTTGGCGAAGACGCTGTAGGCGTAGGCCATGTCGAGCAGCGTCACGTCGCCGCCGCCCAGCGTGAGCGACGGCCCGTAGTTGGCCACGTCGGCCATCGTGGTGATCCCCAGCTGGTGCGCGAAGTCGAGCAGCGCGCCCGTGCCGATGCGGTCGGCCACGCGGAAGGCGGGGATGTTGATCGAGTTGGCCAGCGCGCTGCGCACCGTCACCGGGCCGCGGAACACGCCGTCGAAGTTCTCGGGCGAGAAGGTCTCGCCCGTGAGTTCATGGAACTCCAGCGGCACGTCCCAGATGATCGTGCCGGGGTTCCACTCGGCCGGGTCCAGCACGAACGCCGCCGCGTAGGTGATCGGCTTGATCGACGATCCCGGCGAATTCCGCGAGGTCGCCAGGTTGACCTGCCCGTCGATGTCCTCGCGGAAGAAGTCGCGGCTGCCGACCATCGCCAGGATGTGCCCGGTGGCGGGGTCGAGCGCGACCAGCGCCGCATTGTGCGCGCCCGTCTGCTCCTCGAATGTGGCGATGTCGGCCCGCACGATCGCCTCCGCCTGCTCCTGCAGGTGCATGTCGAGCGTCGTCGTGATGCGCAGCCCGCCCTCGATCAGCAGGTCGTCGCAGCCGGTCACCGTGTCGGGCAGCGGGATGCGGCCCCGCTCGCACAGCCGCCGCACCTCCTCGGCGACGTAGGTCACGAAGTGCGGCGCCTCGATGTTGAAGGCGCGGCTGGCGAAGTTGAGCGGCCGTCGCGCCGCCGCCTCCGCCTCGGCCGGCGTGATGTAGCCGTTGCGCGCCATCAGGTCGAGCACGATGCGCTGTCGCTCCTTCGCCGCCTCCGGGTAGACGAACGGGTCGAGCAGGGCGGGCGCCTGCGGCAGCCCGGCCAGCAGCGCCGCCTCGTGCAGGTCGAGGTCCGAGGCCGGCTTCCCGAAGTAGCGCTCCGACGCCGCACCGATCCCGTAGGAGAGGTTCCCGTAGAAGATCGTGTTCAGGTACCACTCAAGGATCTGGAGCTTGGAGTACTGCTCCGTGAGCTCGACCGCCAGGATCGACTCCTTGAGCTTGCCCTGCGCCCGCTCGATCGTGCGGCCGCTGCGCTCCTCGGGCGGGATCAGCACGTTCTTGACCAGCTGCTGGGTGATGGAGGAGCCGCCGGAGCCGCCGAAGAAATCGCCCGTGCCCAGGCCCAGGTTCTCCCAGGCCGCCCGGCTCAGCCCGCGTGTGTTGATGCCCGGTTCTCGAAGAACGATGCGTCCTCCGTCGCCACGGTGGCGTTGATGAGGTGCACCGAGACATCCTCGATGCGGACGGGGTTGCGCAGCCCCGACAGCGGGTCGGCGAACTCGAACAGCAGGCGGCCGCCGTCGGGCCCGCCCGCGTCGAAGACCTTGCTCGTGCCCAGCGCCCGCTGCGTATCGACGATCGCGTCCGGCTCCACCAGATCGTCGGCGAACGACTGGTACACGCCCCAGGCGGCGCCGGCCGCGGCCCCCAGCGTTAGCAGGCCGAGCGCCGCGACCAGCACCGGCACCCAGACCAGCAGGCGGCGGCCCGTCCCGCCCCCGTTGGCCGCCGCGCGCCGCCGCCGCCGCCGATGGATGATCTCGTGGCGGGCCCGCACTCTCGCGTCGGCCGCCCGCCCCCGCCGGCTCACGACGGCGCCCCGCCCCCGCCGTCGTCGCGGCGCTCAAGGATGGCGAAGTGGCTCAGACCGAAGACCCGCAGCGGTGTCGATTCCGCCCGGTGCAGCGTCGCCTGCAGGCCCCGCCCCAGGAGCTCGTTGCGTGACCGGATGCCGTCGAAGCCGGGGTACACGACGGTGCGCTCGATCGGGCGGAAGGGCAGCCCCGACCACAACCGGCGCAGGTCGCGGCCCGTGTAGACGCGCGCGTGCGGCACCAGGCGGTCGCGCAGCACGCGCGGCAGGTAGTTGACCAGCGGGAAGTTCCCGAAGTGGTAGCGGCCCCGCCACTGCACCCCGTGCGTCTCGAAGGGGAAGCCGCGGTTGGGCGCGTAGATGACCAGATGCCCGCCCGGGCGCAGCACGCGCGCCGCCTCGTGCATCGCGAGACGCTCGTCGGCGACGTGCTCGATCACCTCGTTCAGCAGGATGACGTCGAAGCTGCCGTCGGCGAAGGGCAGCGCCCCGGCCGAGGCCAGCAGCAGGCCCGGCGTCGTCCGCCCGCCGGCGCGCACGCGCGCCGCCTCGATGTCGATGCCGTACGACTCGCCCGCCAGCTCCCCGATGCGGCGCACGTACTGGCCCAGGCCGCAGCCGACATCGAGCACGCGCCGCCCCGTCAGGGGGATGCGGTCGCGGATCAGTTGCAGGCGTCGTTCCTGGCCCGGTCCCCAGACGAGGCTGGGGACGCCCAACTCGACGTTCTCGGCGTGCGCGTGCGCGAACGACTTGGCGTCGTCGTGCGGCGAGCCGGGCGGGTGTGCGGACGGCGGGGCCGGCGACTCCCGCGACGCGCCGTTCGCAGTGTCACGATCGGGCTCGGACATAACGCTCCGGCCGCGCCGACCAACACGGCGTCTCTGGAGTGGCCCCGCGCAAATCACCCTATCAGCCGCTGCGCCGTGCGTCGCCGCGGCGCGCCGCCGGCCCGGCGCTGGAGGGGACCGCAGAGCGCCCATATACTCCCCCCAACGACATGCCCAGCAGCGACGCCGACCCACCCGCGGAACTCACGATCGAGGACGTGCGCCACTTGGCGACCCTCGCCCGTCTTGGGATGACGGACGCCGAGCTTGAGAAGTTCCGCGGCGAGCTGGCGAGCATCATCGGCCACTGCGACGTCCTGCAGCGGGTCGATACGGACGGCGTCGAGCCGACCAACAACGGGGCCGACCTGCTCAACGTCGTGGCCGCCGACGAGCCCCGCCCGCCCTGGCCGCCGGGGGAGGTGCTGGCCAACGCGCCCAACCGCCGCGACGACCTGTTCCGCGTCCGCGCGGTGCTCGAGTAGCGGCGCGTGTCGGCAATCGATCCCTACGTCACGCTGACCGAGGCCGCGCAGGGCCTGCGCGCCGGCGCGTTCACGGCGACGGAACTCGCCCGCGCGCAGCTCGACCGCATCGCCGCCGTCGACGACCGGGTCAAGGCCTACGTCACCGTGACGCGCGACGAGGCCCTGGCGGACGCCGCCCGCGCGGACGAGGCGCTGGCCCGCGGCGACGCCGGCCCGCTCACCGGCATCCCCATCGCGATCAAGGATCTGATCGTCACCAAGGGCGTTCGCACGACCTGCTCGTCGCGCATGCTGGAGAACTTCGTGCCCGTCGAGGACGCCGGCGTCATGACGCGCCTGCGCGAGGCCGGCGCCGTGATCCTGGGCAAGACCAACATGGACGAGTTCGCCATGGGCTCGTCGACGGAGCACTCCGCCTTCTTCCCCACCGCGAATCCCTGGGACCTCGCGCGCGTCCCGGGCGGATCGTCGGGCGGGTCGGCGGCCGCGGTGGCGGCGGGCGAGGGCATCGTCTCGCTGGGCTCCGACACGGGCGGCTCCATCCGGCAGCCGGGCTCCTTCTGCGGCTGCGTCGGCATGAAGCCCACCTACGGGCGCGTCAGCCGCTACGGGCTGATCGCCTTCGCCAGTTCGCTCGACCAGATCGGCCCCTTCGCCCGCAACGTCCAGGACGCCGCGACGCTGCTGCAGGCCATCGCCGGCTGGGACCCCTGCGACTCCACCTCGGCCAACCTGCCCGTGCCCGACTTCTCGGCCGGCTGGGACCGGGGCGTCGAGGGGCTGCGCATCGCCGTGCCGCGGGAGTTGTTCGCCGGGGCCGACGCCGACGTCCTCGAAGCGACGCAGGCCGCCATCGACCAGCTCGAGCGGCTGGGCGCGACGATCGACCGGGAGCAGTCGCTGCCCTCCGTCGAGCACGCGCTGGCGGCCTACTACGTGCTGGCCCCGTCGGAGGCCTCCGCCAACCTCGCCCGCTACGACGGCGTGACCTACGGCTACTCCTACACGGAGGGCGCGTCGATGTGGGAAAACATGGAGCAGACCCGCGGCCGCGGCTTCGGCGACGAGGTGAAGCGGCGCATCATGCTGGGCACCTACGCCCTCTCGGCCGGCTACTACGACGCCTACTACAAGCAGGCGCAGCGAGTGCGCACGCTTATCCGCCGGGAGTTCGCCCAGGTCTTCGATCGCTGCGACCTCATCGTCACGCCCACCGCCCCCACCGTCGCCTTCAGGCAGGGGGCCGTCACGGACCCCTATCAGATGTACCTCAACGACGTCTTCACGATCCCCGTCAACATCGCCGGGCTGCCCGCCATCTCCGTGCCCTGCGGTGTCGGCGAGGGCGGCATGCCCGTGGGCCTGCACCTGATCGGGGACCACTGGGACGAATCCACCCTCTTCCGCGCCGCCCACGCCTACGAGCAGTCGACCGACTGGCACACGCGGCATCCGTCGCTGTAGCCGCGCCTGCGCGGGGGGCGACGCCGCGGGATTTCACACGCCGCGATAGATCGCCTCGCCCCGTCCTGCCTACGCTCAGGATGAGCGACCGTGCCTCGCCCCTGCCGGCCGCGTGGGCGACAGCGGCCGGCCGACGACGCCGGGAGGGAGCCATGGAGCAGATCCTGCGTGCGCTGCAGCGCGACGCTCGCCTCACGCCCGCCGAGATCGCGGCCGAGACGGGCCGCAGCGAGGACGAGGTCCGCGCCCTCATCGCCGAGGCGGAGGCGCGCAAGCTGATCCTGAGCTACGGCGCCAAAGTGAACTGGGAAGAAGCCGGGCGGGCGCGCATCTACGCCCTCGTCGAGATGAAGGTGCACCCGCAGGAGCACGTGGGCTACAAGGCCATCGCCAGCCGCATCTCGCGCTTCGGCGCCGTCCGCACCTGCTACCTCATGTCCGGCGAGAAGGACCTGGCCGTCATCGTCGAAGGGGAGACCATGCACGAGATCTCCGACTTCGTCGGGGAGAAGCTCGCGACGCTGCACGGCGTGGAGAGCACCGTCACCCACGTCATCATGCGCCGGCACAAGGAGGACGGCGTGATGCTCGAGGCCGCGCCGGACGAAGACCGGCAGGCGGTCGTGCTCTGATGCCCGCTCCCGGGATCGAACCCAGCGCCGGCGCCACCGACCCGGACCGTCCCGGTCCTCGCCTCGCGCGGCGGCTGGACGCCCTCTCCGGCTCCGGCATCCGCCGCTTCTTCGACATCATGGCCTCGATGGAGGACGTGATCTCGCTCTCCATCGGCGAGCCGGACTTCGTCACCCCTTGGCCCATCCGCGACGCGGCCATCCGCTCCATCGAACAGGGGCACACGCACTACACCTCGAACTACGGCCTGCTGGAGCTGCGCGAGCAACTGGCCCGCCACCTCGATCGGCTCTACGGCCTCTCCTACGAACCGGCCAACGAGATGCTGATCACCAGCGGCGTCTCCGAGGCGCTCGACATCACCATGCGCGCCATCCTCGACCCCGGCGACGAGGTCATCCTGCCCGACCCCTCCTACGTCGCCTACGGGCCGGCGATCAGCCTGGCCGGCGGCGTCCCGGTCCCGGTCCGGACGACGGCCGCCGACGGCTTCGCGCTCAGCCTGGCCGCCGTCGCCGACGCCGTCACGGAGAAGACGCGCGCTCTGCTGCTTGGCTTCCCGGCCAACCCCACCGGCGCCGTGATGCCGCCGCAGGCGCTCGCCCGCATCGCCCAGCTCGCCATCGACCGCGACCTGCTGGTCGTCTCCGACGAGATCTACGATCGCCTCGTCTACGGGGTCGAGCACGTCCCGCCCGCGACCCTGCCCGGCATGCGTGAGCGGACGATCACCCTGGGCGGCTTCTCCAAGGACTACGCCATGACCGGCTGGCGCGTCGGGTACGTGGCCGCGCCCGCTCCGCTCCTGGAGGGGCTGATGAAGATCCACCAGTACGTGATGATGACGGCCCCCACCGCCGCCCAGTACGGCGCACTCGAAGCGCTGACCAGCGGCGAAGAGCACGTCGTCCTCATGCGCGAGGAGTACGACCGCCGCCGCCGCCTGATGGTCGACGGCTTCAACGCCGTGGGGCTGACTTGCGTCGAGCCGCGCGGGGCGTTCTATGCCTTCCCGAGCGTGGCCGGCTCGGGCCTCGACGACGAGACCTTCGCGGAGCGGCTGCTGCTGGAGGAGCGCGTCGCGGTCGTGCCGGGCTCGGCCTTCGGCGCCGCCGGCGCCGGCCACGTGCGCGCCTGCTACGCCACGGCGTACCCCGACATCGAGCGCGCCCTGGAGCGGATCGGCCGCTTCCTGCGCTCAGGCGCGACCGCCAAGTAGCGGAGCGTCGGTCGGAGCGCGCCGGCCCTGCTCAGCTCGACCCGCCGCCCCCGCGGCCGTCCAGGCTGCCGAGGCGCTCCCCGATCGACCGGGCCACGCTGGCCAGCTCCATGGGGATGATCCACTTCGTGCTCTCGCCGTCGCCCAGCTTCGTCATGGTCTCCAGGTACTGCAGGCCCATCGTGTTGGCGTCGGCGGTCTGCGCCACCTCGTTGATCGTCTGCAGCGCCATCGCGAAGCCCTCCGCCTCGAGGATCTGCGCCTGACGCTGACCCTCGGCGCGCAGGATCTCCGATTGCCGGTCGCCCTCGGCGCGCAGGATCACGGCCTGCTTCTCGCCCTCGGCGACGTTGATCGCCGCGTCGCGCGTGCCCTCCGACTCGGTGATCTGGGCGCGCCGGGTGCGCTCCGCCGACATCTGCCGCGTCATCGCCTCCTGGATCGCCGGCGGCGGCTCGATCTCCCGGATCTCGACGGCCGTCACCTTGACGCCCCAGCGGTTCGTGACGTCGTCCAGCTTGATTTGCATGGAGGCATTGATCTCGTCCCGCCGCGAGAGCACGTCGTCCAGCATCAGGTCGCCGATCACGGCGCGCAGCGTCGTCGTCGCCAGTTGGCGGGCCGCGCCCAGGAAGTCCTGCACTTCCAGAACGGTCATCTGGGGGTTCTCGACGCGCAGGTAGACCACGAAGTCGACGTCGACGTTGGCGTTGTCGCGGGTGATGTTGCGCTGCGGCGGCACGTCGAAGAAGAGTTCGCGCAGGTCGACCCGCACGCCTTGGTGGATGATCGGCAGGACGATGACGATGCCCGGCCCCTTCATGCCGATGAAGGTGCCGAAGCGGAACTTCGCGAGCCGCTCGTACTGTTTGACGATGCGCAGAACCATGATGTCTCCTCGGCCGGCGGGCGGGCGGCGCCCCTCCGGGCGGTCGCGCGGTCCGTCTCGTGCGCTGCGAGTCTAGCGCCCCGCGCTCGCCAACGCCCGGCCACTCGCCAAGAGCCCGCGCGTGCGGCACGATCGGCATATGACCCAGCCGTCCAGCGACCCGCCCGAGCCCGACGCGCAGCCCGACGCATCGCCCGCGGAAGAGGCTCCGCCGCCCGCCGAACGACCCCCGGAGGGACGCCGCGGCCGGATCCCGCTCCGGCGGCGCGCTGCCTGGGCCTGGGTCCGGCTCCTGCGCCCCATCGCGGCGCTGGCCGCCGCGGCGGTCGTCGTGGGCCTCGCCTTCATCCTCGAGGGGGGCGCGCCCGTCTGGCACGAGGTCCTGCGCGTCGGACTGTCGATGTTCGCCGTCATCGCCGCCGCGTCGGCGATGAACGACTACATGGACCGCCGCCACGACCGCGACGCGCACATCTGGCGGCCGCTGGCGGCGGACCTCATCGCGCCGCGCTCGGCGCTCGTGCTGGCGGCGGCCTGCGCGATCGCCGCCCTGGCGATGAGCGCGTCGCTGGGCTGGCGGGCCTTCTTGCCCATGCTCGGCGGGCTCATCTGCGTAGGGCTCTACAACGTGCAGTTGCGCCGCACGCCCTTCTCCTGGCTGCCGCTCGCGATCGCGTTCGCGCTCGTGCCGCCCTGGGTGGCCGAGGCCGTGGGCCGCTTCGACGGCTACCTTTGGTGGTCGCTGCCGGTGGGCGTGGTCGGTGGACTCGCCGCCCACATGGCGATGAAGCTTCCGGACTACGAACGCGACGACGTCCCCGGCTTCCGCAGCCTGATGCACTGGATGACGATCGACTACGCGGTGCCGATGACGTGGGGCTTCATGGGCGTCTTCATCGTGCTGGCCGTCGCCTCGGCCAACTTCGAGCGGTTGCGCATCGAGTGGGTCGCGCCGGCGGCCGCCGTCGCCGTAGTGTTCACGCTGGCGATGATGGTGGCCAGTTTCTTCGGCGTGAGCGAGCGCAAGCTGGTCTGGCAGCGCTGGCTGTTCAGCCTGGCGATCGTCGGCCTGGCGATCGGCTGGCTGGGCTCGATCGTCCCCTGAGGGCGTCCCCTGACGGCGCCCGCTAGCGACTGGTCTGCGCCGGCGGCAGCCCCATCCGCTCCTGCACCTCGCGCAGCACCTCGCCCGCGATGGCACGGGCGCGGTCGGCCCCATCGGCGAGGATCGCGCGCACGGTCTCGGGCTTGGCGGCGAGGTCGTCGCGGCGGGCGCGCAACTCGCGGAAGCGCTCATTGATCGCGCCGGCCAGCATGTCCTTGCAGTCCACGCAGCCGATGCCGGCGGTCGTGCACTGCTCGTAGATCCGAGGGCGCTCCTCGGGGTCGAAGAACTCGTGCAGCGCGTAGACGTTGCAGACCTCGGGCCGGCCGGGGTCGCTGCGCCGCACCCGCTGCGGGTCGGTCACGGCGCTGCGCACGCGCTTGGCCGTCTCCGTGTCGCCGGCGGCGATCGAGAGGTAGTTGCCGAACGACTTACTCATCTTGCGGGCGCCGTCGAGGCCCATGATCAGCGGCGCCTCGGTCAACTCCGGCCGCGGCTCCGGGAAGGTCTCGCCGAAGTGGCGGTTGAAGCGCCGCACGATCTCCCGCGCCAGCTCAAGGTGGGGCAGCTGATCCTGGCCCACGGGCACGTGGGTCGCCTTGTACATCACGATGTCCGCCGTCTGGAGCACCGGGTAGCCGACGAGGCCGTAGTTGACGTTATCCGGCTGCTCGCGCGCTTTCTCCTTGAAGGTCGGCACGCGCAGCAGCCAGCCGTTCGGCACCACCATGCTCAGCAACAGGTGCAGTTCGCTGATCTCTGGCACGTGGCTCTGCACGTAGAGGATCGAGCGGGCCGGGTCGATGCCGGCCGCCAGCAGGATCAGCGCCGTCTCGTGCACGTTGGCGGCCAGCTCCTCGGTCTCCTCGAGCGTCGTCAGCGAGTGCAGGTCGACGATCGAGTAGATGCACTCGAAGCGCTCCTGCAGGTCGACGAAGTTCTGGATCGCGCCCAGGTAGTTGCCGATGTGCTGGTCGCTGGTGGCGCGGATGCCCGCCAGGACGCGGCCGTCGGGGATGGGGACGGGGTTCGTGGCCGCTGGGCTCATGGCTGCCTCTACATCTCGTCGGGGGCGCGCACGCCCATCAGTCCCAGCGTACGCGCCAGCGCGATCTGCGCCGCCCGGGTCAGCTTCAGCCGCGCCCGGGAGAGATCCGGCTCCTCCGCGTTCACGACCCGGCAGGCGCCGTAGAACTGGGTGAAGTCCTGCGCCAACTCCAGCGCGTAGCCGGTGAGGTGGTGCGGCTCCAGCTTCGTCGCCATCATCTCGACCAACTCCGGCAGGCGGAGCATCGCGTCGATCAGGGCGAGTTCGCTCGGGCTGGTCAGGGCCTGCACGTCGCCGCCGGGTTGCAGGCCCTCCTTCGCGCCGTTGCGCAGGATGCTGGCGCAGCGGGCGTGCGCGTACTGCACGTAGGAAACGGGGTTCTGCTTCGGGTCCTGGCTCGTCGCCAGCTCGAGGTCGAAATCCATCTGCGCGTCGGCCGAGCGCTGCAGCATGAAGTAGCGGGTGACGTCGCGCCCGACCTCCTCGACCAGCTCGCGCAGGGTGACCAGCTCGCCGGTGCGCTTCGACATGCGCACGCGCTCGTCGCCGCGGCGCAGGTGCACGAGCTGGTAGAGCAGCATCTCCAGGCCGTCCCCGGACGGCCGATCACCCGCGTCGCCGTCCTTGCGGGCGGCGGCGGTCACGGCCGCCGTGGCGGCCTTCGTGCGGGCGACGTGGCCCTGGTGGTCGGCGCCCCAGACGTCGATCACGCGGTCGAAGCCGCGCAGCGCGAACTTGTCGAAGTGGTAGGCGATGTCGGTGGCGAAATAGGTCGGCTCGCCGCTGCTGCGCACGATCACGTTGTCCTTGTCGTCGCGGGCGGAGGAGGCGAACCAGACGGCGCCCTCCTTCTCCACGACGTGGCCGCCGTCGCGCAGGTACGCCATCGCCGACTCGTAGGCGGAGCGGCCGTCCAGCGCGTCGCGCGGCGCCAGCAGCGATGCCTCGCTGAACCAAACGTCGAACTCCACCCCCAGCAACGCCAGGTCGCCGCGGATCTGGTCCAGCATGCGGCGCAGCCCCTCCGCGCCGAGGGCGTCGCGGGCCGGCCCGTCGAGGCTCAGGAACTCCTCGCCCCGCTCGGCCGCGATCGCTTCCGCCAACTCGACCATGTAGCGGCCCTGATAGCCGCCGGCGGGAACCTCGGCCGCGTGGCCGAAGTGCTGCGCGTAGCGGGCCGCCAGCGTCTCGCCAAAGATGCGCACCTGCGCGCCGGCGTCGTTGACGTAGTACTCCCGCTCGACCTCGTAGCCGGCCGCATCGAGCACGCCGGCCAACACGTCGCCGAGCACGGCGCCGCGGCCGTTGCCCACCTGCAGCGGCCCGGTGGGGTTGGCCGAAACGAACTCCACCTGCACCCGCCGGCCGGCGCCCAGGTCGATCGCGCCCCACGAGTCGGGCGCGGCCAACACCGCGTCGACCTGCGCGCGCTTCCAGTCGGGCGCCAGGCGCAGGTTGATGAAGCCCGGCGGCGCGACCTCCACCGCCGCGATCAGCGCGCCCGTCGGGAGCGAGTCCGCGATCGCCTGCGCCACGTCCAGCGGCCGGCGCTTGACCGTCCCCGCCAGGCGCAGCGCGACGCTGCTCGCGTAGTCGCCGTGCTCGGGCTTCTGCGGCCGCTCGACGGCGATTTCCGCGCCGGGCAGACGCGGCAGCGCGCCGCGCGCCTGCGCGTCGTCGAGCGCCGCCGCGATCGCGGCGCGCACGTCGTCCCGGACGAGTTGGGCCATTGCAGTCCTCACGCCGCCCTTCGCCCCGGGCGGCAGCCGGCCTTCGCGGCCGGGTGACGCCCCGCGGCGCCAAGGGACCATCGTACCGGCGAGCCGGAGTGGGGGACAGACGGGCCGCGCACCGCCGCGGTCAGTGCACGGCGTCGGCACCGGCGACCGACATGCGCCCCGCCATGCGGGCCAGCGGTTGGTGCTCGGGCGCGCGCAGGTTGGGATCGACGTCGAGCAGCCGCTCCGCCCAGTTGCGCGCCTGCATCAGCAGGGCCTGGTCGGTCAGCTTGGCGACGCGCAGGTCGGGCAGGCCCGACTGCCGCGTCCCGAAGTACTCGCCGGGACCGCGCATGCGCAGGTCGGCCTCCGCCAGCTCGAAGCCGTCGGCGGTGCTCTCCATCAACTGCAGGCGCTCCCGCGCCGAGTCGCCGTCGCTGCCGGCCAGCAGGTAGCAGTACGAGGCGTGCCCACCTCGCCCCACCCGCCCGCGGAACTGGTGCAACTGCGACAGCCCGAAGCGGTCCGCGCCCTCGATCACCATCACGGTCGCGTTGGGCACGTCGATGCCGACCTCGATCACCGCCGTGGAGACGAGGATGTCGGCGCGCCGGTCACGGAAGTCGCTCATCGCGGCCTCCTTCTCGCTCGCCGACATGCGCCCGTGCAGCAAGCGCATCCGCTCGGCCAGTTCCGGGAAGACGGCCGTGCGCAGCCGCTCGAACTCCTGCACCGCCGACTTCGCCTCCACCGACTCCGACTCCTCGACCAGCGGGCAGATGAAGAACACCTGCCGTCCCGCCGCGATCTCCGCCCGCACGCGGTCGTAGACGTCGGCGCGTTCGTCGGGCCCGGCGAAGTGGGTCTCCGGGCGCTCGCGCCCGGGCGGCAACTCGTCCAGCCGCGCCACGTCCAGGTCGCCGTAGATGGTCAGCGCCAGCGTGCGTGGGATCGGCGTTGCGGTCATGACGAGTAGGTGCGGGCTGCCCCCGCCCGCGCGCCGGTTGCGCAGCGCGTCCCGCTGCAAGACGCCGAAGCGGTGCTGCTCATCGACGACGGCGAGCCCCAGCTTCTCGAATGAGACCGCCTCCTCGATCAGCGCGTGCGTGCCCACCACGACGTCGAGCTGGCCGTCGTGGATGGCCTGCAGGATCTCGCGCTTGCGCCGCGCCGGCGTGCTGCCCGTCAGGATCGCCATGCGCACGGGCCGTCCGAGGGCGGGCGCGACCGTGTAGTTGTGGAAGACCGAGCCCTCCTCGCCGCCGCCGAAGATGCGGCCGAAGGTCTGGAAGTGCTGCTCGGCCAGGATCTCCGTCGGGGCCATCAGCACCGCTTGATGGCCCGCGGCGACGGCCGCCAGCATCGTCACGGCGGCGACCACGGTCTTGCCCGAGCCCACGTCGCCTTGCAGCAGTCGGGCCATCGGCTCCGGCCGGGCGAGGTCCTGGCGCAGTTGCGTGATCGCGCGCATCTGCGCGTTGGTGAGCTGGAAGGGCAGCGCGTCGACGAACTCCTGTAGGAAGGCCCCGGACATCCGGATGACCGGCGCGTCGGCGCGGGCCCGGTCGCGACGCTTGCGCTGCACGACGGCGAGTTGGATCGCCAACAGCTCCTGGAAGGCGAGCCGCTCGCGGGCGACTTCGCGGACGCCCATCGATTCGGGGAAGTGCAGGTCGCGGATCGCATCGGCCTCCGGCGGGTAGCCCGTCTCCTCGATGACGGCCGGCGGGAGGCTCTCCGGCAGCAGCGGCAGGTAACGGTCGACGGCCTCGCGCGCCAGCCTGCGCATGGTGCGCCCGGGCAGCCCCTGCGTGAGTGGGTAGACGGGCACAAAGCGGCCGACGTGCGTCGCGTCGCTGTCGTCGAGGCGCTCCCACTCGGGCGAGTCGAACTGCGGGCGCCGCCGGTAGGCGCCTACCTTGCCGGCGATGCCCACCCGCGCGCCCTCCGGCAGCGACTTGGCGAGGTAGGGCTGGTTGAACCACAGACAGCGGATGCGGCCGCTCGCGTCGGCGATGGTGGCTTCGGTGCTGCGCATGCGCCGCCCGATGAAGGCCACGCGCGACGAGACGATCTCCCCCACCACCGTGGCCGTCTCCCCGACCATCAACTCCGCGATGGGCTTGACGTTGCGGAAGTCGACGTGGCGGCTGGGGAAGTGCCAGAGGAGGTCGTGCACAGTCGCGATGCCGAGCGTTGCGAGCTTGGCCTGCGTCGTCCCGCGCATGCGGCCCAGCACGCCCACGGGGTCGTCGAGGCGCGGCGGGGCCCCGCGCGGCCGGGACGGCGCGGAACGGCGCTCCGGGGGGGCGTGGTCCGGGGCCGGAGGCTTGGCGGAGCGTGCCGGCGTGGGTGCACGGGGCGGCGCGGGGCCCGATCGTCGCGCCGGGCTCTCGCTCGGCTTCGGGGCCGCCGGCGCCCGCGTCGCGGCGGGCCCGAGCAGGGTCACCGCTCGATCAGCCCAGGCGGCCCGCGCCTCCGGGCTGATCGAGGCGTACCCGGTCTGCGGCAGCGCCGCTACGACGGCGTACATCGCGCTGCCGGGGTCCGAGTCCCGCAGCGCGCGGCGCAGGAAGGCGTCGAGGCCGCCCGTCACGGTGCCGTCGTTGAAGCCCCGGCGCTGCTCCTGGCGGAGGATCTTGCGCAGCGTGCTCGCGGGGTCGTCGGGCGGGGCACGGTTCCCGCCGGAGCGGGCGTGGCGGGTGCGGCCCGGCGCCGTCATCAGCGCATGCGTTCGATGGCGGCCCCGATCGCCGCGGGCCCGGTGTGCACGCCGATGACGGGGCTGCAGCGATGCACGCTGACGGGCACTTCGGGCAGCGCCCCGCGGACGCGGGCGGCGAGCGCCTCCGCCTCCTCCGGCGTCGTGCCGTGCAGGATGCCGATGCGGCGCGGCGCGGGGGTGCGCACCGTCAACTGGAAGAGGCGCTCGACCGCCTTCTGGCGGGTGCGCGGCCGTTCGATGCCCTCGATCTCGCCGTCGGCGAGTTCCAGCACGGGCTTGGTGCGCAGCAGCGTGCCCAGGAACGCCCGCGCCCGGCCGATGCGGCCGCCCTTCTGCAGGTACTCCAGCGTGTCGACGACGAGGAGCACGCGGGAGCGCCGCGCCGTCGCCTCGGCCGCCGCGACGACGGCCTCGACATCGGCGCCCCCGGCCACGGCCTCCGCCGCCGCCATCGCGGCGAAGCCCAGCCCGATCGACGCCTGGTCGCTGTCGACGACGTGCACGGGCGGAGTGGGGTCGTCACGCTCGGCCAGCAGGCGGGCGGCTGTCTGCGCGGCGTTGATCGTGCCCGAGAGCTTGCCGCCGATATGCACCGAGACGATCGCCTCGGTGGTCGGATCGCCGGCCAGGGTCTCGTAGGTGGCTTGGAAGTCGCTCACGCTCGGCTGCGACGTGCGCGGCAGTACGGCGCTCTGCTCGAGCCGCTCGTAGAAGTCCTGCTTGCCGATGTCCAGGCCGTCGCGGTAGACCTGCGCGCCGAAATGGATGTTCAGCGGCACGACGGCGATGCCGAGCCGCTCGATGTCGGCGGGATCGAGATCGCAGGTGGAGTCGGTGACGACGCGGATCGTCATGGCACCTCGCTAGTCCGCGCGGGCCCGGCGGCGAGGAGAATTGATTGGGCGCGTATACATGTCACCGCCCGGCCCCGAGTGACCGCAGACTACTCCAGCGAGACGAGGAACGGATAGTGCGGCTGCCCGCCTATGACAACCTCCAGCTCGACCCCCGCGTCGGCCAGCGCCGGAACCCGGCCGTGCAGCCACTCCTCGGCCGCGTCGGACGGCAGGCCGTCCGGTCCGGCGTCGCTGTCTCCCAGGTACAGCGTGAGCAACTCCGCGGGCCCGCGCTGCTCCGCCGGCCAGCGATCGAGCATGTGGGGGATGAGCGCCAGCAGGGCTTCCTCGGGCGTCGCCGAGGCGGCGAGCATCTCGCGGCCCAAGATCGCGAAGGGCTGGCCTTTGCGAAGCGCGATCGGCCGATCGATCGTCCGAGCGGCGAAGGTCACGCCGCCGCTCAGGACGCTCTCCGCGGCCTCGGCCATGCGCTCCGCCGCTTCCTCCCCGTCCGACGCGCGGTCCCACATCGACAGGGCCGTCACCGCGGCCGGCTGGCTCTCGGTGGGGACGACCTGCAACACGGGCCCCTCGGCGCCCGCGAGCTCCGCGGCCTGGCGCGCGGCGGAGATCACGTTGCGGTCGTTGGGGAGGACGAGGACGGTGCCGGCCCTGGTCGCGCGGGCAGCGGCCAGGATCTCGGCGGCGCTGGGGTTCAGCGTCGCCCCGCCGGGAACGATCGACGCCCCCAGCTCACGGAAGAGCCGCACGAAGCCGTCGCCCGACGCGACCGCGACGGCGGCCACGGCGGCGGTCGCCGCCGCGTCGGCGCGGCGCGCCAACTCCGCGTGCCGCTCGTCCATGTCGTCGGTGGTGCACTGATCCACCTCGCCGAAGCGGCGGCCGGCGTCGAAGGCCGCCTCGGGCGTGTCGGTGTGGATGTGGATGCGGGCCAAGCGCTCGTCCCCCGCGACGACGAGGGAGTCACCCAGCGCGTCGAGCGTTTCGCGGAGTTCTTCCAGGTCGAGGTCCGCGCCGCTGAGCACGAACTCGGTGCAGAAGCCGAAGCCGCCGCCGGTCTCCGTCCTGGGCGACGCGCCGACGAGCCACTCGGTGCGGATCTGCCCGAAGTCGGCGGCGGGAGCGGGCAGGTCGTCCTCGCGCAGGCCGCGCTCGAATCCGGCCAGCACGACGGCCAGCCCCTGCGCGCCGGAATCGACGACGCCCGCCTCGGCCAGCAGGGGCATTTGCTCCGGGGTCCGCGCGACGGCCTCCTCCGCCCGCACGACGGCCCCGCGCAGCGCCTCCCACGGGGTGAAGGCGTCGGGGTTCGGCCCGCAGGTCGCCGCGGCCCGCGTCACCGAGAGGATGGTCCCTTCGCGCGGCTCCTCGATGGCGGCGTAGGCGCGGGTCGAGGCCCGCCCCAGCGCCTCCGCCAGCGCCCCGGTGTTCGCTTCCCGCCGGCCCTCGACGCCCTGCGCCAGGCCGCGCATCCACTGCGAGAGGATGACGCCGGAGTTGCCGCGCGCCCCCAGCAGGGCCCCGTCGGCCGCCGCGCGCAGGACGTCGCCGATGCCCTCGCCCGGCTCAGCCCCGACGGCCTCCCAGGCCGAGCGCAGCGTTTGCGCCATATTGCGGCCGGTGTCGCCGTCGGGGACGGGGAAGACGTTGATCGCGTCGATCGCGTCCGCGTGCTGGTCCAGCCAGGCGCTGGCCGCGGCGAGCATGCGCCGGAAGTCGGCGCCGTCCAGCGTGGTCCCGCCGGGGGTTCCCCGCTCTGTGGCCTGGACTGTGCTGGGAGGTTCGCCCGTCCCCGCCATGCTCGGTATGATGACACGACGCGCCTCCGGGTGCACAAACGACGACATGGAGCGCGCCGTGGCCGGATACTGCGAAACCTGCGACAAGCACACCGTCTTCGGGCGCAACATCCGTCACAAGCACTCCGGCCGCTGGAAGCGCAAGGCGCCGCGCACGTCGCGCACCTTCAAGCCCAACGTGCAGCGCCGCCGCGTCACCGTCGACGGCAAGACGCAGCACATCCAGGTCTGCACGGCGTGCCTCAAGACGCAGCTCAAGCGGTTGCGTTAAGCCCGGCGACGGCGCGAATGGTCGGCCTCCGCGAGGAGGCCGTTTTCATGCCCGGCGCGGAGCGGGATCAGGCGGACGTGGGCGTGTGGAGGGCGGCGCGCATCCGGGCCATGGCCTCGGCGACGGACTCGCGATCGTTGTAGAGGGCCGAGCCGGCGATGACCATCGTCGCGCCCGCCTCGGCCACGGCGGCGATCGTGGACACGTTGACGCCGCCGTCGACCTCCAGCGCCGCCGCCAACTGCATGCGGTCGAGCCAGGCGCGCAGGGCGCGCACGCGGTCGAGCGTCGCCGGGATCATCGGCTGGCCGCCCCAGCCCGGGTTGACGCCCATGACCTGCACCTGATCGACATCGGCGATCACGGCCTCGAGCGCAGTGAGCGGCGTGCCGGGGTTCAGCGTGACGCCCGCCCGCGCGCCCTTCTCGCGGATCGCCTGCGCCAGCCGGTGCGCGTGCGGTGTCGACTCGACGTGAACGATGACGGTGCCCGCCCCGGCCTCGATGAAGGCGTCGATGTGGGCCTCCGGGTTGCTCACCATGAGGTGCGCCTCCAGCGGCAGATCGGTGACCGCGCGCACGGCCGCGACGACCGAGGGGCCGAAGCTGATGGGCGGGACGAAGTGCCCGTCCATCACGTCGATCTGGATGGCTTCGGCGCCGGCGGCCTCGGCCTCGCGGACCTGATCGGCCAGCCGGCCGAGGTCGGCCGAGAGGATCGAGGGGATGATCTGGACCTCGGGCATCGCCGGCGCTCCCTGCGTCTCGCAGCCTACCCGACGCGGGGCGGACGCCTAGCCGCCGGCCTCGCCGCGGTCGGCGACGTCGATGCGCTTGCGCGCCTCCGCCAGCGCCTGCGCGACGCGGCGCGGCGCGGTGCCGCCGGGCACGTCGCGGGCCGCCAGCGCCTGCTCGACCGTCATGCCGACGGCGTCGGCCTCGAACAGGGGGCTCGCCGCCTGCAGCTCGGCCAGGTCGAGGTTGCTGAGGCCGGCGCCGCGCGCCTCGCAGGCGCGCACCAGCCCGCCGACGACCTGGTGCGCCGCCCGGAAGGGCAGGCCCTTGCGGGTCAGGTAGTCGGCGTAGTCGGTGGCCAGGATGAAGGGGTCCGACTCGACGGCCCGGCGGGCCCGCGCTCCGTCGCACTCGGCGGTGAGCAGCGCGCCCCGCAACGCGACGAGCGTGCCGATCAGCGTCTCGACGGTGTCGAAGAAGCCCGGCTTGTCCTCCTGCAGGTCGCGGTTGTAGGCCAGCGGCAGCCCCTTGAGCATCGTCAGCAGCGCCGTCAGATGCCCCACGACGCGGCCCGTCTTGCCCCGCGCCAGCTCCGCGACGTCGGGGTTGCGCTTCTGCGGCATGATCGAGGAGCCGGTCGCGTACTGGTCGGCGAAGCGCAGGAAGCCGAACTCGGCGCTGCTCCACAGCACGAGGTCCTCGCACAGCCGCGAGATGTGCACCATGCAGATCGCGGCTGCGGCCTGGAACTCCAGGATGAAGTCGCGATCCGCGACGGCGTCGATGCTGTTGCGCGAGATCTCGGTGAAGCCGAGCTCCCGCGCCACGGCCTCCCGGTCGAGGGGGTACGCGGCCCCGGCCAGGGCCGCGCTGCCGAGCGGCATGACGTCGGTGCGCTCGAAGGCGTCGGCGAAGCGGCCGGCGTCCCGGTCGAGCATCTCGAAGTAGGCCAGCAGCGCGTGCGCGAAGAGCACCGGCTGCGCTCGCTGGAGGTGCGTGTAGCCCGGCATGACCACGTCGGCGTTGGCGTCGGCCAGGGTGAGCAGCGCGATCTGCAAGCCGCGCACCGCCCCGACCGCTTGCACGATGGCGTCGCGCGCGAACATGCGCGTGTCGAGCACAACCTGGTCATTGCGGGAGCGGGCGGTGTGCAGGCGGCCCGCGACGTCGGCGCCGACGATCTCCGCCAGCCGCGCCTCGACGTGGCCGTGGATGTCCTCGAGGTCATTGCGAAGTTCGAGCTGGCCCTCCTGGATCTCCGTCTCCACCTGGCCGAGCGCGCGGATCAACGCCTCCGCGTCGGCCGCGGGGATGATGTCCTGGGCGGCAAGCATGCGCGCGTGCGCGCGCGAGCCGTCGATGTCGTGGCGGTAGAGCAGCAGGTCGGTGCTGATGGAGGCGGTGTAGCTCTGCACGAACTCGTCCGGCCGCCCGTCGAAGCGACCGCCCCAGATGCGGGAGCGCGCCTCGGCGGAGCCGGGATCACCGTCGCTGGGGGCGTCGCTCACTGTCATGCCTCACAGGATCGATGGGCCGCGTGCGGGCCCGCGCGCGGGCGACGGCCCGCCTCAGGCGAGGCCCGCTTCGCTGAGGATGTCGCCGACGGCGCCGGCCTCGATGTCCTCGGCGCGCAGCAGCAGGATCGCCGGCGGCAGCCGCCCACTGCTGATGTATTCCGGATAGACGCGGCCGGCCAAGGCCCGCAGCAGCGCCTGTATGTCGTCGCCGGAGAGCGCGCCGGTCGTCGCCTCGAACAGTGCCTGGGCATCGGCCGCGAGGCCCAGGTTGACCTCCAGGCTGTGCTCGCCGTCCCGCCGCACGAAGAAGTCGGCGGAGGAGTACCCCCCGAAGGTGGGGGCCTCGCCCTCGTACGTGATCTCCAGGTCGCCGGCAGAGGTGGTCATCGTTGGCGGTGGCGCGTCCTTCGCCGGCTAGCTGCTCGTCACGTCCAGCGGTCCGCCCTCCTGCCGCAGCAGTTGGACGTCGGCCTGCACCCGCACCGGCAGCCCCCAGATCTGGATGAACCCGGGCGCGGCCGACACGTCGTACATGTCGCCCTCATCATATGTGGCGAGCGAAAGCTGGTACAGGCTGCGCGGGCTGCGCCGCCCCACGACGGTCGCCTGGCCCCTGTGCAAGCGCAGGCGGACGTCGCCGCTGACGTGGCGCTGCACCGACCGGGTGAACGCGGCGAGGTCCTGGTGGTGCGCGGTGAACCAGAGCCCGTCGTAGATCAGGTCCGCGTAGTCCTGCATCAGGCGGTGCTTGAGGCGCAGCTGTTGCTTGCTGAGGGTGATGCTTTCCAGGCCGCGGTGGGCGGCGAGCAGCGCGACCGCGGCCGGCGCCTCGTAGACCTCGCGCGACTTAATCCCCACCAGGCGGTTCTCCACCATGTCGATGCGGCCGACGCCGTGCGCCCCGGCCAACTCGTGCATGCGCAGGATCAGGCTGACCGGGTCCATATCCGTCCCGTCGAGCGCGACGGGCACGCCCTGCTGGAAACTGATCTCGACGTAGCCCGGCTCCTCGGGCGCGTCGTCGACGGACGTGGTCCACTCCCAGACGTCCTCCAGCGGCTCGTCCCAGGGATCTTCCAACGCTCCCGCCTCGATCGAGCGGCCCCAGAGGTTCTCATCGACGGAGTAGCTCTTCTCCTCGCTGACGTTGATGGGGATCTTGTGCGCGCGCGCATAGACGATCTCGGAGGCGCGGGTGGTCAGCTCCCACTCGCGGACCGGGGCGAGGATCTGCAGGTCGGGCGCGAGGGCGGCGGTGGACACGTCGAAGCGGACCTGGTCGTTGCCCTTGCCGGTGCAGCCGTGCGCGACGGCCGTGGCGCCCTCGTCCCGCGCCACGTCGACGAGCAACTTGGCGATCAGCGGCCGCGCCAGCGCCGTCGCGAGTGGGTAGCTGCCCTCGTAGAGCGCCCCCGCCATCATCGCCGGGAAGATGAACGAGCGCGCGAAGGTCTCCTTCGCGTCGGCGACGACCAGGCGCTCGGCGCCCGCGGCCAGCGCCCGCTCCTCGAGGCCGGGGTCGGCGTCCAGGAAGCCGACGTCGACCGTGAGGCAGACGACCTCCCAGCCCCGCTCTACCAGCCAGCGCGTGACGACGGACGTATCCAGTCCGCCGCTGTAGGCCAGCACGACCCGCTTCTTGTCCGATCTCGCCATCTGTCGGCTCCCGACTCTCGTCGTTCGACGCTTGATTCGTACCCGTGCGGCGCGGTCTAGCCGGCCACCGCCGCCAGGGCTTGTTCCACGATCTCGACCGCCTGATCGATCTCCGCCTCGCTGACGGTCAGCGGCGGCACGAAGCGGACCGCGTTGGGCCGCACGTTGTTCGCCAGCAGGCCCCGTTCCCGGCAGGCGGCGACGACGTCGGCGGCGATGTCGGAGGACAGCTCCAAGGCGACCAGCAGACCCTGGCCGCGGACGCCGCTCACCGATGCGTGCCGGTCCTCCAGGGAGTGCAAGCGCTCCATGAAGCGCGCGCCCTTGGCTTCGACCTGCGCGGGCAGGTCCTCGTCGACCATGTAGCGCGCGACGGCCAGCGCGACGGCCGTGGCCAGCGGCTGCCCGCCGAACGTCGTGCCGTGGTCGCCCGGCTCGAACGCGGCGCAGCGGTCGTTGGTCAGGAACGCCGCCACGGGGACGCCGCCGCCCAGCCCCTTGGCCAGGGACATGATGTCGGGCGTGATGCCCGCCCGCTGGAAGGCGAACATGCGCCCGCAGCGGCCCATGCCTGTCTGCACCTCGTCGAGGATCAGCGCGACGTTCCGTTCGTCGCAGAGGCGGCGGACGGCGGGCAGGTAGTCGTCGTCGGGGACGTTGACACCCCCCTCGCCTTGCAGGGGCTCCAGCATGACGGCGGCCGTGCGGGACGTCACGGCGTCGCGCAACGCCTCAATGTCGTTGTAGGGGACGTGCACGAAGCCCTCGGGCAAGGGCGCGAAGGGTTCGGCGTACTTGGGCGTGCCGCTGGCGGTGATCGTCGTCAGCGTGCGGCCGTGGAAGCCGCCGTCGGCGACGATGATCTCGTAGGCCTCGTCGCGCTGCTGGCGGGCCCACTTGCGCGCCAGCTTGATGCAGCCCTCGTTCGCCTCCGCTCCGCTGTTGCAGAAGAAGGCCTGGCTCATCCCGCTCTGCTCGACGAGCAGCTCCGCCAGGTCGATCTGGGGCACGCTGTAGAAGATGTTGGAGACGTGGATCAGTGTCTGCGCCTGTTGCGTCAGCGCGTCCACCACCACCGGGCTGCTGTGCCCGAGGCTCACCGTCGCGATGCCGGCGAGGAAGTCGAGGTACTCCTTGCCGTCCTCGTCCCAGACGCGCGCGCCCTCGCCACGGACGAGGTTGATGGGCACGCGCACGCCCGTGCGCATGAAGACGGCCGCTTCCCGCTCCGCGATGCTCGGCATGTGCAGTGTCCTTGTCGGGCGCTCTGGGACGGGCCGGTCGTGCGCCGGCCGTCGGGGCTCAACAATATCGGCCCGACGCGGTCGCCAGCAATCGCCGGCTACTCCGTCTCGTCGGCCAGCAGCACTTCCAGGGCGTCCCGCACCCGCTGCAGCGTATCGAGCTGCTCGCGTGAGTTCTCCAGCAGGGTGTCGAGTTCGTCCAGCAGGCGCTGCAGGTCGGCGACGTCGAGCGGCTCGCCGGAGCCGTCGGTCACTCGCGGCGGCTCGTCGGCGGTTTCCGCCTGCGCGTCCGGCTCGGCCTTCGCCTCGGTCCCGGCCGGCGCATCCCGCGCCTCCGCTGGCCTGCCGTCGTCGCTGACCAGGACGGCGCCGGTGCCGGCCGGGAAGCCGAGCGCCGCGGTGGCGGCCTCCTCCAGGCTACGCGCGAAGGCGATCTGGTCGCCGTTCACCACGACGACGAACTGCAGCTGAGGGAAGTCGGAGGCGTCGGCCTGGACGTAGAACGGCTCCACGTACAGGTACGACTGCCCCACGGGGATGAACAGCAGGTTGCCGCGAATCACCTGGCTGCCGCCCTGGCCGAGCAGGGTGATCTCCTCGCGGATGTCGGGCTGCTGCCCGATCGTCGCCTCGATCTGCTGGGGCCCGTTGACGTTCTTGTTGCTCGGGAACGTGAACGCGAAGAGCTCGCCGTAGTGCTCGCCGTCGCTGCGCCCCGCCATCCAGGCGATCGCGTTCTGGGTCGCGCGCGGCGTGAACGGCGTGATGAGCAGGAACTCGGGCTCCTCCGAATCGGGCAGCGAGAGCGTGACGTAGTACGGCTCCAGCGGAACGGTCTGGTCCTGCACCAGCACCTCCTGGGGGATGGCCCAGGTGTCCTGCCGGTTGAACAGCGAGGTGGGGTTCGTCACGTGGTAGGCCAGATACTGATCGGCCTGAATCTGGAACATGTCCTGCGGGTAGCGCCAGTGCTCGCGCAGGTCGGCCGGGAACGCCGACTCCGGCTGGAACAACTCCGGGAAGATCTTGCTCCAGACCCGGATGATGGGGTCGGTCTCATCGACGATGTAGAAGTCGACGGTCCCGTGGAAGGCGTCGATGACGACCTTGACCGAGTTGCGGATGTAGTTCACGCCCGACGGGTGGGGCTGCGAGTAGGGGAAGCGGTTCGTTGCGGTGTAGGCGTCCTGGATCCAGAGCAGGCGCCCGTCCTCGCTGATCACGATGTACGGGTCCGCGTCGAGGTGCAGGAAGGGCGCGATCTCGGCCACCCGCTCCTGGATGTTGCGCCGGAAGAGGATGCGGCTCTCGCTGGAGAGCGAGCCCGAGATCAGGATGTTCGTGTCGGCGAAGGACCAGGCGAACGCCAGCCGCTTGAAGAAGCCACCGATGGCAATGCCGCCGTCGCCGTCGTAGCGGTTGCGGGCCTGCGACTCTAGATCGAGCCCGGTCTCGTCGGTGCCGGCCGTCAGCGGGTAGTCGAACTCCTCCGAATCGGAGTTCACGATCACCCACTCGCCGGTGTCCTCGCCGAAATAGATGCGCGGTTGCGTGATCTCGAACGAGCCTTCGTCCACCGGGCCGGAGACCTCGGGCGGGATATTGGAGACGAAGAACGAGGGCCGCCCCGCCTCGGTCACGAGGTCGACGGGGTTCACCGCCACGCCGAAGCCGTGCGTGAATTGCAGGCGCCGGTTGACCCAGCCGGACTGATCGGCGCTGAGCTGTCCCTGCGAGAGTTCGCGCACGCCCAGGAAGACCTGCCGGCTGACGCCGCCGATCTTGTAGCGGTCGACGTCCACGTCGGGGAAGCGGTACTGGGGGCGGATGCGCTGGATGGTGTTGATCGTGTTCAGCAGGGGGCGATGGTCCCAGACGCGCACGTTGCGCAGGGACGCCTGCGACGCGCGCACGTCGGCCTCGGTGACCTGTTCGTCGGCAGGGAACGACGTCTCCTGGATCTCGTCCAGGCCGAAGGCGACCCGGGTCATGGTGATGTTGCGCTGGATGTAGGGCCGCTCGCGGTTGAGCTCGTTCGGCTCGACGGTGAAGCGTTGCACGATCGCCGGGTAGATGGCCGTGGCGCCCAGGCTGGCCACGACCAGGAAGCCCAGCGAGACGGCCGGGATGGCGATGCGCTGGTGGAAGGGCCAGCTCATCACGGCCAGCGCCACGCACGCGCCCGCCGCCATCATCACGAGCAGGGCCGTGTCGCGGACCTTGACGTCAGTGTATGTGGCGCCGAACACGGTGCCGTTGTCGCTGAGCACCAGTTCGAAGCGGCCCAGCCAGTAGCCCCAAATGACCAGCGCCATGATCCCGGTCAGGAGCAGCGCCGCGTGGATGCGGATGGGCCGCGTGGCGGCCACGTCGCCGGCGTGCAGCAGGAAGCGGAAGCCGTACACGGCGATCCCGGCGAACAGCCCAAGGATGCCCAACCCCAGCCCCCAGCCCTTGACGAACTGCAGGGCGTCGAGCTTGAAGACGAAGAAGCCCACGTCGCGCCCGAACTCCGGGTCGACGATGCCGAACGGCTCGGCCTCGATGAACTGCAGGATGAGTTCCCATTCCTGCCAGGCGATGGAGCCGAAGATGATCGCGATGAACAGCGTCCCCGCGAGCATGCCGATCCGGGCCGCGCGCTTGACCGTGGTCAGCGGGACGTCCCGGAAGGGGCTGGCTTCGGCGTTGGGGCTGGCCAGCGGCAGGGTCCAGGCGGCCAGCACGTTGATCAGCAGGAAGGCCCCCGCGATCCCGAAGCCCGCGAAGAACAGCCAGATGCGCGTGCCGAGGCGCGTATTGAAGACGCCGCGATAGCCGAGTTCGTCGAACCACAGCCGGTCGATGAACAGCCCAACCACGATGTTCGCGACGATGAACAGCACCAGCAGGATGACGAGCAGCACGAGCACGCGCGACCAGACACCGCCACCCTCGCCGCCGCGGGCGCGCGCCCGGCCGATCTGGTAGGGCGGTGGCGGCGCTCCCCCGCCGCCCTGAGGTCCCAGGTCGCGGAAGACGGGCGGTGGGGGCCCCAGGGCGCCGCTGCGCCCCTCCTCGGATGGCGGC
Organism: Dehalococcoidia bacterium; assembly: GCA_965207695.1. Lineage (GTDB taxonomy): Bacteria > Chloroflexota > Dehalococcoidia > Bin125 > Bin125 > TK10-74A. The sequence continues at coordinate 145,776 of CBDBNA010000016.1, read as the reverse complement.
ACGCCGAAGGGCGGCGGGGGCTCCTGCCTGCCCTTGCCGTCGTCCTTCTCTTCGCCGTCGCCGGCCCGATCGACCGGGAGCGGCCGCAGGCGCCGGACGTGGGCCGCCCGCGGCCGGCGCGGCAGCCACTCGGGTAGCAGGCGGCGGGGAACGGCGAGCGCCCTCATCGGACGAGCGTCCCACCGGAGCCGGCGAGCGCGGCGGGGATCGCCCCGGCCTCGCGGCCATCGACGATGCGGGCGCTGGCCCCGGCCTCGGCCGCCCGATGGCCGGCCTGCACCTTGGGCAGCATGCCGCCGCTGATCACGCCGCTCTCGCGCCAGGCGCTCGTCCGCGCCGCGTCCAACTCCGGGGCGAGTGCGCCGCCGGCGTCCAGGATGCCCGCGACGTCGCTGAGAAAGATGACGTGTTCGGCGGGCAGGGCCGTGGCGATGGCGCCCGCCGCGGTATCGGCGTTGATGTTGAGCAACTCGGTGGAGTCGGGTGTCACGCCGATCGGCGCGACGACCGGCAGCAGTCCGGCGTCGAGCAGGGCGTGCAGCAGCGCCGGGTCGGCCTGCGGCGTTTCGCCCACCAGACCGAGGCCGCGCGGGCTCGGCGGCGAGCAGAGCAGGCCCGCGTCGGCCCCGCTCAGGCCGACGGCCCGCGCGCCGAGCCGGTTCAGTTGCTGCACAAGGGTCGTGTTCACCAGACCGGCCAGCACCGCGACCACCACGTCGCGCGACTCCGCCGTCGTCTTGCGCAATCCGTCCACCCACTCCGTCGGCACGCCCAGCCGCCGCTTCCAGTCGGAGACGGTCGCGCCGCCGCCGTGCACGATCACGACCCGGCGTCCCTCGCGGTGCAGTGTGACGCAGTCCGACAGCGACGTGTCGTGCGTCCCCAGGGTGCTGCCCCCGAGCTTGACCACGATCGCCCCGTTCGCGCCGCCGTCTGGAGATGAACCATGCATCGGCGTAAGCCTACGCGATCCCCGGCCAGCGCAGGCGGCATCCGCGCGCGGCATCCGCGGATCGCCCCCGCCCGGTCCTTCCGCCGGACCGAGTCGCCACGATCAGGTGACGTAATCCGCGTTGAAGCGGACGTACTCCTCGGTCAGGTCGCAGCCCCAGGCGGTGGCCTCGGCGTCGCCCTGTCCCAGGTCGATGCGGATGCGCACGGTATCCCCGGCGACCGCCTGGGCGGCGTCGGCCGGCGCGACGCCCGTGCTGCCGCCGTCGGCGTAGAGCAGACGGTCTCCCAGCCAGACGCGCAGCGCGGCGCGGTCGAAGGGGACGCCCGCGTTCCCGGCCGCCATGACGACGCGGCCCCAGTTGGGGTCGCCCTTGCTCAGCGCCGCCTTGAGCAGCACGGAGGTGGAGACCGTGCGAGCGACGGCGACGGCCGCGTCGCGGTCGGCCGCGCCCTGCACGGTGATCGCGAGCAGCTTGGTCGCGCCCTCGCCGCCGCGCGTGATGTCGATGGCGAGTGACTCGCAGACCGAGCGCAGCGCCGCGTCGAACGCCGCGACGCCGTCCTGGTCGGCCGCGGTCAGCTGCGCCCCGCCCGCCGCGCCGTTGGCCAGGATCAGCACCGTGTCGCTCGTCGAAGTGTCCCCATCGACGCTGATCATGTTGAAGCTGCGGTCGACCGCGTGTTGCAGCCGCTCCTGCAGCAAGCCGGGCTCGATGTCGGCGTCGGTGGTGAGGTAGGCGAGCATCGTGGCGTGCCGCTCGCCCGTGGGCCCGTGCCTGTTGGGCCCATCCATATTGGGATGGATCATGCCCGCCCCCTTGGCGCAGCCCCCCAGCGTGTACGTCGCGCCGCCCGCCTCGAACGTGGCCAGCGCCTCCTTCATGAAACCGTCGGTCGTCAGGATCGCGCGCGCGAAATCGCTGCCGCCCTCGGCGGAGAGCGTGACTTCGGCCGCGCCCGTCCGGACCCGATCCATGGGCAGGAAATGACCGATGATGCCGGTGCTGCTGACGAAGGCCAGCTCGCCCGCGCAGCCGGCGCGATCCGCGGCCAGGCCGAGCATCGTGCGGGCGTCGGTGAGGCCCTGCGCACCGGTCGCGCAGTTGGCGTTGCCGGAGTTGACGATCACCGCCTGGATGTGGGGGTCGCGCAACTGTTCCTGGTCGACGAGCAGGGGCTCGGCCTTGGACTGGCTGCGGGTGAACACCGCGGCGGCTGCGGCCGGCCGGTCGGAGACGAGCAGCGCCAGGTCGGGCTGGCCGGAGGCCTTGATCCCGCAGGCGACGCCGCCCGCGCGGTAGCCCGCGGGTGTGGTGACGGCGTTGATCGGCGGTCGCGTGGGCTCGGACATGGGGGCTCCTGGCTATCCGGGTCTGGCTGGGGTGTCGGGCTGCGCTGTCGGGCTAGGGGTAGACGCCGACGGCGCTGAGGCCGGCGCGCTCGTCGAGGCCGAACATGAGGTTGAGGCACTGCACGGCGCCGCCCGCCGCCCCCTTGCCCAGATTGTCGAGCGCCGACAGCACGGTGACCTGCCCGGTCACGGCGTCGACGCCGGGGTAGAGCAGGCAGGCGTTGCTGCCCAGCGTCTGCTTGGTGCTGGGCGGGCGGTCGGCCACCTGCACGAAGGGGTGCGCCTCGTAGAAGGCGTCGTACTGGCCGCGGAGGGCCGCGATTGACGCCTCGCGCGAGGCCGGCAGCGCGCCGGCGGGGATGCCGGGGTAGCAGGTGGCGAGCATGCCGCGCACCATCGGGATCAGGTGCGGGACGAAGGTGACGGGCGGTCCGTCGCCGTCGCCACCGGCCAGGGCCGAGAGTTCCTGCACCATCTCCGGCTGATGCCGGTGGCCGTCGAGCCCGTACGCGCTCAGGTTCTCGCCGACCTCCGAGAAGTGCGACGTCAGCTTGAGCGACCGGCCCGCGCCGGAAACACCCGACTTCGCGTCGACGATCGCGCCGCCGTCCAGCCAGCCCGCTGCCGCCAGCGGCGCCAGCGCCAGGATGGCCGCGGTCGGGTAGCAGCCCGGCACGGCGACCAGCTTCGACTCGCGGATAGCGTCGCGATGCAGTTCGGGCAGGCCGTAGACGGCGTCGGGCAGGAGCTGCGGCGTGGGGTGTTCGCCGTACCAGCGCGCGTAGTCCTCCGGCTCGTGCAGGCGGAAGTCGGCGCTGCAGTCGATCACGGGCGTGCCCGCCTCGATGAAGGGGCGCAAGGCCTCGGCGGCGGCGGCGTGCGGCAGAGCCGAGAGCACGACATCCACGTCCGCGTCCAGCGACGCCTCGATCGGCAGATCCAGCGACCAGAGGTGCGGGAAGACCTCGGCCAGGCGCTTGCCGGCCTGGGAGCGGCCGGTGACCGCGGCGATCTCGACGCGCGGGTGCGCCCCCAGCAGCCGCGCCAACTCCGCGCCCACGTAGCCGGTGACATTGATGATGCCCGCCCGAATCACGGGTCGCTTCTCCATCCCTGGTGCGCGCCGGCCGGTCGCGGCGCGCCGGTTCCCGTTCGTCGCGCGCCCCGCGATACCGGCAGCGTAGCGGAGCGCGACTCCCTCACGACCGCGCCTTTGTGTCGCTCGTTGCCCCGTTGCCGGCGGCCGGGCCGAGGCGGAAGGCGCTGGGGCAGCCTCCGGCGAGGACGCAGGCGTCGCAGCGCGGCCGCTGCGCCTTGCAGACCCGGCGGCCGTGCCGGATCACGCCGACGTGGTAGTCGTAGTACTGCTCCGCCGGCATCTGCGATTCCAGCGCGTCATGGGCGGCGACCGCGTTGACCTTGGGTCCGATCAGGCCCAGCCGCTGGGAAACGCGGTGCACGTGCGTATCGACCGGCAGGGCGGGCCGGCCCAGCGAGAAGAGCAGCACGCAGGCGGCCGTCTTCGGCCCGACGCCGGGCAGGCTCGTGAGCCACGCCTTCGCCTCGGGGATGGGCATCGTCGAGAGCGGCGCCGCATCCCATTCCTCGCCCAGCCGTGCGTGCAACTCGCGCAGGAGGGCCTGCAGCCGCGTCGACTTGGTCTTGGCGAGCCCGCCCACGCGGATCGCCTCCTCGATCGCCCCGACCGGCGCGTCGATGATCTCGTCCCAGCTCTCGAAGCGGGCGAGCAGCCGCTGGAAGGCCCGCCCCGAGTTGTGGTCGGACGTGTTCTGGGAGAGCAGCGTCAGGACCAACTCGCCGACGGGATCCCCGTTCGGGCGCCAGGGCGTGAACGGCGCTTCCGCCTCCAGGAGATCGATCACCTCGCCGGCGCTGAGCATCGGACGCGGCGGGGCCATCAGAGCAGCCTCCGCGTGAGGCCCAGCCCGGCGCGCGACAACTCGTGCGCGTAGGTCGATTCGCCGCGCATGACGCGGAAGAAGGCACGCCAGAAGTAGTTGACCCACTCGCTGACACGCAGCGCGAGGGCCGCCCAGGTGCTCACGCACCAGTAGTACATCCGCGAGATGGCGCGGGCCGCGTCGAGTTCCGGTTGGATCTCGCGGTTCACGGCGGCCTGGTAGTGAGCGGCGGCGTCGGCCGCCGCGCCGGCCCGGCCGAAGGCGTCGAGCGCGGCGTCGGCGGCCAGCCGGCCCGAGCGCAGGGCGTAGTGGATGCCCTCGGCGGTGAACTCGTCCGCCAGGCCGGCGGCGTCGCCCGTGAGCAGCAGCGGACCGCGCGCCACGGGCTGGCGTGTCCCCCGCCGGTAGCGGACCGGGTGCCCCCGCGCGATGTGCACCGGCGCGCCGCGCAGTCCCAGCCGCGCGGCGTAGGCGTCGGTCACGGCGCGAATGCGGCGGCCGTGGCCCGGCGGCAGCACGACTCCCACCGAGAGCCGCCCCTGCTTGGGGAAGACCCAGCCATAGCCCCAGGGTCGGTAGGCGACATCGATGTTGGCGACGCCGGCCCAGTGGTCGAGCGCGGCCGGCGGGGCCTCGATCTCCAACTCCCAGGCCGCGCTGCGCGGCACGGTGGCGTCGAGCCCCGCCGCGCGCGCCGTGGGCCCCGTCGCGCCGTCGGCGCCGATCAGCACCGGCGCTTCGTACCGTCCCAGCGCCGTCTCGGCGACCGCGCCCCCCGGCGCGCCGGCGACCGAGAGGTGTTGCAGTGGCTCTCCCTCGTGCACCTGCGCCCCGGCGTCGCGTGCAGCGTCGAGCAGGCGCGCGTCGAGGCGGTCGCGCATGACGAGACTCGCGAAGGGCTGCCGATCGGACTTCCGGAAACGACGCCCGTTGGGATGGCTGATCTCCAGCGTGTCCACCTGGCCCTCGAACAGGTCGTCGATGGGGGTGTCGACCCCGGCCAGGGCGTGCAGGGGCAGGCCGCCCCCGCACGGCTTGTATCGCGGGTGCCGCTGCTTCTCCAGCAGCAGGGTGCGCGCGCCGCCCAGCGCCAGTCGCCGCGCGGCGGCGCTGCCCGCGGGCCCGCCGCCCACGACGATTGCGTCCCATCGCTGCGCGGTGTGCTGCATGCGTCGAGCCTAGCGGCGACGGCGGCGCCCGCGCTCGCCCCGTCCCCGCCCCGGGCCGTCGCGACTACCCTGCGCCCATGCCCGCCCGACCCGCATCCGTGCTCGCCGTGATCCCGCACCCCGACGATGAGTCGTACGCGATGGCGGGCGCGCTGCACGCCGCGGCCCGCGCCGGCGCGCGCGTGCACGTCCTCTCCGCGACCCGCGGCGAGCGTGGCGACGACTTCACCATTGCTCCGCCCGGCAGGGCGGGGCCGTCGGATCTGGGTGCTCGCCGCTCGCGGGAGTTGGCGGCATCGTGCGCGGTGCTGGGCGCGTCGCCGCCGACCTTTCTGGACCTGCCCGACGGCGGCCTGACTGCCCTGCCCGCGGGACGGCTAGAGGCCGCCCTGATCGACGCGCTGCGGGCGTTCTCGCCGCAAGTCGTGCTCGGCATCGGGCCGGACGGAGCTTACGGCCACGCGGATCATCTGGCCCTGGCTGGGGCGCTCATCCAGGCGGCGTCCTGGGCGATGGCCGCGCCGCGCCTTCTCTGGGCGGCGTTCCCGCGGGGGCTGTTCGATCCGCAGTGGCGGCGCATGGCCGGCGGCGGCGACGCCGCCTTGGTCGCGGCCGCCGCGCCCCGGCTCGGGGTCGACTCGGACACGGTCGACCTGACGCTGCCAGTCGACGCTGCGGTCAAGCGCGCGTCCATCGAGGCGCATCGCTCACAGCTGCCCGACGGCCACGCCGAGAGCCTCTTCCCGGCGGGCATCGTGGCGGCCCTCCTGCGCGAGGAGTGGTATCGGTTGGCGAGTGGACCGCCGCTGCCGGCGGGCGCCGCCGGCGTGCTCGACGGCCTGGCCTGAGCCGGGTCGGCTTGCCCGCCCGCCATGCCCATGCGAGCATGGCGGGCGCTATGTCTAGCGCAGCATATCGACGCGTCATCCGCCGGGGCGCCGCGCGCGCGATCGGGGTCGCCGCCGCGGTCGCCGCGGGCCTCGGGCTGGCGGGCGCGGCCGCGACCTGCGGCGGATCCGACGACTTCCTGCTCGCGACGACGACCAGCGTCAACGACAGCGGCCTGCTCGACGCACTCGTGCCCGTCTTCGAGCAGGAGAGCGGAATCAACGTGAAGGTCATCGCGGTGGGCACGGGCGCGGCGCTGCGCATGGCGGAACTGGGCAACGCCGACGCGCTGTTCGTGCACGCACCGTCGGCGGAGCAGGTGCTGGTCGAGCAGGGAGACGTGGTCGATCGGCGGCTGGTGGCCTACAACGATTTCCTCATCGCGGGCCCACCCGATGACCCCGCCGGCCTGGCCGGTATGGACGACGTGGCGGCCGCACTGACCCGCCTCTCGCAGGCCGGCGCGGCGGGCCGGGCGCGCTTCCTCTCCCGCGGCGACGACTCCGGCACGCACAAACGCGAGCAGGCGCTCTGGGTCGAGGCCGGCCTGCAGCCGCTCGGAGAGTGGTATCTGGAGAGCGGCCAGGGGATGGGCGCCAGCCTCCAGGTCGCGAGTCAGCGTCGGGCCTACGTGCTCACCGATCGGGCGACCTTCCTCGCGTTGCGCAGCGACCTCGACCTCGCCCCGCTCGTGGAGCGCGACCCGCTGCTGATCAATCTCTACAGCGTGATGCGGGTCAACCCGGACAAGGGCGACATCCACGCCGACGCCGCCATCGCGTGGCTACGCTTCATCACGCGCGACGACGTGCAGGCGCGCATCGCCGCGTTCCGCGCCGAGGAGTTCGGGCGACCGCTGTTCATTCCCGCCGCCGGCAACAGCGAGGCGGAGGTGACGGCGGAGTTCGCGGCCGCCCGATAGGCGGCCGCGAGGGCTTGGCGAGGGCGCCGCATCAGGAGAACGGAGGCGGCTGCATGGAGTTCTTGTGGGACGGGCTGCGCGAGGCCGTCAAGCTGTGGCTTAGCGGAGACCCGGAGATCATCGAGATCACCCTGCGGACGCTGGGCATCTCGATCGTCGCCACGACCGTCTCCCTGCTGGTGGGCGTGCCAATTGGCGCGGCGCTGGCGCTGAAGTCGTTCCCCGGCCGGCGCCCGGTCGTGGCGCTGGTCAACACCGGCATGGGCATGCCGCCCGTCGTGGTGGGGCTCGTCGTGGCGCTGATCCTCTGGCGCAGCGGCCCGCTGGGGGCGCTGGAGTTGATCTACACCCCCTCGGCGATGGTGCTGGCGCAGTTCCTGATCGCCGTGCCGCTGGTGATCGGCTTCTCGATGGCCTCGGTCCAGCAGATCAACCCGCGCCTGCTCGACCAGATCGTCTCCCTGGGGGCGAGCCGGCCGCAGTTCCTCTGGCTGATCGTGCGGGAGGCGCGCCTGGGGCTGCTGGCGGCGCTGATGGCGGGCTTCGGCGCGGTCATCTCCGAGGTGGGCGCGGCGCTGATGGTGGGCGGCAACATCGCCGGCGAGACACGCGTCCTGACGACGGCGACGGCGCTGGAGACGAGCCGCGGCAACTTCGAGGTGGCCATCGCGCTGGGCGTCGTGCTGCTCGTGCTGGCCTACGTCGTCAACCTAATCTTCACCGGTGTCCAGCAACAACGCCGCCCCGCCTGACCCGGCCGCGCGGGATCCTATCCGCGGCGACAGGCGCGCCCGCGCGGCCGTCGAGGTGCGCGACCTCGAAGTGGAACGCGGCGGCCGGGTGGTGCTGCGGCTGCCGGCGTTCGTGGCGCCGCGTGGGCAGGTGACGGCCGTCATCGGGCCGAACGGATCGGGCAAGAGCACGCTCCTGGCGGCGCTGCAGCTGCTGATCAAGCCCCGCCGCGGCGTCCTCTACCTCGACGGGGCGCCGATGTGGGACGACCCCCTGGGCACGCGCCGCCGCACGGCGTCCGTGTTCCAGGAGGCGCTGCTGCTCAGCATGTCGGTGCGGCGCAACGTCGAGACGGCGCTGGGCCTGCACAAGGTCCCGCGCGGGGATCGCCGCGCCCGGGCGATGCGGTGGCTGGGGCGGCTCGGCGTCGATGGACTGGCGGATCGGCACGCGCGGGAGCTGTCGGGCGGCGAGGCGCAGCGCGTGAGCCTCGCCCGGGCCTTCGCGCTGGAGCCGTCGCTGCTGCTGCTCGACGAGCCGTTCTCGGCGCTCGACGCGCCGACGCGCACGGCCCTGATCGATGACTTCGCCGCCATCGTGCGCGAGACCGGCGTCACGACGGTGCTCGTCACCCACGACCGCGAGGAGGCGCTGCGGCTGGCCGACCACGTCGCCCTCCTGATCGGCGGGACGCTGCGGCAGTCGGGGCCGCCGGAAACCGTCTTCTCCGCCCCGGCCGATCCGGAGGTGGCGGCCTTCGTCGGTGTCGAGAACGTCTGGCCGGGGGCGCTGCGGGCGCAGGCGCAGGGTGTCGCGACGTACGCGGTGGCCGGGGGCGACGTCGATGTCGTGATCGACGGCGCGGCGGCCCCGGCGGCGCTGGTCTGCGTGCGCCCGGAGCAGATCACGCTCGACCTGCCCGATCACGACGGCCCGCCCACCAGCGCCCGCAACCGCCTGCCCGGCCGCGTCGCGGCGATCGAGCCGGCCGGGGCGCTGGTGCGCCTGCGCCTCGCGCTGGCCGACGAGGGCGTCATGGTCGCGACGCTGACGCGGCCGTCGCTCGAGGCGCTGGAACTGGAGGTGGGCAGTGCGCTCGTCGCGAGCTTCAAGGCCAGCGCGGCCCACGCCATCCCTCACGAAGCCGCGTTCGGCTGAGGCAGGCAGGCGAGCCCTAGCCGCCGAACAGTGCGGCCAACTCCGCCGGCGACGGCTCGGTCAGGCGGTGCTCGCCGTCGACGAGGATCGTGGGGACGGAGCGGTTTCCCCGGTTCAACTCCATCACCCGCCGGGCGGCGGCCGCGTTCCGGTCGATATCGACCTTCCGGTACGCCACGCCCGCCGCGTCGAGCCAGCGCAGGGTTCGGCGGCAGTCGCTGCACCAAGCGGTCATGTAGACCAAGACGTCCCGCTCGCCGCTCGCTTCCGCGGTCATGCGTCCGCTCCGTCCCGGCGCGTCAGTCGCCTGCGGCGTGGCGCGCCTCGCCCACGGCGTGGAGCTTGAGGAAGTTGGTCGGCTTACCCATGTTGAGCGGCACGCCGCCGACGACCACGACCTGCGCCCCATCTTCGCAGCCCAGTTCCGCCCGCGCGATTGCGTCGACCGTGCGCAGCATCGCGTCGAGGTCGGCCGGGGATGGGCAGTGCACCGGCCGCACCCCCCAGAGCAGCGCCGCGCGCTGCTCGACGGCGGGATGGGGGGCCAGCACGATCACCGGCACGCGCATGCGGTCTTGGGCGATCAGCCGCCCCGTGTAGCCGCTGATCGTGAAGGCGATGACCGCACGCACGTCGGCGTTCTGCTCCACGACGGCGCGCACGGCCCAGCTCACGCTGCGCGAGGCGTCACGCGACCAGTCGCCGCCGGCGCGGGCGACGCGCTGGGCGTCGCCGCCCTCCTCGGCGCGGCGGATGATCCGGTCCATCATCGCGACGGCCTGCACGGGGTAGTCGCCGACGGCCGTCTCGGCCGAGAGCATGACGGCGTCCGTGCCGTCCCAGACGGCGTTCGCCACGTCGCTGGCCTCGGCGCGTGTGGGGCGCGCGTTGGAGACCATGCTCTCCAGCATCTGCGTCGCGACGATGCAGGGCACCAGCGCCTCCGCGGCGGCGTCGATGATGCGGCGCTGCCAGATGGGGACGTTCTCCGCGCCGATCTCGACGCCCAGATCGCCGCGGGCCACCATGACGCCGTCGGCGGCCTGCATGATCTCGGGCAGCCGCTCCAGCGCGAAGGCCGTCTCGATCTTGGCGATCACGTGCATGTCGGAGCCGAGCGCGTCGAGCGCCGAGCGGGCGGCCCGCAGGTCGGCGGCGTCGTGCACGAACGAGAGCGCGAGGTAGTCGAGCCCCTGCTCGACGGCGAAGCGCAGGTCGGCGAGGTCCTTGTCGCTGAGCGCCGGCAGGTCGAGGCGCACGCCGGGGATGTTCATCCCGGCCCGGCTGGTGAGCATGCCGCCATTGCGCACCATGGCGTCCACGTGGGCGTCCGCGCCGTCCGGCTCGACGTGCGTGACTTCGAGGTCGATCAGGCCGTCCTTGAGGTAGATGCGCTGCCCGGGATGCACGTGGCGGGGCAGGCCCGCGTAGTCGGTCTCGAGGGGCAGCAGGCCGTCGACCGGCGCGCCGGGCGCCGGAGCGCCCGGTGCGGACGCCCCCTGCGGGCGGATGCGAACGGTCCAGCCGGCGTGCAGCAGGATCGGCGACGGTAGGACGCCGATGCGGATCTTGGGGCCCTGCAGGTCCCCCAGCAGGGCCAGCGGCCTGCCCGCCGCCGCCTGGGCGGCGCGCGCCCGCGCGATGATGGCCGCCAGCGTGTCGTGATCGCCGTGGGAGAAGTTGAGCCGCACGGCGTCCAGCCCCGCATCGACGAGTTGCGCGATCACGTCGGGGGAGGAGGAGGCGGGCCCCAACGTGGCGAGGATCTTCGCGCCGCGGCGGTCGGGGGCGGCGGTCGGCGTGTGGATGGGCATGGCGGCTTGTGCGTCCGGGAGCGTGATCGGCGACGGCAGGCCGGGCAGAGCGATGCCGGCGGGATCGCGGCCGTTAGGCTGCGGCCATGGTATCGCGGGTCAGCCAATCGGGAACGTCCGCGCCGGCGCGGCTCGGCACGCGCCCGTTCCTGGAGGACGTGCGCGACAGCGCGCTGGCAGCGCTGCCCGCGTCGCTGGGGACGCCGCACAGCCGTCTGGTGTTCACGTCGTTGCAGATGCACTTCGGCGACCCGCGCCTGCACTACGAAGTCTGGCCGGTGCGCAAGACGGGCCGGCTCGAGCTGGGGCTGCACCTGGAGGGCCCGCAGGAGTGGAGCCGGGCCCTCGCAATGCGGCTGGCCGCGCACGCCGACGAACTGCGCGCCGCCCTCGGGCCGGCCTACGAACTGGAGGACTGGACGGCGTCGTGGTGCCGCCTCCACCGCACGCTGCCGCTGCGCCGGCTCGACGCCGCCCTGGCCGCGGAGGTGGGGGAGTCCCTGGCGGCGCTGATCGTCGCGGCGGAGCCGCTCATCCGCCGCCTGGGCCCGGCTCCCGCGTCCGCGGATGCGGCAGGTCGTCGACGAGGTCGCCGCCGGCGCTAGCCCGCCCGGCCCCGACCGGCGGCCGGGAACGCGAAACGGGCCTCCGGAAGGAGGCCCGTTTCGCTGCCTGCCTGAACCCGCCGCAGCGGGGTTCGGGCCGCCTAGTACATCGGCGGCGCCGCAGCGGCCGGCGTGTTGCTGTCCTTGGGAGCCTCCGTGACGAGGCAGTTGGTGGTCAGCACCATGGCGCCGATCGAGACGGCGTTCTCGAGCGCGGCGCGGGTCACCATGGCCGGGTCGATGATGCCGCGGTCGATCATGTCGCCGAACTCGTCCAGGGCGGCGTCGTAGCCGAAGTTCTTCTTCCGGTTCGACTTGATCTCCTGGACGATGACCGAGCCGTCCTGGCCGGCGTTGATCGCGATGCGGCGCATCGGCTCTTCCAGCGCCCGGCGCAGGATGCGCAGGCCCGTGGCCTCGTCGCCGTCGAGCTCCACCTTGTCAAGAGACTTGACGGTGTTGACCAGCGCCACGCCGCCGCCCGGCACGATGCCTTCCTCGACCGCGGCGCGGGTCGCCGAGAGGGCGTCCTCGACGCGGTGCTTGCGCTCCTTGAGCTCGACCTCCGTGGCGGCGCCGACCTTGATCACGGCGACCGAGTTCGAGAGCTTGCCCAGGCGCTCCTGGGCCTTCTCGCGGTCCCAGTCGCTCTTGGCGCTGTCCATCGTGGCCTTGATCTCGGCGATGCGGGCGTCGATGCGCTTGGCGTCGCCGTGGCCCTCGATGACGGTGGTGTCGTCCTTGCCCGAGACCAGCCGGCGCGCGCGGCCCAGGTCGCTGATCTCGGCGGCTTCGACGCTGCGGCCGACGGACTCGCTGATGACCTGCCCGCCGGTGAGGGCGGCGATGTCGCCCAGGTTGTCCTTCTGGCGGTCGCCGAAGCCGGGCGCCTTCACGGCGACGACGTTGACGTTGCCGCGCAGCTTGTTGACGGCCAGCGTGGCCAGCGCCTCGCCGTCGACGTCGGCGGCGACGATGGCGAAGTTCTTGCTCACCCGCATGACCTTCTCCAGCAGCGGGAGCACGTCGGCGATGGCGGAGATCTTCTTGTCGGTGATGAGGATGTAGGGGTCGTCGAGCTCGGCCAGCATGCGGTCCGGGTTGCTCACGAAGTAGGGCGAGATGTAGCCGCGGTCGAACTGCAGGCCGTCGACGTACTCCACCTCGTTGCGGATGCCCTTGCCCTCTTCCACGGTGATGACGCCGTCCTTGCCGACTTTCTCCATCACCTCGCCGATGAGCTCCCCCACCGTGGGGTCGGCGGCGGAGATCGAGGCCACCTGCGACATCTGCTCGCGCGTCGTCACGCGGACGGCGTTCTCGCGGATGTGGCCCGAGATGGCGTCGGCGCCGGCTTCCAGGCCGCGCTTGAGCGCCATGGGGTTCGCCCCCGCGGCGACGTTGCGCATGCCCTCCTGCACGATGGACTGCGCCAGCACGGTAGCCGTGGTGGTGCCGTCGCCGGCGATGTCGTTCGTGCGCGAGGCCACTTCCTTGGCCAGCTGGGCCCCGATGTTGTGGAACGGGTTATCCAGCTCGATGTCCTTGGCGATCGTCACGCCGTCGTTGGTGATCGTCGGCGCGCCGAACGACTTCGCCAGCACCACGTTGCGGCCCTTGGGGCCGAGCGTGATCTTGACGGCGTCGGCCAGGGCGCCGATGCCCTCGCGCAGCGCACCGCGCGCCTCTTCGTCGAACAGCAGATCTTTGGCCATAACTTGAACCCTTACGTCGGCGGAGCAGCCGCTCGCGCCCTTGTCCCTTGCGATTCTGGCTTGACTTAGCACTCTCTTGCCGGGAGTGCTAACGAGCAGTGTGCCCCATTGCGGGGGCGGATGCAAGCGCCGCAATGACGCCTGCGCTGCGCCCCGGCGCGCGGCCGCCGCGGCCGGTCAGGAGACGTGGTCGATCCAGGCGGCGCCGCGCCCCGGCCGGAAGGGGCCCGCGAGCAGCCGCGCCCGCCGCGGCGGCCAGTAGCGCAGCCAGACGACGGCCTCCACCGCCGACGGGTCCAGCGGCCCGAAGTGGCGGCTGTCGGTGCTGAGCGCGGGGTGGTCGCCCAGCAGGGTGAGCCCGGCCGCGTCCTGCGCCGCGACCCGCTTGATCACGGTGATCTCAGGCGCGTCCGGCCGCCGCGCCACGACGATCGTGTCGGGGCGCAGGAGCCGTCGGCGGACCCAGGACGTCAGGCGCAGGCCGTGCACATAGTCGCCGTCGTGCAGGGTGGGGCGCATCGACTCGCCCTCGACGACGTAGGCGCGGCTGACGCGCAGGCTGGCCAGCGCGACCACCACGCCGACCGGCACGACGACGCCGCCGACGAGCCCCCGCAAGCGGCCGATTTCCATTTCCGCTCCCCCGCCCGTATCATGCCCGACGCTTGACTAGCAGGCGCGCCCGGCGGGTTTCCCCGGCCGGGCTGTAGTGGTCGCGCCGAGCGCGACGTCATTCTGGAGGATTGTGATGCGGATGGACTGGACCGAGATCGGCCGCCGGCTGCGGCCCCGTCGCGTGGCCCACGCGCACTGCGACATCCCGTGCGGGATCTACGACCCGCACGCGGCGGAGATCGCCGCGGAGACCGTCGAGAAGATGGTCAGCCTGATCAACGAGTTGGGCCCCAGCGACGGTACGCCCGGCTGGAACAACTCCTTCGCCCGCTACGTCGCGGTCAAGGAGCAGCACGCGGAGTTGCTCAAGCGCGAGGTGCTGATCATCTGGGGCGACTACTTCAAGCCGCCGCACCTGGAGCGGTTCCCGCAGGTCCACGAGACGGTCTGGAACCTGGTCAAGCTCGCCAGCGCGAACAAGGTGAGCGTCGACGCCGCCGCGGCCGCGGAACTGCGCGTCAAGACCAAGGAGTTCGCCGACCTCTTCTGGGAGTCCAAGAAGTAGGGTCGCCGGAGGGCCCGCGGGAGACGCGGGTCCGCCGCTCGGCGGTAGTCCATGTGTGGGGCGGGCGCGCCGCGCCCGCCGGTCTGTGCGTTCCCGCCACGGGCGTCGCTAGAAGCCGAAGTCGTCGTCCATGGGCAGGTCGTGGTCGTGACCATGGCCGTGACCGTGCCCGTGGCCCATACCGGGCATGCCGCCCATGCCGGGCATGCCGCCCATACCCGGCATGCCGCCCATGCCGCCCATGTCCATGTCACCCATGTCGCCCATGTCCATGTCGCCGAGGCCCTCGTCCAGGTCGAAGTCCGAGCCGACGCCCACGATGGCCGCGCCCCAGACGCGCGTCCCCATCGCGTCGCACTCGGGGCACTTGGCCGGCGCGCCCGCCTTCGACATCGGGCGGTTGACCTCGAAACGGCACGGGCATTTCGGGCACGTGAATTCGTAGGTGGGCATCGGGATCTCCTGCTGTCTCTTCGACGGAGTGTGCCGCCGCCGGGGCGAGTGTACCCACGTCGTGGGGCAAGCGGCGACACACGCCGTTTAGAGGGCGCCCGGCCCCCGCACGACGTGCACCGCCAGCGCCGCCCCCTGCGACAGTGCATAGCCGCCGCGCGCGCCGAGCAGTTCGTTCGACAGGCCCCGCGACATCCCCCGCGACAGCGACGCGTCGGCCAGCGGCCAGCGCAGGCCCTGCGTGCTCACGCGGACCGCATCGCTGACGGGCAGCAGCGAGACGTAGTCGCCCGCGCGGCCCTGGAACAGCACCGACGCGCGGCCGTCCGCCCGCAGCGCCGTCGCCTCGCCGTGCCCGTCCACGGCGGTCACCGGCAGCGAGCCCAGCGCGGGGTCGAAGAGCGCCAGGAGGTTGCCGAGGCTGTGGTCCATCCGCTCGCCGCCGTGGGCGCCCAGCACGACGATCGACTCCGCGCCGCGCTCGACGGCCAGCCGCAGGGCGACCGCCCCGTCGGTCGTCTGCTGGGGCTCCGGATGGGCCACGACCTCCGCGCCGGCCCGCACGGCGGCCTCCCGCCGCGCCGCGGGGAGCGAGTCGAAGTCGCCGGTCAGCACGTCGGGGCGCAGGCCGAGCGCGGCGAGCCGTTGCGCGCCGGCGTCGGCGGCGATGAACAGCGACGCGTCGGCGATGCGCGCGCGCAGCAGCGCCGTGTCGGGGGTCGGCCCGCTCAGCGCCACGACGACGAGGCCCGACATTCGCCCCTCCCCCCGATCGATCCGTGGCGGATCGTCGCCGGGATCGAAGAGGGCGCCCCCGGGGAGGCGCCCTCTGAATCGACTCCTGGCCGACGGCCGTTCGGCCGGGTTACTTGGTCAGGATGTGCACCGTGCAGGCGCTGCCGAGCCCGATCACGTGCGCCATGCCGGCCTTGTAGTCCGGCACCTGACGGTCGCCCGCCTGGCCGCGCATCTGCCAGGTGATCTCGCAGAGGTTGGCAACGCCGGTCGCGCCCAACGGGTGGCCCTTCGAGAGCAGCCCGCCGCTGGTGTTGACGGGGGTCCAGCGCTTGTCGCCCTGCGGGCCGGCGAGGTCGGTGAACTTCTCATCGACCCAGCGGCCGCCCTCGCCCTCCGGGGCCAGCATCAGGTTCTCGTAGTGCAGCAACTCCGCCGTCGCGAAGCAGTCGTGCAACTCGACGCTGTTGATGTCCTCCGGCCCCAGGCCGGCCTGCTCGTAGGCCTGCTCGGCCGCGTTGCGGGTCATCGTGTTGATGTCCGGGAACGTGAGGTCGCGCGAGGTGTACGGGTCGGTCGTGAGCGCGGAGGCCGCGATCTTGATCGGCTGCGACGTGTACTGCTTGATCTTGCTCTTGTTCATCAGGACCGTGGCGGCGGCGCCGTCGCCGGTCGGGCAGCACATGTAGAGCGTGTTCGGGTAGGCGACGGTGCGCGAGTTGAGCACGTCCTCGAGGCTGAGCCGCACGTGGTACTGGCTGAGCGGGTTGCCCATGGCGTGTTCGTGGTTCTTGACGGAGATCTGCGCGAACTGGGCCTGCGTGGTCCCGTACTTGCGCATGTGCTCCATGCCGGCCATGCCGAAGACGCCCGGCATCGTGCCCGTGCCCATCACGCCCTCCGTGATGTAGGCCGGGTCGCCCCCGCCGGTCCCGCCCAGGAGACCCTTCTTGCCCATCTGCTCGACGCCGACCGCCAGGGCGACGTCGTACGCGCCCGAAGCGACCGCGAAGTACGCCTCGCGCAGCGCCGTGGCGCCGGTCGCGCAGGCGTTGGCGACGTTGTAGACCGGGATGCCCGTCATCCCGATCTCCTTGAGGATGTCCTGCCCCACCATGTTGGTGCGGTACAGGTTGCCCGCGGACATCATCTCGATGTCCTGGAGCTGCACGCCCGCGTCGTCGAGGGCGAGCTTGACCGCCTTGGCGCCGAGCGACGGCACCGTTTCCTCGGGGTAGCGGCCGAACTTGATCATGCCTACGCCGGCAACAAAGACGTCTTCCATGCGATTCCCCTCCGGCCGCATTGGGCGGCGGCCGTCGCCTGTGTCTGGGGGCCTGCTTTGTCGGCGAGTCTAGCAGCAGGCGGGCCCCCGTGCGCGCCGGCCGCCTCGTCGTCACCTAGACGGGCACGTACTCCGGGATCACGACGTCGTTGCCCTCGCGGTCCTTGCGAGCGGCGCGCGCCTGTAGCCGAACTTTCATGCCCATCTGGACCTTCTCGGGCTCCGGCTCGATCCCGGCCAGGTTGGCCCGCACCGCGACCTTGAGGTCGGGGTGTCCCTGCACCGGCACGTCGATGATCGCGCCGACGAAGGGCGTCGGGATGCCCGGGAAGGACTGGTGCACGATCGTGTAGACCCAGACCTCGCCCTCGTTCTCCAGCCGCGCGGGCTGCAGCGAGTTCTCGTCCAGATCGCCGGTCTTGCTGTCGAAGCGGCGCGTGGGCGAGTACAGGAACGCCGCCGATCCGTCCTTGTTGACCAGCGCCTTGATGTAGGCGTCGGCCAAGTCGTCGGTGGGCAGTTCCAGGTAGTCCACGATCGGGCGCAGCCCCGGTTCGGCTTGTTGCTCGGTGGCGTCGGCCAAAGGCGATCCCCCTTTCCTCCCCCGCGGGCCGCACGGGACGGCGCTCGCCCGGTCCCTCCGGACGATCCGCGTCCCCGCCAACGGTTGGCGCGAGTCTCGCACCGGGCGAAAGACGGCGTCAAGGCGCGATGTCAGGCGGTGCGAGTATTCGTCGGCAGGTACTGCGCGACGGCGTCGCGAAACGCGGCGTCGAGGGGTGATTGCGGGAGCCCGAGTTCCCGCATCGCCTTGTCGATCGAGAACCACAGCCGCCGCCGGGCCAGACGCACGCCGGCGACGGGCGCCCGCGGCGGCCGCCCACGCAGGCCGCTGATCAGGCGTTCGTCGGCGTGGGCGGCCGCAAGCGCGACCGGGTACGGGATCGGCAGACGGGGCGGTCGCCGCCCGCCCGCCGCCGCCGCCCGCCCCACGATCTCCCGCATGGTCAGGTTGCCCTCGCCGTGTCCCAGGATGTAGCGCTCCCCGACCCGGCCCCGCCGCCAGGCGAGCACGTGCCCCCGGGCGACGTCGCGCACGTCGGCGATGTTGAGCCCGGCGGAGCGCATGTAGCCGGGCAGCCGGCCCAGGGCGGCGTCGCGGATCAGGCGGCCGGTCGGCGTGGGCCGCCAGTCGAGCGGGCCGATCGGCGCGGTGGGATTGACGACCACCGCCGGCAGCCCCTCGCCGGCGATGAGCCGGTGCACGGCGCGCTCGGCTTCGAGCTTGCTCGCCTCGTAAGGGCCGGCCGCGTCCTCGGGGCGCAGCCACTGCGACTCGTCGGCGGGGGCGCCGTCGCGGCCGGCGGCGCCGACGGCGGCGGTCGAGGAGGTGTAGACGACGCGATCGACGCCCGCCTCCAGCGCGGCCCGCATCAGCGCGACCGTCCCGCCGACGTTGACGCGCATCGTCTGGTCCCGGTCGCGGCGGGCCAACTCGTAGCGCGCGGCGACGTGGAAGACCACGTCGGCCCCGGCGACGGCGGCGCGCAACGACCCTGCGTCGGCCAGGTCGCCGGCGACGCGCTCCACGGGGAGGCCGTCGAGGTTGCGGGTGTCGCTGCCGGCGCGGACCAGCGCGCGGACCTCGACTTCGCCCTCGTCGAGCAACGCCCGCACGACGTGCGCGCCGATGAAGCCGGTCCCGCCCGTGACCAGCGCGACGGTCATCGCAGCGCTCCCCCGGCCGGCATCCCGCCGGCGAGCACGGCCGCGAGGATCGCTCCCAGCGCGCGATCGAGGGCGCGCGTCGCGTCGCGGCGCTGCCGGGCCAGGCGGAGTAGCGCGACCGCCAGCGCCGGATGTCGCGCCACGGCCGCCGCCACCGTCGATAGCGACGGCCCGGCGGGATCCCAGTCGAGCAGTTCGCGGGGCAACGTCGCGGGGGCGGGATCCAGGATGGCGCGCAGCGAGGCGCACGGGATGCCGGTCCGCTCGGCCTGCCGCGCCCAGACGTAGTCCTCCATCTGCACCGCCACGGCTCCCGATTCCTCGTACGCGGCCGCCTTGTCGGTCGTGCTGCGCAGGATCGCATCCCGCGACAGGATCTCCGCCCGCATCGCCTCAAGGCCCGCCGCGGCGAGCGCGCCCTGCAGCCAGTCTCCCAACTCGGCCGATGCGGCGATGGGCGCCCTTTGGCTTCCACCACGCGCGGACGCATGATGGATGCGCGTCGCCAGCACGAGGTCGCCGGGCCGCAGTGCGGGGTCGAGCCCGCCCGCCACGCCGGCGCAGAGGATCGCGCCCGCGGGCGGGTCGAGCGTCACCAGCGTTCGGGCGGCAGCCTCGGCCCGCGCCTCGCCCGGCCCGCTGACGAGGACCCGCAGCGGAGGCGCGCCGCCCCGGTCGCGAACCCGCGCCGCGAACCGGGCCGCCTCCCAGGGCAGCGCCGTGACGATCGTGAGCATGGCCGGCGGCTAGGCGAACGCCTTGCGCAGCGTGCGCAGCCCCGCGCGGACGTTGGTGGACGCGTCGATCACCGCGGAGGCCTCGAAGCCGGAGTGGACCATGCACTGCTGGCACTTGGGGTTGCCCGACTGCGGGCCGTAGTTGTCCCACTCCGTCTCTTCCATCAGGTCCTGGAACGTGTCGGCGTAGCCCTCGTCGAGGAGGTAGCAGGGGCGCTGCCAGCCGAGCACGGAATAGCACGGCATCCCCCAGGGGGTGCATTCGTACTCGACCTCGCCCTTGAGGAAGTCGAGGAACAGTTCGCTGTGATTGAACGACCACGAATCGGGCGGATCCTGCAGGATCTCCCGGAAGAGCTCCTTGGTCTGCTCGCGCTGCAGGAAGTGCTCCTGATCGGGCGCCTTCTCGTAGGCGTAGCCGGGGGAGATCATCAGCCCGTCGACGCCGATCTCCATCATCTCGTCGAACATCTGCCGCGCCCGTCCCGGATCGGCGCCCAGGAAGAACGTGCTGTTCGTCGTGACGCGGAAGCCGCGCGCCTTGGCCTCCCGGATCGCCTCGACGGCCACGTCGTACACGCCCTCGCGGCAGACGGAGGCGTCGTGGTCCTCGCGCACGCCGTCCATGTGCACGGAGAAGGTGAAGTAGGGGCTGGGCGTGAACAGGTCGAGCTTGTGCTGCAGCAGGATCGCGTTCGTGCAGAGGTAGACGAACTTGCCGCGCTCGATCAGCCCCTCGACGATGCGCTCGATCTGCGGATGCAGCAGCGGCTCGCCGCCGGGGATCGCGACGACGGGCGCGCCGCACTCCTCGGCCGCCGCCCAGCACTGCTCCGGCGTGAGTTGGGCCTTGAGGATCGCATCGGCGTGCTGGATCTTGCCGCAACCGGCGCAGGCCAGGTTGCAGCGGTAGAGCGGCTCCAGCATCAGCGTCAGGGGATAGCGATCGTTCCGGGCCAGGCGCTGTTTGACGATGTACGCACCGACCCGGGTCGCCTGCTTGAGGGGGATGGCCATATCGTCTCCCGCGCCCGCCCGGACCGTGTGTCGGCCGGCGGGCGCCCTTCGCGGATCATACTAGCCGCTGCGGGCTGTGCCGTCCGGCGCGTAGGCGCGGCGGGCCGACTCGTATGCCTCCGGCGTGTTCAGGTTCAGCGTCACCAGCGGGTCATCGACGTCGACGAAGGCGGTGGGGTCGGTATGGGCGCGGCGGATCGCCCGCAGCCCTTGCGACTCCTCCCGCACGGCGCGCAACTCCGGCAGCAGCGACCCGCCGAACAGGCTGGGGTGGCCGTTCCGGCCCGCGTGGCGCGGCACGATGATCGCGCCGGGGTTCGACCGGTCGCGCCAAGCCTCGACCAGCGCGCCCACCGTGGCGCTTCGGAGCGGCGTATCGACGCTGGCGATGACGACCGCCGAGGCGTCGTCCGGCAGCGCGTCGGCGCCCACCCGCAGCGACGAGGCGCGCCCCGAGGCGTACTCCCGGTTGTGGACGACGCGGCAGCCGCCGGCGCAGCGGATCGCGGCGGCGATGCGCTCCGCCTCGTGGCCCAGCACGACGACGATCGGTTCGGATCCGGCGGCCGACAGTTCGTCGATCTGGTGTTGCAGCAAGGGCTTGCCGCCCCAATCGAGCAGCGCTTTGGCGCGGCCCATGCGCCGCGATTCGCCTGCGGCGAGCACGATCGCGGCGACGCCGGCGGTCATCGCAGCGCCGGGATCACGTCCCGGCCGATGCGCGCGATCGACTCCAGGATCGCCTCCTGGCCCTCGGGCAGGAAGCGGATGAGAGTGTGGTCGAAGCCCATCCGCTCCAGCTCGCGCAGCCGGGCGATGGCGGTCTCCGGTCCGCCCACGATCAGCACCTCAGGGTCGAAGCCGCGATAGCCGGCGTCGATGATGGGGGCGGCGGCGGCTTGCGCTTCGGCGTCGCCGGCGCCGATGTAGACGTCGCGGCGGATGGGGAAGGCCTCGACTTCGGCCAGGCGATCCTCGCCGTCCGCCGCCTCGCGGTACCAGGCGAGCTGGTCGCGGAGTTGGGCGTTGGTCGCGCCGGGCGCCGCCAGCCAGCCGTCACCGACGCGCCCGGCGCGGCGCACGGCCACCCGTGCGCTGGCGCCGATCCAGAAGCGCGGCGGTCGGGCCGGCCGCGGGCTGACCGTGACATCGGCGAACTGCCAGTAGCGGCCCTCGTGCGTGACGCGCTCCTCGGTCAGCAGGCGGCGCAGCAGGGGCACCGCCTCCTCCATGCGGTCGCGGCGCTCCGACAGCGGCACGCCGAAGGGCGCGAACTGCTCCTCCCCGTCGCCGACGGCGAGGATGCAGTCGAGCGGCCCCGCCGCGATGGCGGCCAGCGTGCCCAACTGCTCCGCGAGCAAGACGGGGTGCCAGAGCGGCAGCAGGAAGAGCGGGATGACCCGCATCTCGCCCAGTTCCGGCAGGCAGCGCGCCAGCAGGGGGACGTTCTGCAAGTACGGCCGGGGCGTCGCGTGGTGGTCGCCGAGGGAGAACGAGGCGAAGCCGGCGGCGCGCGCCGCGGCGGCCCGCTCGACGACCCAGCGCGCCGACGTGGCGGCGTCCCCGCGGGGGTGGGCGGAGGTCACCGAGAGCCCGATCTGCATCGTGTCTCCTCTCGCGTTCGGCGGCAGGGCCGCGCGGAGCCGAGGATACGCCTCAGCCGCCCTCGGCGGGCGTGATCGCGAACAGCGCGCCGAGGGCGTCGCGGCAGAGCCGCTCGACGGCGTCCAGGCGTACGGCGTCGAGTTCCACGCCGGCGCCCGCCGGCTGCACCTCGCCCCGCGCCGTCTGCGCGGCGATGTCGATCAGGGCCGGCGCCGGCCGGCGGCCCTGGAGCGCCCCGGCGACCTGATGCGCGATCAACGGTGCGGGGGCCACCCCCCACCAGACGGCGCGGAGGTTGGTCACCCGGGCGAGGTCTCCGGATCCGGTCAGGCTTCCCGCGGCGGCGAGCCCCAGGGCGAGGTCCGGTTCCTCGCGGCAGCACGACGCCCCCGGCTGGGCCGGAACCACGAGGACTTCGACGATCTCGCCCGGACGCGGCACGATGCGGCCGTCGACGGTCAGGCGGTCCTCCAGCGGGACCGCCTCGCCGGCGATCCGCAGCCGGGCGTTGAGCGCGATCAGCGTGGCCGTGAGGCGTGGCTCGGGGCCGGCCAGCGCGTCCGCGAGCGGCAGCGCCGCCGTGCTGCCCGCGCACGCCGCCGCCAGCGCCTGCCGCAAGGCGGCGGGCAGACCGGGGCGGCTGGACAGCGTATGCAGGGTGACGTCAGGGGGGATCGCCAGCGGGGCCGACGGCGGCACGGTCAGCCCGCGTAGTCGGCGAGGGCCTTCTTGAGCGCGCCCGCCGCCAGCACCGAGCAGTGGATCTTGCTCTTGGGTAGCCCGCCCACGGCCGCGACGAAGTCCTGCCGCGTCAGCCCGCGCGCCGCCTCGACGGGCCGGCCGGTCAGCATCTCCGTGGCGACGGAGCTGGTCGCGATCGCCGCGCCGCAGCCGCGGGTCAGGAACGACGCCCGCACGATCACGCCCTCCTCGATGCGCAGCATCAGGCGCATGTGGTCGCCGCAGACGGGGTTGCGCTCCTCGCCGACGGCGTTCGCGTCGCTCAGCGTCCCGGCATTGCGGGGGTTGCGGAAGTGATCGATCACGATGGCGTTGTAGGCGCCGTCGTCGAGGGTCGGGCCGGCCGGGCCGGGATTGTCCGCGCTCATGCTGGTGAGTCTACGCCGACCCGCGGCTGGGCGAGGGATCGCCCGCACGCTAGCCGAAGTCGAGCCCGATCGCCTCGAAGACAGCCGGAAACTGGTTTGGGTTGGCCGGGTGGTAGTAGGGGATCGCCAAGTCGATCGTCAGCGACGGCCCGCTCACGAAGACCGCGCGCAGGCTGCGCCGCCCGGAATCGTCGACCACGCCGAACGCGCGCGCGGCGTCCAGCCCGGCATCGCTGAGGAGCGGGAACGGGAACGACTGCGCGGCCTGGAAGCGGGCCTGGGAAGTGCGATCATCGGTGCTGATCGCGAGCAGGCGCGCTCCCGCCTCGGCGATCAGGTCGAAGTCATCGCGGAAGGCGCCGAGCTGGGCGGTGCAGATGGGCGTCGCGTCCTCCTGGTAGAAGGCGATGATGAGCGGCCCCCGCGCGGCGGCGTCGTGCAGGCGGACGGGGCCGTCGGGCCCGTCGAGGGTGAGGTCGGGCAGCGGCGCCCCGGCTTCCAAGGGCGTCATGACGACCCGGCGGCGGCGGGGATGGGCGGCTCCAGGCCCGCGACCGGCGGCGGTGGCCCTTTCGCGAAGGCGAGGACTTGGATCCGGCCCAGGCCGCCCGGGTCGCTGAGCAGTTGCGCGGCCCGCCGCCGCTCCAGATGCGCGTCGAGGTCGGCGCCGCTGCCGGCCTCCGCGACGGGCGAGAGCGTCGTGGCTCCCAGCGCCGCCAGCCATTCCGCCTGCGAACGGGCGGGGTAGGCGTGGAGGCCGGCGCCGCGCGCCGCCGCCGCCACCGCGTCGATGTCCACGTGACAGGTCAGATCCTGCTCGCCGACGCGGATGTAGGGGTCGTCGCCGGGGACGTGCCGGTGGAAGCACATCAGCGTGCCTTGGCTGCGCCAGGGGGCGTAGAGCCGCGCGCGCCGGTCGCCGTAGTCGAAGAACAGTAGAAGGCCCTCGTCCACGGCCGCGGCGATCGTCCCGACCAGCCGCGCGAGGCCGGGGCAGACCTCCACGACCTGCCCCTCGCGCGGCGCGATCCCGGCCAGCGGCGCCAGCAGCGACGCGTTGTCCAGCGGCCTCGCGACATCGTGGAACCGCTCGTCCGTCAGGCTGACGCAGAGTTCCTCCCAGGCGTCGCCTGACCAGCGCAGGCGATGCACCGGTTGCGCGTCGAGCAGTTCGTTCGCGACGACCAGCCCGCGCAGCGGCGCGACCTCTTCGATGCCGGCAAACCAGCTCAGTTGGCGGCCGAAGCCGGCCAGCCGCTCTCGCTGCCGCGCCCGCGCGCCGCCGTCTGGTTCGACGAGCACGCCGCGCAGCGCCGCGGCGAAATCGGGGCGCCGCGCCCCGGCCCAGCCGAAGGCCGCGTCGATCAGGGCGCCCGTGCCCGGGCCGATGTCGCACAGCGCGTATTCGGTGGGGCGGCCGCGGGCGTCCCAGTCGGCCGCCGCCAGGGCGGCGATCGCGTAGCCGAACAGCGGATGCAGCTCGGGGCTGGTGAGGAAGTCGCCGTCGCGGCCGACGCTGGGGCGGCCGCGGCGGTAGTAGCCGTGGCGGGGGTCGTAGAGCGCCGCGTCCATGAACTCGGCGAAGCTGATCGGCCCGTGCGCGCGGATCCGCGCCGCGATCGCGCGCGCCGCGGCCGTGCGCTGGGCGGCGGGCAGGCGGAACGGATCGGCGGGGAGCGGATCGACCGTCACGGCTGGCCTCCCCGACAGCAGTGTCCCGACAGCGGCCTGCCGGCCGCAGCGTCTCGGCTGGGTGCAGTATATGGACGCGCGCGGGCTAGGATTGGCGGGAGGGGGGGCCTCGTGGAACCGCGCTGCAAACTCTGGCTCGAGCACGACGATCGGCTGGCGATGAGCGACTACCGCGCGCGCCTGCTCAGCGCCATCGCCGAGACGGGGTCGCTCTCCGCCGCCGCCCAGCGCCTCGATCTGAGCTACCGGCGGGCCTGGGGCAAGGTGCGGGAGTTGGAGCGCCACTTGGGCCTGCCGCTGGTCGAGAGCGAGGCCGGCGGCGCCGGTGGGGGCGGCTCGCGCCTGACCGCGGAGGGCGCGGAGTTCGTGCGCCGATACACGCAGTTCGCCGAAGACGCCCGGCGCGCCATCGCCGCCCTGTACGACGACGCGTTCAACGCGCCGACGCCCACGGACCCCGCCACGCTGCGATCGGATCGGCCCGGTCCGCGGTAGGTCGAAGGGCGCCCGGCGAGGGCTTTACTCGCCGCGTGCGCCGATGATGTTGATCGCCACCCGCCGCCGGCGCGAGTCGTCGAGCTCCACCAGGAAGATGCTCTGCCACTCGCCCAGGTGCAGGCCGCCATCGACCAGGGGCACCGTCTCGCTCGTGCTGAGCAGCAGGTGCTGGCAATGGCTGTGGCCGTTCTCCGGCTCGTTCGGGTGCATGTTCACCGTACGAATCGAGAAGTCGTTGTGGCGGTAGTAGCGATCCGGCGGCGCCATCCGCTGGAGCAGATCCTTGAGATCCTCGAGCAGCAGCGGCTCGTGCTCCTGTAGCCGGATCGCGGCCGTCGTGTGCATCGAGAAGATCGTGACCTGGCCGAAGCGCATGCCCGACGCATCCACGACGCGCTGGACATCCTCTGTGATGTCCCGGAACGAGGGCCCGGGTTCGGTGACGTACTCGAGGTGTTCTTGGGTGAATTCGAACGGACTTGCCGCGCGCTGCCACTGGAATGGCGCAGCGAGCACGCCCCCCGCCGCCTGGGGTGCAGTCATGATGGGCCCCTGTCTAACAACTCCAATAACCGAAATAAGTCCGCCGACTGCCTTTGGGGCTACGATGAATGATTCCCGCTAGCAGTCGCGCGATAGGGTAGCACAACGAGTTGAGCGCCACAACCGGAGGACTCAGCGGGGGCGATCCCCAGGCATGTCGCGCTCCAGTTGCTCGACGACGTGCGCGACCTGCAGGGCGTCCGGCGCGCGCGGCTGCTGCTCCTGGTAGGTGCGCAGATCGTGCAGGGCGACGTCGCTGAGGCCCAACTGGGCCGCGATCAGGCCGCGGTCGCGGATCTCGTCGATCGCCCACGGCGTCAGCGCCACGAGATGCTCGGCCGCGCCCAGGGCGGTGGCGAAGTCGCGCCGCCGCGAGCCGGCGAGCTTCAGGTTCTGGAGCACGCGGGCCAGGATCTGCCGCTTGGTCACCGCGCTGAGGAACAACTCCGCCGCGCCGGCGCCCGTTTGCTCCGCCCGCCTCCCCGCCGAGAGACGCCGGGCCATGTCGTCGCGCAGGGCGTCCAGGTCGATCTCTCGCCCGCCGTGGAACGGATCGAGGTAGCGCGGGACGCCGTCCGCGTCCGCATCGGCGGTGACGCGGACGAGAAAGTGCTGCGGCGCGCCCACGCCCTCGATCGTGACGCCCAGGCGCCGCCCGACCTCGATCAGCAGGATCGAGAGGGTGATGGGAAGCCCGAGCCGGCGCTCGATCACGCGGTGCAGGTAGGAGTTCTGCGGGTCGTAGTAGTCGTCCGCGTTGCCGCGGAAGCCCAGGTCGTCGAAGAGGAAGGCGGCCAGCCGGTCGGCCCGGCGGCCGGGGGCGGCGTCGCGCAGCCGAGGTTCCGCATCCTGCGCGAGGGCATCGAGTTGCGCCGCCGCCCGGGCGGCGTCGAGGCCGGCGTCGCCGATGCGGCCGATCCGCAGCGCGCAGTCCGCCAGATCGACGGCGGCGTCCGCCCCGCCGGCGCGGGCGGCGAAGTCGGCGGCGAGTGCGCGCAGGCGGGCGGCCTCTGCTGTCTCCACGATCGCCGGGAGGCTAGCAGCCGCCTAGGCTGAGGAAGAGGCGCTGGGCCGGAGAGGAGCCATGGGCCGGCTGGTCGCGTATCACTGTACGGAGGAGATCCGTCGATGACCGCCCCATCCGCCGGCGGGCAGCCCACCCGCCAGCCCCGGCCGAAGGCGCCCGCCCGTCGCGACATGCCGCCGATCGACCGCAAGGCGCGGCTGCGTATTCCGCCCCATCACGTCACGAAGCAACTCCCCGCCGAGCGCATCCACAACTGGGACGAGGTCTACTACGGCTATACGCCGGAGCCGGCCATGTTCGAGGCGCAGCGCTGCATCCAGTGCCCGGCCGAGCCCTGCGTCGCGGCCTGCCCGATCGGCAACGACATCCCCGGCGCCCTGGCGCAACTCGAGCTGGGCCGCATCGCGCCGGCCGCCGCGATCTTCCGCGCCACCAGCGAGATGCCCGAGCTGTGCGGCCGCCTCTGCCCGCAGGAGCAACTCTGCGAGGGTCACTGCGTCGTCGGCAAGAACGCCAAACCCGTCGCGATCGGCAAGCTGGAGGCCTTCGTGGCCGATTGGGACCACCGGCAGCGCGGCGGCTTCCCCGTCCCGGCGCCCAGCCACGCCAGCGGCGGGCGGGTGGCGGTGGTGGGCAGCGGGCCGGCGGGCTTGGCGGTGGCGGAGCAGATGCGGCGGGCCGGGCACGACGCGACCGTCTTCGAGGTCTGGCCCAGCGCGGGCGGCGTGCTGCGCTACGGCATCCCCAACTTCAAGTCGGCCAAGAGCATCGTCGACGAGAAGATCGAGTCGCTGCGTGAGGCCGGCGTCGAGTTCCGCACCGGTGTGCAGGTCGGGCGCGACGTGAGCTGGGACGCGCTGCGCGCCTTCGACGCCGTCTTCCTGGCGCACGGCGCGGGGGCCGGCCGCCGCCTGCGGCTGCCGGGCGAGGAGTTGACGCACGTGTCCAGTGCGACCGACTTCCTGGTACGCGCCAACCTGCCCCCGGAAGACCTGCCCGCCGGACAGCGCGAGAAGCCGGTCGTCGGCAAGCATGTGGTCGTGGTCGGTGGTGGGGACACGTCGATGGACTGCGTGCGCTCCGCCGTCCGGCTGGGCGCCGAGCACGTGACGCTGCTCTACCGCCGCAGCGAGAACGAGATGGCCGGCCGCGTCGAGGAGCGCCGGCACGCCCGCGAGGAGGGCGTCCACTTCGAGTACCTGACGACGCCGGTGCGGCTGCTGGGGCGCGACGGGGCGGTGCGCGCCGTCGAGTGCGTGCGCATGGAGTTGGGCGAGCCCGACGAGAGCGGCCGCCGCCGCCCCTCCCCGATCGAGGGCTCCAACTTCGTCATCGACGCCGACGCGGTGGTGGTCGCGGTGGGCTACAGCGTGGATCCCGAGCTGCTCGGCCCCGAATCGGGCGTCGTGGTCGACGATTGGGGGCAGATCGTCGTCGACCCGGCGGGGCGGACGTCGCAGCCGGGCGTGTTCGCCGGCGGCGACAACGTCAACGGCGCCGACCTCGTCGTCACGGCGCTGGCCTCGGCCCACCAAGCCGTCCCGGCGATGCTGGACTACGTGGCGGAACGCATCGCCGAGCGGACGCCGGCCGCGGGCTGAGCCGGGTCGTTAGGCCGCGTCGTCCTCGGCCACGGGGATGGGGCGCAAGACGAAGTCCACCAGCCACTGGCCGTTGACGTTGGTCGCATCCACCTGGAGGCTCTGCGCGGCTTCCACGCCCGGGATCGTGAGCGCGACGGTCACCCGCGCGCGCTCCCCCTCGACGACGGCCGTGGCCTCGCCGAGGGCGCCGGCGGTCACGGTGTCCTGGAGGCGCGAGAGGTCGCGCGGCACGTCGTCGGCGCTCTTCCAACCGGTCTGGCCGATCTGCTCGGGGCCGGCGAGGGCGAAGATGGTGATCGCGTCGCCCGTCTGAATCGCGTCGAGGTAGGTCAGGGCCAGGGCGGAGAGCTGGGTTGCGGTATCACCGCTGGCCGCGACCGGCGCCGGCGGCGGCGAGACGATGCTGAGCACGTAGTCGCCGATGCGATGCCGCTCGCCGCCCGGACGTCCCACGATCGCGGGCCGGACATCGACGCGGTACTGGCCGCTCTCCGGCAGCGTCACCGTCAACTCCGCGTCCAGCGCGTGGCCGGAATCGTCGTCGAGCGCGAGGAAGGTGCCGTCCGGGCCGAACAACTCCAGGAAGGTGTCGGCGCCGATCTCGCCGTCGGCGCGAATGCGCACGACCTGGCCGGCTTCGCCCGTGAACTCGAACGTGTCGAAGTCGTTGGCCGAGTGGAGCCGGCCCTGCACGTTTTCCCCGATCGCGACGATCCGCGATTCGTCGACGTCCTCCGCCTCCAGCAACTCCACGCTCACGATGAACTCGCCGGCGTAGGCGGTCCCGTACGGGGCGACGCGGATCACCTGCAGCCCGCTCGAGGGCAGCGTGGCGATGATCAGCGAGTCGCGGTTGGCGATGCTCTCGTCGTCGTTGCTGGCGATCTCCGCGCGGTTGGGCTCCAGCAGCGTCGCGACGGGGTCCATGTCGCCGAGCCCGTCCACGCGCACGCGGACGAGGTCGCCCTCGGCGCCCTCGAAGCGGAACTGCGCCGGCTCGTCGGGCGTGATCACGCTGGAGCGGATCTCGCCCCCGTAGACGAGGTGGTTGGGCGGCAGGTCGGGCTCCGGCTCCGGCGCGGGTTCCGCCTCGGTCTCGGTGGCGGCATCCGTGTCGTCGGCGTCCGCGGCGGGCTGCTGGGTCGGTGTCTCTTCCTGCGGCGGCGCCTCCTCCTGGGCGGGCGCCTCTTCCTGCGTGGGCGTCTCCGCCGCTGCCTGTTCGTCGGCCGACGGCTGCTGGTCCGGTTCGCGAGCCGGCTGCCGGACGGGCGTCTGCGCCTGCTCCTCGGCGGTCGGTTCGTCGGTGGCCGGGTCTTGGGCGGCCGGCGCGGCTTGGGCGTCGGCCTGCGATTGGGCCTGCGACTGGTCCTGCGCCGCCGCGGCGGGCTCGGCCTGCTGGGGCTGCTCCCCGGCGGCCTGCGCCTCGGCGGGCTGCTCTTCGGTGGGCTGTTCCTGGCCCGACTGCTCGGCCACGGCTTGCTCCGCGGCCTGGGCATCGGGTTCTTCGTCGTCGCCGCCCCAGAGGCAGCCGGCCGATGTGAGGGCCGCGATCAGAATCCCGCAGGTGAGAAGGAGAAGAGGTTTGCGCATGGTTGCCCGACGTTCCGCCACGATCATTCGGTGGATTCCGCCGACCACCGCGATCGTAACACCTGACGGCGCAGGGGGACGTTGGGTTCCCCCCGCTCTCCACGGGAATGATCCGGCGGCGGCGAATTGTCGCCAACGGGCCGGCGACTATACTGACGCCGTCGCCCCCGATCGGGGTGCGCACGGGCGCGGGACCGCCGCGCAGCGCAGGGAACCAGCGTGACCTACGAGATCGTCGAGAACTGCATCGGCTGCACGGCCTGCGTGAACCGCTGCCCGACGAACGCCATCTACGGCGAGCGCAACGTGATCCACTACATCGACCCGGTGCTCTGCATCGAATGCGGCGCCTGCGGCGCGGTCTGCCCGGTCGAGGCGATTCTGGACGAGGTGGGCGACCTCTGCCGCAAGTTCCCCAAGAAGGAGTGGCCCAAGGCGGTGGTCGACTCGGATCTCTGCATCGGCTCCGGCTGCGAGATCTGCATCAACGTCTGCCCGTTCGAGGCCCTGGTGCTCGATCACACCCCCTCCGCGACCGACTTTTTCGGTCAGGCCGTGGTGATCGAGAAGAACTGCACCGGCTGCCGGCTGTGCGAGGACTCCTGCGGCTGGGACGCCGTGCACATCTTCCCCGAGCGCGAGTTCCTCAAGAAGCAGTACTACCCCGACGACAAGCCCACGCCGGGCCAAGAGAAGTTCGGCAAGAAGAAGGCGGCCGCCGCCGCCACCTAGGCGGCCCCGGGCGCCTCGGCGTCCCTGGACCGCCCGCCCCGCTGCCGCCGGCCCCAGCGCGTTCTTTTCTCCGCAGCGCCTCGACCTCACCCCCTATCCCCCTCTCCATCTGGACGATGGAGAGGGGGTTCCGGTCCCCTCTCCCTGGGGAGAGGGCGAGGGTGAGGGGCAACGACCGCCCGGACCTCACCCCCTGTCCCCCTCTCCATCCAGAAGGATGGAGAGGGGGAACGTGGAGGCGACCGCCGGGGACTCTCCTTCCGGTCCCCCCTCTCCATTGCTGTGCAATGGAGAGGGGGTTAGGGGGTGAGGTTCGGGCGCCCGCCCGCCCGACCACCCGCGTGCGAAAGTTTTTTTGCGCGACGCCCTCTCCCCTCCCTCATAGAGCGGGGGGCCACGTTGTCCCCACCACTCTCTTACGTCGACTGTAGAAACTTTACATCCGAAAACCTTGACCTGCCCCCCCCCCCCTAGACGTCATAATACGTGCGCTCGCGGAGCACGACCCCATCCAGAGGGGATGGGGCGGCCCGCATCCAGGAAAGGATGACGCCATGAGCAACTATTGGGAGACCCTGCGACAGCGGAAGATCAGCCGCCGCACGATGTTGGGAGCCAGCGCCAAAGCCGGCGTCGGCGCGGCCGGTCTCGCCTTGGTCGGCTGCGGCGACGACGACGATGACGCCGGGACCGCGGCCGCCGAACGGGCCGCCGCGGCCGCGGAGGAGGCCGCCGCCGCGGCCGTCGCCGCGGGCGAGGCGCGCGCCGCCGAGACCGAGGCCGCCGCGGACGCCGCCGCTGAGGCGGCCGCCGCTGCGTCCGAGGCCTCCGCCGCCGCTTCACAGGCTGCGGACGCCGCCGATGCGGCCGCGGCCCTGGCCGCCGAGGCGGCCGAGTCGGAGGACGCCGCCAACGCGGCCGCCGCCGCGGAAGCCGCCGCCGCGGCTGCCGCCGACGCCGCGGCCGCCGCATCCGCCGCCGGTGACGAAGCCGCCGCGGCCGTCGCGGCCGCCGCCTCGGAGGCCGCAGAGGCCGCCGCCCAGGCCGCCCGTGACGCGGCCGCCGCGGTCGAGGCCGGCACGGCGACCGCCGAGGCCGCGCAGGCCGCCATCGACGAAGCCGCCGCTGCGGCTGCTGCTGCGGCCGAGGCCGCCGGCGAGGCGTCCGCCGCCGCCGGAGAGGCCGCCGCCACCGCCCAGCAGACCGCCGAGGCCGCGGCCGAGACCGCCGCCGCGGCCGTCGCCGCCGCCCAAGAGGCCGCGGACGCCGCCCAGGAGGCCGCCGAGAGCGCGGCCATGGCGGCGGAGGACGACGAGCCCCCGGCCACCGGCCCGCGGCATGGAGGCGTTCTCACCTGCTTCTTGGGCGACGGCGGCATCCTCGACCCGGCCATCTCCGTCCACGGCGGCCTCGACAGCAGCTGGTTCCCGATCTACGACCACCTCAACTACAACGATGAGGGCGGGGTGCTCACCTCGGCGATGGCGGAGCTGCCCGAGGTCGTCGATGACCTCAACTTCATCTACGCGATCAAGCCGAACGTGCATTGGCAGGACAAGGCGCCGCTGAACGGCCGCCAGTTCGTCGCCGAAGACGCCGCCTTCGGACTCGCGCGCTTCGGCCAGGACAACCCCGAGTTCGTCTGGAGAGACCGCTTCTCCAGCGTCGACCAGTTCGAGGTCCCCGACGAGCTCACCCTGCACATCAAGACGAAAGAGCCGTTCGCGCCGCTGCTCAGCTCCGTCGGCGAGACCCAGATGGTGATGGTCTCACGCGACGCGGTCGAGGCCTTCGGCGACGACGGCATCGCCAGCAACCCCGAGGCCGCCATCGGCACCGGCGGCATGCAGTATGTCAACCGTGAGGCCGACGTCCTCACCGAGCTCGAACGCAACCCCAACTACTACCGCGCCCCGCTCCCCTACATCGACGGGATCCGCTCGGACTGGAATCTCGACGGGGCGTATCGGGCCGCGCAGTACGTCGCCGGCGAGGCCGACTTCCTCTTCGCTTCGTGGCTGGGCTTCCCGGCGGAGAACGAGGCCGTGCGGGGCCAAGTCGGCGAGGAGAACCTCGTCGAAGTGCCCATGCAAGCGACCTGGGCGGTAACGACATTCTTCCACACCCAGGTCGAGCCCTACACCGACCCGCGCGTGCGCCTCGCGCTGCACCTCGCGGCCGACCGGGAACAGCTCTTCGCGGCGAGACAAGGCTTCCTGCAGATCGGCGGGCCGATCTGCCACGCGGCCGGGCCATACGCGTGGAGCGTCGACGAGCTCCGCCAACGGCCCGGCTACCGCTCCGGCGCCCTGCGCGAGGAGGACCTGGCCGAGGGCCGGCGGCTGCTCGACGCCAGCGGCTACGACCCGGACAGCGTGCCGCCGATGACCACCGCCGACATTGAAACCCCAACCGCGGAGGTGCTCCAGCAGAACTTTGCCGAAATCGGCTTCGAGGTCGAACTCCACGAGATTCCCGACTCGGAGCACAACCCCAGGCGGGCGACGGGGGATTTCACCCTCGCCACCCAGGGCCTCGGGGGCGTGTTCGACCCCGACGCCCTCCACGGCACCCACCACAGCGACGGCGGACGCAACTACGGCGAGTTCTCGGACCCCGAGATCGACGCGCTGCTGGAGCAGGGACGCACCACCCTCGGTCAGGAGAACCGTCTGCCGATCTACGACGAGATCCAGACCAAGTTGCTCGAAGAGCACAATCCCCAGATCTACCATTCTTGGGGCCGGCCGGTCGTCGGACACCGTCCCTGGCTCAAGGGCTACGGCCCGACCAACATGCAAACCGCCGCCACCTATCTGCTGTACAAGTCGTGGTTCGAGGGCAAGCCCGGCGTCTAGGGGGCTCTCCGGTCCCCTCTCCCCAGGGAGAGGGGACCGGAGTCCCCCCTTCTCCATTGCTCGGCAATGGAGAAGGGGGTTAGGGAGTGAGGTCTGCCAGCGCGCCGTCGCGGGGACGGGTGCTGCAGGGAAAGGCACGGTCATGAGCAACCGCAACGATACGACTGATTTTCACGCCATCGCCTCCGCGATCGAGGCACGGGGCTTCTGCGTTGTCCCGGACTTCCTAAGCCGTGATGAGATCGACTTCCTCGTGGAAGAATTCGATGTCTGCCCGGACTATTCCGCCCCACCGCAAGACAAGCGGTCGGCGCGGCTCCGTGGCGATCAGCCAGCGACGGGCGCGCTGCGTGAGAATGCGATGGGACGCAAGGAAACCTACCAACGCATCCGTCCGCGGATGGAAGCGTTCGCCCAGGGAGTTACCGGCGCCAAGGCCGCGCTCTATCAAATCCTCTATCTCCAGACGCCGATCACCGATCTTCCCGTGCATCAGGATACCGATCAATTCTTCCTGACGGCGTTCAATCCGACGCATCTCAATTTCTGGATTCCGTTGGTTAAGCCGTCCCGCACCGAGGCCGGACTGCGCCTGATTCCCTGGGATCGGCTGGGCGAGCAGTCGCCGCGACTCTTGAACCTCTGCCGGCACTCGGGCGCGAGCTTCATGCGCTCACTCCGGGACGGGGGGACCTGGTACGTGTCCGACTGGAGCGGGGTCCACTGGGTCGACGAGGATCTCGAACTCGAGGAGGTCATCGAGACGCCGGAGCTGGGGCCCGGCGACCTGCTGCTGCTGAGCCACAACACCGTCCACACGACGCAGACGACCGATGATCGGCGCCTCGCGGTCTCGTTGCGCACGTGCGATCCGGAGACGCCCATCGACTGGCATCGGGTGGTCGGCAGTCCCACGCCGCACAGGATGAGCCATCTCGCAGGGCGGTCCCGGTTGAATTTCCCGGTGTTTCAACACATCCAGGCAAACGACTTCGGCGCCACGCTGGGCGACCTCGTGCCGACCCTGACCGGCGAGGGCGAGTAACCGAGCCGGGGGCGCCGTCGCGCCCCGCAACGCCGGCCCGCTCCGGCGAACGTGAACAGGGCCTAGCCGCCGCCGTAGGTGCGATCGGCCTCGTCGATCGATTCCAGCACGGAGCGGTCCAGCATGTCCGCGACCTCGACCTCGTGCTCGATGCCGCCGAACTGCAGCAGCACGTCGTGCAGCGCCTGGAACTGCGCCTCGGTGAACCAGCCCAGGCCGTTGGCGCGGGTCAGGTCGGAGATCGCGTTGGCCAGGTCGATGTCCAGCAGGAAGCGCTCGTGCAGCAAGTCGGCGTCCTCGCTGATGAAGGCCCGCGTCGCCTCGATCGCCGCCGCCGGGTCGGCCAGGGCGAACTGGAAGCCCCGCATCGTCGCGGTCAGGAAGCGGCGCAGCGCTTCCCGGCGCGTGTCGTCGGCCAGCAGATCCTCCGTCACGACGTAGGCCACGCCCAGGGTCGGCACGCCGGCGTCGCTCGCCTGGAAGACGCGGATCGGGACCCCCATCACGCGCTGCAGGATGTCGGGCTCGTTGTTCAGGAAGACGGGGTACACGTCGACCTGGCCCTCGGGCAGGATGACGGGATTGAAGCCCACGCCGACGAGATCCACGTCGTCGGCGCTGAGGCCGTTCGCGTTGAGCAGCGCCAGGAACTCGGCCTGTACGACGCTCTTGAATCCCACCGTGCGCCCCGCGAAGTCGGCCGGCGACTCGATGCCGCTGTCCTCCAGGACCGCGTAGCCCAGGTCGCCCGTCTGTCCGAACAGCGTCACCACGACGAGCGGCGCGCCCGGGTCGGCGCGGCGCTGGATGACCTCGCTGGCGGGCTGCGTGGTGAGGTCGATGTCGTCGCTGAGCAGCAGCCGGATGTGCTCGCCCTGCCCCGACGAGTGCTGGATCGTGACGTCCAGGTTCACGTCCTCGAAGAAGCCCTCCTGCTCGGCCACGTAGGCCGCGACGAAGGGCAGATTGGATTGCGCGCGGAAGCCGGCCATGAACGTGAACGAGAGGCGTTCGTCGTCGTCCGTGCCGCCGCCGCAGGCCGCGGCGAGCAGCGCCCCGATCAGGACGAGCGAGAGGATGAGGCCCAGCCCCGCCCATCGGCGGCGGCTGTTGAACGGCGGGGATAGGGGTATCGACGGCATGCGCCGCATCGTATGCAGGGAGCCGCCCTGCGTAGGTTGTAGAATGCAACGCACTGTGTCATCCACAGCGCACGCGCGCGATCCGCTCGGAGCCGCCCTCGATGTCGTGGGCGACCGCTGGTCGCTGCTGGTCGTGCGCGACCTGCTGCGCGGCCGCACCCGTTTCAGCCAGCTGCGCGAGTCGGTGGTCGGCATCGCGCCCAACATCCTGGCCGCGCGGCTGCGCCGGCTGGAGCGGCACGGCCTCGTGGAGCGGCGGCGCTACAGCGACGCCCCCCCGCGCCACGAATACGTGCTGACGCGCCGCGGGCACGGCCTGGGCGCGGCGGTGGGCGCGCTGCTGATCTGGGGCGAGGCGGCGCAGCACGACCTCAGCCTCATCGACCTCACCTGCGGCCACGAGGTGGCGCTGGTCTATCGCTGCCCCGAGTGCGGCCACGACACGCCGCGTTCCCAACTCCGCATCGTGGAGGGGTGAGGCGGCGGGGGGCGCCGGCGGCCGGTCCGGCTACTCGTCCTCCTCCGGCGCGAGGTCGCCGACGTCGGTCGCCGTGCCCTCGCCGCCGAAGGGCGGCGTCTGGTTGAGCACGAAGCTCTTGAACCACCAGCCGTCGACGGCGTCGCGGCGGAACTCCGCCACCAGGTGGTGCTTGTAGCGCACCTTCAGGTCGGAGCCGAGATCGACGTCGTCCCCCTCGATCTCCAGCAGATCGGCGACGCCGGTGATCTTGATCACGACCCGCTTGATCTCGCGGCGGCTGATCTTCTGGGCCAGGCGGCCCTCGACGTTCGTGTCGTCGGCCCGCTGCGCGGCGGGGGGGTCGGTGGACTCCTCGGTCATGGGGCGCTCCCTCCGCCCCACGGTGCGGGGGCGTGCATCGGTGCGTTCGCGTGTCCGACCGCTATCGTACGCGGCTGCCGCGTGTGCGCCGCCCGCCGGCGTCAGCCGGGCGTGGCCCAGGTGGACCGGTGCCAGGAGAGCAGCCGTCGTTCGGCCAGGGCCAGCGCGACGTTCATCAGCACGCCGATCACGGCCAGCGTGACCACGGCCGCGAAGAGGCGGTCGAGCCGCACGAGCCGGTTCTCCTCGTCGATCACCGCGCCGAGCCCGCCCTGCCCGGCCGCGAAGAACTCCGCCACCACGGCCCCGATCAGGCTCAGCGTCGCCGCGATCTTCAGCGCCGCGAACAGGTAGGGCAACGCCGAGGGCCAGCGCAGGCGCAGGAAGATCTCCCGCGGCGAGGCGCGCAGCGAGCGCAGGAAGTCGAGCGCGCCGGGGTCGACGTCGCGGAAGCCGACGATGCCGTTGATCAGCACCGGAAAGTAGGTGATCAGCGCCGCGATGGCGACCTTCGGCTCCCAGTTGAAGCCGAACCAGATCACGAACAGCGGCGCCAGCGCGACGATCGGCGTCACCTTGACGGTGATGGCGATGGGCAGCAGCGCCCGCTCCAGGGTGGTCGAGTGGGCCATCAGGATGGCCAGCAGGATCGCGGCGCCGGTCCCGATCGCCAGGCCCGCCGTCGCGACGGCGAAGGTCCGCAGGCCCTCCTGGGCGAAGAATCCGATGTCGGAGACGAGAGCCTGCGCGACCGCGGAGGGCGGCGGCAGGACGAACTCGCTGACGTCGTTCAGCTCCACCCATGCCTCCCAGATCACCGCGCCGAGCACCAGCGCGATCAGCGGCGGCAGCAGGTAGGGCGCCGCGGCGCGACCCCAGCGCGTCCACTCGACGCGCAGCGGTGCGGCGCCCGTCGGGTCGCTCACGACGGCGCCCCGTCCGCGGATCCCGGCTCCGGCGGCGCGGTGCGCAGCAGGGCGCGGACGCGGTCCACGGCGTCGAGGAAGGCCGGCGCGCGTTCGTCGTCGGGGCGGCGCGGGCGCGGGAGGTCGATCGCCATCTCCGCCGCGATCCGACCCGGCCGCGGGCTCAGCACGACCACCCGGTCCGCCAGCGCGACGGCCTCGGTGACGGAGTGCGTCACGAACAGCACGGTCTTCGCGGTCGCGCCGGCGCCGGGCGCAAGCGACCAGACGCGGAGCAGCTCGTAGCGCATCTGCTCGCGCGTGATCTCGTCCAGCGCGGCGAAGGGCTCGTCCATGAGCAGCAGGTCCGGATCGACGACGAGCGCGCGGGCCAGCGCCACACGCTGCTGCATGCCGCCGCTCAGCTCGTGCGGCCGCGCCCGCTCGAAGCCCTCCAGGCCCACCAGCCCGATCAACGCCTCCGGATCGGCCGCGGGTCCGCTGGCCGAGCGGTTGACCGACTCGGGCAGCGCGATGTTGGCCCGCACGTCGCGCCAGGGGAGCAGCGCCGGCGTCTGCGCGACGAGGCCCAGCCGCTTGCCGGCCTGCGCGGCGTCGGCCGGGCCGCCCAGCACCCGCACCGAGCCCCCGCTGGGGGGCAGCAACCCCGCCGCGATGCGCAGCAGCGATGTCTTGCCGCAGCCGCTCGGCCCCACCACCACGACGAATTCGCCGCGCCGCACCTCGAGGTCGATGCCGTCGAGCGCGCGCACGTCGCCGTAGTCCAGCCGCACGGCGGAGAGTTCCAGGGCGGCGTCGGACGGCGCGGACGGCGGGGCAAGGCTTGCTGTCGGTTGGGCCACGACGCTCCTTCGCGGGTGGGGTGGGCCCGGCGCTGGTGGGGCAGTCAGGGTAGAGCGCGGGCGGCCGATGGTGGGGGCATGCCTTGCGTGACGGGGCCACGGCCGCGCCCCTGTATTCTCCACGCGGCCGGAACGGCTCGCAATTCGGCCGGCCGGAGGGAGGTCGCGCGTGACGAGTGGGGAGTTGACCATCGGGCTGATCGGCGGGACGGGGCCCGAGGGGCGGGGCCTGGCGCTGCGCTTCGCCCAGGCCGGACTGGCGGTGCGGATCGGGTCCCGCCGCGCGGAGCGCGCCGAGCAGGCGGCCAACGACGTGCGCGCCGCCCTGCCGGCCGCCGACGTGACCGGCCACCTCAACGCGGCCGCCGTCGCCGGGTGCGACCTGGTGGTGGTCGTCGTCCCGTACGACGGGCACGCCGCCACGCTGACCGACCTGCGCGACGCCATCGGCGAGAAGATCGTCATCGATACCGTCGTGCCGCTCAGCTTCAGCGGCGGCGTGCCGGGAACCGTCGCCGTGGCCGAGGGCAGCGCCACGCAGCAGGCCCAGGCGCTGCTGCCGGCGGCCCGCGTCGTGGGCGCGTTCCACAACCTCAGCGCCCAGAAGCTCCAGGATCTCGACGCGCCAATGCAGGGCGACGTGCTCGTCACCGGCGACGACGCCGAGGCGAAGGCCGCGGTCATGGACCTCGTCGCCCGCATCCCCGACCTGCGACCCATCGACGCCGGCCCGCTGGCGATGTCGAAGCTCGTCGAGGACCTGACCGCATTGATCCTGAGCGTCAACCGCCGCTACCGGGCGCACGCCGCCGTGCGGATGCTGGGCGTCGAGCCGTGAGCGAGCCGGACGGCTACCGCGTCTTCCCCGTCCGCGGGCTCCCCGAGGTGCGCGAGGGCGACGACCTCGCCGCGCTGATCGACGCGGCCCTGCGCGCCCAGGGAACGCCCCTGGAGGCCGGCGACGTGCTGGTCGTGACGCAGAAGATCGTCAGCAAGGCCGAGGGGCGCCTCGTGCCGCTGGCCGACGTGGAGCCCGGCGCCCGCGCCCGCGCCTGGGCCGAGGCCTGGGACAAGGACGCGCGCCAGATAGAACTCGTGCTGCGCGAGGCGGTGCGCATCGTGCGCATGGAGCGGGGAGTGATCATCGCCGAGACGCGCGAGGGCTGGATCTGCGCCAACGCGGGGGTCGACCAGTCGAACGTCGCCGGGCCCGACGGGGAGGTCGACGTCGTCTCGCTGCTGCCGCTCGACTCCAGCGCTTCCGCGCGGCGCATCCGCGCCGGGCTGGTCGCGCGGGGGCAGCCCGCCGTGGGCCTGATCGTCAGCGACACCTTCGGCCGGCCCTGGCGCGAAGGGCTGACCAACGTCGCCATCGGGGTGAGCGGGATGGACCCCCTGCTCTCCTACATCGGCCAGACCGACGACGCCGGCTACGACCTGCAGGTCACCGTCATGGCCCTCGCCGACGAGCTGGCGGCGGCGGCCGAGCCGGTGATGAACAAGCTCGACCGGGTACCCGTCGCCGTCGTGCGGGGGCTCAACATCCCGACCTCGGAGCACGACGCCTCGACGCTCGTGCGCCCGCCGGAGATGGACATGTTCCGCTAGGGCCTGCCCGCGGCGATCGCCCGACCTCACCCCCTGTCCCCCTCTCCATCCAGAAGGATGGAGAGGGGGCTCCGGTCCCCTCTCCCGCGGGGAGAGGGTTAGGGTGAGGGGCAGCGACCGCCGGCGCCGCCATCGCCTCGCGGATGGCGCGGCGATGCGCGAAGATCGGCGCATGCCCGCCGACGATTACTTGGCGCTGTCCGACGAGGCGCTGACGCGACAGTGCCGCTTCGACACGCTGCGCGTGCAGGGGCCGGGCGGACAGAATCGCAATCGGCGCGACACGGCCGTGCGCCTGACGCACCTCCCCACCGGGCTCGTCGCGCAGGCCTCCGAGCAGCGCTCGCAGTTGCGCAACCGCCAGGAGGCGCTGCGACGCCTGCGCGCGGCGGTCGCGCTCGAGCATCGCCGCCCGGTGGCGCTCGATCGGTACGCGCCGCCGGCGGCGCTGGAGGCGATCCTGCCGCCCGTGCCCGGCCGCAAGGCGCGCGACCGCATCGGGCCCAAGCATGGCGATTACTGGACCGGCGTGCAGGCGCTGCTCGACCTCTTCGTCGCGGTCGAGGGGTCCGTCTCGGAGACGGCGGAGCGGGTGGGGCTGAGCACCGGGGCGCTGTCGCGTTTCCTGCTCGCCGACCCCCGGCTGGTGCGGGCGGTCAACGGCTGGCGCGAGTCGCGCGGGATGCGGCCGCTGCGCTGATCAGGCGCCGGCGAGGGCCGCGCGGCCGGCCGCCGCCGCGGCGTGCCCGCTGCGCACGGCCGACTCCATCGTCGCCGGCCACTCGGTGTCCGTCCACGCCCCCGCCAGGAAGAGCCCGTCGACGCCGGTCACGGGGCCGGGGCGCAGCGCCGCGACGCCCGGCGCCGGGCGGAACGTCGCTTCGATCTCCTTGACCACGCGCCAGTACGTCACCTCGGGCGGCGGGGCGCTGCGCGCGGGGGGGAAGGCGCGGCGCAGCCCCGCGATGGTCGCCGCCGCGATGTCGGCCTGGGGCCGCCCGGCCTGGTCGTGCGCGCCGGAGAGCGAGGCGGTGATCCACTGGCCGCCGTCGGGCTCGGCGTCGGCCCTGCCGCGGATGCGGGTGCGATTGAAGACGTACTGCACGTCGGGGTCCAGCACGGCCACGAAGTCGTCCCGCAGCAGGGGCCGGTCCCAGCGCAGGTGCACGTTGACGATGGGGCTGTAGCGGAACGCCTCGAGATCGGCGAGGCCGCGCCGGTCGCGCCAGTCGCCGGGCACGAGCGCCGCCGCGTGATTCGGCGGCAGGGCCAGCACGACGGCCTCGGCCTCGATGGCGTCGCCCGCCAGCGCCACGCCGCCGGCCCGCCCGTCGCGATCGATGAGGCCGGCGGCGCGCGCGCCCAGGCGCGTCCGTCCGCCCGCCGCCTCGAAGCGCTCCCGCGCTGCCTCGGCGATGCGCGACAGCCCCACCCGCGCGATGCCCATGTCGGCGCCGTGCGCGTCGCGCAGCAGGCCGGTCTGGAAGACGTAGGCGGCCTGGGCCGCGCCGACGCGGTCGCAGACGTCGTTGCAGGTGGGCAGGATGACCAGGTCCCAGAAGCGCTCGATCACCCGTTGCGACTGCCCGTGCGCGCGCAGCCAGTCGCCGAAGCTGCGATCGTCCAGGCGCCGGCGCGCGGCGTCGGACAGGCGCAGCAGGGGCAGCGCCGCGCGTCCCAGCGCCAGCCGCTCGCGCCGGCGCAGGTGCGGGAAGCGCAGCATCGACCAGGCCAGGTTCAGCGGCGCGGGCAGCGGACCGGGCAGCGAGGCGATGGCCCCCGTCCGGCCCGTCTCGGGGTCGAGCACCGGCACGCGCAGCCGCGGCTGGAGCTGGACTTCATCCTGCAGGCCCAGCCGATCGATCAGCGCGATGTAGGCCGTGCAGCAGCGCAGGAAGACGTGCTGGCCGTTGTCGAGCTCCGCGCCGCTGCCGGGGTCGGTGAAGGAGAACGTCTTGCCGCCGACGAAGGGCCGCCGCTCGACGAGGGTGGTGGGCAGCCCCGCCTCGGCCAGGTCGAGCGCGCAGGTCAGGCCCGCCAGTCCACCCCCCACGACGACGACGCGCTGGCTCAACGGGGCCGCCGCCTCGGCGTCGCGCCGCCGATCCAGAGCCGGAACAGGAGCAGCACCCGCCCCACCTTCGAGGGGCTGACGCGGGCGCTGTAGACGTCGTAGTCGCGCTTCACGATCTCCGCGAGGATCGCGCGGTAGACGCCCTGCAGGCCGTTGCAGCACATGCGGCTGCGCGGGCCGTCGAGCAGCGGGATCAGGCGCAGGCCGCTGTCGTAGAGGGCGCAGGCGCGCCCGGCGTAGTCGGCCATGAGGGCGCGGAACTCGTCGTTGTAGCGATTGGCCAGCACGTCGGCGTCGCCGTAGCCGTGCCGCCGCAGGTCCTCCTGGGCCAGGTAGATGCGGTCGCGGGCGGCGTCCTCCCGCACGTCGCGGAGGATGTTGGTGAGCTGCAGCGCGCGCCCCATGTCGATGGCGGCCTCCCGCGCCAGGCCGGCGCGCGAGCGGTCGTAGCCGAAGATCTCCACGCAGATCAGCCCGATCACCGAGGCCGCCTTGTAGCAGTAGTCGAGCAGTTCGGCGTAGGTCTCGTAGCGGCGCTGGTCGAGGTCCTGCTCCATCCCCGCGATCAGGTCGTCGAAGTACTCCCGCGGGATGTCGAAGCGGGCGGCGGCGTCGCCCAGTGCGACGGCCAGCCAGTCCTCGCGAGCCTCGGCCGGCGCGGCGGCGGCGGCGTCGCCGTAGGCCCGGGCCAGGATCCCCCGCGCCTCGGCCAGCCGCTGCAGGCGCAGCTCCCGCGACCCGGCCTCATCGACCGCGTCGTCGACGGTCCCGGCGAAGGCGTAGGCGGCGTAGATCGCGTTGCGCTTGCCGCGCGGCAGCGAGGAGAAGGCGTAGTAGAAGTTGGTCGCGCGGCGCTTCGTGAAGGCGCGGCATTCGGCGTAGGCGAGGGTGCGGCTGGGGGCGTCGATCGCCATCGCCTCAGCCGATCCCCAGGCGCTGCCGCACGAGCGCCCGCACGAGCAGCCACAGCTTGTGCGGGTTCGACACCGTGGGCCGCTGATGCAGCACGTCGTAGTTCTGCCGCTCGATGGCGCGCAGCACCGCGCGCCCGCCGTCGGTGAAGAGCTGCAGGTCGACGCGCAGCGGCCGCTCGACCATGTCGATCAGCGGCAGCCCCTCGCGGAAGAAGCTCTCGGCGCGGTCGACCTCGAAGCGCATCAGGGCGCGGAAGTTGGCGTCGCACTGCTTGTCCGGGATCTGCGCCTCCTCGACCCCGAAGCGCGCCAGGTCGTCGAGCGGCAGGTAGACGCGGCCCAGGCGGTAGTCGCGGGCGACGTCCTGCCAGTGGTTGGCGAGTTGCAGCGCCGTGCAGGTGGCGTCGGAGAGGCGCAGGCGTTCGGCGTCGGTGTGGCCGAACAGCGCCAGCACCATCTCGCCGACCGGGTTGGCCGAGTGGTCGCAGTAGTGCA
Source organism: Dehalococcoidia bacterium (assembly GCA_965207695.1). Classification (GTDB taxonomy): domain Bacteria; phylum Chloroflexota; class Dehalococcoidia; order Bin125; family Bin125; genus TK10-74A. The sequence continues at coordinate 102,266 of CBDBNA010000016.1, read as the reverse complement.
GGACGTCGGCGAAGGTCCGGTAGCGCGACTGCCGCTGGTCGATGCGGTTCGCCTCGATCAGGCGGCGGAAGGCGTCGGGGTTGAGCGGCGCATCCTCCGCGACGCGCCGCAGCGCGACGCCGATCGGGTGGCGGGGCGCGGCGCCGGTCTCGGCGAAGGCCCGGTCCGTCTCGGCCTCCCACTCGTCGAGCAGGGCGAGGCGGGCGGCGGGACCGTCGCCCGCCGCGTCGCCCAGGTCGTCGGTGAAGCGGCAGAAGGCGTAGACGGTGAACATGGCCGGCCGCAGCGGGGCGGGCAGGAAGCGCGAGACGACCGTGAAGTTCTCGTACTGAAGGCGCGCGTAGCGCTCGCACCAGCGCGCGGCGGCCTCCGGCGTCGCGGCGATGCCGAAGTCGGCCTCGATCGGGTTCGCGGCCTGCGGGGGCCGCGCGCTGGCGACCACGGTCGTCCCCCCACCCCACGCTCGCAGGCCCGGCCTGCGAGCCGGTCGTCGGTTGCTACGCGCACCTTAGCCGATGGCGGTCCGGCGGGGCGTCAGGCGGGGGCGAGCGCCTTCTGGTAGCGCCCCAGCGCCATGAGCGGGAAGTAGTGCCGGTAGAGGTGGTAGTTGATCATGAAGTCGGTCGAGAAGCCGGTGCCGGTGAACTCCGGTTCGTCCCAGGTGCCGTCCTGGCGCTGGCGGTCCATCAGGTAGCGCACGCCCCGCGCGACGGTCTCCGACTCCGCCTCGCCGGCGGCGATGAGCGCCATCAGCGCCCAGGCCGTCTGCGACGGCGTCGAGGGGCCGGCGCCGGCGCGGCGCGGCTCGGCGTAGGTCTCGCAGCCCTCGCCCCAGCCGCCGTCGGGCAGCTGGTGGCGGTGCAGCCAATCGACCGCCTTCAGCACCGCCGGCTGCGACATCGATTCGCCCAGCGCCTCGAGGGCGGGCAGCACCGCGCCCAGGCCGTAGAGGTAGTTCACGCCCCAGCGCCCCCACCACGATCCGTCGGGCTCCTGCAGGTCGGCGAGGAAGCGCAGGGCGCGCTTGGCGGGCGGGAACTCGCCGCGGTAGCCCAGCCGGCCCAGCAGCTCCAACACGTGCGCCGTGACGTCGGCGGTGGGCGGGTCGATCGTCGCGCCGAAGTCGGCGAAGGGGATCTGCGTCAGGAACTCCGCCTTATTGTCGACGTCGAAGGCGCCCCAGCCGCCGTCCTCCGACTGCATCGACAGTGTCCAGCGCAGGCCCGCGTCGATGGCGCGGCGCTTGGCCGCCTCGTCGGGCAGCGCGATGTCGTCCAGCGCGACGAGCACGTAGGCCGAGTCGTCCATGTCGGGGTAGACGTCGTTCTCGAACTCGAAGGCCCAGCCGCCGGGCGGCGTGTCGGGGTTCTTGACCTGCCAGTCGCCGCCGCTGAACACCTGCTCCTGCAGCATCCACTCGCCCGCCCGCACGAGCGCCGGATGGTCGGCCGGGAGCCCCGCGTCGCGCAGCGCGATCGCCGCCAGGCAGGTGTCCCAGACGGGCGAGAGGCAGGGCTCCGTCCAGAGCATGCGCGCGCCCTGCGGGTCGGGCTCGTCCGGGGGCGGCTCCTCGCGCGTGAAGCTGCGGAAGCCCGCCAGTCCTTGCCGGATGACGGGATGGTCCAAGGGATAGCCCAGGGCGCGCAACGCCAGGATCGCGTAGACCCAGGGCGGCTGGATGCCGCCCCAGGAGCCGTCGGCCTCCTGACGGTCGAGCAGCCAGCGCTCGGCCGTGCCCAGCGCCCGATGATGCAGCGGCCGCACGTGGTTGCGCTCCAGCAGCCGCAGGACGCTGTCGAGATGCCAGAAGAAGCCCGACCAGCTGAGCGGGTTGCGCGGCCGCGGGACCGCGAAGTCGCGTCGCTGCCGGGGGTCGCACCACAGCTCCTGCACGCCCGCCCCGGCCGGCACGGTGGCCGTCGGCCGCAGGCTGAAGACGACCGTGATCGCCACGATCGTCGCGCGCGCCCAGGAGGCGAACTCGTAGATGTTGAACGGGAACCAGCGCGGCAGCAGCACCAGCCAGGGCGGCATCGCCGGCAGGCGGTCCCAGTCGTACTGGTCGAACAGGGCCAGCCAGAGCTTCGTGAAGACGCGCGCGCGGGCGATGCCGCCGTGCGCAAGCACCCAGTCGCGGGCGCGCACCATGTGCGGGGCGTCAGGCTCCTCGCCGGCCAGCTTCAGCGCGAAGTACGCCTCGATGGTTGTGCTGAGTTCGCCCGGGCCGCCGTACCACTGCGACCAATAGCCCTCCGGGTGCTGATGGCGGCGCAGGTAGCGCACGATCTTCGCCCAGACCTCGCGGTCGGCGATGCCCAGGTGGTGCGTGAGCAGCAGGTACTCGGCCGTGATCGAGACGTTCGCTTCGAGCTCGCCCACCCAGTAGCCGTCGGCGTGCTGATCGTCGAGCAGCCAGCGCGTCGCGCCGTCGAGCGCGGCGGCAAGCTGGAGGTCGTTCACGCCGGCCGTGGCGCGCCTGCTGGTCACGGCGGACCCCTCAGTGCTCCCGCCGCACGATGAACCGCCCCGCCTCCTCCAGCGCCGCCCGGCCCTCGTCGCGCAGGCCGCAGTCGGCGAGCGCGGCGAGGAAGCCGTCGTAGTGCAGGCCGGCGGCCCGCTCCGATGCGGCCCGCGCCCCCAGCGCGTCGAGCGCCCGCGTGACGGCGCGCACGTCCTCGTCGCCGACCGGCGCGCCGTCGTGGGCCGCGTCCACCGCGTAGACCCGCGCCAGCGCCGCCTGCTCCGGCGCGGCCGTCTGCTCGAGCGCGTGGACAATGGGGAACGACTTCTTGCGCCGCCGGATGTCGTTGTCCGACGACTTGCCGGTGGCGCTGCTGTCGCCCCAGATCCCCAGCACGTCGTCGCGGATCTGGAAGGCCAGCCCCAGGCAGCGGCCGGCGTGCTCGAGCCGGGCGGCGACGTCGCGATCGCCGCCGGCCAGCAGCGCCCCGATCGCGAGGCTGCAGCCCAGCAGCGCGCCGGTCTTGCGCTCCACCATCGTCAGGTAGTCGTCGGCGCTCACGGTGCGGCGGCTCTCAAAGTCGAGGTCGAGGTACTGGCCCTCGATCATCTCCATCGTGCAGCGGTTCAGCGTGTCGGCCGCGTCCAGCACGGTGTCGGCGCTCGCGCCGGCCTGCGTGGCCCGCGACAGGGCCGACTGTGCCAGCTCGCGCAGCGAGTCGCCGACGTTGATCGCCTGCGCCTCGCCCCAAACCCGCCAGACGGTGGGGCGATGGTGGCGTTCGTCGTCGCGGTCCTGGATGTCGTCGTGCACGAGGCTGAAGTTGTGCACGAACTCGACCGCCGCCGCCCCCGCCAGCGCGCGCCGGCCGGCGGCGTCGGAGGGGTCGATCGCCCGCCCCGCGAGGACGGCGAGGGCCGGGCGGATGCCCTTGCCGGCGGGCTCGCTGCGCGGCCCCCCGTCGGCTTCGATCCAGCCCAGGGCGTAGCGCGCCATCGCGTAGATCGGCAGCGCGCGATCCCCCACGACGGCGCGCATCTCCGCGAGCACGGCCTCCCGCGGCTGCGCCAGGACGAGCGGCAGGTCCACGCGGTCCTCCTTGACTGGTCGTGCGAATCGCGGCGCCGGCGAAGCCGGGCGCCGCCGGTCGGAGCCCTCAGATTACGGGATCGCCGCCTGGGAATCGATCGCCCCGACCTCACCCCCTTGTCCCTCTCTCCCCTGGGAGAGAGGGAGGGTCCGGGGCTGGACCGATCGCGGCGTCAACTCGCGCGGACCGCCTGCGGGGCAGGCACCTCGATCTCCACCAACTCGAACCGCGTCGAGATCGTGGGAGGGTGGTCGCCGTCCCCGCCGTACTCGGCGTACGACTCGAGGATGTCCTCGGGGATGGGCTCGTTGTGGTAGGCGATAGCGTCCTCGATGGACATCTTCGGTTCCGGCAGCGGATCGCCATCCTCGAGCATCGCCTCGATATGGAAGGTGAGCGCCTCCCGGATCATGGCTTGCATCTCGTCCCAGGTTTTTCCCGTGCTGATGCAGCCCGGCACGTCCGGCACGTAGGCGCCGTAGTTGTTCGGGGTCTGCTCGAAGACGACGGCGTACTTCAGCTTCATAGTCGTTCCGTTCTGAGGCCCGCTTGTTTCAGGATACTCGCCCACAGCTTCGGCCTCACGTCATCACCGGGGTGGCCCGGAATCGTCACCTTGCCCGGCTTCACCGGATGGCGAAAATGCCGGTGGCTGCCACGAGTACCCACATGGTACCAGCCGTCCCGCTCCACCAACCGGATTGCCTCACGGACTTTCGGCATCCTTCACCCCGCCATCGCAGCCTGCGCCCGGTCATCGTCCCATCCCGCAGCCAATCGCGCCCCTCCGGTCCCCCCTCTCCATTGCTCTGCAATGGAGAGGGGGTTAGGGGGTGAGGTTCGGGCCGCGCTTTTTTTCGCCCGCCGGGCGCCCGATGTCCGACCGGCTCCCCGCCAGACTGCTTTTCCACCCCCCGAATCTTTTTTTTTTCTCGCGGGGCGCGCAGCCGCCGCCGCATCGCCCCTGACCCACTCCCCGCCACCACCCGCGCGCGAATTTTTTTGCGCGACGCCCTCTCCCCTCCCTCATAGAGAGGGGGGCCCAGTTGTCGCCACCACTCCCTTACGTCAACTGTAGAAACTTTACATCCAAAAACCTTGACGTGACCCCCCCCCCCCAGACGTCATAATGCCTGCGCTCTCGGAGCACGACCCCATCCATAGGGGATTGGGGCGGACACATCCACGGAAAGGATGACGCCATGAGCAACTATTGGGAGACCCTGCGACAGCGAAAGATCTCGCGCCGCACGATGTTGGGAGCCAGCGCGAAGGCTGGGGTTGGGGCGGCCGGCCTGGCCTTGGTCGGCTGCGGCGACGACGACGATGACGCCGGAACCGCGGCCGCCGAGCGCGCGGCCGCCGCCGCGGAGGAGGCCGCCGCCGCGGCCGTCGCCGCCGGCGAGGCGCGCGCCGCCGAGACCGAGGCCGCCGCCGACGCCGCCGCTGAGGCGGCTGCCGCTGCCAGCGAGGCCTCCGCCGCGGCATCGCAGGCGGCCGACGCGGCCGATGCGGCCGCCGCTCTGGCCGCCGAGGCGGCCGAATCGGAGGACGCCGCCAACGCGGCCGCCGCCGCGGAAGCCGCGGCCCAGGCGGCCGCCGACGCTGCCGCCGCCGCATCCGCGGCCGGTGACGAAGCCGCCGCGGCCGTCGCGGCCGCCGCTTCCGAGGCCGCCGAAGCGGCCGCCCAGGCCGCCCGCGACGCCGCCGCCGCGGTCGAGGCCGGGACAGCGACCGCCGAGGCCGCCCAGGCCGCCATCGACGAAGCCGCCGCTGCGGCTGCTGCCGCGGCCGAGGCTGCCGGCGAGGCGTCCGCCGCCGCCGGCGAGGCCGCCGCCACCGCCCAGGCCACCGCCGAAGCCGCGGCCGAGACCGCCGCCGCGGCCGTCGCCGCGGCGCAAGAGGCGGCGGACGCGGCCCAGGAGGCCGCCGAGAGTGCGGCCATGGCGGCGGAAGAGGAGCCGGCCGCGGCCACCGGCCCGCAGTACGGAGGCGTCATCACGTACTTCGGGGGCGACGGCGGCATCCTCGACCCGGCCATCACCGAACACGGCGGCCTCGACTGCACCTTTGTCCAGATCTACGACTGCCTCAACTACATGGATGACGGCGGTGTGCTCACCGCCGCGATGGCGGAGCTGCCCGAGGTCGTCGATGAGCTCACCTACGTCTACAACATCAAGCCGAACGTGTACTGGCACGACAAGGCGCCGCTGAACGGGCGCCAGTTCGTCGCCGAAGACGCCTCCTTCGGACTCCAGCGCTTCGGCCAGGACGACCCCGAGTTCATGTGGAGGGGGCGCTTCTCCGTCGTCGACGAGTGGGCGGTCCCCGACGACCTCACCCTCCGCCTCAAGACGAGAGAGCCGTTCGCGCCGATGGCCAGCTCCGTCGGCGAGCCCCAGTCGGTGATGATCTCACGCGACGCGGTCGAGGCCTTCGGCGACGACGGCCTCGCCAGCAACCCCGAGGCCGCCGTCGGCACCGGCGGCATGCAGCTGGTCTCCCGTGAAGTCGACGTGGTCACCGAACTCGCACGCAATCCCAACTACTTCCGCGAGGGGCTCCCTTACGCCGACAGGCACCGGGTGGACTGGAATTGGGACCCGGCGTATCGGGCCGCGCAGTTCGTCGCCGGCGCGGCCGACATGCTGTGGTTCCCGTGGCTGGGCCTCCCGGAAGAGAACGCGGCCGTGAAGGCCCAACTCGGCGAGGAGGACGTCGTCGAAGTGCCGATGGACGTGACCTGGAACTGGGTGGCGGTCCACTTCCAGACCACGGTCGAGCCCTACACCGACCCGCGCGTGCGCAAGGCCCTGCATCTCGCCACCGACCGGGAACTACTCGTCGTGGTGACCCAAGGCGTGACGAAAATCGGCGGACCGATCTCCCACGCGAACGGGCCATACGCGTGGAGCGTCGACGAGCTCCGCCAACTGCCCGGCTACCGCTCCGGCGCCCAGCGCGAGGAGGATCTGGCCGAGGGCCGGCGGCTGCTCGACGCCAGCGGCTACGACCCGGCGAGCGTGCCGCCGATGAACGCGAGTGGTCACTCGGGAATCCAGTACGCTGAGGTGGTCCAGCAGAACTTCGCCGAAATCGGCTTCGAGGTCGGACTCGAGGAGGTTCCCGCCGCCCAGCACGCCACCAGGCTGGCGACGGGGGACTTCACCATCAGTTACAGCGGCTTCGGGGGCGCGGCCGACCCCGACAACCTTTACGACACCCACCACAGCGCCGGCGGGCGGAACTTCGGTGAGTTCTCGGACCCCGAGATCGACGCGCTGCTGGAGCAGGGACGCACGACCATCGGCGTCGAGAACCGGCTGCCGATCTACGACGAGATCCAGGCCAAGCTGCTCGAAGAGCACAATCCGCAGATCTACTGCAATTGGGGCCAGCCGGTCATCGCGCACCGTTCCTGGCTCAAGGGCTACGGCGCGACCCCCAACACCGTCTCCGCCAACTATGCGCTGTACAAGGCCTGGCTCGAGGGCAAGCCCGGCGTGTAGGGGGGAACCTCACCCCCTGTCCCCCTCTCCACCTGAACGGTGGAGAGGGGGGACGCGAAAGCGGGCGACTTGGGGTTTTCCTTCCGGTCCCCCCTCTCCATTGCTCTGCAATGGAGAGGGGGTTAGGGGGTGAGGTTCGGGCGCTCCGCGGTTCCCCCTGACGGCGCGTGGCTATGGGAGAGGGGATCCGGACCCTCCCTGGGGAGGCCTCGCGCGGCTAGCGCAGCTTCGGCACGACGCCGGCGGCGTCGATCAACGAATCCACCGTCGCCGCCAGGGTGTCGCGGACGCCGTGCGTGCGCAGGCCCAGCTCCCGCATCGCTTTGCGGCACTTGGCGCGCGGGTGATCGGGCGTTGGCGGCGGCACGTAGTCCCCCGCGACGTCGATGTGCGGGTACATCTCCCGCAGCGTGTCGATCAACTCCTGGGCCGTGAGCTCGCCCGACTCGTCGGTCGCGACCAGCATGTAGCGCGAGCCGTTGGCGGCGACCTCGCTCGTCGCCATCAAGCGTTGCGATTCGGCGATGTCGCGGTTGTCGACGATGTTCCAGAGGATGTTTTCGCGGTCCTCATGACCGCTTTCGCCCATCAGCATGGCGCCAATGCGCTTCTGCCAGACGGTGTTGTGCGCTTCACCCATCAGCGGACCCAGCACGTGGCAGGGATTGCAGGAGACCACGTCGATCCCCGTCTCCGCCCCCCATCGGTAGGCTTACTGTTCCGCCTCCACCTTGCCCATCGCGTAGGCCTGGCGCTCCAGCGTCCACAGTTTGTGGACCGCGCCGGTGCGCGCGCTGGTGACGGTCCAGCGCTCCTCGATCGTTTCGTACGGACCCGCGCCCGCCCAGTCCTCGTCGTCGTACTCGTGTCCCTCGCCCGACCGGCCGCCGGGGCCCAAGCCCATGACCGCCGCGCAGGACGACGTGTAGACCACGCGCTGGACGCTCCCCGCCCTGGCGCACGAGTCCAGGACGCCCGTGGTGGCGTTCATACAGCCGTCGAACGTGCGCTGCGGATAGACCTCCCCGTAGCTTGGGTCGCTGCCGATGTCCGCCGCGACGTGGAAGACGGCGCTGCAGCCCGCGAACACGTCGTCGTAGGCCCCTTCGGTGGCCTGGAAGAGGTCGCGCGAGAAGATCTCCACGCTGCCCGGCCCCTGGTCGTTCATCGCCTCGAGGTAGCCCACCTTGTCCTTCCGGGTCGCATCGCGCACGCAGCCCCGGACCGTGTAGCCGGCATCGATCAGGTTCTTGACGACCTGCGCCCCGATGTAGCCGGCTGCGCCCGTCACGGCGACGGGTCCGTCGGAGGGGCCGGAGATGTGGGGCATGGTCGTTCCTGTTCGTGGCGCCCGGGCCGCTGGGTGATGGGGGGATGCGCCCGGGCGTTCGTGATCCTACACACCCTCGCGGCACTCTCCGCAGAGGCCGAAGATGGCGAAGTGCTGCAGGCTGGGCCGGAAGTCGAGGTCGTCCTGCAGGCGCTGCTCCAGCGGGGCCAGGTAGGCGTGGTCCAGTTCGATCACGCGGCGGCAGTCGTGGCAGATGAGGTGGTGGTGCGGGTTGTCGTCGCCGATCCAGGCGTACGACAGCTCCCCCGTGCCGAGGTCCGTCTCCGAGACCAGGCCGCGGTCGCGCAGCAGCGTCAGGGTGCGATAGACGGTGCTGGCGTGGATGTCGGGCTGGGCGGCCTGCACGACGTCGAGGATCTCGCGCGCGACCTGGTGGCGCCCGGTGTGGCGCAGCGCGGCCACGATCGCCTCGCGCTGCTGGGTGTGACGCAGCCCGGCCTCGCGCACGAGGGTGGCGATGGAGGCTTCGCACGACACCGGGGGCTCCCTCCGCTGCGCCGTCGCGGGCCCGCGCGGCTCGGCAGCGCCATCCTACGCCTTGTCCCCGGCGGGCGGAGGCGCGGGGGCGCCCGGGGCGAAGAAGGCGATCTCCCCGTCGGCGACGCGGCGCGGCGGCGCCGAGCCGTCGGCCGGCAGGAGGTAGCAGCCGTGCTGCTGCGCGAACGGGCGCCGCCCGGCCCCGTTCCCGGCCAGGACGCCGCCGATGCAGACCCACTCGCCGTCGGGCGAAATCAGCGCGTGCGACAGCGCGTACTGGTCGAAGAAGGCGAAGTAGGTGGAGTAGGCGGGGCTGGGGCGGAAGCGCGCCAGGGCGTGCCGCCGGCCATCGGCGAGGTCGTAGCGCATCAGGCTGGATTCCAGGTCGACGCCCGCCCGCATGAGGTAGAACAGGCGCGTCCCGTCGGGCGACCAGAAGGCGCCCAGCACCTGTCCGCGCTCCACCGTGCGCGGCTGCGGGTCGGCGGGGTCGATCACGCGCAGGTGACGGCCGCCCAGCCCGCTCGATTCGAGGGTGAGCAGGGCCAAGTCGTCGCCGGCCGGCGAGGCGAGCACCGCCGTGAGTCCGTCGACCTCCGTCACGACCTCGCGCGCGCCGGAGTCGGGGTGCGAGCGCCAGAGCAGGTCGGGGCCGGCGCTGCCCGGCGCGGCGTAATACAGCGCGCGCCCGTCGGGACTCCAGGCGGGGGCGCGGAAGCGGGGCTGATCGGTCAGCACGCGCCGCCCGCCGCCCTCGCCGCTGGTGTCGAACAGGACGAGTTGCTGCCCCGCGTGGGCGGCCAGCGTCGTGCCGTCCGGCGACCAGGCGCTGAACATCGGCGCGCCGTCGACCAGGCCGCGGACGCTCCAGTCCCCGGCCGCGGCCGCGGGGTCGCCCGCCGGCTCCCGGTCGGGGCACGACGGGGGCGTCAGCAGGGTCAGCGTGAGCCCGCCCTTGCTGCGCGCCACGACGATCGCCCGCCGCCCGTCGGGCGACCAGTAGCTGTAGTGCATCACCCCGGGCGCGATCGGTTCGCGGTGTCCGTCCGGATTGCGGAAGCGCGACGTCGCCTCCGTGGCCTCCAAGACATCCGTGGCGCCGCTCAGGCCGAGCGAGACCACCTCCAGGTGCGTTTCCGCCCCCGACGCGCGCCAGCCGTGACTGACCAGCGCCTGCGCGCCGCCGGGGGACCAGGTCGGCCAGGCGTAGCCCTCGCCGAAGGCCGCCTCGCGGATCACGCGGGTCACCGGCGGCTCCGCCAGTTCGACCAGGGCGAGGTCCTGCGCGACCGTCGTGAACAGCAGGCGGCCGGGCATGCTCAGGCGTCCCCGGCGCCGCCCCGTGTGGCGCGGGGCGCCGACCGGCCGGCGTGGTGCTCCTCGTAACGGGCGAGGTCGTAGACCACCGACGAGGCGCGGTTGAGGTAGCGCAGGATCTCGGGGTTGAGCGGGTGGCCGCCCTCGCGCAGCCGCGAGGCCTCGCGCTCGGCGCGGCGAATGATGCCGCGGGTCAGGTCGAGGGCGCCGGCGGCCGGCGTCGCGCCGGGCAGGACGAACTGCGTGGGGGCCGGCGCCTCCGCCTCCAGCTCCGCCGCGACCGCCTCCAACGCCTCGACGTGCGCGGCGGTGGTCTGGAAGGCCTCGGGGATGGGCTCCCCCGCCACGACGGCGAGCTCGGCCATGACGAGGTAGAGCCGCTCCTGCACCGCGCGGGCGACGGCGTCGGTGCGGGGCGCCTGCGCCAGCGCCCGCGCCAGGCCCAGCGCGCTGGTCGCCTCGTCGACGGCGCCGAAGGTTTCGACCTGCTGGTGATGCTTGGGCACGCGGCCCGGCCCGTAGAGGGTCGTCGTGCCGTCGTCGCCCGCGGCCGTGTAGTGGGGCATGAGCGGCAGTGTACCCGTCGCGCGGGCGAGGTCGGGGCCACTCAGGCGGGCAGGTAGAGCAGGGCGCGGGCGGGATTGCCGTCGCGGTCGCGCGCGGGCAACTCCAGGTAGGGCTCGGGCGACGGCCCCGGCAGCACCCGCTCGGCGATCAGCCGGTGCATGCGCACGATCGATCCCTCGTCCGCCAGCGCGGTGACGCCCTCCCGATCGAAGAACCGCGCGGCGTCGACCTCGGCCCCGTCGGGGCGGGGATCGCCGTCGGGCGCGTCCACGGCGATGGCGACGAAGGTGTCGGAGCCGAGCACGCTGGCCAGGCTGCGCACGGCCACCATCGCGCCCGCCCGGCCGTCGAGCCCCGTCTCCTCGCGCAGTTCGCGCAGCGCCGTCTCGGCCAGGGTCTCACCCGGGTGCAGCGCTCCGTTGGGGATCAGCCAGCGGCCCGACGCCCAGCCGTAGGCCTGCCGCACCAGCAGGATGCGCCCGTCGCGCACGACCACCGCGCCCGCCCCCACCGTCGACTTGGCCGCGGGCGTCGCTGCGGATGCCACGTGGCTAGATCTGCATCACGCGACGGAACGCGAGGTAGGCCGCTTCGTCGAAGAGGACGAAGCGGACGCTGCGGACGGAGGACTCCTTGCGCTGCAGGACGGCGTCTCGCATCAGGCGCGCGCACTCCTCGATCGGGAAGCCGCCCACGCCGGTACCGAGCGCGGGGAACGCGACGTGCTCGATGCCGTGCTGCTCCGCCAGTTCCAGCGCGGCGGTGGTCGCGTCGCTGATCTTTCCCCCGTCGGTCTGCAGGTCCTGCCCCATCACCGCGGCGTGGATGACGTGGCGCGTGCGCATCCGTCCGGCCCCGGTGATGACCGCCTGCCCGGCCTTGACCGGCCCCTGGCGCATCGCCTCGGCCTCGATGCCGGCGCCGCCCGCCCGCACGATCGCCCCCGCCACGCCCGAGCCCATCCAGAGATGGTCGTTGGCGGCGTTGACGATCGCGTCCACCTCGGCCTCGGTGATGTCGCCGTGGACGACGTCGATGGTCGGCGGCATGCGTCCTCCGATCGGGGGCATGATACCGTCGCCCGCCGATGATTGTGGCCCGCCGTCCGTATACTCGGCGCTCACGGAGAGACCCATCCCGTCAGTCAGCCAGCCCCTGCGCACGATCCGCGCCGTCCTGACGGGCCGGCGGCGCATCTACTTCGGCTGGTGGGTGGTGGTGGCGGGCGTCGCCCTGATGGCCGTCACCAGCGGCACGTCGTTCTGGGCCTACGGGCTGTACATCCAGCCGGTGGAGGACGAGTTCGGCTGGTCCCGCGCGACGGTCTCCTTCGGCATCGCGCTGTCCCTGCTGCTCAGCGGGCTGACGGCTCCCCTGGTGGGGCGGGTGATCGATCGCTACGGGCCGCGGCGCATCACCCTGCTCGGCGTCGTGCTGACCAGTGCGTCGTTCCTGCTCGTCGCGACGACGAGCAACGTCGCGGAGTGGTACGCCTTCCTCTCGATCAACGCCGTCGTGCGCAACTTCTGCTTCTACATCCCCGCCCAGGCCATCGTCGCGCGCTGGTTCGACCGGCGGCGCGGCCTGGCCCTGGGCGTGCTGGGCACGGGCTTCTCGCTGGGCGGCCTCGCGATGGTGCCCGTGCTGCGCGTCGTCATCGACGCCTGGCACTGGGAGGGCGCGCTGATCTTCTCGGCCGTCCTGCAGGCGGCCGTGTGCCTGCCGCTGTGCTGGCGGTTCATCCACGACCACCCCAGCGCCGTGGGGCAGTTCGTCGACGGCGACGCCCGGCCCCGCGAGCCGGCCGGCGGCGGGCCCCCGCGGCTGCCGGGCGTCACGCCGCGGGAGGCGTTGCGCACGCCGCTGCTGTGGGTGCTGAGCTTCGCCCTGGGCTTCCTGTTCTACGGGATGGTCGGCTGGATGGTGCACATGCTGCCCTACTACGAGTCGGTGGGCGTGTCGCCGGGGACGGCGGCCGGGCTGGTCTCCTTCGCCGCCGGGATGGGGATGTTCGGGCGCGTGGGGTTCGGCCTGGTGGCCGACCGCATCCGCGTGATCGAAAACGCCGCCGCCGTCGTCTGCGTCGTGCTGACGCTCTCCCTCGTGGCGCTGCTGGTCACGGGCGGGTCCCCGCTGGGGATCGGTCTGTTCCTGCTCTTCTACCTGATGGGCGCCGCGGCGGGCCCGATGCTGGAGCCGCTGCTGCTGGTGCGCGCCTTCGGGACGGCCCACTTCGCGACGATCCTGGGCCTGTCGGGCGTCGTGGCGACGGTCGGGATGGTCATCAGCCCGACCGTCGGCGGCGCGATCTTCGACAGCACCGGCGCCTACGACTGGGCGCTCGTGATGTGGCTGTCGGCGGTGCTGCTGAGCGGCCTCCTGTTCCTGGTCTCCCGCTGGCTGCCGCGGCCTGTGATCCCGGCGCCGCGCGCCGCGGCCGGCGCGCCGGGCTCGCGGAGCGCTATGGTGGCCCGACCGGGAAGGTCCGCGAGGAGTTGACGATGAACGTGCGCGGCTTCGATCACGTCGCGATCCCCATTGAGCAGGTCGACGCGATGCTCGCCTTCTACGCGGCCCTGGGCTTCCGCGTCGAGGACCACGGTCCGCGCTACTACTCGGTCCACTTCGGTTCAGCTGAGACCGGGGGGCGCAACAAGATCAACATGCACGCGCCCGGGTTGTGGAAGTCGGGCGAGTTCGACCTGCGCGGGCCGACCGCGACGCCCGGCTGCGGCGACTTCTGCTTCGTCTGGGAGGGCACGGTGGCCTCGATCGAGGCGACGCTGGCCGGGCTGTCGGTCCCGATCGTGCGCGGGCCCGTGCGGCTGACGGGCGCCGCGGGCGAGGGCACGAGCGTCTACGTGCGCGACCCCGACGGCAACCTGCTGGAGTTCATCGTCTACGGGGAGGACTGAGCGGGCGCGCGCCGGCGCGGCGGTTCCCCGTTGCGCCCATCTCCCGGTCAAGCACGCGGTCTAGCGGCGCAGGGCCAGACGTTCGGCGGCCAGGCGGTTCATGCTGACGCCGGCTTCGGCGGCGTCCATCGCGAGCGCCCGATGGGTCTCCGGCGGCACGCGCAACGTGAGCGTGCCGCTGTAGCGCCGGGCCGACAGCGGCTCGGGCAGCGGCGCCCCCTCGTCGCGGAGATCGGCCACGCAGAAGTCCACCAGGTCGCGAATGCCGGCGAAGGCCGCGTCCGCGGAATCGTCCAGGTGGCTGAGCAACGAGAACTCCGCGCAAAGTCCCACGAACTGCTCATCTTCCTCCGACCAGAACACGCGGTAGGTGTAGCGGTCCGCTGCGGTGCTCACTCCAACTCCTCCGATCTGCCGATCGCCCGCAGGACCTAGCGCAGCAAATGGTTGCACTAGTGCCATCAAGTGGCAACGCGGCTCCAAGTACGCCGGAGGTCCCCCGAAGCGGTGGTCCGCGGCGCGAGCGGGCGGCGCGTCAGAAGATGCCCAGCTCGAACTTGGCCTCGTCGGAGCACATCTCGCGGGGATCCCAGGGCGGGCTGAAGACCAGCTCCGTCTCGACGGAGTCGATGCCCTCCAGCCGCGACACCGCCTGCTCGATCTGCGCCCGGATCATCGGGCCGATGGGGCAGGCGGGCGTCGTCAGCGTGTGCACGATGCGCGCTTTCTTGCGCGGCTCGTCCTCGACCTCCTCCACGTGGATCTCGTAGACCAACCCCAGGTCGACGATGTTGATCCCGATCTCGGGGTCGAAGACCGTCTTCAGCATCCCCCGCACGATCTCCTCATCGACCGCGTCGCTGGTCGGCTGCTGGGTCTCGTCGGTCATGGGCGGCTCCGTCCTGCTGGCTGCGCGCGTCAGGCGCTCGTGACTCGGGTCTGAATCTCTTCGTCGGCTTCGCCGCCGGCCGGGTCGGGGCCCGCGACCACCTTGATGGCTTCGTCGAGCACCTTCCAGGCGAGCAGCGCGCACTTGATCCGCACGGGGAAGCGGGCCACACCCGACAGCGCCTCGAGGTCGCCCACGTCGGCGCTGTCGAGGTCGAAGCCGTCGTCGGTGAGCATCCGCTGCACGGCGCGCGACAGCGCCCGCACGTCGGCGATGGGGCGGCCCGCGGTCTCCTCGGTCAGCATCGAGGCGGAACTCTGGCTGATCGAGCAGCCCTGCCCGCCGAAGCGGATCTGCTGCACGCGCGCGTCCTCGGGAACGCTTCCGCCGCCGTTCGGCGTGTCGAGGCGCAGGGCGACGCTGATCTCGTCGCCGCACGAAGGGTTGAACCCCTCGACGACGACGCCGGCGTCTTCCAGGCCGCCCTTGTTCCGCGGGTTGCGGTAGTGGTCGAGGATCAGGTCGCGGTACAGGTCGTCGAAGACGACGCCGTACTGGGCCTCCCGGTTCGAACTCGGCCGGTCAGACACGGGCGCCCTGCCCCCCGGCGCCGGCGCCGACGCCTGTGCCGATAGGGGGCGCGTGCCCGAACAGCCCCGCCGCCGTCCCCAGGGCGTCGATCATCGCGTCGACCTCGTCCGGGCGGTTGTAGAGGTAGAAGCTGGCGCGGGCCGTGGCGGGCACGGCCAGGCGGCGCATCAGCGGCTGGGCGCAGTGGTGGCCGGCGCGGATGGCGACGCCCTCGCCGTCCAGGATGGTGCTCAGGTCGTGGGCGTGGATGTCGAGGTAGTTGAACGCCGCGACGCCGCCGCGCTCCTCCGGGTCGGGCGGGCCGTAGACCGTCAGCCCCTCGGTCGCGTTGAGCCGGTCGAGCGCGTAGGCGATCGTCTCCACCTCGTGCGCCCGCACGGCGTCCATGCCGATCCGGGTCAGATAGTCGAGCGCCGGCCCGAAGGCGATCACGTCGGCGATGTTGGGCGTGCCGGCCTCGAACTTGTTGGGCAGCGCCGCCCAGGTCGATTCCTCGCGCTGCACGAGGCTGATCATCTCGCCGCCGCCGAGGAACGGGTCCATGTCGTCGAGCAGGTCCTTGCGGCCCCAGAGCACGCCGACGCCGGTGGGCCCCAGCATCTTGTGCGCCGAGAAGGCGAGGAAGTCGGCGCCCAGCGTCTGCACGTCGACCGGCATGTGGGGCACGCTCTGCGCCCCGTCCACGATCATCAGCGCGCCGGCGGCGTGGGCCATCTCGGCCAGCGCGGCGACGGGGTTGATCGTGCCCAGCACGTTCGACATCTGGACGACGGAGACGATGCGCGTGCGCGCACCGATCAGCGCCCGCGCTTCGTCGAGGTCCAGGCGGCCGTCGTCGTCCACGGAGAGGAAGCGCAGCCGGGCGCCGTGCCGCCGGGCCGCGAGTTGCCAGGGCACGAGGTTCGAGTGGTGCTCCATGTCGCTCAGCAGGATCTCGTCGCCCGGCCCCAGCCGGGCGCCCAGGCAGTAGGCGAGCAGGTTGAGCGACTCGGTGGTGTTGCGCGTGAAGATGACCTCGCGCGGCGAGCCGGCGTTGATGAAGGCGGCCGCGCGGCGGCGCACGTCCTCGTAGGCGGCGGTCGCCTCCTCGGCCAGGGTGTGCAGCCCGCGGTGAATGTTGGCGTTGCTCGTGGAGTAGTAGTCGACCAGCGCGTCGATGACGGCCTGCGGCTTCTGCGTCGTGGCGGCGTTGTCGAGGTAGACCAGCGGATGGCCGTGCACGCGCCGCTGCAGGATGGGGAAGTCGGCCCGCAGCGAATCGACGTCGAGCCTGCCGGGGCCGGTCGGGGTCGCTCGTTGGACCATCGCGCTCACCCGTCCAGCGCGACTTCGACGTCGTCGCCGACGATGCGCACGGGGTAGCTGCGCACCCCGCGTACGGCCGGCAGCGTCTTGGCCGCGCCGGTGCGCACGTCGAAGAGGGCGCCGTGGCGCGGACACTCGACGCGGTCGGCGTGCAGCGTGCCGTCGCCCAGGGGGCCGTTGTCGTGCGTGCAGACGTTGTCGATCGCATAGATCGCGTCGCCCTCGACGTGGCAGAGCGCGATGCTGCGCCCGCTCACATCGACGACGCGCGCCGTGCCGGCGGGTACGTCGGCGGCGCTGGCGACGCGGGCGAAGTCGCTCACGGCCCGCCTCCGTCGTTCCCGGCGGGAACGGGGTCCAGCCGCTCATGCACCAGCTCGTCCACCGCGTGGCGCAGATCCTCGTCCGGCAGCCGCTGCGTGACGACGTCGAGGAAGCCCTGCACGACCATCCGCTCGGCCTCTTCCGGCGGGATGCCGCGCGTCTGCAGGTAGAAGATGTGGTCCGGGTCCACGGGCCCGACGGCGGCCGCGTGGGAGCACTGCACGTCGTCGGCCTCGATCTCGAGCACGGGGATCGGGTCGGCGGCGGCGCCGCTGCTGAGCAGCAGGTTGCGCATCGTCTGGTGGCCCGAGGTCTTCTGCCCCTCCGGCGAGATCGCCACGACGCCGTACTGCACGGCGCTCGCGCGGTCGTCGAGCGCGCCCTTGATCTGCAGGTCGCTGCGGCCGCCGACGTCGGTGTGGTCCTGGCGGGTGTCGTATTCGATGTGCTGGTCGCCCGTGCCCACGAACAGCCCCACGAGGTCGGCGCTGATGCCCGCCTCGGCCGCGTCGAGCACGATGCGCTCCCGGCTGAGCCGCCCGCCGAAAGCGACGGAGGCGGAGAGCACGCGCGCGTCGCGGGCCGTGCGCAGCCGCTGCGTGACGAAGGCGTAGACGTCGTGGCCCCAGTGCTGCAGACCCACGTAACGGACGTCGCTGTTGACCCCGGCCGCGATCTCGACCGTGCGGTGCGCGAAGGCGCTCGCGCCGGCCGGGCCGTCGTCCGAGGCGGCGGCCTCGATCAGGCTGACGGCGGCGCCCTCCCCGGCGACGAGCAGCGTCTGGCCGAAGAGCCCCTGCGCGCCCGCGCCGGGCGCGGACTTGCCGATCAGGTGCCGCAGGGGGAGGTCGACCTGGACGCCCTTGGGGACGTAGCAGAACAGCCCCTGCGTCCAGAGGGCGGCGCTGAGCGCCGTGAAGCGGCTCTCGGTGACGGGCACGGTCGCATGCAGGTAGGCGCGGACCAGCGCCTCATCCTCGCGCGCCGCCTGCGACAGCGGCGCCAGGATCACGCCCTGCGCCGCCAGCGTCGGGTCGAGCGATTGCGCCAGCAGGACGCCGTCGGTCTGCGCGACGCGGCTGCCCGAGTCGAGCCCGAGCGCGGCCAGCCGCGTCGGCGCCTCGGCGGCCGACGGCAGATGCACCGTGTATTCGTCGAGGGGGACGCCGTCCATGGGCGTGCGCCGCCACTCCTCCTCCTCGCCGCTGGGCCAGGAGAGGACCTCGTAGGCGCGCAGGGCCTCCAGACGGCGGTCGCGCAGCCACGCGGGCTCGTCGAGGAAGGCGGAGATGGCTTCGACGAGCGCCGGGCTCGGCCGCGTGGGGATGTCTGGGCTTGCCACGGCGCTGCTCACGGTCGCGGCTCCGATCGGCGCCCCGCGCCGGACGGTCTAGCGACCACCGCAGCCACACCCTCCCCCGCCGCAGCCGCCGCCGTGCGCGGCCTGGGCCGCCGCCTGGGCGGCGGCCTGGGCCTCGTTGGCGCCGCAGCCGCAGCCACCGCCGGCGGCCTTGGGGGCGTTGGGGGCGGAGATCGCGAAGCCGGAGTTCATCACGTTCTCCACCCAGTCGATCGACGCGCCCTCCAGCGCCTGCGCCGACACGGGGTCGACCAGGAACTCCAGGCTGCCCACGCTCACGCGGGCGTCGCCCTGCTGGGCTTGGTCGAAGGCCATGCCGAAGCGCATGCCGCCGCCGCCGCAGCCTCCGCCGCCGCCTTCCTGCGCGAAGATGCGCACGCCCAGTCCGGGCTCGGGCCGCTGCGCGACGATGCCGATGAGTTTCTCGCTGGCGCTGTCGGTGACGGTGAGTTGCATGGGTCGGGCCTTTCCTGGTGTTGTGGCCGATCGGCGGCTAGCCGATCGCCCCCTCCATTTGCAGTTCCACGAGGCGGTTGAGTTCCACCGCGTACTCCATGGGCAATTCCTTGACGATGGGCTCCACGAAGCCGTTGACGATCATCTTCGTCGCCTGGTCCTCGGGGATGCCGCGCGCCATGAGATAGAACAACTGCTCCTCGCCGACCTTGGAGACGGTGGCCTCGTGGGCGATGTCCACGCGGCGCTCGTCGATCTCCATGTACGGGTAGGTGTCGGAGCGCGAGGCGTCGTCGAGCATGAGCGCGTCGCAGCGCACGTTCGAGCGGCAGCCCTCGGCGCCCTCGTAGACCTTGACGAGGCCGCGGTAGGAGGTGCGTCCGCCGTCGATGGCGAGGCTCTTGCTGGTGATCACCGAGCTGGTGCCGGGGGCGGCGTGCACCATCTTGGCGCCGGCGTCCTGGTGCTGCCCGTGGCCGGCGAAGGCGATCGAGAGCACCTCGCCGTGCGCGCCCGGCTCCATCAGGTAGACGGCCGGGTACTTCATCGTGAGCTTGCTGCCCAGGTTGCCGTCGACCCAGCTCATCTGCGCGTCGGCGTAGGCCGCGGCGCGCTTGGTGACCAGGTTGTAGACGTTGTTCGACCAGTTCTGGATCGTCGTGTAGCGGACGTTGGCCCCGGGCTTGGCGACGATCTCGACCACGGCGCTGTGCAGCGAGTCGCTGGAGTAGATGGGCGCCGTGCAGCCCTCGACGTAGTGCACCTTCGAGCCGGGCTCGGCGATGATCAGCGTGCGCTCGAACTGGCCCATGTCCTCGGAGTTGATCCGGAAGTACGCCTGCAGGGGGATGTCGACCTCGACGCCCTCCGGCACCCAGATGAACGAGCCGCCCGACCAGACCGCCGTGTTGAGCGCGGCAAACTTGTTGTCGTTGGCGGGGATGATCGTCGAGAAGTGTTCGCGGAACAGGTCCTCGTGCTCCTGCAGCGCCTGGTCGGTGCTCACGAACACGACGCCCTGCTTGGCCAGGTCCTCGCGGATGTTGTGGTAGACGACCTCGGAGTCGTACTGCGCGCCGACGCCGGCCAGCAGCCCCTTCTTCTCCGCCTCGGGGATGCCCAGCTTGTCGTAGGTGTCGCGGATGTAGTCGGGGACGTCGTCCCAGCTTTCCTCGTCGCGCTCGTCGCTGGCGCGGACGAAGTAGTGGATGTCGTCGAAGTCGATCTCCTCCACGGCGCCGCCCCAGTCGGGCAGCGGCCGCTCGTGGAAGTGCTCCAGCCCCTTGAGGCGCAGTTCGCGCATCCAGCGGGGCTCGTTCTTGAGGTCGCTGATCGTGTTGACGACGTCGCTGCTCAGCCCCTTGGGCAGCTTGAGCGTCGCGGCGTCGGCGTCGTGGAAGCCGAACTCGTAGGCCTCCTTCGTGATGTCGGGCTTTTTGGCGGGTGGCTTGAGGTCGGTGGGAGTGGTCATGAGCGCGCTTTCTGTTGGATGTCGCTCCGTGGCGTCCGGGTCAGGCGGAGAGGACGGGAACGGCGCCGTTCCCAATCTCCTGCAGGATGGGGTCGTAGCCCTCGGCCTCGAGCTGTTCGGCGAGGCTGAAGTCGCCCGACTTGACGATGCGCCCGTCGACCAGCACGTGCACCACGTCGGGGCGCACGTAGTTCAGCAGGCGCTGGTAGTGCGTGATGAGCAGGATGCCGTTGGCCTCGGAGCGGAAGCGGTTGATGCCCTCGGCCACGACCCGCAGCGCATCGATGTCGAGGCCCGAGTCGGTCTCGTCCATGATCGCCATCGTGGGGTGCAGCAGGCCGAGCTGCAGGATCTCGGCGCGCTTCTTCTCGCCGCCCGAGAAGCCGTCGTTGACGTAGCGCCGCACGAACGACTCGTCCATCTGCAGGCCGTCGAGCTCGGCCCGCAGTTGGCGGCGGAACTCGCGCACCGGGATCTCGTCGCCGCGGCGGGCGCTGACCGCGCGCCGCAGGAAGTTGATCATCGAGACGCCGGGCACGTCCGTGGGGTACTGGAAGGCCAGGAAGAGGCCCTTGCGCGCGCGCTCGTCGGGCGACAGGTCGAGGATGCTCTCGCCCTGGAAGCGCACCGCGCCGCCGCCGACCGTGTAGCGCGGGTGGCCCATGAGGGCGTTGGCCAGCGTGCTCTTGCCGGAGCCGTTGGGGCCCATGATGGCGTGCACCTCGCCCGCGTCCACGCGCAGCGACAGGCCCTTCACGATGGGCTTGCCGCCCACCTGGACCTTCAGCTCGTCGATCTCGAACAGGGACGCGCTCATGCGCCGTTGCCTTTCCGCCCGCTCCGGGCTGCGGAGGGGGTGCGAACGATGAACTCGCAGCAGGGGTCGCCCTGCGCGAGGCTGCCGGACTGCGTCACGTCCACGCCGAGGAGCTTCTCGATCGCCCGCCGGTCGGATTCACAGACGCAGTCGCTGTTGTCGGCGGCGCTGCGGTAGGGGCAGCCGTGGTTGTGCATCGCGAAGCCGTCGGCGGTGCGGCGCCACTCGTCGAGGATGCCCTCGCCGCGCAGCGCCACGACGGTGCTGGCGACGCGCTCCTCGAGCGGGGCGTCGGCCGGGACCTCGGCCCGGTGGTCGGCGGCGAGCTGCTCGGCCAGCCCCTCGGTGATGCGCTCCAGCCGCGAGCGCTCGCCGGCGATCTGCGCGACGAGCCGGGCCGCGAGCCCCTCGGAGTGGTCGCGGCGGTCCCGCACGCCGCTGTCGGTGGCGCTGTACAGCCGGTAGGGCCGACCCGTCGCCTGCCGCACCAGCCGGTCCGTCACCAGGCCGGCGTCGACGAGTTGGTCGAGGTAGCGGCGCACGCTCGCGTCGGGCAGGTCCAGCTCCGCCGACAGCCGGGCGACCGTGGCGCTGCCATGGTCGACGATGAAGTCCAGCACGTGCTCGCGGCGATGCGCGGTGCGCGTCACGATGATGCTTCCTCATGCCGGGCGGCCGGAGTCCGGCGACCGCCCCGCCTGTCGAGCATCGAACGCGGGCGGCTTTTTGTCAATAATCGAGGGAAAGGCCGACGGACGCGGGGTGACAACCGCGCCTCAGAGCGTCCGTTGGTAGCCGTCGTGGGCGACATCGACCGGGATCGCGGCCGCGGCCCGGGCCCGGCAGGCGAACGCCTCGGTGTCGGTGCCGTACCAGAAGTGGCTCAGCAGCAGCCGGCCGGCGCCCGCCTGCGCGGCCATCCGCGCCGCCTCCTCGGGGGTGCAGTGTCCCCGCACGTCGCCGTCCTCCGGCTCGTCCAGGGCGGCCTCGCAGATGAACAGGTCGGCCGCCCGCGCCAGCGCCACGACGTGCGGCGAGGGCGCCGTGTCGCCCGAGTAGCAGAGCGCGGCGCCGTCGGCCTCGACCCGGATCGCGAAGCTGTCGATGTAGTGGGCCCCCGGCGCGACGCAGACGCGCACGCCGCCGGCCTCCTGGACGTCGTCGGGGGCGTACTCCCGCACCCGGAAGGCGCGGTCGAGGAAGTCGGCCGGGAAGCTCACCGCCTTCAGGATCGCCTCCAGCGAGGCGCGGCCGCCCGGCGGCAGGTGCAGGGTGATGCGCCGATCGGCGGCCGGCACGCCCGGCAGCAGGCGGCTCACCCGGAAGCGCAGCGCCAGGATGTCGATGAAGTGGTCGGCGTGCATGTGCGTGACCCAGATGTCGTCGACATCGCCCTCGGGCCGCGCCGCCAGCAGCGCCGAGGCGACGCCGTGCCCGCAGTCGAGCAGCAGGCGCCGCCCGCCCGCGCCGTCCCGGCCCGTCTCCACGAGGTAGCCGGAACTGTTCTGTCCCCCGGGGGGACAGGCCGCACCCGAGCCCAGCACGGTCAGCCGCACGCGCTGTCCTTCACTACGCTCCCGGCCGTCCACGCAGCCGTGGCGCGGGCCGGGGGCGGGGTTTGGGTCGCTCGCGACCAAGAAAAGGCTAGAAACGCGGATTTCGGGCAGTCAACATCGCCCGCAACATCGCCCGAGGATCCCGGGACCCGATGGTCTCGCGAACGGTCACGGGGGCGGGCCCGAAGGCCCGCCCCCGCGAAGGACCGGCTGGCGCCCGCTAGAGCAGGCTGTCGCCGCGCTCGCCCGTGCGCACGCGGATCGCATCCTCGACCGCGCTGACGAACAGCATGCCGTCGCCGATGTTGCCCGTGCGGGCGGTCTCGATGATCAGGTTGGTCGCCGCTTCGAGGTTGTCGTCCTTGACCACGAGGACCAGTTTCACCTTCGGCAGCATGTCGATGGTGTAGTGCTCCCCGCCGCGGCCGGAGTGGATCACTCCGCGCTGGCGGCCGCGGCCGGTCACGCTCTCGACGTGCAGACCGGAGTAGCCGGCGTCGGTCAGCGCGACCTTGACCTGCTCCAGCCGTTCGGGCCGGATAATCGCTTCGATCTTCTTCACGAGCTGATCCCCTCATCGTCGGCGTGGATGCTCGGGGCCTGGCCGACTTCGGGCGCCGGCCCGCTGACCACGGTCGAGACTCCGCCGGAGTAGGAGCCCAAGCCGGGCTCGTCGAACTGGTAGGCCGGCTCCTCGTGCTCGGAGCGGTCGAGGCCGGCCAGCTCCGCGTTCTCATCGACGCGCAGGCCCATCTTCTTGTTCAGCACCCAGAGGATGGCGCTGGTCAGCGTCAGGGCCCAGGCGATCGAGGCGAGCACCGCGAAGAGTTGCCGCCACAGCAGGTCGAAGCTGCCCTCGATCAGGCCCTCGACCCCGGCGATGGTGGAGACCGCGAAGACGCCGGTCAGCATCGCCCCGACGATCCCGCAGATGCCGTGCACGGCGACCACGTCGAGCGTGTCGTCGAGGTCGTAGCGGTGGCGCAGCCGCACGGCGTAGAACCCGGCCAGGCCGGCGGCGGCCCCGATGATGAGGGCCGGGAACGCGTTCAGGTAGCCGTCGGTGGCGGGCCACTCGCCCACGAAGCCGGCGGCCGGCGTGATCGCCACGAGCCCGGCCACCGCCCCGGTCGCCGTGCCGACGATCGAGGCCTTGCCGGTGTAGCGCCAGGAGAGCGCCATCCAGGTCAGGGCGCCCATCGCGGCCGCCGTGTTGGTGGTCACGAAGGCATTGGCCGCGCCGCCGTTGGCGGCCAGGGCCGAGCCGGCGTTGAAGCCGAACCAGCCGAACCACAGCAAGGCGGTGCCCAGCACGACCATCGTCACGTTGTGGGGGACGGTCTCGCGCGCCACGCCGCGCCGCTTGCCGTAGAAGAACGCGCCGGCCAGGGCCGCCGCGCCGGCGTTGATGTGCACCACGGTGCCGCCCGCGAAGTCGAGCGCGCCGAGCTCGGTGCCGATCCAGCCACCGCCCCAGACCCAGTGGGCCAGCGGCGCGTAGACGACGGTCATCCAGACCACCGTGAAGACCAGGTAGGTGCTGAACTTCGCCCGCTCCGCGAAGGCGCCCAGGATCAGCGCCGGCGTGATCACCGCGAACATCATCTGGAACGCCATGAAGGTGAGATGCGGAATCGTGTCCGAGTAGGGTCCGGGCGCCATGCCCACGTTGCGCAGGCCGAACCATTCCAGGTTGCCGATGAAGCCGCCCAGGTCCGGGCCGAAGGCCAGGCTGTAGCCCCAGAGGACCCAGGCCACGCCCGCGACGCCCAGCATCACGAACGCTTGCATGATGGTCGCGGCCGCGTTCTTGCCGCGCACCAGGCCGCCGTAGAAGAAGGCGAGGCCCGGCGTCATCAGCAGAACGAGCGCCGTGGACATCATGATCCACGCAGTATCGCCGGTATCCATATTTCCGTAGTCCCTTTCGTTGCGCGCGTCGCGCCGGCCCGAAGCCTCCCGAGCGTCCCGCCGTGCGGCGGGATGGCCGGTCTCACGCCAATGGGTCGTTCGCGCGGCCCCGGCAGGCCGCGTCTCCGCATGCAGTACAAGGGATGGGGGCGCCCGGCAGGTTACGCGGACGTGGCGTTCACATTACATCCGCGTTAACGACGCCGGACCGGCCATCGATCCGGGAGCGGCGGCGCCGTTCCGCCGCCGGCACGCAGGCGCTCGATCCCGGCCGTCGGACCCGGCGACGCGTCCCGCCGGGCGGGCGCTTCCTGATACGCGCGGGCGCTTCCTGATACTCTGTGCGGACTATGACCACCATGCACAGGACGACCCCGCCAGACGCCACGATCACGCCCACGCTGGAGGACTACCTGCTCGCGATCGATTCGCTGCAGAGCGAGCACCAGGACGTCATCGGCGCCCGCATGGCGGAGCGCCTGCAGGTCACGCCGGCCTCCGTCTCGCAGACGGTCGACCGCATGGTCAAGCAGGGGCTGATCGTCGTTTCGGACGACCACCACATCGCGCTGACCGACGAGGGGCGGGCCGCGGCCGACTCGATCTGCCGCCGGCACCGCCTCACGGAGCGCTTCCTGGCCGATGTGCTCCAGCTCGACTGGGCGCAGGCCCACACCGAGGCGCATCGCCTGGAGCATGCGATGAGCGATCTGGTGCAGGAGCGGCTCTCGAAGTTCATGGACGACCCCGAGACCTGCCCCCACGGCGCGCCGATTCCGGGCAACTTCCCGGACGGCGGCGACGACGCCTGGCGTCTGCTGGCCGACACGTCGACCGGCGAGCGGCTGGTGATCCGCCGCATCTCGGAGATGGTCGAGGGCGACCCGGAACTGCTGCACTACTGCGCGGACAAGAACCTGCGTCCCGGCGTCGTCGTGACGGTGCGCGAGATCGGGCCCGACCGCGTCTTCATCCTGGACGTGGACGGCGACCCCGTCGCGGTCAGCTCGCGCCTCAGCGCCCACGTCTTCTGCGAAGCGATCACGGCGTAGACTGCAGCCCCCCGTGCTGCTCGCGCGCGGCAGCCCCAATCCGTCCCCGCCGACAGCCAGGAGGTGTCTTCGTGTCC
Organism: Dehalococcoidia bacterium; assembly: GCA_965207695.1. Classification (GTDB taxonomy): domain Bacteria; phylum Chloroflexota; class Dehalococcoidia; order Bin125; family Bin125; genus TK10-74A. Next base: position 76,767 of record CBDBNA010000016.1, on the reverse strand, counting down.
AGTTCCGCACCCCGATCGCCCGCGCCACAGCCCGGCGCGAACGGCGGACCGCTGAGCGGCCGCGTGGCGCTGGTCACGGGCGGCTCGCGCGGGATCGGGCGGGCGATCGCGCTGGCCCTCGCCGCCGACGGGGCCGACGTCGCCGTCAACTACCGCGACCGTGAGGGGGCGGCGCGGGAGACCGCCGAAGCCGCCGAAGCATCGGGCGTGCGCAGCATGACCGTCGCCTGCGATGTCTCCGCCGGCAGCGCCGCGGCCAAGGCCATGGTCGCCGAGGTGACGGACGCCCTGGGGCCGCCGGCGATCGTGGTCAACAACGCCGGCATCACGCGCGACAACCTGGTGATGCGCATGAACGACGAGGACTGGGACCTCGTCCTCCAGACCGACCTCACGAGCGCCTTCCACGTCAGCCGCGCCTGCCTGCGCGGCATGATCCGGGCGCGCTGGGGACGGGTGATCAACATCGGCTCGGTGATGGGCAGCATGGGCAACCCGGGACAGGCCAACTACTCCGCGGCCAAGGCGGGCCTGGGCGGCTTCACGCGGGCGCTGGCCAGGGAGGTGGGCAGCCGCAACATCACGGTCAACCTGATCGCGCCGGGGTACATCGAGACCGACATCACGGCCGACCTCGGCGAGGAGGTCGTCGCGGCGGTCAAGGCGCAGGTGCCCCTGCGGCGGACGGGCGTCACCGGCGACGTGGCGCCGCTGGTCGCCTTCCTCGCCGGCGAGGGCGGGGCCTACATCACCGGCCAGACCATCCACGTTGATGGCGGCATGTTCATCCACTGATGCATCCACTCATGCGCAGCGCCCGCCGCCCGCCGATCCGTTCCGCGTCCTGCTATCGGCGGGAGCCGATCCACCTATACAAATCCGCCGGGCTTGCCGTCGCACGCGCACGGGCCCGCTCGCTCGCGTATCATCTAGCGGGCATGGGGCCGCTCCGGTCCGCATGCATCGCGTTGGGACGGACCGCCGCATGACCTCCGAGACCACCTCCCGTCCGCCCGCCGACCCCGCCCCCGACGAGATCCGGGGCGTGGCGATCGTGTTCCCCGGCCAGGGGACGCAGTCGCTGGGCATGGCCGGCGCCATCCTGGAGGTGCACCCCGGCGCGCGCGAGCGCTTCGAGCGGGCGAACGACGTGCTGGGCTACGACCTGCTCAAGCTCGTCGAAGAGGGTCCGGTGGAGGACCTCGACGACACGGTGCACTCGCAGCCCGCGATCTACGTCGCCAGCATGGCCTGGCTCGACGCGCTGCAGGCGCGCTGGGAGGAGGGCGGCCGCCCCTTCGAGCCGCTCGCGATGGCCGGGCACAGCATGGGACAGGTCACGGCCTGCGTCGCCGCCGGCGCGCTCGACTACGAGAGCGGCCTGCAGTTGGTGCAGGAGCGCGGCCGCGCGATGCAGGCCGCCGACCGCGCCCGCCCCGGCGGCATGGCCTCGATCATCGGCCTGCGCGACCGCGTCCTCAACGCCATCGTGGGCGAGGCGACGCACGACGACACGCTGGTGGTCGCGAACGACAACGGCCCCGGCCACGCCGTCGTCTCGGGCGACGAGGGCGCCCTGCAGCGCGTGATGCGCCTGGCCGAGGCCCAGGGCGCGCGGCGCGTCGTGCGGCTCAAGATCTCCATCGCCTCCCACTCGCCCCTCATGGAAGAGGCGCAGGACCAGTTCCGCCAGGTCGTCAACACGATGACCTGGCGCGACCCCGAGGTGCCCGTGATCAGCAACGCCAGCGCCGGCTTCCTGCTGACCCGCGACGCGATCCGCGAGGAGTTGAACAGCGCGCTGCTGCAGCCCGTCGATTGGCGCAACTCCGTCAAGGCGATGGCCGGCCAGGGGGTCAACCTGTTCGTCGAGGCGGGCCCGGGCGACGTCCTGTCGAAGCTCGTGCGGCGCATCTCCAAGCGCTCGTGGACGTTCCCCGTGGCCGACGGCGAGACGGGCCTCGCGCAGCGCGACTTCCCCGACCTGTCCGATGGGATCCCCAAGTGATGATCCGGCCCGCGGGCATCCCTCGCGCGCCGCGCCGGGGAGGGCGCCGGTGACCCGTCGAGTCGTCATCACGGGCATGGGCACGGTGTGTCCGGTGGGCAACGACCTGCCCACCGCCTGGGAGCGGCTCGTCGCGGGCGAGTCCGGCATCGACCACATCACCCACTTCGATCCGGCGCCGTTCAAGGTCGGCGTGCAGGCCGAGGTCAAGGACTTCCAGCCCGACACGGTCCTCGACGCCAAGCCGCTCAAGCACATGGACCGCAACGCCCAGTTCGCCTGCGTCTCATCCGACGAGGCGCTGCGCGACGCGGGCCTCTGCGTGACCGACGAGAACCGCAGCCGCATCGGCGTCGTCTTCGGCAGCGGCGGCGGCGGCATGTCGACGCTCCTGCGCTGGTACGAGGTGCTGAAGAGCAAGGGGCCGCGGCGGGTCTCGCCCTTCTGCATGCCGAACCTGATCGCCGACGCGGCCAGCGGCCACATCGCGATCCAGACCGGGGTGACCGGGCCCAACTACTCGCCGACCAGCGCCTGCGCCAGCGGCGCCAACGCCGTCGCCGACGGCGCCCTGTACATCAAGGCCGGCAAGGCCGACGCGATGATCGTGGGCGGCTCCGACGCCGTCCAGCAGCCCATCTTCCACGCCTGCTTCGAGTCGATGCGGGTGCTCGCGCCGGCGGGCGACCCGCCCTCCAAGACCATGAAGCCCTTCGACCTGAACCGCGCCGGCTTCGTCCCCGGCGAGGGAGGCGCGGCCCTGCTGATCGAGGATATGGAGCACGCCCAGGCGCGGGGCGCGCGCATCTACGCCGAGGTCGTGGGCGCCGGGTCGGGCAACGACGGCTACGACATGGCGGCCCCCGACCCCTCCGCCCGCGGCTTGCTGAACGCGATGGGCCAGGCCCTCGACGAGGCCGGCATCCCCGCCCCGGACGTGGGTTACGTCAACACCCACGGCACCGCGACGAAGCTGGGCGACCGGGTCGACGTGGGCGCCGTGAAGGCGATCTTCGGTGAACACGCGCCGGGCATGCTGGTGAGCTCCATCAAGGCCGCCACGGGGCACATGATGGCCGCCAGCGCCGCCCTGGAGGTGATCGTCGCGGCCAAGGCGCTGGTGACGGGCATCATCCCGCCCACGCTCAACTACGAGACGCCCGACCCCGACTGCGATCTGGACTGCGTGCCGAACTCCCCCCGCGAGGTGGACCTGCGCGCGGCGATGTCGATCTCGGTCGGGCTGGGCGGGCACAACGCCGCCGTCCTGCTGCGCCGCTGGGAGGGCTGAGGTCCTGCCCGCCGCGCGCCCCGACGCCCGCCGCTTGGTGATCACCGGCATCGGCCCCGTCACGCCGCTCGGGATCGGCGTCGACGCCTTCTGGGCGAGCTTGCGCGGCGGCGCCTCCGGCGTGCGGCCGATCACCGCCTTCGACGCCTCGCGGATGAAGGTGCGCATCGCGGCCGACGTGCCCGATTTCGACCCGGAGCAGTTCATGAGCCCCAAGGCGGCCCGGCGCATGGCGCGCTTCTCGCAGATGGCGGTCGCCGCGGCGCAGCTGGCGCGGGCCGACGCCGGGCTCGATCTGGACGCCCTCGACCGCGGCCGCCTGGCCAGCGTGATCAACACCGGCGGCGGCGGCGTGACCACCATCGCGGCCGAGACCGAGGCGCTGGGCCGCAGCGGTCCCGGCCGCGTGCGCGCCCTCTTCGTGCCGATGATGGCCCCCAACATGGCCTCCTGCCAGGTCTCGATCGAGCTGGGCTTGCAGGGGCCCGCGATCACGGGGGCGGCGGCCTGCGCCAGCTCGATCTACGCCTTCATCGAGGCCAAGCAGATCATCGAGTACGGCGAGGCGGACCTGGCCTTCGTCGGCGGCTCCGAGTCGAACATCTCGGAGCTGGGCATCGCCGGGCTGGCCAACATGCACGCGCTCTCGCGCCGCAACGACGACCCCGCCGCCGCCTCGCGCCCCTTCGACGCGGAGCGCGACGGCTTCGTCTTCGGGGAGGGCGGCGTCGTCTGCGTCGTGGAGTCGCTCGAGGCGGCGCGGGCGCGCGGGGCGCGCGTCTACGCCGAGATCCTGGGCGGCGGCCGCACGGCCGACGCGCACCACGTCACCGCGCCCCTGCCCGACGGCAGCGGCGCCGCCAAGGCGATGCAGCGCGCGCTCGACGACGCCGGCCTCGAGGCGCGGGACGTGGACTACATCTGCGCGCACGGCACCGGCACGCCGCTCAACGACGCGGCCGAGACCCGGGCCATCCACGCGGTCTTCGGGGCGCACGCCCCGCGCCTGCTGGTGAGTTCGACGAAGAGCATGACGGGTCACCTGATGGGCGCGGCCGGCGCGCTGGGCGTGGCCGCCACGGCCCTCGCGATCCACCACGGCGAGGTCCCGCCCACGATCAACCTGCACACGCCGGATCCGGACTGCGACCTCGACTACGTGCCCAACCGGAGCCGGGCCGCGCCCGTGCGCGCGGCGCTGGTCAACGGCTTCGGATTCGGCGGGCAGAATGCGGTGGTTGCGTTGGGCCGCGTGGCTTCATAACCTCGACGCGCCCGGCGCAGCGCCGCCGGCCGGCGGGAAGTGGCCGACGTGAGCAGCATCGAACAACGGGTCCTGGCGATCGTCGCGGAGCAGTTGCGCGTGCCCTCCGACGAGGTCACGGCGGAGTCGCACCTGCTCGACGACCTGAACGCCGACTCGCTCGACGTGGTGGACCTGACGATCGCGATCGAGGAAGAGTTCAGCAGCGACGACGAGCCGATCGAGATCTCCGAGGACGCGGCCGCGGAGATGCGCACGGTGCAGGACATCATCACGTATCTCGAAGACCACGGCGCCGCCTAGACGGTCCGGCGCCATGCCTCTCCACCGCATCCGCGTCGCCAGCCAGGAAGCGGCGGCGCTGGAGAGCCGGCTGCAGGCCGAGGGCATCCAACTCGACGCCGGCCGCACCATGCTCAACCGCCGCACGACGGGCGCGTCGGCGCTGATCGTGATCCGCGGCGTGATCCGGGTGGGCGTCAGCGACGACGACGCGGCGCTCGCCCCGGGCGAGGGCGTGCTGCTGCCGGCCGAGACGGTGTACTCGCTGCAGGCCCCGGAGGACGTGGTGGCGCTGCTCTTCGCTCTGCCCGACAAGGCGCTGCCCGGCGAGGGCCTGCCCGGCCCCCGCGGCTGAGCGGCCCGCCGGGCGCCCCATCGTTAGCCGGGGCCGATCAGCACCTTGGTCGGCCGCCAGCGCTCGGGCCAGCCGGCCTCGGGGACGAGCACGGCGATCGGCGCGCCCAGCCGGTCGATCGCCAGCGCGTGCGGCGCCGGGGCCGTCCCCGTCCCGCCCACCGGCAGCGGCACGGCCTGTCCGTTGAGCAGCCGGCTGCGCTGCGCCGCGCTGGGGATGACGCGCGGCCAGTGCTCGAAGAAGCCCGCCACCGGCGCGGCGAGGTCCCATCCGCGGCCGGCGTCGAAGGCGGCCCCCAGATCGTCCGGGCTGTGCGCCTGCTCGACGCGCACCGGCCCGATGCCGGTGCGCCGCATCTCGATCACGTGGCCGCCGCAGCCCAGCTGCGCGCCCAGGTCGCGGGCGATCGCGCGCACGTAGGTGCCCGTGCTCACCGTCATCTCCAGGTCGAGCAGGGGCGACCGCCAGTCCCCCATCGTGAGGGCGTGGATCGTGACTTCCCGCGGCGCGATCTCCACCGGGTCGCCGCGCCGGGCCGCCCGGTGCGCCGTGACGCCGCCCACCTTGACGGCGCTGAAGGCGGGCGGCACCTGCTCGATCGTGCCCCGGAAGGCGCCTAGCGCCTGCTCGATCTCCGCCGCGGAGAGGTCCGGCACGGGCGCTTCGGCGACCACGGCGCCCTCGGCGTCATCGGTGTCGGTGCTGACGCCGAGGCGGACCGTCGCGCGGTAGTGCTTGGTGTGCTCGCCCAGGTACTCGATCAGCCGCGTGGCCCGGCCCACGAAGATGGGCAGCAGGCCGGTGGCCATGGGATCCAGCGTGCCGCCATGCCCCACCCGCCGGATGCCGGTCCAGCGCCGCAGCCGCTGCACGACGTCGTGCGAGGTGGGCCCGGCCGGTTTGTCGATGAGGAAGAGGCCCGTGCCGGGTCCCGCGTCCGGCGTGGGCCTGTCCGAGGCCGGATCGCTCACGCGTCGGCCTGCCCGTCGTCGGGCGGTTCGGTGGCGGCCGGCTCGGCGTCCGACTCGGCGCCCGGCAGGCCGTCGCGGCGGATGCGATCGAGCAGGTCCAGGATGCGGCGGTCCTCCTCGATGCGGTCGTCGCGCTGGAACTGGAGCTGGGGGATCGACTTCATGCTCAGGTGCGGGCGCAGTTGCCGCTGCACGAAGTGGCGGGAGTGATTGAGCGCCGCGACCACGGCGTCCCGCTGCGACTCGCTGCCCATCACCGAGACCATCACGCGCGCGTGTTGCAGGTCGGCCGAGGTCGTCACCTCGGTCACGGAGATCAGGTCCGCCTGCAGGCGCGGATCCTTGAGTTCGCGGGCGATGATCTCGGCGACCACCTCCCGCAGGAGATCATTCACGCGTTCCTGGCGTCGGGACATGCTGTCTTCGTCTCCGGGCCCCCGCGCGGGGGGTGTCGCGGGATGCTCTCTACGATGCCGACCCGGCCGGCTCGACGCGACCCCCGCGCACGACCCGGCTCTGCCGCTCGGTGTGGTAGAACTCCAGCTTGTCGCCGATCTCGAAGGCCTCGAATCCCTCGACGGCGACGCCGAATTCCTGCCCCGCGACCACCTCTCGCGCCTCCTCCTGGAAGCGGCGCAGGCTGCGAATCTTGCCGCTGCTGACGTCCTTGCCGCCGCGGAACACCCGCACCGCGAGGTCGGGGCGGATGGCGCCGTCGTCGCAGCGCGCCCCGGCGATGTTGCCGATGCGGCGGATGGGGAAGACCTGCAGGACCTCGGCGTGGGCGTCGACGATGTCCACGTCGACGGGCTCCAGCATGCCGCTGACCGCGGCCTCCACCTCTTCGATGAGCTGGTAGATGATCTCGTAGCGGCGGATCTCGACGCGTTCGGCGTTGGCCAGCTTGCGCGCCCCGGGCTCCGTGCCCACCTGGAAGCCCAGCACGATGCCCTGCGCCGCCGCGGCCAGGTTCACGTCCGACTCGGTGATCGCGCCGGGGGCGGCGTGGATCACCTTCACGTGCACTTCTTCGTTCGTCAGCTGCTCCAGGCTGCGGCGCAGCGGCTCGACGCTGCCGTCGACGTCGGTCTTCAGCACGAGGTTGAGTTCCTTCACCTCGCCCCGGCTGATCTCGCCGAACAGCGCGTCGAGGCTGGCGGCGTGCTGGCGCTGCGCCTCGACGGCCTCGCGGGCGCGCTTGGCCTGCTCGTAGAGGCGCTTGGCCGACCGGTCGCTCTCGAGCACGCGGAAGCGGTCGCCCGCCGCGGCCAGGTCCTGCACCCCCAGGATCGAGACGGGGGCCGAGGGGCCGGCGCTGCGGATGCGCGCGCCGCTGAAGTCGAACATCGCCTTGACGCGGCCCCAGGTTCCGCCGACGAGCAGCGCGTCGCCCTGGCGCAGGGTGCCGCGCTGCACGAGCAGCGTCGTGCGCGACCCTTGCCGCCGGTCGAGCGCCGCCTCCAGCACGACGCCCGCCGCCGGGCGATCGGCGTTGGCCTGGTAGTCCTGCACCTCCGCGACCAGCAGGATGGTCTCCAGCAGGTCGTCGAGGCCCTGCCGGGTCGTGCCGGAGACCGGGACCAGGGGCGTGTCGCCGCCGTACTCCTCGATCAGCACCTGCGCGTCGGAGAGCTGCGCCTTGACCCGGTCGACGTTGACGTTCTCGATATCGATCTTGTTCAGCGCCACGACCAGGGGCACGCCGGCGGCGCGGACGTGGTCGATCGCCTCGCGGGTCTGGGGCATGACGCCGTCGTTCGCGGCGACGACGAGGACCGCGATGTCGGTCGCCTGCGCCCCCCGCGCGCGCATGGCGGTGAACGCCTCGTGCCCGGGCGTGTCGAGGAAGGTGATCGGCTTCTCGCCCAGCGTCGCCTGGTAGGCGCCGATGTGCTGCGTGATGCCGCCCGCCTCGGCCTCGGTGACGTTGGTCTGGCGGATCGCGTCGAGCAGCGTCGTCTTGCCGTGGTCGACGTGGCCCAGCACCGCCACGATGGGCGGGCGCGGGGCCTGCGTCTCCTCCGGGTCCGGCGCCTCCGTGAACAGGTCCTCCTGGGCCGCCGGCTCCGGCTCCTCGACGACGTCGGCCTCGCCCTCCAGCGGCTCGAAGCCCAGCTCCACGGCGACGATGGCCGCCGTGTCGTAATCGATCGTCTTGGTGACCTCGGCCATGACGCCGTTGGTCATGAGCACCTTGACCACGCCGATCGGCGAGCGGTCGAGCAGGTCCGCGAGTTCCTTGACGGTCAGCGTGCGGGGGATCTCCACCCGGCGGGTGGTGTCGGTGGTCATGTCGTCGTCTCTCCAGCGCTAGCGTAGCGCGCCCCCGCGCCTGCCAGGGCAGCCCGCTCCGGCGGCGGTCCGGCCGCGAGCAGCGCCTGGGCATCCTCGCCGAGGTCGTGCCGCAGGGCCGCGCCCAGCGCCCGGCCGCGGGCGGCGCGCCGCCAGCAGTCGGGGTCGGCGCAGAGGTAGGCGCCGCGCCCCGGCGCCCGCCCGCGCGCGTCGATGCGCAAGCCCCCGCCGGCGTCGATCACCAGCCGCACCAACTCGGCCTTGGGCCACTTGGTCCGGCAGGCGACGCAACTGCGTTGCGGCTGGCGGCGGGGTCGCGGTGGCATGCGTTCCCGATCTGGGCGCCGCATCCGGCGCCCGCCGGTCCCGGGAGCGGGAGCGGGCTAGAAGTCGTCCTCGTAGTCCGCGTAGGGGTCCTCGTCGAGCCCCTCGTCGGTTTCGACGTAGCGCGGGCGGCGCCGCTTCTTCTGCTTGCTCTTCTCGTCCTGCTCGGGACGGCGGCGCAGCACCTCTTCGGCGAAGCGGATCTTGCCGGGCTCGGCCGGCGCCGGGGCGACCTCGACGGCGGTCGCGAAGGCCGGCTCGAGCTCTGGCTCCTCGACGGTCTCGGTCTCCGTGGGCTCGGCGCGGCCCTTGCGCGGGTCGGCGACGGGCTCCAGCGGCGTGGCCGCCACCGGCTCCGCCTCGGCCTCGGGGGCGGCTTGCGCCGCCGCGGGCCGGGCCGCCGCGGGCGCGGGGGCCGGGCTGGGCGCCGGCGCGAGCTCGGGCTGGGGCGCGTACGGTCCCACGCCCTCCGCCTCGAACAGCTTCTCGGCCAGCGACTGCGCCTTGATGTCGATGCGGTAGCGGGTCAGGCGCGCCGCCAGGCGGGCGTTCTGCCCCTCCTTGCCGATCGCCAGCGAGAGCTGCTGGTCGGGCACGGCGATCTCGGCCGTGTTCGTCTCCGGGTCGATGCGGGTGGCGGTGACCTGCGCCGGGCTGAGCGCGTGCGCGACGAACTTGCGCGGGTCCGGGTCCCACTGGATGACGTCGAGACGCTCCCCCTGCAGTTCGTTGACGATGTTCTGGATGCGCACGCCGCGCATGCCCACGCAGGCCCCCACGGGGTCGAGGCCTTCCTGGCGGCTGTGCACGGCGATCTTCGTGCGATGGCCCGGCTCGCGGGCGATGCCCTTGATTTCGACCATCCCCTTGAAGACCTCCGGCACCTCCAGTTCGAACAGGCGCCGGATCAACTCCTTGTGCGTGCGCGAGACGACGACCTGGGGCCCCTTGTTGGCCTTCATCACCTCGACGACGTAGACCCGCAGGCGCTGGCCGGAGCGGTAGTGCTCCATGCGCGCCTGCTCCGACGCCGGCAGCACGGCCTCGGCGCGGCCCAGGTCGAGGATCACCTGCCGCGGCTCGACGCGCTGGATCACGCCCGACACGACCTCGCCCTCCTGGCCGGAGAACTCGTCGAAGACGGCCTCCCGCTCTGCCTCGCGCAGCCGCTGCAGCACGACCTGCTTCGCGGTCTGCGCGGCGATGCGCCCCGCCTCTTCGCTGACGACGTGGTTCTCGACCAGCGTCGCGCCCAGCGTGGCCGCCGGGTTGAGCTTCTGCGCCGCCTCGAGGTCGATCTGCTCGTCCTCGTCGGCGATGTCCTCCTCGACCTCGACGATCTCGCGCTCCGACCAGACCTTCAGGTCGCCCTCGATGCGGTCGATCTTGACGTGCACCACGCCCACGATGTCGTGCTCGCGCTTGTAGGCGGCGGCCAGGGCGGACTCCACCGCCTCGAAGACGACGTCGGTGCCGAGGTTCTTCTCGGCGGTGAGTTGGGTGATCGCGAGCAGGAAGTCGGCCTTCATGGGTCCTGTCCCGGCGTCGTGCCGTCGCCGCCTCGCGCCGGGGCCGATCACGGCGGCCCCGGGCCTGGTGCGAGCGCCTCTTGCGAAAGAAGGTGGGCCTGCGCCCACCTTCAGCGTTAACGCCTCCCGTGTTGCGGGCAGTATAGCAAGCCCGCGCCGATGCGGGCGTCGCCCTGTGGACGCGCGCTCAGGACGCGCCGTCGCCCGCCGCGGCGAGCAGCGCCCGCACGCGATCGATGAGGGCGGACGCGGGCACGCTCTCCGCTTCCGCGGCCGCCCGTGCCTTCACCTCGACGACGCCCTGCTTCAGGTTGCGCGGGCTGACCGTGACGCGCACCGGCATGCCCAGCAGGTCGGCGTCGGTGAACTTGACGCCGGGGCGCTCGTCGCGCTCGTCGCTAAGCACGCTCAGCCCGGCCGCTTCGAGCGCCGCCTCCGTCTCCGCGACGGCGGCCGCGACCTCCGGCCGGTCGAAGCCGATCGCCACCAGGTGGACGTCGTAGGGCGCCACGGACGGCGGCCAGATGATGCCGTGCTCGTCGTGGTTCTGCTCGATGACCGCGGCCAGCAGCCGCTCCACGCCGATCCCGTAGCTGCCCATGATGGGCAGGTGCTGTTCGCCGTCGGCGCCGCTGAAGTCGGCCTGCATCGGCTCGGAGAAGACCGTGCCCAGGCGGAAGATGTGCCCCAGCTCGATGCCCCGGTCGAGCGTCAGCGCTTCGCCGCAGTTCGTGGGGCAGGGATCGCCGGCCCGCGCGAGGCCCAGGTCGGCCACGATGTCGGCCCGCCAGTCCCGCCCGTGGTTCACGTTGCGCAGGTGCAGGTCGGTGCGATTGCCCCCCGCGACCAGGTTCGACGCCTCCGGGATGGAGGTGTCGGCGATGACCGTCGCGTTGGCCAGCGCGTCCTCCAGCCCGACCGGCGAGGCGTAGCCCGCCACCCAGCCCTCGGCGGCGACCTCGTCGTCGGTCATGGGCCGGACCTCGCGCGCGCCCAGGCTGTTGGCGAGCTTGAGTTCGTTGAACTCGAGGTCGCCGCGGATGACGGCGAAGACGGGCCGCCCGTCGGCGAGGAACATGCCGGCCTTGGCCGTGCGCGCGCCGGGCACGTCGAGGAAGTTGGCCAGCGCCTCGATGGTGGTCACGCCCGGCGTCTCGACCGGCGTGAGCGGGGCGGGCGCCCCGCCCGCGGGCGCGCCGCGGTCGAACTCGGCCCGCTCCTGGTTGGCGGCGTAGTCGCAGGCGTCGCAGGTCGCGATCGTGTCCTCGCCGATCCCGGTGAGGAAGATGAACTCGTGCGATGACTTGCCGCCGATCGCGCCCGAGTCGGCCTGCACGCGCGTGGCCGGCACGCCCACCCGCCGCCAGATGTTCGTGTAGGCCCGGTCCATCGCGTCGTACGAGGCCTGGAACGCCTCCTCGTCCGCGTCGAAGGTGTAGGCGTCCTTCATGATGAACTGGCGCACGCGGATCAGGCCGCCGCGCGGGCGCGCCTCGTCGCGGAACTTGTTCTGGATCTGGTACACGCGGCGCGGCAGGTCGCGGTACGACTGCACCGTCTTGCGGAACAGGTCGGTGACCGACTCCTCGTGCGTGGGTGCGAGCACCTGCTCCCGCCCGCGCCGGTCGGCGAAGCGGAAGATCGTCTCGCCGAAGGCCTCCAGGCGGCCCGCCTCCTGCCACAGCTCGATCGGCTGGATGGCCGGCATCAGCAGTTCCTGCGCGCCGGCCGCGTCCATCTCGTCGCGGATGATGTCCTCGATCTTGCGCAGGGCCCGCCAGCCCAGCGGCATGTACGAGTACACGCCCGCCGCCAGCTGCACGGCCAGGCCGGCGCGCAGCAGCAACTGGTGGTTGGCCGTCTCGGCCTCCGCCGGCGCTTCGCGCAGCGTGCGGCCGAAGAGGGCGCTCATCCGTGTGGCCACGGGCGCTATCCGTTCAGGGGCGCGACTGCCCGCCGCGCTCGTCCTCCGGCCCCGAGGGGGGCCGATCCGAATCTACCGGCGGGGCCGACTGCTCGCCAGCGGCCGGCGTCGCCCAGCGCGCGAAGCGGCGGCCCAGGTCGTGGTCGTCCCAGACGCGCAGCGAGGCCCAGGTCAGCGCCGCCCCGCCCAGGGGCGCGGCCAGCATGCTCAGCCCGACGCCCCAGCCGTCGTCCAGGCCCACGAGCGGCACGAGCACGCCGCCTCCCGCCCCGCCCAGCAGCGCGAAGGGCAGCGCCCACAGCGCCCCGTGGGCACGGCGGCGCAGGCTGATCAGCAGCCAGGGGATCGCGCCCAGCAGCAGCCAGGTCAGGAAGAACAGCGTCAGGAAGATGGCGTCGAAGAGCACGGGGGCAGCGTAGGCGGCCCGTCGCGTCGCCTGCGAGGGCGCGTCGCCTCCGCGCGCGGCCGGCGGGCGGTACACTGGTCCCGAGGGGCCGTCCCCGGTCCCGGCGACCGCCCAGGAGCGAGGACGCCCGATGCGCCGCAATCCGACCCGAGCCGTCCAAGTCGGCGCGATCCAGATCGGCGGCGGCGCCCCCATCGCGGTGCAGTCGATGGCCGCGACGCGCACGCAGGACATCGAGGCGACGGTGCGCCAGGTGGAGTTGATCCAGGCCGCCGGCGCGGACCTCGTGCGCATCGCCGTGGACTCGTCGAAGGACGTGGAGGCCCTCGCCGAGGTGCGCGCCCGCACCAATGCCACCCTCTCCGTCGACCTGCAGGAGAACTACCGGCTGGCGCGCGAGGTCGCCCCGCACGTCGACAAGATGCGCTACAACCCCGGCCACCTGCACCACCACGAGAAGGACAAGTCGATCGACCAGAAGGTCGGCTTCCTCGCCGACATGGCCGAGTTGCACGACTGCGCGCTGCGGGTGGGGGTGAACTGCGGCTCCGTCGACCCGCGCATGATGGAGCGCTACGACGGCGACCACGAGCAGGCGATCGTGGCCAGCGCCATCGAGCACTGCGACCTGCTCGACGGGATGGGCTTCCAGCGCTACGTCGTCTCGCTCAAGGACTCCGATTGGAAGAAGGTCGTGGCCGCCAACCGCGCCTTCGCGAAGCAGCGGCCCGACGTGCCGCTGCACCTGGGCGTCACGGAGGCGGGCATGCCGCCCGACGGCATCATCAAGACCCGCGTCGCCTTCGAACAGCTCATCGCCGACGGCATCGGCGACACCGTGCGCGTCTCGCTCACGCTGCCCTTCGAGGACAAGGGCAAGGAAGTCACCGTCGGCCGCGCCATCCTGTCCGACATCGCGGGCGGGCGCTTCCGATCCGTCCCGCCGGGCCTCGACGAGGGGCTGAACATCATCAGCTGCCCCTCCTGCTCGCGGGTGGAGAACGAGCGCTTCATCGACCTGGCGCAGGACGTGAAGGCGATGACCACCTACGCCCAGGAGCACGACATCACCATCGCGGTGATGGGCTGCCGCGTGAACGGGCCCGGCGAGACCGACGACGCCGACCTGGGCCTGTGGTGCGGACCGACCGCCGTGAACCTGAAGCGCGGCCCGGAGGCGCTGGGCCACTACAGCTACGACGAGATCCTGGACCGCCTCAAGGTCGAGGTGGACGCGCTGATCGCGGCGCGCGGCACGAACTGAGACCAGCGCTAGCGCAGCAGCGAATCGCCCCGGATCACGCGCGCGATGTCGAAGTAGGCGATCACGATCGCGCCGCCGATCAGCAGGGCGAAGCCGGCCAGGTGCACCAGCCCCTCCTTCTGCGGCGAGATGCGCTTGCCGCGCCGCAGGATCTCCAGCAACACGAAGATCATGCGGCCGCCGTCGAGGCCGGGGATGGGCAGCAGGTTGAGGATGCCCAGGCTCAGGCTGATCAGCGCCGCCAGCTCGATGAGGCGGATCCAGCCGGCCTCCCGGACGATCTCGCCGGTGCCCTGGGCGAGCCCCACGGGACCGCTGAGCTGCAGCGACTCGCCGCCGGCGATCCAACTGCGCACCAGGTTGTAGGTGAGGATGAACGTGTCGCGCGTGCGCTCGGCGCCGTGGCCGAGGGCCTCGAAGCCGCCCGCGCTCTCCCGCACGATGTTCAGGCTGCCGTTGGCGATCGTGATGCCGGTGGGCCCCTGCGGCACGACGACCTCCAGGCCCGGCTCCAGGTTCACCAGGTCGATGCCGGCCGCGTCGAGCACCATCTGCTGCCGCAGGCCGAAGTCGCGCGCGACGGAGAAGGCCGTGTCGTCCTCCTGCACCACGTAGCGCTCGCCGGCGAGGTCGAGCACGAGCCCATCGTCCAGGGCGACGCCGCCGCCCAGCCCCGCGCCCTCGAGCACCTGGCTGGCAGTGACGCCCAGGATCTCCGCCACGTCGTGGACCGTGTCGCCCTCCCGCACCGTGTGCACCAGCTCGGGGGGCGCGAGGCGCGGCGTCAGCCGCGTGGCGATGACCTCGCGGCTGGCCACGCCGGGCTGCTGGGTCGTGCTCGGCGGCATCGTGTCGCGCTCCAGCACGACCTCGATGTCGCGGTTCACGTTGAGGCGGATCTGCAGGCCCACCTCGGCGCGGTGCTCGGTCGGCACGCCGTCGACGCTGAGCACGCGGTCGCCCGCCTCGAAGCCGGCCAGGTCGGCCGGGCCGCCCCGCACGACCGACGTCACCACGGCCGGCCCGGCGGGCCGGTCCTGCGGGATGAGCGCCGCCAGGGCGAACAGGAAGATGGGCAACGCCAGGTTGATCACCGATCCGGCGGCCAGGATGCCGAGCCGGGTGAGCGGCGAGCGGGAGCCGAAGGAGCGCGGGTCGGGCCCGACCTGCATCCCCGCGATGCGGCCGATCGTCGCGGCGGGGCTCTCGTCGGTGCGCGCGGGTGGCTCCGCGTCGGCCTCTCCGGCCGGCGCGGCCGGCAGGTTGCCGGCGAAGAGTTCCGGCACGCGGCCCTCGCCGGCGGCGACCTCGCGCTCGAACAGGATGCGGATGTGGCCGTCTGTCGCCTCCCCGGAGAGCCGCTTGGCCAGCTCCGCCTCGTTGTGCACCCGCCAGCCGGCGGCGCCGAGGATCACGTCGCCGTCGCGCAGACCGGCGGCGTAGCCCGCCCCGTGCGGGTTCACGGACGCGATGAAGACGCGCGGGCTCTCCTCGCCGGTCAGCCGCACGAAGCCGCCCAGCGGCAGCCAGTTGATCGAGTAGATCGTCTCGCCGATGCGCTTGCCGCGGATGCGCGGCGGGAAGCCGACGCCGAACTCCTCGACGCGCACGCCGGCCAGCTTGGCGGTCACGTAGTGGCCGGCCTCGTGGATCAGGATCAGGCCGACCAGGATGCCGACGAACGGGAGGACGGACTCCACCAGCACCGTCATGGCGGCGCCATCAGACCGGCGCCTGCGCCCGGATGTGCTGCGCGGCGAAGCGCCGCGCCCAGACGTCGGCGGCGTCGATCGTCTCCAGGTCGGGGTCGTCGTCGCCCTCGTGAGCCGCGAGGGCGGCCTCGATCACCTCGGGGATGGCGGTGAAGCGGATTTGCCCCTCCAGGAAGGCCGATACCGCCACTTCGTCGGCGGCGGCCAGCACGCAGGGGTACGTCCCGCCGCGGCGTCCGGCCTCCTGGCTGAGGCGCAGGCCGGGGTAGCGGTCGAGGTCGGGCGCGGAGAAGTGCAGCGCACCCAGCGCCGCCAGGTCGAGCGGGGCGACCGTCGGCTGCAGGCGCTCGGGGTAGGTGAGCGCGCACTGGATGGGCAGCCGCATGTCGGGGTTTCCGAGCTGCGCCTTGACGGAGCCGTCGCCCATCTCGACCAGGGAGTGCACGATCGACTCCGCGTGCTGCACGACCTCCACCTGCTCGTAGGCGACGTCGAACAGCCAGCGCGCCTCGATGGTCTCCATCCCCTTGTTGACCAGCGAGGCGCTGTCGATCGTGATCTTGGCGCCCATGTTCCAGGTCGGGTGGCGCAGCGCCTGCTCGGGCGTGACGTCGCCGAGCGCCTCGCGGGGAAGGTCGCGCAGCGCCCCGCCCGACGCCGTCAGCAGGATGCGGCGGATGGCGTTGCCCTCCTCGCCCCAGAGGCACTGCCAGATCGCGCTGTGTTCGGAGTCGACCGGGCGCAGCTGGCCGCCGCCGCGGTCGGCTGCGGCGCGCACCAGGTGCCCCGCCATCACGACGACCTCTTTGTTGGCCAGGGCGACGGCGCGGCCGTGCTCGAGCGCGGCCAGCGTGGGTTCCAGCCCCGCGCGTCCCGCCGTCCCCACGACGAGCACGTCGAGCAGGGGGTCGGCGGCCATCTCGTCCATCGTGGCGATCGTGGCGCCGGCCGCCGCCGCGATCTCCCGCAGGCGCTCGCTGGGGCCGCCGGCGGCCCAGATCGCGGCCGGGCGCAGCGCCGCGGCCTGCGCGGCCAGCGCGTCGAGGTTGCGCCCGGCGGCGAGGCCGCGCACCTCGAAGCGCTCGGGCATGGCCTGGATGACGTCGATCGTCTGCCTGCCGATGCTGCCCGTGCTGCCCAGCAGGGCGAGCCGGATCGGCCGCCCGTGGGGCCGCGCCGCGGCGTCGGGCGGGGGCGTTACAGAACGATCCATTGCACGAAGAAGTATACGGTCGGGACGACGAAGAGCAGGCTGTCGAGCCGGTCGAGGACGCCCCCGTGCCCGGGCACCAGCTGCGAGAAGTCCTTCACGTCGAGCGCGCGCTTGATGACCGATTCGGCCAGGTCGCCCGCCGTCGCCATCAGCGGCAGGGCGATGCCCAGCAACACCATCTTCCAGACGGCGACCTGCAGGTCGGGCAGCAGGTTGATCAGCAGCACCGCGGCGAACCCGACCAGCAGGCCGCCGACGCCCCCCTCGATCGTCTTCCGGGGGCTGATGCGGGGCGCCATCGGCCGCCGGCCCAGCAGCTTGCCGACGGCGAAGGCCCCGGTGTCGGTGGCCATGCCCGCCGCGACGGCGAGCAGCAGCCACTCCTCGCCCTGGGGCAGCTCCCGCAGCAGGACGATGAAGCTGCCCAGCCAGCCGATGTAGACGAGCGCCCCCAGGCCGACGCCCGAGCGCCGGCAGTGGGCGGCGAAGGGGCCGGGATCGGGGGCGTCGTCGGGGGCTTGGCCGCGCTCGCGGACGAGTTGCTGCAGCGCCGGCGCGGCGACGATGGCCAGCACCGCGGCGCTGAATGGCCAGGCCGTGGGGACGTCGTCGGTGAGCGCGACGGCCGACATCGCGACGGCGCCCGCCGCCGCCAGCCACAGCACCGGGTCGGTGCGCGCCAGGCGCATGCCCAGGCCGAACTCGAGCACCGCCAGCGCCAGCAGCGCCGCGACCACCGCCGCCAGCACCGGCCCGCCCTCGAGGATCGCCAGGACCGCCAGGGGCATCGCGCCGAAGCCCGTCGCGAAGCGCGGCACGACGCCCCCGCGGAGCCAGGCGGGCGGCGTCACGTCAGCCGTGCTGCCGGCCGGCCGCGTCGGCGGCGCGGACCCGGCCCCGCGCGAGGCCGCCGAACTTGCGCACCCGCCGGGCGTAGGCCGCCAGCGCCTCGTCGATGTCGGCCTGCGAGAAGTCGGGCCAGTAGGTGTGGGTGAAGAAGTACTCGGCGTAGGCCGCCTGCCAGATGAGGAAGTTCGAGAGCCGCTGCTGGCCGCCGGTGCGGATGATCAGGTCCGGGTCGGGCAGGCCGTCGGTGTAGAGGTGGCGCGAGACGAGCGCCTCGTCGATCTCGGCCGCCGGCACGCCCTCGGCCACGATGCGCCGGATCGCCTCGACGACCTCCGTCCTGCCGCCGTAGTTGAAGGCCACGCAGACGGTCATCGCGGTGTTGCCGGCGGTGAGCGCGACGGCGTGCCGGATCTGCCGCCGCAGGGCCGGGTTCAGCACGTCCAACTGGCCGATGTAGCGCAGTTGCACGCCCGCCTCGTGCAGCGGCTGCACCTCGCGCTCGATCACGCGCGAGAGGATGGTCATCAGGCCGCGCACCTCGTCGGGGGGGCGGCGCCAGTTCTCCGTCGAGAAGGCGTAGAGGGTCAGCACGCGCACGCCGCGCTCGCCGAACAGGCGGATGATCTCGCGGATGTTCTCGGTGCCGGCGGCGTGGCCATCGAGCCGCGGCAGGCCGCGCGTCTCCGCCCAGCGCCCGTTGGCGTCCATGATGACCGCGACGTGCCGGGGGACGTTCTCCGTCCGGCGCTCCGGGGCGACGACCACGCTCACACCTCCAGGAGCTCGCGCTCCTTGACCGCGCCGTCCTGGTCGATCCGCTCCTGAAAGCCGTGCGTCAGCTTGTCGAGCTCGTCGTGGGCGCGGCGCTCCTCGTCCTGGGAGATGTCCTTGTCCTTGAGCATGCGGCGCAACTCCTCCTGCGCGTCGCGGCGGATGTTGCGCAGGGCGACGCGCGCCGCCTCGTTCTTCTGCCCTACCTGACGTACGAGCTGCCGGCGGCGTTCCTCCGTCAGTTCGGGGATGACCAGCCGGATGACGACGCCGTCGCTCTGCGGGTTGAGCCCCAGGTCCGACTGCTGGATGGAGCGGGAGATGGGGTCGAAGGCGTTCTTGTCCCAGGGCTGGATGACGAGCAGGCGCGCGTCGGGCGCCGTGATCGTGGCGAGTTGCCGCAGCGGCGTCGGTGAGCCGTAGTAGTTGATCGCCAGCGCCTCGACGAGCGACGGCTGCGCCCGGCCGGTGCGCACCGAGTCGAGGTCGCGCTGGTGCGAGGCGATCGTCTTGCCCATGCGCGTGCGCGCTTCGTCGAGGGCGAGGGCGGTGAGGTCGTCGTCGGGCATGATGCTGCGGTCCTTCGCCCGTCCGCGCGGCGGTTACTCGGCGGCGCCGGCGAGGCGCGTCGCCTCGGGCCCGACGAGCGTACCAACGGAGCCGCCCATCACCGCCTGCACGATAGCGTCCGGCCTGGCGATATCAAACACCAGGATGGGCAGATCGTTCTCCTCGCAGAGCGACAGCGCGGCCGTGTCCATGACGACGCCGAGGTTCTGGGCGATGGCGTCGCGGTAGGAGATCGAGGCGTAGCGGCGCGCGTTCGGGTCGATCGCCGGGTCGGCCGTGTAGACGCCGTCGACGCCGTTCTTGGCCATCAGCAGGCGGGCGGCGTCGATCTCGACGCCGCGCAGGGCGGCCGCGGTGTCGGTCGTGACGTAGGGGTTGCCGGTCCCCGCGACGAACAGCACGATGCGGCCCTTCTCCAGGTGGCGGATGGCGCGGCGGCGGATGTAGCCCTCGGCCACCTGCGCCACGGAGATGGCCGACATCGTGCGCACCTGCATCCCCTCGCGCTCCAGCGCGTCCTGCAGGGCGAGGCCGTTGATCACGGTGGCCAGCATGCCGGCGTAGTCGGCGGTGGCGCGGTCCATGCCGGCCTCGGCCGCCGTGCGGCCGCGGAACAGGTTGCCGCCGCCCACCACCAGCGCGACCTCGACGTCGCGGGCGCGCAGCCGCTCGATCTGCCGGGCGATGCCGCGCAGCGTTTCGGGATCGATGCCGAAGGGACGCCCGCCGAGGAGCGCTTCGCCGCTGATCTTGATCAGGACGCGCTCGGCCGTGGCGTCCCTCCCTCCCGTCGCGTGCCTTACGCTTCGCCGCCCAGCTCGTAGCGGGCGAAGCGCCGCACGGCGATCTTCTCGCCCGTGGTCGCCACGGCGTCGGTGATCAGGTCCTGGATGGTCTTGCTGGGGTCCTTGATGAAAGTCTGCGAGAGCAGGGCGATCTCCGCCGGGTCGCCGTCGGCGTCCACGGGCAGTTCGGCGGCGTCGATGACCTGCGGGTTCATCGACGCGATCTGCATGGCGATGTCGTGCGCCAACTCCTTGAAGACGTCGGTGCGGGCCACGAAGTCGGTCTCGCAGTTGAGCTCCAGCATCGCGCCGATGCGGCCGCGGTGGAGATAGGACTCCACGATCCCCTCGGCCGTGTCGCGGTGGGCGCGCTTGGCGGCGGTCGCGACGCCCCGCTCGCGCAGCAGCGCGCGCGCCTGTTCGAGGTCGCCGCCGGCCTCGCTGAGGGCGGTGCGGCAGGCCATGACGCCCGCGCCGGTCTCGGCGCGCAGGGCCTTGATGTCGTCCACACTGACGGTCACAAGCGTTCCTTTCGACCGGCGCGAGGCCGGGACACGGGCTAGGCGGGCGCCGGGGCGCCCTCGGACGGCGCGGCGGACGGCGGAGCCGCTGTCGCCTCGCCCTCCTGCTGGGCCTGAGCCTCCACGCGCAGGCTCTCGCGCACGGCCAGGCCCTCCGCGGCGGCGTCGGCGATGCGACCGGCGATCAGGCGGATGGCGCGGATCGCGTCGTCGTTGGAGGGGATCGGATAGGCGATGCCGGTGGGGTCGCAGTTCGTGTCGCAGAGCGCGACGATGGGGATGCCCAGCCGCAGCGCCTCCTTGACCGCGATGGCCTCCTTGGGCACGTCGACGATGAAGATGACGGCCGGCAGCCGGGTCATGTCGCGCAGGCCGCCCACGTAGCGGTGCAGCCGCGTCAGCTGGTCGCGCAGGCGCAGCGCCTCCTTCTTGGGCAGGGCGTCCCAGTCGCCGTGCTCCTCCTGGCTCTCCAGGCGCAGCATGTGCTCGATGCGGGCGCTGATCGTCTGCCAGTTCGTTAGCGTGCCGCCCAGCCAGCGGTTGATGACGTACGGCATCTGGGCCCGCTGCGCCTCGGCTTGCACGACGTCCTGGGCCTGCTTCTTCGTGCCCACGAAGAGCACGTCGCCGCCCTCGACGACGGTCTGGCGGACGAAGCCGTAGGCCTCCTCCAACCGGTCGGCCGTCTGCGCGAGGTCGAGGATGTGTATGCCGTTGCGGGGGGCGAAGATGAACGGCGCCATCTTCGGGTTCCAGCGGCGCGTCTGGTGGCCGAAGTGGACGCCGGCCTCCAGCAGCTCCTTCATCGTGATGGCGGTGGCCATGGTGCTCCGTCGTGATGTCCTGGGCGGCGTCGCGGGGACATCGGATGCTCCGGCGCTCGCCGTCCGGCAGGCCGACGCCTGCCGCGCACGCGCGGCATCGACGCCGATGCCGCGAGCCAGCGCCACGGGTGTGAGGACGCTCGTAGTATAAGCGTGCCCCGGCGGCTCACGACAGCCGCCGCGCTGCACACGCGGATACACTGGCCCCTCACACCGGCCGGAACGCGGGCCGCCGGCCTCCCGCGCGGAGATCGCCATTCCTGCGCCGGCGCGGCCGCTTCCGCTTGCGGCTGCTAGGCTGGACTCGCCCCGCCATCCCTGGCGAATCGGACATAAGCCGAGACCGGGGGTCTACGCCGCCGGAATCGCGTGACCGCGGAGCGGGCGAGAATCGATCGGAGTGCCTGCGTTGCCCCGTTACGTCTATGAGTGCGCGAAGTGCGCGCACTCCTACGAGAAGATGGAGGGCTGGGACGCCAAGCCCCGGCAGCCCTGTCCGCGCTGCAGCGCGATGGCGCAGCGCATCCCGGCCGCCCCGGCGATCGTGTTCAAGGGCAGCGGCTGGTACTCGACGGACAACCGCCGCAGCCTGCGCAAGGGCGCCGACGAGCTCCAGCACGGCAAGGAGGGCGAGGAGGGCGAGGAGAGCGCCTCCGGGGAGCCCGGCTCCGACGGCGCGGCCGCGAAGGACGGCGCCGCCTCGAAGCAACCGGCCAAGGCCGAGGCCAAGTCGGACGACTAGTCCGGCGCGGCGGACCCCGACCCCCGATGCGAGTCGTCCTGCAGCGCGTGCGCCGGGCCTGCGTCCGGGTCGATGGCGCGGTGGTGGGCGAGATCGGGACCGGCTTCCTCGCCCTGACCGGCGTCGCCGACGGCGACACCCCCGCCACGATCGACGCGATGGCCGCGAAGGTGGCCGGGCTGCGCATCTTCGACGACGCCGAGGGCCGCTTCAACCTCGCCCTCGCCGACGTGGATGGGGCGGTGCTGGTAGTGAGCCAGTTCACGCTGATCGCGGAGACGCGGCGCGGCCGGCGGCCGTCGTTCCTGGGCGCCGCCCGGCCGGAGGTCGCGGAGCCGCTGGTGGAGCGCTTCGCCGACGGGCTGCGGGCGGCGGGCGTGCCGGTGCAGGGCGGCCGCTTCGGCGCGCACATGGCGGTCGAGCTGGTCAACGACGGCCCCGTGACGCTGGTGCTCGACTCGGCCGACCTGGAGCGGCCGCGCCGGAGTTAGCCGGGGCCCCCCTCACCCTAACCCTCTCCCCAGGGAGAGGGGACCGGAGTCCCCCCACTCCACTGCGGGGAGTGGGGACACGGGAAGCCCGTCTGCGGTAGCCTGGGCCGGCAGCCGGGATGGACATGGCGATGACATTCGACACGCGGCGCGCCGTCCAACGGCTGACGGAGGCCGGGGTCGACGACCGCGAGGCGGATGCGATCGTTGAAACGATGGGGGACGCGACCAGTCCGCTGGTGACGCAGGAGATCCTGCGCGCCGAGTTCGCGGTATTCCGGGCGGAGATGCGCGCGGAGATGTACGCGCTTCAGTTGCGGCTCGCCGCCTTCGCCATTGGCCTAGCGGCCGTCGCCGTCGCCATCGTGAAACTCACCTAGCCCCGTCCTTCCCGCCCGGATCCCCCTCACCCTCACCTTCTCCCCAGGGAGAGGGGATCCGACCCTCAGCCGCCGCTCAGCGCCTCCGGCACGACCTGCAGCGAGATATCCATCGGCGTGACGCTGTGGGTCAGCGCGCCGAGGGAGATGAAGTCGACGCCGCTGGCGGCGTAGTCGGGCAGGGTGGCGAGCGTGATGCCGCCGCTGGCCTCCGTCGTGACGCCGGCCTGCCGCGCCAGCCCGACCGCCTCGGCCAGCGCCCCCGGCGTGAAGTTGTCGAGCAGGACGGCGCGCGCGCCGCCGTCGATCGCCTCCCGCAGTTCGTCCAGGGATGTGACCTCCACCTCGACGGCGGTGGCCGGGCCGGCCGCCGCGACGGCCAGGCGCACGGCGTCGGCCAGTCCCCCGCCGCGCGCCCGCACGGCGGCGATGTGGTTGTCCTTGACCAGCATCGCCGAGCGCAGGTCGTTGCGATGGTTGCGCCCGCCGCCGACGCGCACGGCGTAGCGCTCGGCGACGCGCAGGCCGGGCGTCGTCTTGCGCGTGTCGAGGATGCGCGCGCCGCTGCCGGCGACGGCCCGCACGCAGTCGGCCGTCTGCGTGGCGATGCCGGACAGCCGCCCCAGGTAGTTGAGGGCCACCCGCTCGCCGCGCAGGATCGCGTGCACGGGCCCGTCGACGTGGGCGATCGTCGCGCCCGCCGCGACGCGCAGACCCTCGCTGACGGACGGCATCCAGCGCACGCGCGGCTCCACGGCGTAGTAGGTCTCCAGCGCGAACTGCAGGCCGCAGACGACGCCGTCGGACTTGGCGACCACGACCGCCCGGCCCTGCTGGTCGACGGGGACCAGCGCGTTGCTCGTCAGGTCCTGCTGCGCGGCGTCCTCCTCCAGGGCGGCCTGCACCAGCGCCCGGATCGTCAGGCGGTCGAGCGGGGCGGGCCGGGAGAGGCCGGCGTCCTCCGGCGTCATGGGGCGCCCGCGCGGACGAAGCTCAGATGGCTGTCGCCGGCCCCGGTCGGTTGGGCGGGGGCGTCGCTGCGGTAGTGCGCGCCGCGGCTGTCGGTCCGGCGCCGGGCGGCCTCGACGATCAGCCGGCCGACCAGCGCCATGTTGCCCAGCGTCGCGCCCTCGAGGCCGGGCGGGGGCGGGCCCCAGGCGTCGATCGTGGCCGCGGCGGCGGCGAGGCCGCCGGCGTCGCGCACGATGCCCGCGTTGGACCAGAGCAGCGATTGCAGCGCGGCTCGATCGGGCGGGGCCGTCTCGCCCGCGAGGCCGAGCGGGATGGTCCCGGCCGGCGCCGGGGCGGCGGCGTCGCCGCGCTGCGAGGCCTCCACGGCCCGCTGCGCGAAGACCACCGTCTCGAGCAGCGAGTTGCTGGCCAGCCGGTTGGCCCCGTGCACGCCGGTGTTGGCGACTTCGCCGCAGGCGTAGAGGCCGGGCAGCGTCGTGCGGCCCCAGTGGTCGGTGTAGACGCCGCCCATCTGGTAATGCGCCGCCGGCGCGACGGGCGCAGGCTCGCGCGTGATGTCGAGCTCGTAGCGCAGGCAGTGCTGGTGCACGCCGGGGAAGCGCGCCGCGACGAAATCGGGGTCGGCGTGGCTGATGTCGAGCAGGACGTGGTCGTGGCCCGTGCGCCGCATCTCCGTCGCGATCGCGCGGGCGACGACGTCGCGCGGGGCGAGTTCGGCCAGGGGGTGGTAGTCGGGCATGAAGCGGCGTCCGCCGCGGTCGCCGCCCGGGGGAGTGCGCAGCACCGCGCCCTCGCCGCGCAGCGCCTCGGTCAGCAGGAAGGTCGCCGCGCCGGGCAACCGCAGCGCCGTGGGGTGGAACTGGACGAACTCCATGTCCCGCACGACCGCCCCCGCCCGCCAGGCCAGGGCGACGCCGTCGCCGGTGGCGACGGCCGGGTTCGTGGTGAGCGTGTAGAGCTGCCCCGATCCGCCGGTCGCGAGGATCGTGCGGGGGGCGTTGAGCAGCACGGACCGGCCGTCGGGATCCAGCGCCTCGACGCCGGCGACGCGGCCCGCCTCGGTCCGCAGGCGCGTGACGGCGTGGCGGTCGAACACGTCGACGCCGGCCTCGCCGACGCGGCGCACCATCACCGTCTCGATGGCGTCGCCGGTGCGGTCGCCGCCGGCGTGCAGGATGCGGGGGCGGGAGTGCGCGCCCTCGCGGCCCAGCGCCACGCGGCCCTCGTCGCTGTCGAAGGGGACGCCCAGCTCGGTCAGGCGGCGGATGCGGTCGGGCGCCTCGCGCGCGAGCACGTCCACCGCTTCGGGGTCGCAGAGGCCGGCCCCGGCCCGCAGCGTGTCCTCGCGGTGCGTGGCGACGCTGTCGCCCGGCCCGACGGCGGCGGCGATGCCGCCCTGGGCGTACTTCGTGTTGGACTCCTCGATGGGCCCCTTCGTCACGACGGCGGTGCGGCCGTGCTGTGCGGCCAGCAGGGCGGCGTACAGCCCGGCGATGCCGGAGCCCAGGATCAGGTAGTCGTAGTGCATGGCGCGTGCCTTCAGATCAGTGCCGTGGGCCGGCGTTTCGAGCGGGCCGGGCGCGGCTAGGTGATCTCCAGCATGCGGCGCAGCGCGACCTGCGCCCAGGACCGGGTCTCGTCGTCGACGCGGATCTGGTTGACGATCCGCCCGGCGATCAGCTCCTCCAGCACCCAGGCTTGGTAGGCCGGGTGGATGCGGTACATCGTCGCGCAGGGGCAGACCACCGGGTCGAGGCAGAAGGCCGTCTTGCCCTCGGCCTGGACCTCGGCGTTGAGCCGGTGCACGAGGTTGATCTCGGTGCCCACGGCGTAGACGCCGGGCGGCCCGTCCTTGACGTAGCGGATGATGAACTCCGTCGAGCCGTCGGCGTCGGCGGCGTCGACGACGGCCTCGGTGCACTCGGGGTGCACCACGACGTGGCAGCCGGGGTGCTCGGCCCGCGCGCGCTCGATCTGCTCGACCTTGAAGCGCACGTGCACCGAGCAGTGCCCCTGCCAGAGCAGGATGCGGCTGTCGGTGATCCGCGCGGGTTCCAGCCCGCCCATGGGCAGGGCCGGGTTCCAGACCGCCATCTCGGTGCGCGGGTCGATGCCCAGCCGCTTGCCGGTGTTGCGGCCCAGGTGCTGGTCGGGGAAGAAGAGCACGCGGTCGCCGCGCTCGAAGGCCCAGCGCAGGACGGCGGGCGCGTTCGACGAGGTACAGACGGCGCCGCCGTTGCGCCCCACGAACGCCTTCAGCGAGGCGGCCGAGTTCATGTACGTGATGGGGATCGTGCGCTCCGCCGCGACGACGCTGGTCAGCTCGTCCCAGGAGGCGTAGACGTCCTGGGGCTGGGCCATGTCGGCCATCGAGCAGCCGGCGGCGAGGTTGGGCAGCATGACGGCCTGATCGGGCCCGGTGAGGATGTCGGCGCTCTCGGCCATGAAGTGCACGCCGCAGAACAGGATGTAGTCGGCCTGGGGTCGGGCGGCGGCCTCGCGGGCCAGCTTGAACGAGTCGCCGCGGACGTCGGTGAAGCGGATCACGTCGTCGCGCTGGTAGTGGTGGCCCAGGATCAGCAGGCGCTCGCCGAGGGCGGCGCGGACGCCGCGGATGCGGTCGGCCAGCTCATCGGCCGACATCGACAGGTAGCGCTCGGGGATCTCGGGCTGCCAGGAGGCGCGATGCGGCTCCTCGATGAGCGGCACCGTGGCGATGTCGCCCTCGCAGTAGGCGTCGGGCAGGTCTTCGGGCAGGCGCGGCGCGACGTAGTCGCTGGCGACGACCTTGGCGGGACCGCCGAGGGGCGAGGTGGTCATGGCGGGACACCGATCCAGAGGGCGCCTCGCCGGCCGGGCGGGGCGGGGCCGACCCACTTCGTGTCACTGTGACACGAAGTCCTCACGAGCAGTATCGCCGCCGTGCCGACTAAGTGTCAAGGTGACACTTAGTCGGATGCGTGGGAAGTGGTGGATAGCCGCCGGGCCGGCGGTGGATGGCGGCCGGGCCGCCCCGTTACCACTCGTAGCCGTGCGCGCGCAGGTCGGCCTGCAGGGCGGCGTAGTCGCCCTTGAAGCGGTGCGCGGTCCAGCCGACCTCCTGCGCCCCGGCGACGTTGGCGCGGATGTCGTCGATGAAGAAGCACTGCGCCGGCCGCAGCGAGAGGCGCGCCATCGCGAGGCGGTAGATGGCCGGGTCGGGCTTGGCCAGGCCTACCTCCGCCGAGCAGAGGATGTCGTGCCAAGCGATGGTCCGGCCCAGCGTCTCGTCGATGTTGACGCGCAGGTCGGGACCGGCGTTGCTGAGCACGGCGACCGTGTAGCCGGTGCCGATCAGGGCCTCCGCCAGGTCGAGGTTCGGGTCGTGGCGGGGGGTGGGCCGCGCCAGCCACTCCTCGATGAAGGCCTCGCTGCGGTCGCCGAGGTGGGCGCGCAACTCGCGCATGATCGAGGCGTGCCACTCGGCCTCGCTGCCGCGGCCGGTCTGCCAGGCGTTGTACTCCTCCGTCTGGTGGAGGATGCGCAGCCACTCGCGCTCGGGCAGGCCGCGCTCGACCGCGAAGCGGTCGTATTCCTTCCAGTCCATGTGGATGAGGACGCCGCCGACGTCGAAGATGACGGCCTTGGCGGGCGGGTCGGACATCGGGCCTCCCGTCGGCGCGCGCGGCGCGCGCTCAGAATTCGACCGGGGTGCGGCTGGCGAAGCGGTAGAGGCGCGCCGGGCGATGGCGGCCCGCCGTGGCCGTCTGCTGCGTCGCCACCAGCAGGTCCGAGGCCAGCATCCGGCGCCGGAAGTTCCGCTTGTCCAGCTTGCGCCCCAGGATCGACTCGTAGGTCTCTTGCAGGTTGCTCATCGTGAAGAACTCGGGCAACAGGCTGTAGGCGGCGTTGGTGTATTCGAGCTTGCTGACCAGGCGGGCGCGCGCCAGCTCGAGCACGCGCTCGTTGTGGAAGGCCAGCACCGGCAGGGCGTTGAGCGTGAACCAGCCGGGCGCCCAGGCCGAGCGCTCGGCGAGGCGCACGCCGTCGTGCCGGACGAGGGCGAAGTAGGTCACCGCGACGGCGCCGCCGGGCGCGTAGTCGTCGAGGTCGGAGAACGTGTAGAGCTGCTCCAGGAAGACGTCGCGCACGCCGGTCTCCTCGGCCAGCTTGCGGACGGCGGCGGCCTGCAGCGATTCGTTGGTGATCAACGCCCCGCCGGGGATCGCCCAGGCGCCTTCGTCGGGCGGGGCGGAGCGCTGGATGAGCAGCACCCGCAACTCCCCCTCGACGACGGTGAGGATCACGACCAGCACGGCCACGTCGAGCCGCGGGGGGCCGGGTCGGGCGCGGGGCATGGGGCTACCCGCCGCCCGCGACGGCCCGCTCGGGAACCCCGGCGAGCTCGCCTTGCAGCGACCAGGCGCCGGTGCGCGTGATCCGCACGTCGAGCAAGGCGCCGAGCGGGATGCGCCCGGCCGGGGCGTCGAAGTGGACCAGCTTGGCGCCGCGCGTGCGGCCGGTCAGCCGCTCCAGGGGCGGCCCGTCGGCGGCCGCCGCCGCGCCCGGCTTGCGCTCCTCGACGAGCACCTCCACGTCGCGGCCCCAATAGGCCCCGTTGATCTCCAGGCTGATGCGCCGCTGCAGCTCCTCGACGGCGTGCAGGCGCTCCTTCTTGACCGCCTCCGGCACATCGTCGGGCTGCTTGCGGTCGGCGTAGGTGCCGGCGCGGGGGCTGTAGGCCGCGACGTGCACCTTGTCGAAGCGCAGCCGCTCGAGCACGGCCAGGGTGTTGCCGAACGCCGCCTCCGACTCGCCGGGGAAGCCGACGATCACGTCGGTGCTGATCCCGACCTCCGGCATCAGTTCGCGCACCTTCGCCACCCGCTCCTCGAACGTGGCGACGTCGTAGCCGCGGCGCATCGCCGTCAGGACGCCGTCGTCGCCCGACTGCACGGGCAGCGAGAACGACTCGCAGACCTTGGGCAGCGCCGCCATGCCGGACAGGATGCGGTCGGTCATGTCGGGCGGGTACGACGTGAGCGCACGGATGCGGAGCAGGCCGGGGATCTCGTGCATCGCGCGCATGAGGTCGGACAGGTCGGCGTGCGCGGTGGCCGGGTCGGTGGGCGGCTGATCCTTGCCGTAGGCCTCGACGGTCTGACCCAGCAGCGTGACCTCGCCGACGCCCCGCGCGGCGTGCGCCTCGACCTCGCGCACGACCTCGGCGATCGGGCGGCTGCGTTCGCGCCCGCGGCGCAGCGGCACGATGCAGTAGGTGCAGAACTTGTCGCAGCCCTCGATGACGGGCACGTAGGCCGTCGGCGGGACGGGACTGCCGGGCTCGCCGCTCATCGGCAGGCCATTGTCCGGGAGCAGCAGGGGCCAGAACTCGCCGCCGAGGTCATCCGCGCCCAGCGCGTCCTCCGGCAGGTCGAGCACGCGGATCACGTCGTCGAAGCGCTGCGGCTGGGCGAAGGCGTCGACGTAGGGGAAGTGCGCCTGCAGGGCGTCGTGGCGGGGGCCGACCATGCAGCCCATGACGGCGATCTTGAGGTCGGCGTTGCGCTGCTTGAGCGGGCGCAGGTTGGCGAGCTTGGCGGCGGCGCGGTCCTCGGCGTTCTGCCGCACGGCGCAGGTGTTGACCACGATCAGGTCGGCGTCCGGGGCGCGGTCGGTGGGCTGCCAGCCCAGACGCCGCAGGCCGGCGCCGAGGCGGGCGCTGTCGGCGACGTTCACCTGACAGCCGACGGTCCAGATGTGGTAGGTCTTCATCGTTGTTCTGGGGGTCGTCGCGCTGGGAATCGGTTCCGGGGGTTGCTGGGCCGCGGTGGCGGAGGGTGAGGGATTCGAACCCTCGATCGAGTTTCCCCGAAACCCGCTTAGCAGGCGGGCGCACTAGGCCTCTATGCGAACCCTCCACGGGCGATGTTATCAGCCGCCCCGGCCGGCCGGGATGCACCACGACACGCGGCGGCGCCGGTCGCGGCCCTACCATTGGCGGCGCCCGCACCCGTCCGGCGCACGCGCCGGGCGGCCGGCCGAGGAGGAGCGCGATGGCGCGAGCCGTGCTTCTGGCGCCCATGCTGCTGGCGCTGCTGCTCGCCGCGGCCTGCGGCGGCGACGACGACCCCGCTGACGCCGGGGACGCCGGCAGTCGCCAGGGCGAGCGCCGCTCCGACGCGACGGTCTTCACCTGGGAATCGAGCGACGGCGTCGAGATCGAGGCGGAGCTGCGCCGGGGCGGCCCCGACTGGGTGCTGCTGGGGCACCAGTTCACGGGCAGCCGCCGCGACTGGGATCAGATGGTCGAGGGCTTCGCGGCGCGCGGCTACACGGTGCTGTTCTGGGACTTCCGCTGCCACGGCGAGTCGGGCTGCAACACGGTAGACGGCTCGAAGCGCGAGGCCACGCAGGATACCTGGCGCGAGTGGGTGGCGGCGCTCGACTACGCCGTCGCCAATGGGGCGCGCCGCATCCACGCCGGCGGCGCCAGCATGGGCGGCACGAGCCTGATCCAGGTCGCCGCCGGGCGGGACGACATCGCCACGATCTTCGCGATCTCCAGCCCCAACCGCTTCCAGGGCCTCGACGCGCTGGAGCGCTACGACCGCGTCACGGTGCCGATGCTGTTCATCGTGGGGGCGGGCGACAAGGCCGCGCCCGACTTCTCGCAGCGCTACTTCGACCGGGCCGCGGGGCCGGCGCGGCTCAACATCCTGAACACGGACCTGCACGGCGCCACGCTGGCCAAGGACGGCGTCTGGGGCCGCCTCGTGCAGCCCATGCTGTACGAGTTCGTGGCCGATCCCGAGGGCTACATCGCGGCCGGGGGCGTGAACAACCTGACCGCCGCGCCCGAGGCCGAGGAACCGCAGGCGTCGCCCGACGAGGACAGCGCGGCGCAGGCCGAGGCGGCGCCCGCCGACGAGCCGGCCGAGGATCCCGGCGACGGCGCCGCGGAGGCGGAGGCCCCGCCGCAAGAGGCGCCCGCCGCCCCCATCGGACCGCCGCCCTCGGGCTACGCCCTGGCGCTGATCGCACCCGGCGACGGCGGCGACGTCGCCGTGGTGACGGACCCCTTCCAGGTCGAGGACTTCCTCATCACGCGGCAGTTCGAGGGCCGGGTGGAGGAGATCACCTGGCTGGCGACCCGCGCCGGCGTCCTGGTGGGGCTGCGCGACCGGATCGTCGCCCTCGACCTGACCACCGACCCGCCCACGGAGACGACGCTGGCGTTCGACTTCCTGCCCGAGGGCATCGCGCCCGACTTCTTCAACATGGGGCTGTCGAGGGACGGCATCGTGCTGTCATTCGCGTTCGTGCCGGCCGACGACGACGAGGCGCCGTCGACGCCGGCGCTGGTCAACCTGCTCGGCCCCACGCTGCAGGCGCCGTTCGCCGGCGCGCGCAGCGGCACGCCCCGCGGGGCGGGCGTGCAGTCGCCCGACAACCGCGTCATCCTGGCGCAGGAGGAGGGCGCGCTGCTCCTCCTCACCCCGGCCGGCTTCGAGGTCGAGGCGCGCTACCCGGCCCCCCAGATCGAGGCCGCCGACGAACTCTGCCTGGACGGCTCCTGCATGCCGCTCGAGTACTCCACCGACTTCCCGCACGAGTTCGACTTCATCCGCGCCTCGACGACCGGCGCGTTCTGGGTCGCCTACACCAACAAGATCTACGTCGGCCTGCCGGACGAGACGGAACTGCAGGAGTGGGTGACGCTTCCCGGCATCCCCACCGACATCGCGGTCTCGCCGCGGGGCGACCGGATCGCCTGGGTCGATTCGGGCCCGCCGGAGGGGTCGAACCGGCTGCTCGTCAGCGACACCCTCAGCGCGGAGACGCTCGTGCTGCTGGAGGACCCGAGCCTGGTCTTCTTCGACCTGCAGTGGTCGGCCGATGCGCGCTACCTCGCGCTGAGCTCGCTCAACCGGGAGGAGCGCAGCATCGGCGTGCTCGTGATCGACGTGGTCAGCGGCGAGGTGTTCCCCATCGGCGTGGGCTGTTGCGCCGTGTGGGCGCCCTTCATCAGCGAGTCCTGACGGGCGGCGCTAGGTCTTGATCAGGCCGTGCTCGCGCAGCACGCGCTGCATCGTCAGGCCGATGTCGGCGGGGCTGCGGCTGATGGTCGCGCCCGCGGCCGAGAGCGCCTCGAGCTTGGCGGCGGCCGTGCCGCTGCGCCCCTCGATGATCGCGCCGGCGTGCCCCATGCGGCGTCCGGGCGGCGCCGTCGCGCCCGCCACGAAGGCGACCACGGGCTTGGTCATGTGCTGCTCGATGTAGGCCGCCGAGGCCTGCTCGGCGGTGCCGCCGATCTCGCCGATCAGCACCACCGCGTCGGTGGCGCGGTCGCGGTTGAACATCTCCAGCGCCTCGGCCTGGGAGGTGCCGATGATCGGGTCGCCGCCCACGCCGACGCAGCTCGACTGGCCGATGCCGAGCCGGGTCAGTTGGTCGACGGCCTCGTAGACGAGCGTGCCGGAGCGGGAGACGACGCCCACCCGGCCGGGCTTGAAGACGGCCGTCGGCATGATGCCCACCCGGCACTTGGCCGAGGGCGTGATGAGGCCCGGGCAGTTGGGGCCGATCAGGCGGCTCTTGCTGTGCGCCAGGGCGGCGCGCACGCGCACCATGTCGTGCACCGGCACGCCCTCGGTGATGCAGACGATCAGCCGCACGCCGGCGGCGACGTTCTCCAGGATCGCGTCGGCCGCGCCGGGGGCCGGCACGAAGATGATGCTGACGTTGGGCTGGGCCGTGGCGACCGCCTCCTCGGCGGTGTCGAAGACCGGGAAGCCCTCGAACTCCGCGCCGCCGCGGAACGACGGGTGCACGCCCGCCACGACGGTCGTGCCGTAGGCCAGCGAGCGCCGGATCTGATTCTGCCCCTCGGTGCCCAGGCCCTGCACCATCAGCCGCGTGGACCGGCCGACGAGCACGCTCATTGCGATCCCTCACTCATCTCCGGCCCCGCGCTAGCCGGCGGCCTCGACCGCCATGCGGGCGGCCGTGCCCAGGTCGTCGGCCAGCAGGAACTCCAGGCCCGAGGCCTCGATGATCCGCCGCCCCTCCTCGACGTTGGAGCCGTTCAGCCGCGCCACGATGGGGTGCGTGATGCCGTGCTTGTTGACCGCCGAGACCAGCCCCTCGGCGACGACGTCGACGCGGGCCATGCCGCCGAAGATGTTGATCAGGATCGCCCGCACGCTGGGGTCGAGGTTGATGATGTGCAGCGCGTCCTCGACCAACTGGACGCGGTTCACCGTGCCGATGTCGAGGAAGTTGGCCGGTTCGCCGCCGGCCAGCATGATCGTGTCCATCGTCGCCATGGCCAGGCCGGCCCCGTTGACCATGCAGCCGATGTTGCCGTCGAGTTTGACGTAGGAGCCGATGCCGGCCTCCTCCGCCATGATCTCCATCGCGTTCTCCTCCGACTTGTCGCGCAGGCTCGCGACGGGCTGCCGGAAGGCGGCGTTGTCGTCGATGCTGACCTTGGCGTCGACGGCCAGGACGCGGTTGTCGTCGGTGACCACGAAGGGGTTGATCTCGGCCAGCGAGGCGTCGGCCGCGAGGAACGCGCGGTAGAGCCCGGCGAAGAGGGCGCCGGCCCGCATGACGACCGGCTTGGGCATGCCCAACTGCTTCGCGAGTTGGCGGCCGCGGTAGGCCGGGAAGCCCTCCTCGGGGTCGATGGGGACGCGCACGATCGCCTCGGGGGTGCGCTCGGCGACCTCCTCGATGGCCTGGCCGCCCTCGGTGGAGACGATCATCACCGGCGTGCCCAGCGCGCTGTCGATCAGCACGGCGGCGTAGTACTCGTCGGCGATGGCCGATTGCTCTTCGATCAGCAGCCGCTGCACCTGCTTGCCCTCGGGGCCGGTCTGATGCGTGACCAGGAACTTGCCCAGGATCTTGGCGGCCTCGGCCTGGGCGCGGGCGGCGCTGGGGGCCAGCCGCACGCCGCCGACGCGGCGGCCCACGACGGCGCCCTCGGTCGCGGCGGGGTCGGCCTCCAGCCGCCGGTACATGGCGGCCGTGCGCGCCTGCGTCGCGACGAGGCGGCCCTTGCCGCGTCCGCCGGCGTGAATCTGGGCCTTCACGACGACCTTGCCGCCCAGTTCGGCGGCGGCCTCGCCCGCCTCCGCCGCCGTCGTCACGGCGACGCCCTTCGGCACCGGCACGCCGTGCGCCGCGAGGATGCTCTTGGCCTGATACTCGTGGATCTTCATGACCGGGCGACCCCTCGGCCGGGCCTGCGCTTCGCGTCGCGGGCAGGCGCGGCGAGCCTCCCGGACGATACCGGCGGCTCCGGGTAGTCACAACCGGCGCGGGACCCGCTGGCCGCGCCGCCGGCCGGCTGGAATACTGCGACGGCCGCCGGGGCCGCTGCGCCTCCCGTTCCGCCCCCGCCCCGCGCGAGGACTCGCCATGACCAGAGCCTCTCGACCGGCCGCCCGGATCAGCCGTCGCGCGCTGCTGCGCCGTGGGAGCGCCCTGGCCATCGGCGCGACCGGGCTGGCGCTCGTCGGCTGCGGCGACGACTCGGATCCCCGCGCCGAGCCGGTCGCCGCGGACGCGCCGGAGGGGCAGGCCGTCGCCACCGCTGCGCCTGCGGCGGCCGAGCAGGTCGAGCAGAGCGACCCTCCCGCCGAAGCCGAGCCCGCCGAGCAGGCTGAAGCGGCCGCGGCGCAGGCTCAGCCCGAGCCGGAAGACGACGCGGGCGCAGCGGCCGCGGAACAGGCCGAGGACCCCGCCGCCGCGCAAGCGGAGGCGCCGGCCGAGGATGCCCCCGCGCCCATCATCCCCGACCCCGCCCGGCGCATGCTGATGCCCAACCGCGTCTGCGCCGACTGCACGCTGGAGGATCCCGCCTTCGAGCCGCTGCCGAACACGCGCGCCTTCTTCGGCTACGCCGACGGCGCCGCCTACCGCATCGAGGTCCCGAACGAGTGGAACGGCACGCTGCTGCTCTTCGCGCGCGGCGTCGGCGGCCTCAACGACGCCGGCACCGGCTTCACGACGCACATCGATTTCGGCGGCTTCGCGCCCGGGCGCGAACTGCTGACCTCCTTCGGGGTGGCCTGGGCGGCCAGCACGTACGCCGCCACGGGCTACGCCCCGGCGCGCGGCGTCGACGACCTGCTCACGGTGAAAGAGATCGCGGAGGCGGAGGTCGGCCCGGCGCAGTGGACCTACTGCGTGGGCGCCTCGATGGGCGGCGGCACTGCGCAACTGATGGCCCAGGAGTTCCCCGACGAGATCGACGGCGCGCTGGCGCTGTGCGGGGCGCTCTCGAACGTGGAGGTGGTGGACTACCTCGCCGGTTGGCACTCGGTCGCCCACTGGCTGATCGGCGAGGATCCCTCGGCGACCGACGCGGCCGGCCTGATCGACTGGGCGGCCGCGCTCGGCTACGTCGACGATGGCGGCCTGCACCTGACCCCCCAGGGGGAGCAGTTCGCGGCGGTGATCGAGGAGCTGAGCGGCGGCCCGCGCTGGGGCTTCCGCGAGGGGCTCGCGCGGCAGTGGCAGATCAACTTCGCGCTGGGGACGCTCTACGTGCCCGAGCTCGTGGCTCAGGCGCCCCTCCCCGCCGGGGCGGTCCTGCAGCACGACGGTTCGCTCCTGGCCTTCGATACGCGCGACGTCGTCTACGGCGCGCGTCCCGAGGCGGGGGTGGACATCGACCGGCTGAACGAGGAGGTGGTCCGCTTCCAGGCGCCGCCCGGCCTGCGCGACGACCCGGCGCTGGGCGTCGCCAGCGGCGTCCTGGGCGCGCCGCTGCTCACCGTCAAGACGACCGGCGACCTCTGGACGCCGATCTCGCTCGACCGCTCCTACGCGCGCAGGGTGCAGGCGGCCGGCTACGGCGACTTCCTGGTGCAGCGCGCCGTGCGCCGGGCCGGGCACTGCAAATTCACCGAGCAGGACGAGGTCCTGCGCGCCCTCCTCGACCTCACGCGCTGGGCGACGGAGGGCGTCCGGCCCGAGGGCGAGGACCTCACCGGCGACGACCTGAGCGGGGCGGGCGTCCGCTTCACCTCGCCCTTCGACGCCGATGACCCGCTGGCGCCCGCCGCCCGCTCGCTGCCGCGGCGGCGGCTGATCGCCTAGCGCCGGTGGCGCGCGGCGAAGTCGCGCATCCGCTCGGCCCAGAACTCGGCC
This sequence comes from Dehalococcoidia bacterium, assembly GCA_965207695.1. Lineage (GTDB taxonomy): Bacteria > Chloroflexota > Dehalococcoidia > Bin125 > Bin125 > TK10-74A. The sequence continues at coordinate 40,883 of CBDBNA010000016.1, read as the reverse complement.
ACGCGTTCGTGATCGGCCGTGCCCTCCCGGTCGCGCCGGCGGGGCCGGGGGCCGAGCCGCCAGCCGATGCTGAGCGCCAGCGCCAGCGCGAACGCCGACCAGGCCCAGCCGCTGCCGCCGCCGTTGGCGTCGTGGAAGCCGATCGCGCCGGCGGCCAGCAGGCCGGTCAGGATGGCGAGCGTCGTGGCGATGGGCTCGAAGTCGCGGAGTTGCAGGTGGATCGCGCCGTCGCGCAGCTGCACGCCGGGGACGCGCCCGCGCGGGCGGTTGCGGAAGCTGCCCTGGAAGAACGAATCGCGCGCGACCAGCGCCAGCGCCCCCACGAAGGGCAGCCAGGCGATGAGGCGGGGCTCGCCGCCGTCGCCGCTGTACGCGATCGCGCCGGTCACGAAGAGGCCGAGCAGGGCCGCCGTCGCGGCGGCCGGGCCGAGCGTGATTGCCATGCGCCGATGCTAGCTGGCGCCGCGCGTCGGGGCGCGCGGGCCGCGTAGGCTGTCGCCATGCCGCCCGAGCCCGACCCCGCGCCCGCGCCCCGCGACAAAGCGGCGGCCCGCCGCCGCCGGCGACGGGGCGCCCGCCCGCCGCGCGACATCCTCGCCACGAGTTCAATCAACAACCGCTTCTGGCTCACCCTGGCGCCGATCGCCGCGTTCCTGCTCGTCGACCGGCTGGCCGACACCCGCTGGGCCATCGCGGCCGGCGTGGCCGCCGCGGTCATCGTCTTCTGGCGCACCCGCCGCAGCGGTCTCATCGGCTATCTGGCGGTGGGCGGGATCGTGATCGTCGGCGGGGCGGGCGTGGTGGGGATCATCGTCGACAGCGACAAGGCGTTCTTCGCCAGCGACGCGATCGGCGACGTGCTCTGGACCGCGGCGTTCCTGATCAGCATCCTGCTGGGGCGCCCGCTGATGGGCCTCCTCGTGCGGGAGATCTTCCCCGGCATCCGCGACTGGGTGCCCGAGGGGCATCGGGTGTTCGTGGCGCTCAGCCTGGCTTGGGCGGCGCAGAACGTCGCGACGGCCGTGATCCGCATCGTCCTGCTCGACGCGCTGAGCACGGAGGCCTACCTGCTCTGGAGCCGCGTCGCGACCTGGCCGCTGACGATCGGGCTGTTCGCGCTTTCCTACTACTTCATCGCGCGGGCGGTCCGTCAGGAGGCGGAGCGCCGGGCTGCGGCCGACTTCGCCGCGGACCCCGCGGCTGACCCCGAAGGGGACGACGACGGTACACTGCCCGCATGACGACCAACTCCGCCTCGACCGCCCCCCTTCCCATCGCCGACGCCGCCGCGGCCCTGCGCCACGACCCGGCCGAGATCGAGCGCCTGATCGCCGCCGCCGTCTACGAGGCCGAGACGCCCACCGCCGATCGCTGCGTGCTGCCCGGCGCGCCCCTGGGGGTGCAGATCCGGCTGGGCGACCGGGTGCTGACCGCCGTGCGGGAGTCGGAGCGCTCCGACGACTGGCGCCTGATCGTGCCCGCCTGAGCGCCGGTGCAGACGCGTTCCCCGCCGGCGCCGATCCCCGCCCTGCGCGCGGCGCTGTTCGACCTCGACGGCACCCTGGCCGACTCCGACCCGCTGATCGCGGCGGCGGTCGTCGAGAGTTGCGCCCACTACGGCTACCGCCTGACGGCGGAGGAGGTGCTGCCGCACATCGGGCCGCCGATGGTCGTGATGTTGCAGCGGATGCTGTCCATCGGGCCCGAGTGGGCCGAGACCATCACCGGCGACTACCTGGAGCGGTACCGTGATCGTTTCCTGCCGCGGACGCCGCCCCTGCCGGGCGCGGAGGCGCTGATCGAGGGCCTGCACGCGCGCGCCGTGCCGATGGCGGTCGTCACCAACAAGTACGCGGACGCCGGCCGGGCGCTGGTGCGCCGGCTGGGCTGGGAGCGGCGCTTCGAGGTCGTGGTCGGGTTCGACACGACGGGCCGGGGCAAGCCGGCGCCCGAACCCCTCCTGCACGCCCTGGCGGCGCTCGGCGCCGCGCCGAGCGAGGCCGCCTTCGTCGGCGACTCACCGGCCGACATGGGCGCGGGGCGGGCGGCCGGACTGCAGGCCGTCATCGGACTGGCGGGCCGCAAGGCCGCCGCCGTGCTGGACGAGGCCGGGGCTACCCACGTCGTCGAGGATCTGGATGCCGTCGCGGCGCTCCTCGCCGGAGCGCGGGGAGCCTAGCCCGGCCGGATGCGCTCCCCCGCGAGCGCGCGCCTCATTGACAGCGCCCGATCCCGACGACCGCTACGACCAGGGGGGCGATGCACCCGAGCGCGATCACCGTGCAGTCGCACGCCGTGCTGCGGCTGCAGCGGCAATTCCTCAGGCATGAGATGCAACGCTTCATGAGGGCTCCTTTTCGGACGAGCCGGTCAGACTAGCAGGAGCGGCCGCGCCAGGCTCTACCTGGGTTGACGGCGTTGCGTCCCTCGCCGCCGGGGCGCGGGGGTAGTCTGCGCATATGGCGTCCCTCGCGCGTCCGCTGCCCCTGGCCGACACGGTCGACGCCCTGCGCGCCGGCCGGGTCGATCTGGAGGCCCACGTCGAGGGCGCACTGGCGCGGGTCGAGGAGACCGCGCCCGACCTGCGCGCCTTCGTGCCCGAGCCCGGCCGGGCGGCGCGCGTCCGCGCCGAGGTCGCAGCGCTGCGGGCGCGGCGGCCCGACCCGGACGCGGTCGGGCCGCCGCTCTTCGGGGCGCTGCTGGGCGTGAAGGACATCATCGCCGCCGGCGGCCTGCCGACGCGCGCCGGCAGCGCCCTGCCCGCGGAGGTCTTCGCGATGCCCGAGGCGACGGCGGTGTCGCGCCTGCGCCGCGCGGGCGCGATCGTGCTGGGCAAGACCGTCACGACGGAGTTCGCCTACCTGGAGGCCGGCGCGACCGCCAACCCGCACGATCCGCGGCGCACGCCCGGCGGCTCCAGCTCGGGATCGGCGGCGGCCGTCGCGGCCGGCATCGTGCCGCTGGCGCTGGGCACGCAGACCATCGGCTCGGTCCTGCGTCCGGCCGCCTTCTGCGGCGTCGTGGGCTTCAAGCCCACCTATGGGCGCGTCCCCAGCGACGGCGTGCTGCCGTTCTCGCGCTCCATCGACACCGTGGGCGCCTTCACCCAGGACGTGGCGGGGGCGGCCCTCGCCGCGGCGGCGCTCGTGGACGGCTGGACTCCCGCCGCCGCGCCGACCGGCCGGCCGTCGCTGGGCGTGCCGCGCGGGCCCTACCTCGAGCAGGCGCAGCCGGAGGGCCTGGCGGCGTTCGAGCGGGCGCTGGCCCGGCTCGACGCGGCCGGCTTCCGCGTGATCGATGTCGAGGCTTTAGCGGACATCCAGGCAGTCAACGAGCGCCACGCCGACCTCATCGCGGCCGAGTTCGCCGACGTGCACCGCGCCTGGTTCGCGCAGTGGGGCGCGCTGTACCGGGGCGGGTCGGCCGGGACGTACGACCGGGGTCGCGGCGTGAGCGCGGCGGCGCGCGCCGCCGGGCTGGCCGGCCGCGCCGAGCTCCGCGACGCCCTCACCCGTCGGATGGCCGCCGCCGGCATCGACGCCTGGATCTCGCCCGCCGCCCCCGGCCCCGCTCCCCTCGGCCTCGAGGCGACCGGCGCGCCCAGGATGAACCTGCCCTGGACGCACGCCGGCTTGCCGGCCGTCGCGCTGCCGGCCGGGACCGTCGAAGGGATGCCGGTGGGCGTGCAGGTCGTGGCGCGCGCGGGCGACGACGAGCGCCTGCTGGCCTGGGCGCGGGACATCGAGGCGGCGCTGCGCTGAGCGCCGTCCGACGCTCGACTGCCCTGTGTTGCCTCGTGGGCACTTCCTTCCGCCGCGCCGAGCGCCTAGCATGAAAACCGACCCGCCGGTCGGTTTTCGGCGGGACGCGGAGCGACGCATGCTCTCCTCCCCGGCCGTGACGCCGAGCCCGGTGCAGTCCCTGCGTGCGCCGCTGTCGCGCGCGGCCGCCCGCGGCGACGGCGCGCTCGTCGTCGCCGCCCACGAGAGCCCGCTGCCCGACCTGCTCGACGCCTTCGCCGCCACCGGCAGCGACGCCTTCTACTGGGAGCAGCCGGCGCAAGGCTTCGGGCTGCTGGCGCTGGGCGCGGTGGCGTCGATCGAGGTGGCGGGCCCCGGCCGCTTCGCCGAGGCGGCGCGCTGGTGGCGCCGCACGGTCGATACGGCCGGCGTCGCGGCTGGTGAGGCCGTGAGGCCGCTGGCCGTGGGCGGCTTCGCCTTCGCGGAGACCTCGCCCATCGACGACCCGATCTGGCGCGGCTGGCCGCGCGGCGCATGGGTCGCGCCGGCGGTCGTCCTGGAGCGACGGCCGGGCGCGGACGGCGTGCAGGTCCAGGTCGCCGCGCCCGACGACGTGCACGCGGCGACCGCCCTGGCCGAGGTCGCCCTGCGCGCCCGCCCCCGCGAGGCCCCCTGCCGGGACTCCGCCGCCACCGCCCCCGACCTGCAACTGCACGACGACCCCGGCCACGGCTGGTGGGACGACAGCCTGCGCGACGTGCTCGACGAGATCGCGGCGGGGCGGCTGCGCAAGCAGGTGCTGGCGCGCCGCCTGCAAGCCACGGCGGCCGACCCGATCGACGCGACGCGCGTGCTGCGCGCCCTGCGCGACCGCTTCCCCAGCGCCACGATCTTCGCGCTGCGGCGCGGCGCGGCGACGTTCCTGGGCGCCTCGCCCGAGGAGCTGGTGGGGCTGCGCGGGGACCGCGTCGCCGCGAGCGCGCTGGCCGGCACGTCACGCGGCGCCGGCGACGGGCGCCGGCTGCTCGACGACTGCAAGGAGCGCCGCGAGCACGCCTTCGTCGTCGAGGCGCTGCGCGAGCGGCTCGCGCCGATCTGCACGCGCCTGCACGTGCCCGACGCGCCCGAGCTGATGACCCTGCCCGACCTGTCGCACCTCAGCACGGCGGTGTGCGGCCGGCTGGCCGAGCCGCGCGGGCTGCTGGAGTTGATCGACACGCTGCACCCGACGCCCGCCGTCGGCGCGACGCCGCGGGAGTCCGATCGCTCCGCCGCGCTCGAGCCCTTCGACCGCGGCTGGTACGCGGGCCCCGTGGGCTGGGCGCGCGGCGATCGCGGCGGCGAGGGCGACGCGATCGTGGCGCTGCGATCGGCGCTGGTGCGGGGGCGGCGGGCGGCGCTCTACGCCGGCTCGGGCATCGTGCAGGGCAGCGACCCCGAACTCGAATGGCGCGAGGCCCGCCTGAAGATGGCGGCGGTGCGCGACGCGCTGGGCGTCGCCGCCGGCGGCGATGGCCCCCCCGGCTGACCACCCGGCGGGCGCGGCCGAGCGCGCGCTGGGCCTCTTCGCGGCGGCGCTGGCGGACGGGCTCGTCGCGGGGGGCGTGCGCGACGTCTGCCTCTGCCCCGGTTCCCGCTCGACGCCGGTCGCGGTCGCGGTGCAGCGCCATCCCGCCCTCCGCACCTGGATCCACCTCGACGAGCGCTCCTGCGGCTACTTCGCGCTGGGACTGGCGCAGGCGCGGCAGGCGCCCGTCGCGCTGCTCTGCACGTCGGGCACGGCGGCGCTCAACTTCGCGCCGGCCGTCGCGGAGGCGGCCACGGCCGGCCTGCCCCTGGTCGTCCTGACCGCCGACCGGCCGCCGGAGCTGCGCGGCGTCGGCGCGAATCAGACCGTCGACCAGTTGCGCCTCTACGGCGGCCACGCCAAGGCCTTCGCCGAGCTGCCCCTGCCCGTCCCCGGCGACGCGGCCGCCGGCGCGGCGCGGCATTGGGGCCGGCGCGTCCCCGTCCTCGCGACGGCCGCGCCCGCCGGGCCGGTGCAACTCAACCTGCCCTTCCGCGAGCCGCTGATCCCCGACCTGCCGCCCCCGGCCGTCCTGACGCCCGACCGGGAGGGGCCGCCGCCCCGCCTGGAGCCGGCGCCCGGCGACGTCGCCGCGCTGGCCTCGCTGGTGGGGGAACGGCGGCGCGGGCTGATCGTCGCGGGGCCCGGGCACGCGCCCGACGGCGTCCAGGCGATCACCGGCCTCGCCGCCGCGCTGGGCTACCCCATCCTGGCCGACCCGCTCTCCCAGCTGCGTCGCGGGCCGCACGACCGCAGCCACGTCATCGCCGGCTACGACGCGGTGCTGCGCGCTCCGGCCATCGCCGATCTGCGGCCGGAGGTCGTCCTCCGGGTGGGCCGCACGCCGACGTCGAAGGCGTTAGGCGCGTTCCTGGCCGGGCTCGATGACGCGGAGCAGGTCGTGATCGCCGAGCCCGGGCGCTGGAACGACCCCGACCTCGTCGCCACGCGCTCGATCGACGCCGACCCGACCGCGGTCTGCCGCCGCCTGCTGGAGGCGCTGGCGACGCCCCCCGTCGCGGACCCGGCCTGGCTGACCGCGTGGCGGGAGCGGGAGCGCCGCGCCTGCGCCGCTGTCGATGCCTGCCTCGCCGAGGGCCTGTCGGAGCCCGGCGCGGTCCGCGCGCTGATCGACGCGCTGCCGCCGGGCGCCGCGCTGGTCGCCGGCAACAGCATGCCGATCCGCGACCTGGACACGGTGCTGCGTCCCGGCCCCGAGCCGCTGCACGTCTACGGCAACCGCGGCGCGAGCGGCATCGACGGGGTGGTCTCGACGGCGCTGGGGATCGCGGCGGCGCGGCCGGGGAGCCCGCTGGCGCTCGTGCTGGGCGACCTCTCCGCCTACCACGACATGAACGGCCTGCTCGCCGTGCGGCGCTTCGGGCTGTCGGCGACGATCGTCGTGCTCAACAACGACGGCGGCGGCATCTTCTCGATGCTGCCGCAGGCGAGCCGCGTGCCCGAGTTCGAGCCGCTGTTCGGGACGCCGCACGGCCTGCGCTTCGAGCACGCCGCCGCGCAGTACGGCCTCGGCTACGCGCGCCCCGACACGCCCCAGGCCTACCGCGAGGCGCTGGCCGATTCGCTGGCCCGCGACGGCGCGCAGCTGATCGAGGTGACTACCGAGCGCGCTGCCAACGCGGCCCTGCACGAGGCGATGTGGGGCCGGGTGCGGGACGCGCTGGCATGAGCGGGGCCCGGCCTGCCTCGTGGCTGCACATCGACGAGCCGGGCGAGGGGGCGGGCGCGGGCCGGCCGCTGCTGCTGCTGCACGGCTTCACGGGCAGCGCCGCCACCTGGCGGCCGTTCCGCGAGGCTTGGCCGGGCGCGCGGCAACTGGCCGCCGACCTGCCGGGGCACGGGCGCTCGCTCGCGCCGCCGGACCGGCCCCGGCCCCACGACATCGACGGCACGATCGCGGCGCTGCTGGCCGCGATGGACGATCGCGGTGTGGGGGCGTTCGCGCTGCTCGGGTACTCGATGGGCGGTCGCATCGCGCTGCGGCTCGCCCTGCGGGCGCCGGAGCGCGTGGCGGCGCTGGTCGTCGTCAGCGCGTCGCCCGGCATCGCCGACCCGGACGCGCGGGCGCGCCGCCTGACGGCCGACCGCGCCCTGGCCGACCGGATCGAGCGGGAGGGCGTCGCGGCGTTCGTCGACTACTGGCAGTCGTTGCCGCTGTGGGAGAGCCAGCGGCGGCTGCCGGCCGCGGCCCGCGCCGCCCTGCGCGCGCAGCGCCTGCGCAACGACGTGGCCGGCCTCGCCGCGAGCCTGCGCGCCGCCGGGACGGGCGCCGACCCGCCGGTGCTCGACGCGCTCGCCGGGCTGCGTCGGCCGGCGCTGCTGATCGCCGGCGGGCTCGACCCGGCGTATTGCGATCATGCGGCGGCGATGGGGGCCCGCCTGCCCGACGGCCGGGTCGCGATCGTGCCCGGCGCCGGCCACGCCGTGCACCTGGAGCAGCCCGATCGCTTCCGCGCGCTGGTCGCCGAATTCCTGGCGCAGACCGGCGAGGCGCGGGTCTGATCGTCGGCCGGTCTGGCGACAGAGCCCCGCCGCGATGTACGGTCGGGCTGGGTCGGCGGCGCGGGATGCGTGATGTCCCTGCAACGCCCAACGGGACGCCGCGCCGGGCGGGCGCTGATCGGCGCCGCGCTGCTCTGCGCCGCGCTGCTGGCCGGGGCGCTGGCGCCCACGCGCCCGGCCGGCGGCCAGGAGCCGTCGCGCTTCGAGCCGCTGCCCGACCTGCTCACTGCCCGTTCCTTCCATCGAGCCACGGCCCTGCCCGACGGCCGCGTGCTGATCAGCGGCGGCCAGACGGGCCCGACCGAGAACACCTCCACCGCCGAGTTGTACGTGCCCGACGCCGGCCGCTTCGAGGACGCGGGCGCCATGAGCCTGCCCCGCAGCGGTCACAGCGCCACCCTGCTGGACGACGGCACGGTGCTGGTCGCCGGCGGCATCAGCCGGCCCGACCAGCCCATCCGCACGGCGGAGCGGTTCGACGCCGCGCGCGGGATCTTCGTGCCGGCCGGACCGCTGCTCGGCGCGCGGACGCAGCACACCGCGACGTTGCTGGCCGACGGCCGCGTGCTCGTCGCCGGGGGGATCAGCGGCGGCGCCGGATCGGAACTGGCCTCCGCCGAGATCTACGACCCCGCCCGCGATCGTTTCCTGCCGACCGGCGCGATGCAGGTGGGTCGCGCCGGGCACAGCGCCACCCGCCTGCCCGACGGCCGCGTCTTGATCGCCGGCGGCGCCGGCCCCGACGGCGGGTTCGCGCCGCCCGAGATCTACGACCCCGCCGCCCGCGCGTTCACCGCCGCCGGGGCGATGGTCGTGCCGCGCAGCGAGCACGCGGCCGTCGCGCTGGGCGACGGTCGCGTCGTGATCAGCGGCGGCCGGGGCGCGAACGCGTTGTACCTGGCCGCCGTGGAGATGTACGACCCGGCGACCGGCATGTTCACCGCCCTCGCGCCGCTCAACCGGGCCCGCCGCGGGCACAGCGTCACGCTGATGTCCGGCGGCGGCGTCCTCGTCGTCGGGGGACTCGATGCGCCCACCCTGGACGAGGCGGGGGCGGAGCGCTACCTGCCGGAGAGCGGCGGCCAAGCCGACTTGCTGTCGGCCGTCGCCGTCGTGCGCAGCTTCCACAGCGCCACCCGGCTGCCCGACGGCCGCGTACTGATCGCCGGGGGGGAGGGACCGCTCGCGGGCGGGTCGGCGGAGCGCTTCACGCCCGCGCCGCCGCCGCCGCGCGAGGTGGCGCTGCTGGCCGGCTGGAACCTGATCACCTGGACCGGCTACGACACGCCGGCGGCGTCGGCGCTGGCGGCGGTCCCCGCCGTCGGCGCCGTCTTCGCCTGGGACGCCGCGGCGGGCCGCTACCTGAGCTACCGGCGGGGCATCCCGGTGGCGCGCAACAGCCTGACGACCCTTCGGCCGGGCGACGGCCTCTGGGTGCTGGCCCGGCAGCCCGCGATCTGGCGCATGCCGGGCCTGGGCCGGGAGCGCACGGTGTCACTGGCGCCCGGCTTCAACCTGGTCGGCTGGACCGGCCCCGACCGCGTCGCGCTGGCGCGGATCGCGGCGGCGATCGGCCCGGCGGTCGTCGCGATCTGGCTCTACGACCCGCTGACGCCGCAGTTCCTCGTCTTCCGGCCGGGCGCGCCGCCGACGGCCAACACCGCCTCGACGATCAACCACGGCGACGGGCTCTGGCTCGTGCTGCAGACCGCCGTGACGTGGCCGCAGCCGGCGGCGGGCTTCCGCTAGCGCTCCACCTCCAGGGGCAGCGTTCGCAGGCCGCGCAGCACGACGTTGTCCTTGAAGCGCGGCTTCGCCTCGACGAGCCGGATCTCGCGGAAATGCCTGGCCAGGGCGGCCAGCGCGATGCGCCCCTCGAGCCGGGCCAGCGGCGCGCCCAGGCAGTGGTGGATGCCGCGGCCGAAGGCGATGTGCGGCTGTCCCTCGCGGGTGATGTCGAGCGCGTCCGCGTGCTCGTAGGCTTGGCCGTCGCGGTTGGCCGATCCGATCAGCAGGATCAGCGGCTGGCCGCGCTTGAGCTGCTTGCCCTCGAGCTCCATGTCCTCCAGGACGGTGCGGCCGTCGGTCTGCACCGGCCCGTCGTAGCGCAGCAACTCCTCCACGGCCTCGGGCGCGAGGTCGGGGTTCTGCTGCAGCTGGCGCAGCTGGTCGGGGTGGCGCAGCAGGGCCAGCATGCCGTTGCCGATCAGGTTGGTGGTCGTCTCGTTGCCGGCGGCGAGCAGCAGGCGCAGCATCGAGAGCATCTCGTCCATCGAGAGCTTCTCGCCCTCCTCCTCGGCGGCGATGAGGCGCGTGATCATGTCGTCCTGCGGGTCCGCGCGGCGCTGCTCGATGATCACGCGGAAGTAGTCGCTCAACTCCGCGGCGGCGACCAGCGCGGCCTGCATCTCGGCCGGCGTGATCGTCGGCTCGAGGATGCGCGCCACCCGCTCGGACCAATCCTGGAAGCGCTGCCGGTCCTCGGGCGGCACGCCGATCATCTCGGCGATGATCGTGATCGGCAGCGGATGGGCGAGGCGCTCCATGAGGTCGAAGGGCTCGTTCTCCGGGACCTGCGACAGCGCCTCGTCGACCATCTGCTCGATGTGCGGCTCCAGGTTGGCGATCGCGCGCGGGGTGAAGGCCCGCGAGACCAGCGCGCGCAGGCGGGTGTGGTCGGGCGGGTCGATGACGAGCAGGCTGCGGCCCTCGGGGAAGGGCGGCGTGTAGGGCGGCGCGGCGCCGCCGGCGCGGCGCTCGTCGGAGCCGAAGCGCTTGTGGTCGCGCAGCATCGAGTCGACGTGCTCGAAGCGGGAGATCACCCAGCCGTGGGTGAGCTCGCTCCAGTGCACCGGATCCTTGGTCCGCAGCGTCTCGTAGGTGGGATACGGATCCTGCTGGAAGCCGTCGTTCAGCGGCGGGTACATCGCGCCCGACTGCACGCGCTCCTTGAGCAGCAGGCCCCGCATCGCGACGGGCTTGATGAACTTCTTGGCCGAATCGCCCAGCGGGCCGAACTGCAGGCCGCGCGAACGCTGCACTATCGACATCGAGGCCCTCCATCTTGAGCCGGCCCGGCGTCGGGCGCCGGACACGGCGGGATCGTGGTCCCAGCATAGGCCGCCCCGCGCGGGCTCGCTGTCGGTCGCTTCGCGCGGCGTCCGTCGCCCGGCGCTGGATTGCCCACGCCCGGCGCGGCGGCGATGATGGCCGCGCCCCCGCAGCGAGACCGGCCCGCCGGGGCGATCGGGGAGGCCCAGCCATGGACTACGAGACGCTGACATACGAACTGCGCGACCACGTCGCGCACATCACGCTGAACCGGCCCGAGGCGGCCAACGCGATCAACCTGCAGCTGGCCATTGACCTGATGCAGGTCTCGCTCGCCACCAGCAGCGACCCCAGCGTGCGGGCCATCCTGCTGACCGGCACGGGGCGCTTCTTCTGCGCCGGCGGCGACCTCAAGTCGTTCGCGGCGCAGGGCGACGACCTGCCCGCCCACATGAAGGAAGTGACGACCTTCCTGCACGGCGCGATCTCGCGCTTCACGCGCGGCGACGCGCCCCTGATCGCCGCGATCAACGGCGTCGCCGCCGGCGCGGGCATGAGCCTGGCCTGCAGCTGCGACATCGTGCTGGCGGCGGAGTCGGCCCGCTTCACGATGGCCTACACCAAGGCCGGCCTCACGCCCGACGGCTCCTCGACCTACTTTCTGCCGCGCAAGGTGGGGCTGCGGCGGGCGCTGGAGCTCACCCTGCTGAACCCGATGGTGGACGCCGCGCAGGCGCAGGAGTACGGCATCGTCACGCGGGTCGTGCCCGACGACCGCCTGATGGCGGAGGCGACCGCCGCGGCCGAGGAGGTCGCGGCGGGCCCCACCATCGCTCTGGGCGAGGCGCGGCGGCTGTTCCACAGCGGGCTGGTGGAGACGCTGGAGACGCAGATGGAACTGGAGACGCAGGCCATCGCGCGCATGACGACCACGGCCGACGGACGTGAGGGCGTCCAGGCCTTCCTGGAGAAGCGCGCGCCGAACTTCTCCGGACGGTAGCGCCGGCCCGTAGGCCGGGCCGCGGCTACAGCGTCGCGTACCAGTCGGCGATGGCGCGGCCGATCGCGTCCGGCGAGTCCTCCTGCACGAAGTGGTTGCCCGGCACGGTGACCTCGGTCGTGTTGGGCCAGCCGCGCGCGAACGCCAGTTGCGCGCCGTTGAGAATGGCGCCCGGCTCGGCGTTGATCAGCAGCTTCGGCAGCGGGCTGCCGCTCAGCCAGTCGGCGTAGGCCTGCACGAGGGCGACCACGTCGGGCGGCTGCCCGCTGATGGGGATCTCGCGGGGCCAGGTGAGGGTGGGGCGCCGCGACTCGCCGGGCTCGGCGTAGGGCCGGCGATAGACGGCCATCTCCTCCTCGCTCAGGTCGCGCAGCACGCTGCCCGGCAGCACCCGCTCGACGAAGACGTTCTTCACCAGCACCATCTCCTCGCCGGCCTCCGAGCGGAAGCCCTGAAAGATGCGCCGCGCGGGCTCGGGCCACTCGTCCCAGGTCACGGGCCGCACGATCGACTCCATGTGGACGATCCCCTTCATGCGATCCGGGTACCGGCGGGCCCAGTCGAAGCCCAGCGCCGACCCCCAGTCGTGGATCACGAAGGTGACGTCGTCGCCCACGTCCATCGCCTCGAGCCAGGCGTCGAGGTAGCGCGCGTGGTCGGCGAAGCGGTACGAGCCGCCGGGGTTCTTGCCCGACTCGCCCATCCCGATCAGGTCGGGCGCGAGGCAGCGTCCCAGCGACGTGCAGTGCGGGATGATGTTGCGCCACAGGTACGACGAGGTGGGGTTGCCGTGCAGGAAGATGATGCTGTCGCCGCGGCCCTCGTCGATGCAGACCATGTCGCTGTCGAGCACGGGGATGCGGGTGCGGGCGTAGGGGTCGCGCGGGGAGATGGGGGCGTCGCTCATGGGGGCTCCTCTTCGGGCGGTCGGCCCGGCGGGGCGGGACGTCGTGCCGGGCTGCCTACACGGTAGAGCGCGGCCCCCGGTGCTGCCGCGTCGCCGTCCACAAACGGCGGCCGGCGGTGTATGCTGAACGCAAGGTCTTGGTGGTCGGCGGACGCTCGATCCGAGCGATCGCATGGTTCTTTCTGCCGGCGGACCCCGCTCCCTGCCCTCCTCCGCGCCCGCGCGCCTATCGGCGGCGCCGGCCCGCTTCCGCGAGTCGCTGCGTGCCCGCGCGGCCCGGCGCCTCTCCAGCGCCCTGGCCCCATCGTCCACCGATCAGGTCATCGACCTGCGCCTGACCGCGCAGCGGGCGCGCCGCCTGGCCGAGCTCGACACGGCCGTCTTCCGCGAAGTCCGCGACGACGCCGGCCAGACTCTGGCGGCGGCGCTGGTCGTGGTGGGATCGCTGCTGCTGGCGGCCCTGGGCGGCTGGCTCTGGCTGATCGTCGAGGTCGACGGGCTCTCCACCGGCCGCATCCTCGCCCGCGAGGTCGCGCTGGGGCTGCTCTGCGGCGCGATCCTCTGGGGCGTCTGGGTGATGAGCACGCACCTGATGCTGCGCTACGTGTTCGGTCGCGAGACGACCGCGCTCTCCCTCGTCCGCACGATGGGCCACGCGGCCTTCCCGGCGGCGGGCGCCGCCTTCATGATCGTGCCGGCGCTGGGCTTCGCGGTGGGGATGCTGAGCGTGCTGGCCTGGTTCGCGAGCAGCAACGCCGCGATCGAGGCCGCCGCGCCCGGCGCCACGCGCCGCGAGGCGCTCGTCGCGAACCTGGCCGGCTTCGCCCTGTTCGTCGTGCTGATGTCGGTGCTGGCCGACGCGGCCGGCATCGCGCCGGGCTTCTTCGTCCACGCCGCCGACCTGTCGGTCTACGTCTGAGCGGCGACTCCCGCACCCGCCGCAGCACGCGATCGCGTTGTGGTGGCTTCCCCTGGGCCTTCCGAACTGCCCGCGCACCAATCGAGGAACCTCTGCGAGAGTTCGAGCGTTCCGTCCGGCTGGAGTTCACAGAGGGCGATGAAGTTCAGCGACGGGTCGTCCCTGAGCCATGCACCCCTGGGGTCCATCCGATCGACCAGCGCGAACGAGAGAACGATCTCACAACCCAGCCCTTGAACGGCCTTGATCGCCGTCCGGATTGATCCGCCGCTGGTGACGACGTCCTCAAGCATCGCGACGGGCCGATCTGGTCGGAGGAGGTCGGCATCGCCGGCGTGGGCCTCGGCGAAGATGTCCTTCGTGCCGTGATCCTTGGCTCCCTTGCGGACGGTGAAGCCTGCAAGACCCGCGTTCTCCGGCTGTGACACCACCAACTGACTCAGCAGCGGACCGCCGATCTCAAGGCCGCCGACTGCCTCAGCTCCGAAGGAAGCCGCCAAGCGGAAGAGCAGGGGGCCAATCAACTGTGCGTCTTGTGGTCGCTGGATGACGCGCTTGAGATCGAAGTAGACCGAACTCTCCGAACCGCTGGCGAGCTTGAAGTCGCCGCTCAGCCGAGCGAAGCGGTCGATGTCCAGCCTGAGTTGTTCAGCGGCTGCGAGAGTCATCCGGCTTCCACATCTGATGATGGCGGCAGGGAGTGCCGAGCGTTCTTGTCGCCACGGTTGATATGGCCCCGCCACCCTCCCGGTCAAGCGATCACCCGACCATCGGCCGGCTCGTACCTATTGCTCACGACCCCATCGCAAGCGCCATCATGCGCCAACTCGGATTAACATATTCCTTGCGCTGCGCGACTGCTCACCGGGCGGGCTCCAACTCGGCGGCGGTCGATGCGGGGGCGGGGCGCGCGTCGGCGGGATCCGGCACGGGGCCGCCGTCGGCCGTCAGCAGCGGGCGGCTGCCACCGCCGCCGATCGCGTCGAGCGGCAGCCAGCGGAAGATCACCGCGCCCACGAGCAGCCGCTCGTGGACGGGCCCGAAGACGTGCGAGTCCTGGCTGGCGTTGCGGTTGTCGCCCAGCACGAAGTAGTGATCGGGCGGCACGACCACCGGCATGCTGCCCTGCGGATACTGGTAGGTGGGCGCGGATCGGATGTAGGCCTGCTCGTCGAGCCGCGCGCCGTTGACTAACACCTCCCCGCTGCGGACCTCGACGCGGTCGCCGGGCAGGCCGATGATGCGCTTCACGAAGTCGCGGTCGGGGTCGGAGGGGGAGTGGAACACGACCACGTCGCCCCGGCTGGGGCCGTCGAAGAGGAACTCCCCGTTGTCGCGGCCCGGGATCAGGAAGTCGAAGGGCCCCAGGTTGACCTTCTCGTAGGCGAGCTTGTTGACCAGCACGAAGTTCGAGTGATGCAGTGTGGGGTCCATGCTGGCCCCCTCGACCTGGAAGTTCTGCACGACGGCGCGGGCCAGCAGGAACACGATCAGGGCCAGCAGGGCGGTCTCGAGGATGTCGCGGATGGGGCCGTGCCGAAGTCGCTGCATGCCTCTCCGCGCCGTCCGTCGCGCTCGCGCCGCCGCATCCAGCCTAGGGCCGGGGTCCGGCGGCGGCTATCGAGCGCGGGCGGCCGGGCCGACGCGGGCGGCTGGTACACTCCACGCAATCCCGGCGTCGCCGCCTGGATCGATGGGTTGCGCGCGGCGCCGCGCGGCGGCCGCCCGTCGAGGAGTCCACGCGGTTCCCCATGCCGACCCCGCCTCCCACCGCGGCCCCCACCGACGATGAACTCGCCGAGCGCGCGAAGCAGGGTGAGCTGGGCGCCTTCAACGCGCTCGTCGGGCGCTATCAGCGGCCGGTGTTCGGGCTCTGCCTGCGCATGCTCTCCTCGCCGCCGGCCGCCGAGGACGCGGCGCAGGACGCCTTCGTGTCGGCCTGGCGGGGCATCGGCGGCTACCGGGGCGGCTCCTTCCAGGCCTGGATGCTGCGCATCGCCGGCAACCAGTGCCGCGACGAACTGCGCAAGCGCAAGCGCCGACCGACCGACTCGCTCGACTCGATGCTCGAGGCCGGGGGGGACTCCGTCGCGCCGCCCTCGCGCGAGCGCTCCCCCGAGGGCCGCGCGATGGGCGCCGAGACCGCGTCCGTCATCCAGCAGGGCCTCGCGACGCTGCCGCCGGAGCAGCGCCAGGCCGTCCTCCTCTCCGATGTGCACGGCCTCGCCTACGACGAGATCGCGCAGGCGATGGGCACGTCGGTGGGCACAGTCAAGTCGCGCATCAGCCGCGGGCGGGCCCGCTTGCGCACCTTCCTGACCGCGCGCGGGGAACTACCGGGGGGTCGCGGGCGTCAAGCAGAGCACGGGGCGCCCTCAGCCCCGGCGGCAAGGAGTCCCTCGTGATCGGCCGTCGTTTCCGGCGTCAGCCCGACCGACAGGCGCAGGCCTCGGCCTTCGTCGATGGCCAGCTGCCCGCCGATCAGGCGGCCGGCTTCGCGCGCGCCCTCGAGGAGGACGCCGACCTGCGGGCGTACGTCGACGACCTGCGCGAGATGAAGGCGATGCTCGCCGCCCTGCCCGCGCCCGAGCCGCGGCGGGACTACACGCTCTCCGCGCGCGACGCGCATCAGCGGGGCGCCGCCCCGCGGCGGGGCCTGCCGCTGCGGGTGCAGGGACCGCTGGCGATGCGGCTGGCGAGCTCGGCGTCCGTGCTGGCGGCGGCGGCGCTCGTCGCCGTGGTGATCGTCGACATCCAGCAGGACGGCGCCGCGCCGCTGCGCGAGGAGCGCAGCGTGACGACGGTGGCGGTGGAGGTCGCCCAGGCCCCCGCGGAGGCCGCCGCCGATGTCGCCGTGGCCGCCGTCGAGCAGTCGGAGGAGGCCGCGTCGGAGCCGGCTGCGGCGCCGGCCGAGGCCGTGGCCGAAGCCGCCCCGGCAGCGCAAGAGGCGGCGGACGATGCCGCTGCGGAGGAGGACGCAGCCCAGGCGGCGGCGGAGGCCGCAGCCGAGGCGGAAGCGGCTGCCGCTGCGGCCGCCGCGGAGGAAGCAGCTGCGAAGGAGGCCGCTGAGGCGGCGGCTGCCGCGGCGGCCGAGGACCAAGCCGAAGCGGAAGCAGCGGCCGCATCCGAGGCCGACGACGGCGCCGCACCAGAGCCTCAGCCGGTCGCGGAGCAGGCGAGCGAGCAGGCGGAGGAGGAGCCCGCTCGCGTGGCCGCACGGGTCCAGACCGAGGAGCAGGCCGCGGACGAGAGCGCCGCCGCGGACGACGAGGCCGCCGATGCCCAGGCAGCCACGGCCGACGCGACGGCGGCGGCGGAGGAGCCGGAGCCCCAGGCGACCGCGACGGCCGCCGCCGTGAGCGCGGCCGAGGAGCCCGAGGAGCCCGCGGCGCAGGCGAGCGCGTCGGAGGAGCGCGCGGAGGCCGCGGCCGCGGCTGCCTCGCGCGACGCCGATGCCACGGCGGACGACGCGGCCGCGGATGACGCCCCGCCGCCGGCCGACGATCCCGCCGCCGTCAGCGACGAAGACGCCGCGCCCCCGGACGACGCCGCCGAGAGCGAGGCGCCGGCCGACGATCCCGCGCCCGAGCCCGAGACCGCCGAGACGCCGGCCGCCGACGAGCAGCCGGACGCCGCCGCCGCCGAGGCCTCGGCGTCCGAGCCCACGCCCTCCGCGGAGGCCGAGACGGAGCCGGCGCAGGCCGATGCGGCCGACGCCGGGGAGTCCGTCGAGCAGGCCGTCGAGGAGCGGGAGCCGGTCGAGGAAGCGCCGGCCGTCGTTGAGGAGCAGGAGCCGGTCCAGGAAGCGCCGGCCGCCGCGGCCGACGTGGAGGCCGAGGACGCGCCGCTCGAGGAACCCCCGGCCGAGGACGAGCCGGCCGAGGCGGAGCCCGCGGAGATGGCCACGGAGACGGATGACGCCGAGCCGGTCGAGGAAGCCGCCGCCGCCGCCGTCGAGGATGAGGACGCCGCGGAGGCCGTGGAGGAAGAGCCCGCCGCAGAGGAGTCGGTTGACGAGGAGGCCGCCGAGGTTGCCGAGGCCGATGCCGCCGCCGACGCCGAGCCGGCCGCCGCGCCCAGCGAAGACGATTCGTCCGCCCAGGCCGACGCCCCGGCCGAGCCGGTCGCCGCCACGAGCGTCGAGGCGGCGCCCGAGACGACGGAGACGCGCCGCGGCGTCGCGGGCGGACTGGCGCCGGAGGCCGCCGAGCCGGAGGCGGCGCGCGCCGAGGATTCCCGGCCCGGCTTCCTGCGGCCGCTGGAGATCGTGCTGGCGGCGCTGGCGGCGGCCGGACTCGCGGCGGCGCTCTGGCTGCGCCGCCGGTCGGCCTGACGCCGCTTCGCGCCGCCCACCCGGGTAGTTCCGGCCTCGGCCCGGCGTGCGAAGATCGGTCCATGCTGGCCGGGAGCGCCGGATCGCGTCCGGCGCCCGCGACGGGAGGCCGCGCGTGCAACTCTCCGACCGCGACATCCGCGCCGCCCTGCGGACGGGCCGCATCGCGCTCGAGCCGGACGACGGACTGGAGGAGCGCATCGGTCCCGACTGCGTCGACCTGCGCCTGGGCACCCGCTTCCTCGTCTTCGAGCGCAACAAGCAGGCCTGCATCGACCCGCGCGACCCGGCCACGGCCACCGGCGCGACCCGGCGCGTCGAGCTCGCGCCGGGCGATCGCTTCATCGTGCACCCGCAGGAACTCGTCCTCGCGACGACGCTCGAGCGATTGCGCCTGGGCACCGACCTCGTGGCGCGGCTCGAAGGGCGCAGCAGCCTGGGCCGGCTGGGCATCATCGTGCACAGCACGGCCAGCCTGTTCCACGCCGGCTGGCAGGGCCACGCGACGATGGAGCTGGGCAACCTGGGCGTGATGCCCGTCGCGCTGTACCCGGGCATGCGCATCTGCGCGTTCACCTTCCAGCCGCTCAGCTCCCCCGCCGAGCGGCCCTACGGCGGCGCCGCCGGCGACAAGTACGCCGACGCCGACGCCGGCCTCGCCAGCCGCATCTGGGAGGAGGCCGGGGAGTGGTGAGCGACGGCCCGGCCGTCTCGCGTCACATGGCGCGGGCGCTCGAACTCGCCCGCGGCGTGCTGGGCACGACCAGCCCCAACCCGGCCGTGGGCGCGGTGGTCGTGCGCGACGGCCGCATCGTCGGCGAGGGCGCGACGGCGCCGCCCGGCGGCCCCCACGCCGAGGTCACCGCGCTCGCCGCGGCCGGCGACGCCGCGCGCGGCGCGACGCTCTACGTGACCCTGGAGCCCTGCTCGGTGTACGGCCGTACGCCGCCCTGCGGCGACGCGATCCTGGCCGCCGGCGTGCGCGAGGTCGTCGTCGCCTGCGCCGACCCGGACCCGCGCGTCGATGGGGGCGGCATCCGCTGGCTGCGCGAGGCCGGCCTGGTCGTGCGCGGCGGCGACGGCGCGGCCGCGGCGCTGGAGCACTACCGCGCCTACACGCAGCACCGCCGCACGGGCCGGCCCTTCGTGATCGCCAAGTGGGCCGCCTCGCTCGACGGCAAGATCGCGGCCACCAGCGGCGACTCGCGCTGGGTCAGCGGCGCACAGACGCGCGCCTGGTCGCACCGGCTGCGCGTCGAGCACGACGCGATCCTCGTCGGCGTCGACACGATCCTGCTCGACGATCCGCAACTGACGGCCCGGCCCGACCCGGCCCCGGCGACGGTCGTTCAGCCGCTGCGGGTCGTGCTCGACAGCCGCGGGCGCACCCCGGTGGGCGCGCGCGTGCTCGCCGGGCAGGACGCGGCCCCGACGGTGATCTGCTGCACGGCCGCCGCCCCCGCCGATTGGCGGGCCGGCATCGAGGCGACGGGCGCGCGCGTGGTGGAGTTCCCCCCCGGCGCGGACGGCCGCGTCGACCTGCCGGCCCTGCTCGACTGGTTGGGCGCCGAGGGCGTCGTCTCCCTCATCGTCGAGGGGGGCGGGCGCGTGCACGGCGCCTTCTTCGACGCCCGCCTCGTGCAGGAAGTGCGCGCGGTGGTCGCGCCCATGGTGATCGGGGGTGACGCGGCCGCCGCCGTCGTGGGGGTGGGCGCCGAGCGCATGGCCGACGTCGTGCGCCTGCGCGACCTGCGCGTCGAGCGGCTGGGCGACGACCTGCTCGTCAGCGCCCGTCCCGTCCCGCCCGCCCCGCCGGAGACCGTCACGATCCGCCGCGCCACCCCGGCCGACGCCCCCGCTCTGGCCGCGCTCGCCGACGACGTCGCCCGGCGCGACGCGCTGCAGGCCGCCTTCGCGGCCGCGGCCGCATCGACGAGCGGCGACGCTGTCTGGGTGGCGCTGGCCGGCGAGGCCGTCGCCGGCGGCGTCAGCGCGACGCTCGACAATCCCGGCGCGACCCCGGCCGAGTCGCGCGCCCGCATCGACCACCTGCTCGTCGCGCCGCCCTGGCGCGACCACGGGCTCGCGGCCCGCCTGCTCGACACGGCCGAGGCGTCGGTCGCGGGCGGCGGGCGGCGCTGGGCGCTCGCCGTGTCGTCTCCGGCGACGGAGGCGCAGGGTTGGACGCGGGCCGATTGGGCGGCGCGCGGATATCGGTACTATCGCCGTGGGATCCCGGAGGCTGGCGCGGCCGGGGGCGGCGAGCCCGGCGCGGTCCTGCTGATCAAGGAGATCGCGTCGCGCGCCGACGTGACGCGGCGCGACTAGGGCGGAAACGCCGAGGGAAGACGAGGAGAGCGGCCCGTGTTCAGCGGCATCGTCGAGGAGGTGGGCGTCGTCGAGGAGGCGGGCGAGGGCACGCTGCGCATCGCCGCGACGTCGGTGCTGGAGGACGCCCAGCTCGGCGACAGCATCGCCATCAACGGCGTCGACCTGACCGTGGCGCAACTCGACGCGGGCGCGTTCTTCGCCAACGTGATGCCCGAGACCTATCGGCGCAGCAACCTGCGCAACCTGACCGCCGGCGACCGCGTCAACCTGGAGCGCTCGCTGCGCCCCACCGACCGGCTCAGCGGGCACATCGTGCGCGGCGTCGTCGAGGGGACGGGGCGGCTGCGATCGCTGACGCCCGAGGCCGACGCGGTCATCGCGTCCTACGACGCACCGCCGGAGCTGCTGCGCCACATGGTGGTCAAGGGCCCCGTCGCGGTCGACGGCGCCAGCCTGACGATCATCGCCAAGGACGCGGCGGGCTTCGCCGTCTCGCTCGTCCAGTACACGCAGGAGCACACCAACCTCACCCAGCGCGCGCCCGGCGACGAAGTCAACCTCGAGACCGATATCCTGGCGCGCTACGTCGATGAGTT
Organism: Dehalococcoidia bacterium; assembly: GCA_965207695.1. Classification (GTDB taxonomy): domain Bacteria; phylum Chloroflexota; class Dehalococcoidia; order Bin125; family Bin125; genus TK10-74A. Next base: position 19,916 of record CBDBNA010000016.1, on the reverse strand, counting down.
GCTTGCCGCGCGCGGCCTGGGCGCGGCATCCTGACCGGCACCCGGCGCGTCCGGGCGGTTGAACGGAAGGCAGGCTCCGCTTTGCCCGAGCGAGCGTCCGAGACGCCAGCGTCGGAGCGCGCGCCCCGCGCGGCGGCCAAGAAGGCGCGCAAGCCGCGCGCCGCCGGCCGCCCCGCGGCAAGCCCGTTCGCGACCGTCGAGGAGGCGATCGCCGAGTTCCAGCGCGGCCACCCCGTCATCATCACCGACGACGAAGACCGCGAGAACGAGGGCGATCTCTGCCTGCCGGCGCAGTTCACCACGCCCGACGACATCAACTTCATGGCCAAGTACGGCCGCGGGCTGATCTGCACCGCCCTGTCGAGCGAGCGCATCGACCAGCTCGGCCTGCCGATGATGGTCGATCAGAACACGGCGCCGCTGGGCACGGCCTTCACCATCTCCGTCGAGGCGCGGGCCGGCGTCAGCACTGGCATCTCCGCCGGCGACCGCGCCCGCACGGTGCACGTCCTGATCGACCCCAACTCCACCTCGCGGGATCTGGTTTCGCCGGGGCACATGTTCCCCCTGCGCGCCCGCGACGGCGGCGTCCTGGTGCGCGCCGGGCAGACCGAGGCCAGCGTCGACCTATGCCGCCTCGCGGGGCTGCTGCCGGGCGCGGTGATCTGCGAGATCATGAAGGCCGACGGCACGATGGCGCGCCTGCCCGAGTTGACCCGCTTCGCCAAGCGGCACGGCATCAAGATGATCAGCATCGAGCAGATCATCCGCTACCGGCTGCGCACCGAGCAGCTCGTGGAGCGCATCACCGAGGCGAACCTGCCCACCCGCCACGGCCGCTTCCAGGTGATCGGCTTCCGGGTGCCCGGCCACGAGGAGGAGCACGTGGCGCTCGTCATGGGTGACGTCTCCACGCCCGAGCCGTCGCTGGTGCGGGTGCACTCGCAGTGTCTCACCGGCGACGTGTTCTCCTCGCTGCGCTGCGACTGCGGCGAGCAGATGGAGATCGCGCTGGAGTTGATCGGCAAAGAGGGGCGCGGGGCCTTCGTCTACATGCAGCAGGAGGGGCGCGGCATCGGGCTGCACAACAAGCTGCGCGCCTACGCCCTGCAGGACAAAGGGCTCGACACGGTGGAGGCCAACGTCGCGCTGGGCTTCGCCGCCGACCGGCGCGACTACGGCATCGGCATGCAGATCCTGCGCGACCTGGGCATCAGCCGCATCCGCCTGCTGACGAACAATCCGGCCAAGCGCCACGGCCTCTCCGCCTACGGCCTGGAGGTCGTCGAGCGGGTGCCGATCATCGCGCCGGCCAACCCCCACAACGCCGACTACCTGGCGGTCAAGCAGAACAAGCTCGGGCACCTGCTCGACGCCCCGGTCGCGCCGCCCGTCATCGGGGCGGCCCCGCCGGCCACGACGCCGGCCAAAGCGCCGGCCAAGAAGGCGGCCAAGCGGAGCGCCGCCCGCCGCACGGACGCCTGACGATGGCCGGCCCCGCCCGTCCCCGCCCCAGCGACGCCGGCGGCCTGCGCTTCGCCATCGTCGTGGCGCGCTTCAACGAATCGATCACGGCCGCCCTGCTCGACGGCGCGCAGCGCACGCTGGCCGACCGCGGGGCGGCCCCGGAGGCGGTCGAGGTCTTCTGGGCGCCGGGCTCGTTCGAGATCCCGCTGCTCGCCCAGGCCTGCGCCGAGACGGGCCGCTTCGACGCCGTGATCTGCCTGGGCGCGATCATCCGCGGCGAAACCGACCACTACCAGCTCATCGCCGCGGAGACCGCCCGCGGCGTCGGCGAGGTGTCGCTGCGCACCGGCGTGCCCTGCATCTTCGAGGTGCTCGCCACGCCCACGCGCGAGCTGGCCGAGGCCCGCGCCGGCGGCTCGGCCGGCAACAAGGGCGAGGAGGCCGCGCAGGCCGCGATCGAGGTCGCCGGGGCGCTGCGTCAGATCCGGGAGGGGTGAGGGGGCGGGGCACGGCGGACGGTTGCCCGCGGGGCCGTCGTCCCGCACTCGCAACGATCGTCGCCGTGCGCCGCTGGCGTATAGTGGACGAGGAGAGGCCGACCCTGATGCCCGTCCTCACGAGACTCCGGCGCCGTCAGACCACACGGATGCGATTCGTCTTCGATGAACGCAAGGCGACGCAAGCCGCCGGGGTCGTGCTCTCCCGCCATGACGGGCAGATGTCCTACCTGCGGCTCATCAAGCTGCTCTACCTCTCCGACCGCCAATCGCTGATCGAGACGGGATACCCGATCACGGGCGATCGCTTCGTGTCGATGAAGTACGGGCCGGTGCTCAGTCATTGCCTCGATCTGGTCAAGAACGCTCCCCTCGACAAGGCGACCTTCTGGACGCAGCACGTCGGGCGCGACGGGAAACACGCGGTCGCTCTCCTCGGTGATCCGGGCCTGGGCTCGCTGTCGGAGTACGACACGACCGTTCTCGAACGAATCGCCGAGCGCCACCGGGAAGAGGCCGACTGGGAGGTCGTCGATCACACGCACACACTCCCGGAGTGGGAGGATCCGGGGCGGAGCTCCCGTCCGATTGACCCCGCTCAGATCCTGCGCTTCGCGGGCTACTCGGAAGAGGAAGTCACCATCGCCATCGAGGATGCGGAGGCGGTGTACGCCTTCCACGCCGCGATGGCCAAGTGAGGCCCGGCGATACTTTCGTCGGGCTGGACTTCGCGTGGCATCTCTGGGTGGTGCTGAGCGACGTGACCGCGGATGGGCGAGTCGCAGTCGCCAATCTGACGAAACATGAGCCCGGGCGACGATGGAATTGCGACAGCGCATGCGAGGTCGTCCATCCCGGAGACCTCCCCATGCTCACCCATGCATCCTGCATCTACCGCTCCTCGCCCGAACTGACCAACGCGGGCATGCTCCGGAAGAACATCGAGACAGGGGCCTTTCCGGCGCGTGACCCGCTCCCGGAGGACGTGTTGGCGAAGATTCAAGAGGCCGTGCGGACTTCGGACAGAACGCCGAGGGAAGTCCGGGCTGCCATCGCGGCAACCGGCTGAGAGCCCGAAATCCTTCAGGCGCGCCGAGCCGCCGCCCCCGACTGTCTCCTGCGACGTTGTCCAACCGACCCGGAATCCATAGAATTCCCGTGTTCGCGCAGCTTTGCGCAGATTTAGGGACATTCATGCGAACGGGCATGGACGTCCCGCGCGGCGAGAGCGGGGTCCGGTGGCGACTTTCCAGGGCCAGCGACGCCCGGAGCCCGAGTGGCTCGGCCTCGGCGAGGCCAGCCGCTACCTGGGCGTGAACGAATCGACCCTGCGGCGCTGGGCCGACGCCGGCCTGGTGCAGACCTTCCGCACGCCGGGCGGACACCGGCGCTTCGCCGCGGCCGGGCTGCGCCGCATCATCGACGCGGCCGGCGAGGATCTGGCCGCCGGGGCCGATTTCGACGGCGACGCCGTGGACCGCATCCGCGCCCGCCTGCGCGAGGCCGACGCCGCCCAGCGGGGCTGGCTCGACGGCATCTCCGACACGGGCCGCTCGCAGCTTGCGCAACTGGGCCGCCAGACGGTGGCGCTGGTCGAGCGCTACCTGGCCGACGACGCCGGGCGCGACGCGCTGGAGGAGCAGGGCGGCGCCCTGGGACGCCGCTACGCCGTCGTGCTGCAAGGCGAGGGCGTGCGCCTGACCGACGCCGTTTCGGCCTTCGCCTACTTCCGCCGCGGCATGGACGAGGCCGTGCGCGCCTACGGTGTCCACCGCGGCCTCAGCCCCGACGCCACGGCCGGGATCTGGGAGCGGGTCGCCGTGCTCGAAGATCAACTGCTGGTGGGCCTGACCTCGGCCTACGAGCCCGACCCGGGGGGAGCCGGCTGATGGGCCCCTACTTCCCGATCTTCGTCGACGTGCGCGAGCGGCCGATCCTGGTCATCGGCGGCGGCGCCGTGGGGCTGGAGAAGACGACCGTGCTGCTGCGCGCGGAGGCGGCGAACGTCACCGTGATCAGTCCCGAGCTCGCCGAGGGGCTGCGAGAGCAGGCCGACGCGGGCCGCATCGCCCACATCCCCCGCGCCTACGCGGAGGGCGACATGGCCGGCTTCGAGATGGTCTTCATCGCCACCGACGACCGCTCGGCCAACGCCGCGATCCGGGCCGAGGGACGGCGGCGCGGCATCTGGGTCAACGCCGCCGACGATCCCGCCAACTGCGATTACATCCTGCCCTCGGTCGTGCGGCAGGGGCCGATCACCATCGCCATCTCCACCGGCGGCGGCAGCCCCGCCATGGCGCGCCGCGTGCGCGAGGAGCTGAGCGACTACTTCAGCGAGGACTTCGTGCCGCTGGCCGAACTCGTGGCCGAGGTGCGGGCCGACCTCAAGGCGCGGGGCCTGCTGCCGCAGATCAGCCAGGAGACCTGGCAGCGCGCGATCGACGGGAACCTGCGCGCCCTGCTCGCGCAGCGCCGCACGGGGCAGGCCAAGGCGCTGCTGCTGGCCCGGCTGGGCGCGCCGCTGACGGCGCCGCCGCCCGACGACTTCATCGATCAGGGCGCCGATCGAGAAGCGGCCGTCGCCGGAAGGGGGGCGGGCGGATGCTGATCGCCGCCGGCGTGAGCCATCGCACGGCCAAGATCGAGGAGCGCGAGCGGGTCGCCCTGCAGCGCGAGGAGGTGCCGCAGCTGCTGCGGCGCTATCGCGAGTTGTATGGCAACGGCGTCGTGCTCTCGACCTGCAACCGCACCGAGGTCTACGTGCACACCGGCCACCGCGCGAGCGAGACGCCGCCCGCCGAGCTGATGGAGCACCTGGCCGACTTCAAGGGGCTGGACTTCGCCTGCGACATCCCCGACTACTACTGCCTGCAAGGGGAGGAAGTCCCGCGGCACCTGTTCCGCGTCGCCTCGGGCGTCGATTCCCAGGTGCTGGGCGAGGGCCAGATCCTGGGCCAGGTGCGCGAGGCGCTGAGCGATGCCGTCGAGGCACGCTCGCTCGACGCGGCGCTGGCGCGGCTGCTGCACGAGGCCCTGCGCACCGGCAAGCGCGCCCGCACCGAGACGCCCATCGGGCGCTACGCGGTCTCCGTCAGCAGCGCCGCCGTCGACCTGGCGCGGGAGCACGTGCCGGCGCTGCCCTACTGCCGCGCGCTGGTCGTGGGGGCGGGCGCGGCCGGGATGCTCGCCGCCCGCGCCCTGCGCGACCGCGGCATCCAGCACCTCACCGTCACCAGCCGCACGCGCGAGCGCGCCGAGGGCCTGGCCGAGTACCTGGGCGCCGGCGTCGTCCCCTTCGACCGCCTGGCCGAGGCGATCGCGGCGGCCGACCTGATCATCACCTCGAGCAGCGCGCCCGGCTTCCTCATCGAGCCGCCGCTGATCGAGCGGGCGCGCGCGATCCGCGTCGCCCCGCGCACGTTCATCGACGTGGCGGTCCCGCGCGACGTGGACCCCGCCATCCGCGAGTTCGACGACGTGCGCGTCTTCGACCTCGACGACCTGCAGGGCGTGTCGGCGGCCAACCTGCTGCGACGCCAGCAGGCGGCCGGCGAGGTCCGCACGATCGTCGCGGACGCCGCCGACGAATACGCCGCCTGGCTCGAGGGGCGCCGCGCCGCCCCCACGATCAAGGCGATCGTCGAGCGGGCGGCCGTCGTGCGGGCGGCCGAGGTCGATCGCACGGCGCGCGACCTGCGGCTCGACGACGCCGGCCGCGACAAGCTCGACAAGATGAGCGCCGCGATCGTCAAGAAGCTGCTGCACGACCCGATCCACTACCTGCGCGACGCCGACGACACGGAGTCCGCGGCCGAGTTCCTGCGGCGCGTCTTCGGCGTCGAGGACGACTGACGTGGCCTCGCTGCGACTGGGCACGCGCGGCAGCGCGCTCGCCCGCCGGCAGACCGACGCGGTCGCGCGGGCGCTGGCCGGGCGCGGCATCGAATCGACCCCGGTCGTCGTGCGGACGCAGGGCGATCGGGACGCCGGCGCGTCGCTACTGGCCATCGGCGGGCAGGGCGTCTTCGTGCGGCAACTCGAGGAGGAGCTGCTGGAGGGCCGCATCGACGTGGCGGTGCACAGCGCCAAGGACGTGCCCGGCGAGCTGCTGCCCGGCACGGCGATCGCCGCCACGCTGCCCCGCGGCGACGTGCGCGACGCCCTGGTCGGCGCGACCCTGGCCGGGCTGCCGTCCGGGGCGCGCGTGGGCACGGGCAGCCGCCGCCGCGCCGCGCAACTGCTCGCGGCCCGGCCCGACGTGGCGCCGGCGGACATCCGGGGCAACGTCGATACGCGGCTGCGCAAGCTCGCCGCCGGCGACTACGACGCGCTGATCCTGGCGGCGGCGGGGCTGGAGCGGCTGGACCGGACGGAGGCCGTCGCCGAGTTGCTGCCCATCGACGTGATGCTGCCCGCGCCCGGGCAGGGAGTCATCGCGCTGCAGATCCGCGACGACGACGCCCGCGCCCGCGACGCCCTGTCGGCGATCGACCACCCGCCCACCGGCGCCGCGCTGCACGCCGAGCGCGCCCTGCTGCGCGGTCTCGGCGCCGGCTGCGCCGTGCCGATCGGTGGGCTGGCTCGGCTGCGCGCGGGGGAGGTGGTGCTGCTCGCGCGCGCGATCGAGGTCACCGGCGAGCGGGTGATCGCCGTGCAGGAGTCGGGCCCGGCCGACGACCCGGAGACCGTCGGCCGTCGCGCCGCCGAACGACTGCTCGCCCGCGGCGCGCGCGAATTCCTGCCCGAGCCGGTCCCATGAACCGCGATGGAACCGACGCGAGCGGCAGCGTGAGCCTGGTGGGGGCGGGGCCGGGAGACCCCGGCCTGATTACCGTCGCCGGGCGCGAACGGCTGCGCCGCGCCGACGTCGTCGTCTACGACCGCCTGGCCCACCCGGCCCTGCTCGCCGAGGCACCCGCCGCGGCGGAGCGAATCTACGTGGGCAAGGCGCCGGCCGAGCACGCCGTCGCCCAGGAGGAGATCGGCCGGCTGCTGGTCGATCGGGCCCGCGCGGGCAAGCGGGTCGTGCGGCTCAAGGGCGGCGACCCCTTCGTCTTCGGCCGAGGCGGCGAGGAGGCCGACGACCTGGTCGCGGCCGGCGTGGACTTCGACGTCGTGCCGGGGATCACTTCGGCCGTCGCTGTGCCCGCCTACGCCGGCATCCCCATCACGCATCGCGACGCGGCCTCCTCCTTCGCCGTCGTCACCGGGCACGAGGCGCCGGGCAAGCCCGCCTCGCGGATCGATTGGGCGGCGCTCGCGACGGGCGTCGACACGCTCGTCTTCCTGATGGGGCGGCGCGCGCTGGCCGAGATCGCCGCCCGGCTCATCGCCGAGGGCCGCGATCCCGCCACGCCGGCGGCCGCCATCGAGTGGGGCGCGACGCCGCGGCAGCGCACGGTCACTGCGCCGCTGGCGGAGTTGGCCGCCGCCGCCGAGGCCGCGGCGCTCGTCCCGCCCACGGTGATCGTCGTGGGGCAGGTGGCGGCGTTGCGCGATCGGCTGCGCTGGTACGACGGCCGCCCGCTGTTCGGCAAGCGGGTGCTCGTGACGCGCACCCGGGCGCAGGCCAGTACGCTGTCGCACGCCCTGCGCGAGGCCGGCGCCGAACCGATCGAGTTCCCCGCCATCGAGATCGTCCCCTGCGACCCGGCCCCCGCCGTCGCCGCCGCCGGGCGGCTGTCCGACGGCCGCTACGACTGGGCCGTCTTCACGAGCGCCAACGGCGTCGCCGCCTTCCGGCGGGCGCTGGAGTCGGCCGGCCTCGACGCGCGCGCCTTCGGCGGCGTGCGGCTGGCGGCGATCGGGCCGGCCACGGCCGAGGCGCTGGACGCGCTCGGCCTGCGCGCCGACGTCGTGCCGGACCGCTTCGTCGCCGAGGCGCTGGCGGACGCGCTGGAGCCGCGCATCGCGGCCGGCGAGCGGGTGCTGCTGCCCCGCGCGGCGGGATCGCGCGACGTGCTGCCGTCGCGGCTGCGCGCCGCCGGGGCCGAGGTCGAGGACCTGCCCGTCTACGAGAGCCGCCGCCCCGCCGAGCCGGACCCGGCCGTCATGCCCCGGATCGAGGCCGGGGAGATCGACATCGCCACCTTCACCGCCTCCTCGACCGTGCGCGGCTGCCTCGACCTGCTCGGCGGTCGCGCGGAACTGCTGCGCGAGGTCACCATCGCCTGCATCGGGCCGATCACCGCCCGGACGGCGGCCGAGGCGGGACTGCAAGTCGACGTCGTGGCGCGCGAACACACGATCCCCGGCCTGATGGCCGCCCTGCTGGAGCACGCGGGAAGGGAGACCGATCATGACTACGCTCACGCCTCCGCTCATGCCTGAGGGGCCGTCGGCCCCGGCGCGCGGCGATGCGGGGCGGCGTCCCCGCCCCCGGCGGCTGCGCCGCACGGCCGCGCTGCGACGCATGCTGCGCGAGACGGCGCTGGACCCGTCGCAGTTCATCTACCCGCTGTTCGTCGCCGAGGGGCGCGGTGTGCGCGAGCCCATCGCGCCGATGCCCGGGCAGTACCAGCTCTCGACCGACGCCCTGCCCGCGCAGGCGGCCGAGTTGCGCGCGCTGGGCGTGCCGGCCGTGCTGCTCTTCGGGCTGCCGGCGAGCAAGGACGCCGAGGGCAGCCAGGCCTACGCCGGCGACGGCGTCGTGCAGCGCGCCGTGGCGACGCTGAAGGACGCCGACCCGGGCCTCGTCGTGATCACCGACGTCTGCCTGTGCGAGTACACCGACCACGGCCACTGCGGGCTGATCGGGCCCGGCGGCGACGTGCTCAACGACCCCAGCGTGGAGCTGATCGCGCGCACGGCCCTCAGCCACGCCCAGGCCGGGGCCGACATCGTCGCGCCGAGCGACATGATGGACGGCCGCGTCGGCGCGATCCGCGGCCTGCTCGACGAGCACGGCTTCGCGGAGACCCCGGTGCTGGCCTACGCGGCGAAGTTCGCCTCGGCCTTCTACGGCCCCTTCCGCGAGGCGGCCGATTCGGCCCCGGCCTTCGGCGACCGGCGCAGCTACCAGATGGACCCCGCCAATGCCCGCGAGGCGATGCGCGAGATCGACCTCGACATCGAGGAGGGGGCGGACCTGGTGATGGTCAAGCCGGCGCTCGCCTACCTCGACCTGATCCGCGCCGCCCGCGAGCGCACCGATCTGCCGGTCGTCGCATACAACGTCAGCGGCGAGTACGCCATGATCAAGGCGGCCGCGGCCAACGGCTGGCTCGACGAGCGGGCCGTCACCCTGGAGACGCTGACCGGCATCCGCCGCGCCGGCGCCGACCTGATCATCAGCTATCACGCCAAGGAGGTCGCCCGGTGGCTGCGCGAACCGTAGAGTCCTCCAGCGCCGCGGCGCCGTCGGCGGCGCAGTCCAACGGGCTGCCGCCCGCGCCGCCGCATCCCCGGCCCGAGGAGATCCGGCTCGTCGCGCTCGACTGCTACGGCACGCTGCTCGACTTCGACGAGCGCGGCTTCGCGCCCGCCGTCGAGGGGCTGCTGCGCGACCGCGGCGTGACGCACACCAGCGGCGAGGCCGTCTGGGCCGCCTGGACGGCGCACGCGCGGGAACTCGCCAAGCGGCACGGCCGCGACCCCGACCGCCCGCTCGCCGGGCCGGAGCCGCCCTTCGTCTCCTTCGCCGAATCGTGGACGACGCACTTCGCGCACGCCTTCCGCGAGACCGCCGTCGAGGGTCTCCCACCCGTCGAGGCGACGGGCTTCCTGTTCGACCTGCTGGGCCGGGCGCAGCCCTACCCGGAGGTCGCGGAGGTCATCGGGGCGCTGCGCGACGCGGCGCCGCGCGGCGGCGGCCTGAAGATCGTCGTCGCCAGCAACGCCGACGACGCGCACCTCGACCCGGCCCTGGATCGGTCCGGCATCCGCGGCCTCGTCGATGCCGTGATCTCCTCCGAGGGGGTGCGCTCGTACAAACCGCGCCGCCCCTTCTTCGAGGCCGTGCGCGCCTGGGCCGGCGTCGAGGCGGGGCAGGTGCTGTACGTCGGCGACAGCCCCCACGCCGACGTGACGGGCGCGCGCGCCGCCGGCATGGGCGTCTACTGGGTGCGCCGCTACGAAGACGCCGACCGCGAGAAGCAGCTGCACTACGAGCCCACCTGGCGCTCCGCCGACCTGCGTGGCCTGCTCGATGTGATTGGAGCGCGCAGCGCATGAGCGACTCGACGCCCAGCCAGTCCCCGACGCCCGGACCACGCTCGCAGGCGGCCTTCGCCGAGGCGCGGGCCGTCCTGCCGGGCGGCGTCTCGAGCCCGGTGCGGGCCTTCCGCGCCGTGGGCGGGCAGCCGCCCGTGATCGCGCGGGGCGAGGGCCCGTACCTCATCGACGTCGACGGCCGGCGCTACATCGACTACGTCTGCGCCTACGGGCCGCTGATCCTGGGGCACGCGCCGCCCGGCGTCGTCGCGGCGATCACCGACGCGGCGGCCGGCGGCACCGCCTACGGCGCGCCCACCGAGCGGGAGACCGAGCTGGGCCGCCGCATCGCCCGGGCCGTGCCGTCGATCGAGCGGGTGCGCTTCGTCAGCTCCGGCACCGAAGCGACGATGACCGCCATCCGCCTGGCCCGCGGGATCACCGGCCGGGCCAGGCTGCTCAAGTTCGCCGGCTGCTACCACGGACACTCCGACGGCCTGCTGGCCAAGGCCGGCTCGGGCGTCGCGACGCTGGCCCTGCCCGACACCGCCGGCGTCCCCGCCGCCTACGCCGCCGAGACGATCGTGGCGCCGTTCAACGACCTCGGCGCCGTGCGCGCCGCCGCCGATCGGCACGCCGGCGACCTGGCCGCGATCATCGTCGAGCCCGTGGCGGCCAACATGGGCGTCGTGCCGCCGGCCCCGGGCTTCCTCGCCGGGCTGCGCGAGGTCGCCTCCGACATCGGTGCGCTGCTCATCTTCGACGAGGTGATCAGCGGCTTCCGCGTCGCGTACGGCGGCGCGCAGCAGCTTTACGGCGTCACGCCCGACCTCACCTGCCTGGGCAAGGTGATCGGCGGCGGCATGCCCGTCGGGGCGGTCGGCGGCCCGGCCGCGCTGATGGACCAGCTCGCGCCCGAGGGGCCCGTCTACCAGGCCGGCACGCTGTCGGGCAACCCGCTGGCGATGGCGGCCGGCATCGCCACGCTCGACGCGCTCGCCGCCCCCGGCGTCTACGCGAGCCTGGAGGCGCGCGCGTCCCGCCTCGCGCTGGGCCTGCGGACGGCCGCCGGCGAGGCCGGCCTGCCCTACGCGGTGTCGCGCGTGGGCTCCATCCTGACCGGCTTCTTCCGCCCCGACCCGCCCACCGACTACGACCAGGCCGCCGCCTGCGACGGGGCCGCCTTCGGGCGCTTCTTCCACGCCGCCCTGGCCGGCGGGGTCAACGTCGCGCCCTCCCCGTTCGAGGCGATGTTCGTCTCCCTCGCCCACGACGACGACGCCATCGACCGCACGATCGAGGTCGCGCGGGCGGGCTTCGCCGCCGCGGCGCGCGGCTAGTCCCGCTTATCCACAGGCTGTCCACCACAATTCGCGCCCGGCTTTGCGTAACGGCGTTCGCCCCGTCGTCGCGGCCCGGATGGTCGGATAGAATCAAGCCATCAATTGAGTAGGTACGTTAGCAATTAGTGGTGGAATCGTGCGCATTTCGACCGACCAGGAAACCCTCCAGCGCGGACTGAGCGTCGTCTCGCGGGCCGTGGCGACGCGCAGCACGCTACCGCAGACCGGGCACGTCTGCATCGCCACCGACGGCGAGCGGCTCAAGCTCTCCGCCACCAACCTGGAGATCGCGATCACGAACTGGATCACCGCCGATGTCGAGGACGCCGGCGCGATCACGATCCCCGCGCGCCTGCTGACCGACTTCATCGCCACGCTGCCCAACGAGAAGATCACGCTCGGCGTCGCCGCCCGCTCGAAGCGGGCCGAGATCATCGGCGCCCGCAGCGAGACCACGATCAGCGGCATGGACGCCGACGACTTCCCCCCCATCCCCACGATCAGCGACGCGCAGGTCATCCGGCTCGAGCCCAGCTCGCTGCGCGAGGCGATCGACCACGTCGTCTTCGCCGCCGCCACCGACGACAGCCGCCCCGTGCTGACCGGCGTGCACGTCAAGATCGCCGAGGACCGGCTCACCCTCGCCGCCGCCGACGGCTTCCGCCTGGCCGTTTTCCACGTCACGACGGCCGAGGCGCCCGCGGAGACGGTGGAGGTGATCATCCCCGCCCGCGCGTTGCAGGAGCTCGGCCGCCTGCTGCCCGACCGCGAGGAGCCCGTCGCGCTGGAGATCAACGCCGCCCGCAGCACGGCGCTCTTCCGCCTCTCCGATGTCGAGCTGACGGCGCAACTCATCCAGGGCACGTTCCCGGCCTACGACCAGCTCATCCCGGCCCAGTACCAGACGCGCGTCATCCTCGATGCCGGCGAGTTCCTGCGCGAGGTGCGCACGGCCGCCGTCTTCGCGCGCGACGGCAGCGGCATCGTGCGGCTGGAGGCCGGCGGCGACGGCGACGGCGAGGGCAAGCTGACCATCCGCGCCCGCGCCGAGGAGCAGGGCGACCACGAGGGCAACATGGACGCCACGATCGAGGGTGAGGCGGCCAAGATCGCCTTCAACTCGCGCTACCTCCAGGACGTCCTGCAGGTGCTCGACGGCCGCCCCGTGGCCCTGGAGTCGACCGGGCCGTCGAACCCCGGCGTCCTCCGTCCCGAGGGCAGCGAGAACTACATCCACGTCATCATGCCGATGTTTGTTCAATGGTGATAAACCGGCGTCAGAATCTGTGCATTTCGGCGGGCAATCGGCAGACTTGCTGGATTCTGGAGGCTCGGTCGGGAGCATGCCCTCGACCGTGACCTTGTCCCGGGTGGCTGCCACGCTTAGCTGCACGGCCTCCATTACGCGCTCGTACTGCTCCGGCTCGGCGCCGTCGAGCCGCGCGGCGATCGTTGCGCACACCAGCCGGAGGCCGGCCTCGTCGACGCCGGCGGCAATCGCCGAGGCCGGGCGTGCAAGCGTGTCCCGCTCCGCGCCGAGAACTTCGCGCTGTCGCTGGGCCTCGCGGAGTTCGGCGCGCACCACCTCGCTGTCGACCTCGTCGTAGCCGAAGAGCCGGACGAGCCGCTCTTCGCGCTTCTTCAGCGACGCCAACTCGGACTCCAGGCGCTGGATCGCCTCGCGGGAGGAGGCTGAGTCGTCGGGCCGCCTCAACTCGCGCAAGACCACCTCGGGTGCGGTCAGCACCTTGCGCACCTCCGCCCGGATCTCCTGTTCGAGCGCCTCCGCCGGGATGTAGCGAGCCGTGCAGGCGCGCGACGTGCTCTTCGTGTACGCGTGCCGGCAGCGATAGTAGGCGTAGCTCTTGCCCTTCGAGGAGAGCGTCTGCCCGACCATCGCGCTCTGGCAGACGCCGCAGCGCAGCCGCCCCCGGAGCGCATAGCGCCGCTTCGCCACCGGGCGGCGGTTCGTGCGCTCGGGGTCGTTCAAGATCGCCTGCACGCGCGCCCAGAGTTCTTCCTCGATGATCGCCGGCGTCGCGCCCGGAATCTCGATGCGCTCGTGCTCGGGTCGTTCTACCACGCGGGTGCGGCGCCGCGCGCCGGGCGCGCGGACCGGAACTCGCTTGGTGCGGCGGTACACCGTGTGTCCGATGTACGCCCCGTTGTGGAGCGTGCGCCGTACCGTGATCGGGTACCAGCGCCCCCCGGAGAAGGCTGGAATGCCGGCGCCGTTGAGTTCGTTCGAGACGGCCGAGAAGCTGCGGCTGTCGGCGTAGCGCTCGAAGATGCGCCGCACGACGGCTGCTTGGAACGGTTCGATCTCCCGGCAACCGCTGGCCGGGTTGTAGGTGTAGCCGTAGCAGCCCGCCCCGGTCGCCTGCGGGATGCGGCCGCTGCGCGCCCGCTCCTCCTTCCCGCGCATGGTGCGCTCGGCGATCTTCTCCCGCTCGACCTCGGCGATGAAGGCGCGCGCGGCGAGGATGAAGCGCCCCACGGCCGTGTCCTCGAAGCGCTCGGTCACGAGCTCCAGTCGCACGCCGGCACGATCGAGCTCGTCGAAGAGGATGCCGATGTGGTTCTGGCTGCGTGAGAGGCGATCGACGGCGAAGGCGACGACCACCTGGGCTTCCCCGTTTCGCAGCGCGGCTCGCAGCTCGTCGAGGCCGTCACGTTCCAGAAGCCCGCCGCTCGCGGCTTCACGGATGCGGCGCACGACCTGCCAGCCGCGGTCGGCGGCCACCTCGTCACAGGCGCGCTCCTGCGTGTCGAGCGAGGTCCCGTCGCGTTCCTGGGCGTCGGTCGAGACGCGGGAGTAGATGATCGCTCGCAAGGCAGTCTCCCTCGGGTCGGTGATGTGCGTCATCAGCATCGTTCACTCCAGCCTACTGGTCGAGGCAAGGCCACGGTGGTGATCGAAGCGAGTGGCGAGGAGGCGACGGGGTGGCTGATCAGCGCCGCCGCCGCTGTTCCGGGTCGCTGATCGAGGGCGTTCTCGCAGAGTCGGAGGAGTGGAGTTCGTCGGAGGCGAGCAGCCAGCGCCACAGTTCGTCCCAGGTGCGCGTCCGCGGTCCAGCCTTCCACGTAACCTGCATCCGTGGCGGGGTGCGGTCCTCATCGGAGGCCGGAACGGCCGGTGGATGCTCGTTGATGCTCGACACCGGCCACCCCCGCAGCGCTCGCGCATGGAACGCGTGCTCGTGTTTCGATCGTGGCCGGACGCGAAGGGGTTCCGTAATCCCCCGGAGGGGACTGCACCGATGCAGTGATCTTGCGGGGTGTCGGCGTTGGCGGGCATGACGATCGGTCTAGCGACGCTCGCGGGCGCTCGCCGTGGGCAGGAGGTACTCAAGCCCGAGGCGGCGCGCGAGGTCCTGGAGCGCGAGGAAATTGCGGGTATTGGGAAGCACGCCGTTGCGCCAGCGCCACAGGTTGGAGTCGGTCGTGCCGAGCTGGCGGGCCAGTTCCGTCCACGTCAGGCCGGACGCCTCCTTCAGGCGCTCGAACGCTCCGGCGAAGTCGTCGGGCATGTCGTAGGCGGCGCGCGGGGAGCGTGGGCGCTGGCGCGGCACGGCTTCAGCCCTCTCCGCGTCCGGGGAGGAAGTCCTCGCCCATGAGGATGTCGAGCCCACCGGGGATCCAGGGCGCCAGCCTGACGAGGGCGTGGTGGGCGCCGCCGCACGGCTCCGTTCCCCGGCGCCAGCGCAGCACCTGCTTGACGTCGGTCCCCAGCGCCTCGGCGAAGGCGTCCCAGGTGAGGCCGCTGGCCCGCTTGAGGCGGTCGAGCCGCGCGGAGAAGTCCGGCGGCAACGCGGCGCTGCCGAAGGGAACGGGCCGCCCGGCGATCACGGGGCCGCTCCCGTAGCCCAACAGGCGCGGAGCGGCCTCACGCCTCGTCTGGCGGTGGCCTGAAGAAGAACAGCTCATGTACGTCCTCCACCTCGAGGATTCGCATCAACACGCGCCGCACGCGACCGGAGGCCGCACGCTTGCCATTGGCGAGCATGGAGAGGTAGCCGCGGCTGATGCCGGCCTCGCGCGCGACCCAATTCTGCGAGCGCCCGAGCACGGCCAGGCGCTGCCAGAACACCTCCTGCCGGAGCATGGCCACGGGTCTTGCCGGGTGTCGCATGGGCTGCGGGAGCTCCTCGCTGGTATTCTCTGCGTAGATGTGTATACTCTATGTATGCGCAGAGTCTTCGTCAAGAAGGCACGACGCCGGTTATCCGCAGCAACGAACAGGAGCTGGTTGCCATGACCGACGACCGGGGCTACCGCTGGAAGGAACTCGGCGCCCGCATCCGAGAGGCTCGCCAGGGCGCGGGCGTGACCCAGAAACAACTGGCCGGCCTCGTGGGGGTCGCCTCGAACACCGTCTGGGCCTGGGAAGCGGGCCGGATGAAGCCTATCCACGAGCACCTCGTCGAGATCGCCTTCCACTGCGGCACCGGCGTGCGGGAATTGGAGGGGCGGGACGTCGTCATCTCGGAGCTGCGCAAGGAGGCGGAGGTCTCGTTCCGCGACGCCGTCGATGACCTGCCCGACGAGGATGTCGAGTCGATCCGGGAGTTCATCCGCTTCGTGCGCCGGCAGCGCCACAGGCGCGGGCGAGGGACGCGGTGAACAGGGCGCGGCGCAGGGCGGACACGCTGCGTCGGGAGCTGGGCCTGCGGGGGCGGGTGGACGCCGTGGCGGTCGCCAACGCCCTCGGGCTCGAGGTCTGGCTGTGGCACTTCGAGGTGCAGAAGGAGATGCAGATCGACGGCCAGATCGCGGTGGCGGAGCGCCTCGGCCCGGAGTGGCGGCGCTGGGTGATCGCCCATGCCATCGCGCACCGCCTGCTGCATCCGGGCAATCACATCGAGAAGCGCGACCACACGGACCTGCCGCTTCCATGGGAGCGGGAGGCGGAGGACTTCGCCCACGCGCTCCTCATCGACGAGGAAGAGGCGCTGGCCGAGGGGTTCGTCTACGCATGGGAAGTTGCCGAGCACTTCGGCGTGCCCGTCGAGGTGGTGCGGGTGCAGGCGCGGCTCCCCGAGAACGGAGGCACTTCATGAGAGTCAACGTAGCCAGAGCGGATCGGATGCGCGCCCTGGTCGAGGGGATCGCCGAGCACAGGGCCGAGCACGGCTACCCGCCGACGGTCCGCGATCTGCAGAAGCGGACCCGGGCCAGCTCGACATCGGTGGTGGCGTACCGGCTGGCGGCGTGCGAGCGCGCCGGCTTGGTCGTGCGCGTCCCCGGACGGGCGCGCGCGATCACGCTGACGGCCGAAGGGCGGGCATTCGCAGCGTCGCACACGGCGGAGCGCCCGGCGGCAGCCAAGGCTCGGCAGGTCGCGGCCGCCTAGCTGGGGTGTCGGCCAACGGACGCTCGGTCGAGTACGAGATCGGCGAGGCCGGGGCCACGATCGACGGGAGAACTATTCCGACACTCGTTGTGTTCCGGGACGACCGTGCACGGGCGTTGCTCGGGGCCTACACGCTGGAGGGCCTCAGGCTGGCGGGGGACCCGCCAGCATCGCACGCCTATTCCGGCCACCACCGCATGGCCTTGGGAGCCCGCCCGGCCCGGCCGCCACCATCTCCACCCGGAGATCGCGCCTGGCATTGCACGGCGGTTGCGAGGGGCGATCGTCGCGTTGTGCTGCAACGGCCTTGCCTCCGACAGCAGGACCGGTAGGCCCAGGGGACGGTGCAGCCGATCAGCCGCCGGCCTCCGTGTGGGCGAGATTCACGCGACCGGTACCCGCCGGCGCTTCAGGCGAACATCCACGTCGTAGCCGAGCACGCGCGCCACAGCGTGCAGGGTTTCGAGGCGCGGGCTGTGCTCGGCTGATTCGAGACGGGCGATCGCGCTTCTCGGCACTCCGACGGCGTCGGCGAGCTGCTGCTGTGTCCAGCTTCTTTGTTCGCGCCGCGCGCGCAGCTGGCCGACGATCGCGCGGCGGAGTCGCAGGGTCTCGTACTCCGCCTGGATGTCGGGATCGCCGGTGACGATCTGCTCAATGTGTGGTCTGGCGTTCCTGACCATGACGGTTCCTCCAGTCCGCAAGCCGCCGCTGGGTGGTGGCCAGCGCTCTTCGATCGAGGCGCTGCGATTGCTTCCGCCACGCGTGGAGGAGGACGTAGCGCCCACCATGCTCCGCGTAGGCGATCCGATGCGAGCGCGGGCGCAACTCGAAGATGCGCGCGTTGCGGTCGATGATGCGGGCGTCGGGCATGCGCAACGCGCTCCCCCGTTCCTCCAACTCCACGATCAGATCGAGGATCGCCGCCACGTCGCGTTTATCCCCCGAGCGCCCAAGTCGTTCGACGTACGCGGCAACGGGTTCGTCCCCCCTCGCTGTCTCGTAGTAGACGACCTCCGGCACGCACGGAGCGTATCATATATGTGACGGGCGCAGCGGGCCAGGAACCTGGGACCGACGGGGCGTCCCGGATTCACTCGGGGGTGGGGGCGCGACCTCCGGCGGATGCCGAAGCTGTGCGCCCGTGAGGGGGCCGCCGTCCCCCCGGCGCTCAGGTGGACTGGCGCCAGGGGCGCGACGGTTCAGCGGCGGCCACCGTGCGCCAGGCGGCTCCCAGCGGCCCCTCCCGTTCCAGCAGCGAGCGATGCGAGACCCACAGGGGCAGGTCGACGCGGGCGCGCTTCGTCTCGGCGGCGGCCACGCGCAGGAAGTGGTGGGCGGCGACTTCGTCGTCGAAGACGACGAGCACGGCCGGCCGGGCGCCGTGATCGTCGATGGGGCGCTGCGAGGCGTAGTAGCGCAGGTAGGGGGCGAGCCGCGTCGCCATGGTCGAGGGCCTCACGGCACGGCGCTCCCACTCAAGGAAGAACGGCCGGGGATCGCCATCCGTCTCCAGGACGCCGAAGGCGTCGGGATGCACGGAGTGAACGGCTCCCCCGTCCCGGAAGTAGCGCGAGGCGCGGTGCGGCGGGTCGAGTTGCACGACCTGCGGGCCGTGTTCCAGCGCCTGCTCAGCCAGCGCGGCAACGAACCAGTGGACGGCTGCGGTGTGCTCGATCGTGCGCAGGAGCTGGCGGCTGCGCCTACCGGAGACGTTGCGCCACGCGAGTGGCGCTGAGGGATCCAGTGGCCGGGCGCTCCAGCGCGCACGGGCGAGATGGGCGGCACAGCGGTCGCGCCGCGCGAGCAGTTCCAGCCCGCGGTCGCTGAGAACGAGGCTCCCCGAAACGCGGTTCGCAAGAAACGCTTCCTCAAGCGGGCGCAGGAGTTGCGAGACGCGCCGGGACGAGACGCCGAGCAGCCCGCCAAGGTGCGCGGGTGCGATCCACGGCCAGTCGGCGATGAGGCCGAGGACGCGCTTCTCTGCAGGCTTGAGCAGGGAGGGGAGCAACCGAATCGGCGCACGGCGCATCTCTATCAGGCGGAGATCGCGTGGGACCGTCGCCCGGGCGAGCGGCTCCTCCTGCGGCCATGCGCGACGATCCCCGACGTGCGCGAGCACCTCGCCGAGCGACAGCCAAGGCGAGCCCGCCGCCGAGCGCCAGGCGCGTGCGCCCGACCCTGCGGCGGCGTCGCGCTCCAGCGCCAGGAAGGCGGGCGCGGACGCCTGCGCCATCAGGCGCGCCGTGTGGCGCAGCCGCACCGCGTCGGGGACGAGCACGAGGTACGCGCCCGGGCGCGGCCCCTCGCGCAGCCGCCAGAGGCGCTTGGCGAAGGGCGTGCGGTCGGCGGTCCGGCCCTGGCGCACGACGAAGAGGCTGCGCCCGTCGGGCAGCGCGACGGCAGCGTCCATCGACTGAGCGCGGTACCAGCGGAAGCGGATCGGCCAGGTGCCGTCGGCGATCGCCGCCGCGAGTCGGTAGATCACGGCCACGGCGTCGAGGCGCTCCAGCAGGAGCCGCTGCCAATGCGCCGTGAGGGGCTGCGAGCGCAGCACCTCGCGCAGGCCCTCGCCCTCCTCTTCCGCGAGGCGATGCAGGCCGGCAGGCGTGAGGGAGTAGCGCTGCGTCGGAGCGACGATCTCGGAGGCGTGGGGGAGTGACGCGACGAAACCTGCCTCCCCGAGCTTTCGCGCCGCGGCGTAGACTGCGCCTCGCGACCAGCCGGAGAGAGCGGCCGCCTCCAGCGGGTCGAGGAAGGGTGCTTCGCCGAGCACCCGCAGCAGGTCGTGTTCAACCTTCACGCCGAGTCCTCCCCGGAGGCGCCGCCCGGCACCCGGTTGCGCTTGCTGCGCGACCGCTTCCGGCGCGGCTCCGCCCCGGACGCATCGGCCTTGTCCGCGGAGGAGCCGGCTCGAGCGTTGCCGTCCCCGGTCGCCGCCTCGCCGGTCTGCTCGCGCTCTTCGAGCCACCGCTCGACGCGCCTGCGTCCCTCGGCGCGCTGGGCCGCGATCTCCTCCTCCGTGAGCAGGTAGGAGGCCGCTTCCGAGCGGATGCGCTGTGCCGTTCCCGGGCTTCCGTCGGCCGGCTTGCGCACCTCCAT
>CBDBNA010000015.1:0-365069 GCA_965207695.1 Dehalococcoidia bacterium | reverse complement strand
GTGCGCCTTGCCGCGAACCTGGCGATCAACCGCCAGGCCGTGATCGACGGCCTCCTGGCCGGCCAGGGCAACCAGCCGCTGTTCACGTTCAGCGGCACCGTGGGCTACCCCAGCGCGGAGCAAGTCAAGGAAGTCACCTTCGGCTACGACCCCGAGCGGGCGCGGGAACTGATGGCGGAGGCCGGCTACGCCGACGGCATCGACACCACCCTGCACCTCCCCGAGGGCTTCGGCCAAAACGTGGATGAGTACGCGCTGATCGCGCAGCAGGACCTGGGCGCGATCGGTATCCGGCTGACGCTCCGGGCGGTCACCTCCGGCGAGTACTTCACCGACGCGGAGGTCCGTGCCCGGCCCGGCAAGCCGGGCCTCTGGTGGTTCTTCGCCAACACCAACCCCGACATCGGATCGATGTCGGCCTGTTGTGTCGACCCCAGCGGCCCCTACGCCGTCGCGCCCGGCAGCACGGCGGTCCTGGATCTGTTCGCCCGCCAGAAGGTCGAGTTGGATCCCGAGCGGCGCAAGGAGTTGATCGCGGAGATGTTCCTGACGCACGCGCGCGAGGCGACCTTCATCTTCTTCGTCGAGCCCAAGGAGGCCGTGATGACCCGCGCCGACATCAACTGGCCGAAGGGCGGGGCGAACGGCACGCTGTGGGAGGGCTCCCACTACGCCACGCAGAAGCTCGTCTGACGCGGGACGCCTGGGGCGCAGCGTGCGGGGTCGCCGGCGCAGCTCCCGGACGCTCGCCTATCCGATCCCGGCAATCTCGCCGACGGCGCGCTTGACGCGCCGCCCGCGCCCGACGTAGCTTGCCGCACAGCGGGACGTGCTGGGGCCGCCGCAGCGGTCCTCCCCGCACGCCGTCCCGAATGGATCGAGAGTTGCCGGCCGCCGCCACGTACGCGGCGACCGCGACTCCCGGAAAGGAAGACCCACCCATGGACATCCTCGCGCTGGAATCCTCCCCCAACGCCGACGCCGCCGTCAGCGAGATCCGCCGCTACGGGCTGGAGAGCAACGTCGTCGAACTGGCCGCCTACGGCTTCACGGTCATCCCACCCGAGAAGACCGCCGCGGCGGCCGACTTCGTCCCGCGTCTGCGCGACGCGATCCTGCGCACGTACGGCGCCCGCAACGACGACCCGGTCGACGACTACCTGACCGCCGACCTCAACGCGGGCCACCAGAACGCCTGGTGGCTGCTGGAGGAGGACGAGGTGTTCGTCGAAGCGGCGCTCAACCCGGTGGCCCTGGCGATGGCCCGCTGGATGTGCGGTCAGAGCGCGATCCTGTCCGGCGCCTCCTGGATCCTCAAGGGGGGCAACAAGGCCAAGTCGATCGGCGGGTACGAGCAGACCGACCCCCTGCCGCTGCACAACGACACCCACGCCGCGCCGCCGCCCCTGCCGCAGTACGCGCAGTTTTGCAACACCTCGTGGGTGCTGAGCGACTACAGCAAGGAAGAGCACGGCCCCACGGTCTACGTGCCGGGCAGCCACCTCTTCGGCCGTGCCCCCTTCGCCCACGAGATGGAGTTCACGCGCGAGGACAATCCCTACCGCATCGTGCCGCTGAGCGTGCCCGAGGGATCCCTGGCCGTCTGGCACGGCGCGACCTGGCACGGCGCGCTGCCGCGCAGCACGCCCGGCCTGCGCGTGACCCTGGTGCTGGCCTGGATGCGCGCCTACATGCAGCCGATCCAGGATTGGCGGGAGCTCGACCCCGAGCTGATCGACCGCCACCCCGAGTTGACGCGCCTCCTGGGCCTGGAGCATCTCTACCCGTTCAAGTACGGCGACGAGGAGGGGCGCGTCGAACCGCTGCTCGAAGCCGGCCGCGACCAGTTCGCCTAGAGCCCCCGCCGGCCGCCGCGCCGGTGGCGGCCGCCACGCCCGGAAAGGAACACCCGATCATGGACATCCCCGCCCTGCAGGCCTCCCCCGCCGCCGACGCCGCCGTCAGCGAGATCGTCCAATACGGATTGGAGCGCAACGTCGTCGAGCTGGCCGCCTACGGCTTCACGGTCATCCCGCCCGAGAAGACCGCGGCGCCGCCCGGCTTCACGGAGCGCCTGCGCGAGGCCATCCTGCGCACCCACGGCGAGCGCAACGACGACCCGATCGACGACTACCGCACCGCCGATCTCAAGTCGGGCTTCAAGAACAACTGGTGGCTGCTGGAGGAGGACGACGCCTTCGTGGACGCCGCCCTCAACCCGGTGGCCCTGGCGATGGCCCGCTGGATGTGCGGCCAGAGCGCGATCCTGGCCGGGGCGGCCTGGATCCTCAAGGCGGCCGACAAGGGCGTCGGACGCGACGGCTTCGACCGTGGCGCGCTGCGCCTGCACAACGACAACCACGGCGTGCCGCCGCCCATGTCGCAGTACGCGCACTGGTGCAACACCTCCTGGGTGCTGACCGATTACAGCAACGTGGAGGACGGTCCCACGGTCTTCGTCCCGGGCAGCCACCTGTTCGGCCGCTCCCCCTTCCCGCACGAGCAGGACTTCAGGAAGGAAAGCGCCCCCTACCGGGCCGTGTCGCTGGACGCCGCCGAGGGATCCCTGGCCGTGTGGCACGGCGCGACCTGGCACGGCGCGCACCCCCGCAGCACACCCGGCCTGCGCGTCACGCTGGTGCTGACCTGGATGCGCTCCTACATCAAGGGCATCCAGGAGTGGCGCAAGCTCGACCCCGAACTCATCCAGCGGCGCCCGGACATCAAGGGCATCCTGGGCCTCGAGCACCTCTACCCGTTCAAGTACGGCGACGACGAGCCGGAGCGCGTCCATGCGCTGCTCGACGCCGGCCGCGACCAGTTCGCGTAGGCGCTCGCCGAGCGCGCGGCTGTAGTATGCGCGCACCGGGTATCGGAGCGCCGGGGCCGGTGATCGGCCTCGGGCGCCGGGGGTGCGCCCCCACCGCCGCGCCGGAGAGCGATTCGCGAAGGACTTGATGCAGTTCTGGCACTACCTCGCGACCCGGCTGGTGCAGGCCTTCATCGTCGTCATGTTCGTCGTGACGATCGTCTTCTTCGTCTCCCGGACCATCGGCAACCCGGAAGTATTCCTCGTGCCGACGATGAGCGCGAGCCAGGAAGACATCGACCGCATCCGCGAGCACCTGGGCCTCGACAAGCCGATGATCGTCCAGTACGGCAACTTCCTGCTCGACATGGCGCAGGGCGATCTGGGCATCTCGTTCCGCGGCGGCGGCGGCAAGCAGGCGATCACGCTGATCGGGGAGCGGGCGATCAACACGGTCAAGCTGGGCGTGGCCGGTTTGGTGTTCGCGGTCGTGCTGGCCGTGCCCATGGGGGTCATCGCGGCGCTGAGACGGGGCACGGCCATCGACTGGCTTACGCGCTTCCTGGCGGTGATCGGGCAGGCCACGCCGAGCTTCTGGCTGGGCCTGATGATGATCTTCTTCTTCGCGGTCGAGTTGGGCTGGCTGCCCACCGGCGGCGCGAAGGAGGGCTTCAAGTCGTTGATCATGCCCGCGATCGCGCTGGGGCTGTTCGAGTTGGTCGCCATCATGCGCCTGACCCGGTCGGGGATGATCGACGTGATGGAGACGGACTTCATCCGCACCGCGCGAGCGAAGGGGCTGAACGAGCGGGTGGTGATCTTCCGTCACGCGATCCGCCACGCGCTGCTGCCCGTCATCACGATGCTGGGCCTCTCGCTCGGCCGCCTGATCGGCGGCTCGGTGATCATCGAGATGGTGTTCGCCTGGCCGGGGGTCGGCCGGCTGCTCGTCACCGCGATCCTGGAGGATGACTTCCCGGTGGTGCAGGCGGGGATCATCGTGTTCGCGATCTCGATCGCGGTGGCCAACCTGTTGGTGGACGTGACCTACCGGATGATCGATCCGCGCATCCGAGCGGGGGCCGCCTGATGGCACGCGACGCGGCCGGTGAGGCCCCGGTTCTGGAGATGCAGCGGCGGCGGCGAGGCATCCGCTGGCAGCGCTGGTTGGGGCTCTCCATCCCCATCGTGATCCTGCTGGCGCTCATCGTCTTCGGCGCCGGCGCGGACGTGCTGGCGAAATACGACCCCGAGCACATCGACGTCTTGAACCGCCTGAAGCCGCCCATCTTCGACGGGGGCACCTGGGACTACCCGCTGGGCACCGACGACCTGGGCCGTGACATGTACAGCCGGCTGGTGCACGGGGCGCGCATCTCCGTGATCGTCGTCGGCATCGTGGTGCCCGGCGCGGCGCTGATCGGCACGCTGCTGGGGCTGGTCGCGGGCTGGGTGGGCGGTCTCACGGGCCAGTTCCTGATGCGCCTGGTCGACGTGCAGCTGGCGCTGCCGGCGATCCTCTTCGCGGTGCTGCTGGCGGCCCTCGTGGGGGCCAGCCTGCGCAACGTGATCATCATCCTGCTGATCTGGACCTGGCCCTCGTACGCCCGATTGGTGCGGGCCGACGTGCTGTCGCTGCGCGAGCGCGACTTCGTGACGGCGTCCCTAGCGACGGGCGGGACATCCTGGTGGATCATACGCAAGCACCTCTTCCCGAACGTGGTCAACACCGTCGTCATCATCATGACGCTGGAAGTCGCCCTCGTGATCCTGGCCGAGGCCGCGCTCAGCTTCCTGACGGTCGGCGTGCCGCCGGGCACGGCGTCGTGGGGGCGCATGATCACGGAGGGCCTCGACACGATGGGCGTCGCTTGGTGGACGATCTGGTTACCGGGGCTGGCCCTGCTGATCATCTCGCTGACCGGCAACATGATGGGCGACTGGCTGCGCGACACACTCGATCCGCGCCTGCGCAACGTCCGTTAGCCACGCCGATCGCCTAGGCTGGGGGCGGCGGCCCGGCGGTGACCAGCCAGACCATGCAGCCTTCGCAATGGGAACCAGCGACGCGCCGCGGGCGTCGGAGCCGTATGCGTTCCACCGCAACGGCCGCCCGCACGGCCGCGCGACGCGCGGCGCCGGCGCCCCGGCTGCGCCGGCCCGTGGCCGCCGCGCTGCTCACCGCCCTCGTCGTCGCCGGCGGCAGCGCCGCCGACTCTGTGTTGCTGGCCCAGGTCGGCGTGCTGCTCGCCGCCGGACTGATCATCGCGGCGCTGTGGGCCCGCCTGGGGACGCGCGGGCTTCGGGTGTCCATCCTGCCCTCGCGCGAGCGCCTGACGGCCGGTGAGACGCTCACCATCGACGTCGAACTGCGCAACCGGCTGCGCCTGCCGCGCCCGCGCATCGACCTGCGCGTGCGCAGCGACCTCGGCCCCGCCATCGGCTGGACGACGTCGCTGAGCCCCAACGGCCGCTCGCACCTCCGCACGACGATTCGCTGCCCCCTGCGCGGCGTCTACGCGCTGGGACCGGCCGGCGTAAGCAGCCCCGACCCGCTCGAGATCTTCGAGGGCCGGCGCGCCGTCGGCGACCGCCGCGAGGTAGTCGTCTATCCGCCCTGCCCGCGCCTGCCGCACTTCGTCCTGCCCGCCGGGCGGCGCGGCGCGAGCGGCGCCCGCGGCCGCGTCGCCGGCGGCCCCATCGTCGCCGGCGTGCGCGAGTACACCCCCGGCGACCCGCCGCAGCGCATCCACTGGCCGCTGTCCTTGCGCCAGAGCCGGCTGGTCGTGCGCACGCTCGAGGACGACCCCGACGCGGGCGTCTGCTGGATCGCGCTCGACCTCTGCGCCGCCGACCAGCACGCCGACCCCGCCGCGCTGGAGGCGGGCGTCATCGCCGCCGCCGCGCTCGCGCAGCACGCCCTCGAGCAGGGCCGCCCGGTCGGCTTCCTCGCCTCGGGGGCGCGGCAGCACTGGTTGCCGCCCGTCCCGGGCCGGGGCCAGCTGCGCCCGATCCTGGAGGAACTCGCCTACGCGCAGCCGCGCGGCGCGACGCCGCTCAGCCGGCTGCTCGTCTCGCGGCTGGGCGTGCAGACGCGCAACGGCCTGCTGATCGCGATCACGGCCGCGCCGGCCGGCGTCGGCATCACGGGGCGGATGCTGGGCCTGCAGCCCTCGCAGATCGTCCTCGTGCGTCTCAGCAGCGATCGCGGGCGCGGCCCCGCGCCGGCGCGGCGCGCGCTGCCCGGCGACCTCCCCGCCGAGGAGTACGTCGTCACGCCGACGACGCCGATCGCCGAGGCGCTCGCATCGGGACGGGCCGGCCGATGATGGCGCCGCGCCCCATCTCGCCCGCCCCCGCGCCGCGTCGATCCCCGTGGTCGCTCCCCCCCACGGTCTGGACGGCCGGCTTGCTGGCGCTGGTCGTCTTCTTCGTCCCGGGCGCGATCTGGGCCGCCCGCTGGAACTCCGCCATGCCCGACCTGCACCTGACCGTGGGCCTAGCGTTCGCCGCGGGGCTGGCGCTGTCGATCCTGCCGCGGCCGCCGCAGGCGCGCTACCAGGCCCTCTGCATCGTCGCGATGGGCACGCCGGTCGTCCTCTGGCAGCTCTGGGCGGTCGACCGCTTCCGCGCCCCCGCCGGCCTCTGGCCGCACCTCAACTACCTGGGCCTGCGGCTGGGCGACTGGGGCGAGCGCCTGCTGAGCGGCGAAGCCATCACCAACCCGATCCCCTTCATCTTCCTGGTGCTCTGCGGCGCCTGGCTGGTCGTCGCGGGGGGCGTCGTCCTGACTCTGCGCGGGCGCCGCCCCTGGCCGATCGTGCTGACGCTCGGCACGACGCTCGTCTTCGCCCTGAACGACGCGCCCGGCATCGAGCTGCTGCGCTTCCCCGTCTTCGCCACCGCCGCGGCCGCACTGGTCGCGCGCGTCCGCCTGCTCGACCGGGCCGAGGCCTGGCAGGGCGAGGGCGTGCGCTTCTCGAACGCCGTCGCGCCGGTCAGCGTGCTGGTCGCGGTGGTCACCGTGCTCGGCCTGTGGACCGCGGTGCGCGCCCTGCCCCACGCCTGGCTGCCCCACGACCTGCAGCCCCCCTGGATCGAGGAGCGCAGCTCCGGCGCGGCGGCGGTCGCGCCGCCGCCCGCGCCCCCCGCTCCGGCGCCACCGCCTCCGCCCCCGCCGGCTCCACCGCCCGAGCCCGAGCCGCCGCCGCCTCCACCCCCTCCGCCGCCGCCGGAGCCCGAGCCGGAACCGGAGCCGCCAGAGCCCGAGCCGCCCGAACCGACGCCGCCGGAGCCGCCGGAGGCCGTCGCCGACCCCGAGCCGCCGCCGCCCGAGCCCCCGCCACTGTGGTGGCTGGCGCTGCTCTACGGCGGCGGCGGCTTGGTCATGCTGGGCGCGGCGACCGGGGTCGTCTGGCGGATGACGCTGCGCGGCCCCACGACGGCCGAGCGCACCTGGATCGCGCTGCTACGCATGGCCCGGCCGCTGCGGCTCGTGCCGGCGAGGGTGCACACGCCCGGCGAATTCGCGCTGGCCCTCGCCAGCGCCGCGCCGGCGGCCTCGCCTCACGTCGGGCGCCTCGCCGACGACTACTCGGGCGTGCGTTACGGCGGCCTCTGGCCCACGCGGGCCGACGACCTCGCCAACCTGCGCGCCTGGGAGGCGACGAAGCGGGCGCTGCTGCGCCACTACCTGCGCCGCCTGCGCTGGCGGCTGGCGCACCCGCTCTCCGTCGCCAGCGGGCTGCGCGACGCCCGCCGGACGTGGCGCGTCCAGGACGACCGGCCGCGCGCTCGCCGATGGCTGGGGCGGCGCGGGCTGGCGATCGCCGGGGCGCTGGCGGGCGTGATCGCGATCGCCGTGCTGGCCCGCGGCTGGGTGTTCGAGGACGGCCCCGACACGGCGCCCCCGGACGAGGCGCGCAGCGCCGAAGCGCTGCCGTCGCCGGCCGCGACGGACGCCGCCGACAGCCCGGCGGCCCCCGCGAGCGACGAGGCCTCGCCGGGCGCGGACGCCAGCGGCGCCACCGATTCTGCGGCCGAGCAGGCCGTCGATCCCGGTGACGCCGGTCCGGGCGCGCAAGCGGCGGAAGCGGACACAGCCGAAGCGGCTCCGCGCACCTGGGAGGTCCAACCCGGCGACACGCTCTCCGCCATCGCCGAGGCCACCGGAACGACGGTCGAGGAGATCGTCCGCCTCAACGACCTGCCCGACGCCGACACCATCTACGCCGGGCAGATCCTGCTCCTGCCCGATCCCTGAGAAGTGCGATCATCGGTCGGGCGCGGCGGAGGCCCCTACACGTACGGATGGAGGGCGGCGGCGAGCGACATCTCGATGTCCCGCATGGCGCCCGAGACTGCCTGACCGATCAGGTCGAGCTGCCGCACCTGGTCGATGCGGGCCGCGGCCTCGCCCAGCTCCCGCTTCGACAGCAGTTGCTTGAAGATGCCGCAGGTATCGGCCAGGCAGATGATCACCACGTCGCGCGGGTGCGGGATCTCCTCGCTGAACAGCACTTCCATGATGCGCAGCTTGACGGCGTTCTTGGCCGTCTGGTCGCGGGCCGGGTAGCGCCGCGATCGGAAGAGCCAGAGGACGCGCACGTCGCGGGCCTCCAGGACGCCCTGCTCGACTAGGGAGGCCAGCGTGCGCTCGCGGATGTCCTCGCCGCGGGCGGCCGTGTGCTCGACCCAGAAGCGCGCGTCGCGCGGATCGCTGGCCGCGATCTCGGCCAGCGTCTCGTCGAGCAGGGGATCGCCGACGGGCGTGTCGTCGACCAGCACCAGCGTTTCCAGGTCGGTGTCGATGCGATTCTCCAGCGCCAGGTCCATCAGCACGCCGCCGGCCAGGGCGTAGCTCAGCGACAGGTTGGGCACGGCCGCGGACTTGCCGTCGTTGTCGAGCAACAGCAGGAGCAGTTCTTCGGCGAATTTCGGCATGGCGGGGATCCTCCGATGCTCGCGGGCGCCGTCGCGCGCCGCCGGCCGACCGTCTCCGTCGATCATATCGCGTGGGGGGCGAAACCGATGCCGCCGCGCGCCGGGCGAACGCACGACCGCCGCTCCGACGGCGCCCGGCATGAGACCGGACGCCCCGGAGCGGCGGCAGGATGTCGCTGGTGGAGACGGGGGAGAATCGAACTCCCCGTCCAGTCGGCCCGCACCCGGCCCCACTACGTGCGTAGTCGTTCCTTGAGGTCTCGCCCGCGCCCCTGCCGAACGACAGGCCAGGGCGCGCGCCAGCCGGAAGAGTCTTGGCGGACCGGTCCCGGCGACCCGGCCCGAGCACCCGGACTGCACGGCGCCGATCTCCGCCCGTCCGAGGGAGGCTGGAGACCGACGTCACCGCTTAAGCGGCGAGGGCGAATTCCTCTTCGCCAGTTGCAGGTTTGCCGCGGGATTAACGAGGGCGCGGCGCCTCGGCACGCGTGACCGGACGACGAAACCGCTGTCGAGCCCTTTCGTCCCCGGAGACGCCAGGGTAGCCGATCGGGCGGGGCGCCGGTGTCGTCAGCGACGCACGGCCGCGCGCATGCGCCGCGCCGCGTCGCGGGCGGCCATCGCCGCCCGCTTGTCGTAGCGCCGCCGGCCGCGCCCCACGCCGATCTCCAGCTTGGCCAGCCCCCGCGCGATGTAGAGGTGCATGGGCACGATGGTCAGCGCCTTCTGCTCGAACGCCTCCTGCAGGTGCGCGATCTCGCGCCGGTGCAGCAGCAGCTTGCGGTCGCGCTTGGGGTCGTGGTTGTTCTGGTTGGCCGCCTCGTACTGCGAGATGTGCGCTCCCACCAGCCACATCTCCCCGTCGCGCGGCCGCACGTAGGCCTCCTGGATGCTGGCCCGCCCCTCGCGCAGCGACTTGATCTCGCTGCCGCTGAGCACGAGGCCCGCCTCGGTGCGCTCCAGGATCTCGTAGTCGTAGGTCGCGCGTCGGTTGCGCGCCACACTGCGCCGCCCAGGCGCCGATTCCCCGCCGCTCGCCGCGCCGGGCTTGGCCTTGCTTCGTCCCTTGCCTCTGCCCTTTCTCGCCATGCGGCGCCCCCCGGTTGCCAGCCTATACCGGCCCCGGCGCCTGCCCCCGCGCCTGGTCTCGCGAGCGTCCGGCGCCCCAATCGACGCTCTCGTCGCCGTAGCGGTCCTGCAGGGCGTCCACCGTCTCGCGCAGCGCCGCCGCGCGGGCGGGCGTGGGCAGCGGGTCGAACAGCGAGAGCTGCGCCGCTTCCTCGGCCTCGATCAGGTTCGACACCCCCGTGCCGACCAGTCGGAAGCGCCGCCCGCCGCCGGTCTCGGCGGCGAGCATCTCCAGGGCCGCGCTCTGGATGGGGCCCGCCTGGTCGGTCGCGACGGGCAGCGTGCGCCGCCGCGTGAAGGTCGTGAAGTCGGCCAGGCGCAGCTTCAGCTGCACCGTGCGTGACCGCAACTGCGCCTTGCGCAGCCGCCGTGCGACGCGGGCGGCCTGCTCGCGCACGACCTCGGCCAGCGCCTCCGGGTCGGCGAGGTCCTCGGCGAAGGTCTGCTCGGCGGAGATCGACTTCGCCTCCCGGCTGGTGCTGACGGGGCGGTCGTCCTCGCCCCGCGCCAGGCGGTAGAACCATTCGCCGCGCACCCCGAAGCGCTCGATCAGCCACGGCAGGGGGCGCTCGGCCAGCTCGCCGATCGTCTTGACGCCCGCCTTGGAGAGCCGCTCGGCGGTGCGCGGCCCGACGCCCCACAGATCGCGGATGGGCAGCGGCGCCAGGAAGGCGCGCTCGTCGCCCGGCGCGACGACGGTGAGCCCGTCGGGCTTGTCGCGGTCCGAGGCCACCTTGGCGACCGACTTCGTCGCCGCGACGCCGCAGGACACGGTCAGGCCCGTCTCCCGCCGCACGGCGGCCCGCAGCCAGCGCGCGACCGCGGCCGGCTCCGTGCCCGCCTGCACGCGGTGCGTCACGTCGAGGAAGGCCTCGTCGAGCGAGAGCGGCTCGACCAGGGGAGTGACCCGGCGGAAGATGGCCATCACTTGCTCGCTGGCTTGCCGGTAACGGGGAAAGCGCGGCGGCACGATGACGGCCTGCGGGCAGAGCCGCGCCGCCGTGCGCATCGGCATCGCCGAGCGGCAGCCGAAGGCGCGGGCCTCGTAGGAGGCCGCGGCGACCACCCCGCGCGACTTCGGCGAGCCGCCCACCAGCACCGGCAGGCCGCGCAGCGCCGGGTCGTCGTGCTGCTCCACGGAGGCGTAGAACGCATCCATGTCGGCATGGATGATGTGTCGGGGGGAGGCCCCGGCGACAGAGGGCTCGCCCGATGCGACCATACGCCTACGCTAGCAGAGCAAGAACATGCGTTCCCAGCCGGAATCGCATGCGCGAAGGGACGCCGATGCGGGCGCTGCTCGACCGCTGGCGCCGGGGACGGGAGAGCCGCCGCGGCATCGCGGCGCTGGAGCGGGCGATCGCGGTCGCCGAGGCCGGCGGCGCCCACGCGCCCGCTCCCGCCCTGGGCGACGTGCTGGCCGGCCTGGCCGCCCTGCGCGCGGACGGCGCGCCCGACGACCCCCACCTCGACCTGCTCGAGGCGCGGGCGCTGTTCCTGTCGGGCCGGGCAGCCGAGGCGCGGGCGCCGGCGCACCGCGCCGCCACCGCCCGCCCCTACGACGTCGAGAGCCGCATCACGCACGGACTGATCTGCCTCGCCCTGGACCGGCTCGACGAGGCCGGTCACGAATTCGAGGCGGTGCTGGAGGAGTTCGGCGGCGACCCCGGCGCGGAGAACGGGCGCCGGGCGGTGGCGCTGGCGCGCGGTCGCCTTCCGCTCGACGAACACGCCCTGCCGGGCGACCTCGACGCCGCCGCCGGCCTGCTGTTGACCTGCTGGCGGCGCGCCGGCGCCACGCAGGCGCGCCTGGACGCCCTGCGCACGCGGGGCGCCGACCCCGCCGTCCTCGCGGCGCTGGAAGCGGCGGAGGGCTGAGATGCGCCTCCTGCGCCGCCTGCGCGCCGCCCTGCGCCCCTACCCCGTCCCGCAGCGCGACACGCACGCCGATCTGGTTGTCGTGCGCGGCGCGCTGGAAGCCGAGGCCCGCCGGCTGGGCCGCCGCTCGCAGCTCTCGCTCTCGCTGCTGATGGAGTTCTCGGAAGCCGACCTGACGGGCATCGACCTTCACGCGACGCTCGGCCACATGCAGGCGCAGGGGGAGATCATCGACGTGCAGGAGGACTCGTTCGGCAATCTGCGCTTCGGGTTGCCCCCGACGCCGATCGATCGCGGATAGTACGAAGTTGGGCCGACGTTATCGGGCGGCGGCGTCGAAGGCGCGGATCCCCTCGGCGACCAGCGCCGGCGCCTCCATCGGCGCGAAGTGGCTTGTCCCCGGGATGGTGATCCGCTCGACATCGGCGAGCAGGGCGGCCGCGGTCGCGAACACGGTGGCGAACAATGGATTGGTGCGCTCCCCCTGCGCGATCAGGACCGGGCAGCGGACGTCGCGCAGGTAGGGCGTCGCGTCGAAGTCCGTCACCGCGGCGTAGACTTGCGCCTCGATCGCGGGCGGGCAGCGCAGCGTGACGCTCCCGTCGTCCTGGTCGGCGAGCCCATACTCGACATAATCGCTCAACACCTGGGGATCCCACCTCGCGAACGCCGGCCGATCGCGCCAGCGCGCCTCGGCCGCCGCGCGGCTCGGGAAGCCGGCGCGGCGCTTGCGCACGGCCTCGGCCATGCCGCCGCCCGCCGGCGTCGCGGGCGCCGCGGTGCGCCGGAAGTGGGTGGATGCGACCGGCTCCACCGCGCAGACCCGGCGGACGAGCTCGGATCGCCGCGCCGCGACGATCAGCGCCAGCGCCGCGCCCATGGAGTGGCCGGCCAGGTAGACGTCGCGCCAGCCCAGCGCGTCGAGCGCGCCGGCGACGTCGCCCGCCAGCGTCGGGAAGTCGTAGCGACCGGCGGGGCGGGCCGAGCGCCCGTGCCCGCGCACGTCCAGCGCGGCGACGTCGTAGTGCTCGTGGAGGCTGTCCACCACCCGGCGCCAGAGGTCGGCCAGGAAGCCCGTGCCGTGCAGCAGCAGCAGCGGCGGGGCGCCGGGCCGGGGCCAGCGCAGCAAGTGGATCGAGACGCCGTCCACGTCGATGAACCGCCGGATGCATTGGTCGGGGGGCTCCATGCGCTCACGCTATGTCCACGCCCGTGGGCGGGCAATCGGTCCAGGCGTCGGCGGCGGGCCTCCATCTCGAGGCTTCCGCATGATCGTCCTATAATGGTTATGTATTCCTTACGGTGGGTCGGCCCAGGAGGGCGCCCTCTGCCCTTCGACTCGGTGCGCTTCATCACCCGCTAGGATCGGGGCATGTCCACCCTCGAGTTGCCCGGGCTGCCGATCGCCTGCGCGAGGCCGGCGCGGAAGACCCCATGGCGCAAGCCATCGCGGAGACGATCCGCGAGGCGGTCGAGCCCCTGCCGACGCGCGACGAGATCGTGACCCGGAGCGTGCTCGAGGCGGTGCTGGACGCGAAGTTGCAGACGGCCCTGCATGCGCAAACGCGATGGATGGTGATGTTCGGCCTCGGCCTCGCGGCGGTGGTCATCGCGGCCATCGCGGGCATCGTGGCGGCGCTGGTCTAGCCGCACGTCCGTGCCTCGACCGCGGCGAAACCCCATGCCGGCATGATCGCACTACGCGCCGGGCGGCTCCTCCCGCCGGGGCGCGTTCAGCCGCACCATGCGCAGCGGCTCCTCGACGGTGCGCCCGAAGCGGCGCACCAGCCCGGCCATCGCGTTGCCCGGCCCCGTCACGGCGAAGGTCCGCACGCCCTCCTGGTAGGCCGTGGCCAGCGCCGCCGTCCAGGCCACGGGGCGGGTGTACTGCATCGACAGCTCGGCCCGCAGACCGGCCGCGTCGTCGATGCGCTGGCCGACGCGGTTGCCGATCAGCGGCGTGAACCCCTCCGCGAAGGGCAGCGCGTCGATCAGCGCCTGGCTGCGCTCGTCGGCCTGGCGGAAGTGCTCGCTGTGGAAGGCGCCCGCCAGGCGCAGCCGCACCGCGCGACCGCCGCGCGCCGTGACGTCCGAGAGCGCCGCCGTCATCGCATCGTCGCGGCCGGCGAGCACGAACTGGTCGGCCGCGTTGCGGTTGGCGATCACCAGCCCGCGGGCCCCGGCGAGGTCGCTCACCGCCCCCTCCTCAAGCGCGGAGACGGCCAGCAACCCGTGCGCGTCACGATCGCAGGCGGCGTCCTGGTGCAGACCCCGCTGGTACGCGAACCGCACCGCCGCCGCGAAGGGCAGCGCGCCGCTCAGCACGAGCGCCGAGTTCTGCCCCGAGGAGTGCCCCAGCACGAAATCGGGCGTGGGCAGGCCGCCCCATCCCTCGCGGGCGCGCTCGTAGTCGGCGACGGCCCAGGCGACCAGCAGGGGCTGCAGCACCGACGGCCGCGCGATCGCCTCCGCGTCGAGGGTCAGCCCGGCCTCCCAGAGGTCGATCCCGATCACCGCCGAGGCCCGGTCGAAGATGGCGCGGGCGCTGGCCGGCAACTCCGCCACCCCCCCGGGCCGCTGGGAGCCCTGGCCGGGACAGACGAGCGCGGTGCGCCCCCCCTCGTGGCCCTCTGCCTCGCGGATGGCAGGCGTGTCGCGGTCGTGATGGTCGATGGGAGGGCTCCGCTCGCAGGGCTGGGCGATGGCGCTTGCGATGGTATGCCCCGCGCGTCGTGCGGGGAACGACCCGGCGCCGCCTATGGGCGGGCGGCGCTAGGCTCGCAGCAGCGTGACCCGGCACTCCCCCCGCCTCCACCACCGGCTGCGCGACCGCCTGCGCCCCTGCTGGCGGGCGTACATGCACGTGCCCCGGCCGCTGCGCTGGCCGCTGACGGGCGCCGCCTTGCTCTTCTTGGCCGTGATCGTCGTGAACCTCGTTGGGGGCGAACCGGCGGAGGTCGAGCGCAGCTTCCAGATCCCGCCGGGCGGGGTCCGCACGCTCGAAGTGCTCGTCGCGGCCGGGCGCAACAGCGAGGTGCGCTGGGAGATCGGCGGCCGGGACGACGACGCCGCCGGGTTCCCGCTGCGAACGACGCTGCGCGGCCCCGACGGAGAACTGGCCTCGGCGCTGGGGCCGGGCGGCTTCCGCTTCAAGGGCGGATTCGCGGCGGCGCACTACTCGCTGGAGCTGCGCAACGAATCGGAAGGGGAGAGCGCCGCCGTCGACGTGCGCTGGACGCTGGAGTGACGTCTGCGCTGCGCAGCGCGCCGGACGCATCTCCGGCGCCGGCTCCATCCGGGAGCCGCCCGCTGGCGTACCCTTGGGGAGGCCGAGCCCGCCTCGGCCCCACCGCCCCCGGCCGCGCGCACCCCGGCCGGCGGCGATAGGAGCGATCGATGTCGCAGCAAGCGCCCCCGCCCGCGCCGTCCGGCGGCCGGCCCCGCGCGCTGATCTTCAGCCTCATGCTGGTCGTCATCACGGCGGCCTTCGCCCTGGGCGCCGGCGTCACCGGCCTGCTCGACGAGGACGAGGTCATCGTTGCGAGCCGCCCGGCCCGCGCCAGCACCGCCACGATCGCCGTCACGGAGCCGCCGCCGGTCGTGACGGTGAACCGCGATTCCCGCTTCGGTTTGCTTGACGAGGTCTACGAGATCCTCAACGAGGACTTCGTGGAGCCCGAGGCGGTGGACCTCCAGCGGCTGCGCACGGGCGCGATCAACGGCGCCGTCGGCTCCCTCAACGACCCCCACTCGGTCTACCTCGACGAAGAAACCTTCCGCATGACCAGCGAGGACATCAGCGGATCCTTCGAGGGCATCGGCGCGACCGTGCAGATGGAGGGCGAGGAGATCGTCATCACGGGCACCTTCCGCGGCTCCCCGGCGGAGGCGGCCGGCATCCGCGCCGGCGACGTCGTCCTCTTCGTCGACGGCGAGTCCACGGCGGGCTGGAGTCTTCAGTTCGCCGTCTCCGTGATCCGCGGCGAACGCGGCACGCCGGTCGAGCTCGTCGTGCGCCATCGCAACGACGAGGAGGAGACGATCATCGTCATCCGCGACCGGATCATCATCCCCAGCGTGCAGTCCTTCCAGATCACCGACCGCGCCGGCGCCCCGGTCACCGACATCGGCTTCGTCCTCATCTCGCAGTACACGCCCAACACGCTGGCCGAGCTGATCCCGCTTCTGGAGGCGACCCACGCCGCCGGCCTGACGCAGATCATCATCGACCTGCGCGGCAACCCGGGCGGCCTGCTCTCGGCGACGGTCGACACGACCGGCGTCTTCATGGACGGCGGCCTGGTCCTGACCGAGGTCGACCGCGACGGCGAGACGCACGACTTCTTCGCCGACCGGGGCGGCGAGGGCGTGGGCCTGGAGGTCGTGCTGCTGGTCGACGGCGGCTCCGCCTCGGGCTCCGAGGTGATGGCCGCCGCCCTGCGCGACCACGGCCGCGCCGTGATCATCGGCGAGCAGACCCTGGGCAAGGGCACGGTCAACCTCCCGCGACGGCTCTCCGACGGCAGCGTGCTCTACGTCAGCATCGCCCGCTGGCTGACCCCGGCCGGCGAGCTGATCGAGGGCATCGGCGTGATCCCGGACATCATCGTCGAGCCCACCGACGAGGACTTCGAGCAGCGCCGCGACGTCGCCCTCTACGCCGCCATCGACTACCTGCGCGGCGAAGTGACCCCCGCC
The DNA here is from genome assembly GCA_965207695.1 of Dehalococcoidia bacterium. Lineage (GTDB taxonomy): Bacteria > Chloroflexota > Dehalococcoidia > Bin125 > Bin125 > TK10-74A. Next base: position 348,613 of record CBDBNA010000015.1, on the reverse strand, counting down.
CCCGTGCCCGACGGTGGACTCGGCGAGCGGCCCGTGACCGACGACGGAGGCGCCGCCGAGGAGGAGGAGCCGGAGGCCGAGAACGGCGAACCCCCCGCCGAGGAGGAGCCGTCGGAGGACGACGAACCGGAGGACGACGCGGAGTCCGCCGAGGAGGAGTAGCCCCCTTCGCGACGGGAGCCGCTAGGCTGCGGGCGACCACCGAAAGGGGCCGCCCCATGCCGATCGCCCGTCAGGCCAAGGTGGGTCCGTCGATCCTCGACCGACTCATGCGGCGGCAGCCGCGCCGCAACGCGATCGTGGAGATTCGCGACCTGCTGATCGACGCGGAGCGCGTGCAGGACGTCGAGGCGGAGGCGGTGCAGGCGATCGCCGACCGCTACGGCGTCCGCCTGCAGAAGCACCTCAGCGCCGAACGCGAGGCCGTCTACCGCGAGTACCTGAGCGACTGCCTGGCCGACCATCGCCTCGACGAGGCCGAGATCGCTGCGCTGCGGCGCCTGCAAGGGTTGCTCGCCCTCGGCGATCCTGCGGCGGAGCGCCTGCGCGGCGAAACCGTCGAGGCGATTTACCACGAATCGGTCACGGAGGCGGTCGCGGACGGGCGTGTGTCCGAGGAGGAGACGGCCGCGCTGCTGCGCCTGCGCGATGACCTCACGCTCGGCACGCAGCGAGCGGAGGAGATCTACACCCGGCTCGCGTCGCAGCGCATGCAGCGGGCCTACGACGAGGCCCTCGCCGACGAGCGCATCAGCCCCGAGGAGGACGCGGAGCTCAAAGAGATCTCCCGCTCCCTGAACGTCGAGGTGCAGGCCGACGCCAACACCCGCCGCACGCTCGACCGCTACCGCCTGTTCTGGCTGATCGAGAACGGCGACGTGCCGCCCATCGACCCGGGCATCAAACTGTACCGGGGCGAGAAGTGCTACGCGATGCGGGAGGTCGAGTGGCGCGAGTTGCGCCGCGTCACCACCGGCATCTCCTACGCCGGCCCCACGGCCCGCGTCCGCATGGCCAAGGGCGTCTACTTCCGCATGGGCCACCTGCGCGGCATGCGCCACTCGTCGGAGATGCTCACGCGGGTCGATTCGGGCACGCTCTACCTCACGACCAAGCGCCTGATCTTCATGGGGCCGCTGGGCAACAAGACCGTCCGCCTCAACCGCATCCTCACCTTCGAGCCCTACAGCAACGGCATCGAGATCCAGAAGGACGCCGGCCGCAACCCGGTGCTGTTCTTCAGCGACGACGTCGAGCTGTTCGCCGCGCTGCTCCAGCGGGCCTGGAGCGACGCCGGCTAGCTCAGCCGCCGGACGCCCCGTCGAGCGACTGCCGCAGCGCCGCCACCTCGTCGCGCAGGGCGCGCACCTCGCTGAGCAGGACGGCGCGGTCCTCGCTGGCCGCGCGCTCGTCGTCCTCCCCCACGAAGAACGCCGCGACGCTGGCCGTGAAGACGCCGAACAAACCGATGCCCACGATCATCAGCAGCACGCCCAGGCCGCGACCGGCCCAGGTGATCGGCACGATCTCGCCGTAGCCGACGGTCGTGACCGTCGCTGCGGCCCACCACAGGGCCGTGGGGTAGCTCGTGATCAGGGCCGACCCGTCCTGAAGTTCAACGATCAGAACGAGTCCGGCGATCCCGAGCATGGCGAGCACGCCGAAGATGAGCACGTATCCCAGGCCGCGCCGGCCCAGGATGTTCTTCGATGTGAGCCCCAATCGCGAGACGATCCCGATCAGGCGTAGCAGGCGCAGCGGGCGCAGGAAGGGCACGACGACGATCACGACGTCGTACCAGTGGCTGATCAGGTAGCGGCGCCGGTCGGGCGACAGGTAGGTCTTCACGCCCAGCTCCACTGCGAAGACCGCCCAGATGACCCAGTCGCAGACGAACAGGGCCAGATCGACCGTGGCCGGCAGATCGACCAGCAGGGGCACGAGGATGAGCGGCAGCATCGCGGCCGCCAGCACCAGCATCGGCAACTCGGTCGCGCGCTCGACACGCGCGTAGAGATGGGTCCGGCGTTCGAGATCCATGGGTCACCTCCAGTCGGGGCAGGATACGCGCGCGGCGCGTCGGCCCCGCCGGGTATGCTTGCCCCTGCGCGCGCACAGACGGAACCGAGGTGGCGATGACTGCGGACCCGCTGGTCACCCACGACGCCCCGGACGACCTGCTCGCCGCGATCGACTACTGCTACGAGCAGGGCTGGACCGACGGCCTGCCGGTCGTGCCGCCCGAGCTCTCGCGCGTCGAGGCGATGCTGGAATGGGCCACGCAGCCGCCCGAGGCCGTCCTCGCCGAGCATCCCGCCACGGGCCTGCAGCTCACCGTCCGGGCGGCGGCAGTCAACGCCGTCATGGCCGGCTGCCTGCCCGAGTACTTCCCCATCCTCGTCGCCGCCTTCGAGGCGATGAACGAGCGCCCCTACAACTTCCACGGCAGCACGGCGAGCACGGGCGGCTCCGCTCCGCTGCTCATCGTCAGCGGCCCCATCGTCGACGAGATCGGCATGAACGCCGGCGTCAACCTGTTCGGCCCCGGCAACCGCGCCAACGCGACCATCGGCCGCGCCGTGCGGCTGATCATCCTCAACGTCTTCCGCATGGTCCCCGGCATCGCCGACAAGTCGACCCAGGGCCACCCGGGCAAGTACTGCTCCTGCATCGCCGAGCGGGCCGAGGTCAGCCCCTGGCCCAGCCTGCGCGACGACCTGGGCTACCCCGAGGGCGTCAGCTCGGTGACGGTCTACGCGGCGGCCGGCTTCGTCAACATCGAGAACCACGGCGGCAACCGCCCCGAGCAGATCCTCGACGCCGTCGCCGACGCCATGGCGAACTACGGGTCGATCAGCATCGGCCAGTCCGTGGTGGTGCTCTCGCCCGAGCACGCGCGCATCGTCGCGAGCACCGGCTGGAGCAAGGACGACGTGCGGGAGTACCTGTTCGCGCAGGCGCAGCGCCCGATCGCCGGCATGCAGCGGGTCGGCAAGTACGTCGAGCGGGAGCGGGCGCTGCAGGGGCTCGAGGAGATGCACCGCGGCCTGACGGCCGACGACATCCTCGTCACGGTGGGCGGCGGCGACGCCGGCGGCCACTCGTCCTTCATCCCCTCCTGGAGCCGCTCTCGCGCGTCGATCATGCAGTCGAAGCCGATCGGGGTCTGCCTTGATTGCTAGCGCGCGGCGAAGAGGGAGGCGGCCATGAAGCTCGTCGATCCGACGGTGCCGGGCGCGAGCTTCGCCAGTGTGCGGGCGCCCAAGCTGGCCGGCCTGGAGGGGCTGACGATCGGACTACTCTCGAACCGCAAGCTGAACGCGGAGTTGCTGCTGCGCGAGACGGCGGCGCTGTTCGCCGAGCGGCACGGCTGCCGCGTCGCGGCGCACCTCGAGAAGGGCAACCCCAGCGCGCCCGCCGGCGAGCGGCGCATCGGGGCGCTGATCGAGCAGTGCGACTTCCTCATCACGGGGCTCGGCGATTGAGGCAGCTGCTCGACGTGCAGTTTGCACGACGGCATCACCTTCGAGCAGGCGGGCAAGCGCGCGGTCGTGCTCTGCACCCGCCCCTTCGAGGTGACCGCCCGCAACATCGCCGGCGTGATGGGCCTGCGCGACTACCCCTTCGTCATCCTCGACCACCCCCTCGGCAGCCTGACGCCGGCGCAGATCAAGGGTCGCGCCGCCGCCGCCTACGCCCAGGCCCTCCCCATCCTGCTGGAGGACTGAGGGGCGGGGGAGGCGGCGGATCCCGGTGAATCAAGCCTGAGCAAGCCGACTCTCTTCATCCTCCGTTGCCTCCTCACGTCCTTCCAGGAACATGTCGATGGCGACCTGCTCACGGACTGAGAGTGTCAGTGATCCACTCTCGCGGACGTCCCGCAAGCGCTGTCGCGCGTTGTCAACGTCAAGGAACTCTGAAACCGAATCAACTGCCAAGCGGTGAATCCGGGGGTTACCCGAATCCGTGAGGCGGACACCAGTGCGGATTCCACGAGTGACATAGGCGACCAGCTTCGCATCGTCAGCGGTGTCAGTCTCGACAGTTGCACGGACTTCTTCGGGACTAGACCAGGCCTTCCAATAGTGCAGGATCATGAAGTATCGAGGGTCACCTGACAGCGCCCCATTCTCGGCCGCACAGCGGATAAGGTCGGCTAGGGCAGGAACCAGTTCACGAAAGCTCGCCTCGTCGAGATGAGCACCCTCGGAGTGCCCCTCCGAAGCCCGCTGTCGGAATTCTTCCTCCAGAGCGAAGACGTACACCAATCCACCGACGCTCGGGGCCTCCAGCAGCAAGGCCTCAAAGGCCGCCTTCCTGGCACTGGGTTCCTCGGGCAGCGAGGCGCGGACCACACGCAGCATCCGGGGGTCATCGCTGCCTCCCGTAAAGAACGTCTTGCTGGCATCGAGTCGCGGAAAGATCCGCAGGACAGCATAAATCAGCGGGTGTTTGGTCGGGAGCGACTCGGCCAAGAAAGGCAGCCGATCTAGAACGTATGAGATCCGATCCGACTCGACGTATTCGATCAGCTTGCGCTCGATCTCGTCCACGGAGCGATCCCGAAGACCCTTGATCTCGTCGTCCGGCACCTCTCCCGGCCCAGGCGCGAACTCCCAATAGCGATCGAAGTACGCCTCATGGCAAGCACGCCTTCGCCGAGCAGCGTCGCCGGCCCCGTGCATGCCATACTTGTCCAGCACCGGGAACAAGTACTCCAGAAGCCTCTCCATCGCGGGGCGAACGGGTTCCGGCACGTCCTGAATCACTCTGTCTCTGGCGTTTCGGGAGTCTTCTTTGTCGTATCCCCCAGCGTCGCTGACGAAGTACTCCTTGCTCTCACCAAGTCGGCGATGCGCCTTCGGCGCGAACATTCGTAATGACTCAAGCGCAATCAGGTCGACCGGATCGACCTCTCCGCGCAACAAACGGAGATGGAACCCGAGTGAGTTGGCGAAACGCCGGATGTCGCGAACGTTGCGAAACAAGGGGCGGGAGCGATAGAGAACCTGCTCCCAACGTGCGGAGTCCCATGAGTCGGCCGGCAGGGGGCCGATCACGGGCTCGATCGCACGAACTATCATGTCCGTCAGGACGGTTTGGTTCGGCCGGGGGGCATGAAGATTGACCTGGACGATCTTCTCGAGGTAGGCGCGTGCATCGATCCCCTGATGCTTCAGCGCCTGCTCAACCGCCACCTCGTCGTAGATAAGCAGGTAAGCCACGTTGGGAAAGTCGGCGGTCGCCTTGACGAGCTGGAATACCGCGACCATCTCTGCTGGTGTGAGCCGATCAATGTCATCGAGAACCACAACGAATGGCCCCCCAGCCGACCTCAGGTGCACCTCCACCCTGTCCTTGAAGCGGATCAGATCGGTCGAAGCGGTGGGTGGTGCAGCACGGCTGCGGGTCACACGCTGCCAGATCCCAGCGACCTTCCTTCCACCCTCATAGGCGGGTCTGACACCGAACGCAGTAGCGACTTCAGCACCCATTCGATCGGCGTACTCACCGAAGTCGTTGAGAATCTCCGTGAAGTTCGGCCGGTCCGCGCCGATGGCCCTCGCGAGGAACGCGAGGAACGCCCCCGCGAGGTCAACATGGTTTGAGAAGAGCCAGGGCTGGAAGTGGAGAAGGGTAACCCCAGCAGATTCCATGCAGGGGGCGGCTAGATTGACTATCGACGTCTTCCCTGACCCCCACGGGCCGGTGAGGGCAGCTACGACCTTCGGTGACTTCGTCCAGCCAACTGCCTCACTGGCGAGTTGTTCCGCGAAGAGGCTGAAACCAAGCTGATCATCCTCGCTGGACGTTATCGGTTCGTCGGTCCAGGCCATTCGGGGGTCGCGTTGATCCACTTCGATCTCCGATGACTAGCAGTTGCCCCACTCAGAAGATGATGCTGACGGCGCCGTGCGAGGACAGGGCTTCCATGTCGAGCACCGCGCGGCGGTACACGATTCTCAAGTCCTCGCCGTTCCGACGCAGGATGTAGTGGATGCTTCCGACGTAGGGCGCGCCCTCACCGCTCCGGAAGCGGTACACCATGACGTTCGCGGTGACCGACAGCTCACGGCCGCCGGTTTCCGCGACCCGCACGTTGGTGACGAAGCGGCGGGTTCTGGACGACGGATACTCGCGGTGCGCGTGGCGGCTGTTCAACCGCGCCGCCCGGGCCCGCAGGCGGGTGATGTCGTCGTCGATGAACACCAGGTCGCGTTTCGGGTCGCCGTCCGGCAAGTCGGTGGTGGGGACCACGTAGCGGCCGTCCTCGGCGAACAACCCGACCCACTCGTCGAGACGCCAACTGTCCAGGAGTTCCGCTTCCTTGAACAGGAAGTCTTCCACCAAGTCGCGCAGCGAGGGCGTGTCAGCGGTCGTCATCGTTCTGTCTGTCCACCCCGCCCTGAAGGTGGGAGTGCTAGTCGTCCGTTGCCGACGCGGCCTCTGCTTCCAGGGGCCGGCCGTCCTGCACATTGGCGTGGCTCAACCCCTGCATATGGGCGTGCCATTGCCGCCAGAACCCGCGCATCTGCAGTTCGTCCGATGTCCCCGGATTCCGCTTCAGCATGCCCCGGGAGAGGTCGGACCACTCGACCTCGGTAGCGCGGTAGCCGGCTTGGCATGATTCCAGCGCTTCCACGTCATCGGGGGTGGCGAAGCCGCTCGGCCCCAAGAAGGTCAGGAAGCTGTCCAGCCGGTTGGCCAGCATGGCGTCCGATTCTCCCTCCGGGACCAGGTGCCAGGCGGTGACTTCCATGTGGTCGGGCGCCAAGGGTTCGAAGTACCTGATCGTGATGGCGACAAAGTCGTTGATGATCAGGTTGGGATAGATGAGCAGATTTCGGGAGGTGTCGGCCATCAGGTAGGCCCGCTCTTCCCCGTACTTCTCCACCAGCCGCCGGCGGATTTGGGCGATTGGCTCCCGGGCCTCCTCGCCGAACAGCGGGTGCCAGCGGGCGACGGGGCGGCCATTGCGGGATATGTTCTCCGTCACGCAGTGTCCGTTGCCCAAGGCTCTCGCCGCCCCGGGAGGACGTGCATCCAGGGTGTCCCCGCTGTCGTCGGTTCCAAGACTGCTGATGTAGTCCAGGTATGTCCGGTGCGTCGGGACCAGGTGATACGAGTCGAGGCTGTTCTCCGCCAGCAGTTTCCAGTTGGCCTTGATTGTGTACTTATTGGAACCGGCGATCACCCGCATCCCCGCTTCGCTCTGGTCCACGATGAGGTCCAGGTACTCCCTGGCCCCCGCCAGGTAGGTGACCAGATCATCGGCATCGGGGTTGAAACTCACGAAGAGGAAGCCCCTGTAGCTCTCGACCCTGGGCGGCTCCTTCAAACCCAGCGCGTAGCGGTCGAAATGGGGGCCGTAGGCGTCTTCGCCGGGGACGCCAACCAGCTCTCCGCGGGTATTGAACGTCCAGGCGTGATAGAAGCACTGCAGGACTTCGGCGTTGCCCTCGTCGCTGCGGCAGATCAAGGCGCCCCGGTGAGGGCAGGTGTTGAGGAACACCCGAAGCCGCCCGTCCTCGCCACGGGCGAAGAAAAGCGGACGCCCGGCAACGGTCCGGCGCCGGTAGTCGCCCGGTTTCTCCACTTCCGACTCGTGTCCCAGGTAGATCCAGCAGCGGCTGAAGATCAGCTCCCGTTCCCGCTGGAACAAATCAAGGGAGGTCATGGACGACCGGTGAACGCGGAAGACTCCCCGCTGCCGATCGTCGATGATCAGGTCCTTGATCTCCATGAGCTCAGCCGTTTCCCCAGCGTCGCCTCGAACCGCGCCCTCAGAAGACCCGACGGGCGATGTTCCGCCCGATGACTTCGCGCTGGATCTGCGACGTGCCCTCGTAGATCTGGAAGATCTTGGCGTCGCGCATCCACTTCTCCAGCGGCATCTCGCGCATGAAGCCCAGGCCGCCGGCGATCTGGACGGCGTCGGTGGTGACCTTCATGGCCGTATCGGCGGCGAAGCACTTGGCCTTGCTGGCCTCCTCGAGCGTGTTGGGCTGCTCCTTCGCGACCAGCTCCCCGGCGCGCCAGCAGAGCAGTCGCGAGGCGTCGATGGCGATGTCCATGTCGGCCAGCATGAAGGAGACACCCTGGTTGGCGATGATCGGCTTGCCGAAGGCGTGCCGCTGGCGCGCGTAGTCGGCCGAGAACTCGAAGGCCGCGCGGGACAGGCCCACCGCCATCGAGCCGATCCACGGCCGGGTGGCCATCAGCGTGCCCAGTGCGCCGCGGCCGCCGCTGCGGAACTCGGGGTCGGCGTCGCCCAGGCGGTGGTCGGCGGGGACGCGGACGTCGTCGAGGATCAGGTCGGCGGTGTGGCTGGCGCGGATGCCCATCTTCTTCCAGCGCTGGCCCTGGGAGAGGCCGTCGGTCCCGCCCGGCACGACGAATGCGGAGACGCCGCTAAACCCCGTGCCGGGTTCCTCGGTGGCGAAGATGACGTTGAGGTCGGCGATGCCGCCGCAGGTGATGAAGCGCTTGTTGCCGGTGAGCACGTAGTCGTCCCCGTCGCGGACGGCGCGCGTCTGCATGGCGCCGGCGTCGGAGCCGGACTCCGGTTCGGTGAGCCCCAGCGCGCCCACACGCAACTCGCCGTCGTGGGGCGTGCACATCGGCAGGAAGCGGTCGCGCTGGTCGGCCGTGCCGATGATGTTGATGGCCGTCGCGGCGAGGCCGTTGGCCAGCATGCCCGTCGCGAAGCCGGCGCAGCCCCAGGCCAACTCCTCGGCCATCACGAGGTTGGCGATGCCGGGGTCGTCGGCGCCGGCGCCGTTCAGTCCGGGCCCGCCCCAGGCCGCGCCGCTGAGGCCGATCGCCGCGCCCTGACGCGCGATCTCCCAGGGGAACTCCTCGCGCTCGTCGAACTCGGGCGCGGCCGGGCGGATCTCCTCCGCCGCGAAGCGGTGCGCGACCTGCTGGATCATGCGGCTGGCTTCCGAGAGTTCGAACATGGCGGCTCCTCTCCGGCGGCGCCCTCGCGGGCCGGGGGTGTCGGCGGGCGGTCAGATGAAGCGGTCGATGATGCGGCGGTAGCTGGACGCGTGCAGGAAGTCGTCGATGCCCGCGTCCCGGAACTGCGCGTCGAGGTTGTTGGTGATCGTGTCCTTGAAGTCGTCGATGTCCAGGCCGATGTCGGCGGAGTCCTGGCGGATGCGCCGCAGCCCGATCGAGACGGTCGTCACGAGCAGTAGCTGGCTCTGCCAGATGTAGCGCCGCCCGATGGGCGAGAGGTTGCCGATCAGCTCCGGCAGGATGGTGTGCAGGAAGTTCACGTGCCGCACCTCGTCGCGCAGGATGTTCCGGAAGATCTGCTTGGCGAGGGGGTCGCAGTCGGGCAGTTCCGAGGCGCGCTGCAGAAACAGGGCCGCGAAGTTCTCGCTGAACAGCGTCGACGTGAGCCAGTTCTCGGCCCGGTACAGGCCGAACGAGGCCATGTTGCCGAAGCGATTGATCAGGCTCCGCTCCAGACGCGAGAGGCGGCCGTGCCCGTCGACGATGGTGAGGTACTTATCGAGCACGTAGGTGTGGCGAGCCTCGTCGTGGCACTGGGCGGCCAGGTAGAGGTTGAGGTTGGGGTCGCGCAGCTTGTGCGTCGCCCTGCTCATCATCACCTGGATGGTGTCGAGGCCCATGAACTCCAGGCCGTAGAAGACGTTGATCATCCGCAGCCAGGCCTCGCGCTTCTCTTCGGGGATGATCGACTCCTGCGACCAATCGACGTCCCTCTCGGCGTTCCACACGCGGTGGCCCTGCTGCTTGTACAGCTCGCGGAAGGCGTTGCGCTGCTCGTCGGAGAACTGGCGCGAGAGGGCGGCCGGCGAACGATGCATGTCCCCTGCTCTCGGCCGGGCGGCGGCTCCGCCGTCGGCGCGGCGGACGGCGCTAGGAGTATATCGACGCCGGGGCCGGGGGGCCGTCGCGGCCCGCGGCGATCGGCCGCGGCGTCGCCTTGCAGTCGGCCCGGCGCGCGCCCCGTATACTGACGGCATGAGTGAAGACCCGTCCGAACGCTTCGACATGGACGACCCGCGCGAGGTGATCGCGGAGGCCGAGGTGCTGGTCGTGCAGTTCGGCTGGCTGGCCGAACGCCTGCTCGTCGATCAGCGCCGCTCCGACGAGGCGGGGCCCTACATCCGCGTCGTGCAGCCCGTGCGCACGCCGCAGGAGCGCATCCGCCAGCTGCGCGAGTGGCGCCCCGGCTTCAACGACCCCGAGACCTACGTCTTCTTCCCTTGGCCGGGCCGGGTGGAGGCGTTCGTCGAGGCGGGGCTCTTCGAGCGGATCGTCGACCGCTGCGGCGACGATCCCGAGGCCCGCGCCGACTGCGAGTCGGCCCTCAGCAAGCTGCTGCAACTCGACCGCGAGGACCTGCTCCAGGCCATCCGCGGCGGCGAGAAGTACCACACGCTGTACGAACGCAGTGGGTCCGACAGCTAACTACACCGCCTGAAGATTGTGGCGCCGCTTGCACGAGGGGCGTGCGGTTGGCTACACTCGGCGTCGCGTGGCTGTCGCGGGGTGAACGAACCGCCAAGCAGGCTGCTCCCGGCCGTCCGCATTGTGATCCATGTGGAGAAGGGAGTTTCGCAGCCTTGGCAGCACGGTCGGCAGCGGGGGAAACCCGCACGCAGCGAAGGGACTGCACACACCATTGGCAACTGGAACGGCCCGACGCGCAGGCGTCGATGGGCGTCTGCGCCAAGTGTGGTAGCACCAGGAAGTTTCTGAACTACGGGGAGGAGCTTCGACTGCCGTTCGGACGGCGCCGCAGCTTCTAGCCCGTCCCTCGGGACCAATCCACAACAGAAAGCAAGAACGACCGGGCGCGGGCCCGGTCGTTCTTGTTGTGCGGCCTTGGTGGGCGGTTCAGCCCACGTTGGGTTCGGCTTGCGCGACCAGCCGGTCGATCTGGAACAGGTGCAGGTCATGGCGGCTGCGGCCCTCCAGGGCCAGGTCGGCGAGCGCCTCGCCGATGGCGGGCGCGAACTTGAAGCCGTGCCCGGAGCACGGGCTGGCGATCGCAATATTCGGCCGCTTCGGGTGCAGGTCGAGCAGGAAGTGCGCGTCTGGCGTGCGGGTGTAGAGGCAGGTCCGGGCGCTCAGCAACTCGCCGTTGGCGTCCGGGAAGGCGTCGGCGAGCCAGGCGCGGATGTCCGCCTCATCCCGGGCGGTGACGGTGCGGTCGTAGCCGGTCGGCGACACTTCCGCCGTCGGGTGGTGGTTGCCCAGCTTGAAGCCGTTGCCCAGGTTGGGGAAGCCGTAGTGGAAGTCCTGCCAGTCCCGCTCCCACATCCACACGGGCAGCGCGCCCGGCTCGAAGGCCTCTGCCCGCGCCCGCGGGCGGAACCACATCATCACCTGCCGCGTGACCCGCAGCGACAGGCGCAGCCGCCGGACGAAGTCCGTATTCCACGCCCCCGCCGTCAAGACCAGCCGGTTCGCGACCACGGAGCCCAGGCCCGTGACGATCTCGATGGGCGACTCGGGGTCCGCCATGTCGAGCGGGCGCCAGCGCTCGATGGGGTCGAAGAAGCGGAGGTCGGCGCCGTGCCGCGCGGCCTGTTCGAGTTGGCCCTCCACGCAGGCCTCGACGTCGAGAAGCCCCGCCCGCTGCTCGATCACGCCGACGAGCGGGTCGCGCACGCCGACGACCGGGAAGCGGCGGCGGATCTCGGCCGCGTCCAGCACCTCGTGCGGGATGCCGTGCTGTTCCGCCGACGCCCGCGCGCCCGGCACGAGGAAGCCGTCCTCGGCGCCGATCATGAGTGCGCCGGTCCGGCGCAGCAGCGGCCGCTCCACGGCCGCCGACAACTCATCCCACAGCTCGAACGCGCGCTGCACGAAGGGCACGTACGAGGGATCTTCGTAGTACGCCTCGCGGATGAGGCGCGATTCGCCGTGCGTCGAGCCGAGCTGGTGCGGCGGGCGGTAGCGGTCGAAGCCGACCACGCGCACGCCACGCTGCGCCAGGCGCCAAGCGGCGGCGCTCCCCATCGCGCCCAGGCCGATCACCGCGACATCGTACGTCTCCACGGTCGCGCTCCCAACGTCCTCTGCTCTTGGTGCGTCGTCTGCCGCTGCGGCGCCGGCCCGAGGCGGCGGACCGCCCCGCCCGCCTACTGCGGGGCCGCGGCGACGCTGATCTGGATCGCGACGATCGGCTCGAAGTCGCGCGCGATGCGCTCGTACGCGGCCGGGCTGAGCTGCAACTCCGTTGGGAACTCGCCCACCCCGACGACCACGACCTGGATGGTGCGGCCGATCAACTCGGCCGCATCCTCGTCCGTGAGCAGCGGGCCGCCGGGCAGCCGCGTGAGGTCGAGGACGGTGCCCGCCGGCCAGACGCTGGAGAGCGCGGCCGCATCGTCCGTCGGGTCGTAGGCGCTGCCGTCGGCGAGCGTGAGGCCGGTGACGCCCGCTGGAATCGGCGTCGCGCCGGCCCGGTCGACGCTGGCGGGCGCGCCGGTGAGCTGCGCCTCCGTGACGACGACGTCGGACGCGACCGCCGCCGGGGCGGGCGGCGCCGTCTCCGTCGCGTCGGCCGCGCCGGCCGAGGCCTGCGCGGCGTCGATCGGCCCCGCCTCGGCGGCCTCGGCCTCGGCGGCCTGCGCGGTGTCGGCCTCGGCGGGGGTCGCGGCGGCGGCCGTGGTATCCGCGACGGCGGTTTCCGTGACAGCGGCGGCCGGGGCCTCGGCCGGGGCAGACTCGTCGCCCAGCAGGTAGCCCACGCCGAAGAACACACCGACGCCCATCCCGGCGATGACCAGGACCGGGAGCAGGATGCCGACGACGCGGTCGCCGCGGAACTGCGGCCGCCGGCGGGGGTTGCGGTCGCCCGGCAGGGTCAGGGGGCGCCGGGGGTTGTAGGGGAGCTCTCCGGCGCCGCGTACACGCGTACTCGGACTCGGGAGGTCACGCCAGCCCCGGTTCGCGAATCGCAGGACGGGTGGCTGCGCCATAATAGGAGCGTACGGGCAAGGGCCCTGTTGTCAAAGCATTGCGGCGGGAATCCACCCCGCCGGGGATGGACGCGAGGCCGGGAGGGGATAGGCGTGGACACACGGTCGATTCGCTGCCCGCACTGCGCCGAGCCGACCGAGGTGGGCGTGCCGCCGTCCGAGGGACGGCCGCGCCGCGTCGTCACGCTGTGCCCGCACTGCGATTACGACCTCGTCGTCTCGCGCGCCGACAAGTCGGGCGACGACTTCCGCATCCGCGCCTGCCTGCGCTGGGAGACGACCTGCCCCTACTGCAAGCAGCCGACCCTGGCGCGGGTGCCGCCCAAGGGGCTTATGCGCCGCAAGGAGACGACGCCGTGCGCGTCGTGCCGCCGACCCCTCATCGTCGAGCGGCGCGGGGAGGGCAAGCTGGTGTTGCGAGCCCACCGGGGAATCGTGGAGGGCATGGGGCTGTAGGCGCCGGCCCAACGGCGCCCGGTTCCCGGCGGCGTGTTGCCACGCATGCCCAGCGTCCACCGCTTCCTTGCTCTCGTCCCCCTCCGGGACCGCGGATTGATTTGCCGCGGTCTCGCGCGGATGTAGAGTTCACCCTTGACCCGCTTCCGGGAGCGGGCTGCGGGGGCCTGATTCCCGGCATTCCAAGGGGACGCCTGATGGGCTACGACGAATTGGCGCTGGCGGCGCATCGCGAGTGGCGCGGCAAGATCGATTACGCGTCCACGGTCTCGGTCACGAACCACGAGGAGTTGAGCGTGGTCTACACGCCCGGCGTCGCCGCGCCGTGTCTCGCGATCCAGCGCGAGCCCGAGCTGGTGCGCGAGATGACCGGCGTGGGCAACCTGGTCGCGGTGGTGACCGACGGCAGCGCGGTGCTGGGGCTGGGCAACATTGGGCCCCAGGCGTCGTTGCCGGTGATGGAGGGCAAGTGCGTGCTCTTCAAGCAGTTCGGGGGCGTGAACGCGATCCCGATCGCGCTGGACGTGCACGACACGGAAGGCATCGTGGCGGCCGTCAAGGCGATCGCGCCGTCCCTGGGCGGGATCAATTTGGAGGACATCGCCGCGCCGGTCTGCTTCGAGGTCGAGGCGCAACTGCACGAGGCGCTCGACATCCCGGTCATGCACGACGACCAGCACGGCACCGCCGTCGTGGCGCTGGCCGGCGTGATCAACGGCCTCAAGCTCACCAACCGCGAGCCGCGCAACACGCGCACGGTCGTGCTGGGCGCGGGCGCGGGCGGCATCGCCTGCGCGAAGATGCTGCGCAAGTACGGCGTCGAGGAGATCGCGATCCTCGACAGCAAGGGGTTGATCACCTCGGACCGCGATGGCCTCAATCCGTACAAGCGCGAAGTCGCCGCGTGGAACGACTTCCGCCTCAACCCCGACGGCAGCGTGCCGCAGCTCTCCGACGTGATCCGCGGCGCCGATCTGTTCCTCGGCCTCTCCGGTCCCGATCTGGTCTCCCCGGCGGATGTGGCGTCGATGAACCGGGACGCGCTCGTGTTCCCGATGGCCAACCCGAACCCCGAGATCCTGCCCGCGGCGGCGGCCGAGGCGGGCGCCGCGGTGATCGCCACCGGCCGCTCCGACTTCCCCAATCAGATCAACAACGCGCTGGCCTTCCCGGGCATCTTCCGCGGCCTGCTCGACGCCCACATCCCGAAGGTCCAGGACGCCCACAAGCTGGCCGCCGCGCAGGCGATCGCCGACTTCGTGTCGGACCCGACACCGGGGCGCGTGGTGCCCAGCATCTTCGAGGATGGGCTGGGGCAATCCGTGGCGCAGGCGGTGATGAGCGCCGAGTAGCCCGCCCGACCTCAGGAGGCCCGCCACGCTCGCTCGAAGTGGTGGCCGTCCCAGCCGAAGCCGAAGCGCGGCAGCCAGATGTCGGGCCCGTGGACGCTGCGCTGCATCCCGTGACCCACGTTCACGACCCACGACGGGCCCTCCAGTAGCAGCGGCTCCAGCGTCTCCCGGTAGAGGCGCTGCCGCTCGGTTCGATCGACCGTGATCGCCATCTGGTCGAGCGCGGCGTCGACGTCGGGCTCCGAGAAGCCGCCCCAGTTGCCCGGCCCCTCGCTGTGCACGCTGTCCAGCAGGTCGAGCGTGGGGTCGGCGTCGCGGGCGGCCGCACCCCAGCCCAGGAAGAGCGGCACGGACCCGTCGCCCAAGCCTTCGACAATGCGGCTGTACCGCGCGGCGGCCGGCCGGACGGGGATCCCCAAGCGCGCGCCGAGCGTCTGCGCCGTCTGTGCCGCGAGGCCGGGGTAACTGCGCTCGAACAGGTCCGGCACGGTCAGGGTCAGGCCGCCATCCGCCGCCGGCGTCGATGCGGCGAGTGTGTGGAGATCGGCGTTCTCATCGGCCGAGAGGCCAGGGCGGTAGCCCGCCAACTCCCCCAGCCCGGCGGCATCCCGCGACCAGCCGGCGGCGAACCAGGGCGCCGGCCCGCTGAGCCCGGCGTGCGGACCGTAGGCCCGCCCCAGGATCGCGTGGCGGTCGAGGGCGCGGTGCACCGCCAGCGCCAGCCGGCGATCGACGAAGGGGTTGCCGGGCCCCTCGCGGTAGCTGAAGCCGATCTGGATCGGGAAGCCGAGCGGCTGCTCCGCGACCTGGTCGTCGGGCCGGTCGGCCAGCACGGCGTCGATCGCGGCCGGGTTGCCGGGGCTCCAGATGTCGATGTCGCCCCCGCGGTAGGCGGCCTCCTGGCCGGCCGCCGTGGGCAGGTGGGCGAACTCGATCGCCAGCAAATGGGGACGGCCGTCACGGAAGTAACCGTCGTTGGCCCCGAAGGCCGCCAGGCCCTCCGGGATCAGCCGCTGCATCTGGAAGGCGCCGGTGCCCGTGTAGAGCCCCGGGTCGAGCGGCCCGTCGCGCAGACCGGTCCCGAACGCCTCCCAGGCCTCGGGCGCCTGCAGGAAGCTCCACGGCCCGGCGATGACCGAGGCCATGTAACTCCCCACCGGGCCATCCGTCCGCAGCACGACGGTCAGGTCGTCCACGACATCGACGGCGCGCGTCCGCGCGAACTGCCCCTTGCGCAGGAAGAGCGGGTCGGGGTTCCCATCGCCGTCGAGGCCGGCGATCTGCCGGCCGATGTTGCCGCGCACGTCCTCCGCGGTGAAGGCGCGGCCCTCGGTCGGATGGCGGGGCCACCAGCGCACGCCGCGCCGCAGCAGCAGCACGTACGACTCGTCGTCGGGGGTCTCCCATGCCTCCGCCAGGTCGCCTTCGATGGCGCCGGTGTTGACGTCGCTGTAACGCAGCAGCCGGCTTTGCTGGAGGGCGGAGAAGCGCTGCGTGAGAGGGAAGCGGGAGCGATGGATGTCGAACCGGTCGATGTCGGTCAGCGAGGCGTGCAGGCGCAGCATCCCGCCCGGCTGGGGATCCCCGCTGGCGGGCTCGACGCGGGGCTGGGGAGGGGGTGGGGCTTCGGCGGCTGGCGAGTCTGCCGTCTCCGGCGGCGACTCCTGCGGCGGGGGGTCGGGAGCGACGGCCGGAGCGGCGGGAGCGTCGGGCGCGGGATCGGGAGCGGCGACCTCCTGGGCGGGGGGTTGCGGAGGATCGTCGTCGCCGTCGCAACCGACCAGCGCGATCCCCACCGCCCCGACGCCGACCCGCCCGGCCGCGCGCAGGAAGGCGCGGCGCCCGAGGCGCTCACGCATCATGCGCCGGTGGGGAACCGGAAACCGCGACGGGACGGAGGACATGCCGTTGAGCCGGACCTCTCGCGCCACCCCGTCTAGGATCGCCGATCGCGGCGGTTCTCGCCAGGGGCCACCCGTCGTGCCGCCTCCGCGCCGCTCAGCCGGAGGCGCCCGACTCCAGCGCGATGGTGTGACGCAGGGCGGCGCCCAGGCCGAACAGGGGCGCGAATCCGGTCAGGCCGCGCAGCAGCGTGTCGTCGATCAGGTGGGGCCGGCCGGTGAGGTCGGCGTAGCGCTCGACGCCGGGCGGCCCGTCGAGCAGACGGCGCCCCGGGGCGCCGAACCGCTCCAAGCCGCGGGCCAGCCAAAGCGGCACGGGGTAGACGCGACGGGGACGGTCGCGCAGGGCCCGCGCCTGCCCCACGAGCGTACGCCAGTCGCTGTCGATGGTCTTGCAATGCAGCGTGCGGCCCTGGGCCTCGTCGAAGGCCTCCAGGACGGCCCAGACGGCGCGGCCGAAGTCCGGCCCGTAGGCGAGCGACAGCCCGGCGCGGCCGCCGCCCGGCAGCCGCGGCCGCCGCGCGGCGACGAAGTGCTCGAGCAGCCGCCGCATCTCGCCTCCGGCGCGCGGGCCGAACGCGGGCGCGGCCCGCAACACGACCAGCGGCAGCCGCCGGTAGGTGCGCGCGGCCCGCTCCGCGGCGGCGAGCGCCTCCATCTCGGGGCCGTCGGGCCGGGCGACCCAGCTCTCGTCGATGGGCCAGTGGGGCAAGCGATGACCGTACGTCCGCGTCGAGGAGAGTTGCACGACGCCGCGCAGCGTCTCCTGCGCGCGGAGGGCGGCATCGAGCAGGGCGGTGGTCGCGGCAACGTGGTCCTGGCCGGGTAGCGGCGCGTTGACCAGGAAGTCGGCAGTGCTGAGGAGCTCCACCAAGTGTGCCGCCGCCGCCGGGTCGGCCGGGGCGCAGACGACCACCGTCGCGCCCACGCCCGCGGCCCAATCGGCGCCATCGGCGGCGGGGACCAGCGCCACGACCTCGGTGTCGTGCCGGGCCGCCTCCTCCACGACGTGGCCGCCGAGCAGTCCGGCGGCGCCGGCCACTACGATGCGCATACGCGGATGGTATCCCCGCCGGCCCGGGGCGCCGCCCCGGCTGGGCGGCCTTGTGACGTAGGCTGACCGTATGCACGCATCCACCGCCCCCGGCTGGTCGTCGCGCCGCGAGATCCCGCCCGCACAGGTCGAGACCAGCGCGGGCGTCGTCGACGTGCACGTGCGGGGCGGTATCGTGGCGGGCGGCGCGCCGCCGGGAGCGCAGTTCGTGATCTACCGGATGCGCCCCACCGAGGTCGTCGTGCATCGGCCGGACGGGCGCCGGGAGCGGGCGCGCGTGCCCGACACGGGGGCGCGGACGCTGCGGCGGATGCTGGTCGCCGGCGCGGTGGTGGCGCTGCTGTCGTTAGTCGTGGAGAGGACGCTGCGAGCATGAGCAACGATCCGGCGGAGACGGTCCGGGACGCGCTGGCGGGGACGGTGGGGCGCATTCCCTCCATCGCGACGGCGGAGGCGGTCGTAGGGCCCGTGCGGGAGGAGAACGGCCGCATCGCGATCCCCCTGGCTTCGGTGGCGGCGGGCTTCGGACTGGGGCTGGGCGCCGGGCACGAGGGCGGCGAGGCGGCCGACCGGGACGACGCAGCGGCCCCGCGCGGCTCCGGCGGGGGCGGCGGCGGCGGCGGCGGGGCGAAGGCCCGGCCGGTGGCCGTCGTGGAACTGACCGAGGACGAACTCCAGGTGCATCAGGTCGTCGACAGCACGCGCATCGCCGTGGCGTCGCTGGCGCTGGCGGGCTGGTGCGTGTTCTGGATCACGCGTACGATTCGCGCCTTCCGCCGGCGTTAGGGCGCGGCTCCGCCGCGGCTCAATCGAGGCCGGCGGTCGCGATCTCGCCCAGCGGGCCCAACTGGTACTCCAAGCGGGGATCCCACAGCATGAAGCCCGAGGCGCCGGCGTCGGCCGTCGCGTCGATCTGCACCCGGACGTGATCGGGGCCGTAGAGGATCCCTCGTCCGTTGTAGTCGGGGAAGTCCTGCAACCAAGGCCGCACGACGATGTTGTAGCCCTCGAGCCGGGCGACGGCGGAACCGACGCTGCCCAGCACCACGGTGTAGGGGTCGGAGGCGGGGTACTCGAGGCCGAACCAGCCGGTGGACCAGGTGCTCGGATAGACCATCGGCGAGTAGTAGTCGAGGAACGGCGCCAGCTCCTCGAGCACCTGCCCGATGCCGCTGTCGTTGGTGGCCATCGTCGTCAGACCGAACGTGTCGAAGGACAGCGCGGCGCCGACGGCGTGCAAGGCGTGGGCCGCCTCCGCTGCGAACTGGGCGATGATCGCCGAGCGCTGGGCCGCGCTGATACGACCGCGCAGCGGGATGCTGTCGACGGGCAAGCGAACGTAGTCGTACTGCACCTCGTCGAAGTACGCGGCGGCGTTGACACCGATCTCGATGTTGTGCCGCCGGGACAGCTCGACGAAGGGACTCACCCAGGCGAAGTTGATGTCGTCGTAGAAGATGGTGCCGTCGAAGTCGAGGATCGCGGCCTGGGGATGGCCTCTGGCGAGCCACCCGTCCATGAAGGTGACGACGCGGGCGATCCGGTAGACGCCGAGCGTTTCCAGTTCCGCGAGGAAGCCGACGAGGTCGGTCCCGGTGCCACGCACGGCGCCCATGTCGATCGCGGTCTGGTTGGCGACCTCCGGCAGCACCGCTCCGCCCTCGTTCTTGACGTCGATCACGAGCGCGGTGATGAGGCCCCGGCGGGCCAGATTGAGGGCCCAGTTGAGGACGTTGCTCTCCTTGAGCCGGTCGAAGGGCAGGTAGATGGCTCGGACGTCGAGCGGCTTCGCGAACGCGACGACGTAGTCGGACGTCGTGACCTCGCGGATCACGTGATAGCCCGGCGCGACGATATTCACGTGGTTGGTGCGGATGGCGGCGGGGATGGTGAAGCGGCCCGACTCGTCGGCCAGCAGGGTGTGCTCACCCGTGCCGACGTGGGCGAAGGGGACGCGCTCCAGCCGGCCGTCGCGCCACGTCACGACGAGGCCCCGCAGCGTGCGCGGGATGCGGACCACGGGAACGTCGGCGCGGGGGGACGTATCCGCCGGTGCAACGAGGGGATCCGCGGCGGCGCCTGCGGCGGCGGCCTGGCCGGGTGTGCCCGTAGCTATCAGCGCCACTGAGAGGGCGAGCGCCGTCACAAACGTCGCGAGGATGCGTACCATGCGGCCGATCCCTGCCGCTCACCCCATGCGACCAATCTTCGCACTGTTCGCGCTGTGGTCAATATGTCGCGCCCGCTCGGGCGGCCCTGCGGCAGGTTCTGGAGCCGTTACGTCACCTGTTGTCCGGGGACCGGCCGTCGTGGCCCTCGGCCGCCGCCTTCAGGTTCGCGAGTCCCTGCGTCACGCCCAGCATGTGCGGCGTCAGGGCGCGCCCGAAGGTCAGCACGTTGGCCAGCGCGTGCCGGAGGCCGTAGGGCGTCACACGCACCGCGACCTCGGTTTCGCCGCGGTCGCCCTGCGCGGCGCGGCGCGGCAGCGACGTGAGGCTGTACTCGTAGCGCACGCCGAGGCCGGGTCCCAGCCGCACGTCCAGCAGGAGCGACCGGGGCGCCTCCTGGCGGATGATCTCGGCCCGGCCGCTCTCGACACCCAGCCGCACCTCGTCGAGCAGCAGTCGCCAGATGCGGTCCGGGTCGGCGCTGATCGCGAAAGCGCGCTCGTTCTTCGGCGAGGCGGGGGCGTCGTCGGGAACGGGGACGTTGGAGCCGCTCATGCGTCGAGCCTAACGGTGGCTTCCGCGCGCAGGGCGGCGGCAAGCTCCGCGAGGTCCCGGCGACGGGTCACGCCGTCGGGCAGGTTCAGCCCGCGAGAGCGCGGCCACTCGATCAGGTCGACGGCGACACCGTTGCGGGCCAGCAAGGCCGCGGTGGCGGGGTCGTCCTCGATGTGACGCACGATGCCGAGCTCCGCGCAGACCGCTTCCTTGAAGCGCGGCGACGAGAGGTGGGGGCCGGAGCGGCCGCTGTCGTTCATGCGCACCTCCTGGAGGAGGGGGAGCAGGCCGTTGCGCCGCAGCCAATGCTCGGTGGACTCACGGCCGCGCCAGTCGCGGCCGGTGAGCGCGATCGGGGCGTAGCCGGACGCGGCGGCCGCTTCCAGGAGGTCGCGCGCGCCGGGCAGCGGCCGCCGCCCGATGTAGCGCAGACGGTAGTAGCTGGCGCGCAGCAGGTGGTCGGGCAGGCGAGGCGATCGGACCGGCCCGGCGCGGGGCATCGGCTGAGCGGGGGCCAGCGTCACGTCGCGATGCATCGCGACGCTCAGGCCGAACGGCGGCCGCGCGAGCACGCCGTCGATGTCGATGCCCAGCAGGAGCGGCGCGCTCATCACACCCAGCCGTTGTCGCGATACCAGCGCAGGGTGGCGGCCAGCCCGTCCTCCAGCGACGTGCCGGGCGCCCAGCCGGTGGCCGCCGCCAGCCGGTCGCCGTCGGCCAGCCAGCCCGTCTGGCGCATCTCGGCGACGCGCGCCTCGTCGATCAGGGGGCGGCCCCCGCGCAGGCGGGCCAGCGCGACCCCGGCGCGCGCCAGCCCGGCGAAGCCGCTGCCCGGGATGGGGATGATCAGCAGGCGGTGACCGAACGCCGAGGCCAGCGCGTCGATCATCGTGCGCCAGTCGTAGGGGCCGTCGGCGTCGCTGATGTGGAACACGGCCGGGCCGCCCGCCGGCTGCGCCAGCAGCGCGGCGATCGCGTCGGCCAGGTCGGGCCCGTAGATCACCGAGAGGCGGTTGCGTCCGTCGCCGAGGCGCGTGATGAAGCGCCATCGCGCCATGCGGAAGAACGGCAGCAGCCCCAGATCGCGCGGGCCGTAGACCAGCGGCGGCCGGATGACCTGCACATGCATCTCGCCGGCGCGAGCCAGCACGGCGACCTCGCCCGCGGCCTTGGAGCGGCCGTAGGCGCTGACCGGGTGGGCGGGCGCGTCGGCGGGGGCGGGGCGACCGTCGCGGCTGGGGCCCTGCGCGGCCAGCGACGAGACGTAGCAGAAGCGGCCCACGCCGGCGGCGACGGCGGCCCGCGCCAGCGCGTCGGTGGCCTCGGCGTTGACACGCCGGAACGCGTCCCGATCGGTCGCGACGGTCACCCCGGCGACGTGGACCACGGCGTCCTGTCCCGCCATGGCGTCCGCGAAGGGGGCGGGGTCGGGCCCGCCGAGCGGCACGTCGACGCGCTCGAAGTCGAGGTCGGCGAGCGGGCCGAGGTCGCTGCCGGCTCGCGCGAGCAGCCGCAGGTCGTGGCCGGCCGCGGCCAGTGCCCGCGCCGTGTGATGCCCCACGAAGCCGCTCGCGCCGGTCAGGAGAACGCGCACCCAGGCCTCCCCTGCGCCGCCGTCCGGAGGCGCGCGGCTCTAGCTGATGACGTTGTGCTCGCGGCCCAGCTCCCCGAAGAGCTCCAGGGCGTGGTCGATCTGCTCGTCGCTGTGCGTCGCCACGACCGACGTCCGCAGCGTGGCCTGCCCGCGCGGCACGGCGGGCGTGATCACGGCGTTCGTGTAGACGCCGCGCGTGAGCAGCGCCTTCCAGAAGATCGCCGTCTTGATCTCGCTGCCGATCCGCACCGGCACGATCGGCGTCTCGCTCTGGCCAATATCGAAGCCCATGCCGCGCAGGCCGGTGCGCAGGCGCGCGCCCAGCTCCTTCACGCGCTCCACCCGCCAGGGCTCGTCCATCATGCAGCGCAGCGCCGCCAGGGCCGCCGCGGCGGAGGGCGGCGGCAGCGAGGCGGTGAAGATCATCGGCCGCCCGAAGTGCTTGACGTACTCCAGCACGTCGGCCGGCCCGGCGACGAAGCCCCCCACCGAGGACAGCGTCTTGCTGAACGTGCCGATGACCAAGTCGCCCCCGTCCTCCAGGCCGAAATGGCTGGCGGTGCCGCGGCCGCCCTCGCCGATGGCGCCGATGGCGTGCGCGTCGTCGACGAGCAGGCGCGTCTCGTGGCGGCGGCAGACCTCGACGATCTGCGGCAGCGGCGCGATGTCGCCGCCCATGGAGTAGACGCCGTCGATGATGACGAGGCGGCCCGTGTCGTCCGGCAGCCGGTCCAGCACTTCGTCCAAGTGCGCCGGGTCGTTGTGCCGGAAGCGGACGGTATCGCCGAGCGCCATGGCCGTGCCGTCGTAGATCGAGGCGTGGTCGGACTTGTCGACGACGGCCGTGCAGCCGCGGTCGACCAGCGCGGAGATCGCGCCCAGATTGGCCAGGTACCCCGTCGAGAAGACCAGCGCCCGCTCATGACCCAGGAAGACCGGGATGAGCTCCTCCAGCTCCTCGTGCAGGGGGCTGGTGCCGTTTAGCAGCCGCGAGCCGGTCATCGAAGGGCCGTAGTGCTCCAGCGCCTCGCGGGCGGCGGTCATGACCTTGGGGTGCCGGGTGAGCCCCAGGTAGTTGTTCGAGCCCAGCATGAGCACGCGCCGCCCGTTGACGACGGCCTCGTTGCCCTCGTTGACGTCGATGGGCTGGAAGAACGGGTAGAGACCCACCGCCCGGGCCTGCTTGGCCAGCTGGAAGTTGGACACGCGGGCGAAGATGTCGCTGGTCTTCGCGTCGGCGTGCCGGCCCGCGATCTCCTCCAGGGGCAGATCGCCCGCGCCGGGATCCGAAACCTGGGTCATGCCGACCCCCACGTCGCCACGCGGTCGTCCCGGGCACGCGAATCGCAGGGCGCCATTCAGGCTGCGTCGGGCCGCGTCCCCGTCAGCCTAACGACTCCCCGGAGCCGGGGGAACGACGACGCCCGCTCGGCGCTCCGCGCGGGCGGCGGCTTGACGGAGAGCAACGCGCGGGCGACGCGCGGCAGCGGCAGCCCGCGCTGCTCGACGTGGGACGCCACACACATCCCCACGACGGCGACGGCGGCGCCGACGACCGCGTCGAGGAACCAGTGATTCCCCGTCGCGACGATGCTGACGAACATCAGCGCCGGCAGCGCCGCCATGATCGCCCGGCCGCGCCGCCCGCCGAGCACCCGGTAGAGGCCGACGCCGACGATCAGCGCGTACCCCTGGTGCATGCTGGGCACGGCCGCGAATTGGTTCACCAGGGTGGCGTTGCTGTACTGGAGGGCGAAGACGCCCTGCAGCGTGTCGACGAAGCCGGCGCCGGGGACCAGCCGCGGCGGCGCCACCGGGAAGGCGACGTAGATCGCGAGGGAGATCGCGCCGGCGGCGAAGATCGCGTTGCGCGCCCAGAGGTAGTCGGGACGGTGCCGCGTGAAGGCCCAGAGGGCGAAGGCGATCATCAGGGGGAAGTGGCCCCAGAAGTACCACAGGCTCAGGAAGTCGACGATGCCGTGCCAGCCGAGGATCGCCACCTGGACGTGGAGTTCGACGAAGATGCCCAGCGCCCGCTCCGCACGGACGAGGATCTCAGCGTTCTCGAACGCATCCTGCGTGCGGCCGGCCGACAGCGACCGGGCCATCCAGTAGAGCACGTAGGCGAGGCCCACGAGCAGGAACTCCCGGCCCCACCGGAAGTACCGCACGCGCCGCAAAACCGCTCTCGACATGACGATGCGCCAGTGGACGGAGGATAACGAACCCGTTCACCGGATCACAACGTCCGGGGGCAGGCGTCACGCCGTGGAGGGATCCGCCCCGCCTAGTCCTCTGTGGCCTCGGGGGTCGCCGGGCGCGGCGGCCGGTCACGACGGATGACGGTCTCTTCCTCGGCCAGGGCCTCCGCGTCGAGGAACATGCGGGCGAAGTCGCGCGTCGGCAGCCCGGTCAGGGTCTCGTAGCGGATGTTGCCGCCGGCGGCCTCGCGGCTCAGGATGGTCATCGCGATCTCCATCGTCGGGCAGTCCAGCACGACGACGAAGTCGTACGAGCCCATGGTGGCGTACGACGAGACGACCCGGCCGCCGAGGCGATGGGCGCGCTTGATGGCCTCCTCGTGGCGGGCGGTGAGGTGGTCGAGGTTCTGCATCCCCGCGTCGGTGACCTTGCCGAGGGCGATGAAGATGGGCATCGGAGGCTCCTCGTCCGGCGCCGAGGCCGTGGCGCGGCGGCGGCGCGGGCTGCGGCGTCATTGTAGGCAGGCGGGCGGGCGGGCGGCCGTCGACCGGATCACCCGCTTGCGCGCAGCGCGCGAATGACTACAGTGCGAACATTGGTGGTGGGCCCCTGAACTCGTGGGGGACCATCGTGCGAATCGAACCGAAGACAGCGGCGGCGTACGCCGCGGGCGCGTTCCTCTTCCTTCTCATCTTTGGCGTGGGCTGGCCGGGACCGGGCACTTGGTTGCTCGTCTTCTCGCTGTCCGCGATCGCGGCCGGCGCGGCGGCGTGGTGGCTGGACGGCGCGATCGTCCAGCAACCGGCCGGCGCCGTCGTGGCCGGGGGCGGCCCGGCGAGTCCCTTCGCGGCGCGTCGCGGCGGGCGCGGGGCGGGACGGCCCGGCGATTCGCTCCTGCTCTCGCTGGGCTTCCCGGGACCCGACCGCCAGGGCCGCTGGGTGCTGCCCGACCGCGTGCACCTCACGGCCGTGGCCGGCGCCGTCGGGCTGCTGGCGTTGATCATCTTCGCGGCCGGAACGCTGGGCGGCGGCGGCGAGGGCGCCGCGACCACCGAGGCGACAGAGACCACCGCGCCGGCGATCGACTTCGCCGCCACGACGACGCCGACCGACGGCACGGTCGCGGCGGCGACGCCGAACACACCGACGGCCACCGCCACGACGACGGCCGCCACGCAGGCGACTACAGCCCCGGTGGCGGCAACGCAGCCGACAGCCGTCGCCGCGCCGCCCGCGGCGACGCCGGCGCCGCCCGCCCAGGTCGCGCCCATCGTGCTGGAGACGCCCACCACGCCGGACCCGGCGCCGGCCCGCCCGCTGGAGGCGCCCAGCACCCTGCCGACGGCGGAGAACTCCGTCGTGCACGAGGTCGTGGCCGGCGACACGCTCTACGACCTGGCGATCTACTACGGCTCGTCGATCGAGGCCATCATGAGCGCCAACGGGCTGAGCGAGAACGAGTTCATCATGGTGGGCGACCGGCTGGTCATCCCCGCCGTGGAGAACAGCGGCGGGGACGAGTAGCGCCGCGGCCCTGGACCACGAGCGGGCGCTCCGCGCCCGAGACCCGCAGCGCAGGGGGAGGGCAGAAGCCCTCCCCCTGTTTCATGTGTGCGTGAGGGACCGTGCCGCGCGACGGGCGCGGCCGGCCGCGCCGCCCGGGTTCAGCGTTGCGCGCCGCCCGCGACGGCCGGCACGATGCTGACCTCGTCGCCCTCGCCGATCGCCGTACCCAGGCCGTCGAGGAAGCGGACGTCCTCGCCGTTGACGAAGACGTTGACGAAGCGCCGGATCTCCCCCGTCTCGTCGATCAGGCGGTCCTGCAAACCGGGGTAGCTGGACTCCAGGTCGACCACGATGTCGGCGAGCGTCGCGCCCGACGCGTCGACGACGTCCTGCTCCTGCGTCAGCTTGCGCAGCGGCGTGGGGATTCGAACGGTCACGGGCATCGCAGCGCCTCATCCTTGCTATTCGCGTGGTGGTCGAACGGCCGGTCCTCGCATTATGGCCGTCGCGGGCGCTTGCGCCCACCAGGGCCGGGCGACGGCTCAGGCCGGTCCCGGCAGCCGCCGCCCGACGGCGGGCGCCAGCGCCGCCAGGCGGGCGCTGAGCGCGAGGAACGCCTCCGGCGAGAGCGACTGCGCGCCGTCGGCGAGGGCGTGGTCGGGGTTCGGGTGCACCTCCAGGACGACGCCGTCGGCGCCGGCGGCGACGGCCGCCACGGCCAGGTCGGGCACGAGGTCGGCCTGGCCGCAGGCGCGGGCCGGATCGGCGATGACCGGCAGGTGCGTGAGACGCTTGAGCGCGGGAATGGCGCTGAGGTCGGGCGTGTGGCTGGTGGCGGTCTCGTAGGTGCGGATGCCGGCCTCGCAGAGGACGACGTGGGGGTTGCCGGCGAGCAGGATCCGCTCGGCACTCAGCAGCCACTCGTCGAGGGTGGCCGAGAAGCCGCGGCGCAGGATCACCGGCTTGCCGGTCGCCGCCACGGCCTCCAGCAGGCCGAAGTTGGTCATCCCGTGGGGGCCGATCTCCAACGCGTCGGCGTAGCCGGCGACCATCGGTAGCGAGATGGTGTCGGGCACTTCCTCGACGACGGGCAGCCCCGTCGCCTCACGGGCGGCGGCGAGGTGCCGAAGCCCCTCCTCGCCCAGCCCCGTGAAAGCGTACGGGGACTGGCCGGGGCGCAGGCTGCCGCCCATCAGGGCCACGGCGCCGCCCTCCCGCAGCGGAGCGCCCAGCGCCGCGAGCTGCTCCGCCGACTCGACCGTGCCCGGCCCGGCGATGATCGCCAGCTGTTCGCCGCCGACCTCGGCGCGCCGCGGCTCGTCGCCGATGCCGACGATCGTGCCCTGCGGCCGCGAGTCGAGGCCGGCGAGGTCGTAGGACTTGCCCAGCAGCACGACGTCGACCACGTGCGCCAGCACCCGCACGTCCTCCTGGAGGGCGGGGGTCGTGGGGCCGACGACGGTGATGATCGTGCGCTCCACGCCCACGGTCAGTTCGCCGCGGCATCCCTGCTCGGCGAGGCGGGCGAGGACGACGTCGATGTCGGCCTTGGTGGCGTTGGTGCCCATCACGATGACCATGGGCCGCTCCTCTCTCGCGGTGGCGTTGGCGATCGCCGCGCGCCGGCGGGGTCAGCCGCCGCCGGAATCCTCGCCGTCGGGGGCGAGCTGCCACGTCAGCTGGCAGGGGTCGCAGATCATCGCGGCGAGCGCGGAGCCCTCGCCCGCGACATCCTCATAGTCCAGTTGGAAGTCGGCCCCGCAGTCGGGGCAGACGGGGCGCAGCAGGTAGTCGAAGTCGCCGCTGCTGAGCGCGGCGCGGTGGACCAGCGTGTCGACGTCGGCCCACTCGTCGAAGGGGACGTGGCGGACGCCGAAGCCCCGCGTTTCCCAGTCGGAACCCACCATCGGGTTGGGCTCGCTTTCCGTTGTCGATCGTCCCCGTCCGCCCGCCGGGCGGGCTGGTCGCATCGTAGCCAGCGGCCCAGGTCTGGGGCTACCGGCGCGCGGGCGCCGCGGCGGCGCGGGGGGACGGGTGAGGGCCGCCCGCCGCGTGGCGGACGGCCCTCGGGGAGGCCGCGACCCTCACTCGCTGGGGCCGGCGGGATCGCAGCGGGCGGATGCGCGCGGCGGCCGCGGATGGGGCCGCGGCCACGCGCGCGCACGGGCGCCCCCGCGCCCCCAGGTGGGAGCGCTAGAACGCGGTGCCGGACACGTGGATCTCGCCGTAGTTGGCGCGGTGGTCCGGCTTCCAGCCGATCGAGCCGTTCGCGAAGATGTCGGAGTTGTTGGCTCGGTCGCGCCCATCGAAGCGATTGCTGAAGCGCTTGCGCCGGCCGCACTTGCGGCACTGCCCCCAGCTGTTCTCGCCGTCGGGCGGGCGCACCATCCAGTGGTGGACGCACCGGGCGTCCTGCTGGGGCGAAGCCTCCCGCGCCGGGCTTGCCGGAGCTGTCTGCGTCACCATGGGTTCATCTCCCACACCCGGCCGCAGATCGCGCGCGCGCGCTGGCGCGCAGGCGGATAGGGCCGGTCGGTTTTGGGAGATAACTGGTCAGACAACCAGCACGACTTACGACATAGCGTGATCCTCGGACGGGGATCGGTCAACGCGCGACGGGGGCGCTTTACGCCGCCTTTACGCGGCACGGCGGTCGTGCGCGCGCCCGGCGGCTACCCCGGCGGTCCCATCAGCCGCCCGACGACCGGGTAGCGGAAGTCTTCGCCGCGGCCCACGGCGCCGGCCGCGCGCCACGCCAGACCGGCCTGCGCGACGTAGTAGACCGCGTAGACGGGCAGGGCCGTGAGCACGACCGAGAGCACGAGCGCGCCCCCGCCGCGGGAGGGCGCCCAGGCAAGGGCGGCCGCGACGGCCACGATCGTGACGACGATCAGCGCGGCGTTGAAAGTCAGGAACTGGAAGAGAGCGGCCTGCAGCGCCTGCCGCGCCGCCCAGACCGACGACGCCTGCTGCGTGCGGTAGACGCCGACGGCGGCGAACACGCCCAGCAGCGGCACGACGTTGAGCAGCGCCGCGCGGTGCGCGCTGACGGCCGCGTCGCGGGCGGGCTGGTCGGGTGGGGGGCTCGTCACGGGGCGCGTCCTCCGGGGCGGCGCGGGGCCGGGTAACCGTGGTGTAAATCCTGGCCCCCAGATGGCGGGGAGCGGTTGCCGCCCCAGGAGGGCAGCGCATAGGTTGCGGTCAGGCGACTTGCGAGGCGGGTGGGGCGATCCAGGAGAAACGGTAAGACCTGGATCGACCCCACCCTGAACGGTGGGCGCGCCCGCTTGGGCGAGCGGGCCGCCCCGCGTATCGTCGCACATTCGCCCCCGCTTCTCCATAGCCGGCCGATCCTCGGACGATCGCCTCGCCGGCGGCCGGCCGACAGCGACGGCCGTCCCACCCGACGCGCCGCCCGCGCCGCCGCCCCACATCCCGCGGCGGACCCAGTCCCCCGCCGCCCTTACACTTCGCGGTAATCGGTGAGGCGTGCCCAGCGATGGAGCGGCGAGGGATGTGCGAGCGGCGACATGGCTGACGGGGCCGACCACGACCTGGGACGCGTGGACTCGTTCGAGGCGGAGTCGATCGGGGAGCCCGGACAGCGGCGCTTCCGCCTGCGCCTGGCGGCGAGCGGGGAGACCGCGTCGCTGTGGATCGAGAAGGAGCAGGTCCAGGCGCTCGCCAATGCCATCGAGCAGGTGCTGGTGCTGCATCGCAAGGATCAGGAGGGCGCCCGGCCCCCGGCCGCGGCGCTCGGCGACTTCCCGCGCCACCCCACGCACGACTTCCGCGTCAGCCGACTCGCGCTGGCCTACGACGACGGCGGCGAGGCGCTCGCGATCTACGCCACCGACGCCGCCGCCGACGACCAGGAACGCTCGACGCTGCGGGCCTCGTTCTCGCGCGAGCTGGCCCGCCGCTTCTCGCGCCAGGCGCAGGAAACCGTCGCCGCGGGACGGCCGCTGTGCCCCCTGTGCAAGGAGCCGCTGGACCCCGCCGACCACCTTTGCCCGCCGTCCAACGGGCACTCGGAGGATGCGATCGCCTGGCTGGGGCCGCCGGAGCTCTAGCCGCGGACGGAGTATCTCGGGAAGGGGATCGCCATGACCGAACCGGGCTGGGCGCGACC
Organism: Dehalococcoidia bacterium; assembly: GCA_965207695.1. Lineage (GTDB taxonomy): Bacteria > Chloroflexota > Dehalococcoidia > Bin125 > Bin125 > TK10-74A. The sequence continues at coordinate 318,725 of CBDBNA010000015.1, read as the reverse complement.
GGAGTTGCTCGCGGAAACCGACTGGCTGGCGGCGCACCTCGACGACCCCGAACTGGTCGTCGTCGATTGCGACCTGCTGCCGGCCTACCAGCGCCTGCACATCCCCGGGGCCGTATGGTCGCGATCGCGCTACTGGAAGGCGCCCGACGCGCCCGGCGGCCTGGAGGGCGGCGTCCACGCGATCGACGACGCGGACGCCTTCGCGCGGATCATCGGATCGCTGGGCATCGGCAACGACTCGCGCGTCGTCGCCTACGACGGCTCGGGCGGGCTCTACGCCGCGCGCTTCTGGTGGACCTGCCGGCGCTTCGGCTTCGACGCGGTGCAGGTGCTGCACGGCGGCCTCGACAAGTGGTACGCGGAGGGGCGGCCGCTCTCGAACGTGAACGAGCGGCCGGCGCCGGCGCCGTTCGTGGCGACCGGCCCCGACAACGGGTCGCTCTGCCGCCTGGACGACGTGCAGCGCGACTGCGCCTCGGACGAGCACGTCTTCTGGGACGTGCGCTCGGACGGGGAGTGGACCGGGGCCAACACCCGCGGCACGAAGCGCGGCGGGCGCGTGCCCAATGCGGCGCACCTCGAGTGGCTGGACACGCTGGAGCACCCCGTGCGCACGCTGAAGTCGCCGGCGGCGCTGCGCGCGCTGCTGGCCGAGCGGGGCATCACGCCCGAGAAGACCGTCACGACGTATTGACAGGCGGGCATCCGTGCGGCGCACGGATTCTTCCTCCTGGAGTTGCTGGGCTACCCACGCCCGCGGCTCTACGACGCCTCCTGGGCGGAGTACGGCAACGCCGACGGCGTCGTCGTGGAACGCTGACGCCCGCCCGGCCGCCAGCGCCAGTCGAGCGGCGCTAGTCGAGTGTGAAGCGTGTCGCCGCGGGCGACCTGGGCAGACCGGGCATCGTCATTATGTCGCCTGCGATGACGACCAGGAACCCCGCCCCGGCCGACGGCCGCACCTCGCGCACGGGGAACTCGTGGTCCGTCGGGCGGCCGCGCAGCGCGGGGTCGGCCGAGAGCGAATACTGCGTCTTGGCGATGCAGACCGGCAGGTGGTCGAGGCCGAGGCGGGTCATGCGCCGCAGGGTGAGCTGGGCCCGGCGCTGATAGGCGACGCGGCCCGCGCCGTACACCTCGCGCGCGACGGCCTCGATCTTGTCCGGCAGCGGCTGTTGGAGGTCGTAGAGGTAGCGCAGCCGGCCGCCGGCCTGGAGCGCGTCCTGGACGGCCTCCGCGAGGCCGAGGCAGGCCTCGCCGCCACCGCCGAAGGGGTCGGCCTCGGCCGCCAGCACGTCGCGCGCGCGGCAGTGCTCGACGATGGCCGCGATCTCCGCGTCGCCGTCGGCGGGGAAGCGGTTCGCCGCGACGACGGGCGTCAGCCCGTGGCGCTGCACGTTGTCGATGTGGGCGTCGAGGTTGACGAGCCCGGCGCGCAGGGCCTCCACGTTTTCGGCTTCGAGTTGCTTCGCGTCGACGCCGCCGTGCTGCTTCAGCGCCCGCGCCGTCGCGACGATCACGGCAACCTCGGGCCGCAGCCCGCCGATGCGCGAGTAGATGTTGAAGAATTTCTCGGCCCCCAGGTCCGAGCCGAAGCCGGCCTCGGTGACGGTCACCTCGGACGTGGCCAGCGCGGCCCGCGTGGCCATCAGGCTGTTGCAGCCCAGGGCGATGTTGGCGAAGGGTCCCCCGTGCACGAAGGCGGGACCGCCGTCGCTGGTCTGCACGAGGTTCGGCTGCAGGGCCTGCCGCAGCAGCACGGTCATCGCGACGTCGACGCCGAGGTCGCGGCAGCGCACCGGCTCGATCTCGCGCGTGTAGCCGACGATCACCTCGCCGAGGCGCTGCCGCAGGTCGTCCAGCCCCGAGGTCACCGACAGGATCGCCATCACCTCCGAGGCCGGCGTGATGTCGAAGCCCTCCTCGCGCGGGACGCCGTCGGTCGTGCCGCCCAGACCCACGACGACGCCGCGCAGCGCGCGGTCGTTCATGTCGAGGCACCGGCGCCAGGTGATGCGCCGCGGGTCGAGGCCGTGCGGGTTGCCGTGGAACATGGAGTTGTCGATCGCGGCGGCGAGCAGGTTGTTGGCCGCCGTGACGGCGTGCAGGTCGCCCGTGAAGTGCAGGTTGATCTGGTCGGCCGGATGGATCTGGGAGCCACCGCCGCCGGTGCCGCCGCCCTTGATGCCCATCACGGGCCCGATCGACGGTTCGCGCAGCGCGGCGGTGGCCCGGACGCCGCGGCGGCGCAGGGCCTGCGTGAGCCCGATCGAGGTCGTCGTCTTGCCCTCGCCGCCCGTCGTGGGGTTGATCCCCGTCACGAGCACCAGACTGCCGGGCGTCGCCTCCGCCAGCCGCTCGACGGCGGCCGGGGTCAGCTTGGCCTTGTCGGAGCCGTAGAGGTCGAGGTCGGCCGGGCCGAGGCCCAGGTCGGCGGCCACGTCGGTGATGGGGCGCATGGCGACTCCTCCGTCCCCCCAGGATAGCCGGGGCCGCCTCAGGGCCGTTCGGCCCGGAAGCGGACGTCGGTGACCTTGCGGGAGTTCACGATCAGCGCGATGTTCCACTCCCCGGCGTCGGGCACGCTGATCGGGATCACCGCGACCCGCCAGGGCGGCGTGACGGGATGGAAGAACTCGCGGCGCTGCTGGTGCGAGGCGCCGACGCGCTTCTCCACGCGGACGCGGACCTGGTCGGCGTCCATCGTCGTGGGGACCTCGAGCCGGATGAGGTACTGACGGTCGATCTCCACCATCTCCGGCGCGGGCACGACCACGGGCCGGTCGGGGTGGGTCTCATCGACGGCCACGGCGAGCGCCGCCTCGCCGCCGGCGCCGCCGAAGTCGCAGGCCGCCAGCAGCGCGGCGATCGCGAGCAGCAACGCGATGGACGCGGCGCGCGCCGTCGCGGCGCCCGTCAGCGGCGCCGCCACCACAACCACCAGAAGCCGGCCACGGTCGAGAGCAGCCCCAGCCCGGCGATGGCCGGCCACCAGGGGTGCAGGTCCCCAGCCAGCGAGGGCCGCACCATCACCGCCGACGCCAGCACCAGGACGACGACCAGCCCCGAGAAGATCAGCGCCGCCACGGCGAGGTCCCAGCGGGCGGCGACTCGCCGCGCCAACGGCGGCGCGGACTCGGGCGCCCCGTCGGGGCGGGGCGGCGGGGGCGGCATGCGGAGGGGCATCGCCCGCAGCATAGGCCTGCGCCGTGGGAACACGCTCACTCCGGGTAGCGCCAGGGGGCGGGCTGGTCGGCGGCCTCGTCGAGGGTCCACATGGGCAGGGCGATGCCCTCGCCGGCGTCCCGGTAGACCATCCGCATGCGGCTGCCGATGCCGACCTGGGCGACCAGCTCCGGCGGCGCGTACTCGGCGTCCGCGGTGACGAGGTTGCCCGTCACGCGCACGCCGTCGTCGGGGCCGGGGCGGCCGCGCTGGGTGTCGAGCTCGACCATCAGGATCAGGTACGGCGCGACCTGGCGCAGCGCCGGCTGGATGGCGTGCACGACCTCGGTGTAGGAGTAGACCGCGCCACGGCCCTCGACGGGAACCCACTCGATGCTCGACCCGCCGCACCACATGCAGGCGGTCCGCGGCGGGTACTCCACCAGGTCGCAGTCGATGCAGCGCTGCAGGTGGAAGTCGCGCCGGGCGCAGTGACCGAAGAACTCGCGGTTCGGCGCGTCGAGCACGTTGATGGCCAGCGGCATGCCCAGGTGCTCGCCCTCGATGGGCCGCAGCGGCTCGCCCGGACCGCCGGGCGTGGCGTCCGGCATGGCTAGCCCTTCCGCATGACGAGCGCCGAGGCCGTGGCCGGCGTCGCCCAGCCGAGGTTGGCGGTGATGTTGACGTCGCGCACCTGGCGGCAGGCACCCGGCGTCTCATAGTCGTAGCTGTGGTGGCGGGCGCCGTCGCTGCGCGATTCGTCGAGCGGGCAGTAGTCGTCGATGCGGCCGCGCAGTTGCCGCACGTTCTCGATGACCATGTTCATGCCGTGCGTGTAGCCCTCGCAGAGATGGCCGCCGCTGGTGTTATTGGGCCGCTTGCCCCCCAGCTGGATGTCGCCGCTGCTGACGTACGCGCCACCCTCGCCCTTGGGGCAGAAGCCGTAGGCCTCCAGCTGCATCATCGCGGTGAAGGTGAAGGCGTCGTACGAGGCGCTGACGTCGACGTCCTCCGGGCCCACGCCCGCGCTCGACCACAGGCGGGGCGCCGCGTAGTCGGCCCCGATGGTCGTGATGCGTCCGTGCTCGTAGCTCATCTGCGTGTCGTTGCCGGGCTTCGAGCAGCGGCCGACGACGCCCAGGATGCGCGCCGGCGTGTGCCGCATGTCGTAGGCGCGCTCCACGCTGGTCACGATGATCGCCGTCGAGTTGTCGGTCTCCACGCAGCAGTCGAGCAGGTGCAGCGGCTTGCAGATCCAGCGGCTCTCCAGCACGTCGTCCACCGAGACGCGCTGCTTGTAGTAGGCCTTGGGGTTCTGCGAGGCGTGCCGGCTGTGCGCCATCTTGACGTGCGCGACCTGCCGCGGCGTCGTGCCGAATTCGTACATGTGGCGCATGAAGGCGGGCGCGAAGCTCTGGCCGGCGCTGAACCACCCGTAGGGGGCGGCGTGCAGCCGATCGCCGCTCAGCGCCGAGCGCGCCCGACGCCCCGTCCCGCCGATGCGCATCTCGGTGTAGCCGTTCATGGCGCGGAAGACCACGACCGTGTGGCACAGTCCCACCTCGATCGCGCCCATCGCCAGGCCCACCAGCGCCTCGGTGCTGGAACCGCCGCCCATGCAGTCCATGTAGAAGTTGAGCCGGATGCCCAGGTCGGCGGCCAGCAGCGGGCCGGCGGTCGAGTCGCCGAGGGAATACGAGAGCATCCCATCGACGTCGTTGGTGGTCAGGCCCGCGTCCTCGATGGCGTTGCGGACGGCCCAGGTGCCCAGCGCGCGGGTCGTGATGCCCGAGCCGCGCGTGTAGGTCGTCTCGCCGACGCCCACGATCGCGTACTTGTCGCGCAGGTTGTGGGTCGTGCTGGCGTCGATCTCCCAGCTCATGCGACGCCCCGCCGTCTCTCGATCCCCGGCATGCGCGCTCCCGTCCAACTCCCGCGGCAGGATACCGAAGCCCGGCGTCGGGGCAACGCGCGGGGGTCGACCGCCGCGGCCGGGCGGCGCTAGAAGATCTGACCGATGTCGCGGCCGATGCCGCGCAGCCGCTCCACCCGCTCCTCGACCGGGGGGTGGCTGGCGAACCAGCGCCCCGGACCGCCGGCCAGCGGGTTGACGATGAACAGGTGGTTGGCCGCCTCGGCCCCCACCATCGCCTTGGCCGCCGCCTGGACGCGCGGCGACTGCGAACCCAGGGCGAGCTTCTGCAGCGCCGAGGCCAGCGCCTCGGGGTCGCGGCAGTTGCGCGCGCCGGTCTCGTCGGCGCTGTACTCGCGCGCCCGCGAGACGGCCATCTGGATCATCGAGGCGACGATCGGCGCGAAGATCGCCAGCACGAGCGTGCCGGCCACGTTGGCGAGCTGGTCCGAGCCGCCACCGCGCTGGCCGCCGCCGAACATCAGCCCGAAGAAGAGGCTCCACTTGGCGAACATGGCGATGATCATCACGGTCGAGGCGAGCATCGCGACCACGGTGTTGATCAGCGTGTCGCGGTTCTTGACGTGCGCCAGCTCGTGCGCGAAGACGCCCGAGATCTCGCGCTCGGTGAGCAGCCCCATGATGCCGGTGGTCGCCGCGACAGCCGCGTTCTGCGGGTTGCGTCCCGTGGCGAACGCGTTGGGCATCGGCGTGTCGACCACGTAGACCTTGGGCTTGGGCAGCCCCGCCTCCCGCGCCGCCCGCTCGACGATGCGATGCAGCCCCGGCGCCTGCTGCGGCGTGACCTCGTGGGCGTTCATCGTCTTGAGGATCAGCTTGTCGGAGTACCAGTAGGAGCCGATGTTCATCGCGAAGACGAGCACGCCGGCGATGGCCAGCCCCACGACGCCGCCCACCATCTGCCCCACGATGAGCAGCAGGCCCGAGAGCAGCACGATGAGGAACAGCGTCTTGACGCCGTTGAATCCGATCACCGGGGTTCCGCTCCCTCCAGCGCCGCGCCATCCGGACGGCTGCTGCCAGATTATCAGCCGCGACCGCGGGCGAAGTCACGGTGTAGCCTGCGATCGGAGCCGGCCGATGCCGATCTACACGTACGTCTGCAAGCCCTGCGAGTCCTCCTTCGAGGCGCTGCTGCGCCGCATGGACGCGCCCAAGCCGAAGTGCCCGCAGTGCGGCCGCAAGAGCGGCGTGCGGCGCTCGCTGAGCGGCTACGCGTTCATCAAGGACGATCAGACGAAGCTCAACGAGTCGCACCCGAAGTACGCCAAGATGGTCGACGCCGCCTGGGAGCGCGGGGTGGCGGCGGACCCGATCAGCCGCACGCCGTTCGGGCGGCTCATCGACTCGGGCCGGCGCGTGCAGGACATGTAGCCCGGCCGGGCTAGCCGAACTGCGTCCCCACGGCGACGCCGGCGCCCGCCGCCCACTCGCCGATGGGCCCGCGCCGGGCGCCCTCGGGCATGGCGGTGTTGAGCCGCACCGCGCCGCCGTCGCCGCAGCGCACGGTCAGCCCGCTCTCGTCGAGCCCGGCGACGCTGCCCGGGGCGCCCGGGCTCGCCTCGGCGCGGGTGGAGCCGTAGAGGCGCACCGGGGCCCCGTCGAGCGTGGTCCAGGCGCCGGGCTGGCGGTCGCTGCCGCGGATGAAGTTGTGCACCTCCATCGCCGGCAGGGTCCAGTCGATCTCGGCGATGTCGCCCTCCCAGGGCGGCTCGTAGGTCGCCAGCGCCTCGTCCTGCACGATGCGCGGCGGGTCGCCCCCGGCGACGAGCGCCACGGCCTCGCTCATCGCCTCCACACCGAGGGGGAAGAGGTGGTCGCGGTAGAGGCTGTTCAGCGTGTCGTCCTCGCCGATGGGGACGCGCTTCTGCAACAGGACCGGGCCGGTGTCGATGCCGTCGTCAACCCAGAAGATGGTCAGGCCGGTCTCGCCGTCGCCCTGGAGGATGGCGTGGTTGATCGCACTACGGCCGCGGTGCCGGGGGAGCAGGCTGGGGTGGTATTGGATCGTCGCCTGGGGCGGGTGATCGAGCACGCGCGCGGGGATGATCTGCGTCACGAAGGCCATCACGTTGAGCTCGGGCTCGGTGGCGGCGTAGCGCGCGAAGACCTCCTCGTCGACGACGCCCTTGCGCTGCCAGCGCCGCGCCTGCACGAGCGGCACGCCGTGCGCGCGGGCGGCCTCGGCCAGAGGGTCGGGACGGCTCCCCTCGGGCGGGGTGAAGACGCCGGCCATTTCGTGGCCGTCCTGCCGGAGGCGTTCGTAGACGGCGGCGCCGAAGGCCGCCTGTCCGATGATGGCGATGCGCATGGGACCCCCCTGCGTCGGCGTTGACGGCGGTACGCGGGCGCGACGGCCGGGGGGAGCCTAGCGCCGCGGCGCGCCATCGATCAACGGACGCGGCGCGCTAGCGGGAGCGCCAGACCTGGGGCGGCTTGCCGGTCGCGAGGCTCTGCAGGCTCCACAACTCGATGCGGAACGGTTCGAGGCCGATCACGCCGTAGCGGGCCTTGCCGTTCGCCGGCTCACCGCCGCGGTCGAAGTAGTCGTTGAGGTCGTAGGGGAAGGCGCTCCACAGCTCGTCGAGCAGGTCGGGATCGGTGACGAGGGAGGCGCGCGCGCGCAGGCTCACGTGGCGGAAGTCCTGCCCCCAATGGATCAGGTTCACGCGCGGGTTGCGCTGGATCTGGCGCACTTTGGCGGTGCGGGGGTCCGTCGCGATGAAGGCGCGAATGCCCTGCCAGGCGGGCGTTACGGCCCGCACGAACGGCTGATCGCCGTCGGCCGTGGCCAGGAAGCCGATCGGCCGGGCCTCGATCAGGGCCCGCGCCTCGTCCCAGAAGTCCGGCTCTCGCCCGTCGCTCATGCACCGCTCCCGCGGGGCGAAGCATAGCCTGCGCGACGGCGGCCGCGTGTGGCCGGCGGGCCGGCTTATGCGTCCTGCGAGTCGCGCGGAGCGTCGCTGAGGCGTCCGTCGCACATGTGCAGCAGGCGCCCGGCGCGACGGGCGATGTCGAGATTGTGCGTCACCATGACGACCGTCTGGCCGGCGCGGTTGAGTTCGGCCAGCAGATCGACGATGCCGGCGCCGGTCTTCGAATCGAGGTTGCCCGTCGGTTCGTCGGCCAGGAGCACCGCCGGCTCGTTGGCCAGCGCCCGCGCGATGGCGACGCGCTGGCGTTCGCCGCCCGAGAGCTGCACCGGCCGGTGCCCCATGCGGGCGCCCAGACCCACGCGCCGCAGCAGTTGCTCGGCGCGGCGGCGGCGCTCCTTGCGCGGCGCGCCGGCCAGCCGCAGCGCGATCTCGACGTTCTGCCGCGCGGTGAGCAACTGCAGCAGGTTGAACGACTGGAACACGAAGCCCAGCCAGCGCAGGCGCAGCCCGGCCCGGCGCTCCGGCCCCAGGTGGTGCGACGGCTCCCCGCGCACGGCGACGCTGCCGTCGGTGGGGGAATCGATCAGGCCGAGCACGTGCAGCAGCGTCGATTTGCCGCTGCCGCTCGGCCCGACGATGGCGACGAAGTCGCCGCGGCGCACGTCGAGCGAGACGCCGCGCAGCGCCTCCACGCGGCTCTCGCCCAGCCGGAAGACGCGCCGCAGGTTGCGGGCCGAGAGGATGACCGGGGCGGCGTCGGGGTCGGCGTCGGGCATGGGGCTACTCGTAGTGCAGCGCGACGATGGGATCGACACGGACGGCCCGCAGCGCGGGCAGCACGGAGGCCGTGACGCCGAAGCCCGTCAGCAGCGCGATGGCGAGCAGCTCGATGCGCCGCGAGCGGATGCTGGTCGCGTCGGGGCCGAGCGCGCGGCGGATGGCGACCCGCGAGATCGGCACGCCCATCGCCGCGCCCGCGCCCGAGATGAGGAGTGATTCGCCCATCACCATCGCGAAGATCGACCGGGCCGGGGCGCCGATCGCGCGCAGCGTGCCCAGCTCGCGCGTGCGCTCCAGCACCGCGACGAACATCACGATCGTGATCAGCAGCGCGGCGACGCTGACGGACGTCCAGCGCACGACGTTGAAGAGCTGCGTGACGCGGTCGAGCAGCTTGCCGGCGTTCTCGGCCAATTGCTCCTCGGTCACGACCATCAGCTCCGGGTGCGCGTCCTCGACGGCCCGCTTCACGGGCACGATGTCGCGGGTGGACTCGGGCGTGAGCAGGACCGCGCTCACGGTGTCCGGCTGCCGCATGACGCGCTGGGCAGCCGGCAACGGCATGACCACGCAGGAGCGCAGCAGTTGGTTCGTCTCCGGCTCCAGGATGCCCAGCACCTGGAAGTCGTGGCCGCGGATGGCGATCCGGCTGCCGACGGCCGCCAGGGCGATCGGCCCGACGGGCGACGGCACCTCCGCCGTCGCGGAGGCGTGCGGGGCGAAATGGCGCGCGGCGAGCACGCCCAGCAGCACTTGGTCCTGCCGATCGCCGGGCAGCAGGCGGTTGGCCCCCAGCAGGGCCGAGGCGCCGCCCAGGAAGGCCGCCTCGCGGCCGCAGTCGAGCCCGACGATCAGCGCCTCGGGCGGGGCCGTCGGGAAGGGCGGCGGCGCCAGCCCGGCGAAGACGACGGGCGTCGATTCGGCGGCGTGCACGCGCGGCGTGGCGATCACCCGGCGGGCCTCCTCCTCCGCGATCGCCGAGGAGATCGGCGGCCACTCCATGCCGGTCGCGCCCTCGGGCCCGCGCGACTGCACGAGCAGCAGCCCGCGGAAGCGCTCGACCTGGAGGTCGAGGTCCTCCGTGATGAAGCGCATCACCGTCGTCACGACGATGTAGAGGTTCACGCAGAAGCCGAAGCCCAGCACCGTCAGCAGGCTGCGGAGCTTCTTGTGCAGCAGTTGCGCCAGGGTGACGTCGAGCACCCGTCGAGGCTAGGGAGCCTCCCGGTACCCGTCGACCAAGCGGGCGGGCGCGGTCAGGCCGGCTGGCAGAAGAAGGCGCGGGCGGGCGGCGGCCCCGTGATGTGGTCGATGCGGACCCGCGCTTCGGCGGCGCCCTCGTAGCGCAGCAGGATCGTCGGTTGGTCGGCGTAGACCATGGCCTCCAGCACGCCCGGCGGCTCGATCTGCGTCAGTTGGATGGCGTAGGCCTCGGGGAGGTGGTCATCGGCGCGGGGCGCCACGCGCCCCTTCGCGACGACCGTGCCGCTGGGCGTGAGCACGGTGCACTCCACCTCGTGCGCGGGGAGCGCGCCGGCATCGCCGTTCGCGTCGGCGTCCACGGAATCGACCGGCCGGAGGTTCTGCGAGACTCGCCCGACGACCGCCGTCCCGCTGGGACTGGCGACGACAGGCTGGGCGCTGATCAGAGACATCTCATCTCCCGCGCCCGCCACCAACGGTTAACTTGATAACGCGATAGGGCGAAACAGTCAACCTCCGGGACCGTACGGTCCGCCGTCCCGTGGCCCGATCACCGTCGTCAAGCGGCGCGCGGCGGGCTAGTCTCCCGTCATGAGTTCCACCGCGACACGGAGCGACCGGACCGCGCGGGCATCCTCCCGGACGTACGAGGCGGCCCGCGTCGTCTCGACCCTGGCGCTGCGCATCTTCTACCGCCGCATCGCGACGGTGCAGGGCCAGCACCTGCCGTCCGGCGGGCCCGTCGTGATCGCGGCCAACCACCCCAACTACATCATCGACGCGCTGGCGCTCGGCACGCGTACGCACCGGCAGCTCCACTTCGTGGCCAAGGGGGCGCTGCTCGACCGCTACCCGGTGGTCAGCCGCTTCCTGCGCGCGGCCGGCGTGCTGCCCGTCTTCCGGCAGGGCGAGCGGCCGGCCGCGGGCGGCGCGGTGGCGCGGGCGTCGGCGAATCTGGAGTCGTTCGGGCGCTGCGCCGACCTGCTCGAGGAGAACGGCGTCATCTGCATGTTCGCCGAGGGGCAGAGCCACCCCGAGCGGCAGGTGCGGGAGGTGCGCACCGGCACGGCCCGCATCGTGCTCGAGGCGGAGGCCCGGCACGATTATCGGCTGGGCGTCCAGGTCGTCCCCGCGGGGCTGTACTTCCCCGACGTGGACCGCTTCTTCAGCGACGGCGCCGTCGCCTTCGGGCCGCCGATCGACACCGCGCCCTACCTCGCGCAGCACGCGACCGATTCGCAGGCGGCGGTGCGCGCCTTCACCGCGGAGATCCAGCTGCGGCTGCGCGACCTGGCCCTGCACGTGCCCGACCCGGCCTGGGCCGCCTGCGTCGAGCAGGTGGCGGACTTCGCCGGCGGCTGGCCCGAATCCACGCCCGACGCCGCCACCCGCCTGCGCCTGACGCGCGAGGTGAGCGCGGCGCTGCAGGCCTTCCACGCCGCCGACCCCGCGGCCGCCGCGCGCTTCCGGCGCTCGACCGACCTGCTGTGGATGGCGGCCGACGCCTGGCAGCGCCACGGCGGCGACCGCAGCCAGGTGCCGACGCGCCTGCAGGACGCCGCCACGCTGCCGCTGGCCTCCTTCGGCTTCCTGTTCAACATGCCGCCCTACCTGCTGCTGCGCCTGTGGATCGCCCTGTTCGTGCACAGCCGCGAGAAACGCGCCTTCCTCAAGGTCGTGCTGGGCGCGCCGTTGTTCCTCGGCTGGTACTCGCTGGCGGCGCGTTACATGGCGCGGCGGCGCCTGCTGGGCCCCCCGGGGCTGATGCCGGTCGTGCTGGCGGTCGCGGGCCCGGTGATGGGATTCGTGGGGCTGCGCATGCGCGTGCACCGGCGGCGCTGGCTCGACGCCTGGCGTCCGCGCTCGCCGGGCGCCGACGCCGCCCGCGAGGCGGAGATCGCGCTGGAGCGAACGGCGCTGCTGACCACGATCGCGCCCTGGCTGCCGGCGGCGGCCAACGGCGTGCGCGCCAGCGGCCTCAACGCGCGCGGAGCCGAGATCCGGGGCGACGCGGCAGAGTAGCGCCGGCGCTCGATTCGGCCGGGAACGTGGGGCATACTGGGGCGGCCGCGGACCCGATCCGTGCACCAGCCGCGGGAACCAGGGGGAACGACGAATGGGCAACCGACTTGAGGGGCGGGTCGCGATCGTGACGGGCGCGGGGCGCGGCATCGGCCGGGCGCACGCGCTGAGCCTCGCGTCCGAGGGCGCGCGCGTGGTCGTCAACGACCTGGGCGGCGGGCCCGGCGGCCAGACCGAGGACGCCTCGGCCGAGCCCGCCGACGAGGTGGTGGCGGCGATCAAGGACGCCGGCGGCGAGGCTGTCGCCAACTACAACAACGTCACCTCGATGGACGCCGGCGAGGCCATCATCCAGGCGGCGCTCGACACGTACGGCCGCCTCGACATCCTGGTCAACAACGCCGGCATCCTGCGCGACCGCATGATCTACAACATGACCGAGGAGGAGTGGGACATCGTCATCGCGGTGCACCTCAAGGGCCACTTCACGACGATGCGCCCCGCCGCGCGGATCTTCCGCCAGCAGCGCAGCGGCCGCATCATCAACACGTCGTCGGAGAGCGGGCTGGGCAACATGGGCCAGGGCAACTACGCCGCCGCCAAGGAGGGCATCGTGGGGCTGACGCGATCCGCCGCCCGCGACCTCGGCCGCTACGGCGTGACCGTCAACGCGCTGCGACCCCGCGCCGGCACGCGGCTGACGCTCAACCCGGAGTTGCTCCGGCAGATCGAACGCAAGCGCGAGTCCGAGCGCCCCGGCGACGCCCAGGGCGCCGCCGCCGACGCGGGCGACCCCACCTTCGTGATGCTGGAGGAGGCCTACGGGCCGGAGAACGTCTCGCCCTTCGTGACCTGGCTCTGCACCGACGAGGCGGCGAACATCAACGGCCGCACGTTCCTGGTCGGCGGTGGCGAGATCACGCTGCACACGGACCCCGAGCCCGAGGGCACGGTCTTCTCGTCGGGCCTCAACTGGAGCGTCGACGAGGTGTCCGAGGTCGCCAAGCGGACCTTCCTGAGCAAGATCAAGAACGTCGCGCCGCCCAAGGGATAGCGGGCGGCGAAGCAGCAACGCGCACACGCGCGCGGAGGAGAACCCCATGGCCGCGACGACATCCGAATCGCTTGAGTTCACCGCCAACGGCGGCACGACGTCGGGCTACCTCGCCCGCCCCGCCGAGGGGGGCGTCCACCCGGCCGTGGTCGTGATCCAGGAATGGTGGGGGCTGAACGACAACATCCGCGACATCGCCGACCGCATCGCGGCCGAGGGTTACGTCGCGCTCGCGCCCGACCTCTACCACGGCAACGTGACGGCCGAGCCCGACGAGGCCCAGAAGCTGATGATGGCGCTGCAGCAGGACAAGGCCGTGACCGACATGAACGGGGCCGTGGCCGCGCTCCAAGCCCGCGACGACGTCGACGGGGCGAAGATCGGCGTCACGGGCTTCTGCCTGGGCGGCGGCCTGGCGCTGCTGCTGGCGATGAAGAACCCCGCCGTGACGGCCGCCGCCCCCTTCTACGGCGTGCCCATGGGCGACCTCGCCGAGGCGTCGAACATCCAGGGCGGGGTGCTGGGGCTGTACGCTGGCCAGGACGGGTTCGTCACGGCGGATTACGTCGATCAGGTGCACCAGGCGCTGCGCGCCGGGGGCGTGTCGCACACGATCCACACCTACCCCGACGCCGACCACGCCTTCTTCAACGACACCTCGCCCGCCTTCAAGGCCGACGACGCCGCCGACGCCTGGGAGCGCCTGAAGGCGTTCTTCGCCGAGCAGCTCAAGAGCTGAGGCCGCGCCGCCCGGACATCGGGCCGGACACAGAGACGGCCCCGCCGTGCGGGGCCGTTCGGGGTGTGCGCCGGCCGTGCTAGACCTCGAGCAGGCCGCTCTCGCCGTCGTGGTCGTCGTCGTCGTCGAAGTCGTCCGCGCCGAGGCCGACGCCGAAGTACACGAAGCCGCCCGCGGCGACGCCCAGGAAGAGCCCCGCCGCCACGATGATCCAGATCAGCCAGGCGTCGAAGCCGCCGTCGGCGCTGCTCAGGTGCTGATTGCCCGCGCCCAGGTTGACGAGGATCGCGTGCACCACGATGCCCAGCACGGCGCCCACGATCATCCCCGGGGCCAGCAGCGCCAGCTTGATCGGCAGGGGCGCGTCGCGCAGCCATTGCGGGATCATGAAGGGCGGTACGAGCGGCGGCATGCGGTTCCTCCCGGCGGGCCGCGCCGCAGTCGCGATCGCGGCGCGCAGGGGCAGTATCCCGCCCCCGTCGGCGAGCGTCCAGAGCGGCCGAACGACCGCCCGAACCTCACCCCCTAACCCCCTCTCCATTGCCGAGCAATGGAGAGGGGGGACCGGAGGGGGAGTCTCCCGAGCGACCTCACCCCCTGTCCCCCTCTCCACCGTTCAGGTGGAGAGGGGGACAGGGGGTGAGGTCGGAGCGATCGCCAGCCCTCCAGCGGTCGCTCCCCCTCACCCTAACCCTCTCCCCGCGGGAGAGGGGACCGGAGCCCCCTCTCCATCGCCCGGACGGAGCGGGGGACAGAGGATGACGTCCCCCGCGCTGGCCCCTCCTGGAGCCTCCGCCTAGGCTGAGCGCAGCGGCTCGACGTCCGAGGCAGTATGCACGCCACGCCCCCTCCCCAGCCCCCCATCTGGACCCCGTTGAGCCGCCGGCGCCTGAGCCGACGGGCGCTGCTGCGCGCGAGCGGGCGCGCGGGCGTGGGCGTCGCCGGGCTGGCCCTGGTGGGCTGCGGCGGCGATGACGACGAGCCCGACGACCAGACCACGCCCGACGAGCAGGCCGCGGCGCAGTCGCAGGCCGACGCCCCGCCCGACGGCGAGCAGCCGACGGCGCAGTCGCAGGCGGCGGACGACGCGGCCACCGCCGAGGGCGGCGAGGGCGCCCCGCCCGCGCCGGCGCCCGATCCGAAACCGGGCGGCATCGTCCGCCTCTTCACCACGACGGATGAAATCGACCGCTTCGACCCGCATCGCTCGCGCTTCCGGGCCAACCAGCAGGTCTTCAGCCTGATCTACAGCCGCCTGCTGCGGCCCGACTCGGTCTCGGACGGAACCCTCGAGCCGGACCTCGCCGGCCTGCCCGAGCAGCCCGACGAGACGACCTCCGTCTTCCAGATCAACCCGGCGGCCGTCTTCTGGGACGTGCCGCCCACCGACGGCCGCGCCGTCACCAGCGAGGACGTGCGGCTGAGCTTCCAGCGCCAGATCGACGGCATGAACGCCGGCGGCGAGCCCGACCTGCGCTTCTACCGGCGCGAGCTGATGGCCCGCGCGACGACGATCACGGCCAGCGACCCGGCGACGATCTCCTTCACGACCGACGACCCCGACGCGACCTTCGTGGGGTCGGTCGTCGGCGGACCCTGGAGCTTCGTGGTCAGCGCGGAGGCGATCGACGAGCTGGCCCCGCAGTGGGACCAGTCCGAGCACGCGCGCGACGTAACCCTCTCCAGCGGCTCCGGCCCCTACGTCCCCGTCGGGCTCAGCGGCCTCATCCTGTCGCTGGCGCGCTCGGCGAATTGGTGGGGGGAGACGCCCGCCTACCTCGACGGCGTCGTCCTCGCGCGTCCGGGCAACGACCAGCTGGGCGCCGACTACGTCGCGGCCGAGATCGACGCGCTCGACTTCCCGCTCAACAGCGAGCAGGCGGACATCCTGCAGAACGCCGCCCCCGAGAGCGTGCGCTATGAGTACCCCATCGACACGCCGGTGCAGTTGAGCTTCGGGCGGCGCGACGACCCCGAGGATCCCCTCAGCGACCCCCGGCTGGGGGCCGCGATCGCCCAGTCGATCGACCGCTTCGCGCTGATCGAACGGCTCTACGCCGGCGACGCCCGGCCCTCGGGCCCCGTGCCCTGGTTCCTGGGCGGCTGGGCCCTGCCCGAGGAGCGGCTGCTGGAGTTCCCCGGCTACCGCCCCAACAAGGACGACGATCTGGCCGAGATCGCCCTGCTGGTCGAGGCGGCCGGCGGCGCCGACGCGATCGGCGAGGTGCGCCTGGTCGTGCCCGACCTCTTCGAGAGCTTCTACCCCGGCATCGGCCAGAGCGTGGCCGGCATGGTCGAGCGCAACGCGGGCCTCACGATGTCGCCGGCCTTCCGCTCCTACGCGGAGATCACGGAGCAACTGGAGAGCGGCCTGCTGCCCTCGTTCCTCGGCTGGGGACCGGCGCCGCTGCAGGCCGACCCCACCGACGGCTGGCGCGACTCGGTCGTCAGCGACGGCGCCGCGAACTACGGCGGCTACGCCAACGCCGAGGTCGACGCGCTGATCGAGCAGATGGGCGCGACCTTCGACACCGCCGCGCGGCAGCGGCTGGCGCACCAGGTGCAGGAGCTGCTGCTGACCACCGGCTTCTGGCGGCAGAACCTCACCAACGGCGTCCAACTGGGCGTGCACCACCCCTACTTCCACCCCGACCCGCGCCTGCACGACTTCGCCTGGTCGATGCACCACCTGGCCGGCAGCTGGATCGACGTCGAGGCCGACGGCTACCCCGAGCGCGAACTGCCCGCCGTGGAGCTCGATGTCGAGCCGCCATCCGAAGACCCCGGCGGCGAGTCGGAGTAGGGCCGCTCGGACTGACGGCCGCTACCCCCCGCCCCGACCCTCCGCGAACCGGCTCGGCTCGACGGCCGCCAGCGCGGCGCGGAAGGCAGCGACCCGCTCCTCGTACGAGGCGACGACGGCCTCGCGCCAGACCGGTTGGCCGATGATGCGGTCGCGCAACTCCTCGAAGGGGGGGCGCCACTCCCAGTCACGATCGATCGGGCCGGAGAGGGCGAGGATCGCCGCGCCGTCGGCGCCGGCGGGCGTGAAGCGGGCGAAGAAGGTGTGCCGCCGGAAGACGCCGGCCCGCATCAGGATCACGAGCGGGGCGTCGGGTGCGTCGCTCCCGTCGGCGGCGGCGCGCAGGCGGAAGTTGAAGATCGAGAGCTGCCCCGATCGGCGGCCGGTGCGCAGCGCGCCCACCGCGGCCAGGCCGTCGGCGAGCGCGAGCAACTCCGCGGCCTGATCGCGCGTGCAATTCGCCTGCTCCCAGGTGAGGCCGGACGGGGCGTCGGACACGCCCCCGATGGTAGGGCGTCGCGCCGCGGCCGGCAGGCCGGGCCCGCCCTCCGGCGCAAGATCGCCCTACCACGATCGCCCTACGCGGCCGCTTGACCGCGTCGGAACAAGCGTTCTACCGTGCAGAAGTTCCGAACGCGTGTTCGACGCCAGATATGGGGGTTGCGATGGACTTGAGCACAGTTCTTGTGGTTTGCAGCGGAACGGTGGTGGTGGGGATCCTGGCGCTGCAGACCCGTTGGGGCACGCTGACGGGACGGACTTCGACGGGCGCCCCGACCTCGCCCGTCGTGACGCGCCCGGATTGGCGGCCGCTCCCACCTCTCGTCGCGGCGAGGCGGGAGCGGCCGCGCCGGGCGGCCTGACCGGGCGCGGGGCGCCCGCGGCGTGTTTTCCAGCGGCCGATCCGCGCCCGGCAGTAGCCATCGGGGCCGATGCTAGCTATTGTCGCGGCACGCGGCCGCCCCCGGCGCCCGCGCCGACGGGATCGGATTGCCATGACGATGCGAACAACCACCTTCGACGGGGACTCGAACCCGTTGGAGCTCGTACCCCTCTTCCAGGGCATGTCACCGTCGCTGCTGGGCGAGTTGTCGCGCCGGCTGCGAGTGGTGACCTTCCGCGCCGGGACGGCGGTGTTCCACGCCGACGACGCCGGCTCGATGATGTACATCATCATCCAGGGCGCGGTGAAGATCTTCGTGCCCGCCACCGACGGCCGCGAGGTCGTGCTGGCCGTGCACCGCACCGGCGACCTCTTCGGCGAGATGTCGCTGCTGGACGACGAGCGCCGCTCGGCCTCCGCCACGACGCTCGAGGACACGGAGATGGTCAGCCTGAGCCGCCAGGACTTCCTGGAGGTGATGACGCGCCACCCGGAGGCCAGCCGCGCGATCCTCGACGTGCTCGTCAAGCGCCTGCGCCAGACCAACCAGTCGATCCAGGACGCGTACCTCCTCGACGTGCCGGGCCGGCTCGCCCGGCGGCTGCTGATCCTGGCCCGCGAGCACGGCATCGAAGCCGACGAGGGCATCGAGATCGGCCTGCGCATCAGCCAGCAGGACCTGGCCAGCATGATCGGCGCCAGCCGCGTCGCGGTGAACAAGCAGCTGCAGACCTGGCGCCAGAAGGGCGTCGTCGATGTGCGGCGCCAGCGGGTCACAATCCTGAAGCCAGAAGTGCTCGAGAGGCAGTTCTCGCTTAGTCCTTAGCGGGTCCGTCCCGGCCGAGGTCCACCAGCGGCCGCTCGTCCATGCGGGTGAGTTCACGCGCACGCTGCTCGCTGATCTTGCCCTCGGCGACCAGTTGCGCGGCGCGCGCCGGCGAGAGTTGCGCCTTCGAGCCGGCGCCGACGCGCAGGTTGCGCAGCGACGGACTGAGCAGGAAGAGGCCCAGCAGCAGCGCCAGCATGATCACCGCCGAGCCGGCCAGGGCGGTCTGCGCGCCGAAGGCGTCGGTCGCGTAGGCCAGCGGGATCACGCCCAGCGGCATCAGCCCGAACGACATCATCACGATCGCCATCACCCGCCCCCGCACCTCCTCCGACACGGTGGCCTGGATGACGGAGTTGTTCGTCGTCTGCATCACGACGCCGCCCACGCTGCCCAGCGCGAGCACGAGCGCGGCCGGGGCCAGCACGTCGAGGCCGGCGAAGGCGATGTACAGCAGCCCCAGCCAGACCCCGCTCAGCAGCATCAGCCGCCCCTTCTGCTCGTAGCGGCCCATGGCCGCGACGAGCAGCGCGCCGCCCACGCCGCCCAGCCCGGTGCTGGCCGCCAGCAGCCCCAGCCCGGCGGCGCCGGCGTCGAAGACCTCCTCGGCGAAGACGGGCAGGATCTGGTAGACCGGGATCGCGAACAGCGGGAAGACCAGCCCCAGCACGAGCAGCCGCACCATCAGGCCGTCGCGGCGGATGTAGCGCAGCGCCTCGGCGAAGTCCTCGTGCGCGCGGGCCGACTTGCGGCGCACCGTCGTCATGCCGTGGTCGGGGAGGCGCCACTCGGTGATCAGCGGCGCGCTGAAGAAGATCGCGACGAGGACGTAGACCCAGCCCACGCCCAGCGGCGCGACCAGCCCGCCTGCCATCGCCGGCGCGACGACGCGGGTCAGGTTCTGGCCGCCCATCTGCAGCGAGATCGCGTTCATCATCTTGTGCCGCGGGACGAGCTGCGGCACGATCGCCTGCCGCGCGGGCATGTTGAAGGCGAACATCACGCCCGAGGCCACCGCGGCGATCAGCAGGTGCCAGTACGCGATCAGGTCCAGCAGCACCAGCGTGCCGACCGCCCCGGCGGTGGCCGTCGCGAGCGCCTGCGTGACCCGCAGCAGCAGCTTCTTGTTCACCCGGTCGGCGACCACGCCGCCCAGCGGCGAGCCCAGCAGCATCGGCAGCGCGCTCGCCGCGGTGACCCAGCCGATCGCCGCGGCCGACTCCGTCAGCTCGAACGTCAGGTAGCCGCGGATGACGAACTGCATCTGCGTGGCGATGAAGAAAGACAGGTTGCCCGTGAAGAACCAGGCGAAGTCGCGCTCGGCGAAGGAGGCGAAGGTCGTGCCCATGCGGGCGCGTGCGCCGCGACGGCCCCCGGAGTCATCCGGCGGGCCGGTCTCCGTCCCGCGTCCGGCCGGCGTCCGCTCCGCCATCCACGCCCCTTCGTCGGCCGCTCCGATCAGGAGCGCCGCCC
Source organism: Dehalococcoidia bacterium (assembly GCA_965207695.1). Classification (GTDB taxonomy): domain Bacteria; phylum Chloroflexota; class Dehalococcoidia; order Bin125; family Bin125; genus TK10-74A. Next base: position 298,968 of record CBDBNA010000015.1, on the reverse strand, counting down.
CCCATCGTCGCGCCCGGCGCGCGCACGGGCTATCGCGTGGACGTGCGGGAGGCGGCCGGCGACGCGCGGTAGGCGTACATCGCGACGCTGGCCGCGACGGCGACGTTGAGGCTGTCGATGCGGCCGTACACCGGCAGCGCGACCTGCAGGTCGCAGGCGCGCAGGAAGGCGTCGGGCAGGCCGTCGCCCTCGTTGCCCGCGACGATCAGCGGCCGCTCGGGCCAGGGGGCCTCGAAGAGCGGCGCGGCGCCGGGCCCCTGCTGCAGCGCGACGACCTGGAATCCCTCGGCGCGGGCCCGGTCGAGGCAGGCCTGGGGCGAGTCGATCAACTCGACCGGGATCCACCAGTCGCTGCCCTTGGTCGAGGGGCGGTAGTAGAAGTCGCGCCCGACGATCCAGACCGCCTCCGCACCGGCCGCCTCGGCGCTGCGAATCAGGACGCCCAGGTTGACGCCGTAGGAGAAGTTGAACGCGGCGACGGCGAAGGAGCGCGGCCGGGCCGGCGGTCCGCCCGGCGGCGGGCCCAGGCCGAACGGTCGCAGATCGGAGCGGCCCTCCTCCTTCGCGGCGGGCGTGGCCGGCGTCGCTGAGCGCCGCTCGCGCAGCAGTTCCAGCCCGCGCACGGCGCGCCGCGCGATGGCGGGGTCGGCGTCGCGGGCGAGCGCGCCGAGCAGTCCGGCCCCCGGCTCCCCCAGCGCCGCGAGGACGACGCACGCCGCGCGTTTCCCCTGCGCCGACGCGCCCGGCAGCCAATCGCCCATCTGCCGCACGACTTCGGCCGCGTCGAGCCGCGGCAGCAGGGTCATGGCGCGACGGCGCAGCCGCCGGTGCTCCGACGTCAGCGGGCCCAGCAGCGCCGCGACGACGTCGGGCGCGGGCGCGACCTGGAGGGCGATGCGCGCCTCGCCGCGGGGGAAGGGATGGTCCGCGTGCAGCGCGGCGTCGACGGCCGCCTCGACCCAGCCGTCGTCACCCGCCGCCGCGCGGGCGCGCAGCGCGAGGCCGGCGGCGTGGGCCTCGGCGTCGGCGGGGGCGAGCGGCGGGATGCGGTGCAGCGCGGACGCGCCGGAGTCGGACATGGGGCGATCATCCCGCCGCGCGTCCGTCCCGTCGAGGCGCCGCCCGTGTGGCGGCGGACGCTGGCGAACCGGCGCCGCGCTCGCCTACGCTCGCGCAATGCCGTTCCGTCGCTCGATCGATCTCGACGTCGACGCGCCCACGCTCTACGACGCGGTGCGCGAGGTCGTCCTGCCCAACGTGGAGGAGGGGCCCTTCGGCGTCATCGCCGAGCGCGAGGACGAGGTGTTCGGCATCGGCTACGACAGCATGCTGTCGTCGTCGCGCTACCACTTCGAGATCGAGGAGCTGGAGGAGGGCACGCGGCTGGAGGCTCGGCTCTGGATCGGCGGCGTGTTCGGCCCGCTGCACACGCTGCTGCGCGTCTGGTCGCACAACCGGCACCTCGACACGCTGCTGCGCGGCATCGAGAAGAAGGCGCAGGAGATCGCCGCCGCCGACCGGGCCGCGGAATCCGCCGGCGACCCCGACCTCGATCCCGACTCCGGTCCCGACTCGGATCCTGACTCGGAAACCGACGAGTAGGTGGCCCACGCGATGGCCCATCGCGGCGGAGCGCGCGCGCCCGGCGAGCGCTCGCTGGTCTACACGCTCTCCGGCGCGCACGCGCTGATCCACGCGATCGAGCTGGCCTACGCCGCCCTGCTGCTGCGCATCGAGGCGGAGTTCGGCACCAACCTCTTGCTGCTGGGCGTCTTCGCCAACGTCGCCGCCTTCACCTTCGGGCTGGGCGCGCTGCCGGCCGGCGTGCTGGTCGACCGGCTGGGATCGATGCGGGTGCTGCGGATCACGCTGGCCGGCTCGGCGCTGGCGGCGCTGCTGGTCGCGGCCTCGCCGTCCGAGCTGACGCTGGGCGTGACTCTGGCCCTGCTCGGCATCACGACGGGGCTGTACCACCCGGCGGGCTTCGCGCTGCTGGCGCGCACGACCCGCCGCACGCGCGACGTGGCGATGCACGGCGTGGTCGGCAGCCTGGGCATCGCCGTCGCGCCGGTGCTGCTGTCGGGGATCGCGCTGGCGACCGACTGGCGGCTGTCGTACGTCGCACTGGGCGTGCTCTCGGCGGTCGGCTTCCTCTACACCCTGCGACTGGCTCGCGGGGCCGCGCCGGCGACGCCGCCCGCCGGGCCGGGCGCCACCTGCTGCGGGCACGGGGCGCCGCGGCCCGACCCCGCCTCCCCGGCCTCGCCGACGGAAGATCGCGGCGCAGCCCCCACCGCGACGGCGGCGCTGCGCCGGTTCTGGTGGCTGCCCCTGGCGGTGGTCTACTTCGTGAACGTGATCCAGGGCTTCGTCTACCGCGGCAGCGTCACCTTCATCCCCACCCACATCGAGGAGCAGATCACCGGCGCCGTCCTCGGCGTCGACGGCGCGGCGCTCGCCGGGGCGCTGGCCACGGTGGCGCTGCTGGGCAGCGCGGTCGGCTGGTACGTCGGCGGCATCCTGGCGGAGCGCCTGCCGGCCTACCCGCTGATCCTCGGCGCATGGGTCGCGACGACGCCGCTGCTGCTGCTGATCTCCGTCGCCGACGGCGCGCCGCTCATCGTCGTGACGTTCATTTTCGTCGTCACGAACTTCGCGATGGCGCCCGCGCTGGTCACGCTGATCGCCGATTTCTCCCCGCCGGGCCGGATCGGCGCCTCCTTCGGCATGATGTTCTTCCTCGCCTTCGGCATGGGCTCCTTCGCGGCGACGCTGGCGGGCTTCACGGCCGACCGCTGGGGCGTCGACGCGGTCTTCGTCGTGCTCGCGGCGGTGAGCGGCGGCGGCGCGCTGACCTCGGCGGCCCTCTACTACTTGGCGCGCGGGTCGCGGCGAAGCGCGGCCGCCGCCCCGTCCTAGCGCGCGGCGGGACTATACTGGCGCGCGCCGCCGGGCCGTCGCACGGCGAGCCGGGATCGAGAGGAGCGCGGATGGCCGACAACCGGCACGTGCCGCAGGGGCGCATCAGCGCCGAGGACAGGGAGGCCAGCCTCGCGGCGGTGCGCCACGAGGCCGCCGAGGACTGGACGGCGCTGCTCGCCCGCGCCCTGACCGTGCGCGAAGAGTGGGACCACGCCGCGGCCGAACTGGACGAAAGCGAGGCCGAGCCCGGCCCCAACGACGGCCCCTGGAACGCATGGCACCTGCTCAACCACGTGGGCGGCTTCACGGCCTGCGACGCCGCATCGCTGCGCGCCCTGGCCGCCGGGGAGCCGGCGGAGATCGATCCGAGCCTGCAGTGGCAGGGCGACGACAAGACGTTCCTCGAGTTGCGCTCGGGCGCGATCGCCGGCTGGGACGACTACATCGCCGCCGTCACGGAGGCGACGATCATGCAGCCCGACGGCGGCACGGCGGTGCACCGCTTCTTCGGGCCGCTGAGCGCGCGGGAGTGCATCGCCTTCACCCTCAGCCACGCCCGCGACCACGCCCGGCAGATGCGGGCGCTGCGCGGCCTGGAGGAGGGCGAGAACCCCGGCGACTCCGCGGGCGACCTGGGCCGCCGCCGCCAGACGGCGCACTGAGATGCGCGCGACCGAGCCGAGTTGGCCGGCGTTGCAGGCGCGCATCGAGGCGACGCAGGCGGCCTGGACCGACGCCGGCGCCGGCCTGACCGGCGACGAGACGGCGGGCGGCTGGAGCGCGCTGGAGACCCACTCGCACGTCGCGGCGGCGCTGCTGCGCTACGCCGACACGCTCGCCCGCCTCGCGGTCGCGCGCGAATCGTCGGTCGAGCCGGGGGCGCAGTTCCTGCCCGGGCGTCATCCCTACGCGCGAGTCGTGCAGATCGGCGAGAAGGGCTGGCGCGACTTCCGCGGCGCGGCGCTGACCGTCGCCAAGCAACCCGACCGCGGGGCGGCGATCGCCACGGCAGAGGGACCCGTCGATGCGCGGGCGTTCGTCGCGCGGGCGCTGACGCACCTGGACGAACACGTCGAGCAGATGCGGCTCGTGGCGGCCGGCGCGAGCGCGGACGCGGAACAACCGGCCTAGCCCCGAGAGGAGCCCGCGATGGCGATGGAGTTGACCGGCTTGGAGGGGAAGGTCGCCGTGGTGACGGGGGCCGGGCGCATGCGCGGCATCGGCCGCGCGATCGCCGTGGCGCTGGCGCGGGCCGGCTGCGACGTCGCGATCACCGGCACCGGCCGCGACCCGGCCTCGCTCGCGGAGGCGGAGCGGGCGGCCGGCTGGCGCGACATCGACTCCGTGGCCGAGGAGATCGAGGCCCTGGGCCACCGCGCGCTGCCCCTGATCTTGGACGTCACCAACGCGTTCCAAATCGACCTCGTGGCATCGAACACGGTGAACGCGCTCGGGCGCGTGGACTTCGTGGTCAACAACGCGGGCTCCACCCGCGGGCTCGATCAGAATCCGGTGGTCGACGTTCCCCCCAATGCCTGGCGGCGGGTGATGGATGTGAACCTGAACGGCGCCTTCTACGTGTCGCGGGCCTTCGGCCGGCGGCTGGTCGCGCAGGGCGAGGGCGGCGCGATCATCAACATCTCGGCGATCGCGAGCAAGGTGTTCTCCGCCAACGAGGCCGCCTACTCGGCCTCCAAAGCCGGACAGAACGCGCTCACGGCCTGCATGGCCCGCGAGATGGGCCAATACAAGGTCCGCGTCAACGCGGTCTGTCCGGGACTGGTCGACGCAGCGCGCATGGACAGCACGCCGCGCGGCAAGGACGCGGCCCGGCAGGAAGGCGTGGGCGCCAAAGCGAACGCGGGCTTCGATTGGGACGCGCACGTCGAGACCAACATCCCGCTGGGCCGGGCCGGGGAACGGGACGACGTCGCCAACGCCGTCGTCTACCTCTGCAGTGACCAGGGATCCTGGATCACCGGGCAGTCGATCAACGTCGACGGAGGCAACTGCGTCTGGCACTAGCGCCCCCCACGTCCGACACTGCCCGAACAGGCGCGACACGCACACGCCCAGACAGCGCGCAGGGAAAGGAACTTCCATGGCTTACGAGTTCATCAAGTACGAGCAGGACGGCCCGGTCGTCACGATCACGCTCAACCGCCCCGAGCGGATGAACGCGATCCACCACTACACATCGGCGGAGCTGTCCGACGCGTGGCACACCTTCCGCGACGACGACTCGGCCTGGATCGGCGTGCTCACCGGCGCGGGCGACCGCGCCTTCTCGGCCGGCAACGACCTGAAGTTCCAGGCCGAGACCGTTGCCGAGAAGGGCGTCATGCGCTTCCCGCCGGTGCGGGGCGGCTTCGGCGGCATGACCGGCGACTTCGAGTGCTGGAAGCCGATGATCGCGGCCGTCAACGGCTTCGCGCTGGGCGGCGGGCTGGAGTTGGCCCTCGCCTGCGACATCATCATCGCCAGCGAGAACGCCAAGCTGGGCCTGCCCGAGCCGACGGTGGGGCTGATCGCCGGGGCGGGCGGCGTGCACCGGCTGCCGCGCCAGATCCCCTACCACATCGCGATGGGCTTCATGTTCACGGCCAAGCACGTCAGCGCCGCCGAGGCGCACCGCTGGGGCCTCGTCAACGAGGTCGTGCCGCAGGACGAGCTGATGGACGCCGTCAAGCGCTGGACCGACGCGATCCTCAAGTGCTCGCCGCTGGCCATCCGCGCGACGAAGGAGGCGGTCAACCGCGGCCGCGACATGCGCGACGAGGTGGCGACGGCGCACAACTTCCCCGCCGCGGCGGCGATGGCCTACTCGGAGGACTTCATCGAGGGGCCGCTGGCCTTCGCGGAGAAGCGTCCGCCGCAGTGGAAGGGTCGCTGAGGCCTGCCGGATCGGCCGCGTCCTCTCCGTCCTCCCCGTCGGCCGGGCCGCCGCCGCGCCGGTTGCGCGCCGCGACGTAGAGCAGCGGCAGGATCAGGAACGCCGCCAGCACCGCGATGGCGATCGCCGCGACGCCGCGGTCCTCGCGCACGTTCTCGCCGATCACGGAGATCAGGATCACCGAGGGCAGGCTGAACACGACCGTGATGGCCAGGTAGAGCCGGAAGCGGATCGAGGTCAGGCCGGCGGCGTAGGAGATGTAGTCGGCGCCCAGCAGCGGGAAGAGCCGCAGCGCGATCAGCGCGCGCACCGCCAGCCGGTCGGCGGTGCGGTCGATCTCGGCGACCATCTTGACCGGCATGAAATGCTCGTAGACGCGGCGGCCCCAGTAGCGGGCGATCAGGAAGCAGATCGACCCGCCGATCGCGCCGGCGATCAGCGTGTAGGTCACGCCGAGCACGGCGCCCCAGGCGGTCGCGGCGGCGAGCGGCAGCGGCGTCGTCGGCAGGGGCGCGAAGACCATCGAGAGGGCTAGGAACGCGATGTAGGCCGCCGGCCCCCAGGCGCCGAGGTCTTGCATCCAGCGCTCGAAGTCGTCGTAGTCCCAGGGCGAGACGCGCTCGATCAACTGGTCGGCGACGACGAGGGCCCCCAGCGCCAGGATGACGACGGCAATGAGCACGATGGCCTGGCGGCGGGTGAGGTCCACCCGATCATCTTAGGTGTCCGCCCTGGATGCGCAGCCCCGCGCCGGACTCGACACGCGCCGGCCGATGCGTTACGCTATTCACGAGATCGTGAATTCTGGAACGAACGCAGGCTCCGGCGGCGCCGGCCGCCAGCAGGTCGCCATCAAGGCGATCGCCAACGATGCCCGCTACAGCATCGTGGCCCGGCTCGCCGTCGACGGGGCCCCGCACGGCTGCCGGGAGTTGATCCGGCTGCTGGGCGTGACGCCCCCCGCGGTGTCGAACCACCTGCGCGTGCTGGAGAACGCCGGCCTCGTGCGCACGGAGCGACGCGGTACGCGGGTCTACGCGTCGCTCGCCCGCAGCGACCTGGCCTACCAGATCGCCGCCATCGTGCGCGGCACCGGCTCGGCCGCGGGCTGAGCGCCCCGCCCGGGCCCGCGGCAGCGGCCCCTCCGCCCGATCGCCGGGAACCAAAGCGTCCCAGCCAACGTTTCTTGATCGGGACGGACGCTTCTGATCCCCGCCACACAGAGCCACTGTGGCGACCGACATACGGCGGGGAACCAAGCGGTCCCGGACTTCGTATGTTAACTGAAGCGTGAATGCTGCGCACCGGCGATGAGGACCGGAACGCACAGCGACGGGAGGATCCGATGATCCGACACATCCGAGAAATCAGCTGCCTGGCCTGTGGCCGGGACCTGGGCCGCATCGAGACGGCGCGGGGCGAGACGCGCCGCGTGCCGGCGATCGTGTCGCCCAGCACCGCCGAGGCCGTGCTCAAGCGCGGGCGCGGACTGGTCTGCGGGCGCTGCGGCGGTCGCGCGCTCGTCGGGCCGCGGGAGCGTGTGTTCACCTACACCAGTCGAGCCCAGGACAACGACGCGCCGGAGCCGGCGCACCGGGAGGCGCAAGAAGCCGCCTGAGCGGCGCACTGCCACGCCGAGGGGAGACGGTGTCGCGCGCAGGCGATACCGTGAGGTGACCCGGGTCGGCGCCGGGAGCAGTCCGCGATGACGACCACGCCCCTTGCCGGGGCCCCCGCCTCCGCCCACGGGCCTGCGATGACCATCGACGCGCGATTCCTGGACAGCCACCAGCGCTCGGCCGCGCTCCACGCCGGGGCGTCGGCGCTGCTGCCCGGCGGCATCACGCACGACATCCGCCACTTCGAGCCGTTCCCCATCTACGTCGAGCGGGCCGCAGGCGCCCGCAAGTGGGACGTCGACGGCAACGAGATCATCGACTTCGTGATGGGGCACGGCGCCTTGCTCTACGGGCACGCGCATCCCCTGCTGGTCGAGGCCGTGTCGGCGCAGGTCCGGCGCGGCACCCACTACGGGGCGTCGCAGGCCCGCGAGGTGGAGTGGGCGGCGCTGGTCGCGGAGTTGATCCCGTCGGCCGAGAAGGTGCGCTTCGTCGCCTCGGGCACCGAAGCGACGATGCTGGCGGCCCGCCTCGCCCGCACGGCCACGGGACGCCCGAAGCTGCTCAAGCTGCGCGAGCACTTCCACGGCTGGAACGACAGCTGGGGCATCGAACTCGTCACGCGCTCCGGCGGCGACGTCGTGGGCCTGCCCCCGGCCACGACCGACGCGGTGCAGGTGTTCGATCAGCACGACGCGGCCGGCATCGGGGAGGCGCTGGCGGGCGGCGAGGTCGCCGCGCTCATCTGCGAGCCCGGCGGCGCGCACTGGGGCGCGCTGCCGATGCACCCGGAGATGCTAACCCGGCTGCGGGAGCTCACGTCGGCCGCCGGCACGCTGCTCATCTTCGACGAGGTCGTCACGGGCTTCCGCGCCTCGGAGCGCGGCTACCAGGGGCTGACCGGTATCACGCCCGACCTCACCGCGCTGGCCAAGATCGTGGCCGGGGGGCTGCCCGGCGGGGCCGTCGCGGGCCGGGCCGACCTGCTCGACCAGATCGCGGTGCCGCCCTCGCAAGGTCCGGCGGGGGAAGACGGCCCCACGCGCGTGCGGCATCCGGGCACGTTCAACGCGAATCCCCTGACCGCCGCCGCCGGCGTCGCGGCGCTGACCGGCCTGCGCGACGGCGCCCCGGTCCGCGCCGCCAACGCGGCCGGCGAGCGCCTCTGCCGGGGCTGGAACGAGGCCATCCGCCGCGCCGAGATCCCCGGCGCCGCCTACTGCCAGGGATCGATGGTGCACGTCGTGCTGGGCCGCGATCTGCCCCCGCCCGAGGACGGGGTGACCTGGAACTTCGCCGCCGCGGGCCGGCCGCCGACGACGCCGCGCACGCCGGCCGCGATCGAGTGGCCGTTCCGCCGCAGCCTGCTGCTGCACGGCGTCGACCTGATCGGGATGGGCGCGCTGACCTCCGCCGTCCACGGCGAGGCGGACATCGACGCCGCGATCGACGCCTTCGCCGCCGCCCTCGCCGACCTGCGCCGGGAGTCGATCCTGTAGCGGAATCGCGGCCCCGCGGGGCACCGCGTGCCCGACTGGGGCTCGTGCTCCCCCGCGCCAGGATCCATCCAGGTGTGTTACGATAAGCCCGCCGGGGACGGGAGGGCGTGACCCCTCCTGCGGGCACGTCGCCGTTCGGCCTAAGGCTTGCCCGCACTCCCCGGAGAGAGCATCCCCGACGCGCCCCCTCACGATAGATCGTCGTGGCGGGGCGCGTCGGCGCTCTCCGGCGCGGGGCGCGATTGTTCTGGCAGCCCCTCCGCGCGGCTGTGTCGCCTGCTCACTCGACAAGCCGCGGCCGAGAATGAGAAAATAATCACAGATGCCACCGGCGCCGCCGGGTCAGTGCGAACGTACGTGACAGAACGTCTGTTAGTCTGGGCGCACTGCCGAGCCTGGACCTTCGATTCGCCCTGGCGAAGTCCGTCGGCCCGCGCGGCGAGCAGCCCGGCTCACATCCGGCCTGGGGCGCGACCGCCGCTGGGTGACCCGCTCACCCGGCCGGGCGTTTCACTTCCCCCGGATCGCGCGTCTTGCCGCGCGGGCCAGGCCGCGGAGAGGACGATTCGTGAGCGTCCACGACCGCCGTCGGGACCAGGAGCCGCATGCGGCCTGGTCGGCGCGCGCCCGGGCCGAGGCCGCCGCGCAGGGCCTCTACGACCCCGCCCGCGAGCACGACGCCTGCGGCGTGGGCCTGGTCGCGAATCTCTCCGGGGCCGCCACGCACACGATCATCCAGCAGGCGATCGAGGTGCTGGAGAATCTGGAGCACCGCGGTGCGCTGGGCGCCGACCCGCTGACCGGCGACGGCGCCGGCCTGCTGATGGAGATGCCCGACGACCTGCTCCGCGCCGAGGCGGAATCGCTCGGGATCGCCCTGCCGCCGCTGGGCGCGTACGGCGTGGGCATGGTCTTCCTGCCCCAGGACGACGATGAGCGCGCTTGGTGCGAGGCCCGCATCGCCGAGGCCGCGGCCGACAAGGGGCTGACGCTGCTGGGCTGGCGCGACGTCCCCAACGACCCCGCCGCGATCGGCAGCGGCGCCCGCGAGGTGCTGCCGATCATCCGCCAGTGCTTCCTGAGCGGCGCCGCCGGCGACGGGACGCCGCTCTCCGGTGACGCGCTTGAGCGGCGCCTGTACGTCGTGCGGCGGGTGGTCGAGAACGCCGTCCTCGCCGCCGATCTGGAGCAGGGCGAGCAGTTCTACGTCTCGACCCTGTCCTGCAACCGAATCGTCTACAAGGGGCTGCTGATCGCCTCGCAGTTGCGGCGCTTCTACGCCGACCTCGACGACCCGCGGGCCATCAGCCGCTTCGCGTTGGTGCACTCGCGCTTCAGCACCAACACGCTGGGCGCCTGGCCGCTCGCCCATCCCTACCGCCACATCTGCCACAACGGCGAGATCAACACGCTGCGCGGCAACATCAACGCGATGACGGCCCGCCAGAGCGTGATGGCGTCGGACTGGTTCGGCGACGACCTGGCCGACCTCTTCCCCATCTGCCTGCCCGACCAGAGCGACACCGCCACCTTCGACAACGCGCTGGAACTGCTGCTGCAGACCGGCCGCCCGCTGGCGCAGTGCCTGATGATGATGATCCCCGAGGCCTTCGAGAATCACGAGTCGATGTCGCGGGAGCGGCGCGACTTCTACGACTACCACGCCTCGCTGATGGAGCCCTGGGACGGGCCGGCGATGGTCGCCGCGACGGACGGCAAGCAGCTCGGCGTCGTGCTCGACCGCAACGGGCTGCGGCCGCTGCGCTACAGCGTGACCAAAGACGGCGTCGTCGTGATGGGCTCGGAGACGGGCGTGCTCGACATCCCGCCGGAGCGCATCGCCCAGCGCGGGCGCGTGCAGCCGGGCCGCATCTTCCTGATCGACATGGACGAGGGCCGCATCGTCACCGACGACGAGGTCAAGCGGACGCTGGCCGCGGCCCGGCCCTACGGCCGCTGGCTCGACGACCAGCGGCTGAGCCTCGACGACCTGCCCGAGCCGGAGCTGGTGCCGGGGACGAACTTCGGCACGCTGCGCGACCGCCAGCAGAGCCACGGCTTCACGGCCGAGGAGCTTGTGATGCTGGTCGCGCCGATGGCCGACGCGGCCAAGGAGCCGGTCGGCTCGATGGGCGACGACACGCCGCTGGCCGTGCTGTCGGCGCAGGGGCAGCCGCTGTTCAACTACTTCCGGCAGCTCTTCGCCCAGGTCACGAACCCGCCCCTCGACGCGCAGTGGGAGGCGCTGGTCACCTCGACGGAGACCCTGCTGGGCCCGCGCGGCAACATCTTCGACACGACACCGGGGCAGGCGCGGCAGTTGAAGCTGGCGCGGCCGGTCATCGACAACCACCAGCTCGCACAGATCAAGGACCTCGACGAGGACCGGCTGCGCGCCTGCACGCTCTCGACGCTGTTCCGCCCCGACGACGGCGAGGGCGCCCTCGAGCGGGCCCTGGCCGCCCTGCAGCACGCCGCGGCCGACGCCGTCGACGAGGGGCGCAGCGTCCTGGTGCTGTCGGACCGGGGCATGGACGCGACGCACGCGCCGATCCCCAGCCTGCTGGCCGTGGCGGCCGTTCACCACCACCTGATCCGGGTCGGCCGCCGCACACAGTGCGACCTCGTGCTGGAGACCGGCGAGCCGCGCGAGACGCACCACTTCGCGGTGCTGGTGGGCTATGGGGCCGGCGCGATCAACCCCTACCTGGCGCTGGAGTCGCTGCACGACCTGCAGGAGCAGGGCGTGCTCGACCGCGCGCTGAGCGCCGAGGCGGTCGAGGAACGCTACCTGAAGGCGGTCGACAAGGGGATCATCAAGGTGATGTCGAAGATGGGCATCTCGACGGTCTCGGCCTACCGCGGCGCGCAGATCTTCGAGGCCATCGGCCTGGGCAAGGATCTGGTCGACGCCTACTTCACCGGCACGCCGTCGCGCATCGGCGGCATCGGGCTGGCCGAGATCGAGGCCGACGTGCGCCGCCGTCACGCCCGCGCCTACCCCGACCGCGAGATCGCGGCGCTGCTGGAGCTGCCGGTGGGCGGCGTCTACCACTGGCGCCGCGACGGCGAGTACCACATGTTCAACCCGCAGACGATCGCGCTGCTGCAGGAGGCCTCGTCGCGCGGCCGCTACGACATCTACCAGCAGTTCGCCGCGCTGATCGACGGCGAGGCCGCCGACCGCTGCACCATCCGCGGCCTGCTGCGCTTCAAGGCCGGCGACCCGATCCCGCTCGACGAGGTGGAGCCCGCGGAAGAGATCGTGCGGCGCTTCGCGACCGGGGCGATCTCCTTCGGGTCGATCTCCACCGAGGCGCACGAGTCGCTGGCCATCGCGATGAACCGCATCGGCGCGAAGAGCAACACCGGCGAGGGCGGCGAGGATCCCCGCCGCTACGTCCCGGACGCCAACGGCGACCGCCGCGCCAGCGCGATCAAGCAGGTCGCGTCGGGCCGCTTCGGCGTCACCAGCAACTACCTGACCAACGCGACCGACATCCAGATCAAGATGGCGCAGGGCGCGAAGCCCGGCGAGGGCGGCCAGCTGCCCGGCCACAAGGTCGACGAGAACATCGCCCGCGTGCGCCACTCGACGCCGGGCGTGGAGTTGATCTCGCCGCCGCCGCACCACGACATCTACTCGATCGAGGACCTGGCGGAGCTGATCCACGACCTCAAGAACGCCAACCCGGGGGCCCGCATCCACGTCAAGCTCGTCTCCGAGGTCGGCGTGGGCACGATCGCGGCGGGGGTCTCCAAGGGCCACGGCGACGTCGTGCTGATCAGCGGCGACAGCGGCGGCACCGGCGCCTCGCCCGAGTCGTCGATCAAGCACGCCGGGCTGCCCTGGGAGTTGGGCGTGGCGGAGACGCAGCAGGTGCTCGTCATGAACGACCTGCGCAGCCGCATCGTCGTGCAGACCGACGGGCAGTTGAAGACGGGCCGCGACGTGGCCATCGCCTGCCTGCTGGGCGCGGAGGAGTTCGGCTTCGCGACGGCCCCGCTCGTCACGCTGGGCTGCATCATGCTGCGCAAGTGCCACCTCAACGCCTGCTCGGTGGGCATCGCCACGCAGGACCCCGAGCTGCGCGCGCAGTTCCGCGGCGACCCGCAGCACCTGATCCAGTACTTCCACTTCGTCGCCGAGCACCTGCGCGAGATCATGGCCGAGCTCGGCTTCCGCACGATCAACGAGATGGTGGGCCGGGCCGACATGCTGGAGCCGGCCGCCGTGGTCGACCACTGGGGGGCGTCAGGCCTCGATCTGTCGCCCATCCTGTTCCGGCCGGAGGTGCCGGCGAGCGTCGGCACGTACTGCTCGCAGGCCCAGGACCACGGCCTCGACAAGGCGCTCGACAACGAACTCGTGCGGCTGGCGGGCCCGGCCCTGGAGGCGGGCGAGGCGGTGCAGGCGTCGCTGCCGATCCGCAACCGCAACCGGGCGGTCGGGGCCACGCTGAGTTGGGAGATCTCCAAGCGCCACGGCGAACTCGGGCTCCCGGACGACACGCTGCGCTTCGACTTCGCCGGCTCGGCCGGGCAGTCGTTCGGCGCCTTCCTCGCCAAGGGCGTGCAGTTCACCCTCGAGGGCGACGCCAACGACTACTTCGGCAAGGGCCTCTCGGGCGGGCGCATCGTGGCGCGGCCGCCGCGCGCGGCCACCTTCGTGCCCGAGGACAACATCATCATCGGCAACGTGGCGTTCTACGGCGGCACGGCGGGCGAGGCCTTCGTGCAGGGCATGGCCGGCGAGCGCTTCTGCGTCCGCAACAGCGGCGTGCGCGCGGTCGTGGAGGGCGTCGGCGACCACGGCTGCGAGTACATGACGGGCGGCCGCGTCGTCGTGCTGGGACCGACGGGGCGCAACTTCGCGGCCGGGATGAGCGGCGGCCTCGCCTACGTGCTCGACGAGGCGGGCGACTTCGAGTCGCGCTGCAACCCCGACATGGTCGACGTCGTCCCGGTGCAGGACCCGGACGACGTCGCCGAGTTGCGGGAGGCCATCGAGCGCCACGTCGAGTGCACCGGCTCCGACCACGGGCGCCGCGTGCTGGCCAACTTCCCGGAGTTGCTGCCGCGCTTCGTCAAGGTCTTCCCGCGCGCCTTCCAGCGCGTCGTGCGGGAGCAGGCGGCGGCGGGCGCGGTCGCGGGGGGCGCCTGAGCGGCATGGGCAAGACGACCGGCTTCAAGGAGTTCCCGCGGGCGCTGCCGCCGCGCCGGCCGACGGCCGCGCGCATCGCCGACCACCTGGAGTTGTACGAGGAGTGGCCGCGCGAGAACGTGCAGCAGCAGGCGGCGCGCTGCATGGACTGCGGCATCCCCTTCTGCCACACCGGCTGCCCGCTGGGCAACCTCATCCCCGAGTGGAACGACCTCGCCTACCAGGGTCGCTGGGACGAGGCGACCCGCCGCCTGCTGGCGACCAACAACTTCCCCGAGTTCACCGGCCGCATCTGCCCCGCCCCGTGCGAAGTGTCGTGCACGCTGGCGATCAACAAGGATCCGATCACGATCGAGCTGATCGAGCAGACGATCAGCGACGCGGGCTTCGCGAACGGCTGGATCCGGCCCGAGCCGCCCAGGACCCGCACCGGCAAGTCGGTGGCCGTGGTGGGCTCGGGGCCGGCCGGGCTGGCCGCCGCGCAGCAGCTCAACCGCGCCGGCCATCGCGTGACGGTCTTCGAGCGCGATGAGGTGATCGGCGGTCTGCTGCGCCTCGGCATCCCCGATTTCAAGCTGCCCGCCGAGTTGGTGCAGCGCCGCGTCGACCTGATGGCGGAGGAGGGCATCGACTTCCGCACCAACGCGCACGTCGGCGTCACCGTGCAGACGACGGAGCTGCGCAACCGCTTCGACGCGATCGTGCTGGCGACCGGCGCCACGGTGCCGCGCGACCTGCCCGTCCCCGGCCGCGAGTTGGACGGCGTGCACTTCGCGATGGAGTACCTGCCGCAGCAGAACCGGGTCAACGCCGGCGACGCGGTGGAGAACCAGATCCTCGCGACGGACAAGCACGTGATCATCCTCGGCGGCGGCGACACCGGCGCCGACTGCCTGGGCACGGCCCACCGGCAGGGCGCGGCCTCGGTCACGCAGTTCGAGCTGCTGCCCGAGCCGCCGGGCGCCCGCGCCGAGGACAACCCCTGGCCGCAGTGGTCGCGCGTGCTGCGCCTCTCCGCCGCCCACGAGGAGGGCGGCGAACGCGACTACAACATCTCGACCACCGGACTGACCGGCAGCGGCGGCAAGGTCGAGCGGCTGCACGCCGTCCGCGTCGGCTGGACGCCGCAGCCCGGCGGCCGGCCCGCGATGGAGCCGCTGCCCGGCAGCGAGTTCGAGGTCGAGGCCGGCCTGGTGCTGCTGGCGATGGGCTTCCTGCACCCCGAGCAGAACACCGTCGTGCGGGATCTGGGCGTCGAACTGGACGGCCGCGGCAACGTGGCGACCGACGCCAACAAGATGACCAACCAGCCCGGCGTGTTCGTGGCCGGCGACGCCCGCCGCGGGCAGTCGCTGGTCGTCTGGGCGATCGCCGAGGGGCGCGCGACCGCCCACGGCGTCGACGCCTACCTCATGGGCGAGACCAGCCTGCCCTGGGTGCAGGTCTAGGGGACCCTCGCGTCCCTCAGCCCGAGGCCGCCCGCACCAGCTTGAGCCCGCGGCGCGCGCCCTGCGCGACGTACTGCCCGTCGGTGCCGATGTTGAGCAGCTTCCAGCCCTCGGTCACGCGCCGGGCGGCTTCCTCCTCGTGGGCGCAGTAGATGCCCGGCGCGACGCCGTTGCGCCGCGACCCGGCCAGCACCTCGGCGCAGGCCGCCACGTGGTCGGGATGCGGGTTGTCGGGGATCACCGGCACGCCCAGCGACATCGCCAGGTCGGCCGGGCCGATCAGCGTGGCGTCCACGCCCGGCACCGCGAGGATCTCGTCGATTCGCTCCACGGCGCCGATCGTCTCGATCTGGATGATGCAGGCGATCTCTTCGTCGGCGTGGTCGGCGTAGTCGGAGCCGGCGTACATGGCGCCCCGGTAGGGCCCGAACCCCCGGATGCCGCGCGGCGGATAGCGGCAGGCCGCGACGGCCTGCTCGGCCTCGGCCGCCGTGTTGACCCAGGGGATCACAACGCCGTAGGCGCCGCCGTCGAGCACGCGCTTGACCTGCACCGGGTCGTTCCACTGCACCCGCGCGATGGGGATCGTGTCGGTCGACGAGATGACCTGCATCATCTGCACGGTTGTCAGGATGTCCACCGGGCTGTGTTCGCCGTCGACGCAGAGCCAGTCGAAGCCGGCGTGCGCCATCTGCTCGGCGACGATAGTGCTGGCGCTGCCCAGCCAGGCCCCCAGGGCCGGCTTGTCCTCGGCCCAGAGCCGCTTGATCGTGTTCGGTCGCATTCTCTCCTCCAGGGATACTCCAGGGATAGTGGTTCCACCGGCGTGCCGCGCCGGTGGCGCCCCGCCGAGTCTAGACAGGGATCGGCCTTGCGTCGCCCGCCTCAGCCTGCGGCGGCCCGCACCATGGCGAGCGCGCGGCGCGCGCCCTGCGCGATGTACTGCCCGTCGGCGCCGATGCCGATGAACTTCCAGCCCTCGCCCACGCGGCGGGCGGCCTCCGCCTCGCCGGAGCAGCCGATGCCCGGCGCGACGCCGTTGCGCAGCGCGCCGGCCAGCACCTCGGCGCAGGCCGCGACGTGGTCGGGGTGCGGGTTGTCGCCGGCCACCGGGACGCCCATCGACACCGCCAGGTCGGACTGGCCGATGAATGTGGCGTCCACTCCCGGCACGGAGAGGATCTCGTCGATCCGCTCCACGGCGCCGATCGTCTCGATCTGGACGATGCAGGCGATCTCGTCGTCGGCCTTGGCGGGATTGTCGGAGCCGCCGCCCCGGATGCCGCGGGGCGGGTAGCGGCAGGCCGCGACGGCCCGCTCGGCCTCGGCCGCCGTGTTGACCCAGGGGATGATGACGCCGCGGGCGCCCCCGTCGAGCACGCGCTTGACCTCGACCGGGTCGTTCCACGGCGCCCGCGCGATGGGGATCGTGCCGGTCGCGGCGATGACCCGCATCATCCGCACGATCGTCAAGATGTCGGCGGGGCTGTGCTCGCCGTCGACGTAGAGCCAATCGAAGCCGGCGCGCGCCATCTGCTCGGCGACGATCGGGCTGGCGCTCCACAGCCGGGCCCCCAGGGCGGGCCTGCCCTCGGCCCAGTGTCGCTTGACCGTGTTGAGCCGCATGGGCTCCTCCGGCATCGCCGGTCCGCCGGCGCGGCTACACGTGCGTCTGAATCGACGCGCCCGGCTCCAGCGGGATGACGCGCCGCAGACGCTTGCCGTCGCGGGTGATTCGATAGCGGCGCCCCCCGGCCCCCGGCCGGACCCCGCCGTCGATCTGCTCCGGATCGTCGGGCTCCCGCTCGATCAGCCGCAGCGACTCCAGGCGAATCAGGCTGAGCCGCACCTGCACCTCGTTCGCCGTCCGGCGCGAGATCAGCACGGTGTCGCGCAGGTCCTGCTGCAGGCCCGTCTCGAAGCGCAGCAGGTGGCCCAGGATCAGCTGCTCGACGACGTCCAGTTCGACGTCGATGCGGTCGGGCCGCAGCCGCTTCCAGGCGCGGCGCAGGATCGCCGGCCGGCGCATCAGCTCTCCAGGTAGGCGGCGATGTCGGGGCCGCCCTCCGTCTCGACGGCCCCCTCCGCGACGAGCCCGTCGATGGCGGCGTCGTCCAGCCCCAGCCACTCGTCCAGCACGGCGCGCGTGTCCTGCCCGTAGGCCGGACCCGGCCCGCCGGCGCGGCCCGGCGTGCGCGAGAGCCGCAGCGGCGAATCGGACAGCCGCAGCCGCCCGGCCACGGGATGATCGACCTCCGCCACCATCTCCCGGTGCCGGATCTGCTCCTGCGAGACCGCCTGCGAGATCGTGTTCAGCGGCCCGACGACCATCCCGTAGGGCGAGAGCATTTCGATCCACTCGTCGGTGGTGCGCTGCCGCATCGCCTCGAACAGCAGCGGCTCCAGATCGGCGTGGTTCTGCGTGCGCTTGTAGGACGTGTCGAAGCGCGTGTCGTTGATCAGGTCCACGCGGTCGATGGCGGCGCAGTACAGCTCCCACTGATTGGCGACCCCCCAGGTCAGCGCCAGCACGAGCCAGCCGTCGGACGTCGGGAAGGCCTGGAACGGCGTCGCCGACGGGTGCCGCGTCCCGATCCGTTGCGGCTCGACGCCGGTCGCGAAGTAGCGCGCCACCGCGTTCTCCAGGATCGCGATCTGGCTGTCCAGCATCGAGAGGTCGAGCATCTGGCCCTCGCCGCTGCCCTGCCGTTCCTGCAGGGCGGCCAGCACCCCGATCGCCGTGTAGAGCCCCGCCGCGATGTCGCCCAGCGACAGCCCGGGCCGGGCCGGGGGACCGTCGGCGTGGCCGGTGATGCTCATCACGCCGCCCATCCCCTGCACCACGATGTCGAGCGCCGGCCGGTCCTTCAGCGGCCCGGTCTGCCCGAAGCCCGACGTGGCCGCGTAGACGATACGGGGGTTGCGCGCGCGCAGGACGTCGTAGCCCAGCCCCAGCCGATCCATCGTGCCGGCCGTGAAGTTCTCCATCACGACGTCGGCCTGCTCGACGAGTTGCAGGAACAGGTCCTTGCCGGTCGCGTTGCGCAGGTCGAGGCCGATCGAGCGCTTGCCCCGGTTGATGCTCTGGAAGTAGATGCTCTCGTTCTCGACGAAGGGGCCCGTCGTGCGGGCGAGATCGCCGTGCGGCGGCCGCTCGACCTTCACGACCTCGGCCCCCAGGTCGGCCAGGATCATCGAGGCGTACGGCCCGGCCAGAACCCAGGTGAGATCGAGCACGCGCAGGCCGTCGAGAGCCCCGGTCATGCCGATTCCCGTTCCATCCTGGCGCCCGGCGGGCGCGTGGGCGCGTCTCTCGCAACGCGCCCGCGGTGGGGCGTCGCGCCCGCACACTGTATCGGCCCAGCGCCGTATCGACCCCCAACGCCGGGGCCAGCCGCCGGGGCGACAGACCGCGCCCGACTGCTAGCGTCGGGGCGTGCACCCCGCTTCGCCGCAGCCGACCGCTCCCCTGCCCCGCATCGCCTTCGCGCGCGGGGCCTACGCGGGCTGGTGGGTGGCGGGGGCCGTCGCGCTGGTGGGCTTCTCCCGCGTGGCGTTCTTCAACCCCGTGCTGGGCGTGTTCATCGACCCGTTGCAGCAGGAGTTCGACTGGAGCCGCGCCGAGATCGCGGGCGCGCTCAGCCTGGGCACGCTGATCGCCGGGCTGGCCGCTCCGTTCATCGGCCACTGGATCGACCGCTGGGGCAGTCGCTGGTTCATGGCGGGCACGGTCGCCGCGCTGGTCCTCCTGTTGCTGCTGCTGGCCAGCATGGAGACGCTGTGGCAGTTCTACGCCCTGTTCGGGGCGGGCCGGGCGCTCGTCACCGCCATCCTCGACATCGCCATCGTCGTCACCGTCTCGAACTGGTTCATCCGTCACCGCGGCCGCGCAACGGGCCTGACGATGGTCGGCACGCGCGCCGGCATGGCGGTGATGCCCCTCGTGGTGCTGCTCTTCCTGTCGGTGGCCGATTGGCGCGCGGCCTTCGCGGCGCTCGGGCTGTTGCTGCTGGTCGTGGCAGTGCTGCCGCCCTACCTGCTGGTCCGCCGCCGGCCCGAAGACCTGGGCCTCACGCCCGACGGCGACCGCCGGCCGCCGGCCCGCCACGCCGGCGACGACGCCGCGTCGGACCCGCGCTGGACGGTGCGGCAGGTGCTCCGCACGCGGGCCTTCTGGTTCCTCCTGGCGGGGATGTGCTCCCTCTACTTCGTGGGCGGCGCGACGAACCTGGCGATGGCCTCGCACCTGCAGGACAACGGGCTCTCGCAGGCGACCGCGATCACCGTCGTGACGGTCTGGGCGGTCGTCGGGATCGGCGGCGGCATGGCGGGCGGGGAACTGCGCGAGCGCCTGGGCGTCCGCTTCGCCCTGCCGCTCGTCATGCTGCTCACGACCGGGAGCCTGACCATCCTGCTGACCGTCGAGAACGTCTGGATGGCGTACCTCTTCGCGATCACGCACGGCCTGGCCTTCGGCGCGCAGTTGCCGTTGATGCAGATCGCGCTCGCCGACTACTTCGGACGCTGGTCGGTCGGCGCCGTGCGGGGCGTCTCCGCGCCGGCGCTGTGGGGGATCAACGCGGCCGGACCGGTGACGGCCGGCGTTGTCTTCGACGCGCGCGGCTCCTACGACCTGCTGTTCGTCGCGTTCATCGGCGTGATGCTGCTCGGCGCGGCGGTGCTCCTGCTCGCCGGCCGGCCGCCGTCCCCGCCTCAGACGGCGAGGGAGGCGGCGGCGCGCCGCGCCTGACGCCTAGACGATCGTGACGGCCGGCGGGTCGATCGGCGCGTCGGCGATGATCTCCGCCGCCGCCAGGGCCGGCAGCTCCGCCGGGTCGACGTCGAGCAGCCCGGTCAGGATCTCGCGCGTGTGCTGTCCGAAGTTCGGCGCCGGCGCGAGGATGCAGGGCCCGGAATCGGTCCAGCGCCAGACCCAGCCGTGCACCATCCAGCTGGCGTGGTCGGGGTCGCTGATCGGCTCGTAGAAGCCGCGCGCGTTGAGGTGCTCGTCGGCCACCAGCTCGGTCAGCTTCCAGACCGGGCCGCAGGGGACGCCCGCCGCGCGGCAGGCCGCGAAGACCTCCTGCTTGCTCCGGGCCGAGGTCCAGGCGCTCACCCGCTCGTCCAGGGCGTCGCGGTGCTCCCAGCGCGACGCCTGGTCGCCGTAGGCCTCGTCCAGGGCCCAGCCGGGGCGGCCCATCGCCTCGACGAGGCCGCGCCACTGGGCGTCGCTCCCGACGGCGATGGCGACCCAATGGTCCTCGCCCAGGCAGGGGTAGGCGTTGTGTGGCGCCATCCACTCGTGCCGGTTGCCGACGTGGTGCTGCAGGCGCTGGTTCATCGACCACAGCGCGAAGGCCTCGCCCATCAGCGTGGTCGCGACCTCGCGCTGGCCCAGGTCGACGGTGACGCCCTGCCCGGTGCGCTCCCGCCGGATCAGCCCCGTCACGGCGGCGCCGGCGGCGGCGATGCCAGCGATCGGGTCGCCGTAGGAGATGCCCGTCTTGAAGGGGATGCCGTCGCCGTAGCCGCTGAGCGACACGAGCCCCGACATCTGCTCGATGATCGGGCCGTAGCCCAGCGAGGACGCTTCCGGGCCGGTCTTGCCGAACCCCGCCATTCCGACGATGACCAGGTCGGGCCGCAGTTCGCGCAGCCAGGCTTCGCTCAGTCCCAGCTTGTCCATCACGTCGGCGCGGTAGTTTTGGATCAGGACGTCGCACTTCGCGACCAAGCGCCCGAACAACTCCCGGCCTCGCGGCTGGCTCAGGTCGAGCGAGAGGCCCCGCTTGTTGCGGCTGTACTCGTGGAAGTAGGCCCCGCTGTTGAACCACTGGTCGGTCAGATCGTCGGGCGGGAAGAGCGTGCGGATGTTGTCCCAGGCGCGCGGCCCTTCGATCTTGATGACGTCCGCTCCGTAGTCGGCCATCAGCTTGGCCGCGTAGGGACCGGCCCACATCATCGTCAGGTCGGCGACGCGGATCCCGGCCAGGGGCTTCGGCGCGGCGGTGCTCATCAGATCGCATCCAGTTCGCGCAGGCGCGCCAGGTCGTCCAGGTCGTAGCCCAGTTCGTCGACCAGGATCTCGCGGTTGTGCTGCCCCAGCGTGGGAGCGCGGCCCCGCTCCCAGCCGTGCTCCGGCGCGACCCACAGGTGGGCCGGGAAGTCGAGCGGCCCGGCGAGCGGGTGATCGTCGTGCTGGAGGAAGCCGCGATGCGCCAGCTGATCCGACTCCACCAGGTCCGGCACGGTCGCGACGTAGCCGACCGGGAAGCCGAACTCCATCGCGACGGCGTGGACCTCCTTGCGCGTCTTGCCGGCGAACCAGCCGTAGAGGATCGCCTGCAGGGTGTCGTCGAGTTCGCGGCGCCGATCGGCGTCGTTGAAGGGCGGCTCGCTCAGCTCGGGGATGCCGGTCGCGGCGGCCATGCGGTCGTAGTTGCGGGGCAGCACGCACATCCCGGCGTAGCCATCGATGCACGGGTAGATGCCCCAGATCGCGCGGATCATGTTGCCCATCCGCCCGCGGTACTCCTCGCCGCCCTGCGCCGAGTAGCTGGCGTAGTACTCGAGCATCGAGGCGAAGGTCTCCTGCGCCGAGATGTCGAGGTGCGTGCCGCGGCCCTGCCGCAGCGCGCCCAGGTAGGCGGTCTGCGTCGCCGTGAAGGCGTGCAGCCCCGCCTGGTACGACGGCTGCGAGCCGCCCGTCTTGAGCGGCGGCTGGTTGGGATCGCCGGTCACGCCCATCTGGCCGCTCAGCGCGAACAGCGTGATCTCGCTGGCGGGCAGGTCGGCGTAGGGCCCGCTCTGCCCGAACGGCGTCACCGACACCATGACGACGGCGGGGTTGTCCGCGCGCAGGCGGTCGTAGCCCAGGCCGCGCTCGTCGAGGTAGCCGCCCGGAAACGACTCCACGACGATGTCGGCGCGGGCGCAGAGCGCGGCCGCGATGGCGCGGCCGTCACTGGCGTCGAGGTTGCAGGTCAGGCCGCGCTTGCCGGTGTTGAGGTACAGATAGAGGCCGCTGGTCTCCGGGTCCGGCACGTCGCCGGGCCAGGGCCCGGCCGCCCGGGAGAGGTCGCCGATGGGCGGCTCGATCTTGACGACGTCGGCCCCCAGGGCGGCCAGCCATTTCGTCGCGTAGGGCCCCGAGATGCCCTGCGACAGATCGACGACGCGGACGCCGGCCATCGGCCGATCGAGGGCGGGGTCGCTCGCGGGGGTGGTCTCGGCAGGCACGGGGGGAGTCTAGGAATCGGCGCGGGGGCGGTCCAGCGGGGCGGGCTACGCGGCGGCCAGCCGCCGCGCCTGCTCGATGTAGTCCGCCGTCTCGCGGATCAGCCGCGCCGTGTCCTCGACGGGTTCGCAGTCGCCGCTGTAAGAGCAGTCCTCGTGCAGGAAGCCCCGTCTGGACACATACTGGCCTTCGAGCGTGCGCAGATCAGGTTCGGCGACGGCGAGTTGCCGCAGCCCGCGCGTCGTGTTCTGCGACTTGGGCGGCAGTTCCCCGGTGCGGGCGAGGATCAGCGCATTCGTCGCCTGGAGCGCGGCGCACCACGCCTTGTCGGCCGCGTCGCGGATATCGCCCGCGGCCAGACGCTCCAGCGCGGCGGCGTACATCTCTTCGGCGTCGCCGAAGACGCTGGGCACGTCGATCTCCGAGGTGGTCATGGGCCGATCGTAGCAAAACCGACCTCGCCCCCGCGGCGCCGCCAGGGCGTCGGACTTGCTCGCCCGCACCGAGCCGCCCTGCTAGAACCGCTGGGTGACCGACTCACCCGCGACGCCCGCCGACTCCACCCGGCCCCTCCCGGACACGCTGATCGACGGCGTCCGCGTCGTCGAGTTGTGCGACCCACGCGCCGGGCGGGTCGCGGCCGCCTTCACGGGCAAGCTGCTCGCGACCTTCGGCGCCGACGTGGTCAAGGTCGAGCCGCCGGGAGGCGACGCATCGCGGCGCGAGGCCCCCTTCGCCACCGACGTCCCCTCGGCCGAGACCTCGGCCACTTTCCTGCAGTACAACACCGGCAAGCGCGGCGTGACCCTCGACGTCACGACATCGCTGGGCTTCCGCCTGCTCGAATCGCTGCTCGACTCGGCCGGCATCTTCCTGACCGACCTGGAGCGCGCCGCCTGGCCCCCGGGGCTGCCGGAGAGCGTGGAGCGGCGGGTCGAGGCGCAGGCGCTGCTGGCGGTGGCGGTGACCCCCTTCGGCCTCGACGGACCCGACGCCGACGCGCCCTCGGCGCCGCTGACCGTGGCGCACGCCAGCGCCGGCCCGCGCAACCTCGTTAGCGGCTTCGGGGCGCGGGGCGACGAGCCCATGCCGCTGCCCGCGCACGCCTTCGCGGCCGACGCCGGCCTGTGCGCCGCCGTCGCGACCACGGCGGCGCTGCACGAGCGGGCGTCGAGCGGGCTCGGCCAACTCATCGACGCTTCCGAGATGGAGGCGATCGCGACGCTGGACCGCGTCGACACGTCGATCCTCGTCAACGGGCCCGCCATGAACACCGACCGCGACCCGCGCGACGGCATGATGGAGTGCCACGACGGCTTCGCCTTCCTCGTCACGGGCCAGGGGCACCAGTGGCGATCGATGCTGCGGCTGATGGGCGATCCCGGCTGGGCCTTCGGCGACGACGGCGAACCGCGCCCGCGCTCGGAAATCGCGGCCGAATCGCGCTCGGCGATGCAGGAATGGGTGGCCGGCCGCGGCAAGGCCGAGGTCTACCACGCCACGCAGGCGGCCGGCATCCCGACCGGTCCGGTGCTGAGCCCGACCGAGGTGCTGGCCTCCGAACAGGAGGCGGCGCGCGGCTTCTTCGAGCCCGTCGCGCACCCGCTCGCCGGGACGCTGCGCTATCCGGGCTACTCGGCGCGCTTCGGCGATCTCGCGTTGCGCCGCGGCCCGGCCCCCATGCTGGGGCAGCACAACGCCGAGATCCTCGCGCCGCTGCTGGCGGCGCTGCCGGGCGGCTGGACGCTGGCCCAGGCGCGACGGGCGGGGGCGCTCTGATGCCGGGGCCGCTGGCCGGCGTCCGCGTCGTCGATTTCACCTGGGCCTGGGCCGGACCCTACGGCGCGATGCTCCTGCGCCTGCTCGGCGCCGACGTCGTCAAGATCGAGAGCCGCACCCGGATGGACCAGGCCCGCATCGGGTCGATCGTGCTGGGCCAGGCCAAGGGCAACTACAACCAGCAGCCCATGTTCACCGAGCTGAACCTGGGCAAGCGCTCGATCGCGATGAACCTCAAGGCGCCCGGCGCGGCGGAGGTGGTGAAGGATCTCTACGCGATCTCCGACGCCGTGATGGACAACTTCCGCCCCGGCACGCTCGACAAGCTGGGCCTCGGCTACGACGTCATGACGGCCATCCGCCCCGACCACATCCTGCTCTCCGCCAGCGCGCTGGGCGCGACCGGGCCCGAGCGCAGCTACGGCGGCTACGCCCCCACCTTCGCCGCGCTGGCGGGGCTGGTGTCGCTGGCCGGGCAGCCGGGCGCGGAGCCGATGCTGATCGGCGGCACGGTCGACCTGCGCGTGGGCACGGCGGCCGCGCTGGCCCTGCTGGCGGCGCTGCACCGGCGCGATCGCACGGGCCAGGGCATGTTCATCGATCACTCCGCCCGCGAGTCCGTCGCGATGCTGATCGGCGACGCGCTTTTGGCCGCGCAGATGCGCCCGCCCGCCGACCCGACGGACGAGCCCGAGCGGCTCGGCAACGGCCATCGCGCGTTCGCGCCGCACGGTCTCTACCCCTGCGCCGGCGACGACGCCGCGGTGGCGATCGTCTGCCGCGACGACGCGGCGTGGGCGGCGCTGCTGGCGATCTCGGGCCTGCCCCTGGGCGACGACCCCCGCTTCGCGACGGGGCTGTCGCGCTGGAAGCACCGGGCGGACCTCGACGCGGCGCTCGGCGCGTGGACGCGCACGCAGGAGGCGGCGCCGCTGGCGGCCCGGCTGCGGGAGGCCGGAGTGCCGGCGAGCGTGAGTCGCAGCGGGGCCGATCTGTACGACTGGCCCCAGTTCCGGGCCCGCGGCGGTCCCGTCGCCGTCGAGGCGAAGGAAGTGGGCCGGCGGCTGATCGTGCCGCCGCCCTGGCGCATGTCGCGCACGCCGGCCGCGATCCCGGGGCCCGCGCCGTCGCTCGGCGCCGACAACCACAGCGCCCTGCGGGAGTTGCTGGGCTACGACGCCGCCCGCATCGCCGCCCTTGAGGAGAGCGGCGCCCTGGAGTGACGCCGGGGGCGCGCGATGGCAGGCTTCCTTTCAGGGGGATACGTGCCAGAATGAGAGCCGTGCCGCCGCGCGGGCCCGACCGCGCCGCCGCGAGGAGGACCGCATGCGCATCGCCCGAATCCACCCCGCCCGTCGATCCCTGCTGGCGCTGACGATCGCGGCGCTGCTCGTGGCCGTGCTCTTCGCCGCGCTGCCGGCCCCCGCCGACGCGGCCGCTCTGCCGGAGGCGCCCGGCGACGAGGTCGTCATCCCCATGGCCCCGGCGGACGAGGGCGGCGCGGGCATGTCCGGCTCGGGCGCGTCGGAGTGGCTGCCCTTCGCGGTGCTGCTGGGGCCGTTCCTGGTGGTCATCACCGGCCTGCTCTGGCTGACCTTCCGCATCGACGCGAGCGAAGCCGAAGAGGAGTAGGCGGCCCTCGTGGCGGAGGCGTCGCTGCCCGACCTCGCGGCGCGCGCCGTCGCCGCCCTGGCCGGGGCCGGACTGACCCTCAGTTGCGCCGAGGCCGACACCGGCGGCGGCATCGGCGCGGCCCTGATCGACGTACCCGGCGTCAGCCGCGTCTTCCGCGGCGGCGTCATCGCCTACGCGAACGCTCCCAAGCGCGACCTCCTGGGCGTTCCCGACGCGACCCTGCGGGCGCACGGCTCCGTCAGCGAGGAGACGACCCTGGCGATGGCGGAGGGCGCGCGGCGCGTCTTCGCGACCGATGTCGCGATCGCCGAGTCGGGCGTCACGGGGCCGGGCGGCGGCACGCCCGAGCGGCCGGTCGGGACGGTCTGGATCGCCTGCGCCGGCCCGGGCGAGCGCCGCGTGCTGGAGCGCCACGTCTGGCCCCACGACCGCGCGGGCAACAAGCAGGCCACGATCATCCGCGCGCTGGAGATGATTCTCGAAGCGGCGCAGGCGGCGGGCGGCTGATCACCCGCGCGCCCGTGTAGCGTGATCCCCGATGCCGTACCTCCGCGTCCACGAGATCGACCTGTACTACGAGGAGCACGGCGACGGGCCGGCCCTGGTGTTCGCGCACGGCGCCGGCGGCAACCACCTGGTCTGGTGGCAGCAGGTCCCGGCGTTCGCCCGCGACTACCGCGTCATCACCTTCGACCACCGCGCCTTCGGGCTCAGCCGCGACGTGCCGCACGGGCCCGGGCGCCGCGCCTTCCCGCTCGACCTGCACGCTCTGCTGGACCACTTGGGCGTGGACGAGTTCGCCATCGTCGCGCACTCGATGGGCGGGCGCACGGCGACGCCCTTCCTGTGGCTGTTCCCGGGGCGCATGCGCGCGCTGGTCCTCTCGGGCACGATCGGCGGCGCGCTGACCGACAAGGTGCGCGCCATCCAGGCCGCGCACGCCGGGCGCGTCGCCGGGCGAAGCATGCGCTCGCGCGCGCTGCGGCCGGACGCCGAGCGGGAGGATCCCGACCGGGCGCACCTCTTCCACGCCATCGGCCGGCTCAACCCGCCGCGCGGGCCAGGCTTCCTCGCGCCGTCGCCGGGGCTGAGCCGCTGGACCGGCTCGACCACGCCGCTGCTGCAGCGCGCCGGCCTGCCCACGCTCTTCCTGGTCGGAGCGCACGATATGATCGTCCCGGCCGAGGCGATGCGAGCCGCGCATCGCGGGCTGCCGGGCAGCCGCTTCGCGGAGATCGCGAACGCGGGGCACTCGGCCTACTTCGAGCAGCCGGAGGCCTATAACCGTGCGCTGCGGGACTTCCTCGACGATGTCTACCCGCCGACACCCTCGGCGCAGCCGACGCCCCACGCGCCGGGCCGACCCGCGTAAGGTGAGCCGCGCACCATGAGCACGCCACCGCCCGTCGCACGCGACCTCGAAGCCGCCCTCGGCGAGGACGCCGCGCTGTGGGCGCCCGAGGATCTGCTCGTCTACGAATACGACGCCACCATCGACCGCGGGGCGCCGCAGGCGATCGCCTTCCCCGCCTCGCCCGAGGACGTGGTGGCGATCCTGCGGGTGGCGCGCGAGCACGGGCTGCCGGTCACGCCGCGGGGGGCCGGCACGGGCCTCAGCGGCGGCGCACTGGCCGTGCGGGGCGGCGTCATCATCGCGATGAACCGCATGCGCCGCATCCTCTCGCTCGACGCGGAGGCGCGCACGGCGCTGGTCGAGCCGGGCGTCGTGAACCTGGAACTCGGGCAGGAGGCGGCGCGGCACGGGCTGGCCTACGCCCCCGACCCCAGCAGCCAGCGCGCCTGCACCATCGGCGGCAACATCGCCGAGAACGCGGGCGGGCCCCACACGCTGGCGCTCGGCACCACGACCAACCACGTGCTGGGCGTGGAGTTCGTCGATCCGACGGGCGCGGTGCACTGGCTGGGCGGCCCCACCCGCGACGCGCCCGGCTACGACCTCGTCGGCTGCGTCGTCGGCAGCGAGGGCACGCTGGGCATCGTCACGAAGGCGCTCGTGCGCCTCGTGCCCGCGCCCGAGTCGGTCAAGACCTTCCTCGGCATCTACGACTCCGTGCGCCAGGCCTCCAACGCGGTCAGCGCCATCGTCGAGGCGGGCATCGTCCCGGCGGCGCTGGAGATGATCGACCGCGTCACGATCGCCGCCGTCGAGCCCGTGCTCAAGGCAGGCTTCCCCCTCGACGCCGACGCCATCCTGCTGGTCGAGGTCGACGGGCCGGCCCTCCAGGTCGCGGCGGAGGGGGAGATCGTCGAGGACGTGCTGCGCCAGTACGACCCGCGCGAGATCCGCACCGCCACCGAGCCGCGGGACCGCGAGCTGCTCTGGGCCGGCCGCAAGGGCGCGATCAGCGCCCTGGGCCACATCAAGCCCAACTACTACCTGCTCGACGGCGTCGTGCCGCGCACGCAGCTGCCCGACGTGCTGGCCACCGTCTACCGCGTCGCCGCGGAGTACGACTTCCCCGTCGCCAACGTCTTCCACGCCGGCGACGGCAATCTGCACCCCTGCCTGCTCTTCGACGAGCGCGAGCCGGGCATCACCGACCGCGTGCTGGAGGCCGGCGGCGAGATCATGCGCGCCTGCGTCGACGCCGGCGGCGCGATCAGCGGCGAGCACGGCATCGGGCTGGAGAAGCGCTCGTACCTGCCTTGGATCTTCAGCGACGACGACCTCGGCGCGATGCGCCAGCTGCGATCGGCCTTCGGCGCCGACGACGACTTCAACCCCTGCAAGATCTTCCCCAGCGGCCACGGCTGCGGTGAGGGGCACGGCGGCCACCAGCAGAAGCAGATCGCGAAGTTCGGCGCGGACGCGGCGATCTGATGCCCGAGCCGGCGGCCGTCGCGACCGAGTCCTATCACGTGCGGGGGCGAGAGCCGGGCCGCGTCGTGCGGCCGGGCAGCGTGGCCGAAGTGCAGGACGCCCTGCGCGCGGCCTCGGCGGCGAGCGAGGCGGTGATCGTGCAGGGGGGGCGCAGCGCCGTCGCGACGGGCGGCCCGGCGGAGCGCTACGACCTCGCGCTCGACACCACCGCCCTCGACGCCGTGCTCGCCCATGAGCCGCAGGACTTCACCGCCACCGTGCAGGCCGGCATGCGCTTCGCCGCCCTCCAATCCGCGCTGGCCGGGCACGGCCAGACGCTGCCCCTCGACCCGCCCGGCGGCGCCGACACGACCGTCGGCGGCGTGATCGCGCGGGGGCGGGGCGGCCTGCGCCGGGCCGCCTTCGGCGAGGTCCGCGACTGGCTGATCGGCTGCACCGCCGTGCTCTCCGACGGCCGCGCCGTGCACGGCGGCGGCCGCGTCGTCAAGAACGTCAGCGGCTACGACCTGCCCAAGCTGTTCGCGGGCTCCTGGGGGACCCTGGGCTGCATCGTCGAGGCGTCGTTCAAGCTGCGGCCGCTGCCCGCCCGCGACGCCACGCTGCGCATCCCCGCCGGCGACTTCGCCGGCGCGGTGGACGCCGGACGCGAACTGGCGCAGCGCCTGCCCGGCCTGCACGCCGTGACGGCCGTCGACGCGGCCTGGGCCGCGGCGGCCGGATTCGAGGCCGAGTCCTGCCTGCTGGTCCGGGCGGGCGGCATCCCGGCGATGGTCGAGGAAATGCTGGCGATGGTCCGCGGGGCCGTGCCGCGCCTGGCAGCCGGGGCCGCCGACGCCGACACCGGCGTCTGGGCGCGCCTGACCGACACGACTGCCCCCGCCGATGGCGTGTTGCTGCGCATCGGCTGCCCCCCGCCGGAGGTCGAGGCGCTGGCGACGATCGCCCGCGACGGCATCCCCGACGCGGCGCGCCTGGCGTCGCTCGACGGGGGGTTGCTGTGGCTGCGCGCGCCGGACGCGAGCGCCGAGGCCGTGACGACCCTGCGCGCCGCCGTCGAGGCGCGGGGCGGCGCGCTGACCGTCGAGTCGGGCGACGTCGCGGGCGCCGACCCGTGGGGGGCGGCGCCCGGCCTGCCCATCATGCGCCGCATCAAGGCCGAGCTCGATCCGACGCGCACGCTCAGCCCCGGTCGGTTCGTGGGAGACTTGTAGCGATGAGCGTGCATCCGCCAGTCGCCGGCCGGGGCGCGTTCCGCACACCGGACGGGCCGTCCGACGCGGAACTCAGCCTCTGCGTCCACTGCGGCTTCTGCCTGAGCTACTGCCCCACCTACCTGGAACTGGGTCAGGAGCCCGACTCTCCGCGCGGCCGCCTGCAGCTCATGAAGGCGCTGGCCGAGGAGCGCGTGCAACCGACGGCCCGCGTCCTGCAGCACTTCGACCGCTGCCTGCAATGCCGCGCCTGCGAGACGGCCTGCCCGTCGCTGGTGCCCTACGGCCGGCTGATGGAGGCCACCCGCGCCGACCTCTTCCAGCAGGGCACGATGCTCACCGGCCGGCGGCGCTGGCTGTGGCGGCTGGTCATGCGCGGCGTCTTCCCTCACCCGCGGCGGCTGCGCGCCCTGGGGACCATCCTCTGGCTCGTGCAGCGGTCGGGCTTGCAGGGCCTCGCCCGGCGGACGGGGCTGCTGGCGCGGATCGCGCCGCCGCTGGCCCGGCTCGACGCGCTCGCACCCGACCTGCGGCGCCCGTTCTTCCGTCCGGCCGACGTGCGCCGCTACGGGACGCGCGGCGCC
Source organism: Dehalococcoidia bacterium (assembly GCA_965207695.1). Lineage (GTDB taxonomy): Bacteria > Chloroflexota > Dehalococcoidia > Bin125 > Bin125 > TK10-74A. The sequence continues at coordinate 268,135 of CBDBNA010000015.1, read as the reverse complement.
CCCCGCGCGACCGCCGCGATGCTGACCGGCTGCGTCATGCCGCTGAGCCACCCCGAGACGCACCACGCCACGGCGCGGACGCTGGCCCGCAACGGCGTGCGCGTCACCGCGCCGACCGGCCAGGTCTGCTGCGGCGCCCTGCACGCCCACGGCGGCGACGTCGAGACCGCCCGCGCGCTCGCCCGCCGCAACATCGACGAGTTCTCGGCCGGGGACGAAGCGCCCGACGCGATCATCGTCAACGCGGCGGGCTGCGGGTCGCACATGAAGGAGTACGGCCACCTCCTGCGCGACGACCCCGACTACGCCGGCCGCGCCGACGACTTCGCGGCCCGCGTGCGCGACGTCTCCGAGTACCTGCTGGCGATCGGCTTCGACGCCCCGGCGGGCGCGCTGGAACGCTCCGTCACCTACCAGGACTCCTGCCACCTCGTGCACGCGCAGCGGGTCAAGGACGCGCCGCGCGCGCTCCTGCGCTCGATCCCGGGCCTCGACCTGCGCGAAATGCGCACGCCCGATCGCTGCTGCGGCAGCGCCGGCCTCTACTCGATCCTGCAAGGCAAACTCTCGGGCGCGATCCTGCGCGACAAGATGGCCGACGTCGCCCAAACCGAGGCCGACCAGGTCTGCTCGGCCAACCCCGGCTGCCTGCTCCAACTCGACGCGGGCCTTCGTCTTTATGTCGCCTCTGACGGGGCGCCGATGCGCAGCGCCCACATCATCGACCTGCTCGACGAGAGCTACCGCGCCGCCGAGGGCGACGACTACGCGCGGGCGGACCGATGACCGGCGCACCGGCCATCCCGGTCGCGGTGCAGGGCCTGGGCCCCATGGGTCGGGTCATCCTGGGCGCCGCCCAGCGCGATCCCCGGCTCGACGTGGTCGCCGCCGTCGACATCGACCCAGCGATGGTTGGGCGGCCGCTGGGGGCGCTGGACCTCGCCCCGGGAGGCGTGGTCGTCTCCGACACGCTGCCGCCCGCGCCCGAGGGCGGCGTGCTGCTGCACGCGACCGGCTCCTACCTCGAGGCGGTCGCCGGTCAGTTTGAGGCGGCGCTGGCCGCGGGATGGCACGTCGTCAGCACCTGCGAGGAGCTGTCATACCCGTTCGTCCGGCACCCGGCGCTGGCCGCCTCGCTCGACGCGGCGGCGCGGGCGGCGGGGCGATGCCTGCTGGGCACGGGCGTCAACCCCGGCCTGCTGATGGACCGGCTGCCGGTCTTCCTGGCATCCGCCAGCAGCGACATCCGATCGATCCACGTGGAGCGCGTGCAGAACCCCACGCCGCGGCGGCTGCCGTTCCAGCGCAAGGTCGGCATGGGCCTCAGCCGGGCCGACTTCGACGCCAAGGCGGCCGGCGGCGGCTTCGGGCACGTGGGCCTGGAGGAGAGCGGCCGGCTGATCGCGGCGGGCCTGGACTGGGCGATCGAGGACTGGTCGCGCGAACTCCGCCCAGTCCAGCCCGATCCCGCGGGGCCCGTGCACGGCCTCGTCGAGACGCTGGCCGGCGCGACCGGCGACGGCCGCCGCGTCTCCCTCCACTTCGAGGCGCAGAGCGGCGTGGCGGAGCCCTACGACGCCGTCACGGTCGAGGGGACGCCACCGCTGTCGTTGCGCTTCGCGGGCGGCGTGCTCGGCGACGCCGCGACGGCGGCCGCCGTCGTGCGGGCCGCGCACGTGCTGCCCTCGGCGCAGCGGGGGCTGATCACCGTGCTCGACCTGCCGCTGCGGCATCGGCCGCCGGCGGAGTAGCCGACGCCCGGCTGTATGCTGCGCGCCAGGAGGATCGGCATGGAGATCGACAGCCGGGCCCTGCGCAACGCGCTCGGCCGCTTCCCCACCGGCGTCAGCGTCGTCACCTCGGGCGCCCCGGGCATGGAGTACGGCATGACCTGCCAGTCCTTCACGTCGCTCTCGCTCGACCCGCCGCTGGTGCTGGTCTGCGTCGCCAACGGGGCCGGCATCCTGCCCATGCTCGAAGAGACGGGCGCCTTCACGGTCAACATCCTCAGCGCCGCGCAGGAGTCGCTCTCGGGCTTCTTCGCGAGCAGCAGCCGGCCGCCGCCGCCGCACCAGTTCGACGACGTCCCGCACCACCCCGGCGTGACCGGCACGGCCCGCATCGCCGGCGCCACCACGGTCTTCGACTGCCGCCTGCACGCGCTGCTCGACGGCGGCGACCACCGCATCGTCGTGGGCGAGGTCGCGGCCTTCGAGCACACCGGCGACGACCCGCCCATCCTCTTCTTCGAGGGCGCCTACCGGACGCTGGCGCCCGCCGGGGGCGACGCCTAGTGCCGGGTCCCTCGCCGGAGCCCGCGCGCGGCGACTCCGTCCACCTGCTCTGGCACGACCCGCCCGTCGCGGCGGGCGACTACGCCCCGGCGATCTGGGTGCCGTTGACCCGGCTGCTGGCCGCGCACCGGCGCGTGCTCGCGATGGCGCGGCGGCTGCCCGCCGGGGCCTGGGAGGCGCCCAGCGCGATCGACGGCTGGTCCCGCCGCGACGTGCTGGCCCACTTGGCGGCGCACGGGGCGCAGCATCACCGGCCGCTCGCCGCGGCGCTGGCGGGCGCGCCGCTGACCGACTGGCGGCCGGACCCGCACGACGCCTCGATCGACACCGACGCCTGGAACCGGCGCGCCGTCGCCGCGCGGCGCGATTGGCCCATCGACCGGCTGGCCGGGGAGCTGGAGGCGAACCTGGCCGAATCGCTGCGCCTCTGGGCCGCGATCGAGGCGGGGCAGCTGCTGCTGCCGTACGGCCTCGCGCCCAACCTGCTGGCGGGCGTCGAGGCGCACGCGGCCCACCTCGACGGGCACGCCGACGAGATCGTCAACGGGCCGCAGATGCTGCGCTGAGCGCGGTCAGGACCGCGGCGGGCCGACGGCGGCGCGGTGCAGCCGCTCGGCCAACTCGACGGCGACCCGGTCGGCGACGGCCAGCGCCGCGCTGTCGAGCATGGCCGCCGCCGCCCGGCCGAGGACCAGTTGCGCCAAGCCGCGCTTGGGCCGCAGCACCGCCGTCTTGGGGTCGATCCCGGCCCGCGCCGCGACCCACTCCACGGCGTCGTCCAGGCTGCCCACCTCGTCGATCAGGCCCACCTCGCGGGCCTTCGCGCCCAGGAAGACCTCCCCGGTGGCGATCGCGTCGATCTGCTCGGCGCTGAGTTGGGGGCGGCCCTCCCGCACGATCTCGACGAAGCGGGTGTAGATCTCGTCCAGGAACTGCTGCTCGCGGGCCTGCTCCTCCGCCGTCGCGGCGCGGAAGATCGAGCCCATGTCCTTGTAGTCGCCCGTCTTCGCGACCCGCATCTCGACGCCGAGCTTGGCCAGCAGATCCTCGACCATGGGGCGCAGCGAGATCACCCCGATCGACCCGACCACGGCGCTGGGCAGCGCGAAGATGCGCTCGCCCGCGCAGGCGACCATGTAGCTGCCCGAGGCGCCCACGCCGCGCACGGCCGCGACCAGCGGCTTGCGCCTCGCCAGCGCCCGCGCCGCCAGGTAGATGTCCTCCGACGCGTAGGGGCTGCCGCCGGGGGAGTCGATGTCGAGCACGACGGCCTTGTAGCGCGCGTTCTCGCGCACGGCGCGCAGCAAGTGGGTGAACTCGCGGGCGTGCAGCTTGACGCCGATCACGCCGCTCAGCTCGATCACGGCCACGCGCGGCGGCAGGTAGGTGTTCAGGTCCATCGCGGCCCTCGTTGGCTGGCTAGGTTGGGGGTAGCCAGGCCGGGCCTCCATCTTCGCGGGCCGCCCCAGGGGAGGCAATCGCCCGCGCGCGGCCCGCCGGGCGCCCCCAACCGGATTGATCCTGATCCCGGCGGGCGGCATCCTAGTGCGCGACGGTCGAGTCGGTGGAAGGAGGGCGCCCGTGGCCGAAGTCGAGGTCTGTCCGCTGGACGAATTGCCGCCCGGCGCCGTGACGGCGGCGGAGATCGACGGCGCACGCGCCTGCGTCGCGAACGTGCACGGCGAGGTCTTCGCCGTCGAGGATGCCTGCCCGCACCTGTTCGCCAACCTCTCGGCCGGCGAGTTGAACGGCGCGAACATCGTCTGCCCCTGGCACGGCTCCGAGTTCGACATGCGCACCGGCGCGACCAAGCGCTGGCTGCCCGACGGCATCTGGCACATCCTCAGCCGCACGATGCCGCCGCTGCCGCCGTTCCTCGAGGAGAAGCTCAAGCCGTCGCGCATCCGCACCTTCCGCACATGCGTCGTCGACGGCGTGGTGCGGGTCTCCGACGAGTAGGCGGCGCGTCTCCTCACCCCGAACGACCGCCCGAACCTCACCCCCTAACCCCCTCTCCATTGCTCTGCAATGGAGAGGGGGGACCGGAGGGGAATGGGGCGGGAGGCGAGGAGCGATCCGGGCGATCTTCGGCTCGCTGCTCAGTCCCGCCGGACGGCGTTCATGAAGGCCGCATCGAGTTCGACGCGCTCGTCCGCTTCGTGCCACAACTCGCGGGAGTAGCTCCCTCGCGGGCCGTGCAGCAGCCAGAAGGAGACGCCCTCCTGCTTGGCGACCCTCAGCGCCGGATGGAAGTCACCGTCGCCGGCCAGGAGCGCCATATGGGTGATCTGCTGCTTGGCGCTGAGCAGCGCGATATCGAGCCCCAATAGCAGGTCGACGCGCTTCTGCTGGAAGAGCGGGTGGCCCTCCTCGGCCTCGCCGGTCTTCTGGAGACGGCCTTCGCGCAACTCGAAGCGGGGCAGGTAGCCGACGGCGTCGCGGAACCGCTGGTAGCCGGACAAGCGTCTGCGGTCCTCAGCGGTCGGAGGGTCGTCCTGGTAAGGAGGGCAGGTGTAGTAGTAGGTCCGCAAGTGCTCCAGCGGTCCCGCCGATCCCTGCCCGATCCTCCGCTGGATCTCGGCGCCGAGCTTCTGATAGTCGACCCGCAGGCCGTCGAAGTGCTGTCTGCAGATGGCGTCGATGTAGCCGCCATCGATGAAGACCGCGAGGGTCGGCACTCGCGCCTCCGATGCGAAGAAAAAGGCCGGCGCCTCAGTGAAGCGCCGGCCACGATGCTCGGCCAACATCCTGCTGCGAACGCTGGCGCAGATACTGCAACGAAGCTATCCCTGGAGGGGACGCACGTCAAGGGGTCGGCGAGTTCGGTTCACCCGCGAGCCGGGACAGCCGGGCCGGGGGCGACGCGGGTGAGGTCGCGCAGCTAGTTGCGCGGCAGGCCCAGGCCGCGGGTCGCGATGATGTTGCGCTGAATCTCCGACGTCCCGGCGGCGATGCTGTAGGAGCTGATGCCCATGTACGCCTCGGGCATCGCGCCCCAGAACGGGGGGTCGCCGGCCGAGCCGGGGCGCAACTGCCCCGTCAGGCCGATCATGTTGACGCCCATGCGCGTGATCGCGGCCTGCACCTCGGAGCCGAACACCTTCGACATCGACGCCTCGTAGTTGGGCACCTGCCCCTGCGATTGCAGCCAAGTCACGCGGTAGGCCAGCAGCCGCGAGGCCTCGGAGGCGATCCAGAGGTCGGCCAGTTGGCCGCGGATGCGGGGGGTGCGCAGGGCGCCGTGGGCGCGGATGTAGGCCGCCATCTCCTCGAGCACGCGGCCGCCCCAGGCGATGCGGGAGATGCCGCTGCGCTCGTAGTCCAGCGTCGTCGTCGCGACGTACCAGCCGCGGTTCTCCTCGCCCACCACGTTCGAGCGCGGCACGCGCACGTCCTCCAGAAAGATCTCGTTGAAGGCGTGCGAGCCCAGCATGTTGACGAGCGGCCGCACGGTCACGCCGGGGCTCTTCATGTCCATTAGCAGGTAGGTGATGCCGCGGTGTTTGGGCGCATCGGGGTCGGTGCGGACGAGCAGCATGCACCAGTCGGCATGGTGGGCGCCGCTGGTCCAGATCTTCTGCCCGTTGACGACGTAGTCGTCCCCGTCGAGCACGGCCCGCGTCTGCAGCGACGCGAGGTCGGAGCCCGAGCCGGGCTCGGAGAAGCCCTGGCACCAGACCTCGTCGCCGTCGGCGATGGCGGAGAGGTGCCGCTCCTTCTGCGCGTCGGTGCCGTGGTGCATGATCGAGGGGCCGGCCATCTGCACGCCCATGCCGCCGCCTGGCGCCTTGAAGTAGCCCGACTCCTCGTTGAAGATCAGCTGCTGCATGGGGCTCGCGCCCAGGCCACCGTACTCGGCCGGCCAGTGCAGCGTCAGCCAGCCGCGCTCGGCCAGCCGCTGCACGAAGCGCCGCCCGAAGGCCGCCTCCTCCTCGCCGACCTGGTCGCGGTCGTTCTGCATCCGCCAGTGGTCGGGGGGGAGTTCCGCCTCGAAGAAGGCGCGCACCTCGGCGCGGAAGGCCTCGTCCTCGGCGCTGAACCGGTACTCGACGGTCATCGGTCACTCCCTGCCCGGGCGGCGCGGCCTAGCGGCCCTGGAAGTTCGGCTCGCGCTTCTCCATGAAGGCGCGCGGGCCCTCCTTGGCGTCCTCGGTGGTGCGCGCGATGACCATCGCGTGCTCGGCCATCTCCAGCGCCTCGTGCGCGCCCGTCACCGCCGACCGGTAGGCCAGCCGCTTGATCAGCTGCACCGACACGGCCGGCATCTTCGCGATGCGGCCGGCGTACTCCATCGTCTCGGGGATCAGGTCGTCGTGCGGCACGACCTTCGACACGTAGCCCATCGCCAGCGCCTCGTCGGCCAGGAACAGGCGCCCGGTCCACATCAGTTCGAGCGCCGTCGCCATGCCGACGATGCGCGGCAGCCAGTAGGCCCCGCCGTCGCCGGGGACGAGGCCCATGCGCACGTAGGCCATGCCGAACTTCGCCCGATCGGAGGCGATGCGGATGTCGGCCATCGAGGCCATGTCCATGCCCGCGCCGACCGCCGCCCCGTTGACCGCCGCGATGTACGGCTTCTCGATGTTCTGCAGGATGCGCGGCACGGGCTGCACCGAGTTGCGCAGGCTGTTGCGGTTGTTGGCCGGCGCGTTGGGGTCGCCCAGGACGCCGCTGCCGCGCCCCTCCCGCGCGACGTTCGCGCCCGAGCAGAAGCCCCGCCCGGCGCCCGTCACGACGATCACGCGCACGTCGTCGTCGAGGTGCGCCTCCTGCAGCCGCTCCACCCACTGGCTCAGCAGGTCGTCGTCGAAGGCGTTGAGCTTCTCGGGCCGGTTGAGCGTCAGCGTCGCGATGTGATCCTGCACGTCGTAGAGGACGGCGTCGTCGCTCATGGGGTTGCGCCCTTCCCGTGGGCGGCGCGGGAGCCTCGCCGCCGGGCCGCCGCGGGGAGGATACCCGCTGCCCCGCGCTGCCGATAGCGCACGGCCGGCGGGGCGCGTCAGTCGCCCGTCAGGCGGACGCGGTCGCCGACGGCCACGTCGTTCGCCGCGAACCAGCCCTGGGCGACCTCCAGCGCCCAGCGATACTCATCCGCCGGCGCGACGATCGTCTCGTCGAGCGGCTGCAGGTCGCGGATCTCCTGGATGCGCCCGTCGGTCCCGATGAAGGCGATGGAGAGCGGCACGCGCGTGTCGCGCATCCAGAAGCCGGTACGCCTGTCGGCGGGGAAGAGGAACAGCATGCCGGCGCCGGGGGGCAGGCGCTCGCGGAACATCAGCCCGCGCCGGCGGCGCTCCGGCGTGTCGGCCAGTTCCACGTCGATCGTCAGGCCCGGCTCCGGCGGGCGCTCGATGGCCAGCCGCGCCCGCGCGAAGAGCACTTCGCTGCGCCACTGCCAGTGCACGGCCTGGCGGGCGCGAATCCAGTAGGCCGCGCCGGTCTCCAGGCTGTGCAGCGAGGCCGGGGCGTCGCTGCCGATGAACGCGCCCACCCAGGTCTGCTCGGCGGCGCGCCAGCGCCAGACCGACTGCACGCGGTCGCGGGCGTTGGTCAGGGCGTCGTCGACGGGCAGCGTCTCGCCGGCGTAGGCGACGTTGTTCCAGCCCGCCGCCAGCGCCACCGACGTCGCCCGCTGCGCGCCCAGGTCGCCGGGCCGCACCGCCAGCAGCACGATGCCGATCGCGATCGCAAGCAGGAGCAGACGGCGCAGCAGCTTGCGCCGTGTCGCCGGCCGGCGCCTGCGCGCATTCGGGTCGGGCGGTGTCATCGGGGCAGTGTACGGAGCGGGGAAAGTTAGCCGGGCTTGCGCGCGCTGATCTGCGCCGAGTGCACGCCGTCGCGCCAGGCCGCGCCCAGCGTGAGCCGCACATCCTCGAAACCGGCCGCGGCCAGCGCGTCGGCGAAGGCGTCGCGGTGCAGCGCCCCGGCGACGCACCCCGTCCACTCCGCCATCGACCGCGCCTCCTCCCGGCTCAGCGCGCGCGTGAGCACGAGGTCGCTCACGCGGAAGCGCCCGCCCGGCCTGAGCACCCGCCAGGCCTCCCGCAGGACGGCCTCCTTGTCGGTCGAGAGGTTGATCACGCAGTTGGAGATGACCACGTCCACGCTGGCGTCCTCGACGGGCAGCGCCTCGATCTGCCCCTTGCGAAACTCCACGTTCGCCGCCCCGACGCGCTCCTTGTTGCGCTCGGCGAGGGCCAGCATCTCGTCCGTCATGTCGACGCCGATGACCCGCCCCTCGGGGCCGACCAGCTTGGCGGCCAGGAAGCAATCGATGCCGCCGCCGGAGCCGAGGTCGAGCACCGTTTCACCGCGCTCCAGCTCGGCGAGGGCGGTCGGGTCGCCGCAGCCCAGGGCGGCGTCGGTGATGCTGGCCGGCAGATCGGCGGTGTCGGCCTGCCGGTAGAAGGCGGCCACGGCGCCGATCTGGTCCGGCGCGCAGCCGGGGTCGCCGTCGGCCGGGCCGCACTCGGAGGGGCCGCAGCAGGCGTCCTCGCCGGCGGTCGCGGGGGTGAGGTCGACGAGCGGCAGGTCGCGGGCGGGGTCGGGCAGCCGGAGCCCGGATGCGCCGCCCGACGCCTCCTCGACGCGGACGGCGGCGCGCGCGTAGCGCTCGCGCACGGCATCCCGGATCACGGCGGGATCGTGGGGCTGACTCTCCGACGGCGCCTGGCTCATGGGATGATCCTCTCGATGCTGCGCGACCGTGATCCAGCCTAGCCCGCCGCGCGCCGGTCGATCTGACAAGCGCCGGCACGCGCCGCCGCCCGCACGCGCCTAATCTGGAGCAAGGGATCGCCCGGCATCGGCGGGCGCCGTCGGCGGAGGGGGTGTCGCGTGTCCCATGGCGTGCGGGTCGAGCGCAACCGCCTGCGGTTCGCGGCGGGGCACTTCGCCACCTTCGCGGACGAACTGGAGCCGATCCACGGCCACAATTACGACGTCACGGTGGAGGTCGAGGGGCCGCTCACGGAGGAGTCGTGGGTGATCGACTTCTCGCAGCTCAAGCGCCTGACGCGCGAGGTCTGCGCCACGCTCGACCACAAGTTCCTGCTCCAGATGCGTTCCCGCGCGCTCAGCATCCACGACGACGGCACGCACTACACGGTGCAGTACGGGATGGAGCCCCCCTACCGCCTGCCCAAGCGCGACGTCGCCGCCCTGCCCATCGACAACTCCACGGCGGAGCGCCTGGCGGAGTACATCGCCGGCCGGCTGGCCGAGGCGCTGCCGCGCCCGCCCTCCGGCGACGGCGGACCGGCCGGGCTCACCCGCCTCAAGGTGATGGTCGAGGAGATGCCGGGGCAGTCGGCCTGGTTCGAACGGGCGCTGGGCTAGCCCTCGAACGAGAGGCGACCCATGCAGGATCATCCCACCGATCGCCCCGTGCGCGTGCTGGTGATCTACGACAGCCGCGGCACGACGCGGGAATTGGCGCAGGCCGTGCTGGCGGGCGTCGCGGAGGTGCCCGGCGCGGAGCCCTGGGAGCGCCCGCTCGACGAGGCGCAGCAGGCCGACCTGCTCGACTGCGACGCCCTCATCCTGGGCTCGCCCAACTGGAGCGGGATCACGGGCAAGCTCAAGGACTGGCTCGACTACACCGGCGACCTCTGGGAGACCGGCGAACTGGCGGGCAAGGTCGGCGGCTGCTTCACGGCCGGCTGGTCGCGCTCGGGCGGCACCGAGGCGACGCTGCTGCAACTGCTGCACCTGCTGCTGGCGCACGGGATGGTCTTCGTGGGCCTGCCCTGGAGCGACGCGATGCGCGAGTCGGGTTCGTACTACGGCGCGACGGCGCACGGCGAGGTACGCGACGTCGACCGCGCCCAGGCGCGGGCGCTGGGGCGCCGCGTGGCGGAGGCCGCGCTGCGCCTGCGCGGCGAGCCGCCGGCCCCGTCGGGGACGGCCTAGCGTGCTCTCCTGGCCGGCCCGGTTGATCGACCAGGTCCTGCTCCGGCTCACCGTGCGGCAGGCGCAGTTGCGGCGCCGCACGCTCTGGCCCGACGCCGAGGCCCTGCGCCGCCTGCGCGCCGGCGACCCGCCCGCGGTGTCGCTGGCCGATCCCGGGCCGCCCGCCGCGGTGACCTTCCTCGACGCCGACGGCCGGGGCCCGTTCGAGTTCGCGTCGTCGCCGCCCTACGGGCTGCCGCACGACCGCACGGTGCAGGGCGAACTCTTCCCGGCGGCCGAGCCGTCGGGGACGGCCGTGGTGATGTTTCCGGGGGCGTTCACCGGCCTCAATCCGGGCCTAGAGGAGCGCTTCTACCTGCGCGTCGCGCACGCCTTCGCCGGGGCGGGCGTCACCGCCGCCCTGCTGACGCCACCGCTGCACAAGGACCGCGCGGCCCTACGCCCCGACGGCGAGCGCGAGCGCAGCGGCCACGACCTCCTGCACGGCGACATCTTCACCCACATCCGCGCGATCGCCCAGGCCACCCGCGACGTCCGCGCGACGATGAGCTGGCTGCACCACGAGCACGGGCAGGTGGGGCTCTGGGGCGTCAGCCTGGGGGCGCTCGTGCACGGCCTCGTGCTTCTGCACGACGCCCGGCCCGCGTTCGTGGTGCTGGTGCAGCCGCCGGTGGGCCGTCAGCAGGTGTTCGACTCCCCGCTGCTCGAAGTGTGGACCCAGCAACTGCAGGACAGCGGCGTCACCCCGGCCGACGTCGATGCCGCGTTCGCCGTGCTCGACCGCGGCGAGGCCCCGCGCGTCCCCGCCGAACGCATCCTCATCCAGGCCGGCCTGCACGACCTCGTGGCGCGCCCGGAGGCCGTCGTGGAGCTGCGCGACCGCTGGGGTGACCCGCGCGTGAGCTGGTACGAGCACAGTCACACGTCGATCTTCATGGCGCGGCGGCGGCTCATCGCCGAGGCGCTGGACTTCGCGGCGCAGGCGCTGTCGGCGCGGGGGGAGAGGCCCCCTCACCCCAACCATCTCCCCCTGCGAGAGGGCTAGGGTGAGGGTCCCGCCACCTCGACGCCGGCGCCCAGGCTCCGGCGGACGGCCCCCCGCAGCGCCGCGAATCCCCAGCGCCGCGCCGCCGACACCAGCACGACTTCCTCCCCGCGATCGGCGCCCAGCGCGCGCCGCAACTCGGGCTCCAGCGCGGCCAGGGCGGCGGCCTCGTCCATCTCCGCGCCGCCGGCCGCCGGCAGCAGGCGGTCGATCTTGTTGAGCACCGTGATCCGCGGAGCGGCGCCGGCGTGGCCCAACAGCCCCAGATCGGCCAGCGTCTCCTCGACGGTCTGAGCCTGCTCGGCGGCGTCGGGGTGCGTGATGTCGATCACGTGCAGCAGCACGTCGGCCTCCTGCAGCTCCTCCAGCGTCGCCCGGAAGGCGGCGATGAGTTGCGTCGGCAGCTTCTGGATGAAGCCCACCGTGTCGGTCAGCAGGACGGCGCCGGCCGGCCCGAGCCCGTCTCCGGACGGGTTCCCGCCCGCGCCGAGGGCCCAGCGCCGCGTCGTCGGGTCGAGCGTCTCGAAGAGGCGGTCGTGCGTCCGCACGCCCGCCCGCGTCAGCCCGTTGAGCAGCGTGCTCTTGCCCGCGTTGGTGTAGCCCACCAGCGCCACGACGGGCATCCCCACCCGGCGGCGGCGCTGCTCCCGGCGGTGGCGCCGCACACGCTCGATGCGCTGCTTCAGCGTCTTGATCTGCGCGCGGATCAGGCGGCGGTCGGTCTCCAACTGCGTCTCGCCGGGACCGCGCAGGCCGATCGCCCCCTCCATCCGCTCCAGGTGCGACCACTGCCCGGCCAGACGCGGCAGCAGGTACTCGTGCTGCGCCAGCGCGACCTGCAGGGCGCCCTCGGTCGTACGCGCCCGCTGCGCGAAGATGTCGAGGATCAGCGCCGTGCGGTCGATCACCTTGACGTCGAGCGCCGCCTCCAGCGCGCGCTGCTGGGCCGGCGTCAGCTCGTCGTCGAAGATGACCACGCTCGCCTCGCGCTTGCCGCGCGACTCGGCGATCGCGGCCAGCTTGCCCTTGCCGACGTAGCTGTGCGGGTCGGGGTGCTTGAGGCGCTGCACGACGCGCTCCACCGGCGTCGCGCCGGCCGTTTCGGCCAGCATGGCGAGCTCGGCGAGGGACGCATCGACGTCCCAGTGCTCCGCGTGCGCCCAATCGACCGCGACCAGGATCGCGCGCTCGTCGCGGGGCACGGTGGGGTTGGCGTGCGTGCGGGCGCGGCGGCCGGACGGCTTGCGAGCGGTCTTGGGAATCGGCGGCTCCCGGCAGGTCGCGGGGCGATCGTCGCCCGGCGTGGAGGCGAGTGTAGCCGTGCGTCGGACCGGGCGGGTATCGCGGCTGCCGCCGATCGTCGGCTGAGGTGGTAGAATGGACCTGATGGAATTCGCCGACTACCTCGACCTGCCCCATCGCGCCGAATTGGGACTCAGTACGGGCGGCGGGGCGACCCATACGCACGTCTTGCGATCGGGTTTCTGTGCGCAGGTCTTCCCCACGTGCACGTGCGAGCTGGCCCCCTTGGGCGACGTGACGGAGAACACCGCGATCGGGCCCCAGCGTCGGCCGCCGAATGTCAACCGGACCTAGGGTGAGGTTCTAGCCGCCGGCCAGCGCCGCGATGCGGCGCGCGCCCTCGTCGATCTGGTCGTCGGGGATGGTCAGCGAGAGCCGCACGTAGCCCTCGCCGCAGACGCCGTAGCCCCGCCCCGGCGTGACCACGACGGCCTGCTCCTCGAGCAGCCGCGTGGCGAAGTCGGCGCTGGTCATGCCCTCGGGCACGCGCGCCCAGACGTACAGGCTGGCCTTGGGCGCGCGCACGCGCAGCCCGATGCGCTGCAGCGCCTCGACGACGCGGTCGCGGCGGCGCTGCAGGGCGGCGTTGTTGCGGCCGATCAGGCCCTGGTCCCCCTCCAGCGCCGCGATCGCCATGCGCTGGATCGCCTGCGGGATGCCGCTGTCGATGTTCGACTTGACCCGCATCAGGGCGTTCACCACGTCCGGGTTGCCCGCCACCCAGGCGATGCGCCAGCCGGTCATGTTGAAGGTCTTGCTGAACGAGAAGAACTCCACGCCGACGTCGCGGGCGCCTTCGGCCTGCAGGAAGGCGGGCGGCACGTAGCCGTCGTAGGCGACGTCGCTGTAGGCGTTGTCGTGGCAGACGACGAGGTCGTGCCGCTTCGCGAAGGCCACTGTCTCGGCGAAGAACTCCGGGGGCGCCGTCGCGCCGGTCGGGTTGTTGGGGTAGTTGATCCAGAGGACGCGGGAGCGATCCAGCACGTCGTCGGGGACGAGGGAGTAGTCGGGCAGCCAGTCGTTCTCCTCGCTCAGCGGCAGCCGGTGCGACTCGCCGCCGGCGAACATCGTGCCGATCTCGTACACCGGGTAGCCGGGGTCGGGCACCAGCGCCACGCCGCCCGGCTCGATGAAGCACAGCGCGATGTGCGCGATGCCCTCCTTGGCGCCGATCAGCGGCAGGATCTCCGTCTCGGGGTCGAACGTCAGCCCGAAGCGGCCCTGCATCCAGACGCCGATCGCGCGGCGCAACTCGGGCAGGCCCTCCGACTCGGGGTAGCGATGGTTGGCCGGGTCGTCGGCGGCGGTGTGCAGCGCCTCCAGGATCGGCCCCGGCGTGGGCAGATCGGGGTCGCCGATGCCGAACGTGATGACGTCGATGCCCTGCGCCCGCTTCTCCGCGATCTTGCGGCTGATCTCGACGAAGAGGTAGGCGGGCAGGTCCTCGACGCGTTTGGCGACACGCATGCGCGCCTCCTCCGATCCTCTGTGCACTCCGCGCGCGGACGCCCGCGGCGGGCGGCTAGAACCGCCCGAAGATCTTGCCGACCTTGATGTACGTCGGGCGCTTCGCCACCGCCGCGTAGGCCGCCTCCGGGTCGAGGATGCGCAGGTACTGCAGGCCGTCGCCGCTGTGCTTGAAGCCGAACGACTTGAGCAGCGGGTCGCCGGCCATGTCCGCCGCGACGCGGATCGTCAGCGCCCGGCGGTCGGCCGCCTTGCCCTCCTCCATCGTGGCGCGCAGCAGCGCGATCGTCGCCGCCTCGCCGCCCGCCTCATTGACGAGAAGCTCCTCCGCCATCAGCCCGCGGCGCTCCGCGTCGACCAGACGGATGTACCCCACGACCGCCCCCTCCCGCTCCGCGACCAGCACCGACCGCGCGCTCTCGATGAAGCCGTCGGGCAGCGGCGGCGCCAGCGCGTCGTCGCCGGCGACCTCGGCCTCGACCTCGCCGATCGCGTCGGCGTCGCCGGGAACGGCGGAGCGCACGCCGACGCCGTCGGGGGCGTCGGGCAGCTCCTGATCGCGCATGTCTCGGGCGCGCATGAGCATGAAGGGCAGCGGGTCGCGGAAGTAGGCCCCGACGATCGAGTGGTCCACATGATGGCGGTTGGGGAAGTCGTCGAACTCCAGCGCCAGCACCTCGCAGTCGGTGTGCTTGCCGGCCAGCTCGGCGATGTCCGTCACGAGGTCGCGCAGGTTGGCCTGCAGCGGGCCCAGCCGTTCGAACTCATAGAACAGCTTCAGGTGGCGTCCGTAGGGGATCCCCAGCAGGTAGCCGTCCTCACACTGCGTGCTCAGGAAGCGGGGGAGTTGGAGCATCGCGGCGTAGTTGGCCGTCGGCTGGTTGCGCAGGGCGCGCGGCGTGTCCGAGATCGACTGGTGCAAGTCGTTGACTAGCCCCCTGGCGCGGTCCTGGTCGAAAGCGGCGTAATCCGGAGTAACCATCAGCGATCCCGATCCGTTGGTTGCCAACTGCCGGCGAAGACGTATTCGGCCGGCCCTTCCAGGAAGACCGGGTGCCGCCCTTCGGCGTCGCCGGCCCACTCGATGCGCAAGTCGCCGCCGGGCAGGCTGACCGTCGCGACGGCCTCCGCCCGGCCGTGCAGCCGCGCCGCGACGAGCGCCGCGCAGGCCCCCGTCCCGCAGCCCAGCGTCTCCCCCGCGCCCCGCTCCCACACCCGCATGCGCAGGTGGTTGGGGGCGAGCACGTTGACGATCTCAAAGTTCACGCGCCGGGGGAAGTGCGCGTCGTGCTCGACGAGCGGTCCCAAGCGGGAGAGCGGGTACTGCTCGACCGGGGTTTCCGTGAAGTGGACGGCGTGCGGGTTGCCCATGGAGACGCACGTCACCGTGATCTGTTCGTCCCCGACGCGCAGCGCCAGGTCGCGGACCGGACCAGCGTCATCGTGGGCCGGACCCGGAGTCACCGGAACGTCGGCCGGACGCAGGATCGGCGCGCCCATGTCGATGCGCACCCGCTCCACCGCGCCGTTCGCGCCCGCGAAGCTGGTGCGCAGGACGCCCGCGCCGGTTTCGACATCGAGCCGTCCGCCCGGGGCGGCGACGCCGCCGCGCTCGACCGCGTACTTGACGAAGGTGCGCAGGCCGTTGCCGCACATCTCCGCCTCGGAGCCGTCGGGGTTGTACATCACCATCCGCACGGGCGCGTGCTGCGACTCCTGCATCACCAGCAGGCCGTCGGAGCCGATGCCGAAGTGCCGGTCGCAGAGGCCCGGCGCGAGCGCCGCCCAGTCGGCCTGCGTCGCGCGGCCATCGACGAGCACGAAGTCGTTGCCCGTGCCCTGCACCTTGAGGAAGTCGATCCGGCCGGGGGCCGTCGCTTGCGCCGTCATGCCCCGATTGTAGGCAGCCCGGCCGCTTGAGGCCCGGCCGCCTGCGACGGCCGCGTAACAGTCGCGGCGGCCTCCAGAGCGGCGCCGGCGGTCGGCGCCCAGTGGATGCGGGCGTCGGCGGCGCGGAACCAGGCCCGCTGACGGCGCGCCAGACGGCGCGTGGCCTGCTGCGTAGCGGCGACGGCGGCGGCCCGATCGCCCTCGCCCGCCAGATGCGCGACCACCTCCCGGTAGCCGATGCTGCCCAGCCCCGGCGCGTCCGGCGGCAGGCCGTCGCGCAACAGCGCCGCCGTCTCCTCGACCAGCCCCGCCTCGAACATCGCCTCGACCCGCCGGTCGATGCGGGCGGCCAGCTCCGCGGGGTCCACTTCCGGCGCGACGATCACGGCGTCGATCGGGTCGCGGGCCGCCCACCAGTTGGAGATCGGCCGCCCGGTCCGCCGCTCCACCTCCAGCGCGCGAATCACGCGGCGCACGTTGGTCGGCAGGATCGCCCCGGCGGCTCGGGCATCGACGCGGCGCAGTTCCGCATGCAGGGCGGCGGGGCCGTCTCGCCGGGCGCGCGCCCCCAACTCGGCCCGCAGGGCCGGGTCGGGTGCGACCTCGGGCACGTCCCAGCCCTCCAGCAGCGCCCAGACGTACTGTCCCGTCCCGCCGGCGAGGATCGACCTGCGCCCTCGGCTCCGCACGTCGGCCAGCGCGGCCCGCGCCTCGCGCAGGAAGCGGGCGAGGTGATAGCGCTCGCGCGGGTCGACGTGGTCCACGCAGTGGTGCCGCACGGCGGTCCGATCGGCCGCGGCCGGCTTCCCCGTCCCGATGTCGAGGCCGCGGTAGACCTGCCGGCTGTCGGCCCCGATCACCTCGCCGTCGAAGCGGGCGGCCAGTTCCAGCGCCCAGGCCGTCTTGCCGGAGGCCGTCGGCCCGACGACGGCCAGCAGCGGCGCCCCAGCCGGCGGCGAGCCCGCGGGCATCGCGTCCCGCTCCCTCACGCCCCCGCGATGGCCCGCGTGATCGCGAGGAAGGCCTCCGCGTCGAGCGACGCCCCCCCGACCAGCGCGCCGTCGATGTCGGGCTGGGCGGCGAAGTCGCCCGCGTTGGCGGGCTTGACTGAGCCCCCGTAGAGGATGCGGCATCCGGCTGCGACGGCGTCGCCGGCCTGCCCGCGCACGAGCTCGCGGATCTGCGCGGCGGCCTCCTGCGCCTGCTCGGTCGTGGCCGCGCGCCCGCTGCCGATCGCCCAGACGGGCTCGTAGGCGATGACGAAGTCCTCCGGCAGGCCGACGCCCTCGATCGCCTGGCCCACCTGCCGCGTGAGCACGGCCGCCGTGCGGCCCGCGTCGCGCTCCTCCACGGTTTCGCCCACACAGAGAATGGGGCGCAGTCCGTGCGACAGCGCCGCGGCGAGCTTGACCCGCAGGGCGCCGTCGTCCTCGCAGAAGAACTGCCGCCGCTCGGAGTGGCCCAGGATGACCCAGTCGGCCTGTTCGGCCAGCTGCACCGGGCTGACCTCGCCCGTGAACGCGCCCTCGTCGCGAGAGTGCATGTTCTGCCCCGCCACCCCCACGCCGCCCTCGCCGCTGCGCGCGAAATGCCCGCGCACCCGCCCAAGCTGCAGGAACCCCGGCGCGAGCACGACCTGCACCCCGGCGACCCGGTCGATCCCGCCCGCCAGGAGCGCGCGGCAAAGATCGCCGGCAGCCGCGTCGCTCAGGTGCATCTTCCAGTTGCCGGCGCTGATCGGTGTGCGCTGCGCCATGGGATCTCCCGTCTGCTTGCCCCGGCCGGTCCCGCGGGCCGGGGCCCTGCCGGGGCGGTCAGGCCCCGTACTTGGCGAGGCGCCCGGCGTGGGCCATCGCCAGCGGCAACGCCTCCTTGGCCGGGAAGGCGCCCAGCATGCCCTGCGCGCAGTCCGCCTCGCTGAAGACCGCCCCCGCGCGATAGCGGGCCGTGCGCGAGTACAGCAGGAACGGCACCGGATGCCAGGAGTGGGCGGCCATCACGGCCGGCGTGGAGTGATCGCCGCTGATCACCAGCACGTCCGGCTCCAGGGCGCGCAAGCCCGGCAGGGCGGCGTCGAACTCCTCCAGCCGCCGCACCTTGGCGTCGAAGTCGCCGTCCTCGCCAGCCGAGTCGGTGTACTTGTAGTGGCAGAAGAAGTAGTCGTAGTCGTCCCAGTGCTCCCCCAGGGCGGCGGTCTGGTCGCCGATGTCGTCGCCAGCCGGGAGGGCCGTCATGCCGGCCAGCCGCGCCAGCCCGCGGTACATCGGGTAGATCGCGCAACTCGCGGGCCTCAGGCCCCACACGTCGCGCATCTGCGGCAAGGACGGGATCGACGCGACGCCGCGCAGGACCAGGCCGTTGGCCGCCGGCTCGTCGCCGATCAGCGCCGCCGCCCGCGCGACGAACTCGTTGACCGCGGCCGCCGTCGCCTCGCCCTCCGGGCCCAGCGCCCGGCAGGGCAGCGGCGCGACGCCCTCCGCCTGCGGGTCCGTCTCCGAGATCGCGGCGCTCAGCCCCGCGCCCCGCAGCACCAGCACGAAGCGATGCTCGCGCACCGGCTCGACGAACACCTCCAGCCCGTCGATGCGGATGCCGCGCAGCCGCTCCACGATGGCGACCGACTGCTCGCTGGGCAGCCGGCCCGCGCGGCGGTCCGCGATCGTGCCGTCGGCGGCGAGGGTGCAGAAGTTGCCCCGCGCGGCGACGTCACTCGGCTCCAGCGGAAAGCCGATCCCGGTCGCCTCCAGCACGCCGCGGCCGATGTCGAACTGCAGCGGGTCGTAGCCGAACAGCGCCAGATGGCCGGGGCCCGAGCCCGGCGTGATGCCGTAGCCGACCGGCATCGACAGGCCCAGCGCGCTCTCGGCCGCGAGGGCGTCGAGGTGGGGCGTGTGGGCGGTCTCCAGCTCCGAGAGGCCGCTCTCGGGGTGCGGCAGGCCGCCGAGCCCGTCGAGCACCAGCCAGAGGATCTTGCTGGCGGCGGGGCGATGCAGGCGCCGGGCGAGTTCCAGGTCCATCGTCGCCACCTCCCGGGGATGCCCCCGACGGCACTACGCGTCCGCCAGCGCCTCGATGCCGGGCAACGCGCGCCCCTCGATCAGTTCCAGCGCCGCCGCGCCGCCGGTGCTGCGATGCGCCATGCGATCGGACACGCCGGCCTGCGCCGTCGCGGCCAGGG
The DNA here is from genome assembly GCA_965207695.1 of Dehalococcoidia bacterium. Lineage (GTDB taxonomy): Bacteria > Chloroflexota > Dehalococcoidia > Bin125 > Bin125 > TK10-74A. The sequence continues at coordinate 249,048 of CBDBNA010000015.1, read as the reverse complement.
TTTCGCCGCCGGCCACGATGACGTCGGCCTCCAGGCCCGCCAGCAGGCGCGCCAGCGCCCGCGTGCCGCCGGCGAAGGCTTCCCGCTCGAAGAGGCCCATGGGGCCGTTCCAGATCACGGTCCCCACGTCGCGCAGCGCCGCCCCGAACTGCTCGATGCTGCGCGGCCCGATGTCGAGGATGCGCCAGCCCGGCGGCAGCGTCTCCTCGGCCAGTTGCAGCGGACGCGCGCGCGGCGGCTGGTCCGGCCCCTGCGCGATCACGGCGTCGACGGGCAGCAGCAGGCGGCAGCCGTGCCGCTCGGCCTCGGCCTGGATGGCGCGCGCCTCATCGGCCATGTCGGGTTCGGCCAGCGAGGCGGCGACCTCGGTCCCGTTCGCGAGCAGAAAGGTGTTGGCCATCGCGCCGCCGATGCAGAGCACGTCGGCCCGCGCGACGACGCTGTGCAGCAGGCCCAGCTTGTCGCTCACCTTGGCGCCGCCGCTGACCAGCGCCACGGCGCCGGCGCCGGCGAAGACGTCGGCCAGCCGATCGATCTCCGCCTCCAGCAGCAGCCCGGCGGCGCTGGGCAGCAGCCGCGCGACGGCGTCGACCGAGGCGTGCGCGCGGTGCGCGGCGCCGAAGGCGTCGTCCACGTACAGATCGGCGAGGGCGGCCAAGCGCGCCGCGAAGCCGGCGTCGTTGGCCTCCTCCTCCGGGTGGAAGCGCAGATTCTCGAGCAGCAGCACGTCGCCGGGACGGAGCGCCGCGGCGGCGGCCTCGACGTCGGGGCCCACGCAGTCATCCACGCTGCGCACCGGCGCGCCGATCAGGCCGCTCAGCACGCCGGCCACGGGCGCGAGCCGCAACTCATCGCGCACGACGCCCTGCGGGCGGCCCAGGTGCGAGCACACGATCACGCCGGCGCCCTGCTCGCGCAGGTACTCGATGGTCGGGACCGCCCCGCGGATGCGGGAATCATCGGCGACGTAGCGGCCGTCCCGGTCCTGCGCCAGCGGCACGTTGAAGTCGGCCCGCAGCAGCACCCGCTTGCCGGCGACATCGAGGTCGCGCAGGGAGCGCTTGCGCATCACCGGCGCCCGGGCCGTCGATGAGGGGCGGCGGTGCGCGGCGGTGGTGGGGGCGTTCGGCACATGCGTCTCTCTGTAGTCCAAGGGGGCCCGTCCGCCGGTGGGCGGCGGTCAGTCGCGAGCGTACTCGCTGTCCAGGGCTTCGATCTTCGCCACGCGGCGCGCGTGCCGGCCGCCCTCAAATTCGTTGCTCAGGAAGGCCCGCACGATGTCGAGTGCGACCTGCTCGCCGATCGTCAGCCCACCCAGGGCGAGGATGTTGGCGTTCGTGTGCGCCCGTGCGCGCGCCGCCGACCAGGCGTCGTGACAGAGGGCGGCCCGGCCGCCGGGCACCTTGTTCGCCGCGATGCTGACGCCCACGCCGTTGCTGCACACGACGATGCCCAGGTCGGCCTCGCCGGCCACCACGCTGCGGGCCAGCGGGATCGCGATGTCGGGGTAGTCGACCGATTCGGGGCTGTGCGCGCCGAAGTCGCGCAGGTCGTGGCGCTGCTCGGCCAGTTCGGCGCGCAGGAACTCCTTCAGGCGGTAGCCGGCGTGGTCGCTGCCGATGGCGATGCGCACCGTGCGCTCCCCCCGGGCCGCCGGCCCGTCAGCCGCCCGCAGCGCCGTGCCGCTGCAGCAGAGCCTCGACGTGCTCGTTGCTCATGGCGCCGGGCCGCAGGATGCGCGGCTCGGCGTCGCTCCAGGCGAGAATAGTCGAGGCCGTGCCCTGCGGCAGCACGCCGGCCTCGGGCAGCACCGTCACGTCCTCCCCCAGCGAGGTGCGCACGTCGTCGGCGCGCAGCGCCGGCGGCTGCCCGTGCCGGTTGGCGCTGCTGCCCGTCAGCGGCGCGTCGATCGCCGCCAGCAGGCCCAGGGCCAGCGGGTGGTCGGGGATGCGCAGCGCGACGGTCTTGCCCGGCGCCGCCAGCGACCGCCACTCGGGGTTGCGCGGCAGCACCAGCGTCACCGCGCCTGGCCAGACCTCCTCCGCCACGCCCCGCGCCACCGCCGGGATGTCGGTCGCGACGCGGTCCAGCCAGTCCAGCGAGGGGAGGAAGATCGGCATCGCGTCGTCGTCGGGACGCTGCTTGCAGGCGTAGCAGCGCATGACCGCGGCACCGTCGGAGGCCAGCGCCGACAGCGCGTACTGCGTGTCGGTGGGCAGGCCCAGCAGGCCGCCGCCGGTCAGCACGCCGGCGCCCTGTTCGATCAGATTGTCGAGTGTGTCGGGCGCGTCCATGCCGCCGGCCTGCCTTCGCGTCCTCGTTAGGACAACTGTTCTTGACCCCGAGTATACACCTGCGATACACCTGCCTTGGGCGTGGCAGCGCGCCCCGAGCCGTCCGGTCCGGGAGGGGCAGGTTCTTGATCGACTCCGAACCGACGGCCGTGACCACGTCCGACCCGGTCGATCGCGCCGGCCGGCGCCCCCCCTCGCCCCCCCTGCCCGACCCCGACGCCGACCCGGCCGTCCCCGACCGCGTCCGCGGCACCGACGACCTCGAGGTCTCCGCCTACCTGGAGGTGGCGCGCGAGCGTCGGGGCGACCGCCCCGCCCGCGGCGAGGCCACGCCCCCCCGCGAGGCGATCGTGATCATGGACTTCGGCTCCCAGACGAGCATGCTCATCGCGCGGCGGGTGCGGGAGCTCAACGTCTACTGCGAGCTGCTGCCGCACACCGCCGACTGGGAGCGGGTGCGCGCGCTCAACCCCAAGGGCTTCATCCTCTCGGGCGGCCCGGCCTCGGTGCACGACGACGGCGCGCCCGCCGCCCCGGCCTACGTCTACGACAGCGGCCTGCCCGTGCTGGGCATCTGCTACGGCATGCAAACGATGGCCGCGGCCCTCGGCGGGCGCGTGGCCGGCGGGCGCGAGCGAGAGTTCGGCCACGCCGTGATCCACCACGAGCGCGAGGGGGGCCTGCTGACCGAGTTGCCCGAGGCGATGCCCGTCTGGATGAGCCACGGCGACCGCGTCGCCGAGGCGCCGCCCGGCTTCCGCGTGCTCGCTTCGAGCGAGTCGATCCCCGTCGCCGCGATGGGCAACGACCAGGGCCTCTACGGCATCCAGTTCCACCCCGAGGTCGTGCACACGCCCGACGGCGACCGCCTGATCCGCAACTTCGTGCGCGAGATCTGCGGCTGCCGCGGCGATTGGACGCCGGCCAACTTCGTCGAGCGGGCCGTGGCCGACATCCGCGCCCAGGTGGGCGGCGGGCGCGTCATCTGCGCGCTCAGCGGCGGCGTCGATTCGGCCGTGGCGGCGGCGCTGGTGCATCGCGCCGTGGGCGACCAGTTGACCTGCATCTTCGTCGACAACGGCCTGCTGCGCCGCGAGGAGCCGGAGCGCGTCGTGCGCACCTTCCGCAAGCACCTGGCGATCGACCTGCGCCACATCGACGCGGTCGACCAGTTCCTGGAGGAGCTGGCGAGCGTCACCGACCCGGAGACGAAGCGCAAGCGCATCGGCGAGACGTTCATCGCGGTCTTCGAGGAGGCCGCCCAGGGCCTGGGCGAGGTCGACTCGATGGTCCAGGGCACCACCTACCCCGACGTCGTCGAGAGCGCCGGCACGGGCGCCGGCGGCATCACGGCGACGATCAAGTCGCACCACAACGTCGGCGGGCTGCCCGAGCGGATGCGGCTCACGCTGGTCGAGCCGCTGCGCTACCTGTTCAAGGACGAGGTGCGCCAGGTCGGCCTGGAACTGGGCCTGCCGCCCGAGATGGTCCACCGGCAGCCCTTCCCGGGGCCCGGCCTGGCGATCCGCATCATCGGCGCGGTGACGCGCGACAAACTGGAGACGCTGCGCGCGGCCGACTGGGTCGTGATGGACGAGGTCAAGGCCGCCGGGCTCTACGGCGACCTGTGGCAGTCGTTCGCGATCCTCACCGACACCCGCTCGGTGGGCGTGCAGGGCGACGCCCGCACCTACGGGCACGTCGTGGCGTTGCGCGCGGTGACCGCCGAGGACGCCATGACCGCCGACTGGGCGCGCCTGCCCTACGACGTGCTCGCCCGCATCGCGAACCGCATCGTCAACGAAGTGCCGGCGGTCAACCGGGTGGTGCTCGACATCACGTCGAAGCCGCCCGGCACGATCGAGTGGGAGTAGGCCAGTGGGAGTCGACCGCGTGGGAGCAGGACGGCGCCGGTGATCATCACGATCTGTTCGAGCATGACCCTGGCCGACCGCATCCGCGAGGTGCAGGCGGAGCTTGAGTCGCTCGGGCACGAGGTCTACATCCCGGTCGAGAACGAGCAGTTCGACTACGAGGAGGCCAGCGACGTCGAGCGGGCCCAACTCAAACGCGACCACGACCTGATCCGCGAGCACTGGCGCAAGATCCAGCGCTCCGAGGCCATCCTCGTCCTCAACGAGGACGCCAAGGGCGTGCCCAGCTACGTGGGCGGCAACTCGTTCCTGGAGATGGGCTTCGCGCACATCCTCAACCTGCCCATCTACATGATGCAGGCCGTGCCCGACATGCCCTACCAGAGCGAGATGGCCGCCATGGACCCCGACATCATCGACGGTGACCTCTCGCGCATCCCGATGCAGCCGCCGGCCCGCGGCGCGGCATGAGGGTCCTCATCGTCGGCGGCGGCGGTCGCGAGCACGCGCTCGCCTGGGGCGTGAGCCGCAGCGCCGACTGCGACGCCCTGTTCTGCGCGCCCGGCAACGCCGGCACGGCCCTGCTCCTGCGCGAGACCGGCCTGGGCGGCAACCTCCCCGTCGATGCCGAGGACGTGCCGGGCGTCGTCGCGGCGGCGCGGGCGCAGGCGATCGACTTCGTCGTCGTCGGGCCCGAGGCGCCGCTCGCCGCCGGCATGGCCGACGCCCTCTGCGCGGCCGGCGTCCTCGCCTTCGGGCCGAGCCGGGCGGCGGCCGAGATCGAGTCATCGAAGTGGTTCGCCAAGCGGACCATGCGCGAGGCCGGCGTGCCCCACGCCGCCGGCGAATCGTTCGCCGACCCCGGCGCCGCCCACGCCTTCATCGACGACACGTTCCCGCCCGGCCGCCCCGTCCCCGTCATCAAGGCCGACGGCCTGGCGGCCGGCAAGGGCGTCATCGTGCCCGCCTCGATGGCCGAGGCGCACGCCGCCGTCGACGACCTGCTGGGCGGGCGCTTCGGGGCCGCCTCGGCGACGGTCGTCGTCGAGGAGCGGCTGACCGGGATGGAGGCCAGCGCGATGGCGCTCGTCGACGGCGAGACGGTGCTCCCGCTGCCCCTCTCCTGCGACTACAAGCGCGCCCTCGACGGGGACCGCGGGCTCAACACGGGCGGCATGGGCGTCTACAGCCCGCCCGGCTTCCTCGGCCCCGGCGCCTGGCCGACGCTTCTCAACTCGATCCACCGGCCGGTGGCGCGACGCCTGCGCGAGACGGGCCGGCCCTACCGGGGCCTGCTCTACGGCGGCCTGATGGTCGACGCCGCCGGCGCCGCCCGCGTGATCGAGTTCAACTGCCGTTTCGGCGACCCCGAAGTGCAGGTGCTGCTGCCCCAGCTGCGCTCCGACCTGCTGGCCCTGCTGCTGGCCTGCGCGGAGGGACGGCTGGAGAGCGCCCGGCCCGAGTGGTCGGGCGAGGCGGCGGTCGGCGTCGTGCTGGCCAGCGGCGGCTATCCCGGCGCCTACGAGACCGGCCATCGCATCACGGGCCTCGACGCCGTCGACCCCGGTGTGCTCGTCTTCCACGCCGGCACGGCGCTCGACGCCGCCGGCGACGCCGTCACGGGCGGCGGGCGCGTGCTGATCGTCGTGGGGCTCGGCCCCGATCTGGCGACGGCGCGGGAGCGGGCATACGCTAACGCCTCGCGCATCGACTTCGAGGGGCGGCACTACCGGACGGACATCGCGGCGCGGGAGCTGTGAGCGCGCGCCGGAGAGGGGTGAGCCAATGACCGAGCCCAGCTTGCAGCGGCACGCCGACGCCCGGCAGGTCGAGATGCTGCCCGGCATCACCCGCCGGACGCTGAACCACGGCGACCGCACCTCCATCCACGAGATCCGCATCGCCAAGGACGCGGTCGTGCCGAATCACACGCACCCCCACGAGCAGACCGGCTACCTCGTCTCCGGGCGCATCCTCTTCGAGATGCCCGGCGCGACGCGGGAACTCGGCCCCGGCGACTCCTGGCTCGTCCCCGGCGACGTCGACCACAAGGTGACGGCGCTGGAGGATTCGGTCGCGATCGACATCTTCTCCCCCGTGCGCGAGGACTACCTCGACTGACGATCCCGCGCCCGCGCGGCGCGGCGGAAGGCCCCCACCCCGATGATCCCGCGCTACTCCCGCCCCGCCATGGCCGCCCTCTGGACCGAGCAGGCCAAGTACGAGCGCTGGCTGCAGGTCGAGGTCGCCGCGGTGCAGGCCTGGGCGGCCGAGGGGGTCGTGCCCCGGGCCGACGCCGACGCCATCGCGGCCAAGGCGTCGTTCGTGCTGGAGGATCTCGACCGCTACCAGGCGGAGACGCACCACGACGTGACCGCCTTCCTGCGCTCGGTCTCGGACTCCCTGGGCGATGAGGCGCGCTGGGTGCACCTGGGGCTCACCTCGAACGATGTCTGGGACACCGCGACCTCGCTGCAACTGCGCGACGCGGCGGCGCTGCTGCAGACGGAGCTGGCGCGGCTCGAGGCGGCCCTCGTCGCCAAGGCGCGCGAGCACAAGCACACGCTGATGGTGGGCCGCACGCACGGCATCCACGCCGAGCCGATGACCTTCGGCTTGCAGCTCGCCCTCTGGGTCGACGAGGTACGGCGCGGCCGCGCCCGCCTGACCGCCGCCACCGACTCGATCAGCGTGGGCAAGATCAGCGGCGCCGTCGGGACGCACGCCACGGTCCCGCCCTCGGCCGAGGAGCGCATCTGCGCGGAACTCGGCCTGGCCGTCGCGCCGGTCTCGAATCAGATCCTGCAGCGCGACCGGCACGCGGAGTTCGTCTCGACGCTGGCGCTGATCGCCGCCTCGCTGGAGAAGTTCGCGCTGCAGATCCGTCACATGCAGCGCACCGAGCTGCGCGAGGCGGAAGAGCCGTTCCTGCCCGGCCAGACCGGCTCCTCGGCGATGCCGCACAAGCGCAACCCCGAGAAGTGCGAGCGCATCTGCGGCCTGGCCCGCGTCGTGCGCGGCTACGCCACGACCGCCCTGGAGAACGTCGCGCTCTGGCACGAGCGCGACATCTCCCACTCCTCCACCGAGCGCGTCATCTTCCCCGACGCCTGCATCCTGCTCGACTACATGCTCGACATGTTCAGTTGGATCATGGAGAACCTCGTCGTCTTCCCGGAGCACATGCGCGAGAACATGGACCGCTCCTACGGGCTGGTCTTCTCGCAGCGCGTGCTGCTGGCGCTGGTCGAGCGCGGCATGCCCCGCGAGACGGCCTACAAGCTGGTGCAGGCGCACGCGATGACCGCCTGGAACGAGCGCCGCCCCTTCTTCGACCTGCTCGCCGCCGACGCCATCGTGCTGGCCGCGCTGCGCCCCGGCGACGGACTACCGGCCGGCGCCGCGGCCGACCCGGCCGACGCGCTGCGCGAGCTGTTCGACCCCGCGTATTACCTGCGCCACCTCGACGCGAGCTTCGAGCGCGTGGGCATCTGAAGGGCCCCGCATCGGGGCGAATCGACACGAAGGGACGGGAGACCACCATGACCACCGGAACGAGCGACGTGCTGCTGCACACGAACCTGGACCTGCCCAAGTTCCAGGGCAAGGTGCGGGACGTCTACGACCTGGGCGACCGCCTGCTGATCGTGGCGACGGACCGCGTCTCCGCCTTCGACGTGGTGCTGCCCAACGGCATCCCCGACAAGGGGCGCGTGCTGACGCAGATGTCGGCCTACTGGTTCGAGAACACCGAGAGCGTGGTGCCGAACCACATGATCCGCGTCATCGATTCGACCGACAACCCCGACATCCCCGTGCCGCTGGGGGCGGAGTTCATCGGCCGCGCGATGCTGGTCCGCAAGACGGTCCCCGTGAAGCTGGAGGCGATCGTGCGCGGCTACCTCTCGGGCAGCGGCTGGAAGGACTACCAGCGCAGCGGCGCGGTCTGCGGCATCCCCCTGCCGGCCGGGCTGCGCGAGTCGGACGCCCTGCCCGAGGCGATCTTCACCCCCTCGACCAAGGCCGACGAGGGCCACGACGAGAACATCTCCTACGAGCAGGCGGTGGAGATCGTCGGCCAGGAGGTCGCCAATACGGTCAAGGTGCGCTCCATGTCGCTCTACATGTACGGCCTGGAGCGGGCCCGTCAGCGCGGCTTCATCATCGCCGACACCAAGTTCGAGTTCGGCATGGTGCCCAACGAGCAGGGCGAGGACGAGGCGATCCTGATCGATGAGGCGCTGACGCCCGACTCGTCGCGCTTCTGGGACGTCGCGATCTACCAGCCGGGCCAGGCCCAGCCGTCGTTCGACAAGCAGCCCCTGCGCGACTGGCTGGAATCGACCGGCTGGGACAAGACGCCGCCCGCCCCCGGCATGCCTCCGCCGGTCGTTGCGCTGCTCCAGGAGCGCTATGCGCAGGGCTTCGAGCGCATTACGGGGCGCCAACTGCTGCGCCCCGGGGCCGGCTGACGTGCCCCGCTACAAGGCGGAGATCCACGTCACGCTCAAGCGCACCGTCAACGACCCCCAGGGCCTGACGATCAAGGGCGGCCTGCACTCGCTGGGCTACGCCGGCGTCGACGCCGTGCGGGCCGGCAAGTACATCGAGGTCTGGCTCGACGCTCCCGACGAGGCGGACGCGGCATCGCAGGTCCACGCGATGTGCGACCAGCTCCTCGCCAACCCGGTGATCGAGGCCTACCGCTGCGCTGTGTCGGCCGAGACAGCCGGCGAGGCCGTCGGCTAACGCCGCGCTTCACGGCCGGCCGCACGCCGCCGTACCGAGGACGCGAGGAGCGGACCCGGATGCCCCCGGAAGGGTTCAACAACCGGGCCGTTGGCCTCGATCTGCGTGCAAGTACCGGCAAGTCCGCCTGCGTCGCGGGCCCCCAGCACCGGCTCGACAGGACGCGCCGAAAAAAAATTTCGTCCCGCGCGTCGGCGAGTACGACTAATCCGCTGGACTGGCCGATGCCCGCGGATGTCTCGCCACGCAGGCTGCGCCCCAGCACGAAAAAAATCCCCCGCCCCTGAGCCCTCACTCCCCCGGGAGTGGAGGGCGCTGACCGGCCGGATCGGGCCGATCGGTCCGTCGTCCTGCACGTGAGCGCAAAAATCTGCAGTTCGGCGCCCTTGGCGGCGCGCGCCTGGGCGCCGTCCCCCCTGCGAAACCGGCGAACGCCAAAAAAAACAGTTCGCGCCGGCGATCGCGGTGCGTGGCGCCCCCTGCCACGCTACCCGCCTACGTCGACAGCGTCCCCTTGGTGCTCGGGACGACCCCCCCAGCCTCGATCACCACGACCGCGTCGCGCAGCGCCCGCGCCGTCGCCTTGAACGCCGACTCCATGATGTGGTGGTCGTTCTCCCCCGCCAGTTGTCGCAGGTGCAGGGCGAAGCGCCCCTCCTGCGCGAACGACTCGAAAAAATGCGCCACCAGGGGCGTGGGCAGTTCCCCCGCCATGCCGGCGCTGAAGCGCAGCCCGATGTCGGTGTAGGGGCGGCCGCTCAGGTCGAGCGCGGCGTGGACCAGCGCCTCGTCGAGCGGCACCGTCCGGTCGGCCATCCGGGCGATGCCCGCCCGGTCGCCCAGCGCCTCGTTGAGCGCCTTGCCCAGCGCCAGGCCGATGTCCTCCACGGTGTGGTGCGCGTCGACGTGCAGATCACCCACGGCGTGCACCTTCAGGTCGAAACCGCCGTGCCGCCCCAGCTGCTCGATCATGTGGTTCAGCATGCCGATGCCGGTCGCCACGTCGACCCGGCCGCCCCCCTCCAGCCGCAGGACGACCTCGATGCTGGTCTCTTTGGTCTCGCGCCGGACCGTGGCTTCTCGCGTCATGGCTGTATCCGATCCCCCCGCCGCCTCCATCGTCGCAAGCGCGGGGGCGTCGCGCTAGGCGAGGCCCAGGCCGGCGCCCGCCGCGCGCAGGTGCGTCATCAGCGCCTCGTGCTGGTCGGGCCGGGGACAGGAGATGCGCACGCAGTCCCGCAGCCGCGGCGCGCCGAAGTAGCGCACGAAGACCCCCCGCTCGGCCAGGGCGGCGTGCAGGCGGGCTCCGGCGTCGGCCGACCCCCCCTCGACGGCGCAGAGCAGGAAGTTCGCCGACGAGGGATAGGGCATCAGCCAGCCCAGCGCGGCGATGTCACGGGCCAGGGCCCCCCGCTCCTCCACCACTTGCGCGGCCTGCGCCAGCAACTCCTCCTTGGCGTCGATCGCCGCCCGCATCGCGACCTCCGCGGCCAGGTTCACGTTGTACGGCTGCTTGATCCGCAGCAGCACCGACGCCAGGTCGGGGTGGAAGACGCCGTAGCCCGCCCGCAGGCCGGCCAGCCCCGCCCACTTGCTGAACGTGCGGAAGACGATCAGGCGCGGGTGGTCGCCGAAGCGCTCCAGCGCCGACGTCCCGGCGTACTCGCCGTAGGCCTCGTCGATGGCGATCGTCGCGCCGCTGTCCAGCAGCGCCACCAGCGCGTCGTCGCCCAGGGGCGTGCCGCTGGGGTTGTTGGGCGAGGCCAGGATCACCAGCGCCGTCTCGGGCCGGATGGCGGCCAGCACCGCCTCCACGTCGATGCCGAAGTCGGCCCCCCGCTCCACCTCGTCGAGGGGGATCGCCGCCACGTCGCAGAGGAAGCGGTACATGCCGAAGGTCGGCGGGCAACTCACCACGCGCTGCCCCGGCCCAACCAGGGCCCGCACCGTGAGCTCGATCAACTCGTCCGACCCCGCCCCCGCAACGACCCGCTCCGGCGTCACGCCGGCGTAGCCCGCCAGCGCCGCCCGCAGGTCGAGCTGCAGCGGGTCGGGGTAGACCGACCAGCCCCGGTATTCGGCCACGGCGCGCTGCACGGCGGGGCACACGCCGAACGGGTTCTCGTTGGCGTCGAGCTTGAGCACGTCGGCCACGTCCACGCCCGCCCGCGCCGCCAGTTGGTCGAGGGGCGTCACCGGCTCGTAGCCGGGCAGGGCGGTCAGGTGCGGCCGCACGCGCGGGGAATCGGGTTCACCGGACATGCGCTCATGGTCGCACGCGACATCGCCTTGGGGCAGCCGCGGCCTTCCGCGGTCCCCCACCGCCCGCGCCTCAGCGGTCGCTGCGACGCACCTCCAGGGAGCGGGCGTGGGCCTGCAATCCCTCCGCGCGCGCGATCGTGATCGCGTCGTCGCCGACCCGCTGCAGCAGGTCGTCGCCGGCGCGCAGCACGCTCGTGACCTTGCGGAAGGCGTCCACGTGCAGCGGCGACGCGTAGCGCGCGCTGCCGCCGGTCGGCATGACGTGCGACGGCCCGGCGATGTAGTCGGCCAACGCCTCCGGCGAGGCCTCGCCGACGAACAGCCCCCCCGCGTTGCGCACCCGGTCGACGGCCGCCTGCTCGTCGGCGACGACGAGCGCCAGGTGCTCGGGCGCGTACTCGTTGGCCAGATCGATCGCGGCCGACAGGTCCTCGGCCAGGATGATGCCCCCCCGGTTCTCGAACGCCTGCAGCGCGATGGCGCCGCGGGGCAGCGCCGCCGCCTGCCGCGGCACGATGGCCGCCACCGCGCGCGCGACGCGCTCGCTCGACGTGATCAGGATCGGCGCGGCGATCGTGTCGTGCTCGGCCTGGGCGAGCAGATCGGCGGCGCAGAGCTCCGGGTCGGCGGAGTCGTCCGTCACGACGACGGTCTCGGTCGGGCCGTAGAGCGCGTCGATGCCGACATCGCCGTAGACCATGCGCTTGGCCAGCGTGACGAAGCGGTTGCCCGGCCCGAAGATCTTGTCCACTGCCGGCACCGATTCGGTGCCGTAGGCCAGCGCGGCGATGGCCTGCGCCCCCCCGACCTTGTAGACGCTCGTCACGCCCGCGATTTCCGCCGCCACCAGCTTGATCGCCGCCACCGTCCCCCCCGCCGCGGACGACACCGGACTGACGATGCAGACGTCCTCGACCCCCGCGACGACGGCCGGGATCGCCGTGTGCAGCACGGAGCTGGGGTAGACCACCGCCGTGCCCGGCACGTACAGCCCCACCCGCGCGATGGGACGCACGATCTGGCCCAGGCCCTCGTGCTCGAAGGACTGCGCGGCATGGGCGAGCTGGCGCTCGTGGTAATCGCGCACCCGTCCGGCGGCGGCCTGCAGGGCGCCGATCAGCTCGGGATCGACGGCCGCCCGGGCGGCGGCGAACTCCGCCTCGTTCACCCGCATCGGGTCCGGGGCGAAGCCGTCGAGCGCGGCCGAGATGCGGCGCAGGGCGGCGTCGCCGTCGCGGCGCACCTCGTCGATGATGCGGCGGACGGCGGCGTCCGCCGTCGCCGGTTCCATGCTGCGATAGAGCGTCGCGATGAGCCCGCGTTCGGCGTCGCTGAGCGCCCCCTCGTCCACGACGCGCTTGCGGAAGATCGTGGCGCGCGCGGCCTCCGCGCCGACGACGACCGGCAGCGGCGTCGCCGCCCCTGCGTCGCTCATCCCAGGTACTCCCGCAGCGCCGCCACGGTGCGCTGCTGCGACTCCTCGAAGAACGCCTCCACCGTGGCCGCGCCAACGCTGCGCAGCGTCTCCTGGAGCAGCTCGGGGATCTGCTCGAGGAAGGCGCGGTACTCGCCCTCGGAGCCGACGCCCGCGCCCTTGAGATGCCGCGACGCGATCGTGCTGAAGCGCTCCCAGTCCGGCGCGTACTCCGTCAGGCGGGCCGAGACATCGCGCCACTCCTCCAGCGTGGCCCGGTCGAGGAAGCCGCAATCGACATCGACCGCGCTGCCGTACAGCGACCGCCGCAGCGCCGCCATCGCCTCCGGGCTCTCGCGCTCCTGGCGGTCCATCTCGTATTGCAGGATACGGTCCAGCAGGTTGGCCCGCCTGCCCCCACCCAGGGCCGATCGATGGCCGAAGTGCGGCCGGTAGACCTCCTCGATGTACGTCTCGTCCATCACCAGGTGGGCGATGAAGCCACCCGCCCAGGCGCGCGTCTGGGGCCGCAGGGCAGCGGCGTCGCGCAGGTCGGGATGGGCGTCCAAGAACGCCGCCACGCTGTCCTGGTGCTGTTCTTCGTTCAGGTCGAAGAAGTGCGTGCGCTCGCGCTCCCAGCGGGTAAGGACGCGGATGTCCGGCGTCGTCGCGCCCAGCGTGAACGCGCCGACCTCCTCCGCGTGCGCGGCCTCGCCGCCGGACGCCCCTCCGTCGTCCGCGGCGGCGTCGAACAGCCCCGCCTCTTCGGCGGCGCGTCGGGCGGCGAGCATGTGCGAGACGAGCGGCGGCACACGAACTCCGATGACCTGCGCTCCGGCCCTCCGGATGCACTGAGCCGGATGCATCCAGTCTACGGGCAGGCGCCCCGCCGGCAGCGATCCGGGCGACGGAGCCGCCACCGGCGCCCGTCCGGCCCCCCCGCGCTTCGATATGCTGGCTCCATGGCCCCCCACCGCCGTTCCTGGCCCGGCTCCGGCCGGCTCGTGCGCCTGCGGACCGTGCTGTTCGCGCTGCTCGCCCTGAGCGGCGGGCTGCTGCTGGCCTGCGGCGGCGGCAGCGCCGCGCCCGGGGCCGTGCACGTCTCGAAGCTCGACGGCGAGATCGGCCCCGTCTCCGCCGACTTCGTGGACCGCGCCCTCGACCGCGCCGAGGACGAGCGCGCGGCCGTCTGGATCCTGGAACTGGACACGCCCGGCGGCCAGGTGAGCGCCACCGACGACATCACCGAGCGCATCATCGAGGCGCGCGTGCCGGTCGTCGTCTACGTCAGTCCGGCGGGGGCGCGGGCGGCATCGGCGGGCACGTTCATCACGATGGCGGCGCACGTGGCAGTGATGGCGCCCAGCACCCAGGTCGGCGCCGCGACCCCGGTCGGCGCCGGCGGCGAGGAGATCGAGGGGCCGCTGGGCGAGAAGATCACCAACGACGCCGTGGCCGGCATCCAGGGAATCGCCCGCCTGCGCCAGCGCAACGCGGAGTGGGCCGAGAGCGCCGTACGCGAGGCCGCCTCCGTCACTGCGGAGGAGGCCGTCGCGATCGGCGTGGCCGACTTCGTCGCGCGCGACCTGAACGAGCTGATCGCGTCGCTCGACGGCCGCAGCGTCGTGCTGGCCGGCTACGTCGATGACGCCGCGGCCGGGCCGGAGACCACTCTCCGCACCGCGGGCGCCCGCGTCGCCCGCTCCGACATGAACCTCTTCGAGAACATCCTCGACGTCATCGCGCACCCCAACATCGCCTTCCTGCTGCTCAGCCTGGGCGGGCTGGCCCTGCTGATCGAGATCCTCTCGCCCGGCTTGGTGGGGCCCGGCGTGGTCGGCGTGATCATGCTCATCTTCGCCTTCTTCAGCCTCGACGTGCTCGACGCGAACGTGGCCGGCATCGTGCTGGTCCTGCTGGCCTTCGTGCTGATCGCCGTGGAGATCCTCGTGGCGGGGTTCGGCGTCTTCGGGATCGGGGGGATCGTGTCTCTGTTGCTGGGCGGCCTGCTGCTCGTCAGCGACACCCCCGGCGGAGCGGGCGAGGTGTCGATCTGGCTGCTGATCGTCGTGGCGGCCGTGGTCGCCGCCGTCGTCGCGCTGCTCTGGCTGCTCATGGTCCGCGACCGGGCCAAGGCGCGAGACCTCCCCTCCCGGCTGGAGGGGATGGTCGGGCGCACCGGCGTCGTGCATCACGCCGTCGACCCCGAGGGCACGGTGAAGGTGGCCGCAGAGCTGTGGAGCGCGCGCGCGGCGGGCGGGCCCATCGCCGAGGGCGTGGAGATCCGCGTCACCGCGATGGACGGCTTCACGATGATCGTCGAGCCCGCCACCGCGCCGGCGCCCGAGGATGCGCCCCCCATCGACGCTCCACCGACGCCCGACGGGCCCCCGGAGTCGGCCGGCGCCTAGGGCCTGTTCACACAGGACGGGCGTCCCGGCGGGACGGCTTGACTTTCCTTCGCACCATCCGCTATATTGTGGTCATGGAACGCATATCGCGTGTTCTGCGACCGGTCCGACGCCCCCACTGAACTCCGGTGGGCGCGTGAAAGAACGTGAAAGATCGTGAAAGACTGGGCAAGTTCGTGCCGGATTCCTGCTCCCAGATGCTCCCCAATGCGCCCCGGTGCAAGCCGGAGGCCCCCGATGATCGAGCGTGACCGGACAAGATCCCCAATGAACATGGGGGTTTTCGATTCGCGGCCTCGCTCCGGGCGCCCCGCGGACGCGGAGAAAAAAAAGAATCTTGCATCTTGAGGCCCGGGACCCCCCTCCGCGCCGGCTTCTTCGCTCAGATCCGATGCCCCGGCGCCGGTGTGAACAGGCCCTAGACGCGTCCGCCGTCGCCGCGCAGGCTGACCTCGCCCGCCTGGAAGCGGCGCAGGTCGCCGCCCTGCAGCCGCACGAGCAGCGCCCCGTCCTCCGCGACGTCCTCCGCCGTGCCCTCGATGACGCCCCCGGGCTCGCGGATGGCGGCGCTGCCGCTCAGCGTGACGGGCCGCCCCAGGAGCGCCTGCCGCGAACGCCAGCCGCGGAACAAGGCCGGGTGCTCGGCCCCCTCGAAGGCGCGCTCGAAGGAGGCGAAGATGGCCGCCAGGAGCGGCTCGCGGGACAGCGGCCGCCCCTTCTCGATGGCGAGGCTGGTGGCCGGTCGGTCGAGTTGGGCGTGCGCCATGGGCTCGAAGTTCACGTTGACTCCCACCCCCACCAAGGCGAAGGCGGGCCGGTCGCCGGTCCACTCACCCTCGATCAGGATGCCGGCGAACTTCTTGCCGCCCAACTGGAGGTCGTTGGGCCACTTGATGCGCGGGTAGAGCCCCAGCGTCTGCTCGACGGCGTTGGCGATCGCCACCGGCGTGATGAGCGAGAGCCGCTGGATCTGCGCGACGCTGGGCCGCAGCACGATCGTGAAGTAGAGGTTCTGGCCCGCCGGCGACACCCAGCTTCGGCCGCGCGTGCCGCGTCCGGCGGTCTGCTCCTCGGCGAAGACCACGGCCCCGCCGGCGGCGCCGTCCCGGGCCAGCGCGCGGGCGTCGTCCATCGTCGAGCCGGTGCGCAGCCTGTAGACGAACTCGCGTCCGACCCAGCGCGCAACGGAGCGCTGCTCGAGGAGCTTGCGTCGCAGGCGGGGCGATACGGCGGACATGGGGAGAGGCTAGCGCCGCCGGCCCGGTGGCGGGGATCCCGCCCACGAAGACGAGGAAGACCCCCGTTTCCGGGGGCCTTCCCTGTTTCTTCAGCCCAGAGGCGATACGTCTACGTCTCACTCACCTCCGAAAAGTGCGAGCGGACCGTATCACTGCTGGGCTTGCTTTTATGTCCCAACGCGCATCACCTCCTTTCTCCCCGCCAGGATAGCAGGAGGGACGCCATCGTTCACGCGGGTGCGCCGCTACAGCCTCGCGACGACCGCCCGCACGCTGTCGTCGAGGATCGTGAGGATGTCGTCGACCTGCTGCTCCGTCGTGATCAGGGGCGGCGCGAGCAGGTAGCTGTCGAGGCGGATGCGGGCGATCAGCCCGCGCCGCGTCGCCTCCTCCAGGAGCTTCATGCCCGCGCCCGCCTCCATCGGGAACGGGGTGTTGCCGTCCGCGTCCTGGAGCAGGTCGAAGCCCTGCATGAAGCCGAGGCCCCGCACGTTGCCGACGTTGGCGTGGTCGGCCGCCAGCGCCTCCAGGCCGGCGCGCAACTGCGCGCCCCGCGCGGCCGCGTTCTCGACCAGACCCTCGTCCTCGAAGATCTGGAGATTTCGCAGCGCGACGGCGGCCGCGGCCGTGTGCCCCGAGTTGGTGTAGGCGTGCATGAAGCGCGTGCCGGGGTCGGTGCCGGTGATGGTCTCGTGCACGTCCTTCGACCAGACCGCCGCCGCCATGGGGATGTAGGCGCTGGTCAGCGCTTTGGCGGTCGAGACCATGTCGGGCTGGACCCCGTAGTGCTCCAGGGCGAACCAGCGGCCGGTGCGGCCGAAGCCGGTGATGACCTCGTCGTCGATCAGCAGGATGTCGTTCTCATCGCAGATCTCGCGCAGGCGGGGGAAGTAGCCGTCGGCGGCGACGTGGATGCCGCCCGCCCCCTGCACGGGCTCGGCGATGATCGCCGCGATGGTGTCCGCGCCCTCGTCGGCGATGGTCTCCTCGATGCGGTCGATATCGACGTTCGCGGGGTCGATGCGGCCGCCGCCGGCGAGCTTCGGCTCGACGCTGGCGGCCGGGATGGCCTCGCCCACGCGGGGGCCGAAGTTGGGGTAGTAGATCTTCATGCCGGTCATCGACATCGCGGCCAGGGTGTTGCCGTGGTAGGCCTCGGCCCGGCTGATGATCTTCGTCTTCTCGGGCCGGCCCTTCACCGACCAGTAGTAGCGGGCGGCCTTGAAGTTGGTCTCGTTCGACTCGGAGCCGGAGTTGCCGAAGAAGGCGGCCTGCATGTTGGGGTAGCAGAGGTCGACGACCTTGGCGGCCAGTTCGATGGCCGGCGGGTTGCTGTAGCCCACGTAGTTGCTCGTGAACGCGGCCCGCGACATCTGCTCGGCGGCGGTCTGCGCCAGCTCCGTGCGCCCGTGCCCCACGGCGACGTTCCAGAGGGCGGAGAGCCCGTCGATGTAGCGCTTGCCGTCGTGCCCGATGAGGTAGATGCCCTCCCCGCGCTCGACCAGGATCGGGGCCTGATGGGCCGCCGGGTGGTGGAGCGGGTGCACCCAGTGCGCGCGGTCGGTCGCGACGAGTTCCTGGTAGCGGGCGTCGTCCATCGAGCGTCTCTTTCTGCCTCAAGTTCACGGAGGGCGGGAGCGTCGTGGAAAGCGTAGCGCCGGCCGCCGCGTGTGTCCGATCCGGAATGTCGGCTGGGCGTCGCGGCTCCGGGTCCCGGCGAGCTCGGGCGAGCGGGCCTCACAGGGATGCGAGCAGCTCCCGGGCGACGCGACGATCGTCCCACGGCTCTTCGTGGTCGGCGTAGATCAGCGACTGCTCGGCGCCCTTGCCGGCGATGAGGACGTAGTCGCCCGCCTCCGCCAGGCGGAAGGCGCGCGCGATGGCCGCTCGGCGGTCGGGCTCTTCCTCGAAGTCGGCGCCCGGCTGCTTGCCCCCGCGCTGCATGGCGGCGGCGATGTCGCGGACGATCACGGCGGGATCCTCCGAGCGGGGGTTCTCGCTGGTCAGGACGGCGAAGTCGGCGAACTCGGCGGCGGCGGCGCCCATGCCGTCGCGGCGGCCGGGGTCACGCTCGCCGGCCACCCCGAAGACCACGATCAGCCGGCCCTCCGTCAGCGGCCGCACCGACTCCAGCACGCGGCGGAAGGCGTCGGTCGTGGCGGCGGCGTCGACCACGACGGTGAAGGGCTGCCCGGCGTCGATCCGCTCCATGCGGCCGGGCACGCCCGGCATGTCGCGCAGCCCGGCTTGCAGGGCGACCGGCCCCACGCCGAGCGCGTAGGCGGCGCCCGCGGCCAGGACCGCGTTACCCACGTTGAAGCGCGCCGGCAGCGCCAACTCGACCGTGAGCGCCCCCGCCGGCGTCGCGAGGCGGAAGCGCGAACCGTCGGCCCGCAGGTCGAGGTCGGAGATGGAGATGTCGGCGGGCTGCCCGGCGTCCCCGGTGGCATCGACGGTCACGAGCCCCGTCCCGGCGGCCGCGGCGACCGCGTCGCGATGGGGGTCGTCCACCCGCACGACGGCCCGCTTGGCGACGCCTTTGTCGGCCGCCGCGGCAAGGAAGCGGAAGAGGTTCAGTTTGGCGTCGAGGTACTCCGCGCGCGTGCCGTGGAAGTCGAGGTGGTCGTCGCTGAGGCCGGTGAACACGCCGACGTCGAACTCACAGTGGTCGAGCCGGTGCAGCGCGAGCCCGTGCGAGGTCGATTCAACAACGGCGTGGGTGCAACCGGACGCCACCATCTCCGCCAGCAGGCCCTGCGTGAGGTCGGCCTCCGGGCTGGTCTCGGTGAGGGCGTTCATGCGCCACTCGTCGCCGATCTTGAACTGCACGCCGCCGATCATGCCGGTGCGGTGTCCGGCCGCTTCGAGCATGGCGGCGGTGAGATAGCAGGTCGTGGTCTTGCCGTCGGTGCCGGTGACCCCCACGACGGTGAGCTTGCGGGCGGGGAAGTCGTGGAAGGCGGCGGCCAGCGCGGACAGTCCGGCGCGGGTGTCGGGCAGAACGACGATCGTGTGGTCGGCGCTGCCGAGCAGGGGCTCCCAGTGGCCGCGCCGGTCTTCCTGCACGACCAGGGTGGTCGCCCCGGCGGCGATCGCCTGGGGGAGGAAGTCGTGGCCGTCCACGGTGAAGCCCGGCACGGCGACGAAGCAGCCCCCCGGGCCGACCCGCCGGGAGTCCTGGCCGACGGCGGCCACCGTCCGGTCCGGGTCGCCGTGGACAGCGGGCGGCTGGGCGGCCTGGAGGACGTGCGCGAGCGGCTTCATCGATGGGGAGGGTAACGCGCCCGGCCGTCGCCGCGGTGTTCCCTGGGCTCCGTTTCGGCCCGGCGACTCTCCCTGGACGGCGCAGAGGGGCGACGTTCGTCGCCCCTCTCGTCGCGGTCCGGCGGCCTGTAAGCCGGGTTCTGTGTCCCCGCTTCCCGGTGACCCGGTGGGCGGGGCGGTGGCCATCCATCTGGGACGACGGTTGCCCGCCGCCTCTAGCGACCTACCCGGGGGTGGAGTGCGGCGCTCCCTGGCCCCCTTACTTGGTCTTGCTCCGGGCGGGGCTTGCCCAGCCGGCCCGGTCGCCCGAGCCGCTGGTGCGCTCTTACCGCACCGTTTCACCCTTACCGCCCGGCCGGCCGCGGCGGGCCGAGGGGCGGCGGTCTGTCTCTGTGGCGCTTTCCGTGGGGTTGCCCCCCCTGGATACGCGTCCAGCGCCCTGCCGCAATGGAGCCCGGACTTTCCTCGGCGCGACTGGTGGCCTGCACCAGCGCGACGCGGCCACCCGGCCACCTGACTGCCCGCGCAGTGTAGCCGCCGCCGAGGGGCTTCGCCGACTACTGCACGTCCGACAGCCGCCCGTCGAGCGCGGCGTTGGCGAGTTCGTCGGCGCGGGAGTTTTGCGCGCGGGGGACGTGGCGGACACGCGCCACGTCGAGACGGTCGAGCGCGCGCTGCAGGCGGGCGTGCAGGGGCTTCAGGGCGGCGTTGCGGACGCGGTAGCGCCCCTGCACCTGCCGCACGACGAGTTCAGAGTCCAGACGCAATTCCAGCTCGGTCGCGCCCAACTCCAGGGCGGCCTCCACGGCCGCGATCGCGCCCCGGTACTCGGCGACGTTGCTGGTGCCGCGACCGATCGTTGCGCCGAGGGCGCGCAGTTCCTCCTCGGCCACGTCGTATACGACCGCCCCGAAGGCGGCGGGGCCGGGATTGCCGCGGGCGGCGCCGTCGGCGTTGGCGTACATCTTCACGCCGGAGCCGATCGCCCGCGCCGCTCAGACGCGGAGCACGGTGCGGACACCGTCCTCTTCGACGATCACCCGCTCCACGACGTCTCGCAGCAGCGCCTGCCGATCGTCGAAGCTCAGCGTGTCCCAGTCGTCGCGGATGCGCGCCAGCTGCCGCGCTCGATGCCGGCGGCGTTCGCTCTCGCTGGCCTGCGCGGCGGCGCGCTGGTCCAGCGCCGCCAATTCCCCGACGGAGTGCTGGAAGTCGGCCGTGACCTCCGCCGCGACCTCGCGCATCCGCTCGGGCGTCTCCTGGCCGTCGGCGGTCGCCGTCAGCGCATCGGCGAGGCGCCGGTCGAGGCTGCGCAGCCGGCTGCGCAGGCGCGACTCCGCCAGCGCGGTCTCAGCCGCAACGGCGTTGGCGTCGCCGGCGCGCAGCAACGCGGGTCGCACGATGCCACCGTCGTCTCCCGCGCCGTTGCCGTTCGCCGCGCCCGCGAGGTGCGCCAGCACCTCCTTCTCCAACTCGTCGGCGCGGCGGGTGTGGTACTCCCCGATCGACTGGTTCGTGCGCGCCTCGTTCTGGTAGTAGCGGTACGTGTTGCTGACGACTTGGCCATCGCGGCGGGTCCACTGCTGCCGCCGGGTGACGCCGATCATGCGCGAGCCGCCGTCGCCGCAGTAGACGAGCCCGGAGAGCAGAAAGCGGCCAGGCTGCGCCTTGGCGGCCGGGCGTCGGCGCTGCGCCATGCGCGTCTGCACCGCCGCGAAGGCGTCCTCGCTAATGATCGCCGGGTGGTTTCGGGGCACCTTCACGCCGAAGCGCGTGTAGGTGCCCACGTAGACGCGATTGCGGAGCAGATCGCGGATCGTGACCATGCTCCAGGCGCCGCCGCGGCGGGTGCGATAGCCCTGCTCGTTCAGGTGCTTGGCGATCAGCCGGATGCCCCGCCCCTCCGACAGGTAAAGGTCGAAGATCAGGCGTACCAGCGCCGCCTCCTCGTCGACGATCTGCAGGCGCCGATCCTCGCCCACGCGGTACCCATAGGGCGGACGGCCCAGCACCTGGCCCTGGACCGCACGGCGGCGCATGGCGTCGCGCACCCGGCGGCCGCTCGCGGCCTTGCCGCGCTCGCCCCACAGCCGCAGCAGGCCGGCGTCGTCGATCGGCCCCTCGGCGACGGAGACGATCTGCGCGCCGCTGGCGGCGATCTGGAAGTACGTACGCGCCGCCGCCGCCCGTTCCGGCCCCAGCCGCGCGAACTCGGACACGACGACGGCGATGAACCCCTTCTCGGGGGCGTCCAGATAGTCGAGCAGTTGCCGCAGGCCCGGGCGATCGGTCGCACCACCGACGGGCAGCGGGTCCAGAAAAGCGGCGGCGGGCTGGTAGCCGTTCGCGTCGCAGAAGTGCAGAAACGCATCGTTCTGGGCGGCGAGGGTGGCCGCCTCGCCCGGGGGGCCGTATTCCGTCAGGTAGCCGATCGCGCGCATGCCATCTCCCGGGCCGGCCGGAGTTCAGCGGACGTAAACGATGCAGTCGCAGGCGGGGCAGTTGACGGCGTCGACGCCGCGGCGCGCCCGGTTGAGAATCGTCGTGGGCAGGCTGAGGCGGCAGGCGCCGCACACACCCCCCACGGCAGGCGCCACCGCCACCTGCTGGAGGCGGCGCTGGGCGTCGTATACGGCCAGGTCGGCGGGACCGAGCTTGGCGCGGGACTCCTCGACCTCGGCTCGGATGCGGGCGGCCTCGTCGTCGATCTCGTCGTGCCGGCTCTGCAGGCCGGCGCGATGCTCGTCCCAGGCCAGGCGACTCTTCTCTCCCAGGTCAACGAGGTAGTCCAGCGCCGCCTGCTCCTGCTCTTCCTCGTCGATGCGGGTGAGCAGTCGCTCCTCATGGACGCGCAGGTTGCGCCGCAGGGAGAAGACCTCCTCCTGGAGGTGGCGCAACTCCTTGGCGTCGGTGATCTGGCCGCTGTAGAGCTTGCCGTCCTCGGTCGCGATCTTGTCGCGCAGGGCGTCGGTCTCCGCCTCGATAGCCTTGCGCTCCTGCGTGACCGCGTCGTTCCGCGTCCGCTGGGCGGCGGTCTCGTCACTGAGGGCGCGGTGCGATTCGGGCTCCTCGAGTTGGTCGGTCAACTCGGCCAAGCGCCGCTTCAGGCTGTCGAGCCGGAGGTCGACCTCCTGGAGCGCGACCATCTCCACGATGTCAACCACGGCACTCTCTCCGCTTCGATTAGGTGGTTGGAGTATACGAACCGCGTTTCGGCCGGGGCAATAGCCCCGGCGAGCCAAGACGTGAGGGATCCCCTTCCTGGTAGGATTATGCGGCGCGAATCCACCACCGACCCCATCCCCTCGGCACGAACGGCGCGCCCCGTGGCCTCCGACACCGGTCTCACCTTCAACGTGTCGACGCTGCTGAGCGAGGCGCTCGGGAGCACGCGATCCTATGTGCTGGACGGCGCCGGGTTCCGCTTCAACGAGGGTCGCACCCGCGCCGACGGCGACCTGCGGATGACGCGGACGGACGGATCGATCCTCGTCGACGGGCGCATCCGGGTGGCCGTGGAAGAAGTCTGCGGGCGCTGCCTCGAGCCCTTCCCGCAGCCGCTCGATGTGCGGCTGCACGAGGAGTTCTGGCCCGACTACGACCCCGTGCTCCAGCAACGGGTGGAGGTTCCGGAGGGCCGGGAGGGCTTCCCCATCGAGCTGGGCTTGCTCGACTTGCAGGAGGCGCTGCGGCAACATGTGGAAATGGCGCGGCCCATGCAGCCGATCTGCCGCTCGGATTGCCCGGGCGCCGACGGCGGCACGGAACCCGCGGAGGCAGCGGCGCCCGCGGTCGATCACCGCTGGGCGGCGCTTGAACAGTTGCGACGTCACTTCCAGTAGGATGGGGCGGCGCTAGAGTCGGTCCCTGCGGGGATCCCCTGCGCGGCGCCCGGCCGCCGCCGGGCGCGGTTCGGCCAACGGCGCAGTGGGAAGGATGAACACGATGGCTCCGTTGCCCAAGCGGAAGTACGCCAAGACCCGCCAGCGGCTCCGCCGGCAGCACCTGAAGCAGCGCCGAGCGACGCTGACGACCTGCCCAACCTGCCCGGCGCTCATGGTGGCGCATCAGGTGTGTTACACCTGCGGTCGCTACCGCGGCCGGCAGGTTCTGGAGTCCGAGGATTAGTCCCGTGGCCTCGGCAGCCGGGGCGCCCGGCCCGACGGCCTGGCTCTTCCCGGGACAGGGCGCCCAACACGTGGGCATGGGCCGGGACCTGTACGACGCCTTCCCCGAGGCGCGCGCCGTCTACGAGCGGGCAGACGCCGCCCTCGACCGGCCGCTGTCCTCGATCATCTTCGACGGCCCAGAGGAGGAACTGCTGCAGACCATCAACGCGCAGCCGGCCATCCTCATCACGAGCCTGGCTTGTCTGGTGGCGGCGCAGGCGGCAGGTATCTTGCCCCGGCCATCTCGTGCCGATACGGCGCCGACGCTTGAGCCGCCCTCTTACGTGGCGGGACACAGCCTCGGCGAGTACACCGCCCTGGTCGCGTCGGGCGCGCTCGACGCCGACGCCGGTGTCCGGCTCGTGCAGAAGCGCGGCCGGCTGATGCAGCAGGCCGGCGAAGCCAAGCCTGGCACGCTGGCCGCCATCCTGGGGCTGCCGGAGGAGGACGTGGCGTCGGTCTGCCGGGAGGCGGGCGCGGAGATCTGCAACGTCAACGCGGCGACGCAGATCGTCGTGGGGGGAACCCGGGCGGCGGTCGCGCGGGCAATGGACCTCGCGGCGGCGCGCGGCGCCCGCCGGGCGATTCCCCTCAAAGTCAGCGGTGCGTTCCACTCATCGCTCATGCAGCCCGCCGCGGATCGGATGCTGGCCGAGATGAACCGCGTGTCGTTCCAGAAGCCGACGACGCCGATCGTCGCGAACGTCACGGGGCGTGCGATCGCGTGCACGCTGCCCGGAGCGGCCGAGACCGCCGGCGCGATCAACGCGGCGCTGCGGACGGAGCTCGCGCAACAACTGCAGTCGACGGTGCGCTGGGAGCAGTCGGTGCTGTTCATGCTGGAGGAGGGCGTCCGCACCTTCGTCGAGATCGGCCCCGGGCGGGTGCTGACAGGACTGGTGAAGACGATCGGGCGGCGGCAGCGCCCGACGCTGCTCACGCTCAATGGCGCCGAGGCGATTCAGGCGCTGCGTTAGCCGCGCCGGCAGGCGAGTGCGGATCCGCTGGCGCGTTGCAGAGGGACGGTCTTGGCCAGATTGCACGTCGTGGGACGCCGGCTGGCGTTCCAAGCACTGTTCGAAGCGGAGTTCGGCCGGACGACGGCCGCCGCCGCGCTGGCTCGGGAGACCGCCTCTCGCCGGGTGGCGGCGTCGGAGCGCCGGTTCGCCGAGGCGTTGATCGGCGGCGTCGTGCGGGAACAGCCTGCCGTCGACGCCACCATTACCGACGCCGCGCCGGCACACCCACTGTCGACGATGGGCGTCGTGGAGCGGGTGGTCCTGCGGATTGCGCTCTATGAACTCCTGTTCAATAATGCCGCAACGCCATCGGGCGGCCTCCCGGAGGGGGCGGTCATCAACGAAGCCGTCGAACTCGCCAAGACCTTTGGCAGCGACGGCAGCCGGAGACTCGTCAACGGCGTGCTGGGCGCCGTGAGCCGCGAGCACCTGTCGCAGCCGGACGCGGAGACGCCGGAGACGGAAACGGGGAACTCACGTGACGCTGTTTGAACGCGTGCAGGGAATCATCGAGAACCAACTGGGCGTCGAGATCGACGAGATCACGCCGACCGCGTCCTTCGTCGACGATCTCGGGGCCGACTCGCTCGACTTGGTGGAGTTGATCATGTCCTTCGAGGACGAGTTCAAAGACGAGGTGCCGGACCTGGAGATCTCCGATGAAGAGGCGGAGGGGATCAGCACCGTGCAGAGCGCCATCGACTTCCTGATCAGCAAGGGCGTCGGGGCAGACTGAGATCCGGCCGCGGTCGTCGCGTTCGGCAGCGCTCCACCCGCCCTCTCGTACGTGTAGTCCGAGCTACCAGTCACGCGCGCATTCGGCCCAGGACACGCCGCGATCGCCGAGCATGCGGTAGTCTAAGCGCGTCTGCGCCCCCGCCGACCCGGTCGGCGGGCGTGGCCTCCGGCCGGCGCCGTCGCGCCGAGACGGACGCAGACGCGAGGCGACAATGGACTTCTTCGGCATCGGAGTCCTTGAGGTCGTAGCCGTTCTGCTGCTGATCGCGATCGTGTTCGGGCCCCACCGCCTGCCCGAGATCGCCGGGCAATTCGGTCGCGCGATCCGAGACCTGCGCGAATACGCGCGCGATTTCCGCGACGAGTACTTGACCGATTTCGAGGAGGTCAGGGAGGAGTACCTCGAGGTCCGGCACGACCTGGAGCAGACGGACCAGGAGTTGCGTGAGGAGTTCCAGCAGATCGACGCGGACATGCGCATGGCGGCTGCCGAGGTGAAGGGCGTTGTCGAAGAGACCACCGCGGACGTCAAGGGTAGCTCGACCAGTCCGGACGAGGAGGTCGCGGAAACTCCCGCCGACGCGGCCGCCAACGCCGCAGCGGCCGCCGAAGCCGCGGCGGAGGCGGCCTCGGAAGCGGCGGCAGTGGCGGCAGCCGTTGAGGCCACCCTGCCCGACCCGGCGCCGATCGCGCAGCGGCCGCGCGGTGCGCGCCGGCGGCTCGGTCGAACCTCCTCGGGCGCATCCAAGGCGGCCCGACCGGGCAATGTCATCTCCATCAACCGCCGGCGACGGCCGGGCGGGTAGCCCCAGCCCCACACACGAGGCCCGGGACGGCACGCATCCGGGCGAAGCGAACCCATGACGACGACCGCCCCAGAGCTAGAACCCGAGATCATCGACGAGGAGGAGCAGCGCGCCAAGGGCATGCTCACCATCGGTGAGCACTTGGTGGAGGCGCGGCAGCGCCTGACGATCGCGGCGCTCACGATCGTCCTGACGACGGTCGTCGCGCTGATCTTCACGAACCAGATCCTGGACTTCCTGATCGAACCGGGCCGGGCCGCGGACCCGGACTTCCGACCGATCTTCACCGAGTTGCTGGGATTCATCTCGGCCTACTTCAAGGTCGGGTTGCTGGTGGGGATCGCCGTGGCGATGCCGATGGTGATCTACCAGGGCTTCATGTTCGTCAACCCGGCGCTGGAGCCCCAGGAGCGTCGCTGGCTGCTGCCGATCGTGCTGCTGGCGTCGCTCTCCTTCGCGGGCGGGGGCGCGTTCGCGTTCTTCGTCGCGTGGCCCCCCGCGCTCGACTTCCTGCTCGACTTCGGCGACAACATCGCCGACCCGCAAATCCGGATCAGCAACTACATCGACATGCTCACCCGGTTCGTGTTCTGGACCGGCATCGTGTTCGAGACGCCGCTGGTGCTGATGGGCTTCGGGTGGTTGGGCGTCATTACCGCACACCGGCTGATTCGGGCTTGGCGCTGGGCGATCATCGGCTCGTTCATCATCGCGGCGCTGATCACGCCGTCGATCGACCCCGTCACCCAGGCGGCCGTCGCCATCCCGCTGATCTTCCTCTACGGCCTGGGCATCCTGCTGGTGAAGCTGGTCGAGACACGCGGTCTCGGGCGGTATCGGAATGCCGAGATCGAGGACGCCGAGATCGAGTAGGTCACCTCGTTCGCCGGCCGCCCTGCCATAACCCACCCGGATAACGCCACCGCGAGTGCCGGAGGCTTCCGGCCGGGCGGTGCGCGTTGCTAGCCTCTCGCCAATCGTGGCGGGGTCGTCCTTCTCGACCCCGCGCCGGGGACGCGGAGGCATCCTGGTGGAGACCGGCCAACTGCAATCGATCAACGCGCGCATCGCCGGCTGCCACGCCTGCGCGCTGGCGACGGGGCGTACGCGTACGGTCCCCGGCGACGGCGATCCGAACGCGGAGCTGATGTTCATCGGTGAGGGGCCGGGATTCTACGAGGACCAGCAGGGCAGCCCGTTTGTGGGCCGGGCGGGGGCGCTGCTGGACGAGCTGCTGGCCCGCATCGGCATGACCCGGGCGGACGTCTTCGTCACGAACGTCGTCAAGTGCCGGCCGCCGAACAACCGCGACCCGGAGCCGAGCGAGATCGCCGCCTGCGAGCCGTACCTGACCGAGCAGATCGGCGGCATCCGCCCGAAGCTGATCGTCACGCTGGGCCGCTTCGCGATGCAGTACTTCGTTCCCGGCGCGGCGATGGGGCGGTCGCACGGGAAGGTGATCCAGAGTGGGGCGCATCGGGTGTACCCCGTCTACCACCCGGCTGCCGCTCTGCGGCAGGGCGCCCTGGCGCGCGTGCTGCGGGAAGACTTCGATCGTATCCCGGCGCTGCTGGCGACATCGCAGCGGCCGGCCGCGCAGGCGACCGGCGCCGCACTGGCGGGACGGCAGGACCCGGCGAAGCAACTGTCACTGCTGTAGCGGCGGCGAGGGAGCCGCGCCCCCTCCGAGCTAGTCGAAAGCGGCGAAGACCTCCGCGTCCAACTCCTCGTAGAACTCCGGCTCCTGTTCGATTGACGCGAAGCAGAACTCGTCGGCACCCGCATCGATGTACGCGCCGCACTTGTCGATCAGATACTGCGGCGTCCCGATCAGCGTCCAGTCGGGCCCCAGCCTGAGGGTGTAGTTGCGGGCACGGTCCTCCCGCGCCTGTTGGTCGTCGCGGATGGTGCGAATCGGCATGTGCACGGTGGTCATGATCTGCGCCGGATCGCGGTCCACCGCGTCGCAGTGTTTCTCCAGGATGGCACGCTGCCGCTTGAGATCCTCCGGCGTCGCGCAGACGTTCATGATGTCGCCGTACATCGCGAGCGTCTTCAACGTGCGCTTGGGTCCCTCCCCACCGACCATGATCGGGATCGGCCGTCGGATGCCCCGTGGTTCGAAGGGCGCCTGCCGCAGCGTGTAGTAGCGGCCGTGATAATCCACGAGCCCGTCCGAATCGAAGAGCAGGCGGAGCAGCTCGCACGCCTCCTCAAGCCGATCGGAGCGCTCCTTCATCGACGGGAAGTCCCAGCCGTAGGCCCGATGCTCCCGCACGTTCCAGCCCGTGCCGATGCCCAGGATGACGCGACCGCCCGACACCTCGTCGATGGTCGCGGCCATCTTGGCGGTCAGCACGGGATTGCGGTAGGTGTTCCCGCCGACGAGGACGCCGAGCTCGAGCCGGCTGGTCACGGCGGCCATGCTCGCAAGCAGCGACCAGCCTTCGAGTGTCGGGATCGAGTCGGACTCGGACACTTCGTCGGTTGGGCTGTGGTAGCCCCTGGGTGGGACGAAGTGGTCGTAGGTGTAGGCGCTGGTCCAGCGGCCCGCCTCCATGACCGCGAGCACCGCTTTAACGTCGGCCCAGGAAGTCGCGTGGTTGCGGAGTTGTGATCCGAACATCACTGGCTCTTTCTCCGTCGGCGGGTCCGCTTCTGGACCCCGAGACGCCGAACGCCGCGCCGCCGTTTGCTCCCCGTCGAGGATAGGCGGCGCGTTCCAGCCGGGGAGGAACCTCGCCGCGCCAGCCCGAGCGGAGCGACTGGGGTACGGTGGAGATGTCGGGCAAGGAGTACCCGTGAGTTCGATCCCCGCGGACGGCCTGCGCGTGGTGCCCCTGGGCGGCCTGGGCGAAATCGGCCGCAATATGATGGTCTTCGAGACCCGCGACGACATCGTCGTTGTCGACGCCGGCATCCTCTTCCCGTCCGAGGAGATGCACGGCATCGACTACATCATCCAGGACGTGACCTATCTGTTGGAGCGCCGCGAGAAGCTGCGCGCCTATCTCATCACGCACGGCCACGAGGACCACATCGGCGCGCTGCCGCACCTACTGACC
Source organism: Dehalococcoidia bacterium (assembly GCA_965207695.1). GTDB lineage: Bacteria > Chloroflexota > Dehalococcoidia > Bin125 > Bin125 > TK10-74A. The sequence goes on along the minus strand of CBDBNA010000015.1, from coordinate 219,745 downwards.
GACCTGCCCGCGCCGATCTACGCGTCGCGCCTCGCCCAGGGCCTGATCGGCGTCAAGCTGCGCAACGCGAACATCCGGGGCATTGAGCAGATCCAGGTGACGGATGACACCGTCGTCGACTGCGGCTCGATCACGGCGGAGTACTTCCCGGTGGCGCACTCGATCCCCGACGCGATGGGGATCGCGCTGCGCACGCCGGCCGGCATCGTGGTCCACACGGGGGACTTCAAGATCGATCACACGCCGGTGATGAGCGTGCCCACCGACCTCAATCGCCTGGCGCTGTACGGGGAGGAAGGCGTGCAACTGCTCTGCAGCGACTCGACCTACGCCGACACGCCGGGCCACACCGAGTCCGAACTGTCGGTGGGGGAGGCGCTGGAGCACGTGATGCTGACGGCGCCGGGGCGCGTGATCATCGCGACCTTCGCATCGCAGATCGCGCGCGTACAGCAGATCGTCGATGGGGCGGAGAACGCCGGCCGGACCGTCTTCCCCACCGGCCGCTCGATGGTGCAGAACGTCAAGATGGCGCGCGAACTGAACTACATCCAGGCCCCTGCCGGCGCGATCCGAGACATTGGCCAGCACGAGAACTTCCCCGATGAGGACGTGGTCATCGTCTGCACGGGCGGCCAGGGGGAGCCGATGTCGGCGCTGGCGCGGATGTCGATGGGGGACCACCGCGACGTGCGCATCAAGTCCGGTGACACCGTCGTGATGTCGTCCAACCCGATCCCAGGCAACGAGTCGGCCGTCAATCGCACGATCGACAACCTGTTCCGGGTCGGGGCGGAAGTGCGCTACGCGCAGGGCGGCGCGGCGAACGTGCACGTGCGCGGGCACGCGGCGCAGGAGGAGTTGAAGACGGTGCTGGGACTCGTGAAGCCTCGCCACTTCATCCCCGTGCACGGCGAGCACCGGCACTTGGCGGCCCACGTGAAGCTGGCGCAGGCGATGGGCGTCGCGCCCGAGAACACGCACCTCCTGCGCGACGGCGCGGTCTTCGAGTTGACGCCCCGCGGCGGGGCGGTGGTCGATGAGGCCTCGGCGGCGTACGTGTTCGTCGACGGCATGAGCGTGGGCGATGTCGACCACACCGTGCTGCGTGATCGCCAGCACCTGGCGACGGACGGCGTCGTGGTCGTGGTCGTCACGGTGGATCACGAAACGGGGGCCGTGGTGGCGGACCCCGACGTCGTCTCGCGCGGCTTCACGGGTTTCGACGAGTCGCCGGCGCTGCGCGATCGGACGGCGGAGGCGCTGCACGAGATGCTCGCCCGGGACAGCCACCCCGTGGAGGCGGCGGCCCTGCACGAGATCGTCAAGGACGAGATTTCACGCTTCCTGTACCGCGAAACACGCCAGCGGCCTATGGTGTTACCGGTGGTGGTAGAGGTGTAGTGGACGGCTGCGGCCGTTCGCCCTCGCCTGCGCTCGGGTGACCTCGCGGAGCGAGGCGCTCCCCCATGGCTCGATCCTCCAAACCAGCGACCCCGCGACGAGGTCGATCCGCCGGCCGGCGTCCACTGTTCGTCCGATGGCTGGCGAGCGTGTCGGGGCAGACGATAGCGCTGCTCGGCGTCGCGCTGATCGCGTTCGCCGGCCTGATGACGGCTTGGCTGGTGCAGGTGGAGGTGCTGAGCGCCGCCCGATCCGCCGTCGCGGAGGCGCTGGGCATCGGCGTCTTCCCAATCCTGGTGCTGTGCATCGTGCTGGGACTGTGGCTGGTCGCCGGCGCGACCCCGCTACCCACGCGGCGGACGGCCCGCGCCGCGGCGATCGGCGCGCTGGTCTACGCTATCGGCCTCGGGATCGCTGGGTTCTTCACACCTGAGTGGACGCTGGGACCGGCCGATCTGTCGATCGTCTCGGCCACCGGCGACGTCGGCGCGTGGCTCGCGTCGGTCCACGGCGTGGCGATGATGTTGCTGATGGCGCTGACGATCTCCGCCCTGATCACCTCCCACCACACGGCGCAAGCACTGCTGCTGGGCGGCACGCTGGGCTGGATCGGCAGCCGCTGGCTGGCCCGGCAACTGCACACGCTCTGGATCACCCGCCCCCGACGGCAGCCAACGGAGATGTGGGAAGTCGGTGTGGGCCCCGAGCTGTCGGCCGACATGTACACGCCCGAGACGACGCTCCCTGCCGCCGAGCCCCACCTGCCGCCCGCGCCGATCGCCACGCCATCCCGCCCGGCTCCCGAGGAATCGACGGTCGAAGCCCCAGCTGCGGAGCCCGTCGGGAACGGCGCGCCGACGCAGCAAACGACGCTTCCCTCTCCCGCGGACGACCCCGCGCGCGCGGAACCATCCGAAGGGAACGGCCGCCGTCGCAGCCCGGACGGGTGGATCCTGCCGCCGCTCAGTCTGCTCAAGCCCGACACGAAGCTGCCGGGCAGCAGCGACAGCGGGCGGCAGGCGCAGGTCATCATCGACACGCTGGCGTCGTTCGGTGTGGACGCGCAGGTGACGCAGATCAACGAAGGGCCGTCCGTCACGCAGTTCGGCGTCGAACCGGGCTGGGACGTGAAGACGAGGGCAGTCGCCGTGAAGGACGCCGATGGGGCACCGCAACTCGACCAGGACGGCAAGCCCGTCCTCCGCGTCGAGGAGATTGGCCGGACGCGGGTGCGGGTGAACAAGATCACGCGGCTCACCAACGACCTCGCGCTGGCGCTGGCAGCTCCGTCGATCCGGGTCGAGGCTCCGGTGCCGGGCCAGCCGGTCATCGGCATTGAGGTGCCCAACAAGGAGACGCGTATCGTCTCGCTGCGCGGCGTGATCGAGTCGCGAGAGTTCCAGCGAGTCGCCAAGCGCGGCGGCCTGGCCATCGCGCTGGGACGGGGCGTCGCCGGGCAGCCGATCGCGGTGGACCTCACAGGGATGCCGCACCTGCTCATCGCGGGCGCGACGGGGTCGGGCAAGAGTGTGTCGATCAACGGCATCATCACGAGCCTGATCACGCACCACTCGCCGGAGTCGCTGCGCCTCGTGCTGGTCGACCCGAAACGGGTGGAACTGACGGAGTACAAGGCGATCCCCCACTTGGCGTTCTCCCGCGTCATCACCGACGCCGAGGAGGTCACCGGCGTGCTGGCGGTCGTGGTGACGGAGATGGAACGGCGCTACCACCGCTTCCAGCAGGTCGGCGCCCGCAACATCACGGCCTACAACGCCGTCGAGCGACCGGAGGGGCCGCTGCCGTACTGGGTGGTGATCCTCGACGAGTTGGCGGACCTGATGATGGTCGCACCGGTCGAGGTGGAGGCCCAGCTCGTGCGGCTGGCGCAACTCGCCCGTGCGACCGGCATCCACCTCGTGATCGCGACCCAGCGGCCGTCGGTGGACGTCGTGACCGGGCTGATCAAGGCCAACTTCCCCACCCGACTCGCCTTCGCGACGAGTTCGCAGACGGATTCGCGGGTGATCATGGATCGGGCCGGGGCAGAGAAACTGCTGGGTCGCGGGGACATGCTCTTCCAGAGCCAGGATCGGATCACCGCCCAGCGGGTGCAGGGTGCGTTCGTTTCCGATGAGGAGATCTCGGGGGTGATCGGCTTCTGGACCCAGGACCGGTTCCGGAACCTGCCGCGGCCCACGTTGGACCACCAACTGGACGAGGCGATGGAGCGCGCCGCCGTTCCGCTTCCGGATCGGCCCGCTCCTCCCGAGCAGCCTGCCACCGCCGAGGACCTGCTCTCGGCCTCGCCACCGCCCACACCGAGCCGGCCCCCGAAGGCGCGCGACCCCGGCCCGGCTCAGGAACCCGCCGACACGATGTACCCCCGAGCGGTGGCGCTGGCGGAAGAGCACACGCGCATCTCGGCGGCCATGATTCAGCGGCGGCTGCGGATCGGGTATCCACGCGCGGAGCGGCTCCTGCACGAACTGGCGAGCAACGGCGTCGTGGGGCCCGACGAGGGTGGACCGTCTCGCGTCGTACTGGCCCGCGACGCGGCGGTGGGGACGCCCGGCGCCGGCGCCTGAGCGATCGCTCCGTCGCTGTTCACGGGGCTCCGACCCACGGTTCCGCTGGGGCGCTAGGCGACTCCGCCGTTGGTGGCGCATACTGAAGGCTGGAGATTGCCCATGCGCGCCCTCGCCGACCTGGTAGCCCGGTGGCGCACGCCAGAGCCCCGCATCCCCGCCGAGCAATCCGAGGATCAAGCCTGCGTGCTGTGCGGCACGCCGACCCGTGACACGCCGGGCTTCGAGTCGCACCGGGTCTGCGGGAGTTGCGGCTACCACCACGCGATCAGCGCCTGGGCGCGGATCCGGCTGCTCGCCGACCCCGGCACCTTCCGCGAGTCCCATGCCTCGACGACGTCGGTCGATCCGCTCTCCTTCCCCGACGGGGGCACGTACCGGCGGCAGTTGCGCGAAGCGTTCCGCCGCACGGCGCTGCGGGAGGCCGCGATCACGGGATTCTGCGAAGTGCGGGGGCGCTCGGTGATGCTGATCGTGCTCGACTTCGGCTTCCTCGGCGGCAGCATGGGCGTGGTGGTGGGGGAGCGGGTGGCGCAGGGGTTCGAGGACGCCACCCGCCGCAAGGTGCCGGTCGTGTCGGTCATCTCGTCGAGCGGGATGCGGGTCCGGGAAGGCGTCCTGGCGCTGACGCAGATGGCGAAGACGGCCGCCGCGGCCGAGCGTCACCATCTCGCGGGGTTGCCGCACATCGGCGTGCTGTCGAATCCGAGCACCGGTGCCGCGTTCGGGTCCTTCGCGAACTTGGCCGACGTGCTGATCGGCGAGCCGGGGGCGCTGATGGGCTACACATCGCTGCGGGACATCGAGCGTGACGAGGCGACACCGCAGGAGCCCGAGGCGCACACCGCCGAGTCGCACTTGGCGCATGGGCTGATCGACCAGGTCGTGCCGCGGGATCGCCAGCGGGACCTGCTGACCACGCTGATCGATCTGATGAGCCCTTCGACCCGGCTTGAGATCACGCGGCGCCTGGAGCCCTTCGTGCGCCCGGATGGAGGCACGACCAGCCCCTGGCACGCGGTGGAACTGGCCCGGCACAGCCAGCGGCCGAACGCGCTCGACTACATCGCGCGGATGACCACCTCGTTCGTGGAGTTGCACGGCGACCGCAGCGGCGACGACGACCGCAACGTCGTCGCGGGGCTGGCCGACCTCGGTGGGGAGGCGATGGTCCTGATCGGCCAGCAGGGCGAACGGGACGGCCGGGCCGCCGCCGTCCGGCCGTCCGGCCTGCGCAAGGCGCTGCGCGCCGTACGACTGGCGGAGAAGTTCACCCTGCCCGTCGTGACGCTTGTCGATACGCGCGGCGTCGAGCAGACCCGGGCGGCGGAGGAGGGGGGCCTCGGGGCGGCGCTGGCGTCGACGCTGGCGTTGCTGTCGCGGGTGCGGACGCCGGTGCTGGCGGTGATTGTCGGCGAGGGGGGCAGCGGCGCCGCGCTGGCGCTGAGCGTCGCGGACCGGGTGCTGATCCTGGAGCACGCCATCTTCACGATCGCCTCGCCGGAAGAGGCGGCGCTGGCGCTGCACGGGGACGCCTCGCGGGTGGACGAGGTCGCGGAGGGCCTGCGCCTCACCGCGCGCGACGCGCGCGAGCTGGGCGTCGTCGACCTGATCGTGCGGGAGCCGCAGGACGGCGCGCACGCCGACCCGGACGCCGCAGCGAGCCTGCTGCGCACCGCGATCGTGCAGGAGCTCGGTGTGCTGGCGACGCAGCGGCCGAGCCGGCTCGCCCGGCGGCGCTACAGCCGCTACCGGCGCACGCCGGTGTACCAGAACTTCTTCCGGGTCAGCCTGGGCCGGAACCTCGGCGATCTGCGACGCGTGGTGCAGGCGCGCGCGCAGCAGTGGATCCCGGAGCGCCTGCGGAGCGGCGCGCCAGAGCCGGAGGAGCCCAGCATCCCGATCGATTAGGGCCGGGCGAGGGAACGGCGGGCCTAGAGCGCCCGGCCGGCGCGCGACCCCAGCGGCGGCTGATCCTCGGTAGCCGACCAGACGAGCTCGTAGAGTTGCTGGCGCCCTTCCATGCCGCGCAGGCGGCGCGGGCCCCGGTCGATGACGTCCTCTGGCGGGAAGTCGTGGCGCACTTCCTCGTAGACGCTGGCGGAGAACCAGATCTCGCCGCCCTCGCTCTTGTCCATGACGCGCTGGGCCATATTGACGGTGCGGCCCAGGATGTCGCCGCCGGGCCGCAGGAGCACGTCGCCGCGGTGCAACCCGATGCGGACGCGCACGGGCCAATCCGGCCGCACGGCGGCGCGGGCCGCGATGCGGCGCTGGATCTCGATCGCCGCGCGGGCGGCCTGGGTCGCGTCGGCGAAGACGACGAGGAAACCGTCCCCGGTGCCCTTGACCTCGAAGCCGGCGAAGCGCTCGATCGCGTCGCGGACGATCGTGTCGTGGTCGTCGGCGATCTCGGCCCAGCCCGCGTCGCCGAGCCGCTCGGTGAGGTAAACCGAGTCCTCGATGTCGGTGAAGAGCACAGTCAGAGTGGTCCCGCTCGTGGCGTGCAGGGAGGCGGTAAGAGCGCGCCCGTCGTTGGGGCAGAACGCGGACTCGGGGGGCGCTTCTTCGCCACAGAAGGCGCAGACGCGCCCCTGTGGCTCGCCCTCGGGCGGGAGGATCCAGGGAGGCACGCTCGCACGCAGCGGGCGCGCTGGCGAATCCTCCGGCGTTGCCACGATCGGTCCGTTCCATCCGGCCCGCGCGACGCATGCGGCCATGCCTGCCGGGCTCGTGCGTGCTGATCATAGGTGTCCCCGGCCTCAGCGACGTTACCGGACGGTCAAATGGGTGGGGGGTTATCTAACGCCCGGCGCGCCGCTGGGCTCCCGCCGTTTGAGCGGCCTGCGACCGCGGCGCCCGTACGACTGGTCACTCCACTGCGGAAGGTCGTCCACGCTGTCGCCCGCGAGTTCGTGGCGGATGGAGACGATCTCGTCCCGCAGGACGGCCGCCCGCTCGAACTCCAGGTCGCGGGCCGCCTGCTTCATCTGCTTCTCCAGATCCTTCACGAGCCGCGCGAGTTGCTCCCGGCCGGCTCCCCGGCGGGCGGGCAGGGCGCCGCGACTCGGGGCGGCGTCGTAGGGCGCGACCTCCTCGGCGACATGGCGAACCTGGTCGGTCAGGTCGCGGATGGTCTTGCGAATCGACATCGGTTCGACGCCGTGTTCGAGGTTGTAGCGCTGCTGCGCCTCTCGCCGGCGATTGGTCTCCTCGATGGCCCGGCGCATGGAATCGGTCACGACATCGGCGTAGAGGATCGCGCGGCCGTCGACGTGGCGGGCGGCCCGGCCGATCGTCTGGATCATGGAGCTCTCGCTGCGCAGGTAGCCCTCCTTGTCGGCGTCGAGAATGGCGACGAGCGAGACCTCTGGGAGGTCGAGACCTTCGCGCAGGAGGTTGATCCCCACCACCGCGTCGAAGACGCCGAGGCGCAGGTCGCGCAGGACCTCCACCCGCTCGAATGTGTCCTGCTCGCTGTGCAGGTAGTGCGTCTTCACGCCCACTTCGCGCAGGTAGTCGGCCAGATCCTCAGCCATCTTCTTGGTCAGCGTCGTGACCAGCGCCCGCTCGCCCCGGTCGACGCGGGCCCGGATCTCCTCGACGAGGTCGTCGATCTGGCCGTCGGTGGGACGTACCTCCACCTGCGGATCGAGCAGTCCGGTGGGACGGATGATCTGCTCGACAATCCGGTTCGAGTGCTGCCGTTCGTACGGCCCTGGGGTCGCGGAGACGAACACCACCTGATTGATGTGGCGCTCGAACTCGTGCAGGTTCAGCGGCCGGTTATCGAGCGCGGAGGGCAACCGGAAGCCGTAGTCGACGAGCGTTTGCTTGCGGCTGGTGTCACCGCCGTACATGCCGCGCACCTGCGGCATCGACATGTGGCTCTCGTCGACGAAGAGCAGCCAGTCCTCGGGGAAGTAATCGAGCAGGGTCCAGGGGGTGGAACCGGGCGCGCGGCGGGCGAGATGGCGCGAGTAGTTCTCGATGCCGGGGCAATAGCCCATCTCGCGCAGGGTCTCCAGGTCGTAGCGCGTGCGTTCCTCCAGTCGGGCGGCCTCGAGGATGCGCCCCTCGGCGCGCAGCTCCCGAAGCCGCGCGCTGAGCTCGGTCTCGATGTCGCCGACCGCCGACGTCATGCGCTCGTCGGAGGTGACGAAGTGCTTGGCGGGGTAGATATCGACGCGATCCCGCTCGGCGAGCAACTCCCCAGTGAGCGGGTCGAGTTCGACGATGCGCTCCACCATGTCGTCCCAGAACTCGATGCGGACGGCGAACTCGTCGTAGGCAGGGTGGATGGTGAGCGTGTCGCCGCGGATGCGGAAGCGGCCGCGGACGAGGTTCATCTCGTCGCGGTCGTACTGCAGGTCCACAAGGCGGCGGAGGATCTGATTGCGCGGCAGGCGCCGCCCCTTGGCCATCGTGAGCACCATCGACTGGTATTCCTCCGGCTCGCCGAGGCCGTAGATGCACGAGACCGACGCCACGATCAACACGTCGCGCCGCTCGAAGAGCGCGCGGGTCGCCGAGTGCCGCAGCTTGTCGATCTCGTCATTGATGTCGGACTCCTTGGCGATGTAGGTGTCCGAGCGGGGGACGTAGGCCTCGGGCTGGTAGTAGTCGTAGTAAGAGACGAAGAACTCGACGGCGTTGTCCGGGAAGAACTCCTTGAACTCCGTGCAGAGTTGGGCGGCGAGCGTCTTGTTGTGCGCGAGCACCAGCGTGGGGCGGTTCACCTGCGCGACGATGCCGGCCATGGTGAACGTCTTGCCCGAGCCCGTGACGCCCAGCAACGTCTGGGCGCGCTCGCCCGCGCGGAGGCCATCGACGAGTTGCTCGATGGCCTGCGGTTGATCGCCACTGGGCCGGTAGTCGGCGACGAGTTCGAAGCGGCCGGGCGCGGGCGTCACGACTCGGCCAGTTTCTGGAAGACGGCGCGCAGCACGGCTTCGGCGCCGGGCTCGAGTTCCTCGTCGGCGACGCCGTCGACCCACGCCTGCGCCTCGCGGCGGGCGTAGCCCAGGTTGACCAGGGCCTCGACGGCGTCGAGCAGGGCGCGCTCCTGCGCCGGGGGCGCGGGGGTCGCGACCTCGCGGTACTGCTCGTCCCGCAGCAGCGCCTCCTCGACGACCTTGCCCTTGAGCTCGGCGACGACATAGTCGGCCTGGCGGGCGCCGATGCCGGGCAACTGCCGCAGGGCGGCCTTGTCCTCGGTTTCGATCCAGTGGGCGATCGTGGAGACGGAACTGGCCAGCGCCTTCTGCGCTTTGGTCGCGCCCATGTTGCGGACGCGCATGAGTTTCTTGAAAAAGTCCCGCTCGACGGGGCGCAGGAAGCCGTACAGCACGGGCGTCGGGTTGCGATCCGGCACGTGGTAGTACGTGTAGAAGCCGACCTGCTCGGGCTGGGCCTCCATCGCGCGCCAGCAGTAGGTGGGCAGCAGCACCTCGTACCACAGCCCCCCGACGTCCACCTCGACGCTCTGCGCGTCGGTGTTCCAGTTCCTGGCGGCCCCCTCGATGCGGGTGATCACGCGCGCACCAACCGCTCCGTCTCGCCACCGACACCCTCCAGCAGGACGTGGCAGGCGGCGATGGCGAGCGCGTCCGAGGCGTCGGCGGGGGTGGGGATCGCGTCGAGGCCGAGCTGGACCGTGAGGGCTTGGGCGAGGGCGGACTTGTCGGCGTTGCCGTCGCCGCTGACGGCCTGCTTCACCTCGCGCGGGGCGTACTCGAAGAGGGGGAGGCCGGCGGCGGCGGCGGCGAGCATGGCAGCCGCCTGGGCCTGCCCCAGCGCCAGCGCCGAGCGCACGTTCTCACGCACGAAGGGGCGCTCGAGCGCGACGACGGCGGGGCGCCACTCGTCGATCAGGGTCGTGAGCTCTCGTTGGATGACCAGCAGGCGCTGCTCGATCGGCGCTCCCGTGGGGGCCTTGATGACGCCGCAGCGGGCCGCGCTGCCGGGGAGATCGCCGGTCGTCTCGAGCACGCCCCAGCCGGTCACGCGCAGGCCCGGGTCGATCCCGAGGACGCAGACGGACGGGCGGGCAGTCACGTTCAGGCTTCGGCGAGAACGGAGTCGGGCAGGTCGGCGTTCGTGGAGACGCGCTGGACGTCGTCCAGATCCTCCAGGGACTCGATCAGGCGCACGATCTGCCGGCCCTTCGATTCGTCCACGCCGATGGTGTTGGTCGGGCGCATGATGACTTCCGCCGAGGCGATGGTCGCGCCATTCCCCTCCAGCCCGCTGCGCACCGCCTCTACGTCAGCGGGCGCGGTGACGATTTCGAGCATGCCGCCGTCCACCTCGATGTCCTCCGCGCCGGCGTCGATCGCCTGCAACTCCAGATCCTCCCCGTCCACGCCGGCGCCCAGGTCGATTAGCACGACCCCTTTCTGCTCGAACGTCCAGGCCACGCTGCCCGTCTCGCCCAGGCTGCCGCCCGCCTTCGTAAGGGTGGATCGGACGTCGGAGACCGTGCGGTTGCGGTTGTCGGTCAGCGCGTCGATGAGGAGGGCGACGCCGCCGGGCCCGTAGGCCTCGTAGCGGATCTCCTGCCAATCCTCGCCGCCGCCGGTCGCGGTCGCGCGATCGATCGCGCGCTGGACGTTGTCCTTCGGCATGTTGGCTTGCCGGGCCTTGGCCACCGCGAGGCGGAGGGCGGCGTTCTCGTCGGGGTTGGGGCCGCCCGCCTTCGCGGCGACCATGATCTCCCGCGCGACCTTGGTGAAGATCTTGCCGCGCTTCGCGTCGGCGGCGCCCTTCGCGCGCTTGATCGTGGACCACTTGGAATGACCCGACATGTCGCTTCCCTCGCGCCGGCGGCGACCGCTACCCCGTCAGGATTTTACACCCGATCGGGGCGCGGGGATCACGCCGCGGCGCGGGAAATGGGGACAAACGCAAGCGCGTTTTTGGAATTCTCGGCCCGCGGCGGACCGGGCGGAAGCCAGAAACGTCAACGTTTCCGGGGGATCTTGGGGAGTCAGGACGAGTCACGGGGCGGCAGAGGCTTGCACTGGGGTGCAGGAACGAGCAAAAACCTTCACGATCTGGCCTATTCTTTCACGATCTTTCGCGATCTTTCCCGTTCTTTCACGATCTTTCACGTTCTTTCACGGGTTTCCCGGCTGTTCTGTGTGCTCCGGGTTACACGCGATATGCGGGTCCATAGAACCAATATAGCGTATGCCCGCTGCTTGTCAAACCCGGCGCGCACACCGTCCGTCTGCATCACGGAGGGCGTGGAGCCTAGGGATCGGAGCGGAGGGCCGGGGGGAGAAGGCCGAGGTCGGCGTGCGGTGCGCCGAGGCCGGCCGGCAGCCCGAGCCAGTGGTTGTCGATCAGGTGCGTGGCCCCGACCATCGCCGCGATCGAGACGAGGGCAGTTTCGCCGACGCGATCGAGCTCTTCGAGCGTGTCGAGCGACGCGCAGGACACGTACTGCACGTCGATCAGGGGCTCGGCGGCGAGCACGGCCCGGGCGGCGGCGCGGAGGCAGTCGCCGTGGCGCTCGCCCGCAGCGAAGCGTGCCTCGGCGGCGTCGAGCGCGCGGGAGATCGCGGTCGACGCGCGCCGCTGCGCGGGGTCGAGGTGGATGTTGCGGCTGCTCAGCGCGAGGCCGTCGGCGGCGCGAACCGTGGGGACCGGCACGACCGTCGTGGGGATGGCGAGGTCGCGGACGAGCTTCGTCAGCACGAGCAACTGCTGGGCGTCCTTCATCCCGAAGTAGCTGCGATCGGCCTGCGCGACCTGCAGCAGCTTCGTGACGACGGTGGTGACGCCCCGGAAGTGCGTTGGCCGGTGGGCGGCCTCGAGACGCTGCGTCAGCGGGCCCTCCACCAGCACGGCGGTGTCGAAGCCGGGGGGATACATCACGTCCCGCGTGGGCAGGAAGACGGCGTCGGCGCCGGCCGCCTCCAAGAGGCGGAGGTCGCCGTCGATGTCGCGGGGGTAGCGGTCCAGGTCCTCGCCGGGACCGAACTGCAGCGGGTTGAGGAAGATCGAGACCAGCGAGCAATCGGTTTCGGCGAGGGACCGGCGCAGCAGCGCCATGTGACCGTCGTGGAGCGCGCCCATCGTGGCCACGAAGCCCACACGGCCGGACTGGGCGCGCCGCCAGCGACGCGCCTCCGCGATCGTGTCCGGGCGCTGCACGGGCGGGCTCAGCGGCTGGGCGCGCCGAGCTCTTCGCCGAGTTCCTCGAAGAGCGCGGAGAGCACCCGCGACATGTTGGGCCTGGCGTCGAAGGAGTTGCCGGGGCCGGGGAAGTCGCCCCGCCGGACCGCGTGGACGTAGTTCTCCAGGCCGTGGCGGATCTGCGGGGCGAGCTTGGCGAAGTGGCTGGCGTGCTTGGGCAGGAAGTCCTCGAGCAGCCCCAGCACGTCGTGCCAGACCTGGATCTCTCCGTCGCAGCCGACACCGGCGCCGATGCCGACCGTGGGGATGCGCAACTCCTGCGTGATCTCCACGCCAAGAGGGGCGGGGATGCACTCGAGCACGACCGCGAAGGCGCCGGCGCTCTCCAGCGCCCGGGCGTCGTCGAGCATGCGCGCGGCGGCCGAGTCGGTCTTGCCCTGCAGCTTGTGCCCGCCGAACTGCCGGACGGACTGGGGCGTGAGGCCCAGATGACCCATGACGGGGACGCCGGCGGCCACGAGCCGCTCGACGATGCCCGCGACGCGCGCGCCGCCCTCCAGTTTGACGGCGGTGGCGCCGCCCTCCTGTAGGAGGCGGACCGCGTTGCGCATCGCCTCGTCCTCGCCGGCCTGGTAGGAACCGAAGGGCATGTCGGCGACGACGAAGGCGCGCTCCGTGCCCCGCACGACCGGCTTGGTGTGGTGGATGATCTCGTCCATCGTGACGGGCACGGTGGAGTCGTAGCCGAGGACGACCATGCCGAGCGAGTCACCGATGAGCACGCCGGGGATGCCCACCTGGTCGACGAGGCGGGCGCTGGCGTAGTCGTAGCAGGTGATCATGGCGAAGCGCTCGCCCCGATCTTTGAGGGCGCGGAGGCTGTGGACCGAGCGTCGTGCCATGCGGCGGGCTCCTGAGGGGACGCCGGTGCGGGCGTCGGGAACGGGCGGGGGAGCGGCGCGGCGAATGTATCGACGCGGGTCGCGGCGTGTCAATCGCGCCCGGTGGACGGGCCCACGGCGGGCAACCCCGCGAGCGGGGTGGCCTGCCGCACGGCGCGCACGATGGCCCGTCCGAGGGCGGTGGTGGCCATGCTGCCAAGCATCGTCAGCAGGGCCGGAGCGCGGCCGAGGTCGGCGTCGTGGCGGCCGGTCGCGAGCACAAACACGGAGTCGCCATCGACCGGCGTATGTGCGGGGCGGACGGCGTGGGCGAGGCCATCGTCGGCCATCACAGCCAGCCGCGTGGCCTGCGCCTTGTCGAGCCGGGCGTTGGTCGCGACGACGGCAACGGTCGTGTTGAGCAGCGCCTCAACCGCGGAGGCGTGCTCGGCGTAGTAGGCGTCGAGCGGCCTGTCGATCATCGCCTCGTGGGCAGGGCGCATCGCACGGCTGTCGGCGCTCCGGCGCGGGCCGGCGACGAGATCCCCCGTCGCGGGGTCGACGATCGCGCCGGCGGCGTTGACGGCCGCGACGGCCCCTACCACGAGGCCGGAGTCGTGGCGGACGGCGGCGGTCCCGAGACCGCCCTTCCAGGCCAACTGGCGGCCGTCCAGTTTGGCGACGCTGCAGCCCGTGCCGGCGCCGACGCAGCCCTCGGCGACGGCGCCGGCGGTCGCGCGGCGGACGGCGATCGCGCCCTCGTCGGGGCCGGGAAAGGCCGTCGGCGAGCCCAGACCCTGGTCGAAGACGACCGCGCCGGTGACGATGGGCACCGGCGGCGCCTCGTCGGTGACGGGAAGCCCCACGCCGCGCTCCACCAGGGCGGCGCGGACGCCCGCGGCGGCGGCGAGACCGTGTGCGCTGCCCCCGGTGATGAGCGCCGCGTGCACGACATCCACGGTGTTCTCCGGCCGGAGCAGTTGCGTGTCGATGGTCCCGGGGGCGCCGCCCGCCCCGTGGAAGCCCGGGGTGGCGCCGGCTTCGGCCAGCACGACGGTGCAGCCGGTGGCCCGGCGCCGGCTCGTCCAGTGCCCGAGGCGCACGCCATCGACATCGGTGATCGCGCCGTCGCCGTTGGCGGTGCGGGTGTCGCTGATGGACATGAGCGCCTCCCGGCCTGATCCCGCGCGGCTCAGTCGAGGGCCGACTCGACGTCGCGCATGTGGAGGTAGAGCCAGACCATGTCGCGGCCGGCGGCGGTGATCGTGCCGGTCGCGTCGACGAAGCGCTCCAACTGCTGCTCGTCGACGGCAAGGGTGTGCGCGGCCATGGTGCGCTGCCGCTGGTCGAGGACCAGCAGCGCGACCTGGTCGGGGTTCATGCGCCGATCGGGCAGCCAATCGACGCGATCGGCGAGGGCCTGGGATTCGCGCAGGCCGGCGCAGAGGCGGAGCAGGGCGCCGTGCTCGACCCTGGCCACCCGCTGCAGTCCGCCGGCCACCGAGTTCACGGCGGCGCGGAACTGCTTGTACTGGCGCCGCGGGACCTCGCCGCGGGCGCGCTCCACGTCTGCGACGGTGGGCAGGCCCAGGTCGCGCATGATCCAGGCGGCGTCGCGGCCCTGGGTGAGGTTGAGGAAGGCGGCGAGCGAGGCGGGGTTGAGGCGGAAGCCCATGAACGTCCGCACGACGGGGTGGACGTCGCGGCCGCGCAGCGCCAGATAGAGGCCGATGAACTCCTCGGCGGCGGCAAGGTACTCCTGCACGATGCGCATGCCCATCACCTTGCGGTCGGACGGGTCGGCGGTGACGAGCCCGCGCAAGAGCGCCTCGGCGACGGTACGGTGCGCCTTGCCGCTGAAGCCGGCGAAGTTCTCCAGGAACGGCGTCTCCAGGCGCCGCACGTAGGCGTCGAAGCAGGCGGCGCAGAGGGCGGCGCGGCGATCGAGCCCGGCGAGGTCGAAGTCGTCGCCGCACTCGTCGCAGGTCGCGATGGTGGAGGGAAGGCGATCGGCCTGGGATTCCAGGCCGGCGCCGGGGCGGTCGGCGCGGTGGCGGGTCGTCAGGGGGCGCTCCCATCCGGCGTGGTGGGGGAGAGGCTAGCAGCGGCGGATGGGGCCCGGCGCGCCGCGGGCCGGCGGGTCGACCCGACACGGCGGCGCTTCTGGGCGATCGGCTGACAGCGCGGGCACCAGTGCGATGCCCGCCCGCCGACGACGCTGCGGCGGATCGTCGCATCACAGTCGTCGCAGGGCTGGTCGGTGCGGCGGAATACGCGAACGAAGTACTGCTGGCCGCCCTCGGCGCCGTCGGCGTCGGTGTAGTCACGGAAGGAGGCCCCGCGATTGGCGATCCCGTCGCGGAGGACCTGCCCGATGGCGGCATGCAGGGCGGCCCGCTCGGCGGGCCGGAGCGAGCCGGACGGGGCCTCGGGGTGGAGGCGGGCGAGGAACAGCGCCTCGTCGGCGTAGATGTTGCCGATCCCGGCGACGAAGCGTTGATCGAGCAGCATCGACTTGACGGGGGCGCGGCGGCCGCGCAGCCCCTGCCACAACGCGTCGCAGTCGAAGGCGGGATCGATCGCGTCCGGTCCCAGCTTGGCCAGCGCCTCGGCGGGGTCGTCGACGAGGTCGAGCGTGCCGAACTTGCGGACGTCGACGAAGCGCAACTCGCTGCCGTCGTCGAGGGGCAGGCGGGCGCGCAGGAAGTCGTCGGGCGGAGCGCCGGGGCGGCGGTGGCGCAGCGATCCAGTCATCCGCAGGTGGACGACGAGGAGCGGACCGTCGCCGAGACCGATCAACAGGTACTTGCCGTGCCGGCCGATGTCCGTGATCGTCGCGCCGCGCAGGCGGTCGCGCAGGGCGGCGGCCGGGACGCCGCGCAGCAGCCGCTCCGCGCCGGGCAGCAGGGCGAAATCGGTGATCGTGCGACCGACGATGCGCGCCGCCAGATCGCGCCGCGTCGTCTCGACCTCGGGCAGCTCGGGCATGGCTTGAGGCTAGCAGCGAGGCCCCGGACGTGACGGGGGCCGCCCCCTGGCGGCCCCTCCGCTGCGCGGCGCCGTCGCGGCCGACCGCGGCCTAGCGGTACGCCTCGACGCCCTTGGGGTGGTAGGCGTTCTGCAGGACATCCGGCTCGAAGAACTGCGGCTGGACGTTCTCCACGACCTGCTCGTAGAGCGCCATCTTGAAGATGCCCTCCAGCGCGTTGACCACCGCCAAGCCGATCGCGACGAGCG
This sequence comes from Dehalococcoidia bacterium, assembly GCA_965207695.1. Classification (GTDB taxonomy): domain Bacteria; phylum Chloroflexota; class Dehalococcoidia; order Bin125; family Bin125; genus TK10-74A. The sequence continues at coordinate 203,493 of CBDBNA010000015.1, read as the reverse complement.
GGATCGCGACGATGATCCCAGCCACGGGGGAGATCGCCCCAACCGCCGCGCCGATGGCAACCCCGGGGATCACCGCGAGGAAGCGGAATATCCCGAAGCCGAAGCCCGACACCAACTGCTCGCCCCAGGTGCGGGTGAAGTAGCTCTTGGAGCGCTTGATGGCCTCGATGGGGCCGACGTGCTCGACGATGAGGATGGGCACGACGAAGAACGTCATGTAGGCCCAGATGGCGCCCATGATGTCGATGATGATGCGCGCGATGAAGTTGTCCTCGGCGACGCTGCGGGCGTATGTCAGGGCGATGAAGATGATCGTCGAGATGAAGGACCAGCCAATGACGCCGGAAACGTTCTTGTTGACAGCGGCGAAGCCGGTGAAGACGTTGGGGTCGCCGCCCTTGAGGCGGTGGCGCGCCGCCCCCATGAGGGCGGCGTTGAAGTAGGTGATGATGGTGATGGCGGCGAACAGGGCGATGACCGCCACGATCGCGTCGCCGATCTGCAACTGCGCTTCGCCGCCGCCGGCGGTGCTGCTGCTGATCCGGTCGAAGGAGCCGAGCGCGAGGAACGCGATCGCGGCGATGGCGACGACGATCCCCACGCCGATGAACGACATGAGGGGGAAGAGCAGGAGCTCCTTGTCTTTGCGGAGCACGACCATGGAGGTCTTGATGATGCTCCACGTGTTGGAGAAGGTGCGAAAGATTCCTGCGAACATGCGGAGAGCCTAGCAAAGATTCGCCGGACACGGGGAGGGCCGGCCCGGCGTGCGCCCAATGCGCGGGATCAGGGCGCGGCCAGCGGATCCATGTCGCGCCAGTTGGGGCCGCTCTTCATCTCGATCTTGAGCGGCACGACCATCTCGATCGCCGGCGGCATGAGCGCCTGCAGCAGTCCTGCCATCTCATCGACCTCGGCCGGCGGCAGTTCCAGGATCAGTTCGTCGTGGACCTGGAGGATCATGCGCCCCGCCAACTCGCGCTCCGCGATGGCCTCATCGACGTCGAGCATGGCGCGCTTCATGACGTCGGCGGCGGTCCCCTGGACGGGCATGTTCACCGCGACCCGCTCGGCGGCGGAGCGCGCCTGGAAGTTGTTCGAGCGAATCTCGGGGATGTAGCGGCGGCGCCCCAGCAGCGTCTCGGCGTAGCCCAACTCGCGGGTCGACTGCTTGACCTCCTCGATGTACTCCGCCACGCGGGCGAAGCGCTCGAAGTACGCGTCGATGAAGGCTTGCGCGTCGCGCCGCTCCATGCCCGAGCGCTGCGTGAGTCCATGCGCGCTGAGGCCGTAGATCACGCCGAAGTTCATCATCTTGGCGATGCGCCGCATCTCCGGATCCACGTCCTCGGGGGCGACGCCGTAGACCCCGGACGCGGTAGCGGCGTGGATGTCCTCCTCGTTCTGAAAGGCCTCGATCAGATGCGGATCCTGTGAGAGATGGGCCAGGACCCGCAACTCGATCTGCGAGTAGTCGGCGCCGAGGAAGATGACATCGGAGCCGGGGTCGGCGGCGGCGGGCCGGGCGACGAAGGCAGCCCGGATGGCGCGCCCCTGCTCCGTGCGGACCGGGATGTTCTGCAGATTGGGGTTCTCCGACGAGAGCCGACCGGTGGCCGCGACGGCCTGGTTGTAGTCGGTGTGGATGCGGCCGGTGGCCGGGTTGATCAGCTGGGGCAGCGAGTCGACATAGGTGGACTTGAGCTTGCTGAGCTCGCGGTAGTGGAGCACCTGAGGGATGACGGGGTGGGCGTCCTTGATGCGTTCCAGCGCCTGGGCGTCGGTCGTGAATCCCTGCGTCGTCTTGCGGGTCTTGGGCAGCCCCAACTCCTCGAAGAGAACCTCACTCAACTGCTTCGGGGAGCCAATGTTGAACTCGTGGCCGACGGAGTCGTAGATCGCCTTCTCGGTCGCGACGACTTCGGATTCGAGCTCTTGCGCGAGTTGCGAGAAGGCGTCTGGATCGAGCGTGACGCCGCGGCGCTCCATGCCGACGAGAACACCGACCAGCGGCAACTCCAGGTCTCGGTAGAGCCGGGCGATCTGCTCCTCCGCCTCCAAGTCCGGTGCGAGCGCGCCCGCGAGGCGCAGCGCGGCGTCGGCGCGGGCGGCGGCGTAGGGCGCGGCCACGTCGGCGGGGAGGTCGGTGAACGCGATCTGCTTCCTGCCCGTGCCGACGACCTCTGACCGCTCGGCGAGCCTCATCCCCAGGTGTTCGCTCGCGAGCGCCGGAAGCGCCGTGGTCGACTGCCCCAGCAGGTAGGCCTCGATCAGCGTGTCGCGGGTCACGCCGCGCAGCGTCACCCCCCCGTTGGCGAGCACCTTCATCGCGAACTTCGCGCCGTGCAGCGTCTTGGCGACGCCGTCGTCCTCGAGCAGGGGACGAAGCAGGTCGCGGGCCTCGTCCGCGGTGAGGCCGGAGTCGGCGGGCAGCATCGAGACCTGGCCGCCCGCTTCGCGGGGCGGCGCGTGGCGGACGGGGACGTAGCAGGCCTCGCCGGCCGCGACGGCCAGCGCGTAGCCCGCGACGTCGCAGGCCATCGGGTCGGGTCCGGACGTTTCCAGGCCGACCGCGATGCGACCGGCCGCGCGCGACCGATCTAGCCACTCGCCGAGCCGGGCGGCCGTCGTGACGGTCTCGTACTCGACGGGCGGCGTGTCGTCGGCGGCGGGCCGGCTACCGGCCCCGGGCCACTCCTCGAGGCGCTCGACGAGGCTGCGGAACTCCAACTCGCCGAACAACTCGACCACCGGCGCCTCGTCGAAGTCGGCGAGCGCGGCGGCCTCCACGTCGAGCCTCACGGGGGCGTCGTGGCGGATGGCCGCCATGTGCTTGGAGTGGCGGGCGAGGTCCTCATGCTCTCGCAATGCGTTCTGCGCGCGGGCCGGCGTGACGGCGTCGAGGTTGGCGTAGATCTCCTCGATCGTGCGGTACTCGTTGAGCAGCTTGACGGCCGTCTTGTCGCCAATGCCGGGAACGCCGGGGATGTTGTCGGAGGTGTCGCCCTTGAGGCCCTTGTAGTCGATCACCTGCACGGGGTCGATGCCGTAGCGCTCCCGGACCTTGGCCGGGCTGTCGTAGACGACGGTGTCGCGCTGGTAAGGCCGGTACATGTAGACGTGGATGCCCTCGCGCACGAGCTGGAGGAGGTCGCTGTCGAGCGTGCCGATCCACGTCTCCAGACCCTGCTCCGCAGCCTGGTCGGCGATCGTGGCGAGGACGTCGTCCGCCTCCCAGCCGTCGGCCTCGTAGAGCGGGATGCCGAACGCCTCAACGATCTGACGGCAGCGCTCGATCTGGGGGGGTAGGGCCTCCGGGATCGGATCGCGGTGGGCCTTGTAGGCGCTGTCGGCGTCATGGCGGAAGGTGGGCGCGTCGGTGTCCATGGCGACGGCAAGATGGGTGGGCTGCAACTCCCGCACGATGCGCAGCAGCGTGTTAGCGAAGCCGTAGACGGCCGTCGTCTCCTCGCCGGTCCGCTTGACGCTGAAGGGCTGCACGTCCCGGAGGGCGAAGTAGGCGCGAAAGATGATCGCGTGGCCGTCGAGGATGACGAAGCGGGCGGCGGGCGGCGTCGGGGCGTCGGTGGTCACGGCCCAAGTATATGGCGGCGGGCATATGCTCCGCGCCCGCCGCGCCGATCACTCGATCACGACATCCAACTCGACGGCGTCGGTCACACGGATGCGCTGGGAGCCGCAGCCGAAGCAGGTCAGATTGAGATCGATGACGGCGCCGGCGGTGCGCAGGCCGACGCGGATTTCCTCGCCGGCGCCCAGATTGAACGGCAGCAGGGTGCGGCCGAGGCGCGGCTCGGCGCCAGTGCGCACGACGCCGCGACGGCGGCCGTCGCCCTCGTTCACGATGTTCAGGTCGGCGCGGGTGATGGCCGGCTCGTCCTGCGGCACCAGCAATACGATGAGCCGCTGGCCGCCCGCGACGGCGAAGCGCACGGCGTGGCAGCCACGGCAACGGGCCATCATGTCGATGGGGTCATCGGCGGCGGCGACCTCGAAGGTCACGCGCTCCTCCGCGCCGACGGTATGGCGGTCGCGGTCGCCGGCCGGCAGGTGACGCACTTCGACGATCCGCGAGTTGGACGTGAGGTTGAGCAAGGTCACGAAGGCGGGGTCGCCGGCCGGCGATTGGGCGGCGCCCGACCGTGCGCCGCCCAGCCAGAGCGCGGCCAGGACACCCACGAGCATCGCCCCGCGCCAGACAGCGGCGACGCGACGACGGGACGCCCGATCGGTCATGTCTGTCCCCCCAGGTGCGCTTCCCCGACTGCCCCGGATGGAAGCCGGGCGGCCCTGATACGATCGGCGCGCCTGAGCCGGCGCCCCGGCGAACGGGCTCGCAACGGAGGGATCGCGCGTGCCCTTGGATCGCATCGTCGTGCGCGGCGCCCGCGAGCACAACCTGAAGGACGTCGACGTAACCATCCCGCGGGACAAGCTCGTCGTGATCACGGGGATCTCAGGATCGGGCAAGTCTTCGCTGGCTTTCGACACGATCTACGCCGAGGGCCAGCGCCGTTATGTGGAATCGTTATCGGCGTACGCGCGCCAATTCCTCGGCCAGATGGAGAAGCCGGACGTCGATCACATCGAGGGATTGTCGCCGGCCATCTCGATCGACCAGAAGACGGGCAGCCGCAATCCGCGCTCCACGGTGGGCACGGTCACGGAGATCTACGACTACCTGCGCCTGCTCTTCGCGCGGGTGGGGCGGCCGCACTGCCCGACGTGCGGCAAGCCGATCTCGCGCCAGACCGTGCAGCAGATGGCGGACCACATCCTGACGTTGCCGCCCGGCAGCCGGGTGATGCTGCTGGCGCCTGTCGTAAAGGACCGCAAGGGCGAGCACGCGCAGGCGCTGGAGGACGCGCGTGGCGCCGGTTTCGTGCGGGCGCGGGTGGACGGCGTCGTGCGCTCGCTGGATGAGGAGATCACGCTCGCGAAGACGAAGCGCCACACGATCGACATCGTGGTGGACCGGGTGATCCTGCCCGCCGGGGACGACACCGAGGCGAGGCGGGCGCTGGCGGGCCGGCTGGCGGAGTCGGTCGAGCAGTCGCTGACGCTGGGCGGCGGGATGCTGCGCGTCGCCGAGATCCCGTCGGAGGAGGGGGCGGACACACGCGAGGACCTCGTCTTCTCCGAGGCGCTGGCCTGCCCGGACGACATGACCGCCTTCGGGGAGATCGAGCCCCGCAACTTCTCGTTCAACAGCCCGCACGGGGCCTGTCCGGCCTGCACCGGCCTCGGTCTGCGCATGGAGGTCGACCCGGCATTGGTGATCCCCGACCGGTCGAAGTCGATTGCGCAGGGGGCGATCGCGCCCTGGCAACGCGCGACGACGAACGGCAGTTGGTACTTCAAGATCCTGCGCGGTGTGCTGGAAGCGATGGGCGACGGCGTCGATACGCCGGTCGCGGAACTGCCGCCGGAGATCCTCGACGTCGTGCTGCACGGCACGCGCGAGCCGGTCACGATCACGTACGTCAACCACCGCGGGCGGCGTCGCTCCTACCAGACCGAGTACGAGGGCGTGATCAATAACCTGGCGCGCCGCCACAAGGAGACCGACTCGGAGTGGATGCGCGGGGAGATCGAGCGCTACATGGCGGCGGTGCCCTGCCCGGCGTGCAACGGCAAGCGCTTGAAGCCGCAGTCGCTGTCGGTGCTGGTGGACGGCCGCAACATCGTGGCCGTGACGGAGCTCTCGGTGTCGGCGGCGCAAGCGTGGGCGGAACGCCTGGCCGCCGACGACTCGCCGCTGAACGAACGCGATCGCCTCATCGGGGCGCAGATCGTGAAGGAGATCCGGAATCGGCTGACCTTCCTGGTGGACGTGGGGCTGGATTACCTCACGCTCGACCGTGCGGCGGCAACGCTCGCCGGCGGCGAGGCGCAGCGCATCCGCCTGGCGACACAGATCGGGTCGTCGCTGATGGGCGTGCTGTACGTCTGCGACGAGCCGTCGATCGGGTTGCACCCGCTGGACGACGCGCGCCTGATCGGCACGCTCAAGCGCCTGCGGAACCTGGGCAACACGGTGCTCATCGTCGAGCACGATGAGGCGATGATGCGCGCCGCCGACCACATCATCGACATGGGGCCGGGGGCAGGCGAGCACGGCGGCGAGATCGTCGCGGCGGGCCCGCCGAAGCAGTTGGAGAAGGAGCCCGCATCGCTGACGGGGGCCTACCTATCGGGGCGCAAGCAGATTCCGATGCCAGCGGGACGCCGGCCGGGGAGCGGCCAGTCGATCTGGGTACGCGGCGCGGCCGAGCACAACCTGCGCGACATCGACGTGGAGTTCCCCCTGGGCAAGCTGATCTGCGTCACGGGCGTGAGCGGCTCTGGCAAGAGCACGCTGGTGAACGAAATCCTCTACGCCAAGGTCGCGCAGCAGTTGCACAGCGCGAAGCTGCGGCCGGGCCAGCTGCGGACGATCGAGGGCCTGGACGCGATCGACAAGGTGATCAACATCGACCAGTCCCCGATCGGGCGGACGCCGCGGTCGAACCCAGCGACGTACACCGGCACCTTCACGCCGATCCGGGAGTTGTTCGCGGCGGTGCCGGAGTCGCGTTCGCGGGGGTACAAGCCGGGACGCTTCTCGTTCAACGTCAAGGGCGGCCGCTGCGAGGCCTGCAAGGGGGCCGGCTACAACGAGATCGAGATGCAGTTCCTGCCCGACGTGACGGTGCCCTGCGAGGTCTGCCGGGGGGCGCGTTACAACCGCGAGGCGCTGGAGATTCACTACAAGGGCAAGACGATCGCGGAAGTGCTGGACATGACCGTCGACGAGGCGGCGGCGTTGTTCAGCGCCAACCCGGGCCTGCGCCGCAAGCTGGAGACGATCCAGGCCGTGGGGCTCGGCTACATCAAGCTGGGCCAGCCCGCGACGACGCTGTCCGGCGGCGAGGCGCAGCGCGTGAAGCTGAGCACGGAACTCTCCAAGCGCAGCACCGGCCGCACGCTGTACTTGCTCGATGAACCGACGACGGGCCTGTCCTTCTCCGACGTCGCGGCGCTGCTGCGGGTGCTGCAGCGCCTCGTGGGCGGCGGCAACACCGTGCTCGTGATCGAGCACCACCTCGACGTGGTCAAGAACGCGGACCACGTGATCGATCTGGGGCCGCTGGGAGGAGATCGCGGAGGGGCAATCGTGGCGACGGGGACGCCGGAGGAGATCGCGGCCGCTCCCCAGAGTCACACGGGCCGCTTCCTGCGCGAGACGCTGCGGCGGCACGGGCGGGTCGTGGAGCCGGCGCCCGACGATGCGGACGCAGCGTCGCTCAACGGCGACGTTCGGGCCGCCGTCCTGGAGGCGCACCCGGCCGCGGCCGGCTCGGCGGCGAGTTGAGCGCACGGTCTGGCGGCCGTGCCCGGCGCTCCGGTCGCCCCCGTTATGACGTTCCGTGTCCCTGTGGCGCTTCGCCTTGCCGGGGGGTGTTGCCCTGATCGGAACGTGGGGCTATAAGAAGATCAGGTCGGGACGGCGGCAACACCCGGACTTGCCGGTCCGCTTTGGGGAGGTACTCATGACGTACGTAATCACCGAGCCGTGCATCGACGTGAAAGACCAGTCCTGCGTCGAGGTTTGCCCGGTCGACTGCATCCACGCGGATGAGGAGGACCGCATCCTCTTCATCAGCCCGGATGAGTGCATCGACTGTGGCGCCTGTGAGCCCGCCTGCCCCGTGACGGCGATCTTCTCCGAAGACGACGTCCCGGAGGAGTGGGAGGCTTTCACCGAGGTCAACGCCCTCTGGTTCGAGGACAAAGCGGCCGCGCGCGAGAAGGTCCTAGCGCTCGTCCCCTAGACGCGACCCATCCGAAACGCACGCACGAGCCCGGCGCGCTGCGCCGGGCTCTCTGCGGTTGCGCACGAACAACGCGCGGGACGGTACCTCGTCCCGGGCAGCGGCCGGCGGCGGCTAGAAGCCGAGCTTGCCGCGGACCGACTCGACGAGGGCGGCGATGGGTACGCGGATCTGCTCCTGCGAGTCCCGCTCCCGGATGGTCACCGCCTGGTCATCGAGGCTGTCGAAGTCGACCGTCACGCACAGCGGCGTGCCAACTTCGTCCTGGCGGCGATAGCGGCGGCCGATGCTCTGCGTCTCGTCGTACTGCGTGGTCCAGTGCGGGCGCAGGAGGCCCCAGACCTCGCGGGCGACCGGGGAGAGCTTCGGGTCGCGGCTGAGCGGGAGCACCGCGACCTGGATCGGCGCGATGCGGGGGTGGAACTTGAGCAGCGATCGGTCGTCGCCTTTCTCGTCGGGCTCCACGGCGTAGGCGTCGACAAGGAAGGCGAGCGCGGCCCGGTCGACGCCGGCGGCGGGCTCGATGACGTAGGGCACGATGTGCTCGTTGCGCTCGTTGTCGAAGTAGGTGAGCCGCTTGCCGCTGTGCTGGGCATGCGTCGTCAGATCGAAGTCGGTGCGGTTGGCGATGCCCTCGAGTTCGTCCCAGCCCCAGGGGAAGCGGTACTGCAGGTCGGTCGTGCCGGCCGAGTAGTGGGAGAGCTTCTCGGGCGGGTGGACGTCGCGGCGCAGGTTGGCCGGGTCGATGCCGAGATCCAGGTACCACCGCTCCCGCAGGTCGATCCAGCGCTCGTACCAGTCGGGCGCGTCGCCGGGATGGACGAAGAACTCCATCTCCATCTGCTCGAACTCCCGCGTGCGGAACGTGAAGTTGCCCGGCGTGATCTCGTTGCGGAACGACTTGCCGATCTGGGCGACGCCGAAGGGCAGGCGGCGACGGGTGGCAGTGAGCACGTTCTCGAAGTTGACGAAAATGCCCTGGGCCGTCTCGGGCCGCAGGAAGGCGGCGGAGGCGGCCTCCTCCACGGGACCCACGTGCGTCTGGAACATGAGGTTGAACTGGCGCGCCTCGGTCATCACGCCGGCGAGGCCGCAGCCGGGACAGAGGCCGTCGGCGGGGAGCTGATCTTCGCGGTAGCGCTGCTTGCACTCCCGGCAGTCGACGAGCGGGTCGGTGAAGTTCTGCAGGTGCCCGCTGGCCTCCCAGACCTTGGGCGACATCAGGATGGCGGCGTCGAGGCCGACGATGTCGGGGCGCTCGCGCACCATGGCCCGCCACCACGCCTCCTTGACGTTGCGCTTGAGTTCCACGCCCATCGGGCCGTAGTCCCACGTCGAGGAGAAGCCGCCGTAGATCTCGCTGCTGGGGAAGACGAAGCCGCGCCGCTTGGCGAGCGAGACGATCGCGTCGAGGGTGGGCGGGGCGGAGTCGGACGAAGCGGGGCTGGTCATTGGCTGCTCGCGGGCGCATCGTGGGGCTGGCGGGGATTACGACGAGCCATGCGCGGGCTCCCGATTACGCTATCGCGGGCTCGCGCTGCGCTCAACGCCCTCGCGGACATCCGCCCGCGTTGACGGCGATCGGCGGCCCTGCATAGGGTGCCGATGACCCTCAAGCGCGTGCGAAGGAGCGGCCGGGCAATGCGATTCCTGATGGGCTTGGCGTTCGGGGTGGTGACCGGCTTCGCGATCGTGGCGATCGTCACGGGCGACTCGGGTGGAGCCGCGGTCGCACAGGCGCGGGCGCGCCTCGGCCGCTAGCGCCGCTTCCCGCGGCGCCGGCGGAGAGCCGTACCCCGAGCCACACCCTCAGAGGAAGATCGGCCCGAAGACGACGGCGACGATCGACATCAGCTTGAGCAGGATGTTGAGCGACGGGCCGGAGGTGTCCTTGAAGGGGTCGCCGACGGTGTCGCCAACGACCGCCGCCTTATGCGCCTCCGAGCCCTTGCCGCCCGAGTGCCCCTCTTCGATGTACTTCTTGGCGTTGTCCCAAGCGCCGCCGGCGTTGGCCATCATGATGGCCATCATCGAGCCGGCCGCGATCGCACCGATCAGCAGCCCGCCCAAGGCCTCTGCGCTGATCACGGCGCCGATGAAGATCGGCACCACGACCGCGAGCAGACCGGGCACCACCATCTCCCGCAGCGCGCCGTCGGTGGAGATGGCGATGGCGCGGGTGTGATCGGGTTCCTCGCTGCCGTCCATGATGCCGGGGTGCTCGCGGAACTGGCGGCGCACCTCTTCGACCATCGCCTGCGCGGCGCGGCCCACGGCGCCCATGCTGAGCGCGCTGAAGATGAACGGCATCAGCGCGCCGATGAGGATGCCGACCATGACCTCCCAATCGAGCAGGTTGAAGACGGAGACGCCGGTGGTGATGCTGTAGGTCGCCAGCAGGGCGAGGGCGGTCAGCGTGGCGGAGCCGATGGCGAAGCCCTTACCGGTGGCGGCGGTGGTGTTGCCGAGCTGGTCGAGGGCGTCGGTGCGCTCCCGCACCTCGGGCGGCAGGCTCGACTGCTCGGCGATGCCGCCCGCATTGTCGGCGACGGGGCCGTAGGCGTCCGTCGCCAGGGTGACGCCGAGCGGGGCGAGCATGCCGACCGCCGCCAGCGCGATGCCGTAGAAGCCGGCGAACTCCTGGGCCAGGAAGATCGCCAGAGCGATGGTGACCATCGGCACGGCCGTTGAGAGCATGCCGAGGCTGACGCCGCCGATGATCACCGGGCCGGCGCCGGACTCGGCCTGCTCGGAGAGCCGGACCGTCGGGCTGTACTTGATCGGCCCCAGGGCGAACCCCTCGGAGGAGGTGAAGCCCTCCGTGACGGTGCCGATGATCTGCCCGGCCAGAAGGCCGACCAGGATCGCCCAGAAGAGGTTGTCGTCGAGGCCCATGACGGCGATGGCGACGCCCGAACCCAGCAGCACGAGCCCACTCGCGCCGAAGACGCCGGCGCGCAGCGCCCAGAGCAGCCGACCCTGCTCCGCCTGCTCCCCGGTGCGCACCAGGAACGTGCCCAGCACGGCGGCAATGATGCCGATCGTCGCGACCAGGATCGGCAGCACGAAGGGATTGGCGTCGAAGTCGGTCAGGGCGCCGGAGTCGAAGACCCCGGCTGCGCCGATGGCGGTGCCGCCGACGGCGAGCGTCGCCAGCGCGATCGTCGCGACGATGGAGCCCACGTAGGACTCGAAGAGGTCGGCGCCCATGCCAGCCACGTCGCCGACGTTGTCGCCCACGTTGTCGGCGATGGTGGCCGGGTTGCGGGGGTCGTCCTCCGGGATGCCGGCCTCGACCTTGCCGACGAGGTCGGCGCCCACGTCGGCGGCCTTGGTGTAGATGCCGCCGCCGACGCGGGCGAAGAGGGCGATGGAGGAGGCGCCGAAGGCGAAGCCGGTCAGCGGGCGCACGTCCTGCCAGATGAGGTACATCAGCACGACGCCGATCAGCCCCAGCCCGACGACGGTCATGCCCATCACGGTGCCGGAGTTGAAAGCCGTGCGCAGGGCGGGGTTGAGCCCGCGCTGCGCGCTGGCCGCGGTGCGCACGTTGGCGCGCACGGCGATGGTCATGCCGGCGTAGCCCGCCCCGGCAGAGAGGATCGCGCCGATCAGGTAACTGATCGCGGTCTCGGGGAGGCTGGGGTCGGCGGAGAACTTCCCGAGCACGTCGTAGTCGATGAAGATCAGCAGGATCACGAAGACCACGGCCACAAAGGCGGCGATGAACGTGTACTCGCGCTTGAGGAAGGCCGCGGCGCCCTCCTGAATCGCGACGGCGATCCTGCGCATCGCCTCGGTGCCTTCGGCCTCCGCCATCACGTCGCGCGCGCGCAGCGCGGCGAAGGCGAGCGCGGCCAGCGCGATGAGAATCGCCAAGATCAGGACTACCATGGGGCCTCCGTGGGGGCAGTGCGGGGGACCGCGACGCGCTGCCCGCCACGCGCCGCGAGACGGGCCGCAATGTATCGCGGGCCGATCGGGCGATCAACCGGGCGGGGACAGTGAGCCGGGATGCTCGGCGCCGGGGTCGGCGGCGGAGAGTCTGTCCTGGAGCGCCTGAATCTGCGTTTCAAGCTCCTGCTGCACGGCGACGAGCGTGAGGTCGCCGCGCGTACGTTCCGTGACGCCGCGGACCATGTCGGTGTGGCGGCGCAGCCCGCGCGTGATCGCGTCCGGGTAGTCGAAGGTGACGAGCAAGCCGTAGATATCGTCCATGGCGCGCAGCAGCAACTCGGCGCGCTCCCGCTCGCCGTGGCGCAGGGAGTCGAGCGCGAAGCGCCGCAGCTCGCCCACGGTCTCCGCCAGCCCGTTCAGGTAGGCCGGATACTCGACGCCGAGATCCTCGGGCGTCGGCAGCGACCGCCCGGCGATCACGGCGAGGGTCAGGGAGGCCTCGGCGAGTTCCTTGAGAGCGTCGTGGAGGAAGCCCGCGTGGTAGATCTCGCCGTGCTCGGCCAGGGCCGATTGAGCCCGGCGCGCGCCCGCCTGAGCCTCCGTGAGCAGCCGGTCGGCCTCGTCGAACTGACGCCGGTGCACGGCGCGGATGCAGCCCGCGCTGTGCTGGATGATCTGGCGGGTCGCGGCGAGCGCCTCCTCGCGGGCGGCGTGGCGCGCGTCGAAGCTGTCGCGGATCGTGGACAGGATGCGCTCCAGCGGCGGTCCGACGCTCGGCGTATCGTCCGTCGGGCGCTCAGGCACTAGAGGTCCTTGACCGGGTCGGGCAACTCGCCCTCGCGGGCGGCGTCGATCATCTGCTTGGCCTCCGCGGGCATCTCGACGCCCAACTCGTCGAAGCGTTGTTCGGCCCAGCGGCCGATCTGCCGCGGGTCCTTGTACGCGTCGGGGCCGGCAGCGGGGTCGGGCGCGCCGTACTGCTCCATCACCTGCGCCTCCGTCTTCGGCGTGGCGAAGCGCGAGAGGGCGCGTTCGGTGCGAGCGCTGCCGCAGTGCTCGCAATCGGGCCGCCGGGCGCCGGTCAGCGAGCGGTGGAAGGCCTCGGTGCGCTTGTCGCAGTCGGCGCACTGGTACTCGTAGATCGGCACGAACGCCCCTTGGGGCGGGATCGTATCACCGCGACCGCGGCCGCGGCGCTCAGGCCTCGACCGCGTTGCGGACGTGCCGCGCCACGACGAGCCGACCACCCCGCCCGGGCGCCACCGCGACGACGTCGATGCGGGCGCTGGGCTCGTCGCCGCCCGCAGCGGTCAGATCGGCGAGGTAAGCCGCCGCGCCCATCCGGAGGCGCTCCTGCTTGGCCAGATCGACCGACTCCAGAGCGGCCAGCGCCCCGCCGCGCCCGCGCCGGGTGCGAACCTCCACGAAGACGATCGCGCCGTCGCGGTCGCGCGCGACGATGTCGATCTCGCCGCCCTCGCTGCGGCGGTTGCGATCGAGCAGCGTGTAGCCCCGGCGGCGCAAGTACCGGGCCGCGACCTCCTCGCCTGCCCGGCCGAGCTGGCGCCGGTCGCCCGTCATCGTCGGGGCTCCGGCCGCGGCGGCCGCCCCGTCGTGCGGCGGACCGTGACGGCGGACATCAGAAGCCGAGCCGCGCGGGCCGGAGCGCCGCGCGCCCGCTGGCTCGGACCGGCGCAAAGCTGTAGCGATGCTCCACGCAGGGACCCCGGCGCCGCAGCGCCGCCAGGTGACCGGAGGTCGCGTAGCCCTTGTTGGCGGCGAAGCCGTAGGCCGGATAGGCGGCGGCCCGCGTTTCCATCCAGGCGTCGCGGGCCACCTTCGCAACGATGGACGCCGCGGCGATGCTGGTGCTGGAGGCGTCGCCGCCGACGATCGTCTCGAACCGGGATTCGAAGTGGTGGGCATCGCGACCATCCACGAGGACGTAGTCGACGGCGCCGCCGCTGCGGCCCGCGAGGTCGGCGAGGGCGCGGCGCATCGCCAGTCGCGTGCCCTGCAGGATGCCGACGCTGTCGATCTCCTCGGCGGCGGTCCAGCCGACCCCCCAGCCCGGCACGGTGTGCTTGATCGCCGCGGCAAGGTCGCGCCGGGCGCGCGCCGAGAGTTTCTTGCTGTCGCGGACCCGGCCCAGCCAGTCGGGGCGGGAGCGCGGCTCCAGGCAGACGGCTCCCGCGACCACGGGCCCGGCGATCGGTCCGCGGCCCACCTCGTCCACTCCGGCGACGAGCGCGTGCCCGGCGTCCCACAGTTGGAGTTCCCGACGGCGCGTCGGCCACGCGGAGCGGCCGGGCGGGCGATGTCCTTGCTGCGGGGCGGGCGGCGGGGAGTGGCGGGGCAGGGCCGGCTGGAACGGGGCGGTTGGCATGGGTCCGGCTCTCTCGCCTGGAGTGCTTTCGGCCGGTGTGGCCACAGGCAGCGTCGGGCCACCCCCGCGACGGCCATGGGTAGGCGCATCGTAGTGCCCGGCTGGGGCCCGCGACAGAGCGGGCCTCGGGCCGTCTCTCCGCCCGGGCTGCGCGTGACCCCGAGTGTCAAGGGCGTGTTGCGGGGGTCCAGCGGTACGCGGATCCGGCGGCGCCCCCTGCTATATTGCAGATGGAGTCTGCACCGCCGCCGGGCGGGGCAAGGCCGGGAAAGAGGGCGCCGTGGGCGGGTCTCGCTGGGCGCGGAACTCCTTCGTCTACCTGCTGGTCCTGGTGATCCTGGTGATCGTGCTGTTCACCGTCATCCCCCGCGGGGGCGGGTCCACAGAAGTGCCGATCGTGGGCGGGCCCGAGAGCCTGATCGGCCGCATCCAGGAGAATCAGGGCGACGGCATCGACCGCATCGAGGTCGACGGCACCGAGGTCACGCTGTGGATGCAGAACGGCGAGAACTTCCACTCGCGCCTGCCCGAAGCGACCGATTTCTTCGAGTTCTTGGACCGGGAAGGCGTCGACGTCAGCGACGCGGGCTTCCCCAACACGAGCGTCAGCGGGGGCGGCGGCTTCAGCGGCATCCTCAACATCTTCCTGGGCCTGCTGCCGCTGATCATCATCGTCGGCGTCGTGATCTTCATCATGCGGCAGGCGCAGGGCTCGAACAGCCAGGCGATGTCGTTCGGCAAGAGCAAGGCCCGCGTGGTGACGGCGAATCGGCCCAGCGTGACGTTCAACGACGTGGCCGGCGCCGTCGAGGCGAAGGAGGAACTGCAGGAGGTCGTGGAGTTCCTCAAGTTCCCGGAGCGTTTTGCCGCCCTGGGCGCGAAGATTCCCACCGGCGTGCTGCTGGTGGGCCCGCCTGGGACGGGCAAGACATTGATCTCGCGGGCCGTGGCCGGCGAGGCGGGCGTTCCGTTCTTCAGCATCAGTGGTTCCGAGTTCGTTGAGATGTTCGTCGGCGTGGGCGCGAGCCGCGTGCGCGACCTCTTCGAGCAGGCGAAGAAGAACGCGCCCTGCATCGTGTTCATCGATGAGGTCGACGCGGTCGGCCGTCAGCGCGGCGCCGGACTGGGCGGCAGTCACGACGAGCGCGAACAGACGCTCAACCAGATCCTGGTGGAGATGGACGGCTTCGACACGAACACAAACGTGATCGTGATCGCGGCGACCAACCGGCCCGACATCCTCGACCCGGCCCTGCTGCGCCCCGGCCGCTTCGACCGGCAGGTGGTGCTCGACGCGCCCGACGTGAAGGGCCGCGAGGCGATCCTGGGCGTCCACGCGGCCGACAAGCCGCTGGCCCCGGGCGTCGCACTGGACACGGTCGCGAAGGAGACGCCCGGCTTCTCCGGCGCGGACCTCGCGAATCTGCTCAACGAGGCGGCCATCCTGGCAGCGCGCCGGCAGAAGAAGAACATTACCAACGCGGAGCTGGAAGAAGCCGTCGACCGGGTGATGGCGGGACCGGAGCGCAGGAGCCGCGTCCTGACGGGCCGGGAGAAGGAGGTCGTCGCCTACCACGAGGGCGGCCACGCTCTCGTCGCGACGCGGATCGAGGGGCACGACCCGGTGCACAAGGTGACGATCGTGCCGCGCGGCATGGCGGGCGGCTACACCCGCTACCTGCCGGAGGACGAGCACCGGCTGGCCGGCAAGGCGTACTACGAGGGATTCCTGGCCTCCGCGCTCGGCGGCCACACGGCCGAGGCGCTGGTCTTCGGCGAGATGACCACCGGCGCCCACGACGACCTCTCGAAGGCGACGCAGATCGCGCGCAACATGGTTACGCAGTGGGGGATGAGCGAGAAGCTGGGGCCGCGGACCTTCGGCAAGAAGGAGTCGCTCGTCTTCCTGGGCCGCGACCTGAGCGAGCAGCGCGACTATTCGGAACGCATCGCGGAGGAGATCGACGACGAGGTGCGGGAACTGATCGATCGGGCGCGCGACCGCGCGCGCGCGATCCTGGCCGAGAACCGCGAAACGCTGGACCTGCTCGCGTCGCGGCTGATGGAGCAGGAGACGCTGGAGGGCGACGATCTCAAGGCCATCCTGGACCACCGACCGGGGGAGCCGGTTCCCGGGCCGTCAGTCGTGACGCCGGCGCCGCCTCCGCCGGCCGCGGGCGCGTCACCCGGGGGCGACGCGGAGGAGCCGGCCGGTCCCGTGATGCCGCCCAAGCCGGGGCTTGTCTGGGGCGGCAACGCGGCCTCGACGCCGGGAGAATAGCGCGCACGGGACGTCGGTCGCGCGGTCGCTTGCCCGCGCAGCAGGGGGCTCGTAGTCTGTTTCGGTACCCCTTCAGCAGACGAGGATACGTGGGACGATGTACGCCGTCATCCGTACCGGCGGGAAGCAGTATCGCGTGGAGGCGGGCCAGCGGCTCCGGGTGGAGAAGCTGTCCGGCGCCGCCGGCGATCGCGTGGAGTTCCCCGAGGTCCTGATGATCGGCGGCGACGGCGAGACAGCCGTCGGCACGCCCACCGTCGAGGACGCCCACGTCGTCGGGGAGATCGTCGAGCAGGGCCGGAGCCGCAAGGTGACGGTCTTCAAGTACAAGAACAAGACCCGCTACCGGCGGGTGCGCGGACACCGCCAGCAGCAAACGGTGCTGGCGATCACCGAGATCCGCGCCCCCGACGGCAGGTCGGCGTCGTACGAGGTGCGGCGGCCCGGGGCGCCGGTCGAGGAGGCGGCGGAGGTCGCCGCAGAGGCCCCCGCGGACAACGAGCCGGTCGCGACGGAGGCCCCGGCGCCGGCGGAGGAAGCCGTGGAAGCCGTGCAAGCCGTGGAGGCCGCCGAACCGGAAGCGCCCGCGCCGGCTGAGGAGGCCGCGCCGGCCGTGGAGCCGGAGTCCGCCGCTGACCGCCCGGCCCGGAGCCGGAAGACGGCGGCCAAGAAGACCGCCGCCAAGAAGACCGCCGCCAAGAAGACCACGGCAAAGAAAACCGCGGCAAAGAAAACCGCGGCCAAGAAGACGGCAGCCAAGAAGGCATCGGCCACGAAGGCCGCCGCCAAGAAGGCGACCGCGAAGAAGACATCGGCCACGAAGGCCGCCGCCAAGAAGGCGACCGCGAAGAAGACGGCCGCGAAGAAGACATCGGCCAGGAAGAGCGCTTCCAAGAGGCCCCCGGCCGCGACGGGTGAGGAGGACGAGTAATGGCGCACAAGAAGGGCGTGGGCTCTTCCCGCAACGGCCGCGACAGCAACGCCAAGCGGCTCGGCGTCAAGCTCTACGACGGGCAGCTGGTCCGCACCGGTGGGATCATCGTGCGGCAGCGGGGGACGCGAATCCACGCCGGCAGCAACGTGGGCATCGGCCGCGACCACACGCTATTCGCGCTCACCGACGGAAAGGTCAAGTTCGCCCCGTTCGCCAAGGGACGGCGCAAGCAAGTCAGCGTCGAGCCGATGGCGGTTGGAGTGCGGGAGTTGTCATGAAGACCGACATCCACCCGGAGTACGGGCCGGCGACGATTCGCTGCGGCTGCGGCGTCTCCTGGGAGACCCGCGGGACCAAGGCCGATATGCGGATCGAGGTGTGCAGCCAGTGCCATCCGTTCTTCACGGGCGAGCAGCGCATCGTCGACACGGCGGGCCGCGTGGAGCGCTACCGGCGCCGCTTCGGTCTGCCGGGCGAGTAGCGACGGCCAAGCCGGCCGATCGCGATCGGTGCCCGCCGGTCGTCCCCCATCAACGGCGAGCCCGTATCCTCGCGGTATGAGTCTGCGCGAACAGCAGCGCCCGGTACGGCAGGGCTACGGCGGCCAAGCCGTCATCGAGGGCGTGATGATCCGCGGCCCGCGGCACGCGACCGTGGTCTGTCGGCGGCCGGACGGGACGATGTCCAGCCGCACGCGGTCGCTGCGGCAGTCGTACACCGGCCGGGCGCGGAAGACGCCGCTGCTCCGCGGCGTGATCATCCTCTGGGAGACGCTGCACCTGGGGACGTGGGCGCTGCTGTTCTCGCAGAACGTGGCCCTCGCCGAGGAGCCCGCCGACGAGGACAAGGGCATGGGCGTGCTGGGAGCGCTCACGCTGCTGGTGGCCTTCGGCATCGCGATCGGGATCTTTTTCCTCGCACCGATCGTCGGGACGCGCTGGCTGGTGAACCACATCGATCCCGACATCGTGGCGATCGTGCTGGAGGGCGTGCTGCGGCTGGTCCTGCTACTGGGATACCTGGCCCTGATCGGCCGGATGGGCGAGATCAAGCGGGTCTTCGAGTACCACGGCGCCGAGCACATGACGATCGCGGCCTGGGAATCGGAGCAGGCGCTCACCGTGTCGAACGTGCGCCGCTACAGCCGGGCGCACCCGCGCTGCGGCACCTCGTTCCTGCTGGTCGTGGCGGTCGTGGCGATCCTGGTCTTCACGGCGCTGGGCACGCCGCCGCTGTGGTGGCACATCACGAGCCGCATCGTCTTCATCCCGGTGATCGCGGCGATCGCCTTCGAAGCGATTCGCTTCGGCGGAAGCCACCGCCACATTCGCCTCGTCAACTGGCTGTTCGCGCCCAATCTGTGGCTCCAGGCGTTGACGACGCGCGCCCCGCAGGACGACCAGATCGAGGTCGCCATCGCGGCGATGGAGACGGCGCTGGCGGCGGAACTCGCCGACGCACCCGCCGTCGCGGAACCCGCGGCGGCGGCGGCGCCCGCCGATTAGTGCCGCGACACGGCGTTAGTCGAAGGCTGCGAGTACCTCTTCGTCGAGCTGCTGGAAGTCGTCCGGGGTGTTGTAGAGCAGCCCGAACATGATCTCCTCGGCGCCCGCGTCGATCAGATCGCCGACGCGCTCGACCACGTAGTCCGCCGGGCCGGCGACGGTGTTGGGTCCGATGGCGTCGATGAAGCGCTCCGCGCTGGCCGGGTCTTCTGTCAGGCGGACGGGCACGAGCACGGTCGGCGTGATCTCGGCCGGGTCGCGGCCGGCGTCGGCGCAGTGTTTCTCCACGACGCTCATTTTGTGCCTGAGCAGGTCGCCAGAGACGCCCTGGCCGGCCCAGCCGTCGAGGTTGAGGATGTCACCGTACCGGGCGAGGGTGCGCAGGGTGCGCTTCTCGCCAGTCCCACCGACAAGCAGCGGGATCGGGGCGTCGTAGGAGCCGGGGGAGAGCGTCGCTTCGTCCAACTGGTAGTAGCGGCCCTGGAAGTCGACGGGCTCTTCGGCGTGGAACAGGGCCCGCAGCAACTGCATCGCCTCCTCGAAGCGGTCCTGGCGCTCCTTCATCGACGGGAAGTCCCAGCCGTAGGCCTCGTGCTCGCGCTGGAACCAGGCTGCGCCGATGCCCAGCACAAAGCGGCCGTGGGAGATGTGGTCGATGCTGCCCGAGATCTTCGCCACGAGCCCCGGGTTGCGGTAGGTGTTGCCGAGCACGAGATGGCCGATGCGCAGCGTCTCGGTGATCGAGGCCACCGCGCCGGCGAGCGCGAAGGCCTCGAAGGCGGGCTTGGGCTCATCGCTGCGCGGCCGGTTGGGCGGCACGAAGTGATCGGCGAACCAGACGCTGCTCCAGCGTCCGGCGTCCATGACCTCGACGACGGAGCGGATGTCGTCCCAGGACGTGCGGTAGGCGCTGACCTGTGCGCCGAATTTCATGGTGGGGCTCCTTACGGGATGCGGCCGGGCGGGTTGCGGCCGGCGCCAGGATAGGGCGCGAGAGGCCCGCGCGTGTCAGTCGTCGTGCAGATCGCGGTAGAAACAACTGCGCTCGCCGGTGTGACAACTGGGACCGGCCGGCTCGGCGCGGACCAGGAGCGCATCGAGGTCGCAGTCCTTGCGGATGGACTTCAGGCGCAGGACGTTGCCGCTCGTCTCGCCCTTGGTCCAGTACTCCGACCGGCTGCGGCTCCAGAAGGTGACCAACCCCTTCTCGAGCGTGCGGCGCACGGCTTCCTCGTTCATGTAGGCGAGCATCAGCACCGCGCCGTCGGCGTCGTCCTGGACGATGGCCGGGATCAGGCCACTGTCGTCGTACTTGAGCGGGGGAACGTCAGGCATCGGGGGTCACCATTTCCGTCGGTCGGTCTGTCGCTGCGTCGTCGAAGTGGGGGTGCTCCAGCCGCATGGGCAGGCCGGCAGCGGCCATCTCCCGCTTGACGTCCATGATCCGGCAGGTACCGAAGTGGAAGATGCTCGCGGCGAGCACGGCGTCGGCGCCGCCGCCGCGGACGGCGTCGATCATGTGCCCCGCGTTGCCGGCGCCGCCGGAGGCGATCACCGGCACGGGCACGGCGGCGGTGATCGCGCGCAGCATGGGCACGTCGAAACCGTCCTGGTGTCCGTCAGTGTCCATCGACGTGAGAAGGATCTCGCCGGCGCCCCGCTCAACGGCCTCCCGTGCCCAGGCGACGGCGTCGCGCCCGGTGGGACGGCGGCCGCCGTGGCTGTAGACCTCGTAGCCGCCCCCGCGGTCGCGCGACAATCCCTTGGCGTCGATGGCCACGACGATGCACTGACTGCCGAAGCGCTGGGCGCCCTCGCTGATTAGCGCCGGGTCGGCGAGGGCGGCGGAGTTGATCGACACCTTGTCGGCGCCCGATTCGAGCATCAGGCGCATGTCGGACGTCGTGCGGATGCCGCCGCCCACGGTGAAGGGGATGAATACCTGGTCGGCGGTACGGCGCACCATGTCGACCACCGTCTCGCGCTCTTCGTGGGAGGCGGTGATGTCGAGGAAGACGAGCTCGTCCACGCCCTCCCGGTCGTAGATCGCGGCGAGTTCCACGGGGTCGCCGGCGTCGCGCAACTCGACGAAGGAGATCCCCTTGACCACGCGGCCGCGGTCGACGTCGAAGCAGGCGATCACGCGCTTCGTGAGCGTCATGCGCCACCGACCTTGCCCGCGCCGGGGGCCGCGGTCGCGGAGGCTGCGGCGGCCATCGCATCGGCGAGCGTGAGTGCGCCGTCGTACAGGGCCCGGCCGATGATCGCCGCCTCGGCGCCGGTGGCCGCCAGGCGGGCGACGTGCTCGTGCGCCGCGACACCACCGGAGGCGATGACGGGCACGCCGACGGCTTCAACGAGGCTCCGCAGCGCTGCGGTGTTGGGCTCCGTCATTGCGCCGTCGCGGCTAATGTCGGTGTAGACGAAGCGCGGAACACCCAACTCCTCGAGGGACGCGGCCAGGTCGGCGGCGCGCACGCCGCTGGTGCGCGTCCAGCCGTCCGTAGCGACGTAGCCGTCGCGGGCGTCGAGCGACACGACGATCGCGCCGGGATGGTCGCGGCAGAGCGATTCGACGAGGGCGGCGTCGTGGACGGCGGCCGTGCCCAGGATGACACGGTCGACCCCAGCGTCGAGCAGTTGGCCCGCCCGGGCGGCGTCGCGCACCCCACCGCCGCACTGCACCGGGGGCCCCAGCCGGGCGATGCGCGCCACGTGGGAGAGGTTGACCGGATCGCCGCTGCGCGCCCCGTCGAGATCGACGACGTGGAGGCGCGTGGCGCCGGCGTCGATCCAGCGCCGGGCCGCATCGACGGGGTCGCTGCCGAAGACAGTCTCGCGGTCGTAGCGTCCCTGGAACAGCCGCACGCAGCGGCCGCCGCGGATGTCGATGGCGGGGATGATCTCCACGGCGTCAGCCCCCTTCGCCGTCCACGCAGAGCGCGCCGCGGAGGAAGTTGCGGTAGAAGCGCAGCCCGTTCGCGCCGCTCTTCTCGGGGTGGAACTGCGTGGCGACGACGTTGTCCCGCTGCACGATCGCGACGACGGGCTCTGCATAGTCGGTCGTCGCGAGGACGCTGCCCGGATCGTCAGGGACGCAGTGGTAGGAGTGGACGAAGTAGAAGTGGCTGCCGTCCGGGATGCCCGCGAATAGAGGGCTGGGACGGCGGAGCCGCACCGCATTCCAGCCCATGTGCGGGATGGTGGGGCCCTCGGACAGGCGCACGACGCGGCCGGGGACGACGTCGAGGCAGGCGTGCTCGCCGCCCTCCTCGGAAACGGTCATCAGGGCTTGCAGGCCCATGCACACGCCCAGGAAGGGCCGCCTCTGCGCGATGTACGCCTTGACGGGGTCAATGAGCCCACGGGCGCGCAGGTTGGCCATCGTGTCGGCGGCGGCGCCGACGCCGGGCAGGATGAGCGCCGCGGCCGATTCGAGCGCGGCCGGGACGTCGGCGACTTCGGGCGCATGGCCGACGCGCTCCACGGCGCGCACCACGGAGCGGAGGTTCCCGGCTCCGTAGTCGAGGATGACGATCGGGTCGTCAGCGGGTCTGCCTGGGTCGTGCATTTGCGCCCAGGCTACCAGCGCTCCCTCGCGCGGCCTGCCTTCGGAACAGCAAATGCCGGGTGCGCAAATATACTGGGGCCATGGAGAGCGAATCGGCGACGGGCGAAGCGCAGCACTTCGACGCGCG
The DNA here is from genome assembly GCA_965207695.1 of Dehalococcoidia bacterium. Classification (GTDB taxonomy): domain Bacteria; phylum Chloroflexota; class Dehalococcoidia; order Bin125; family Bin125; genus TK10-74A. The sequence goes on along the minus strand of CBDBNA010000015.1, from coordinate 180,957 downwards.
CAACCGGGTCGAAGAGTTGCGCGATCAGATCCGGTACCACAGCTACCGCTACTACGTCCTGGACGATCCCGAGATCAGCGACGCGGCCTGGGACGCGCTGTTCCAGGAACTCCGCGCCCTGGAGGAGCAGCATCCGGCGTTCGTCACGGCGGACTCCCCGACGCAGCAGGTGGGGGCGCGTCCGCTGGAGGCGTTCGCGGTGATCGAGCACCGGGAGCGGCTGCTGAGCCTGGGGAACGTGTTCGACGAGGCAGGGCTGCGCGACTGGCATCGGCGGGCGTCGGAACTGGCCGAGCGCGACGACTTCGCGCTGGTCACGGAGCCCAAGATCGACGGCTTGGCGATGGCGCTGGTCTACGAGGACGGACGCCTAGCGCAGGCGGCGACCCGCGGCGACGGCCGCCGGGGCGAGAACGTGATCGAGAACGTCCGGCAGATCCAGGACGTGCCGCAGCGCCTGGCCGCGCCGGCGGGCGGCGGCGGGCTGCCGAGCCGTTTCGAGGTGCGCGGCGAGGTCTACATGCCGAAGGCCGGCTTCGAGGCGATGAACGCCGCGATCGAAGAGGAGAACCCGGCGCTGGTCGCGGCGGGCAAGAAGCCACAGCGCACCTTCGCCAATCCGCGCAACGCCGCCGCCGGGGCCGTGCGGCAGAAGGATCCGAAGGTCACGGCGGGCCGGCCGCTGCGCATCGCCGTGTACCAGTTGGGCTGGGCCGAGGGCGCGACCCCGGGGACGCACTGGGAGACGCTGGAATGGCTGCGATCGCTGGGCTTCCCCACGACGCCGGAGACGGCGCGGCAGCCCGGGCTCGACGCCACGGTCGCGGCCTGCGCCGCCTGGCTGCCGCGCCGCGACGCGCTGCCGATGGACATGGACGGCGTGGTCGTGAAGATCGACGACTTCGCGGTCCAGCGGCAGCTCGGCGCCGTGGGACGGGAGCCACGCTGGGCGACGGCGTACAAGTTCCCCTCGGCGGAGGCCACCACGACGCTGCTGCGCATCGAGGTCAACGTCGGCCGCACCGGCAGCCTGAACCCGTTCGCGATCCTGGAGCCGGTTGTCGTCGGTGGTGTGACCGTGGGCATGGCGACGCTGCACAACGAGGAGGACGTGCACCGCAAGGACCTGCGCGAGGGCGACACGGTCATCGTGCGCCGCGCGGGGGAGGTCATCCCGCAGGTGGTGGGGCCGGTGCTGAGCCGCCGCAAGGAGGGGGCGCCACGGTTCGAGATGCCGGACCGTTGCCCGGTCTCCGGTGATCCGGTGCTGCGGCCGGAGACAGAGGTCATGGCGTACTGCTCGAATCCCGTCTGCCCGGCGGTCGTGCGGCGATCCGTGGAGCACTTCGTCAGCCGCGGCGCGATGGACGTCGACGGGCTGGCCGAGCGTCGCGTGAACGAGCTCTTCGATGCGGGGCTGATCGAGGACGCCGGGGACATCTACGCCCTGGCGGAGCGCCGCGAAGCGCTGCTGACGCTGCCGAAGATGGCCGAGAAGAGCGTGGACAACCTGCTGGCCGCGATCGAGCGGAGCCGGTCGCGGCCGCTGAGCGCGCTGCTCTTCGGACTGGGCATTCGTCACGTGGGCGCCGAGGGGGCGGCGCTGCTGGCGCAGCACTTCGGCAGCCTGCCGGCGTTGCAGGAGGCGTCGGAGGAGGAGATCGCGGCGGTCGACGGCGTCGGCCCCACCATCGCGGAGAGCGTCGCGCGCTGGATGGCGACGGAGCGGAACGCCGAGATCGTGGCGAAGCTGGCCGCCGCCGGCGTGCGCCTGGCCGAGGAGGGCGGCGGCGCGCGGGAGGGGCCGCTGGTCGAGCAGCAGTTCGTGATCACGGGCCGGCTGGCGTCGATGACGCGGGACGAGGCGACGGCGGCGCTCAAGCGGCTGGGAGCATCGGTGGGGAGTGGCGTGACGAAGAAGACACGGGCGCTGATCGCCGGCGAGGGGGGCGGAGGCAAGCGGGCCAAAGCGGAGAAACTGGGAACCGCGATTTGGGACGAGGAGCAGTTCCAGGCGCTGCTGCGGGAGCACAACACGGAACCCACGGCTGCTGCGGAGATCGATCCCGACCCGGGCGGCGGGTAGCCTGACCAGCGACGGGGGCAGCACTGCAGAAGGGAAGGCCGAGACGATGAGCTACGCCGACATCACCTACGAGGTCCAGGACGCCGTAGGCCTGATCACCCTGAACCGGCCCGCGAAGCTGAACGCCATGTCGTGGAGCACGTGGGCGGAGTTGGAGACCGCCTTCGCGGAGGCGGACCGGGACGACGCCACGCGGGCGCTGGTGATCACCGGGGCCGGGCGCGGGTTCTCGGCGGGGACGGACCTGACGGCAGCGCCGGGCGCCCCCTCGCACCCGCGCCCGATCGAGGGACGGAACGGAACGCTGCGCAGCCGGCACCTGGGCACGGAGCAGTTGTACCACCTGCAGAAGCCGACGATCGCGGCCGTGAACGGCGTCTGCGTGGGCGCGGGCCTCAGCTTGGCGCTGGCATGCGACATCCGCATCGCGGCGGAGGCGGCCCGCTTCAGCGCGATCTTCGTGAAGCGGGGGCTCAACGCCGACACGGGGTCATCGTGGTTCCTGCCGCGGGTGGTGGGCGCCGAGCAGGCAATGCGGATGCTGTTCACCGGGGCGATGGTGCCGGCGCCGGAGGCGCTGGCGATGGGCCTGGTGAGCGAGGTCGTACCGACCGAGGAGGTGCGCGACCGGGCGCTGGAGTTGGCGGGCGAGATCGCGCATGGCCCGTCGGTGGCGGTGGAGATCATGAAGCGCATGGTGCGCGAGGGCGCGACGCTGTCCCTGCGGCAGCACGTGGAATTGGAAGAGCACCTGCAGCGCATCACATTTGAGACCGAGGACTTCGCCGAGGGCGGGAAGTCGTTTATCGAGAAGCGGGAGCCGGTCTTCCGCGGTCGCTAGTGGGGCATTCTGGCCGCGGGGCGGCCAGGAGGGCGCCCTGTGAGAGCGGCGCAAGGGGAACCTCCGCCGCACGGCCGGCGTTAGGCCGATCGTGGGCCGCGACCGGCAGGCCGTGCCCGATTTCCGCCCCAAGTGGGCGCCTTATATAGTGGCGCGAGCCCTCGCACGGTCGGCCGCACGGCACCCACATGTCCACAGAAGGTTCACATGGGGCTCAACCCACTCACCTGGATGCTCGGCCGTCTCTCGCAGGACATCGGCATCGATCTGGGCACCGCCAACACGCTCGTCACCGTGCGCGGGCGGGGCATCGTCATCGACGAGCCGTCGGTCGTCGCGATCAACCGCAACACGAAGACGGTGCTCGCGATCGGGGCCGAGGCCAAGCGCATGGTGGGGCGCACACCGGCCAACATCGTCGCGGTGCGGCCGCTCAAGGACGGCGTCATCTCCGACTTCGACGTCACGGAGAAGATGCTGCAGTACTTCATTCGCGCCGTGCACGACCGCTTCGGCTGGGGCTTGCCACGACCCCGCGTGGTCGTGGGGATGCCCTCGGGCGCGACCGAGGTGGAGAAGCGTGCGATCTACGACGCCACGCTCAACGCAGGCGCCCGCGAGGCGTTCCTGGTCGAGGAGCCGCTGGCCGCGGCGATCGGTGCGGGCCTCCCAATCATGGAGGCCAGCGGCTCAATGATCGTTGACATCGGCGGCGGCACCACCGAGGTGGCGGTCTGCGCGCTGGGGGGGATCGTGGTGAGTTCGTCGATCCGGGTGGCCGGCGACGAGGTGGACCTGGACATCGTCAATTACGCGCGGCAGGTCCACAACATGCTGATCGGGGAGCGATCCTCGGAGGAGATCAAGATCGACGCGGGGTCCGCGTTCCCACTGCAGCGAGAGCACCCCGTCGTTCTGCGCGGTCGCGACCTCTCGACGGGGCTGCCGAAGCGGGTCGAGATCAGCAGCGTGGAACTGCGCGACGCGATGAGCGGGTCCGTCAGCGCCATCTCCGACGCCGTGCGGCAGACGATCGAGATCACACCGCCGGAGTTGGTGGCCGACCTGATGAACCAGGGCATCGCGATCGCCGGCGGGGGCGCGCTGGTGGCCGGGATCGACCGCCGCATCTCGCAGGACACGAAGTTCCCGGTCTACGTCGCGGAGGATCCGCTGACCTGCGTCGTGCGGGGCTGCGCGGAAGTCCTGGAAGAGGCCGAGATGCTCGAACGGGTGCATGCCTCCATGACGACCGTGCGCGGGCGGCGATAGGGGGCGGTCGTGGAGCTGCTCCGCTCCCGGCTGGCCCAATGGCTGCTGGGGATGGTGCTGCTCGTCGCGCTCCTGGCGACGCTGGCCGCCGTCGGTGTCGCGCAGCCCATTGAGGAAGCCGCCTCGTCGGTGTTCGGCCCGGTGCAGCGGGGCCTGCGGCAGGCCGCGGAGCCGGTCGCGAACCTGGTCCAGAACGTCGACGACTTCGACCGTGTGGACGACGAGAACCGGGCGCTTCGCAACCGCATCGAGCAGCTCGAGGCGGAGTTGGCGCGCGCGCATGAGGCGCAAATCCAATTCCGCGGCCGGGAGGCGCTGCTGGCCGTGCAGGAGGCGCAGGACGAGATCTTCGTGCTGGCGGAGGTCGTCACGCGCGACCTGACGGGCTTGCAGGACGTACTGGGGCTGAACCGCGGCAGCAACGACGGCATCGAAGTGGGGATGCCGGTGCTGGCCGCTGGCGGCAGCTTGGTTGGGGTGATCGCGGAAGTGCGGCCGGGGTCCGCGTTCGTGCGGCTGGTGACCGACCCCGACACCAGCGTGCGGGCGCTGCACCAACTGACGCGGATCGAGGGCGTCGTGCGCGGGGACGCGAGCGGCAACCTGCGCGTCGATTTCCTGCCGCACACCGCCGACGCGCAGCCTGGGCATGTGTTCGTCACGTCGGGGCTGGGCGGACTGATGCCGAAGGGCATCCCCATTGGCCGAGTGACGTCGGCCGAGGGGTCCGCGCAGGACGTGTTCCGCCGCGTGCGGCTGGACCCGATCGCGCCGCTGGACGAGGTCGAGCTGGTGCTCATCCAGGTAACGTTCCAGCCGGCGCCGCCGGTGGAACTCACCGCCGAAGAGGCGGCCGAGGCCGGGGCCGGGGAAGCGGCGGTGGAGTGATGAAGTGGTTGCCGCTGATCGCCGGAACCCTGGGACTCACGTTGCTGCAAACCTCGGCGGTCCCCGCCTTCGAGTTGCTCGGGGTGGCACCGAACCTGCTGCTGGTCACACTGTGCTGCTGGGCGGTGGTCCGCGATCGGGAGGAGGCGCTGCTGCTGGTGCCCCTCGCCGGCATCTGGGTGGGTCTGCTCTCGCATCAGGGGATGGCGGAGTCCGTCGCGGCCTACGTACCGCTCATCGTAGTCGCCGGTCTGCGTGACCAGATCCGGCCGCCCAGCGAGTACGCGTGGACGCTGGCGGTGATCATCGTGGCAACGGCGCTGCACTTCTTCGCGGTGGCGTTGGCGCTCCAGATCGACGGGGCGAGCCTCGACTGGGTGGTCGCGCTGACCGACGTCGCGGTGCCGAGCGTGCTGACAAACCTCTTCCTGGGAGCCATCGTGTACTGGTTGGTTCGCTTGCCGACGCCGCGCGTGAGGACTGCCTGATGGGCCTGTTCAGCGACCGCCGGCATCCGGTGCTCATGGCGCCGGGCGCGGAGGACGACGAAAGCCTCCGCATCCGCGTTTGGCTGCTCGGGCTCTTCGCCGTGGCGCTGTTCGCGGTGCTGACGGTGCAACTGGTGCGTCTGCAGGTGTTCCGCCACGCCGAGTTCGAGGCCCAGGCGACGATTAACCGCATCCGCAATACGACGCTGCCGGCAGAACGCGGGCTGATCTACGACCGCAACGGCCGGCCGCTCGTGGAGAACGTCCCCGCGTTCGCGATCTCGGTGATTCCCGCGGATGTCCCCGACGGCGAGGAGCGCCGCATTGCGTCGGTGCTGGCGCAGGCGCTGGGCGTGCCCGCTTACTCGATCGAGGCGCAGATCTTGGAAGGCAAGCGCAGCATCGACCCGTTCTTCGCGCGGCTGCTGGAGGGCGACGCCGACCAGGCGCTGGCCTTCGAACTTTCGGCGCAGGCGTCCGATCTGCCGGGGGTGGAGATCGAGGCGGTCGCCAACCGGCGCTACGAGGCGGGGGAGTTACTGGGGCACATCCTCGGCTACGTGGGCCCGATCACGGAGGGCGAATTCGCGGTCCTCGAGGCCGACCGCTACCGCATTTCGGACCGCCTGGGGCAGACCGGCGTGGAGGCGTACTACGAACGGACCCTGCGCGGCGTGCCGGGGCAGCGCCAGTCGGAGGTGAACGCCGCGGGGCGCGAACTGCGCACACTGCGATTGGAAGATCCGACGCCCGGCAACGGCATCCAGCTCACGATCGACTTGGAACTACAGGCAGCAGTGCACGACATCCTGATCGAGTCGATGGGCGGGTCGTTGTTCGCGTCGGCCGTGGTGGTGGACGTGCACACGGGCGAGATCCTGGCGATGGTGTCGGTCCCCACGTACGACCCCAACATCTTCACCGGGGAGGTGGAGGAGGACACGCTCACGGCGCTGCTGGAGGACGAAGGGCGCCCGCTGGTCAACCACGTGATCGCGGATCAGTTCGCGTCGGGGTCGATCTTCAAGGTCATCACGGGCACGGCGGCGCTCAGTGAAGGGGTCATCCACCCGGACGAAGTGATCTTCTCCCCCGGCGTCATCGAGGTGCAGAACGAGGTCGATCCGCGCATCGTCTACACGTTCCGTGACACGACGAGCGGCTACTTCGACTTCCTCCGAGGCATGGCCGAGTCGTCGAACGTGTACTTCTGGTACCTGTCGGGCGGGTCGCCGTTCCAGATCGCGGTGGCGGAGGAACTGCTGACCTCGGAAGACATCGCCGAGCAGCGCCGGCTGGAGGCAGCGGGGATCATCGGTGGGTCGCAGGATTTCACGGGACTGGGCGCCGAGCGGCTCGCCCACTGGGCGCGGGCCTTCGGCCTGGACGAGCCGACCGGGATCGATCTCGTGGGCGAGGCGGCGGGGGCGGTCGGCGACCCGGAGTGGAAGCTGCGCACCTTCGGCGAGCCGTGGGGGCAGGGCGACTCGTACAACTTCGGCATCGGGCAGGGATTCGTGTCGGTCACGCCGCTGCAGATGGCGATGGTGACGGCGGCGATCGCGAATGGCGGCCAGGTCCTGCAGCCCCGCGTGGTGGGCGACATCGTGGACGCCGACGGCCGCGTGGTGGAGCCGTTCACGCCCCGCATCGTGCGGCAGCTCGACGTGACGCCGCAGACGCTGGAGACGGTGCGCCGCGGCATGGCGATGGCCGTCCTGGGCGGGACGGCCGGGAACGCCTGGTTCCCGGAGATGCAAGTAGGCGGGAAGACGGGGACGGCGGAGTTTGGCGAGGAGCGCCTCTTCAAAGACCAGTTCCCGACACACGGCTGGTTCCTGGGCTTCGCCCCATACGAGGAGCCGGAGATCGCGATCGTGGTGTTCCACGAGCTGGGATCGGGCTTCCTGACCGCCGAAGCGGGCGGCGCGATTATGCGCGCCTGGGGGGAGATCAACGACGTCTTCGGCACGGTGATGCCGGCGCTGGGGCAGTTGCCCGTGCGCACCGTGGAGGCGTTCAACGAGATTGCGAGGCAACTGCCGTGACGCGGATGCTGACGAGGGGACGCTGATGGCGACGCGGACCGGCATCGGGGCGCCGCGGCGCTCGCGCGATCGCTCCGGCGGGCGCGCCACGGGCTACAACGTGGGCGCGCCCTCGTGGCGCTACTTCGATCCGATCCTGCTGGTGGCGGCGCTGGCGCTAACGGCCTACGGCGCGCTCATGATCTACAGCGCCGCGCTGCCCCGCGACGCCACGGGCGTGGTGATCAGCGAGCCGGTGGTGCGCCACATCGCGTCGGCGGCTGCGGGGGCGATCGCGATGTTCGTCGCCGCGCGGGTCAACTACCGGCTGCTGGATGTGCTGGGCTGGTTCGCCTACGCGTTCGGCATCCTGCTCCTGATGGCGGTGCTGGTGGTGGGCGTGGAGCAGTTCGGATCGCGGCGCTGGTTCGATCTGGGCTTCACGTTGGTGCAGGCATCGGAAATCGCCAAGCTGCTGACGATCATCGGGCTGGCGAAGTTCCTGACCGACTATCGCGACCGTCTGCACGAGCCGCGTATCTTCCTGCTCTCCCTGGCCGTGGCGCTGGCGCCGGCGCTGCTGGTGTTCCTCGAGCCGGACGCGGGCAGTTCGTCGGTGTTCCTGGTGCTGTGGGCCGTGATGGCCGCCTTCGCCGGGGCGTCGGCGAAGCACTTCCTCGTGCTGGGCGCCGCCCTGATGGCGCTGGTGCCCGCCGTGCTGGTGGTGGGGGTGCAGGACTACCAGCGGGATCGGATCGCGTCGTTCTTCGACCCCGAATCGGATCCGCAGGGCTCCGGGTTCAACGTGCTGCAGGCGGAGTTGGCGGTCGGGTCGGGCGGGCTGACCGGCAAGGGGTTCACCGAGGGCACGCAGACGCAACTCGACTTCCTGCGCACGCAGACCACCGACTTCATCTTCAGCGTGCTGGCCGAGGAATTGGGGCTCGCCGGCGCGATGGTCCTGTTCGCCCTGTTCCTGATCCTGATCCTGCGCCTCCTGCGGGCGATTACGAAGGCGCCGGACTCGTTCGGACAGTTGCTGATCGCGGGGATCGTGACGCTGATCGCCGTGCAGACGTTTATCGCGGTGGCCGTCAACATCCGGCTGCTGCCGGTGACAGGGATCCCGCTGCCGTTCATCAGCGTGGGCAACGCCTCGATGCTGGTGCTGTTCGCGGCGCTGGGAATCGCGCAGTCCGTGCTGCTGCACCGGGACACGTAGCGCAGGCCACAGGCGGAAGTACGACGGGGGCGGCCGGTGGCCGCCCCCGTCGTACTTGGGTTCCGGGCGATGCCCGCTAGTGAGTGGCGGTGACGGGCTCTTCCTCTTCGCTGGGACTGGAACCCTCGGGGTCGCCGGGGGCCTTCTCGAGGCCGCCGCCGTCGTCGCTGGGGCCGTCGCCGCGATCACTGGAGCCACCGCCGTCCGAGCCGTCGCCGCCGTCGTCCGCAGCGTCGCTTGGGCCGGCGTCATCCCCGGCGGGGGCGGCGAGCTGACCGGGGATGCGGCTGTAGTCGAGGCGGGTCTCCTCCGCGCCGGCGTCGTTGGCCTCGGTGACGACGTCCACCTTGATCGTGTCGCCGGGGTCGAACTCGCCGCGCAGGAGAGCCTCCGACAGCGAGTCCTCCAGGCGCTCCTGGATGACTCGCCGCAGCGGCCGGGCCCCGAAGACAGGGTCGTAGCCCTTTTCGCCGAGCCAATCGCGCGCCGCGGAGGTGACCTCCAGATTGATGCCCTTGAGCACCACCTGCTTGTCGACCTCCTTGAGCATCATGTCCACGATCTCACGGATGTGCGGCTTGCTGAGCGTGTGGAAGACGAGCGTGGAATCGACCCGGTTGAGGAACTCGGGCCGGAAGACGCGCTTCATCTCCGAGAGGACCTTGTCCTTCATGCGCTCGTACTGCTGGGCGTCGCTCTTGGCGACCTCGGACTTGACCGTGAAGCCGAGCGCGGATTCCTTCCGGATCAGGTCCGATCCGACGTTGGAAGTCATGATGATGATGGTGTTGCGGAAGCTGACCTTGCGCCCCTTGGCGTCGGTCAGGTGGCCGTCGTCGAAGACCTGCAGCAGCATGTTGAAGACTTCGGCGTGCGCCTTCTCGACCTCGTCGAGCAGGATGAGGCAGTAGTTCTTGCGGCGGACAGTGTCGGTGAGTTGGCCGCCGTCGTCGTAGCCGACGTAGCCCGGGGGCGCGCCGACGAGCCGGGCGACGGTGTGTCGCTCCATGAACTCCGACATGTCGAGTCGCACCATGTTCTCGTCGGAGCCGAACATGAACTCGGAGAGGGCGCGGGCCAACTCGGTCTTGCCGACGCCGGTGGGTCCCAGGAACATGAAGACGCCGATGGGGCGGCGCGGGTCCTTGAGGCCGGCGCGGGCGCGACGCACCGCCTTGGCGAGCGCCTTGATGGGCTCCTCCTGGCCGACGACGCGGTCGTGGATCGCCTCCTCCATGTGCAGGAGGCGCTGCGACTCCTCGGTCGCGATCTGGACCAGCGGGATCCCCGTCCACATCGAGACGACCTCGGCGATGTCCTCACCGGTGACGACGGCGTCGTCATCGCCGCGCTCCTGATCGAGGTCCTTCTCCAGCGTCTCGATCCGCTCCTGCAGCTTGAGTTCCCGGTCGCGCAACTCGGCGGCGTACTCGTACTGCTGGGAGTTGATCGCCGTTTCCTTCTCCTTGCGGATACTCTCCAGGCCGACCATGGCTTCCTTGAGGCTGGGCGGGGTGTAGGAGCGGCGGATGCGGACACGGGAGGCGGACTCATCGATCAGGTCGATGGCCTTGTCCGGCAGGGCGCGGTCGGAGATGTAGCGAGCCGACATCTCAGCGGCGGCCGCCACGGCCTCCTCGGAGATAGCGAGCTTGTGGTGCGCCTCGTACTGGCCCTTGATGCCGTTGAGGATCTCGACCGTCTCCTCGACGCTCGGCTCATCGACCACGATGGGCTGGAAGCGCCGCTCCAGGGCGGCGTCCCGCTCGATGTGCTTGCGGTAGTCGTCGAGCGTGGTCGCGCCGATGGTCTGCAACTCCCCGCGGGCAAGCGACGGCTTGAGGATGTTGGCGGCGTCGACGGCGCCCTCGGCCGCCCCCGCGCCGACGAGCATGTGCATCTCGTCGATGAAGAGCACGCAGTTACCGGCGTTTTTGATCTCCTCGATGACTTTCTTGAGGCGCTCCTCGAACTCACCGCGGTACTTCGTGCCCGCGACGAGGGATCCGACATCAAGGGTGAGCAGGCGCTTGCCTTGCAGCGTCTCCGGCACGTCGCCGCCGGTGATGCGCTGCGCCAGGCCCTCGACGACGGCGGTCTTGCCGACGCCGGGCTCGCCGATGAGCACGGGGTTGTTCTTGGTGCGGCGCGAGAGGATCTGGATGACCCGCTGGATCTCCTGTTCGCGACCAATCACGGGGTCCAGTTGGTCGGAGCGAGCGGCGGCCGTGAGGTCGATGCCGAGTTGGTCGATGGTGGGCGTGCGGGTGGTGGAGCGGCCACCGCTGGGGCTGCCCGCCTTGCCGCCCGTGCTCGCGCCGCTGGCGGCGGGGGAGCTCTGCGAGAGGATGCGCGTGGTCTCGGCGCGGACGCGCTCGAGGTTGACGCCCAGGCTCTCCAGGACGCCGGCCGCGATCCCCTCGCCCTCGCGCACGAGGCCGAGCAGCAGGTGCTCGGTGCCGATGTAGTGGTGGTTGAGGCGGCGCGCCTCGTCCACAGCGAGTTCGATCACCTTCTTGGCGCGCGGGGTGAGGCCGATCTCGCCCAGCACGGCGCGATCGCCGCGGCCGATGATGAACTCCACCGCGGAACGGACCTTGCTGAGCTCCACGCCCAGATTGCCCAGCACCTTGGCCGCGACGCCGTCGCCTTCGCGCACGAGGCCGAGCAGCAAGTGCTCGGTGCCGATGTAGTTGTGGTTGAAGCGCTGGGCTTCTTCCTGAGCGAGGGTGAGGACACGCCGGGCGCGCTCGGTGAACTTGTCAAAGCGATCGGCCATGGCGTCCCTCCACCCTTCCAGCGTCAGTTTGAGCCTATCAACGGCCCCAGGGCCAGTCTACGCGACGCCCCCGCCGGAGCGTCCGGCAGCGCGCGATCGGCGACAGAGGGGGACGAGGGGCTACTCGGCGGCAGTGCGGTTGCGAAGTTCTTCCTCGGAGATGCCGGCCTTCTGCAGCGCCGCTTCCATGGCGCTGACGGGGGCGGGAGGCGGCGCCGGGGCGGCGGGTGCCGGGGCATCGCCCGACTCGGCCCCGGGGGCGGCCGCGGGCTCCGCAGCGGGCGGCGGTGCCTCGCCCCGCTCGACGCCGAACTGCTCGGCGACCTCCTCGGGCAGGAACTGGATGCCGCCCTCGTCGTTGAAGACCCAGCCCGAGCGCTCGGCCTCGGCGCGGGCTTGGCGCAGGCTCAGCCCCAGGCGGTGACGGTCGCGCTCGATGCGGACGATCTTGACCGGCACGACATCGCCCTCGCCCAACACCTCGCGGGGGTGCGAGATGCGCCGGTCGACCAGCTCGGAAACGTGGATGAGGCCCTCGACAGGCCCGTCGATGCGGGCGAAGGCCCCGAACGTGACGAGCTTCGTGACGATGCTGGGCACGACCTGATTGACGTCGTACTTCGAGACGACGACGTCCCATTCCTCGGGCCGCGCCCGGCGGATGGAGAGCCCGATCTTCTTGGCCTCCTGGTCGACCTTCATGACGTAAACGTCGACGGGCTGGCCGATCTTGAACAGCGTCTCGGGGTCGACGTTGCGGTCCCAGGAGAGCTCGGAAAGGTGCACCAGACCGTCGGCCCCGCCGAGGTCGACGAAGACGCCGAAGCTGCGAATGCTGGTGACCTTGCCGGAGCGGATCTCGCCTTCGCGCAATTCGGTGAGGAGGCGGTCCTTCTGCTCGGCGCGCCACTCCTGCATGGCGGCGCGCTCGGAGAGGATGACGCGATTGCGGCGGCGGTTGATCTCAATCACCTTGAGCCGCAGGTTCCGGCCCACGAACTCGGCCAGGCCGCCACCCTCGCCCCGGTCGGGCGCGGCGCCCACGACCTGGCTGAGCGGCACGAAGGAGTTGACCCCCTCGACGTTGACCAGCAGGCCGCCCTTGTTGAAGCCGGTGACCGCCCCCTCAAAGATCTCTCCGCTCTCGTGGCGGTTCTGGAGCTCCCGCCAGCCCTGCTCGCCGCGCGCCCGGTCGACCGAGAGGAGCAGTTGGTCCTCCTCGACTTCGGGCTGCAGCACGTAGACGAGCAGCGTGTCGCCGATATTCAGGGAGGCGCGCTGGTCGGGCGTGAGGGAGTGCATCTCGCTGGGGGCGACAATGCCCTCCGCCTTCGCGCGGACGTCGACGATGAAGCTGTCGCCGGCGCGCCCGACGAGCGTGCCCTCGACGACGTCGCCCCGCTGGAGTTGCTCGAAGGCCGGGCCGGACGATTCGAGCAACTCCTCCATGCTGGGCTTGCCGGAGGAGGCGGGGGGGCGGTCGGTGACGGGGGGTGAAGCGGACGGATTCTCTGCCAAGGACGTTGGTGTCGCCGGCGCGCGCTTCCTCCGTGCCTGGAGGGCGGACGCCGACCCTTTCGCGCTGCGCATGGTAGCCAGGGGCCCCGGTCGGGGCAAACGGGGGTCGGGAGTGCGAAGGCCGGGCAGCCCACGGCGGACCGGTGATCCCGACGCCAAATGCGAACGCCCGCCGGATGACGGGCGTTGGCGCAGTGCGGGCTGGCGATGGCCTATTTTCCGCAGGGGGTCGCCCCCCAAGTATCGTCGGCGCTGCGGCGTTTCACTTCCGTGTTCGGGATGGGAACGGGTGGGGCCGCCGCGCTCTGATCACCAGCGCCGGAGGCATTGTAGGCAGGGGCGCGCCTTCGGCGCCAGCGGGCGATGGGCCAGCGGGCGATGGGGTGGTGGAGCCGAGGGGGATCGAACCCCTGACCTCCGCCTTGCAAAGGCGGCGCTCTCCCGGCTGAGCTACGGCCCCGGGTGCCTCGCCCGGCATCCGGCCACGGCCGGACGGACGCAGGGACAGCCTAGCCGCTTCCCGGCGCCGCGGGCGCCGCTGGCGCGGCTGGGACCTGGGAGCGATGCGGGGGGTTACCCGCCCGCCGGGGTGGGCTCGCCGCTCTCGGCGTCGGCGCGGACGCTCTGCAGCGGGAGTTGCACGATCATCTCGGTGAACTCGCCGGCCTCGGATTCGACCTGGATCGTGCCGCCGTGCTTCTGCACGATGTCGCGCGTGATGGCGAGGCCGAGCCCGGTGCCCCGGTTGGTGGGCTTGGTGGTGAAGAAGGGGTTGAAGATCTTCTCCATGACCTCGGGCGGCATGCCGCTGCCGTTGTCACGGATGCGGACCTCCACGTGCTCCTCGGCCCGGCGGGTGGAGAGTTCCAGCGTGGGCATGTAGCCGGCCGCGGTGCCGGCCTCCTGGGCGGCGCGCCGCTTCTCGTCGGTGGCGTCGCAGGCGTTGCTCACCATGTTCAGGAAGACGCGCCCGAGTTCCTGCGGCACGGCCTCGATCTCGCCGGCCTCGGGGTCGAACTCCTGCTTCATGTCGAGCTGGAAGTTGGGATCGGTGGCGCGGGCGCTGTGGTAGGCCAGCCTGGCGTGTTCGTCGACCAGTTTATTGATGTCGGTCGCCTGGACGTCGGTGGATTCGCGGCCCATCTGCAGCATGTCCTGCACGATCCGGTTGGCGCGATCGCCGTGGGAGAGGATGCGCGTGAGGTTGTCGGACAGGTCCTGCTGGATCTCCCCGATCAACTCCCGCTGGTCGTCGGTCAGCTGACCGTCTCCCTCCTCCATGACCTCCCGCATCTCGACGAGCAACTCCTCCGACGACTCGGAGAAGTTCTTGACGAAGTTGAGCGGGTTGCGGATCTCGTGCGCGACGCCCGCGGTCAGCTCGCCCAGCGCCGCCAGCTTCTCGCGGACCACGATCTGGTCCTGGGCCTTCTGCAGGTCGGCCAGCACGACCTCCAACTGGTCGTTCTTGCCCTGCAGCTCTTCCGCCAGCTTCTCCACCAAGTTCAGGCGCTGCACCTCGTGGGCGTGGCGGCGGAAGACTTCCAACGCGGCGGCCATGTCGGCGACCTCGTCCTGCCCGATGATCTCGACAGGCTCCTCGATATCGCCTTCCGCCATGCGCCGCATGCGGTCGGACAGGCTCTCAAGCCGGCGGAGCAGCACCCGCCCGACGTAGAGCCAGGCGATGAGCAGCGCGCCGCCGACGCTGACGCCGCTGATCGCGAGCAGCGCCGTGCGGCCGGTCCCGATGGCTTGCGACGACGCCTCGGTCGCGTCGAGAGCGCTCGCGTTGGCAGCGCTCACGAGGCCATCGACCTCGTTGACCAGGTCGATGACGATGACTCGATTGAGCGCCAACAACTCCTGCTGCCGCTCCCGGAGCCGCAACTGCTGTTCAAAGAGATCGAAACCGCGACCCTCGTCGAGGCCGGCGTTGAACATCTCGGTGAAGACGGGCTCCAGCACCCCGCGCATCGGCTGACCGAGCGAGCGCAGGTTTCGCTGCATCCGCCCGACGGCCGCCTCGAAGCGCTCGCGCAGCGGTTCCACGGCCGCGGCGATGGAGACGCTCGAGGCGGTGGCCATGAGCTGGGTCACGATGTTCAGATCGCCCTGCAGCTCTGCGAGATGGCGATAGCGGGCGATCTCGTTCTCCGAGAGGTGCTCCGCACGGGGGCGCGCGGGCGCCCCAATCTCGCGGTAGCCGGTCATGGCGTAGAACAGTTGGTCATCGATCGCCGGGATCACCAGGCTGTCGAGGCGGCTGCGCAGCCCCGCGAACTGCTCCATCCCGAGTTCGCTCCGCTCGCTCAGGCTGAAGAGCGCGGAGCGATCGTCCTTGAGCGCCTCGATGTTGAAGAGCAGCGCGTCGGCGTGGGCGCGGATCTGCGTGAAGCGCTCGGGGTCGGTAGCGCGCCGCTCCAGGTCCGCCAACTGCTGCTCGAAGACGCGCTGGTCCTCCGCGATCCGCGACGACACGTCGGCGAGTTCCTCGGGCGTCGCGGCGGCCGCGAGGTTCGGCGCCGCCGCCACCAGCTGGCTGCTGTACTCCGCCACGCCGAAGGCGAGTTCAAGCTCGGGCAGGCTCCCCTCATTCACGCGAGCCTGGGCGTTGCCGACCCGGTCGAAGGAGAACCAGCCCACCAAGCTCGCGGCGACGGTCAATATGACCGCCCCTCCGATGCCCAGGTAGAGCTGGGTGGAGATCCGGAAGCGGAGCGCGAGCAGACGCTTGACGTGGCCGCTCACTGGTCGACGTTCCCCATCGTCTCGACGGGGTGGTATTCGCCGTCGGGGCCGATCACCGTCAGAAAGACGGCGTCAGAGCCCTGGTTGTGGTTGTCCCCGTCGCCGTAGCGCAGTTCGAATCCGTCGATGTCGATGGCGTCCCCGCGCAGCACGTTGTCGAGGAAACAGGCCCGGTCGACCTCGCGGCCGCACCGCTCCAGACCGGCGACCACCAAGCGCCCGGCGAGGTAGCCCTCGAGGGAGACGAAGCCGGGGATCGCGTCGGGCGCGTAGGCCGCCAGCGCGTCCAGGTAGGCGGAGACGACGGGCAGGGTGTCATCGGTGGGGAAGGGCACGACCTGCGTGACGAACACTCCCTCCCCGGAAGGGCCGAGCTCATCCGCCAATGCGTTGCTGCCCACGAACGAGACGGTCATGAAGACGGGATCCAATCCCGTGTAGCGCGCCCAGGATACCAACGCCGCCACGGGCCGGTAGGCGCCGATGATGATCACCGCCTGCGGCGATCCCGCCTGCAGGTCGAGCAGGGCAGTCTTCACGGCCGTCGTGTTGCGCGTGTACACGCCGACGGCCACGGGTTCGCTGTCACGGCGCTCCAAGGCCAGCTCCACGCCGCGCAGCCCGGCCCGCCCGTAGGAATCGTCCTGGTACATCACGGCGATGCGATCGATGCCGAGATCCGCTGTGAGGCGGGCGACCATCTCCTCGGTCTCCTGGTAGTAGGAGGCCCGCAGGTTCAGCACGCTGTCCAATGCCGGATCGCGCAGCAACTGCGCGCCCGTGAAGGGCGCGATGTAGGGGACGCCGGCGGCCTCCGCCACGGGCACCGCCGACCGCGATGTGGGCGTCCCGACCGCGCCGATCAGCGCGAACACCTCCTCGTCGATGAGCCGCAGCGTGTTGGCGATCGCCGCCTCGGGTTCGTAGGCGTCGTCGAGGGACGAGAGTTCCAGGAGCCGGCCGTGGATGCCGCCACGCTGGTTGGCCTCGTGGAAGGCGGCCTGGATGCCGAGCTGCATGTTGCGGCCCAGCTCCTGCGCGGGCCCACTGAATGCGGCGGACTGGCCGAAGACGACGCGTTGGTCGTAGACCCCGGGAGCAGCAGAGCCTGCGGCGCCGGCGGCCGTCGTCTCTCCGGCAGGCGGGCCCTGCGGCTCCTGCGCGTCGTCGCCGCCTCCGCCGCTGCAAGCCGTCGCGATGAGGACGATCACGGCCGCGGCGAGGGCTACGGTTCGACGGACCCCCAGCTCGGACAGCACGGCGGCCGGCGACAAGAAAGCCACGTCATCCCACCCTCCGCGACACTAGGGTGACATGGTTGCGCCCGGATACCCGCTGGTAGCGGAACTGGTCCATCATCGTGCGCACCAAGTGGACGCCCTGCCCGCCCACGGGGCGATCCTCGAGCGTCGAGGACACATCGGCCTCGGGTGCGTCGTGGAGTGGATCAAATGGGCGCCCGTCGTCCCAGACCTCGATCGTGACTTCCTCCGGCTGGGACGTGACCCTGCACTCGATCTCGTGCACTCCCTCGTCGTACCCGTAATTGATGATGTTGAGGCCCAACTCCTCCAGCGCGAGGTGCACGCGGAAGACCAGATCCGGAGACCAGTTCTCCTTCTCGCCGATCTCGGCGACCGCGTCGATCAACCGCTCCAGTTCGGCCGGATCGGTCTCGATCGTGAAGCAGTATTGCCCACTCAACTCGCCGGCTCCCTGCGTTGCAACGTGACGCATGTCACGTCGTCCGACTGGGGCGTGTCGCCCGCGAAGGACGCCACGGCATTGAACACCGTCCGATTCGCGTCCCGGGAGTCCCCCGGCGGAGAGCTCGCGAAGACCTGCTGCAGCCGCTCGATCCCGAACTCGTCGCGGTTGCTGTTCATGGCCTCGGTGACACCGTCGGTGTAGAGGATCACCGTGTCGCCCGGCGCAACGGTGACGGTGTGCTGTTCGAACGGGAAGTCGGGCACGATGCCCAGCACGACGCCACCCGTGAGCGGGAGCAACGTGGAACTGCCGTCGGCGTGGACGATAAGCGGCGCGTCGTGGCCGCCGCTGGAATAGGTGAACTCGCCGGTCGCCGGATCGTAGACGGCGTAGAGAACCGTCACGAACATGGAGGCCTCGTTGTCGTCGAACAGCAGGGAGTTCACCTCGCGGAGCGCTTCGGCCGGGCTCTCCGTGCCGATCGCCGCGCCCTTCAGGAGCGTGCGGCTCGACATCATGAACAGCGCGGCCGGCACGCCCTTGTCCGACACGTCGGCGATGGCCAGCCCGATCCGGCCGCGGTCCAAGGGCAGGATGTCGAAGAAATCACCGCCGACGTTGCGCGCCGGCACCATGTGCCCGAACGACTGGTAGGCCGCGCCACTGGGGAACTCGGTGGGGAGAATCGATTGCTGCATCTTGCTCGCGACGTCGAGCTCGTTCTGCAGCGCGACGAGCTGGTCGCGGGACGACAGCGCCTCGCGCCACTCCATGAGGTGCTGCAGCGTCCGCTCGATCGTCACACGCAGGTCGGAGAAGTCGAGCGGCTTCGTGACGAAGTCGAACGCGCCCCGGTTCATCGCGGTGCGGATGTTCTTCATGTCGCCGTAGGCGGAGATGATCACCGAACGGATGTTGGGGTTGACATCGGGGATCTGGGAGAGCAGCGTCAGGCCGTCCATCTGGGGCATGTTGATGTCGGAGAGGACCATGTCGATGTCCTCATCCTCGTTCAGCCGCTCCAGCGCCTCCACCCCGTTGTGGGCGAACACGAACTCATAGCGGCGGGCGCGGATGTCCCGGCGCATGCGCTGAAGGATGAGCGGCTCCAGGTCCGGCTCGTCGTCGACCACGAGGATCTTGTAGGTCTGTTCCATCAGGTCACCCGCGGGCCCGGGGATGCACCTTGCCGCGCCCGGTCACGCCGCTCCGCCGCCCTGCGCACGATGGCACGCCGGCGTCGCTTAGCCCTGCACCGCCGCGACGGCCTTCTCCTGCGTCTCGTGCGTCTGGATGATCTTGTCGAAGCCGCTGATCTCGAACACTTCCCGAACGGGACCAACCAACGAGCAGACGGCGAAGTTGCGGCTCTCACCCTGCAGCGCCCGCGCGATCATCAAGATCACTCGCAGACCGGCGCTGCTGATATAGACCAGTCGCTCCATGTCGAGGACGACCGGGGCGTCCTCGCCGGCGATGGCTGCCTGCACCGCTTCCTGGAACTCGCGGGCGTTGGACCCGTCCACGCGATCCTCCGTCAGGGCGACCAGCACCTCCCCCTTCCGCTCGGTCGTGATCTCCATGCTGTTCTCTCCGTCCCCGACGTTGCGACGAAAGTCGCGGCTCGATCCGGCTCCTCAGTCTCGGTCCTTGGCGCACACCATACCGGATGCTGCCCGGCTACGGTCTACCCATGCCGGGGCGCCAACCATCGGACCGGCCCGCACTCGGCGCCGCACGCGCGCGCACGACCTCGGCCCGATCCCGTCGCACTGTAGCAGCCCCGCCGGCGCGGGCTCCCCGCGGCGCACTTGGCCCGGCGGAACGCGGTGCCGCATCGGAGCTCGCCCGAATCACCACTTCCTCGACCTCTCGGCGTAGACATGGTCCGGCAGCGCGTAGGTGATGCCCGCCTCGTCGAACACCGAAACGTCGAGCAGGGAGGTGAACTTGGTGAAGTTGCTGCCCTGGACGCGCCCCGGGAACAGCCGCTCCATGATGCGTCCGTACCGCTCCTGCATCCGGAACCAGGGCAAGACCCCGATCGTGGTGTGGTTGGGGTACTCCAGTTGATCGGCGAGAGTATCGCCGATGAGCACGCGCGAGACGCGGAACACGTACTGCACGAGCCGGCGACGCTCGGCCGGATCGGTAATTCCCGCGACCAGCGGAGCCGAGTTGACGAGCGAGTTCGCCAGCACGACCGACTCCATCGGGGGAGGGGGCTCACACGCGCCCCCGACTTCGAAGATCCGCAACGCGTCCTCTTCGTCCTCGAAGAGCATCGCCGGGGGGATGCCCATCAGGTGACCCGAATAGCGCCAGACGTTCATGAAGCTGCGGCGCTCTTCGTCCGTATAGCGGGCGCCCAGGCTCTTCATGTGCTTGAGCAGCCGCGCCGAGAAGGCGCTGGCGGCGTATCCGACGTGGGCCGCGCTCAGCGGCGTACCCCACGCTTCGTGGTCCCAGTCGTCCGACGCGGCCAGGAGGTGCCGCACCTGCGCGTGGACGAGCCGGACCCGGACCGACAGCTTCCAGCCGTCGCCGTCCCGGGTCAGGCCGGCGGGCATGAAGATCTCGACCATCTGCCGGTTGTTTTGTTGCAGGCGCCGGACGCCCTGATCCCGCAGCCGGCCGGTGATGAAGAAGGACTTGCTAATGTTGGTCGAGAACCCCTCCACCAGAACGCCTGCCACCATCCCGCCCAATACGAGCTTCGCGTGACGGTGGAACATCCGGATGCCGGGTATCAGGGCATCGAGGTCGAGCCAGTCGGGCTCGGTCCCCAGCTCGGCGAAGAACTCCCGCACCACGGGCGGCGCGGCGCGGAGCACGCTCTCGTCGTGATCCATCCCCGCCTGGATGAATCGCTCCGATTCCTCCGGTCCCAGCGGGGCCAGCTGTGCCACGAGTTCATCGGCAGCGGGGTCGCCGATCACGGTGTGGGCGAGGTATCGCTCCGTCATGGCCGGGTCGATCGCACGCGCCGCGTCATGACGGGCCAAGTAGTCGGACGGTATTGTCATGCCGCTATTCGTTGCCCGGAGCGCTGGGAGTTCCGTCCCCTTCGGGCGCCTCGACGCGAAGGTCGGGAAGCCAACGGAGGAACGGCGGCAGGTACCAATTGCCTCTGCCGAGCACCTCCATGCTAGCCGGGACGAGGACTGACCGCACGAGCGTCGCATCCAAGAGCACCGCGACGGCTAACCCGAACCCCACCTGCTGATTGACGATCGTCTCGCCGGCAGCAAAGCCGCCGAACACCGCGACCATGATCAGCGCCGCGCCGGTGATCATGCCACCTGTCGACCGCAGTCCGTAGGCCACGGCGCGGGCGTTGTCGCCCGTCTCGTCGTAGCGCTCCCGGATGCGGCTCAGCAGGAATACGTGGTAGTCCATGGAGAGTCCGAAGAGGATGGTGAACAGGAACAGCGGGATCCACGCGTCGATGACCGCGGCGCGCTGGAAGCCCACCAGGTCGGCGCCCACACCCTCCTGGAAGACGAGCACCAGCAGGCCGTAGGTCGCCCCTACCGAGAGCAGATTCATGATGATCGCCTTGATCGGGATGACGATCGATCGGAAGACGAGCATCAGGATGAGGAAGCTCAGGCCGAGCACGAAGGCGAAGACGATCGGCGTGTAGTCGTCGACGATGCCGTAGAAATCGGTGGCAGCCGCAGTCACGCCGCCCACGTGGACCTCCGCGGGGACGCCGTCGAAGGCGGCGGGGATGAGGTCGTCGCGCAGCGTCGACATGTCCTCGGTGGCGGCGCGGCTGTTGGGCTCCCCGGGGAACGGCAGCCGGATCACGGCGATGTCGCCGGCGCTGTTGGGCGCCGGCGGCAGCGGCCCGACCGGGAAGTCGGCGGAGCCCTCGATCGACGCCTGCAGCCGCCCGACGGCCGCGACGACACGCGGGTCGGAGAGATCACCATCGACCACGATCTCGGCTGGGCTCAGGAAGCCCGCGAGATTGAACTCGCCCTGGGAGAACTCCTCCTTCGCGAGGACGAAGGCCGCCTTGGTCTTGGCGCTATCGGGGAACGTATTGACGTCGTTGAGCCCGGTCTGGATGCCCGGAATGCCGAGCGCGCCGATGTTGAAGTAGAACAGGGTCACGACGACCATCGGCACGGCCACCAGGAGGATGCTGACGATGGGGTAGCGCGTGACGGCGTGGGTGATGGCTTCCCAGAACCCGTGCTCCCCCGGCTGTGGGGGCTTGAGCGCGAATCGTGAGAGGCCGGGGACGGTCAGCAGCCCAACGCGAGGGCCGAGCAATGCGAGCACGGCGGGCAGGAGGGTCATGGTCGCGGCGAGCGCGGCGATCACCACCACGATCGCGCCGATAGCCAGCGATTGGTAGAACGACACCGGCACGATCAGCATCCCGAGCAGGGCCAACACGACGGTCGTGCCGCTGAACAGCACCGTGCGGCCGGCGGTCGCGCCGGCCCGCGCGACGGCGTCGCGGGGCTGCAGGCCGCGGCTCATCTCCTCCCGGAACCGCGAGACGATCAACAGCGAGTAGTCGATGCCGACCGCGAGCCCGATCATCGTGATCATCATCGTCACGAAGAAGATCAGCTCGAAGCCCTGGCCGATGAGCCCCGCCGCCGCCAAGGCCACGCCGATGGCGACGATGGCCAGTCCGATCGGCAGCAGGGCGGCCACGACGGCGCCGAAGAGCGTCAGCAGGATCAGCAGCGCGACGGGGGCGCCGAACCGTTCCCCCTGCTCCAAGTCCTTGGCGCTCAACTCGTTGTTCTCGAAGGCGACGCTGGCGTCCCCGCCGATGAGCACGCGGAAGTCATCCTCGGCATCGGCTTCCTCGACGACGTGAACGACGTCCTCGACGTTCTGCGTCGCCTCCTCCAGATCGCCGGTGAGGAAGAACAGCATCGCCGTGGCTCTGCCGTCGGCGGAGACCAGGAAGTCGGGCGGCACGATGAACGGGCCGCCGGCCGAGTAGATGTGTTGCCCGAGTTGTACGGTGTCGGGCCCCAGGCCGATGATCCGCGCAAACACCGACTCGACCTTCGCTTGGAAGGCGGGATCCTCAACCGTGAGGGACGGGGACTGGACGATGACCATCTCGCCCGGCGGGCTGGGGCGGGAGGGATCCCCGATCTCGGAGCGCTCCTCCATCAGGGCGGCCGCTCGCTCCGACTCGAACCGGCCGGCCAGCCGGAACTCCGTCGTCGTGCCCGGGTCGAGCACGTCCGTGACCGGCTTGATCGCGACGACCATTTCGGCGTCCGCGGCGAGCCCGCCCGCGATCAGCGCCGCCAGGGCCCAGATCGCGATGACCAGCCGCGGGCGGCGTGCGCTGATGCGGGCCAGTGCCTCGGTCACGACCTCACCCCCGCCATGCCGCGATGGACGCCCAAGCCCAGCCCGCTCCGTCCCCGCGACCGGACCCCTACTATCGCCCTGCCCGGTTGCTCGGACAAGGGCAGCCACTGGGGTCGGGAGGCCCGCGGGCGCACGCGGTCGGGGCTGCAACGGCAACAGCGCGGCGCTCGCAACGCTTCCGCCCGCCTAGTAACTACGACGCTGTACCCTTGTCGGTGCAGCGGAAGGGGACGCCCGTGCAGGTCTATCTCGCCGCACCGCGCGGCTTCTGCGCCGGGGTCGACCGGGCGATCGACGTGGTCGAGCTCGCCCTGGAACGGTTCGGCCCGCCCGTGTATCTGAAGCACGAGATCGTGCACAACTCCACCGTCGTCAAGTCGCTCGAGGCCCGCGGGGCGGTCACCGTCGAGGACGTCCGGGAGATCCCGGAAGGCGCGCACGTGGTGTTCTCGGCGCACGGCTCCGGGCCGGAGGACTTCCGGGCCGCGCAGGAGCGGAACCTGCATGTCATCGACGCGACCTGCCCGTTGGTGACCAAGGTGCACAACGAAGCCCGCAAGTACAGCCGCGAGGGGCGCAAGATCCTCCTGGTCGGGCACCGCGGCCATCAGGAGGTCAAGGGCACGATGGGTCAGGCGCCGATGAACCTCGTCGACGACCGCGAGGATCTCGACCTGCCGGACTGGGACGACGCGACCGAAGTGGCGGTGCTCACCCAGACCACCCTCTCGGTCGAGGACACGCGCCGCTCGGTCGAGTCGATCCGCGATCGCTTCCCGAACGTCATCGTCCGCAACGATCTCTGCTACGCGACGACGAACCGCCAAGCCGCCGTGAAGGAGCTCTGCGAGCGGGTCGATCTGGTGCTGGTGATCGGCGCTGCCAACAGTTCGAACTGCCGGCGCCTGCGCGAGGTGGCCGAGGCGCATGGTCGTCCGGCCCACCTCATCGACGGCCCCGACGAATTGAACGCCGATTGGCTGATCGGCGTCGAGTCGGTCGGAGTCACGTCGGGCGCGTCGACGCCCGAGGGGCTCGTGCACCAAGTCGTGGAAGCGCTGGAGCCGGACGAGGTTCTTCACATCCAAAGCATCGAAGAGGACGTGAGCTTCGTCCTGCCGCCCGAGTTCCGCTAGCGGCGCGGTTCATCGGCGCGGCCGGGGGCCTGAGCCGTGGGTCGTGTGAGCGTCGCATCCAACCCGAGTTCGGCACCCGTGGCGGCGCTGCTCCTGGGCGCGCTGACCGTGCTCTTCGGGCTCCAACTCCTGCGCATGCTCTTCGTGGGCATGGCGGTCTACCTAAGCCAGGTCCAGGACGTCAGCCCGATGCTCGTCGGCGGCTTGGGCCTAGTGGTGTTCCTGTGCGGGTTCCTCGCGCCCGTCGTGCATCGTGCCTTGGGACCCAGAAACGCCCTGCCGGTGGTCGTCGGCGGTCTGGCGCTGGTGTGGCTGGCTGAGAAGCTGGTCACATCGCTCGCCGCCGACCTGGGACTGTCGATCGCCGGCGCGCTGCTCTTCCTGTGGTCCTTGCCGCTGCTGTTCCGTTCGCTGCGACCCGGCGGGGGGCACACCAGCGCCGCCCATGCGGTCGTCGCAGTCCTGCTGGGACTCGCCGCAGATACGGCCGTCAAGGGCGTCTTCGGCACAATGGAACTCTCGTGGGCGCAGGGCGCGGCGGCGTCCGCCGTCGTCTGGGGTCTGCTGGTCGCTCACGGCGTCCTTCTCTGGCGAGTCTGGCGGGAACGGAGCCAGGGGCCGGAAGGGGCGCTCTCCGGCTCCGCCGTGCCCTATCTCGCCTTCGGCCCGGCGCTGGCGCTGCAGATGCTGCTCTTCCAGAACGTCGCTCAGCAGACGGTGCTCATCGGCTGGCCGCAGCCCGCTGTCTACGCGTGGATACTCGCCTCCAACCTCGTCGCAGTCGCAGTCGCCGTTGAACTGACGCGGCGCGACCGGCGCGTGCCCCGGCCGCTGTTGGCGCTGCTGGGGGCGCTGCTCGTGGCGATCGTCGCGTCGGAGTGGTCGGGCGTGCTGGCGGCCGTCGCCCTGACGGCCGGGCAGATCGTGATCGCGGCAGTCCTGGTGTCGGTCGTTCAGAGCGCCCGTGCATCCCCGGACACGCCGGCGCGCCCGCGCCTGGGCGACCGCGCACCGACGTGGCTGGGCGTGGGCATGGTCGCCATGCTCGCCCTGCTCTTCATCTACTACGCGAATTACTCGACCGGCATCCCCGTGCCGCGCGAGGCGGTCGGGCCGCTGGCCGCCGTGCTGATCGGCCTCGCGGCCTTGCGGGCCGGCTTCGCCGGACGCGTGGAGCGGGCGCCGGTCGCGCGGGTGGCCGTCGTGCCGGCGCTGCTCTTGCTGATCCTCTCGCTGGTCCACCTGGCGACGTGGGAGGACGTGGCGCCGACCTCCGGCCAAGGCTTCCCGGTCCGGGTCATGACGTACAACGTCCATCAGGGGTTCGACGTCGACGGGCGGCATGCGGTCGAGCGCATGGCCGAAGTCATCGAGGCGGAGTCGCCGGACATTATCGCGCTGCAAGAAGTATCGCGGGGCTGGGTCGTCAACGGCTCGGTGGACATGCTTGTCTGGCTCTCGCGGCGGCTCGGCATGGACTACGTGTGGGGGCCCGCCGCCGACTCGGTGTGGGGCAACGCGCTGCTCAGCCGCTTCCCGATCATCGCATTCGAGAACCACCCGATGCCCAACAACGACGCGATCCGCCTCGACCGGGGATTCCTGGCCGCCCAGGTTGACCTGGGCGGCGGCGAAGTGCTGGACGTGGTGAGCACGCACTTCCACGCCGGCTCGGCCGACTCGGCGATCCGCGTGCCCCAGGCGCGCGCGGTGCTGGCGGTCGTCGATCCCGGTCGGACCACCGTCTTGATCGGAGACCTCAACGCGCCGCCCGGCGACCCGGAGATGCTGCTCATCGAGCGGGCCGGCCTCAACGACGCGTTCATCGTGTCGGGCGCGAGCGGGGATGGATTCACGTACCGGGCGGATCGTCCCAGGCGGCGGATCGACTACGTGTGGCTCAGCCCCGACCTGCAGGCGCGAGACTTCTCGACGCACGACAGCCGTGCCTCCGACCATTTCGCGGTGACGGTGACGATCTTCCGCTGAGGCGGGGCCGACATCGGCATGTGCAGCGTCCGCGCCACCGGGTCCTCGGCTCCAAGATCGCACTTCCTGATGGCCGAGTTTTCCGACCGCTGTGGTACGCTCTCCGCCTATCAGGTCAGCCCATGACGAACGATCTCCTCCAGGACTATCCGGTCGACGCTTCATCGGACGACGAAATGTTCGACGCCGCAAGAGCGTTCCGATCGGATTACCGCGAGCTCGGCGAACTCCTGCAGGGCTGGTCGCTGGAGGATCACCTGCAGCGTGAGGAGCGCGCGGACCTCGCGCTGTTGAGCGCCGGCATCACATTCAACGTCTATTCGGAGGAAGAAGGAACGGAGCGGATCTTTCCGTTCTCCCTGCTGCCACGGATCGTCGGCGCCCGCGAGTGGAAGAGCGTTGAAGCTGGGCTGAGGCAGCGATTACAGGCGCTCAACCTGTTCCTGTCGGACATCTACGGGGCTCGGCGGATCATCAAGGAACACGTGATCCCCGAGGAGATCGTCCTCAGCTCCCCCGGCTACAAGCCGGAGATGGCGGACTTCCAGCCGCCGCTGGGCGTGTACGCGCACGTCGCGGGTTGCGATCTGGTCCGCGACCCGCAGCAGGGGCTCGTCGTGCTGGAGGACAATCTCCGGACCCCCTCCGGCGTGTCATACGTGATCGAGAACCGCACCGTGATGCTGCGGGTCGTGCCCGACCTGTTCCCGCGCTGGGGCGTGCGCGCCGTCGCCGACTACCCCAACCAACTCATGGCCACGCTGCTTTCCGTGCGGCCGCCGGACAGCGGCGAGCCGCCGCGCGCCGTGCTGCTCACTCCCGGCATCTACAACTCCGCCTATTTCGAGCACTCGTTCCTGAGCAACCAGATGGGCATTCCGCTGGTGGAGGGATCGGATCTGACCGTGGGCGACGACGACTTCGTCTACCTGCGCTCGACCACCGGCCTCGAGCGCATCGACGTCGTCTACCGGCGCATCGACGACGACTTCCTCGACCCCAGGGTGTACCGGGCCGATTCGATGCTGGGGGTGCCGGGGCTCATGCGCGCCTACCTCCGCGGGCACGTGACCCTGGTCAATGCACCCGGCGCCGGCGTCGCCGACGACAAGGTCGTCTACCGATGGGTGCCGGAGATCATCCGTTTCTATCTCGGCGAGGAGCCAATCCTCTCGAACGTCGAAACGTACTCGCCTTTGATTCCAGGGGAACTAGACCACATTCGCGCACATGCACGAGAGCTCGTCATCAAGCCTGCCAACGCTTCCGGCGGCTATGGCGTGCTCATCGGCGAGCAGGCCTCCAGCGCGGATCTCGAAGCGACGCTGGCCCAGGTCGAAGCGGAGCCGCGCAACTGGATCGCCCAGCCCCGCCTTGAGTTCACGACGATTCCGACCTTGGACGGCGACCATCTGAAGCCGCGCCGGGCCGATCTGCGCCCGTTCGTGCTCTCCGGCCGGGAGACCTGGGTGATCCCCGGCGGCCTGACGCGCGTCGCCTTGCGCGAGGGTTCCTACATCGTCAACTCCTCGCAGGGCGGCGGCAGCAAGGACACGTGGGTGCTCAACGAGGAGCCCGTCTGATGCTGAGCCGCGTCGCGGAGAACCTGTACTGGCTCGGACGTCAGCTGGAGCGCGCCGAGAACATCGCCCGGATGGCGCGCGTGGAACACGAGGTGTCGCTCGAGAGCGGTCAGGAGATCTGGCACAGCCTGGTGAGCACCACGGCCTCGAATCAACTCTTCTGGGACACGCTGATCGAGTCCCCCGAGCTCACGCATTCCGAGTTCCTCATCTACTCGATGCAAAACCCCGCCTCGCTCCGTGCGACGCTCACGCGTGCGCGGGAACTCGCGCTCGGGCTGCGAGAGCACATCTCGCGCGAGGTCTGGGAGGAGATCAACGCCCTCTATCTCTTCCTCGCGCTGCGCAAGCAATACCTCGCCGGGGACATCCACGAGTTCTGCACCGAGACGCAGCGGCGCACCCAGACAATCCTCGGGCTCTACGACAACACCGTGCTCCGCGACGAGGGTCGCGAGTGGTTCCGCTGCGGGATGTATCTCGAGCGAGCCGACATGACCAGCCGAATCATCGACGCGAAGTACCACATCCTGTTGCCGGGGGGCGATTCGATCGGCGGCGCCTTCGACCGCTTCCAGTGGATGGCGGTGCTGCGCTCGGCCTCTGCCCGGGAAGCCTATCGCCGGACGGGGAATAGCGAAGTCGACGGCGTCCAGGTGGCGCAACTGTTGATCTTCTCGCAGGAGTTCCCGCGCAGTCTCGCCTTCTGCGTGCAGGCGCTGCAGCGGCACTGCCAGTTGGCAGCGACGCAGACTCCCAAACGGCGGCGGGCGGCCGCCGAGCGGAGCATCGCGCTGTTGAACCTGGATGTCGGCGCCACCGACATCGAGCATGTCATCGGCGATGGCCTGCACGACTTCATCGACGACTTCCAACAGCGCTTGAGCGAGATCGACCGCGCCATCACGGACGACATCTTCCGCGCGGCCCCGGACCACGGCCGAGTCCCGAGCCGGCAGCAGGCCGATCAGGGGTGACATGACGTTCTGCCTCGGCATCAAGTGCAAGGATGGCCTCGTCGCCATCGCCGACACCCGGATCACCAGCGGGTCCGAGGTGTCGACGGCGAAGAAGATCGCCGTGCACCAGGGGGAACGGCACACCATGTTCGTGCTCACCAGCGGCCTGCGCTCGGTGCGCGACAAGGCGATCACCTACTTCGAGGAACGCTGGCGGCAGAACGGGACTCAGCTCTCCCGATCCTACGAGGCGGTGAACGCCTTGGCCGGCGAAATCCGGCGGGTCTACGAGGAGGACAACGACTGGCTGGTGCGGGCCGGGCTGCACTTCGACCTGCACTGCATCGTGGGTAGCCAGTTGGCGGAGGACGACGCTCCCCATCTCTATCTGCTCTATCCGCAGGGCAACTGGGTCGAGGTTTCCCGCGGCACGCCGTATCTCATCATCGGCGAGACCCGCTTCGGGAAACCGATTCTCGATCGCGCGCTGCGCTACGACGCCTCGTTGGAGCAGGCGCTGCGACTGGGGCTGCTCTCGTTCAATTCGACGCAGGCCAGCTCCGCCGATGTCGGCCCACCGGTGGACGTGGTTGTCTACCCCGGCGACTCGTTCGGCATCCGGGAGCGTCGCTTCAACGCCGAGGAACTGGCGCCGGTCGCGCAATTCTGGCAGCGCGCAATCCAGGACGCAGCGGAGCAAGCGGCCGAACCCATCGCGCCGCTGGCACAGTCGCTCGGCATCGACTCGCCGAGCTAGGGCACCCTGCCGCCTCGACGCGGGAATCGAACCGACCAGAGATCGAGAGCGAAGGTTCGCGATGTCCGTCGGGCTGGTGGGCCATCCTGGACTCGAACCAGGGACCTCAGTCTTATCAGGACTGCGCTCTAACCAGCTGAGCTAATGGCCCGGCGGTCGCAGCCGGATCCGCGGCGGGCGGCGGACGCCGGGCGGCGCCTGCGCAACTGAAGAGCGAAAGAGAGCGTGCGCCGGGGTGGGGGACGAACTTGGGCCGAGGGCGGTCCGGCCGCGCCGGTCGGCTTGCGATCGACCTGAGAGCTGTCCTCCGACCGGCCGGAGGGGCCGGCGGAGGAGTGCACTCCCTAGAAAGGAGGTGATCCAGCCGCAGCTTCCGCTACGGCTACCTTGTTACGACTTCATCCCAGTCGCGGGTCCCACCTTCGGCGTCTGCCTCCGAAGTTGGCGCAACGACTTCAGGTGTTACCCACTCCCATGATGTGACGGGCGGTGTGTACAAGGCCCGAGAACGTATTCACCGCAGTAAGGCTGACCTGCGGTTACTAGCAACTCCGACTTCATGCAGGCGGGTTTCAGCCTGCAATCCGAACTGAGACCGGTTTTAAGGGATTAGCTTCGCCTCGCGACGTCGCGACCCGTTGTACCGGCCATTGTAGCGTGTGTGTAGCCCTGGACGTAGGAGCCACGCTGACTTGACATCATCCCCGCCTTCCTCTGTGTTGTTCACAGCAGTCTCGCTAGAGAAATACAACTAGCGACAAGGGTTGCGCTCGTTGCGGGACTTAACCCAACACCTCACGGCACGAGCTGACGACAGCCGTGCAGCATCTGTGCAGTGGCCCGAAGGAAGCGACGTTTCCGCCGCGGTCCGCTGCATGTCAAGTCCAGGTAAGGTTCTTCGCGTTGCATCGAATTGAACCACACGCTCCGCTGCTTGTGCGGGCCCCCGTCAATTCCTTTGAGTTTTAGCCTTGCGGCCGTAGTCCCCAGGCGGGATGCTTAGTGCGTTAGCTGCGACACAGAAGGGGTCGATACCCCCCACGTCTAGCATCCATCGTTTACGGCGTGGACTACCCGGGTATCTAATCCGGTTCGCTCCCCACGCTTTCGTACCTCAGCGTCAGGCGACGCCTGGTGAGCCGCTTTCGCCACTGGTGTTCCTCCCGATATCTACGCATTTCACCACTACACCGGGAATTCCGCTCACCTCTACGTCCCTCAAGTCCGGCAGTTTCCATCGACCCCTCCCAGTTGAGCCGGGAGATTTCACGACAGACTTGCCGAACCGCCTACGTACGCTTTACGCCCAGTAAATCCGGATAACGCTCGCCACCTACGTATTACCGCGGCTGCTGGCACGTAGTTAGCCGTGGCTTATTCGCCGGGTACCGTCAGGGTTCTTCCCCGGCAAAAGGGCTTTACGACCCGAGGGCCTTCTTCACCCACGCGGCGTTGCTGCGTCAGGCTTTCGCCCATTGCGCAAGATTCCTCGCTGCTGCCTCCCGTAGGAGTCTGGGCCGTGTCTCAGTCCCAGTCTGGCTGATCATCCTCTCAGACCAGCTACCGATGGTCGTCTTGGTAGGCCGTTACCCCACCAACAAACTAATCGGACGCAGGCCCCTCCCAAGGCGCCGGAGCTTTCCTCGCGGGGCCGATCCCGCGAGCTCATGGGGCATTAGCTCGCCTTTCGACGGGTTGTTCCCCACCTCGGGGCAGGTCACCTACGCGTTACTCAGCCGTTTGCCACTCAGTCATCCTCCCCGAAGGGAGGAGCTTCGTTCGACTTGCATGCGTAAGGCACGCCGCCAGCGTTTATCCTGAGCCAGGATCAAACTCTCCGTTTGGTCCAAGCTTGTCGCCTCAAAGAAGCGACGGCGGTTCAAACACCGGTCCGCGGCCACGGCCAAGGCCGCGACCCCGGACGGATTCGTCCGCCCAAGCACACTGCTCTTTCGCTCTCCAGTTGTGAAGGTGCCGCCGGCGTCCCGGCCGTCGTCGCCATGGCCGGCGCAGCGATGGCAGGAGACGGGCTCCCTCCGGCACAGCGACGACCAGGGCACCACGGAGGTGCGCCCGCGCGTACCGGTGAACGTACCGCCGGGGCTCGGGCGTGTCAATCGGCCCCGGCGCACGGATCCGTCGCCGGGGGCGCCCCGGCGTCGCGCCGAATGCAGAGCCGGTCTCCCGTCGCGGTCGCCACGACCCCGCCCGCGCACTGCACCTGGTGGCCGCCGCGCTCGGCGAGGCGCAGCAGCGCGCCCGTGCGACCCCAATCGGGCGCCTCGCCCCCGAGCGCGACCACCTGACGCCGCAGCAGGCGGGCGCGGATGGCGCGCGGCTGACGGGCCAGGGCGCGCCGGCTGAACACCACCGCGCCGGCGGGCGCCGGCGACAGGGCGGAATCCGCCTGCAGCGCATCGGCGGCGGCGGCAGTGAGCTGGTCGAGCAGGGCGCGGTCGACGGCGACGGCGCCGGCCAGCGCGGCCAGCCGCTCGACGATGGCGGGGTTGATCGACCGCAGCGCCGGCAGCACGTCGCGGCGCAGGCGGACCCGCGTGTAGGCCGCATCGTCATTGGCGGGGTCGTGCACAGGCGCGACTTCGACCGCAGCGCAGAGCGCGAGGGTCTCCGAACGGCGGGTGTCGAGCAGGGGACGCAGCAGAGGGATCCGAGCGCCGGGACGGGGCGCGACGCCGGCGGCGGACATCCCGGCGAGCCCGTCGCTGCCGCTGCCGCGGATTAGGTGCAGCAGCACCGACTCGGCCTGGTCGTCCATGGTGTGCCCAACGACGATGGCGTGGGCCGGGCGGCCGTCGAAGGCGTCGCCGGCGAGCTGCAGCAGGGCGTCGTAGCGCAGACGGCGCGCGGCGGCCTCGACGCCGTCGCCGCAGCGGGCGGCGGCGGCCGGGGCGTCGACACGACGGACGCGCAGCGGCACGCCCGCGCGATCGGCGACGGCACGCGCGGCGCCTTCGAACTCCCGGCGGACCGTGGGCGGGGCGATGCCGTGGTCGACGTGCGCCGCGAGCACCATCCAGCCCTCGCGCTCCGCGCCGGCCGCGAGGGCCAGTAGCAGGGCGCTGGAATCGGGCCCGCCCGACAGGCCCACGAGCAGCCGGGGGCGCCCATCGATGGCGAGGGCGTCGAGGGACGCTCGGCACGCGCGCTGGATCCGGCCGGCGATGTCGCGGCTCGCGCGGTCGTCGAAGGCCGGGGGGGAGGCGCTCATGGGCGCACCGCCGGCGGCAGGTCAGTTCGGGGGCCCGGCGGCCGGGTCGCCGTCGAGAGCGGCGAGCTCCTCCTGGATCGGCGCGGGCGCATGGGGCAGCAGGTTGGCCCACCAGGGCGACTGGAACACGTCGATGCCGGGACGCAGCGGCGCCTGCACGGCGAACGCCTCCTCCCCGACCCGCACGAGGCCCAACTCCTCCCGCGCGACCCGCTCGATGTACTCATCGGAGTCCAGGAAGGCGACGAGCGCCTCCAGTTGGTCGGCCTGCCATTCCAGTTCATCGATCTCCTCGCGGAGCACCACGACGCGGGCATCGAGCGTGTTCGTGTTGAGCACGCCGTCCATGGCCGTGAAGACAAAGTAGCCAACCAGGGCAAGCGCGCCGAAGAAGAGCAGCAGGGGGGTCACGCGGCGGCGACGGGGGAAACCGTCGATGGGCGCGCGCCGCGGCTCCTCGTCGTCGAGCGCGGGCGGCTCGGAGAAGGCCGTTTCGACGGAGAAGGGGTCGGCGCGCTGGGCGCGGCCGAAGGGAGATCGCCAGGAGCGCCGGCTCGGCATCGCGTCCCCGGCCCACCACCGAGCGCACCGTAACACAGCCGATCGGGCCGGGCGAGACGCCGCCGGTCGGGGGGCGCCGCGCGACGAGCCGATCTAGCCGCGCAGATCCGGCGGCAGATGCGACACGTCGTTGAGCGTGCGCAGCACGGTCAACCCGCGACGGCGCTCCAGCACGGTGCGCCCCGTGAGGTCGACCTCGAAGCGCCGCCAGCAGGACAGCTCGAGATGGAGGGCGGCGCAAAGCAGCGTCTTGATGACGAAGTTATGCGACACGACGACCGTCGTCTCAAGGGGGGGATCCGCGGGCTCGCCCGGTGGATCGGCGGCGAAAAACGGCGCGATGACGGGCCAAGCGCGGCGCTGCACGTCGGCGAGGGACTCCCCGCCCGGCATGGGCAGCGTGGCGCTCTCGTCGGTCATCCAGCGATCGAGGAAGGCGGCGAAGCGGGCGCGGGCCTCGGCCCAGGGGAGGCCCTCCATCTCGCCCACCTCCATCTCGATCAGGCCGTCGCACGTCTCGACCTCGAGGCCGTGGGGGGCGGCGACGGCCGCGGCGGCGTCGGCGGCGCGACGGAGGGGGCTGCTGAGCACCCGCCCGATCGGTTCGTCCGCCAGCGCCCGGCCCAGCGCCGCGACCTGGCGCCGCCCCCGCTCGGTGAGGGGGGAGTCGGCCCGGCCGAGGCTGCGCCCATCGCGGTTGGCCTCCGACTCGCCGTGGCGGATCAGGATCACGCGGGCCATGACCGAGCACCTGCTCCCATCGATCGCGGTGCGCCGAGCGTAACGCCGGCGGGCGGGGGAGGGGGGCCGCGGGGGGTCAGGGAGGCGCCTCCCGGCGGTCAACCGGAGTGTAGGTGGGGCCTACCCGAGGGTCAGGGGAGGGGCATCGCGGCGGCCACGTGCACGAATGTGCAGGAAATTTCACGAATGTGCAGGAGAACGGCCGGAATTTTTTTTCGGAGGCGGGGTTCCCGCGATGGCAGGGGAGGGGGGCCGTCTTCTCATGCACACACGCGGACAGCGGTCCGTGATCGCATGATAGCGGATTCCGGCGGTCGTGTCGAGGCGCCGCAAGGGGCGCGGAAGGTCGGTCCAAGGGGTGCGGAAGGTCGGTCGAAGGGGTGCGCAGGGTCGGTCGAAGGGGTGCGGTACGATGCCCCCGTGCCGGCCGGCGCGCGGGCCGAGGGCGGCGAGAAATACATCCGTCTCATCATGCCCATGTTCGTGGAGGGGTCGGGGGTCGCTGGGGGGGCGTTCCCTGGCTACGATTGCGTTACGGTGACTTTGGGTCCAAAGTCGGCCGCAGTTCAAAAACCACGCGCCGCCCGATTCCGGCGGCGGCGCGATTCGAGACCGCTCAGTGGGTCTGTTTGACCACCGGAGCGACGCAAGAAGAACACGTTCGCCTGATCAAGGATCGAGACGACCATGGAGTGGCGTGAGCACATCACCGTCGATCCGAATGTCTGCCACGGGCAGGCCTGCATCGCCGGGACTCGCGTCATGGTCAGCGTCATCCTGGACAACCTGGCTGCGGGACTCACGCCTGCCGAGATTTCCGAGAGCTATCCGTCGGTGTCCCCCGACGCGGTGAAGGCCGTCCTCCACTACGCCGCCGACTTGGCGAAGGAACGCATTGTGCCGCTCGGCGCATAGGGGCAGCCCCCATGCGGGTCAAGCTCGACGAGAACCTGCCGATTGAGTTGAAGCACCTGTTCACGCAATCCGGCCTCGACGCGGCCACGGTCGTCGACGAGGGCCTGGGTGGCGCGGCGGACACGGAGGTGGCGGCGGTCTGCATTGACGAGGAACGGGTGCTCGTCTCTCAGGACCTGGATTTCTCCGACATACGGACATACCCGCCCTGCGAGTACTTCGGGATCGTGGTGTTTCGGCTACCGACTGCGGCGCGGCACGCCCTCCTGGAGGTCGGCGCCACTCTGATCGAGCGACTGAGACGGTCATCCCCAACGGGCCAACTCTGGATCGTGGAAGACTCACGGATCCGAATCCGCGAGTGACCCCTGCCCACGTTCGTGCAGTGGTGGGGGCCCGCTGCGCAGGCCTACCCGGGACCGCCCGGCCTCGTCGACTTGCCGCCGTGCACGGTGGGTTCCTCACCCCACTGACGGCGCAGCAGCGCCAGCGGCTCCAGGATTGACTCCGGCAGGCCGAGCAACTCGCATCCGCTCAGCGCCCGCCCAGGTTCCCCTCACCCTAACCCTCTCCCCAGGGAGAGGGTATCTCCGGCTCGTGCAGTTCGAGGCGGGTGCGGTGCACGCGCGTGGGCGGACCCTCGACGCCGAGCGCGCGGGCGACCTGCTCGGGGCGGCCGGTGCCGGTGGAGTCGTTGCGGAGGTCGAGCGCGAGGCGCGCGCAGGGATGCTCGTCGCCGGGCGGGGCCGCCTGCAGCAGCGCCACGCCGCGGACGAGCGGCCGCAGGTCGTAGCGGCGGACCTCGTCGCCGCGCATGTGCTCCCAGGGGATCGATTCCCGCGCCAGGAACTTCGCAATCGCGGCCGACCAGGCGGCGGCGTCGCGGGCGTCGGGCAGGTCGACCTCGTAGGTCGCGGCCCGCACCATCGACTGCAGCGAGGGCAGGCCCGCGGCGACCTCGGCCACGTCGAGCAGCCGGAAGCCGGCGGGCAGCTCGCCGGGCACGCCGTCCCGGACGCGGTCCAATGGCACGCGCTCCTCGGTGATCACCTCGATCAGCTCGCACTCGGACGTCATGCCGACGGCGAGCGGGGCGGCCAGGGCGATGCGCGGCCGGGGCGTGAAGCCCTCGGAGTAGGCGAGCGGCAGGGCGGCCCGCTTGAGCACGCGCTCCCACATCCGCATCACGTCGAGGTGGGTGATGTAGCGGACCGGGGCGTCGCGGGCGAAGGTGAGCCGCAGCCGCTGGCGGGGGCCGGTCATGCCGCGCGCCGATCAGGCGGGCCGCCGCGGGGCGATCCAGGCGGCGGCGGCGCTGTGCGGGTCGAGGCGGCGGGCGGCGACCTCGTCGAGGAGTTGCGGCAGGCGCGACTCGGCGCCCTCGTCGCGCAGCAGCCCGGCCATCAGCTCCGCCCGCGCGAGGGCGACGACCTGCCGGCGCAGCCGGTCGCGCTCCCGCGCGGCGAGCGCGCCGCTGCCGGCCAGATGGTCGTGGTGGGCGGCGATGGCGTCGACGAGCTCGCCCGCGCCGTCGTCCTGGGTGGCGATGGTGCGCACGATGGGCGGTTGCCAGTCGCGCTCGCCGCCGAGGCTCAGCAGCGCGCGCAGCTGGCCGACCAGCGCGTCGACGCCGGGGTGGTCGGCCTTGTTGACGCAGAGCACGTCGGCGATCTCCATGATGCCGGCCTTCATCGCCTGGATGTCGTCGCCCGCGCCGGGGGTGTTGATCAGCACCGTGGTCTGGGCGGCGCCGGCGATCTCGACCTCGTCCTGGCCGGCGCCGACGGTCTCGATCAGGATCACGTCGCGGCCGGAGGCGTCGAGCACCGCGACGACGTCGAGTGTGGCGTGCGAGAGCCCGCCCAGCGCCCCGCGCGAGGCGAGGCTGCGGATGAAGACGCCGGGGTCGCCGCTGAGATCCTGCATGCGCACGCGGTCGCCCAGGATCGCGCCCTGCGTGAACGGGCTAGAGGGGTCGACGGCGACGATGGCGACGGTCTGGTCCTGCGCGCGGTAGGCCTTGGCGAGCATGTTCGTGACGGTGCTCTTGCCCGATCCGGGGGCGCCGGTGATGCCGATGGTGTGCGCGCGGCCGGTGCCGGGGAACAGTTGGCGCAGCGCCTCGCGGCCGGCCGGGCTGCCGTTCTCGACCTCGGTGAGCACGCGCGCCAGCGCCCGGCGGTTGCCCTCCCGCAGGCCGGCCACGAGGGTCGCGGCGTGGTCGGAGGCGGTGCGGGGCATGGGAACCTCGGTGTCGCGGAGGCGGGTCGCCGGCGGGACGCGGCTCAGGCGGGGGCGGGCACGCGCTCCCGCACGAAGTCGACGATGTCGTTGGTGTTCGCGCCCGGCCCGAAGACGCCCTGGAAGCCGATCGCCTGCAGCCTCGCCACGTCCTCCTCGGGGATGATGCCGCCACAGAAGAAGAGCGTATTGGCGGGCAGGATGTCGCGCTCGGCGCAGGCGTCGAGGACGTGCGGGAAGAGTTCCAGGTGCGCGCCCGAGAGGATGCTGAGCCCCACGACGTCGGCGTCCTCCTGCAGCGCCGCCTCGGCGATCATCGCCGGCGTCTGGCGGATGCCGGTGTAGATGACCTCCATGCCGGCGTCGCGCAGGGCCCGCGCGACGATCTTCGCGCCGCGGTCGTGGCCGTCGAGCCCGGGCTTGGCGATGATGACGCGGATCTTGCGTTCCGATTCGGACATCGTGCCGACCTCCCCGCGCCGCCGCGCCGCCCCGCACCCATCGCCACGCCATGCGTCGCCGGTGCGGGGCCCGCCGAAGCGCGGAATCCATTATGCACTGCGATCGTCGTTATGGTGCAGCACGACCCGGCGCGCGGCGCGGGCCCCGCGGCGATAACGAGGCGCCGCCCCCGGAAGGGCGATCACGCCATCGCTCCGCGAGCCAGACCGAAGCGTTAAGAGCCGACCAACTGCAGGCGGACGCCGTGCGCCGGCCTGGGGCTCAGGAAGCTGCGGGGCTGCCCGTCGATCACCGCGGGATCGGTGCACTTGACGCCCGCGGCGCGCAGATGCGCGACGGCCGCGGCGACGTCGCCCACGCCGAGCGCGACCATGAACAGCCCCTCGCCCCGGGCGAGGCGGCGCGTCAGGGGGTCGGACGCCGCGGAATCGATGGGGCGGGCGAACTCGAGCACGGATCCGCCGAGCGCGAGGAGGCGGCTCTCGACGTTCAGCGCGGGCTGCCGCAAGGCGCCCGCCTCCCGGAAGCCGAACCGCTCCTGGAACTGCGCACCGACGGCGGCCGGATCGTGCGCGGCGGCGACCAGGTGGTCGAGCCCGGCCGGCGCGACGGGCCCGGCGGGACGCCCGCGCGGGTGCGGCGCGTCGGCGGGCGGCTGCGCGAACTCGATCAGGATGCCGTGGTTGGACTTGGGATGCAGGAAGCCGATGCGGCCCGCCAGGCCGTCGCGCGGCGTCTCATCGATCATGCGCAGACCCGCGGCGCGCGCGGCGCGGAGATCGGCCGCGACGTCGCGGGACTGCAGGCAGACGTGGTGCAGCCCCTCGCCCTGGGCGTCGAGGAACTTGGCGACGCCCGTGTCGTCGCGCACGGGCTGGATGATCTCGATCTCGCAGGCCGATGCGCCATCGCCGCCCGGCATCGGCAGGAGGACGCCGCGCACGCCCTGGTCCTCGATCACCCGGTCGACGGCGACGGGCAGGCCCAGCAGGTCGCGGTAGAAGCGCAGCGCCCGGTCGGCATCGGCGACGACGAGCGCCACGTGATGGATCCGGGTGAGGCTCATCGCGGCCCGGCGGCGCCCGTCGCCGATTCGCGCCAGGCGCGGATCTGCGCGGCGTGCTCCCGGTCGTGCGTGAGGGCGACGCCCAGCAGCGTGCGGGCGTCGTTGCCGGGCGCGTTCAGGTCGTCCGCGGGCAGGCGCTCGACGAGGTCCAGCAGGGCGGCGCGGGTGCGGGCGACGTCGCGCAGGACGGCGGCGGCCGTCATCCCGCGCATGGTGCGGACGGCGGCGGCGTTGGCCGCGTCGAGGCGCTTGCTGGGGAAGTCGAGCAACTCGACGCGCTGCCCGAGCAGGTGCTGCCCCAGCGCCTCGACCTCCTGGCGCTCCCAGAACAGCCGGTGGGCGAGGATCCCGTGCACGCTCCAGCCGCCGGCTTCCAGCGGCTGCCGCGACTGCGCCTCGCTGAGGCCGGCGACGGCGGCGAGCAACCGCCGCCGCTCCTCGCGGAGCCAGTAGCGGATGCGCTCGTCGTCGGTGTGCCGGGCGGCGGCGCGGCCCGGCGATCGCGCGGCGGTCAGACGATCACCGCCTCCCGATGTTCGCCCCAGACGGCGCGCAGGCCATCGGCGATCTCCCCCAGCGTGGCCTCGGCCTGGACGGCCCGAAGGATGAGCGGCATGAGGTTCTCGTCGCCGGCGGCGGCCTGCTGAATCGCATCGACGGCGGCGCGCGCGGCGGGGCCGTCGCGCTGCGCCCGCAACTGCTCCAGCTTGGCGCTCTGCCGCTGCCCGACTGCCGGATCGACACGGACGATCTCGGGCGGCGCGGCCTCGCTGGTGACGAAGCGGTTGACGCCGACCTTCACCGCGCCGACGGTCCCCGGCGGCGCGCCGTCGCTGCGCGCGGCGTCCGTCTCCCGCTCCAGCTCCAGCTGGCGGCGATAGGCGGCCTCCATGATCTCACGCTGCTGATAGCCCTGCTCGACGCCGGCGACCGCGCCGCCGATCTGGTCGATGCGCTCGATGTAGCCGGCCGCCTCGGCCTCGATCTCGTCGGTGACCTGCTCCACGTAGTGGGAGCCGCCCAGCGGGTCGATGACGTCGGCGACGCCGCTCTCGTGGGCGATGATCTGCTGCGTCCGCAGCGCGACCTCGACGGCGTGCTCGCTGGGCAGCCCGAGCGCCTCGTCGAGCGAGTTGGTGTGCAGCGACTGCGTCCCGCCCAGCACCGCGGCGAGGGCCTGCAAGGCGGTGCGCACGATGTTGTTGTCGGGCTGCTGGGCGGTCAGCGTCACGCCCCCGGTCTGGGTGTGGAAGCGCAGCATCATGGCGCGCTCGTTCGTCGCGCCGAAGCGCTCGCGCGCGATGCGGGCCCAGAGGCGGCGCGCGGCGCGGAACTTGGCGACCTCTTCCAGGAAGTTCGAGTGGCAGGCGAAGAAGAACGAGAGGCGCCCGCCGAACGCGTCGAAGTCGAGGCCGGCGCCCAGCGCCGCCTCGACGTAGGCGATCGCGTGCGCGAGCGTGAAGCCCACCTCCTGGGCGGCCGTGCAGCCGGCCTCGCGCATGTGGTAGCCGCTCACGCTGATCGTGTTCCAGCGCGGCACTTCGCGGGTGCAGTAGTCGAAGATGTCGGTGATCAGCCGCATCGACGGGGCGGGCGGATAGATGAACGTGCCCCGCGCGACGTACTCTTTGAGGATGTCGTTCTGGATCGTGCCGCCGATGGCGCGCCGGTCGACGCCCTGCTCGCCGGCCACCGCGGCGTAGAGCGCCAGCAGCGTGGCGGCGGTGGAGTTGATCGTCATCGACGTCGTGACGCGGTCGAGGGGGATGCCGTCGAAGAGCGTGCGCATGTCGGCGATGGAGTCGATCGCGACGCCCACCTTGCCCACCTCGCCCTGCGCCTGGGGGGCGTCGGAGTCGTAGCCGATCTGGGTGGGGAGGTCGAAGGCGACCGAGAGGCCGGTCTGCCCCTGGTCGAGCAGGAAGCGATAGCGCGCGTTGCTGGCCTCGGCGTCCTCCTGGCCGGCGTACTGCCGCATGGTCCAGAGGCGCCCGCGATACATCGTCGGCTGGATGCCGCGCGTGTAGGGAGGCTCGCCGGGGAAGCCCAGGGCCTCGCCGTCGGCGCCGTCGCCGTAGAGCGGCTGCAAGGGCTCGCCGGAGGATCGGTGGAAGGAGGACCGTCGCTCCGGCCGCTTGGCGACGGCGGGATCGTAGGTCCGCCGTCGCCACTCATCCATGGGCTCGCTCATGCCATGCCGCCTGCCGCTGCCGTCGGGCCGCTCGAGGCTAGTCTATGGTCGCGCGCGGCGAGCGTCACGGAGCACCGGGCGATGGGGATTCCAGACCTCCGCGCGAGACTCGGATGCGCCGCCCGGAGCTACGATCTACCATCTGGTTAGAACGATTGTTTGCTTGACCATTGGCAGGCGGCGGCATGCGCGAAGTCCAAGCGACGGAAGCGAAGACGCGCCTCGCGCAGCTGCTGCGCGACGTGGAGGACGGCG
The DNA here is from genome assembly GCA_965207695.1 of Dehalococcoidia bacterium. GTDB lineage: Bacteria > Chloroflexota > Dehalococcoidia > Bin125 > Bin125 > TK10-74A. The sequence goes on along the minus strand of CBDBNA010000015.1, from coordinate 139,932 downwards.
AGACCATCGCCATCACGCGTCACGGCAAGACCATCGCCCACTTGGTTCCCGCGCAGGAACGGGAGCAGGCCGACCGCGAGGCAGCGGTGGATCGCTTCCTGCAGCGCCGGGCCGGCTGGGCGCCCACCGGGATGTCCCGCGACGAGCTCATGGCGGCGCGCCACGAGGGTCACCGCGTATGAGCCGCATCGGCGTCGAGGCGCCGATTGCCGCTGATTCGGTCCTGGACGGCGAGTCCGACCCGTCGACCACGGGATGGGAGTGTCAGACCCCGTGAAGATCACCGACGTCACGGTCACCGAACTGCGGGCCACGCCGGACCGGCAGCCACCCGCCGCCGCCGGCCGTTTCTTCGTCCAGGTCCACACCGACGAAGGACTGACCGGCATCGCGGAAGGCGCGGGCAACGCGGCCGTGACCCGGGCCTACCTCCACGAACTGATCAAGCCCTTGATCGTCGGCATGGACCCGCTGCGCCCGCGCCGCATCTGGGAGGCGCTGCGCCTGGGCGTTGTTCTGTGGACCCGGTTCCCCACGCAGGTCGTCGGACCCATCGACGTCGCCTGCTGGGACATCGTGGGCAAGGCCGCCGGGCTCCCGTTGCACGCGCTCCTGGGCGGCGCGCTCCGCACCGAGATCCCCCTCTACTGGAGCCGGGGCAACGGCTGGCGCAAGAGTCCGGAGGAGATGCTGGAGGAGGTCCAGGAGGGATACGAGCGGGGCTTCCGCGCCTTCAAGATCCGGATGGACTGGCGCGACAACCGGCAGGACGGCGACCCGGCCAAGGACTTCGCCATCTTCCAGCGTTGCCGCGAGTGGCTGCCCGACGATGTGCCTCTGAGCTTCGACGCCAACTGCGGCTATTCCGTGCCCACCGCCATCGAGCAGGGGCGGCGCTTCGAGGAGCTGGGCATCGCCCACTTCGAGGAGCCGCTGCCGCAGTACGACCTGCCGGGGCTGCGCCAGGTCGTCGACGCGCTCGACTGCGCCGTCTCCACCGGCGAGGGGGAGACCTCCGCGTGGCGGTTCCGCGACCTGATCCAGATCGGCAACCCCGACATCCTCCAGCCCGACGTGATCATCGTGGGCGGCCTGACCGAGATGCTGCGCGTCTTCGAGCTGGCCGTGGTGCACAACAAGGTGCTCATGCCGCACAGCCCGAACATCGGGCCCAACGCGGCGGCCAGCCTGCACGCCTACAGCACGGTCACCAACGCCGTCCGCCCGCACGAGTTCTCGGAGGAGTTCACCGGCCCCGCCGAGGTGGTCGGCGAGATCTACCAGGAGCCCCTCATCCCGGAGGACGGCGTGATCCGGCTGCCGGACCGCCCCGGGCTGGGCCTGGAACTCGACCAGGCGGCCCTGCGCCGGGCCGCGGTCGAGTAGGCGAGCGCCCGGGGGCCCGCCCGCGCATTCTCACGGCCGGCGCGCCCGCCGGCGCCCGCCCCACGCATCACTCCGAGGGCGCGGGCGGCGGCGGCACGACGATCTCGCTGCTGCGGAACCAGACACCGACGGTCGGGTCGGCGGGCACGTAACGGACGTCGGGCACGATCCGCTCGCCCGCGGCGCTACGGAAGCCCAGCTCGACGCCACCGTCCGCCAAGCGCCGGACACGGATCCTGCCGATCGCGTTGCCGTCCACCTCGACCTCGCTGCTGACCTTCCAGCGACCCACCTCGGCGTCCGGGGACAGGAATCGCACGCGCGGGAGTCGCTGCTCACCCCCGGCGAGTTCCACGCCCAGTTCGACACGACCGTTGTCACCCGGCCGGGCGATCACCCGCAACTGCACCGGCAAGGGGGCCGGGGCGGTGGGCGGGGGCTCGACGACGGGGGATGGGGCCGGGTCGAACGCGAACAACTCCTGCAGTTCGGCGCTGTCCTGGATGGACAGGGCGCGCAGGAAGCGCCAGTTCGCGGCGTCGGCCGCCAGCGCCGCGCAGATCGCGCTATCGGTCGCGAGGCTGTGGATGGGGAGGGCGGCGCGCAGTTCGGCATCGAGGGCGAGGAGCGCGCCGGCATCGGGGACGCCGGCCATGCCAAGGGCGGCGCGCAGGCCCGCCGTGCCGGCGAAACAGCTCACCTGTCCGGCCAGGTCGCCGATCATGGCGCGCACGCCGGGATCCCACCAACCGAACTCGGCGGTGCGGGCCGCACGCACGATCTCGCCGGCAGTGATGGCCGGCGCCAGGATGCGCTCGGCGTGGGCCAACTCCGCCTGAACGGCGAACGCCTCTGCGAAGGTCAGGGCCTCGCCGGCCTCGACCCGATCGAGGAGATCGCGCCACGAGGCGGCGATGGCGGCGTAGCGCGCCGACGCGGTCGCCGCCGCATCGAGCGTTAGGTCCTCAACGGCGCGCGGGTCGACCGCCTCGCCGGCGGCGATCACCTCGGCCAAGCCCGAGGCGGTGACGGTTGCGGCGTACGCCTCGCCGAACGCCGCCAGCAGCTCACGGGAGGACGCGACCGAAACGCCGGCGGGCGCCGGCTCCGCGTCGGACGGCAACGCCGCGATCGCGGGCCGGTCGAAGATGCCGTCCAGGACGTGCGCGCGCACGCCGGCGGCGTAGGTCGCCAACGCACCCAGGGCAGGGTCGACTTCCGCGTCGGGATCGGCGGCGAGGCTGACGGAGGTCGTCACGACCTCGTCGACGTCCTCGTCGTCTTCCGCGACGGCGACGACCCTGTAGGCGACGCCGTCAACGCTGACCGTGACCGCATCGAACGTGAGGCCCTCGACCGGGTCGTACGTCAGGCCGCTCAGCACCATCACGTTCTGCCAGAGGCCGTGCCAGGCGATCTCCTCGCCGAATCCGCCGTCCTCATCGAGTCCGTCGAACGCCACGACCGCGGTGAACAGCCAAGCGGGACCGGGTTCCCCGAACGCGACCGCGAACGGCGTCACGGCCCGGATCGCGGTGCTGGTGGCGGTGGCGGTGGCGGGGCCGGAATGGTACGAGCCGCCGGGCGGCCAGGCGCCGGCGGCCGCTTCGATGGTGGGCGTGCGATCGAAGACGCGCTGGGGACCCACGACGTACACCAAGAGACGGGCGCCTTCGGGCAACTCGCCGCCGCCAATGTTGCCGACGCGGTAGTCGACCCGGAAGGGTTGGCCCGCGATCACCTCGCCGGGCGCGAGGATCTCTTCGATCTTGAGCAGGAAGGCCTGCTGCGCGGCCGATTCGTCCACCAGACGGACGTCGAGCGTGAACTCCGCGTCGAGGGGCTGGAGGTCGCGCCGCAGATACGTCGTGGCCTCGATCGCGTAGGGGCCGGCGGGCAGGTACTGCTCGATGCGGGCATCGCGGCCGTCGCCGCCATCGTCGTTGGCGCCGATCACGCCGAGCGTCGGCGAGGCAAGCGAGAGCACGGGATCGCCGTTCTCGGATCGCAGGTCAATGCGGACGCGGCCCGGCTCCGGCAGGACGAACGTGTAGTTGTAGGCCGGATGCGCCGCGACGATCTGCGAGCCGCAGGTGTCGATCGTCCAGCTGCCGGACGCCGTGAGGTCGGCGCCCGGGACGAGCGACCCGAGGTCGATCACGTCGCAACTCAGGCGCTCGATGGACAGCGAGAAGTCGGCGGGGCCGCGCCCGCGCCCCCCGACGGTCGTCGCCTCGACCAGGTAGGAGCCGGGCTCCAGCACCAACTCGATGCGAGCGTCGAGGCCGGCCGCGCCGTCGTCGTTGTCGGTGATGCGGCTGCCGTCTTCCGCCAGCAGGTAGAGGTAGGTGTCGGCTCCGACGGACGCGAGCTCGATCCGGATGCGACCGGCCTCCGCGATCTCGAAGCGGTAGGTGTGGGCGTCGCTGTCCACGCGGAAGCGGGAGTCGCAGTCCTCGGTCGTCCAGCGGCCGTCCGCCAGGAGTGCGCTGTCCGGCTCGGCGCCGAGGACGCCGAGATCGTTGACGGCGCAGTCCGGCCCCTCCTGCGCCAGGACGGACCGCGAGCCATCGAGGGCGAACGCCGCGACCACCAGGGCGACGACGGCGCAGGCCATCGCCAGGAAACGCACGCGGCGCCGGACGGGCGGCGTGGCGGGGGGTGCGGCGCTGATCAGTCGCTCGCGGGTCATCAGTTCCTCGTCTCGTCGGGGCGCTCGGGCCAGCGTGGCGGCATCCAGGTTACGGATCGATGCGATCCGAATCCACGTTAACCGATGATCATTCCGCGCGAAGCGGATCTCGTCCTTGTCCGCCGCGGTCGGCTTCCGCTACCATCGCCCACCGTCAGGCGCGTGGCGACCAGCAATCTCGCGCGCCCGACGGCTGAACCGCCCCATCGACAGGTCCGCCCGTAGTCCGTCGCTCAGGAGATCGAACCGTGAAACGCTTTCTGGCTCTCAGCCTCCCCGCCCTTATCGCCCTCTGCGTGATCGGCTTCGCCGCCACGCCCCCGGCGGCTGCCGCCGACTCGCCGACGGCGCCCAGCGGCGTGACGATGTTCAGCACCGACGAGGGCGTCCTCGTCAGCTGGACGCAGGACGACGCGCCGGCGCACGCCGTCGGCTGGGTGAACGTGCAGGAAGGGGCTGCGGCCGCGGCCGCCGGCAACTGGCTGGCCGCGTTCAACCATCACACCGTCAGGGACGGCAGTTCCTACCTCATCCCCGACCTCTCCCCCGGCGCGCGCTACTGGATCATCGTCGGCAGCGCCAGCCTGGGGCCGCCCCTGGAAATCGCCTGGGGCGAGTGGGGTCTGATCACCGTCGACCAGGGCATGGCCTTGGACGACGCGCTGACCCGCGCCTACGTGGAAGCGGCCGTCGCGCGGTATGACCGCGATGGCGCGGATGCCACCTTCGCCCATTACAGCAGCGAGGAGAGCATTGAGGGGGAGCGGTACCTCGCGATCCTCAACACGGAAGACGGCATCGTGATGGCGGTCCCGTTCTATCAGGACATCATTCTGGGCAACCGGCACAGCGATGCCGGCCCGTTCCTGGCCAGCGCGACCGAGGAGGGCGTTTGGCTCGACCACCGGGGACTGCATCCCTCCCGGACGGACACCGGCGTCGTGGTCAGGGAGGATCAGCTCCGCACTTACTTGATCATCCACGACGGCTGGCTGTTCATGTCCAGCCACTCTCGCCTGCTGGAGACCCTGGCAGGGGCCACGCAGGACTACGTGAACCGCGCCATCGCTCACTATGACAGCGAGGGCCTGGAGGCGACGGTCGCCGCCTACAACTCCCAGGACAGCCTCGACGGCAACTTCTACCTGTTCCTGATCGGCGCCGACGACAACTACCTGGTCCATCCCATCTTCCCGCACCTGATCGGGACCGACATCAAGGACGTCGTGGGGTCGGACGGGCAGGAGCTGGGCAAGGAGATCGCCCTGGCCACCGAGGACGGCATCTGGGTGGAGTACCTGTGGCCCAACCCGGTCTCGCGGGTCGAGGAGCCCAAGATCACCTGGGCCATCCGCCACGACGGGCTGATCTTCGCCTCCGGCTACTACGTCGCCGGCGGGGAGGCCGGCACCCAGGCCTGGGTCGACGCCGATCCGCGTGAGTACACCGTGCAGTACGTGGAGCGGGCCATCGAGCGCTACCAGCGCGACGGCCTCGAATCCATGCTCAACTTCTACAACAGCGTCGCCAGCTTCGAGGGCGAGTGGTACCTCTTCGGCACCGACGCGAACGACATCTACCACGTCCATCCCCTGCTGCCCCGGCTGATTGGGACGGACATCAACGACGTCGTGGGGTCCGACGGTTTCGAGTTGGGCAAGGCGCTGGCCGCCGCCACCGAGGAAGGCGTCTGGGTGGAGTACCAGTGGCCGCACCCCGTCACACTCCAGGAAGTGACCAAGGTGGGGTACGCGGTGCGGCACGACGGGCTGCTCTTCGCCTCCGGCTACTACCCGACGGTCGACGACCCCGAAGCCCACACGAAGGCCTACGTCCAGCAGGCGATCGACTACTACGACCGCGAGGGCGCGGAGGCCATGCTGGCCTTCTACAACACCCCGGCGAGCATCGAGGGGTCGTTCTGGATGCTGATCGTCGGTCCCGAGGGCGACTTCGTCGCCTCCGCCCTGGCGCCCGAGCTGCTTGGGCAGCCGGCCAGCACGTTCCGGGGCATCCTGGCCGGCGAGCCGATCGGCGACGAGCTGCTCGCCGCGACGGAGGAGGGCCACTGGTTCCAGTACGTCTGGCCCAACCAGCGGCAATCGGGCGTGTTGGTGGTGAACCTCTGGATCGTTCTCCACGACGGGTACGTCTTCTCCAGCGCCTACTACCAGGAGCAGTAAGCGCGAGACCGTCTGCGGCGGCGGGCGTCTGGACACTGACCAGGCGCCCGCCGAAGGACACGGGATCACCCCTCGGTCATCGGGCCGCCGCTCTCTCCGGGCGCCTCAGCCCGCAAGGCGGCGTCGCGGAACATCACGGGGCCTTGTTGAGTCGGGCTCCGGCTGGGGTGGTGGACCTCCACGTACTGCGCTGCGAACTTTCCGCTGGGGAGGTCGTTACACGCGGAAGCACCTCAGGCTGCCATGGATCGATGTTGCAAGTGACTCGATGGAAGAGGAAGGAGGCCAGGTATGCGCATTGCACTCACCGGCGTCTTCGTCAGGGACCAGGACGAAGCGCTGCGGTTCTACACGGAGACCCTCGGCTTCGTGAAGAAGCACGACGTGCCCGTGGGGGAGTTCAAGTGGCTGACCGTCGTCTCGCCCGACGACCCGGATGGGGCCGAGCTTCTGCTTGAACCAAATCAGAACCCGGTGGCACAGGAATATCAGAAGGGGATGTTCGACCAAGGCATCCCAGTGGCGTCCTTCAACGTTGTGGACATCCGTGCGGAGTATGAGAGGTTGAAGTCCCTCGGCGTCGCGTTCATGATGGAGCCAACGGAAATGCCCAACGTGACGATCGCGGTCTTCGACGACACCTGCGGCAACCTGATCCAGCTCATGCAGACGTAACTGCGATCGACCCGGCGATCCCGCTTGGGACGCGGACGCCGGCCGGCCGTCGCATGTGGCCGCAGCTGGTGGGCGATGCAGGACTCGAACCTGCGACCTTCCGGGTGTAAACCGGACGCTCTCGCCATCTGAGCTAACCGCCCCTGCTGGAGCGACCGTATGGAGCCGCCGCCGCGCCGGTCAAGCGGGGGGACGTGCATCCATCCCGGCCCCGCCGTCACGGGGCGGCGAGACGGTCCAAGGCCGCGCGCAGGTCGCCGGCGACGAGGGCGAACTGCGCGGCCGCGTCGCGGAACAGGTCGACGCCGCGGCCGATGCGCGCCGCGTCGCCCTGCTTGACGCCGGTGACCAGCATCCCGCCCGCGATCTGGAGGACCTCGAACGCCTCCGCGACGGCGGCGCTGTGCAGAGCGGCGGCGCTGGGCGGGTGCAGGTCGCGCCAGGCGCCGAAGTTGGCGACCCAGATCTGCGCCTGCGCGGTCACGTTGCGCTGCCAGGCGACGTCGTCGGCCAGGGAGGCGTCGGCGGCGAGGCGGTCGAACAGCTCGCCGGCCACGGCGTGGTTGGCGGTCTGGGAGTCGAGCAGGTCGCGGGCGCGGACGCTGAACGACTCGTCGATGGGCCCGAGATCGACCGCCAGGGCGTCGTCGAGCAGGCGGTTGGTGAGGGCGGTCATCTCCTCGAACGTGTGGAAGCCGATCTTGACCGTGTCGACGACGCCGTCGGCGCGAACGTAGAGCGTCGTCGGCATGCCGATGATCCGGTAGGGCCGGGCGAGCGCGTCGTCGAGGTCGAGCAGCAGGGTGTAGGTCACGCCGGTGTGGCTCGCGAACAGCTCGGCCGTGTGCAGGGGCTCCGCGCGGTTGACGCCGATCACGGCCACGCGGTCGCCGGCCGCCTGATGGAGGCGCTCGAAGTCGGGCATCTCCTCGATGCAGAAGCCGCACCACGAGGCCCAGAAGTTGACGATCGCCGGCCTGTCCAGGGCGCTGAGGTGGACGGGCCGGCCGTCCAGGTCGAGCAGGCGGAAGTCGGGCACGAGCGCGCCCACGCTGGGGCCGTCGCCGTCGCGGGGGAGGTAGCCCAGGAAGGTGGCGTCCTCGAGTTCTTCGACGCGCGTCTCCAGCTCCTCGACCTGCCCGGCGTCGGCGGCCTCTTCCTCCCGCAAGTCGGCGAGGTCGGCGCGGGCCTCGTCGAGCTCCTGCCGCTGGACGCGGAACGACTCATCGGCGACCTCGGCGACGTCGCCGACGTCGGCCCCGTCGCCGCCGGCGAGGTAGGCCCCCACCGCCGCGAGCGCCACCAGCCCCAGCACGGCGAGGCGCTGCACCGCCTCGCGCCGCGACCGGGGCCGCTGGAGCACGTTGACCTGCATCCCGCGCAGGGCGCCCCCGAAGGACCGGACGATCGCCGTCACCGCGCGCATGGCCATGCTCCGCCCCCGCCCAGCTTAAGGGCCCGCGATCCCGCCCCGGCGGCATCCGCCGTCCCCCGCGATACGGGCCGGGGCGGCCGGGCGGATGGATCGCCGCGCCGCGTCGCGCGCTGCATTGCCCGCCCATCGCGGGGGCAGGTAGCATGGGGAATGGGTGTCCGGCGGCCGCGGGGGCCGATCCGGGCGCCGCACGGCTGGATGGCAGCGTAGCTCAGTTGGTAGAGCAGGGGACTCATAAGCCCTTGGTCGCAGGTTCAAGTCCTGCCGCTGCTACCATCAGCCTGGACCTTTGACCACCGGTCGTTGGGCGATTAGCTCAGTTGGCTAGAGCGTCCGGTTCACATCCGGGAGGTCGCAGGTTCAAGTCCTGCATCGCCCACCAGCGACGGTGTCGGGGCCGGCGGTCGCGGGCCGAAGTGGCGGAATTGGCAGACGCGCTACGTTCAGGGCGTAGTGTCCGCAAGGGCGTGGGAGTTCGAGTCTCCCCTTCGGCACCAGCACTGTCGGAACAGGCACGGCGGTCACAGCGATGAGGATGGCTCCCGCGCGCTCGTAGCTCAGTTGGACAGAGCGCTGCCCTGCGGAGGCAGAGGTCGTGGGTTCGAGTCCCGCCGAGCGCGCCATCGCCGCCCCGCCCCCTCCGCCCCCTGCGGCGGGCTACGCTTGCAGACGTCATGTCCAGCGACGCTCCGCCGAGTGATCCCGCGGCCGGCGCCGCCGGCGGCCCCGATCTCGCGGCGCGCCTGGCGGCCCAGGTCCGCGCGATCCCCGAGAAGCCCGGCGTCTACCTGTTCCACAACGCCCGCGGCGAGGTGATCTACATCGGCAAGGCGGCCAGCCTGCGCTCGCGGGTACGCTCCTACTTCGGCGCGCCCCACTCGCTGCTGGGCAAGACGCGTCGGCTGTCGGCGGCGATCGCGGAGATCGACTACGTCACGACGAACACCGCGCAGGAGGCGCTGCACCTCGAGGCGACGCTGTGCAAGCAGCACCAGCCTCTCTACAACGTGCGCCTCAAGGACGACAAGCACTACCCCTACCTCAAGATCGACGTGGACGAGCCCTGGCCGCGCGTCTACATCACGCGCAGCGTGCAGCGCGACGGCGGCCGCTACTTCGGGCCCTACGCCAACGCGAAGTCGGTCCGCACGACGCTGGACATCGTCAAGAAGCTGTTCCCCTGGCGCTCGTGCACGAAGACGATCACGGGCACCGACCCGCGCCCCTGCCTCGACTACTACATCCGGCGCTGCATAGCGCCGTGCACGTCGTACTGCACGCCCGAGGAGTACCGGGCGGTGATCGACCAGGTGATCCACTTCCTGGAGGGCCGCACCGACCTCGTCCTGCGCGACCTGCGGGCGCGCATGGGCGCGGCCAGCGAACGCCTGCAGTTCGAGGAGGCGGCGCGCATCCGCGACCAGATCCGGGCCGTGGAGAAGGTGGGCGAGTCGCAGGTGATCGCCTCGACGCGGGACGCGGAGATCGACGTCTTCGGGCTGGCCCAGGACGGCAACGAGGCCATCGTGCAGGTGCTGTTCGTGCGCGGCACGAAGATGACCGGCGGCGACAGCTTCTCGCTGACGGGCACGAGCGACGAGACACCCGCGGCGGTCCTGTCGTCCTTCCTCAAGCAGTTCTACAGCGACGCAGTCGCGACGCCGCGCCTGGTGCTCACGCCCGAGGCGCCGGACGACGCGCCGTTGCTGCAGGACTGGCTGCGCGCCAAGCGGGGCGCCGCCGTCGAGTTGCGCGCGCCGGTGCGCGGGGAGAAGCGCCGCCTGGTGGCGATGGCGGCGGACAACGCGCGCGAGTCGCTGCAGATGCAGCGCGTCAAGTGGATGGCCGACCAGGGCAACACGCGCGCGGCGCTGGCCGAGCTCGAGGAGGCGCTGAGCCTGCCACGCTCCCCCGAGCGCATCGAGTGCTACGACATCTCGAACATCCAGGGGACGAACTCCGTCGCCAGCATGGTGGTCTTCCGCGACGGCCAGCAGGCGAGCAAGGAGTACCGCCGCTTCCAGATCAAGCAGGTGCAGGGCGCCAACGACTTCGCCTCGATGGCGGAGGTGCTGGAGCGTCGCTTCAAGCGCCTGGCGCGGCAGCGCCAGGAGGCGCGCGAGGCGGCGGACGGGGAGGCGAGCGCGCCCGTCGCGGCGGAGGATTCCGCGTCGGAGGAGGCGGAGCGGCCACGCGAGGGCTGGGAGGCGGTGCCCGACCTGGTGATCGTCGACGGCGGGCGGGGGCAACTCTCCGCCGCCCACGACGTGATGCGCAACCTGGGCATGGACGACGTGCCCCTGGCCGGCCTGGCCAAGCGCAACGAGGAGCTGTTCGTCGTCGATAGCAAGGAGCCGATCCGGCTCGACCGCCGGTCGCAGGGGCTGTATCTGGTGCAGCGGGTCCGCGACGAGGCGCACCGCTTCGCGATCAGCTACCACCGCAACCTGCGCGCGAAGCGCGGCATGCGGAGCGCGCTCGACGTCGTGCCGGGCATCGGGCCGAAGCGGCGGCAGGCGCTGCTGAAGCGCTTCGGCGGCGTGCAGGCGATCCGCGACGCCAGTCTGGAGGAGCTCGCCGCCGCGCCGGGCATGACGCAGCGGGCCGCGGCGGCGATCAAGGAGCACCTCTAGGCGGGCGCCCGGCGCGTCACTGCGGAGCGACTTGGGCGACGCCTCGTGACGCCGAGCGACCGGCCGAATGACGCGGCGAACGTCGTCCCGTCACGCCCCATCCCCAGCCCGACAAGATTGGCGGGGGCAGCGTGGGGATAGCCCGTGAACAGCGGGGGCGCGGCGCCGGATCGCCGCTTATGCTTCCTGCGCAAAGACACCCAACGCCTCATTCTTCCCCGGCCGGGAGCCCGCACGTGCAGCAACAGATCGAAGACTTCCTGACCTTCATGTCCGCCGAGAAGAACGCGGCCGCGAACACCATCTCCGCCTACCGAAACGACCTCGACCAGTTCCAGCAGTTCCTCGGCTCCGTGGGAGTGAACGGCCAGGGGCCGAGTCTGCGCCGCATCGACGAGCCGATGCTGCAGGACTACATCGGCGTGCTGCGGGAGCGGGAGTACAAGGACGCGACCGTGGCCCGCAAGATCGCGGCCGTCAAGAGCTTCTTCAGCTTCCTCACGGCCGAGGGGGTCGTGCCGATGGACCCGACGGAGACGCTGACGACGCCGCGGGTCGGCAAGACCCTGCCCAAGGCGCTGAGCGTGCGCGAGATCGACGAGCTGCTGGAGCAGCCGCGCAAGCGCTCGACGCCGGAGGCCAAGCGCGACAAGGCGATGCTGGAGCTGCTCTACGCGACGGGCATGCGGGTCAGCGAACTGGTCTCGCTGGGGCTGGACTCGATCGAGTTGCGCAACAACCGCGCGACCGTGCGCTGCGTGGGCAAGGGCGGCAAGGAACGCCTGATCCCCATCCACGAGCAGGCCGTGCACGCCCTGCGCGTGTACCTACAGGATGGACGTCCCGAGCTGTGCCGCTCCCGGCGCGAGAAGGGGCTGTTCATCAACCGGCGCGGCGAGCGGCTGACTCGGCAGGGCTTCTGGCTGATCCTCAAAAACTACGCCAAGGCGGCGAACATCGCCGGGGACGTCACGCCGCACACGCTGCGTCACTCTTTCGCCACGCACATGCTGCGGGGCGGGGCGCCGCTGCGCAGCGTGCAGGAACTGCTCGGGCACGCCAACATCTCGACGACGCAGATCTACACGCAGCTGACCGACGAGCACGTCCGCCGCGTCTACGACCACGCGCACCCGCGCGCGCTGTAGCGCCGCCGCGGGCGCAGCCCGATTGTTCGCCTCCGGGGCCGCTCCTACGATGGGGCGGCCTTGCGCGTCGCGGCGGCCGGCGGCGACGCGGCGGGGCCCGGTGGGGAGTGCGCGATGGAGATCGTCGAGGTCGGCGGGCGGGAGGTGCTCGACTCCCGCGGCAACCCCACCGTCGAGGCGACGGTGACGCTGTTCGACGGTGTGCAGGGCCGTGCGATGACGCCGTCGGGCGCGAGCACCGGCAGCCACGAGGCGGCCGAGCGCCGGGACGGCGACGCCGCCCGGTACGGCGGCGCGGGCGTCCTGGGCGCCGTGGCGGCCGTCAACGGCGAGATCCGCGAGGCGCTGATCGGCCTGGACGCGGGCGCGCAGAGCGACATCGACGAGACGCTCGTCGCGCTCGACGGGGACCCGCACAAGGCGCGGCTGGGGGCGAACGCGCTGCTCGCCGTGTCGCTGGCCTGCGCGCACGCCGCCGCCGCGGACCTGGGCGAGCCGCTCTATCGCTACCTCGGCGGGCCGATGGCGCGCACGCTGCCCGTGCCGATGGCGAACATCCTCAACGGCGGCAAGCACGCCGCCGACAGCACCGACTTCCAGGAGTTCATGGTCATGCCGCTGGGGGCGGCGAGTTTCGCCGAGGGGCTGCGGGTCGTCGCCGAGGTGTACCAGGCGCTGAAGGCCGTGCTGCGCGAGCGAGGACTCGGGACGACCGTCGGCGACGAGGGCGGCTTCGCGCCCGCGCTGGGCGGCAACGAGCCGGCCCTGGCCGTGATCCTGCAGGCGATCGAGCGGGCGGGCTACGCGCCCGGCGCCGACGTCGCCATCGCCCTCGACCCGGCCGCGACCGAGCTCTACGCCGACGGCCGCTACCACCTCGCGACGGAGGACCGGCGGCTGACCTCGGAGGCGATGGCCGGGCTCTGGGCCGACTGGGCGGCGCGCTACCCCATCGTCTCGATCGAGGACGGGATGGCGGAGGACGACTGGACCGGCTGGGCGGCCCTGACGGCGGCGATCGGGGAGCGCGCGCAGACGGTCGGCGACGACCTGCTGGTCACGAATCCGTCCCGCCTGCGCCGCGGCATCGCGGAGCGGTCGGCGAACAGCATCCTGATCAAGCCGAATCAGATCGGCACGCTGACGGAGACGCTGGAGGTCGTGTCGATGGCCCAGCGGGCGGGCTGGACGACGGTGATCAGCCACCGATCGGGGGAGACGGAGGACACGACGATCGCCGACCTGGCCGTCGCGACGAACTCCGGCCTGATCAAGACGGGCGCGCCGGCGCGCTCGGAGCGGGTCGCGAAGTACAACCGGCTGCTGGAGATCGAGGCGGAGCTGGCCGACGCGGCGGTCTACCCCGGGCACGCGGCCATCCGGCAGTCGCAGCGACTCGCGCCCGGCTGACGGCGTCACGAGGAGGCCGCGATGCCCGACGAGCCGCCTCCGCAGCGGGTCTCGCCGATCACCGTCCCCGAGGACGACCCGGCGCTGCCGTCGCCCGACGCGTCGCAGCCGGCGCTGGTGCGCGACGCCTTCCGGGAGTACGGCTTCGCGTGCAGCGTCGAGTCGCGCTGGATCGCGCGCAGCCTGACGCTGCAACGCGGCATAGTGCGGGACAGCAGGCACAGCCGCTATCGCAACCACCGCTACGCGGCGGCGCTGCTGCTCTGGTCGCGCATCGACGCGGCGGCGCTGGAGGCTTGGCGGCTGATCGCGTGGGCGAACTACGCCGCCGTCCCGCCCCTCGTCCGGGCGGCGCTGGAGTGGCTGGGAGCCGAGCAGGCGGTCGTCGGCAGCGAGTTCGTGGAGTTCCAGGACTACTTGCGCGACTTCGCCCGGCACGACGCCGAGCACGCCGCCGCCGAGTGGGGCATGGGGCAGTACATGGCCGGCCAGCAGCTCGCGATGGCGCCGGACCTCAGCGCCGTCTACCGCGCCGCCGCGGAGTTGTCGCGACCGCACTTCGGCGCGTCGATGCTGGCGACGGGGTCCGGGTCGAACCGGCAGCGGGTGCTGGTGCACTGGGGCGACCGCAGCTTCCATCTGGGCTGGGCGCAGTTGCTGTCGGGCTGGCTGATGACGCTGCTGGGGCGGCAGACGCGCTTCGCGATCGGCCGCGGATTGTTCGCGGTCGATGCGGCCGCGCGGGAGTCGTTCCAGGCGTTGACGCGGGAGTCGGAGACGCTGCTGGCCCGGCCCGACCGCTGCCGCGCGGAATGGGTCGCGCGCGACGGCCGGCAGCGCCTGCTGATCGGCGGCTTCCGGCGGCAGCCGTCGGGCGCGCCGCAGCGGATCCTGCTCTAGACCGGCCGGGGGTGAGATCCGTCGGTTCTGTCCGGTCGGCGGCTTGCCCCCTGTGGGGCGATGGGCGACGCTCAGCAGGTCTGAGCCGCGCCGGTCGCCGATGGGGTTCAGGGCCGCGAGCGAGCAGAAGAAGGGACCGGATCGATGACGACGAAGATCGGGATCAACGGGTTCGGCCGGATCGGCCGTCAGGTGCTGAAGGGCATCATGGACTACCACCGCGACGACCTGGAGGTCGTGGCGGTGAACGACCTGACGGACACCGCCACGAACGCGCACCTGTTCAAGTACGACAGCAACTACGGCCGCTACCCAGGCGAGGTGACGGTGTCGGATGAGGGGCTCGTGATCGACGGCCAGCGCATCGCCGTGCTGGCCGAGCGCGACCCGGGCCAGATTCCCTGGGGCGACCACGGTGTGGAGATCGTGATCGAATCGACCGGCATCTTCACCGACGCCACGAAGGCGGCCGCGCACATGCGCAACGGCCCCAAGAAGGTCGTCATCTCGGCCCCGGCCAAGAACGAGGACCTGACCGTCGTGCTGGGCGTGAACGACGACCAGTACGACCCCGCCGTGCACCACGTGGTCTCCAATGCCTCCTGCACGACGAACTGCCTCGCGCCGATCGCGAAGGTGCTCGACGACACCGTGGGCATCAAGTCGGGCATCATGTCGACGATCCACGCCTACACGAACGACCAGGCGATCCTCGACACGGTGCACTCCGACCTGCGCCGGGCGCGGGCGGCGGGCCTGAACATCATCCCCACGACCACGGGCGCGGCGAAGGCGGTGGGGCGGGTCATGCCCCACCTCGACGGCAAGCTCAACGGGATGGCCTACCGCGTGCCGACGGGCACCGTCTCGGTGGTGGACCTCACCATCGACGCGGAGCGCGCGACGAGCGCCGAGGAGGTCAACGCCGCCTTCACGCGCGTGGCGGAGGACCGGGAGTCGCCGCTGTACGGCATCCTGGCCGTGGAAACGGAGCCGCTGGTGAGCAGCGACTACCGCGGCCACCCCGCCAGCTCGATCGTCGACGCGCTCAGCACGATGGTGCTGGAGGGCACGCAGGTGAAGGTCGTCTCGTGGTACGACAACGAGTGGGCCTACAGCGTCCGCGTCGGCGACCTCTGCACGCGGATGGCGGCGCGCGGCCTCTGAGCCGGGGTCGCGCCGGTGCGGACGGCATAGGCGGCGCCCCGCCGCGCACGTAGACTGAGGCGCATGTTCGAGAGTTTGACCGACAAGCTGCAGGGCGCCTTCGGGCGGCTGGGGCGGCGCGGCACGCTGACCGAGAGGGACCTCGACGAGGCCCTGCGCGAGATCCGCCTCGCCCTGCTCGAGGCCGACGTCAACTACAAGGTCGCGAAGGACTTCATCCGCGCGGTGCGCGAGCGCGCCCTGAGCGACGCCGTGCTGCAGAGCCCGACCCCCACGCAACGCGTGATCCAGATAGTCAACCAGGAACTCACGACGCTGTTGGGCGGCGAATCGCCCAAGCTGCAGCGATCGTCGCAGCCGCCCACGGTGATCCTGCTGGTCGGCCTGCAGGGCGCGGGCAAGACGACGACCGCGGCCAAGCTGGCCGTGCAACTGCGCCGCGGCGGCGACCGGCCGCTGCTCGTGGCGGCCGACGTCTACCGCCCGGCCGCCATCGAGCAGCTCAAGCAGCTGGGCAGGCAACTCGACATCGCCGTCTACGAGGAGGGGGCGGACAGCCCGCCGCGCGACATCGTCGCCAACGGGCTCAAGGAGGCGAAGCGCCTCGGCGCGGCGATCGTCCTCGTCGACACCGCCGGGCGGCTGCACATCGACGACGCGATGATGGCCGAGATCACCGACCTGCGGATGCGCTTCGCGCCCAGCGAGGTGCTGCTGGTCGCGGATGCGATGTCGGGGCAGGACGCCGTCAGCGCCGCCCGCGCCTTCCACGACGCCGTCTCGATCACCGGCGTCATCCTGACCAAGATGGACGGCGACGCACGGGGCGGGGCTGCCCTATCGATCCGGGCCGTGACGGGCGCGCCGATCAAGTTCCTCGGCACGGGCGAGAAGGCGCAGGCGCTGGAGGCCTTCCACCCCGACCGGCTCGCGTCGCGCATCCTGGGCCAGGGCGACATGGCCTCGCTGGTCGAGAAGGCGAAAGAGGAGTTCGGCGAGCAGGACGCGCGGCAGATGAAGCGGCGCCTGGCCGAGGGCAGCTTCGGCCTGGACGACTTCATCGAGCAGTTCCGCAAGGTCCAGAACATGGGCTCGATCAGCCAACTGCTGGGGATGATCCCCGGCATGGGCAACATCCGGCAGCAACTCAGCGTCGACGATTTGGACGACGACTTCTTCGCCCGCGTCGAGGCGATCATCTGCTCGATGACGCCCGAGGAGCGCCGCAAACCGGATATCCTCAACGGCAGCCGCCGCCGCCGCATCGCGCAGGGCAGCGGCACGACCATCCAGGACGTCAATCAACTCTTGAACCAGTTCAAGGAAGCCCGCAAGATGATGAAGGCCATGGCCAGCGGCCGGATGGATAAGATGCTGGTCGGAGCGCGCCGCTAGCGCCCGTCCGGCGAGGGCCGGACCCGCGCCGCGCGCCGAGGAGATTGCCCATGCTGAGAATGCGACTCGCCCGCCACGGGCGCCGCAAGCGCCCCTACTACCGCCTGGTCGTGGCGGAATCGTCGAAGCCCCGCGACGGGCGCTTCCACGAGATCCTGGGCCAGTACGACCCGCTGGCCGAGAACGCCGCGCTGGAGGTGCAGGCGGAGCGCGTCGCCTACTGGCTCTCCAAGGGGGCGCAGCCGTCGGACACGGTGCACCGGCTGCTCGCCAAGCAGGGGCTGATGGCGCCGCTGGTCGCGAAGCCGCGCAGCAAGAAGGCCGACGCCAAGCGCGCCGCCGCCGCCGAGAGCGGAGCCTGACGCCGTGCAGGAACTCGTCGAGTACATCGCGAAGTGGGTCGTCGACGACCCGGAGGCGGTCGCGGTCAGCCAGCGCGGGCGCGGCGGCCGGGTCACCGTGCGGCTTGAGGTCGACCAGGAAGACATGGGCCGCGTGATCGGCAAGGAGGGGCGCATCGCCAACGCGATGCGCATGCTGCTCACGGTCAGCGGCGACCTGCGCGACACGGACGTCCAACTCGAGATCCGCTGATGCCGCTGCGCGGGGCCCGCGGGGCGCCGGCGCCGCAGCCGCGCGACGGCTTCCGCGCCGTCGGCCGCGTGGAGCGGCCCTGGGGCCTGCGCGGCGAGATCAAGGTCCTCCCCCTGA
The DNA here is from genome assembly GCA_965207695.1 of Dehalococcoidia bacterium. GTDB lineage: Bacteria > Chloroflexota > Dehalococcoidia > Bin125 > Bin125 > TK10-74A. The sequence goes on along the minus strand of CBDBNA010000015.1, from coordinate 122,197 downwards.
CCGACTACCCGGAACGCTTCGAGCCCGGCGCGCGCGTCTTCGTGGGGGGCGAAGATCGCCGCGTGCGGCACAGCCGCTGGCACAAGGGGCGGGTCTTCGTGGCGCTGGACGGGGTCGATCGGGTCGAGGCGGCGGAGGCGCTGCGCGGGACGCTGCTGGAGATCCCGGAGGACGAGACGCCGGCCTTCGCCGAGGGCGAGTACTACATCGACCAGATCGAGGGCTGCGAGGTCGTGTCGCTGGGCGGGGAGCCGCTGGGCCGGGTGACGGAGGTGCTGCGGCCCGGCGCCAACGACGTCTACGTGGTCCGAGGGGCGTCGCGGCGCGAACTGCTGATCCCGGCGCTGCGCCGGACCGTCGTCGCGGTCGACCTGGAAGCGCGCCGGATCACGGTCGATCTGTCGTCGGGCGACCTGCCGGCCGACGCGCTGCCGTCGGGGGGACCGGTGGGGGGCGGGCCGCACGAGCCGGCCGCGTCGGATTGACCCACTCGGAGGGGCCTGAGTAGCCTCGACTGTGCGCCCGGAGGCCGCCGTCGGCGGCCGGCGGGCGATGACCCCGGGGATATAGCTCAGCTGGGAGAGCGCGGCGTTCGCAACGCCGAGGCCGGGGGTTCGAGTCCCCCTATCTCCACCACGACCTCCCTCGGCCCCGCCCGGACTCCGGCGCGGGGCCGTCGTGTGTGGGGCGCGCCGGCCGACCTCACCCCCTGTCCCCCTCTCCATCTGGACGATGGAGAGGGGGCTCCGGTCCCCTCTCCCGCGGGGAGAGGGTTAGGGTGAGGGGCAACGACTGCCGGGGCTCTGGTCCCCTCTCCCCAGGGAGAGGGGATCGGACCTGCGCCCTGACCCTCCGCCTCTACACTGCGCCCGTACACTGTCAGCGTCCCCCCGTAGCTCAGGGGACAGAGCAGTGGTTTCCTAAACCATGTGCGCAGGTTCGATTCCTGCCGGGGGGACCAACCCCGCGCGGTCGTCGCCGAGCGGCGCGGCCGGAGCGGCGGCACGGATGGGGGAGCGCGTGGCGATCGTTGAGCTGGAGCGCGACGGCGGCGTGATGCTGATCCGCATGAACCGGCCGGAGCGGCTGAACGCGCTCGGCGCCGAACTGCGCGCCCGGCTGGCCGAGGCCTGGACCGAGTTCCGCGACAGCCCCGACCTGGAGGTCGCGATCTTCACCGGCACGGGGCGGGCCTTCTGCGCCGGCGAGGACATGAAGGAGTCGCTCGAGCGGGGCGCGCCCGGCCTCGCGCCCGGCGTCGACGACCCCTTCATGCGCGGGGCGATCGACAAGCCGATCATCGGGGCGATCAACGGCTACGCGATGGGCGGCGGCTTCCGGCTGGTCGAGAACACCGACCTGCGCGTCGCCGTGCGCGGGGCGATCTTCGAGATGTCCGAGGCGAAGCGCTGGCTGCTGGGCGGCTATCAGCACGGCTTCCTCGCCAACGTGCCGCACCCGCTGGCGACGGAGATGGCGTTCGCGTTCCGCTTCCCCGCCGAGCGGCTGCACGCGCTGGGCTTCCTCAACCGCCTGGTCGATGAGCCGGAGGAGTTGCTGCCCGAGGCCCGCGCGATGGCAGCGCACCTACTGACGCTGCCGCCGGCCGCGCGGGTCAACACGCTGACCATGATGCGGGCGATGCGCCCCGAGCCGGCCGCCGACCACGAGGCGCTGGCGTCGCGGCTGCGGGAGCACGGCGCGAAGTCGGACCTGATGGAGTCGCGGCGGGCGTTCGCCGAGAAGCGGCCGCCCCGCTTCCGCGGCTGGGACGACCCCGCCGACCGCGCCCGCACGCCGACGCTGGAGTCGATCCGGGAGCAGTCGCCCGACGCCTAATCGCCTGACGGGGCGTCCACGACGGTGTAGGCGTAGGTGCGGCCAGCGGCGGGACCGGCTTCGGTGTCGGCCAGCCAGGCGCCGACCGTGAGCACCTCGCCCTGCACGTCGACCGCCCAGCCGAAGTCCGCGCCCGGCCCGGCGGCGACGGCGTCGCTCGCGGTCAGCTCCGCGACCTGCGCCCAGCCCTCGCCGGTGCGGCGGAAGACGGTCACGAGGCCGGCGCGGAAGATCTCGGGGTCCACGCTGTCCACGTGCGGCGCGCCGACGACGATCGTCTCGCCGTCCGTGCCCACCTCGTAGCCGAACCAATCCCTCTCGTCGGTCGAAGTTCCGATCAGCTTGGCGTCCTGCCGCCAGCCGCCGGGCGCGGCCGCATCGCGCTGGAAAACGTAGACCGAGCCGGCATCGGCGCCGGCGCTGTCCTCCCGGTACGCGCCCACGACGATCGTGTCCCCCGCGATCGCGACCGCTCGCCCGAAGTGGTCCTGCACGAACGCGTCGTCCGCCACCAGCATCGTCGACTGGGCCCAGCCGTCCGGCCCGCGCTCAAAGACGAACACGACGCCCGCGTTGGTCCCGACGAAGGCGGCGCGCCCCTTCGCACCGACGACGATCGTCCCGCCGGACACGTCGAGATCCTGGCCGAAGAAGTAGTCGTCGCCCTCCTCGCTGGGCTCCAGCTTGGCCTCGAGATTCCAGATCTTGCCGTCGCGGGCGAAGACGTACACCCCCTGCCCGCCGCCGTCGATGTCGTTCGAGGCGGAGACGACGACCGTGTCGCCGTCGATCGCGACGTTCCAGCCGAACTGCTCGCCGCCGAGGGGCTTGTCCGCGACCAGCCGCTGGGTCTGGCGCCAGACGCCGCTGCGGCGCTGGAAGATGTAGGCGGCGCCGGCGTCGTCGTCGCGGCCGACGACGTCGGCCGACGGCGCACCGACGACCGCGACGTCGCCATCGACGACGGCCCAGCGCCCGAACCAGGTGCCCGCCTCGCCGTCGTCGGGCAGCAGCGCGGCCTCCTCCACCCAGACCCCGCGCGCGTCGCGCACGAAGATGTACGCGATGCCCGAGTCGTCGCCCTGCTCGTCGTGCAGGGGCGCGCCGGAGATGATGCGCACGCCGTCGGTGGCGGCGGACCAGCCGAACTCGTCGCCCATCGCCGCGCTGGCGGGGGCGAGGATGACCTCGGTCTCGCCCATGCGGGCGGGGTCGGATGGGGGCAGCGGCGCGCGGCCCACGATCACGTCCTCGGGATCGACGACGGGCCCCACCGGACGCCGGGGCGGGGCGGGGTCGCCGGCGTCGTCGCCGTCCTCGTCGCCGGCGGCGGCCGGGTCGCCGATCGCGTAGCCGGAGCCGGTCTGCGCCGCATCCTCGTCGGCCGACCTGTCCGGGCCGTCGTCCGGCTCCTTGCCGCCGTCCGGCGGCGCGAGGGCCGCCTCGACGTCGGACGCATCGACCGTGGTCGGTTCCTCTTCGGCCTGGTCGGCATCGGCGTCGTCCGGGTCGGCGGCGGTCGCTTCGTCCTCGTCCGGCACATCGCCCGGCGACTCGTCCGCGGCCGCATCGTCCTCATCACGATCGCCGCCCGGGGCGAGGCGGGGCGTAGGCGCGTCTCGCGCCTCCGGCTCGGCCTCCCCGTCGCCGGGCGACGTGTCATCCTCGGGCGCGACATCCCGAGCCGGCTCCTCCGGCGGCGGGGGGTCGCCGCCGCAGGCGACCGCCCCGAGGACGGCCAGGAGCAGCACGGCGGCCAAGCCTGCCGCCCAAACGCCCAATCCAGCGGCGCGCAGGCGACGCGGGCGGCCCAGGAGTCGATGGAGCGGCATGGTGGGCGCGCCTAGACGCGCGGCAGTCCCAGCCCCCGGCCGGCGATGATGCCCCGCTGGATCTCGGAGGTGCCGCCGCCGATCGTCGTCGAGACGGAGGCGCTGTACATGCGGGAAATGAGGCCGCCCAGGGGGGCGTCGTCGCCCCACAGCATCCCGTAGGGGCCCAGCGCGCGCATACCGGTGTAGCTGATGCGCTGCTCGAGTTCGCTGCTGTACAGCTTCGCGACCGACGCCTCCTTGTTGGGCACCTGGCCGGCGCTCTGCATCCAGGCGACCTGATACGACATCAGCTTGGCGATGCCGGCCTCGACGGCGCGATCGGCGAGCTCGAAGCGCAGGCCGGGGTCCCGCTGCAGCGGGTCGAAGCCGAGTCCGGCGTGCTCCCGCACGGCGCCGACCAGGTCGTCGACCATCAGGTTGAGGTGCGTCGAGCCGGCGATGTTCGAGCGCTCGAAGTCGAGCGTGGCCGCGCCGACGTACCAGCCGCGGTGCTCCTCGCCGATGCGGTTGTCGACGGGCACGCGCACGTCCTCGAAGAAGACCTCGTTGAAGCTGATGTTGTCGACCATGTCGGGGAAGGGCCGGCGGGTGATACCGGGCGACTTCATGTCGACGATGAAGTACGAGATGCCCTTGTGCTTTGGCGCGTCGGGGTCGGTGCGGGCGAGGAGGATCATCCACTGACTCTTGTGGGCGCCGGAGGTCCAGATCTTCGACCCGTTGACCACGTAGTCGTCGCCGTCGCGGACGGCGCGCGTCTGCAGGCCGGCGAGGTCGGAGCCGGCGCCGGGTTCGCTGAACCCCTGGCACCACTGCTCCGTGCCGCTCAGGATGCGCGGCAGGTGTCGCTGCTTCTGCTCCTCCGTGCCGTAGAGCAGGATGGTGGGGCCGGCCCAGCCCAGACCGATGCCGCCGAGGCGCGGGGCGCGCTGCTTGGCCAACTCCTCGTTGAGGACGAACTGCTGCATCACCGAGAGCCCACCGCCGCCGTACTGCTTGGGCCAGTGCGGCGCGACCCAGGAGCGGCTCTTCAGGGCCTCGTGCCAGGTGACCAAGACCGGCCAGGTGGGACGCGGCAGGCCGGCGTCGAAGGAGGCGCGGAAGGCGGGGCCGCCGCGCAGCTTGTCCGGCAGCTTGGTGTCGATGAAGCCGCGCACGTCCTCGCGGAAGGCGGCGTCCTCGGGTGAGTCGCGGAAGTCCATCTCCAGCTCCTTACGGCCCTGACGGCCCTTGCGACCGCGAGTCTAGGGCCGCTCGAAGAGGGCCGCGATGCCCTGGCCGCCGCCGATGCACATCGTCTCGATGCCGTACTTCGAGCCCCGGCGGTCCATCTCGTTGAGCAGGTTCGCCAGGATGCGCCCGCCCGTCGCGGCGATGGGGTGGCCCAGCGAGATGCCGGAGCCGTTGACGTTGAGCTTCTCCTCCGCCTCGTCGGGATCGAGGCCCCACTCGCCGACGACGCCGAGCACCTGGGCTGCGAACGCCTCGTTGAGCTCGATCAGGTCGGCGTCCTGCAGCGTGACGCCGGTCTTCGCGCTCAACTTTCCGACGGCCGGGACCGGGCCCATCCCCATGTAGGCGGGGTGCACGCCGGCCGTCGCCCAGCCGCGCAGGTAGCCCATCGGCTCCAGGTCCAGCTCGCCGAGCTTCTCCGCCGCCACGACGAGGCAGGCGGCGCCGGCGTCGTTCTGGGCGCTGGCGTTGCCGGCCGTCACGCAGCCCTCGCCCATGATGGGCCGCAGCTTGGCCATCGCGGCCAGGGAGGCGTCGGGGCGGGGGCCCTCGTCCTGAGCGAAGGTCAGCGGGTCGCCCTTGCGCTGCGGCACGGCGACGGGCACCAGCTCGTTGTCGAACTTGCCGGCCTCCTGGGCCGCGACGGCGCGCTGGTGGCTGCGCAGCGCGTACTCGTCCTGCGCGTCGCGCCCGATGTCGTACTTCGCGGCGACGTTCTCGGCCGTCTCGATCATGCCGCTGATGTGCCCGAAGCGCTCCTCCGGCGCGACCGTCGTGCGGCCGCGGGTCAGTCGGTCGTGCAGCGTGACGGAGCCCAGCCGGCCGCCCCAGCGCGCGTTGGTGGTGTAGTACTCGACGCCGCTCATCGACTCGGCGCCGCCGGCGATGACGACGTCGGCGTTGTCGGTCTGGACGAGCATGCAGGCGTTGAGCACGGCCTGCAGGCCGGAGCCGCAGCGGCGATCGACCTGGTAGCCGGGCACCTCGATGGGCAGGCCCGCCTTGAGGCCCACCAGGCGGCCCAGCGCCGGCTCCTCGCCGCTGGGGTAGGCGTGGCCGAAGACCACGTCGTCGACGCGCTCCGGCTCGACCCCGGTGCGGTCGAGCAGAGCCTTCACGACCGTGGTGCCCAGCTCCGCCGCGGGCACGTCGCGCAGGGTTCCGCCGAAGCGGCCGACGGCGGTGCGCAGCGGGCTGACGATGGCGACTTCTCGCATTCCTCGCTCCCCTCGAGTTGCGCCGGCGATGGAGCGGACGCCGGGTCAAGGTATCAGCCGGGGCGCGTCCCGTGACGCCGGCGACGGCGCGGACTGCGGTCAGGCCGTCCCGCGCAGCAGCAGCAGGCCCATACGGCCGCCGACCGCGCCGCCGGCGTCGGCGAGGCCGGGATCGTCGTGGAGTTGCTCGCGGATCGGCGGGGGCGGATCGGGCGGCGCGTCCAGGAGCGGCGACAACTCGGGTCGTGGCTCCACTCTTGCGGCGTCGACGCTCACCAGCAGGGCGAAGGCGCGCAGCATGTCCCACCAGGCGTCGAAGCTGGGATACGCGTAGTCGATCTCGTGCTCTTCGATGACCACGTCCTGCAGGCCAGCGCGGAAGGCCAGCTGGGCCAGCGACTCCGGCGTCTGTACCAGGGCCGGCAGCGGCGGCGGCACGTCGTTGCGGATCAGCGTGGCGCGGAAACGCTCTCCCGGCGGGCCCAGCCAGGGGGCGCCCCAGGCGGTCCAGACCACGGGCGCGCCGGACTTGGCGACGCGCACCGCCTCGCGCAGGGCGCGCGGCGGCTCGCGGAAGTACGGCAGGCCGAGCCCGCAGGCGACGGCGTCGGCGCTCCGATCGGGCAGGCCGAGGGCGGAGGCGTCGCGGCGCTGGAAGCGCAGCGCGGGCCCGTGAGGCGCGTCGCGCCGGGCGATCTCGATCTGGCGCTCGGCGAGGTCGACGCCCGTCACCGAGCCGCCCGCGCCCACCTCGCGGGCGGCCGGCAGCGCGATCGTGCCGGGGCCGCAGGCGAGATCGACGACGGCGTGGCCGGGCGCCAGCCCCAGCCGATCGAGCACCAGCGCGGTGGGCGCGGAGAGCAGCGGCGCCCCCGCCGTCGCATAGCGCGGCCCGCTGTCGTTGAAGGCGGTGATGACGGTGTCGTCCACGCGCGCGATCGTAGCGGGCGGGACGCTTGGCAGGGGGGCTTGTTATACTGACGCGGCGAGCGGAGGAGTGTAGCTCAGTTGGGAGAGCAGCGGTCTCCAAAACCGCAGGTCGTGGGTTCGAGTCCCTCCACTCCTGCCAGTGCGCTCTTCGCCTGCCGAATGCCGAGGTGGTGGAACTGGTAGACACGCAGCGTTGAGGGCGCTGTGCCCTTCACGGGCGTAGGAGTTCGAGTCTCCTCCTCGGCACCAACGCAGCATCGCGACGGCCCGGTGGGGCGCCCGCCCCCGACGGCGCACCCGTCGCCGAGCCCCCCACCGGGCGCGGCGGCCAACGGAGAGAGCGGAGTTCCCCCGAGCGGAAGTGGCGCAGTGGTAGCGCGTCTCCTTGCCAAGGAGAAGGTCGCGGGTTCAAATCCCGTCTTCCGCTCCAGCTCCCCCTCCCCACCCCCGAGGTCCCCGGGCGACGTAGCCAAGTGGTAAGGCAAGGGTCTGCAAAACCCCGATCACCGGTTCGAATCCGGTCGTCGCCTCCAACTCCCCGATTCCCCCGAGACGGTCGCGCCGCTTGCCGCTGTTGGAACGTCGCGTGTGAAGGATCCCGAGAGCGGTTCCCTCCTCACGGCAGCGGAAGGGCGGGCGACTTTCTCCTATAACGCACCGGTTTCTTGGAGGCCTGCTCAAGAACGCCCATCTCAAGGAATCTCGGGAGCCACGCCTTCAGTTGTCCCGGCGTGATCTCGAGGTACTCCTGTAGGTCCGCCCGGGAGAACTCCCGATCGACGCACTCCAGCAGCCTCCCGGCATGGTCGAGGAGTGACCCGTCGGGTGATGCGGCCATCTGCGCACCTCGCTTCAAGCCCGATTCGCCTGCTGCCCCGTTGACCACAGCGGCGATGTCGGCTGATGCCGGCCACGGCTTCGCCCCGCGGTCCAGCAGCGCCGCCAACCCCTCATCGCCAGGGTCGGGACGAACGTAGAGTGGTATCCGCGGCGTGAGGCTGAGTTGCTCGACTGCGCCGGCCCAGGTACCGCCCCGGCCGTGATCGGTGCTGGCAACCAGGCCTGCCCGAGCGACCGCATAGATCAGCTTGTTTCGCGCCATGGCGTTGCCCACGTTGAAGCCCGACGCGGGGTCGTACGGCGAGAGCAGCAGCAGTCGTCCGTCCGCGATGTGTTCTCGGTTCTCGCCGGCGACGGCCGCGCGATCAAGCTTCTGCGCGAGAACGCCGACGACCGACCCTCCGGCGCGGAGGGCTGCCCGCATCGCCGCCGCGTCGATGCCGGGGGCGCCTCCGGACACGACCGGAAGGCCGGCGCTCGCTGCGGATTCGGCTACCGAGCGGGCGAACTCCAACGCCTCGCTGGTGGCGTTCCGTGACCCGACCACGGCCAAACCGGCGATGCGCAGCAGCGCCGGATCCCCGCACCCGTACAGCGTCAGCGGCGCTGCCCTTCCCAGTCGCGCCGCGATCTCCCGCGGATACGGCGCATCGCCGTGCCCGATCACCCAGATCCCGCGCTCCCGCCACCGGTCGAGTGCGTTCGCGAACTGCATGCCTCGTGCCAGCAACGCGGTAATCCGCTCCGGCTCGATCTTGATGCGGACGTCGTCGAGGATCCCATCCACCTGAGCGCCCAACAGGTCTTCCACACACCGGTCGGATTGTGTGAGCACCGACATCAGTTCGAGGTACTCCCGCGGCCGCAGCGGTTGTGCCTCCGTCTTGCTCGGGCGCGGCAGCAGCGGCGCAGTCAGCAGGAGTGTCGCCATGGTGCGCTCGGACACCGGGGAGGCCATTATTCGCCCACCTTCGCGAGCGCGAACGGAAACACCTCGCCGCTGCCGGCGGCGCGGAGCAGGTCCGCCGCCACGGTCATGGTCCAACGAGAGTCGACCAAGTCATCGACGAGCAGAACCGGCGCCGATCTCACACCGGCAGCGTCGATGCCCAGCGACTCGCGGGCGTTTCGGGCCTGGTGCGCGCTATTGGCCATCGTCTTCTGCTCCGCGGCGGGTTGCGTCCTGCGCAGGATGGGCGCGAAGGGAATTCCCAGTCTAGCCGCGAGACGCCGGGCGAAGCCGGGGACCAACTCTGGCCGCCGGTGCGAAGGGATGCAGGTCACCCATTGCGGCCGTGGCTGCGGATCCCACTCTCGGATCGCGCGTGCAGCCGCGTCGACAAGCTGGTCGCTGAACTCACCGACCTCATACTTCCCACGCCGCACCCGTTGCGCAAGCCCCTCGTCGCCCCACTGCGTCAGCGCGCGCCCGGGGCTCGCCCGCCGGTCCGCCCCGATGGCGCCTTGACCTCGCGGCCACAATTTGCGCGGTTCGATGTCCAGCCTGAGCCGTGAGAGGAAGTCGACCGCCTGCTGGAGCAGCTCGGGATCGACTTCGCGACTCAATGGAGGCAGGACGGCCTCCGCAGAAGCCGGCGGATCGCCATCGAGCGCGTCGATCAGAAACGCCATGTGGTCCCGTTCCAGCCTCAGATAAGCCTGCATCTGAGTCTGTTCAACCTGGCGCTGGGCCGTGACCCTCTGGACGCGGTCCCAGAACGACTGCCGCAGCGGGATCGCGGTGCGACGCCACTTGCTGCCCTCCCTGACGACCGGCGCGGGGGACTCCAACGCCAGGAGCCTGAGCGCGTGCTCGATTCGACCTTGGGTCGCGTTCACGACCGCCTCCAGGCCCCCGAGCGAGAGCCCGTCGCGGGCATCTTCGAGCGCGCGCAGCACTTGGCTCGCCTCTTCGCGGGTCGGAAACGCGCTCTGAATGAAGTAGTCCTGAATGCTCAGGTCTTCGGACCCTCCCAGGAGCACTCCGTATGCCTCAGATACGGCCCGGCCGGCCCGGCCGACTTGCTGGTAGTAGTGAACGACCGACTGCGGCGTCTGGTAGTGAAAGACGAACCGGAGATCCGGCTTGTCGAATCCCATCCCCAATGCCGTCGTCGCCACCAGCGCCTTGACCTCGTTGCGCTGCAGCGCCGTCTCCAGGCGCACGCGTTCATCGGATTCCATCGAGCCGGTATACGGACGGACTTCGTGCCCCTGTGACCGGAGCCACTCCGCCAAATGGCGCGCGTCGCGAATCGTGAGGACGTAGATGATGCCCGATCCGTGAATCTCCCCGAGGCGCTCCGACAGCCAGGCCATCCGCTTCGCCTGGGAGGGCATGCGGAACGTCTGCAGATACAGCGAGGGTCGATTCAACTGGCCGCGCTGCGTCCTCAGATGCGGTCCTAACGTGTTCTCCAAGTCCGAAATCACCCTGGCATTTGCGGTCGCCGTCGTTGCGAGCACGCGCAGGTTCGGAGGGAGCAGCGGCATTAGGCGTTCGATGCGGCGATAGTCGGGCCGGAAGTCATGCCCCCAGTCGGAGATGCAATGCGCCTCGTCGATCACCAGCAGGGCGATCCGGTCAGCGATCTCCGTCAGCACCTCCTGCTGGAAGTCCTGGTTCGCCAACCGCTCCGGCGAGATGAGCAGGATGTCGACTCCGTCTTGGCGTAGCCGCGCCGTAGTCGTGGACCACTCTTCCCTGTTGCTCGAATTGATCGTCTCGGCAACGACGCCCATACGCTCCGCAGCGGCGATCTGGTTGCGCATCAGCGACAAGAGCGGGGAGATCAGAAGCGCCGGGCCGCTTCCCCCTTCCCGCAGCAGCTTGGCCGCGATGAAGTAGACGAAGCTCTTGCCCCAACCAGTGCGCTGCACCAGTAGTGATCGCCCCGCACGTTCGACCACCCCGCGAATCGCTTCTTCCTGTCCCTCGCGGAACCGCGCATCACCCCGGCCGACGCCGGCACGCAGCAACCGAAGGGCGCGATCGGCATCGTACGGCCCGCCTCGCGCCCCTACTTCTCTCGCGGCCATTCCGCCCCTCTCACCCTGAGCATAGGCTGGGAGGTGAGGCTCCGGTCGTCGCCTCCAACCCCCCGATCCCCGCACGGCCGACAGCCCGTATCGTTGAGGCGCCGGCCGGGATGGCGGAACTGGCAGACGCAGCGGACTTAAAATCCGCGGGCCTTCGGGTCGTGGGGGTTCGAGTCCCTCTCCCGGTACCAGCGCACCCATCGCTCCGGTCGTGATGGCCGCCGCCGATGGATCAGGCCTCGGCGTTGAGCTCCTCGACCAGCGCCATGACCCGCCCGAGCGTCTCCACGCGCTCGTGGATGTCGCCATCGACGCCGGCCCGGAAGGTCGTGACGCCGGCGTCGCGGTAGACGCGCAGCCGGTCGCGGACGGCGAGGTCGTCGCCCAGGCAGTTGATCTTCAAAGCCAACTCGACGGGGACGCGGTCCCGAGCCTCGTCGCGCTTGCGCTCCACCCAGAGGCGCTGCACCGCCTTGGCGTCGTCGGCCCATCCCTGGCGGACGAAGGCGTCGTTGTAGAAGTTGGTCGTGGGGGAGCCCATCGCGCCGAGGGTGAAGGCGATGCCGCGGGCGTGGCGGGCGGCGGCCTCATCGACGTCGTCGGTGAACTCCACGGTCCCGCCGGCCTGGATGTCGATGGCGCCGAAATCGCGTCCCGCCGCCGCGGCGCCTGCGCGCATCGGGTCGAGGAAGACGTCCGCGGTCTCGGGGATGAAAGAGGTGCCCAGCCAGCCGTCGGCCAGCTCGCCCGTCATGCGCAGGCTGTTGGGCCCCAGCGAGGCGACGTAGATGGGCAGGTGGTCGAGGCCGGCGGCGCTGGTGCGCAGGGCCTTGCCCTCGCCGCCGGGCAGGGGCAGCGTGTAGTGCCGCCCCTGATAGGAGACGCGCTCGCCGCTGATGACCCGGCGCACGATCTCGATCGTCTCGCCGATGCGGCTGACCGCCCCCGTGAAGGGGATCCCGTGGAAGCCCTCGATGACCTGCGGCCCGCTGGTCCCGAAGCCCAGCAGGAAGCGCCCGCCCGAGATCGACTGCATGCCCATCGCGGTCATGGCGACCAGGGCGGGCGTCCGCGTGCCGCCTTGCATGATGCCGGCGCCCAGCTTGATGGTGCTCGTGTGTCCGGCGAGGAAGGCCAGCGGCGTGATGGCGTCGTGGCCCCAGGCCTCGGCCGACCAGACCGAGTACACGCCCAGCCGCTCGGCCTCCTGCACATAGGCGATGGTGGACGGCCAGTCGTCGGTGCCGTCGCGGGGGAGCGAGATCGAGACCTGCATCGGGAACTCCGTCCGCTTCAGCCCGGATAGCCGGCGGCCTGCTTGATCGCGTGGACCTGGCGCGCGTGGTCCTGATCGTGGACGCGCTGGAAGAGGAACCAGGCGCGGCAGTGCAGCGGGCCGAAGAACGGATGCGGCGCGGTGGGCTCCAGCGACGCGTCGTCGGGGAAGCGGGTTCCGATCGCCGAGAAGGCGACGGAGTCGCGCAGCAGGCGACGGCGCAACTCGCCCAACGACGCCGACGCCAGCTCGCGCGCGCGGTCGGCGTTGTCGACGTCGGGCCCCGGCTTGTCGGCGACCAGTGCCTCGATCAGCCCGGCGACCGCCCGCGAGCTCGTCAGCACGTGCTGCGCGACCTCCGCGATCGACCAGTCGCCGGACTCGGGGTGGAACGACGCCTGCTCCTCGCTGACGCCGGCGATGGCGTCGAGGAAGTCCAGCCGCCCCTTCACGACCCGGGGCCACAACTCCAGCCAGTTGTGCTTCTCCCCTTGCGCGAGCAGATAGCTCGAGACGCGGGCGCTTTCCGCCTTGTCGGGTCCGGCCATGAGGTCCTCCAAGCTCTCTCGCCGCGACCGTGCGAGTCGCGAATCCTAGTCTCCGATGAAGGCGCCCACCGTCTCGATGAAGCGGTCGAGGCGGTCGTGGTGCACCCAATGCCCCGCCCCGGCGACGGCGACCGCGCGGACGTCGCGGAAGTGCTCGGTCATCCCCGTCTCGACGGGATCCGCGGCCCAGCTCTCGCGGCCCCGGATCAGCAGCACCGGGCAGGTGATGTTCTCCCAGATGTCGTGGGCGTCCCCCTCGTGGAAGCGGTGCGGCGAGAAGGCGCGCATGTAGTTGTCGAACTTCCAGGTGTAGGTGCCGTCCTCGTTCTGGTTCGTGCCGTGGATCGTCAGGTGCCGGGCCTGGTCCGGGCTCAGGTGGGGGTTGGCGTCGCGCATGCGGCGCACGGCGGCGTCGATCGTCTCGTAGGCGCGCGCCTCGCGCCCGGCCATGTCGCGCAGCATGCCGATCCATTCGCGCATGCGCTGCTGCGGAGCCTTGTCGGCGCGCGTACGGATGACGTCGGGCGGCGGGCCCCAGCCCTCGATCGAGACCAGCTTCGCGACGTTCTCCGGGAAGACCCCGCCGTACTGCAACGAAACGTTCCCGCCCAGGGAGTGGCCCACGATGGTCAGCGGCTGGAGTTGCTTCTGGTCGATCAGCGTCGCCAGGTCGTAGACGTAGTCGATGATCGTGTACTGCGCGCCGATCACCCACTGCGAGTCGCCGTGGCCGCGCAGGTCGGGCGCGATCACGTGGAAGTCCTCGCGAAACGCCTGCGCCACCCAGTCCCAGGTGCGGCAGTGGTCGCGGCCGCCGTGCACCAGCAGCAGCGGCGGCGCGTCCTCGTTGCCCCAATCGACGTAGTGCAGGCGCAGGCGCTGCGAGAAGTAGACGTGCGAGGCGGGACCGGGGACGCCGAGGCTCATGGCCGCATGCTATCCGGGTCGGCGGCGACGATCTGTGCCGCGGCGCGGCCCGCCGCCCGGCCTACTCCAGCGTCTCGATGCTGATCTCGAAGGTGAGCGCCTGCCCGGCGAGTTCGTGGTTGGCATCGACGATCACGGCCTCGTCCGTGATCTCGGTGATCACCCCCGGGACGCCGCCGCCGAACTGCACCCGCTGGCCGACCGTCATGCCGGGCGGCGTCTGCGCGCGGGGGATCTCGATGACCAGCGACTCGTCGCGCTCCCCGTAGGCGAGGTCCGGCGGGATGCGCACGACGATCGTCTCGCCGATGCGCAGCCCGCGCAGCGCCTCGTCGAAGCCCGGGATCACGCGTCCCGCGCCGATCGTCACCGGCAGCAGCGCGCCGCCCGCGTTGGAGTCGAACTCGGAGCCGTCGTCGAGCGTGCCCCGGTAGCGCACACCGGCGCTATCGCCGTCCTGTGCGGGGTCGCCCTGCCCGTCGCCGGTCAGGCTGATGATCTCGATGCCGTTGCGGACGGAGCCCACGTCGGCGGCGATGCCGGCCTGGCCCGTGTCTTCGGCCTCGGCCGGGGCGTCGGACTGCGCCGCCGCGGGTTCCGGCTCGGCGGCGGCCGCCGGCGGCGGCGGTGGCGGAGGCGGATCGTCGTCGCCGCCGCAGGCCGCGGCGGCCGGTCCCAGCAAGAGCAGCGGCAGCAGCGCGAGCGACAACCGCCAGACGGTGATGCGCATGAACGTCCCTCAGCCGACCCGCCCCGCGAGTGTACCCGCGCCGCTAGCCCGAGCGGTCACGCCCGCCGTGGGGCGGCGACACATCAGTTGCCCCCAGCCTCGTCGGCGCGATCCAGTGGGCGGTCGAAGTTCTCGCGCAGGAAGTTGACCAGGTCCCAGCGCTGCTGATCGCTGAGCTGCTCGCCGAAGCCCAGCATCGACGTGCCCACGATGCCCTCCGTGATCCAGGTGTAGAGCGTGCCGTCGGGGTGGAAGGGCACGTGGACGCGGAAGTTGGCCGGCGGCTGCGGCAGCGTGCCCGCCAGGGGACCGTCGCCGCGGCCGCTCTCACCGTGGCAGCTGGCGCAGTTGGCGGCGAAGAGCGTCGCGCCGGCCGCGACCGACTCCGGGGTACGGGGCACCGGATTGTCCAGCGTCCGCCCCGGCGCGGCCTCGACGCTGAACAGCAGGATGATGCCGACCGCCATGAACGCCGCGCCGCCGACCAGCGCCAGGTCGCCCGCGCGGTCCGCGACCCGGCCGGGCAGGGCGCGGCGCAGCGTCCCGCGGTAGGCGATGCACATCCCCGCCACGATCGCCGCCCACAGCGCGCCGACGCCGTCCCAGTCGAACTGGCTGATGGGCAGGGCGAGCGCGCCCGGCGGCTCCACGCCGAAGGGCAGCACGGTCAGGTAGCCCTGCTCGACGGTGGTGGTGAGGCCGGCGATGGCGTCGTCGGCCGCGTGGCGCCGCACTTCCACGTCGACGGCCCAGTTCCCCTGCAGACCGAAGAACGCGCCCTCCAGCGTCCAGCGGTCGTCGCCGGCCGGCTCGGCCGGGACGACCAGCACGCCGACCGCCGGGTCGTCGAGGTAGCGGAACTGCAGGCGCACCTCCGTCACGGGGTCGGCCGGCGGGCCGCCGGCGGCGCCGGCCAGGCGCAGATCGAAGCGGTTGATGCCCACCAGGTTCGGATCGATGCGCAGCGTGGCATCGAGGTCGGCGATGGTGAACGATTGCTCGACGGTGCGCACCTTCTGCTCGGTCGCGGGCAGTTCGCTGCGCGGCGAGGGGAGTTGCGTGAGCGCCGCGCTGGCGGCCAGGACGGCCAGCGCCAGCCCGACCTCGAGGCGCATCATGCGCCGGAAGCGGCGCTCCAGCGCCGACGCGGGGGACGCGCCCGGCCCGGCCGCCTGCGAGCGGGGCCGCAGCAGAAGGGCGTTCGTCGCGGCGACGGCGAAGAGCAGCGCCAGGATCGCCAGCTTGACGAGCATGGCGAGGCCCCAGTCGGTCTCGGTGAAGCCGCGCCAGGCCGGCGTCTGCACGAGCAGACTGAGCAGGCCCGCCGCGATCAGCACCGGCACGGTCCCGGCCGCGATCAGGGAGAAGCGCCGGACCGATTCGATCTGCAGCGCCCGGCGATCGCGGGGCGTTCCAGCGCGGCGGCCGCGCCAGAGCGCCCAGACGAGCGCCGCCAGCATGCCGATCCAGAGGGCGGCGGCGGCGATGTGCAGGGCGTCGAACAGCGTCGTCCAGATCCAGCCTTCGTCGATGGCGGCGCCGTGGCTCACGCTCGCGAGGCTGGCGATGAGTCCCGCCGCGACGACCACCAGCGCCCGGTTCGGGACGCGGGCGTCGCGCGGCCGGCCGCGCCGCGCGGCCATGAGGACCAGCGTCGCGACGATGAGCATCGCCCAGCGGACGAGCAGCCAGAGCCCGGTGCGGGTGTCGAACAGCACCTCGTCGAGGAAGTGAAGGCCGCCCAGCTTGGCGGCGGCCGAGGCGGCGTCGTAGCCGACGCCGAGGAAGAGCAGGACCACCGCCATTCGCGCGACGCCGAGCGCGTCGGCCTCGGCCCGCCGGCCGAAGGCGGCCGCCGCGCCCACGCCCTGGCCGTGCAGCCGCCGCGCGGCCGGCCCGCCGACGAGCAGCGCGAACAGCGACGCCCCCGCCAGCGCCAGCGTCGCGACGAGCGTCAGCCACTTGACCGCCGCGTCCCAGGCCGCCGACGGGCCCGACGTGCCGACGCTGGGCGTGAAGGCCGTGCCCAGCGGGGCGCTGCCGTCGGGGTTGAGGACGGTGAAGCTGAAGCTGCCGTTCCAGGTGTGCCCGTCAACGAGGGAGAGGGTCCGCCAGGCGACGGTGTAGATGCCCGGCTCCAGACGCGGGACCGGGATCGACATCGCGGTCGGATCGAAGTCGTCGAAGCGAACCTCGCCGAAGTCGACCCGGCGGCCCTGCGAGTTGAGCACCGACGCGTCGCTGAAGTCGCGCTGCAGCGGCTCCGACATGAACAGCCGCACCTCCGTGGGCGACTCGCGCAGCGCGCCGTTGATCGGCGGGTCGGAGCGGACGAGCAGCGCGTGGGCCTCGGCCCGGCCGGGCAGCGCCAGCGCCAGGGCCGCCAGCAGCAGCAGGGCGAGCCCCAGCGCGGCCGCCCCGCGCCGGCCCGGACGCGTCGCCCGGCTCACGACGGGTCCTCCACGACGCCGACCCAGTCGTGCGCGCCGTGGAACTCGCCGGGGCCGAGCGTCTGCGTGATCCGCGTCTCCACCTCGACCAGATAGACGCCGTACACGCCGCGCAGCAGCACGTGGCGGCCGTCCACCGACCAAGCGAAATCGGGCGTGTCCTCCAGCACCGTCGTCAGGCGGGTGAGGCCGCTGCCGTCGGGCCGGATCCGCCACAGATCCTGGATCCCGTTGCCGGCCGCCGCGAGCGACGGCGCGGCGCCAAGCAGGGCCGCCGCCCCCGACGCGACCAGCGGACCGTCGCCGGAGGCCATGAACGCGATCCATTCGCCGTCGGGCGAGAAGCGGGGCACACGGAAGAAGGCGAGGTTGTCGGTCGTGTCGAGCAGGACGCGGGCGGGGCCCGCCGCCGCCCGCCCGCCGTCGAGATCGACGACGGCGAGGATGTGGTCGGCGGCCGGCTGGTCTGTGAAGGCGAGCAGTGCCCCGTCGGGCGAGAGGCCCGGCTCGGCGGCGTCGGCCCGCAGCAGTTCGACGGTCCCGCCGGCGAGGTCGATCAGCTCGATGTCGATCCGATACAGCGCGCCGCTGGCGCTCGGCTCGTTGACCTGGCGGCTGTAGACCAGGTGCCCGGTCCCAAGCCAGCGCGGCGACCACACGAACTCGCCCGATCCGCCGTGCGTGAGCACGGGGACATCGATGCCGGTGGCGAGATCGAGGATGTGAATGCTGCTGCCGATCTGGCCGCCGAGGCCGGGCGCCTGGTCGAAGCGGACGTAGGCCACGCGCGCGCCGTCGGGCGAGAGGGCCGGGCTGAACAGCGCGACGCTCTGCGACCCGGCCAGCAGGAGCCCGGCCTGCTCGCCGCGCTGCAGCCAAAGGTCGACGCCCTTCGTGTAGACGGCGAGTCCGGGCACGCGCAGGTCGGGGCCGGCGCCAACGCCGAGCGCCGCCGGAGGAGCCGCCGGCCGGGGTTGAGCGGCCCCGCCGGGCCGGTCCGCTCCCGTGGCCTGTGCGGCGCGGGCGGCTTGCGCCGCTCGATCGGATGGCGCGGCCGGCGCGGCGGGGGCGGTCGGTGTCGCTTGCGTGGTCGGGGCCGCCGGGGCGGCGGGGGCCGGCGGGGCGGGGGCGGGGGACGGGGGAGCGGGCGCATCCCCGCCCGAGCCGCCGCAGGCCGCCAGCAGCAGAGCCGCGGCCAGCAGGCCGCTCGCGCCGATCGCCACGCGCGGTCCAGGGCGCCTCATCGCCGCCTCCCCAGGCCGCGACCGGCGAACAATCCCACCATGGCCAGAACGCTGACGGCCGCGATGCCCAGCACTGCCGCGTGCAGACCCGACTCCGCCTCCTCCTCGGTCAGCACCGCCGGAAGGGGGGGCGGCGGCGCGCTCGCGCCCGCGCCCGCCTCGGCGGCGGCGGAGCCGTCGGGGTAGGCGACGAGCAGCTCGTCCGCCAGGGCGCGGTCCTCCGCGATCTCCGCCTCGGTGGCCGCGCGCCCGACGTAGAACACGAAGCGGCCGGCGGCGGTGTCGCCGTCGTCGGCCGACAGGTTGGTCCAATCGACGAAGTAGCGCCCCGCCGGCAATTCAGCGTCGAGGACGGCGAAGGCGTGATGGCGGTCGTCGCCGTCCAGGCTGAGCTCGCCGGCGGCGATGATGTCGCCACCGTCCGCCGTCAGGGTGAACGTGTTGGCCCGCTGCTGACGGAAGAGCTGCTGCGAGAACCAGATGTCGATGCGGCCCGGCGACTCGGCCAACTCCGCGGCGAAGGCAGGTTCGGAGCGCTCGTAGTTCGCGTGGGCGAGCACGCGCGGCGGGCCGCCCGGCAGCGGCGACAGCGCGGCCAGCACCAGCGCCGCCAGCACGGCGACGGCGATGCGGCCTCGCCGCGCCCTCAGGCGGCCGCGCGGCATCGACGTCCTCGCTTGCGACCCCGCGTCCTCAATCGTGGTGGCCCTCCTGATCCTCGTCGGAATAATCGCCCTCGGCGTCGCCCTCGTGGTGGTCGTGACCGGCGTCCTCCCCGGCGCCGTGCTCCATGGGCTCGACATCGGTGGGATCGATTTCGGGCGGCGGCGGGATCTCCCGGCCGTCGAAGTAGGCCGCGACCGCCGTCTCGAACTCATGCGCGTGCCGGTGCGCGACGCGGATGGGACGGGTGGCGGCCTCGGGGTCGTTGTCGAGCACGGGGCCGACGGCGGCCTCCACCGCGGCGTGGAACCCCTCGACGTTCGGCCGCAGGGCCGCCGGCCAGCCGTCGCTGGCCAGCGCCTGGAGGGCGCGTCGCAGGAAGCCGGGGTCGGCGGGGTCCACGCGCCCCTCCCCGACGATGCGCTCCTCCATCGCGTGGAACTTCAGGGCGTCCACGGCCGGCAGCGAGGCGCGAACCAGCGCCTCCTCGGCGACCGCCTTGATGTGGTCGATTTCGGCCCACAGGGCATCGAGTTCCGCCGCGACGCCGGCGGCGGCCTGTTCATCGTCGTCGCCGCAAGCGGCGGCGAGCAGGGCGATCGCTGTGATGATCAGCGGTGCGATCAGCCATCGCTTCATGAATCTTGACTCCGATCTGCAATGCGCCCATCTGGCATGCACGAAGTGGCTGGCGCGATCGGAGGGTCAGCGGGGCGGCGGCGGGACCGGGGAATCGGACGTGAGCGCGCGCATCGGCAGCGCGCCGCCCATCTCCGCCAGGCGGGGCGGGTGCAGCGGCGCGACCTCCACCGGAGGCGACACGACCGCCACCCCCGCGGCGGCCTCGGCGGCGCCGCCGTGCCCGTGCTCGGCGTGGGCCGCGGCGCCGTCGGCAGCGTGGCGGTGATCGGCGTGGGAGTGGATCGTCCAGGTGTCGGCTTGCAGCAAGGCCGGCGTGGGCCAGTGGTCGACGAAGAGGAGGGCGGGGAGCCAGGCCAGCAGCAGCGCGACCGCCATCGCACGCGGGCTGAGGCGGATCGGAGCGATCGGCGGCGAGGCGGTCATGCGCACACTTCACATCGCGGGGGCTCGCGGAACGCGCGCCCCGGGGCTGGACCGTGGAGCGGTCCCCGGAACATCCCCTGAAACGACCATATCGAGGGCGGGGAGGGGCTTCAATTGCGCGCGGGCGCGCTCAGCTGGTCACCGCGCCCCGCTCGGCGCCCGAGACCGTCTGCGCGTACTTGGCGAAGACGCCCCGCCGGTACCGCGGCGGCGGCGGCGTCCACCCGGTCAGCCGTCGCTGCATCTCCTCGTCGGAGATCTCGATGTCCAGGCGGCGGTTGGTGATGTCGAACGAGATCGTGTCGCCGTCGCGGACGGCGGCGATGGGGCCGCCGACGGCCGCCTCGGGCGCGACGTGCCCCGCCATCAGCCCGCGCGTGGCGCCGCTGAAGCGGCCGTCGGTGAGCAGCGCGACGCTGCCGCCGAGGCCCGCGCCGACGAGCGCGCCGGTGACACCCAGCATCTCGCGCATGCCGGGGCCGCCGCGGGGCCCCTCGTTGCGGATCACGACGACGTCGCCGGGCACGATCGCGTTGCGCGACACGGCCTCGAAGGCGTCCTCCTCGCGCTCGAAGACGCGGGCGGGCCCGCGGTGCGTGCGGCGCTCGTAGCCCGCGACCTTGACGACGCAGCCCTCCGGCGCGAGCGAGCCTCTGAGGATGACCAGGCCGCCCGTCGGCTTGAGCGCCCGCTCGGCGGGCAGGATGACGTCCTGGCCGGGCGCTTCGGCGGCCTCGGCCGACTCCTCGGCCAGAGTGCGGCCGGTCACGGTCATGGCCTCGCCGTGCAGCTTGCCGGCCTCGATCAGGCGCTTGGCGAGCAGGGGCGTGCCGCCGGCGCGGTCCATGTCCAGCGCCACGTAGCGGCCGCCGGGCCGCAGGTCGCCCACGAGCGGCGTGGCCTCGCTGATCCGGTCGAAGTCGTCGATCTCCAGCGGCACGCCGGCCTCGGCGGCGATGGCGAGCAGGTGCAGGACGGCGTTCGTCGAGCCGCCCGTCGAGGCGACGCACATGATGCCGTTCTCGAACGCTTCGCGGGTGAGGACGTCGCTGGGCCGGCGGCCCTCGCGCAGGACGTCCATGACGAGCGCGCCGGCCCGCTCGGCGACGCCGCCCTTGCGATCGTCGGTCGCGCCGACGGTGGCGCTGCCCATCGGCGAGATGCCGAGGAACTCCAGCGTGGTGGCCATCGTGTTGGCGGTGTACTGCGCGCCGCAGGCGCCCGCGCCGGGGCAGGCCGCGTCCTCGATGGCGGTCAGTTCCTCGGTCGTGATCTTGCCCGCGGCCTCCTCACCGACGCCCTCGAAGACGTCCTGGATCGTGAGGTCGCGGCCCTTGTAGCGGCCGGGGGCGATGGAGCCCGAGTAGAGCACCAGCCCCGGCAGGTTGAGCCGCGCGACGGCCATCGCACCGGCGGGGATCGTCTTGTCGCAGCCGACGATGACGACCACGGCGTCGAACGAGTAGCCGATCGCCGCCAGCTCGATCGAATCGGCGATCAGCTCGCGGCTGACGAGGGAGGCCTTCATGCCCTCCGTGCCCATGCTGATGCCGTCGCTGATGGCGACGGTGTTGACCTCCATCGGCGTGCCCCCGGCGGCGCGGATGCCGGCCGCGACGTCGGCCGCCAACTCGCGGTGGCTGAAGTTGCAAGGCATCGTGCCGACCCAGCAGTGCGCCACCATGACGAGCGGCTTCTGCAGGTCTTCGCTGGTGAAGCCCACGGACTTGAGCTGGGAGCGCGCGGGCGCGCGGCCCGGCCCATCGACGAGGACGCGGCTGCGGTGGCGGGGATCGAGGGGCATGGGACTCTCCACGCTGCGTGCCACTGTGTCGGGGCGCGCGGAATCGGGCGGCTGGGGAGGCTAGCGTACCCGCGACGCACGTTCCGCGGGACCCGAGCGCGTGGTCCCGCAGAGTGAGGGAACGGGGGTGCGCCATGGCCGTGATCGAGGCCACGGGCCTGGTCAAGGAATACGAGCGGGGCGTCCGGGCGCTCAACGGCATCGACCTCTCCGTCGAGGAGGGGGAGATCTTCGGCTTCCTGGGGCAGAACGGCTCGGGCAAGAGCACGACGATCCGCATCCTGACGACGCTGCTGGCCCCCACGGCCGGCGGGGGCCGCATCGCCGGGCTGGACATCCGCCGCGACGCGGGCCGGGTGCGGGAGCGGATCGGCGTCGCGCTGCAGGAGGCCGGCCTCGACGACCTGCAAACAGGCGCGGAACTGCTGCTGCTCCAGGGACGGCTGTACGGGATGGGGGGCGCGCGGGTGCGGCGGAGGGTGGCGGAGTTGCTGGAGCTGGTCGATCTCGCGGACGACGCCGAGCGGCCCATTCGCACCTACTCGGGCGGCATGAAGCGCCGGCTCGACCTGGCCTCGGCGCTGATCCACTCCCCGGCCATCGTGTTCCTGGACGAGCCGACGACCGGGCTGGACCCGATCGCGCGCGACACCATCTGGCGCTACATCGAGCGGCTGAACCAGGAGGACCGCGTGACGGTCTTCCTGACGACCCAGTACCTGGAGGAGGCGGACCGGCTCGCGCATCGCATCGCCATCCTCGACGCCGGGGAGATCGTGGCCGAGGGCTCGCCGGCCGAACTGAAGGCGGAGATCGGGACGGACGTCGTGACGGTGCAGGTGGCCGCGCCGGAGGACGCGCGCCGGGCGGCCGAGGTGGCGCGCGGTCTGGCCGGCGTGGCGGACGTCCGCGTGACGGAGAACAGCGCCGCTGTTTATGTCGCCGACGGCGGCGCTGCCGTGGCGCGGATCGTGCGGCTGCTCGACGACGCGGCGGCGGCGTTCACATCGATCACGCTGGCGCAGCCAACGCTGGACGACGTCTTCCTGCGCGCGACGGGTCACTACCTGCAGGTCGATGACACGGGTGAAGAGAGGGCCGACTGATGCGAACCGCCAGAGCGACGTACTACCTGGTCCTGCGGGCGCTGCGGGAGTCGCTGCGGCAACCGGAGGTGGAATTGCCGAACCTGCTGATCCCGCTCTTCTTCCTGGCGGTGATCATCGGCGCGATCAACCAGATCGCGCCGGACGCCTTCGGCGTGACGAACTACACGGGCTTCCAGGTGCCGGTGGCGATGGCGCAGGCGGTCGCCGGCGTCGCCGCCGTGTCGGGCATCGTCATCGTGATGGACATCGAGCGGGGCTATTTCGACAAGCTGCTGCTGACGCCGGCGCCCCGCGTCGCGCTGCTGCTGAGCCGGCTGCTGGCCGACGCCGTGCGATCGATGGTCATCGCGGCGGTGATCCTGCCGATCGGCCTCGCGATCGGCTCGCCGCTGGAGACGGGGGTCGCGGGGGCCGTCGTGCTGCTGTTGCTGATGGGGGCCTTCGGCGCGGCCTACTCCGGGATCGGCATGGCGATCTCCCTGCGAAGCGGCAACCCGCAGGCGGCGCAGCTGGGGGTGCTGCTCTTCTTCCCGCTGCTCTTCCTCTCACCGGCGTTCACGCCGATCGAGGTGTTCGAGCCCTGGATGCGGGCCGTGGCCGAGGTCAACCCTGTGACCTACCTCCTGGGCGGCATGCGCAGCCTGATCCTGGAGGGATGGGACGTGGCCGAGCTTGCCTACGCGGTGGCGGCGGTAGCCGGGCTGGGCGCCGTCACGGTCACTTTGGCGATGCTCGCCCTGCGCTTCCGCGCCCGCTGAGCGCTCCGGCCGCACCGGCGTCAGCCGCTGGCGAGCCGGACCAGCATCTTGCCGGTGTTCTCGCCCCGGAAGAGGCCGAGGAACGCCTCGACCGCGTTCTCCAGCCCGTCCACGACCGTCTCCCGCACCCGCAGCTCGCCGGATGCGATCCAGCCTTTCATGTCGGACTCGAACTGGGGCAGGCGGTCGAGGTGGTCGGTGACGATGAAGCCCCGCATCTGCAGCCGCTTCGGCACCACCTGAAAGAGGTTGGGCGGACCCGGCGCGGGCGCCGCGTCGTTGTAGCGCGAGATGGAGCCGCAGGCGCAGATGCGCCCGAAGTTGTTGAGATGGTCCAGCGCCGCCTCGAGGTGGCGGCCGCCGACGTTGTCGAAGTAGACGTCGACGCCGTCCGGCGCGAGATCAGCCAGCGCGTCCATCGGGTCGTCGCGCTTGTAGTTGAAGCCGGCGTCGAAGCCGAACTCCTCGGTGAGCAGCGACACCTTGGCGTCGCTGCCGGCGCTGCCGACGACGCGGCAGCCGCGGATGCGGGCGATCTGCCCCGCGACCGATCCGACCGCGCCCGCCGCGCCGGAGACGAAGACGGTCTCGCCGGCCTGCGGGTCGCAGAGGTCCAGCAGGCCGATGTAGGCGGTCAGGCCGGTGCCGCCCAGCGCGCTGAGGTAGTGCTGCGCGTGGGGGTAGGCGGCGTCGAGCTTCTCCAGGGTGTCGCCGGGGGCGGCGAAGATCTCGCGCCAGCCGAAGAGGCTGCGGACCAAGTCGCCGGGGGCGAAGCCGGGGTGACGGGAGTCGAGCACGCGCCCGACGGCGCGGCCGTCGCAGACGTGGTTCAGCTGCCACGGCGCGGCGTAGCTCTTGGCGTCGCGCATGCGCCCGCGCATGTACGGATCGACCGACATCCACAGGTTGGCGACCACGACGTCGCCCTCGCCGGGGTCGGGGTCGGGCGCGCGCACGAGGGCGAAGTCGGAGGGCTGGGGCACGCCCTCGGGCCGGTTGACGAGGTGGATTTCGCGGGGCATGTGGGACTCCTGGTTCACTCGACGTTCAAAGCCGCAGCGGCCCGGCCCCCCGGCCCCCGCGCGCGCGAAAAAGGAGCGGGGCGGCTTGGGGGAGCCGCCCCGCTCGGGGGGTCGCTCGCGGGCGGGTGCGAGCGGGAACCATCGGGTTCAACGGCGGCCGCGCCGCCGATGCTAGCGCGTGGCGGCGGTCGCCGCGTGGAACTGCTCCTCTTCGGTCGAGCCGCTGAGCGCGGTCGTCGAGGATTCGCCACCGGTGACGGCGAGCAGCACCTCGTCGAAGTAGCCCGTGCCGACCTCGTGCTGGTGCTTGGTCGCGGTGTAGCCCACGGCTTCGGCCTCGAACTCCCGCTCCTGCAGGTCCACGTAGGCCGACATGCCCTCGCGGGCGTAGTCGCGGGCCAGGTGGTAGGAGCCGAGGTTGAGGTTGTGCCAGCCGGCCAGGGTGATGAACTGGAACTTGTAGCCCAGCGCCGCGATGTCCTCCTGGAAGGTGGCGATGGACTTCGCGTCGAGGTGCCGCCGCCAGTTGAACGAGGGCGAGCAGTTGTAGGCCAGCATCTTGCCGGGGTACTCGGCGTGGATCGCGTCGGCGAAGGCCTTGGCCTCGTCTACGTCGGGCGTGGCGGTCTCGCACCAGACGAGGTCGGCGTAGGCGGCGTAGGCGAGGCCGCGGGAGATGGCCTGCTCCATGCCGCAGCGCACCGTGTAGTAGCCCTCGGCGGTGCGCTCGCCGGTGATGAAGGGGGCGTCGTACTCGTCGATGTCGTTGGTCAGCAGCGTCGCGCCGAGGCTGTCGGTGCGGGCGAAGACCAGCGTGGGTACGTCCAGCACGTCGGCGGCCAGCCGGGCGGCGTTGAGCGTGCGCACCGCCTGCGACGTGGGCACGAGCACCTTGCCGCCCATGTGGCCGCACTTCTTCTCGGCCGCCAGCTGATCCTCGAAATGGACGCCGGCGGCCCCCGCCTCGATCATCGACTTGGTCAGCTCGAAGGCGTGCAGCGGGCCGCCGAAGCCGGCCTCGCCGTCGGCCACGATGGGCGCGTACCAATCGACGGGGCTCTGGCCGTCGATGCGGCTGATCTGGTCGGCCCGCGTGAGGGCGTTGTTGATCCGCTTGACGACCGCCGGGACGCTGTTGGCCGGGTAGAGGCTCTGGTCGGGGTAGGTCTGCCCGCCCAGGTTGGCGTCGGCCGCGACCTGCCAGCCGCTGAGGTAGATGGCCTGCAGGCCGGCCCGCACCATCTGCACGGCCTGGTTTCCGGTCAGCGCGCCGAAGGTCCGCACGAACGGCTCGTTGTTGAGCTGGTCCCAGAGCCGCTCCGCGCCCCGCCGCGCCAGCGTGTGCTCGATGGTCAGGCTGGCGCGCAGCTTGATCACGTCGGCGGCGCTGTACGTGCGCTGGACGCCCGCCCAGCGCGGCTCCGTATCCCAGCGGCGCTGCAGTTGCTCCGCCTCGTTGATGGCCGGTTCGTGGCCGTTGCTCGCTGCGTTCCCCATGGTTTGACCCCCTGGCTCGCCGCACCGGCGAGCGCATCCATCTGAGTGGATGGGCAGAATTTACCGCGGCCGACCGATAGTCAATAGTAGTTACGGTCTCAGATTGGGAAGTTCTATAACAAGATCGCCCCGCGTGAATCGTGGCGGCGTCAGCGGGCGGCGGCGTCCTCGTCCAGCGACTGCAGCAGGTCGCGCACGCGGGTCGTGAAGCGGGCGGCGGTCGAGCCGTCCATGGCGCGGTGATCGAAGGAGAGGCAGAGGTTCATCATGGGGCGGACGACCACGCGGTCATCGGGGCCGGCGACGGGCCGCTTGATGATCGCCTCCGTGGTGAGGATCGCGACCTGCGGCGTGTTGATGATCGGCGCGGTGGCGGTGGTGCCGAAGACGCCCGTGTTGTCGAGCGTGAAGCTGCCGTCGCGGACGTCATCCAGGGTGAGCCGGCGGTCGCGGGCGCGGTCGGTCAGGTCCGCGATGGCCCGCGCCAGATCGCCGACCGTGAGCCGGCCGGCGTCCTTCACCGCGGGGACGATCAGCCCCTGCGCCGCGTCGACGGCGATGCCCAGGTTCACCGCGCCGCGCCGCACGAGCGCGCCGTCGGACCAGGTGGCGTTGAGATCGGGGTACTCCCGCAAGGCGCGGCAGACCGCGCGGGCGATGTATGGCAGGTAGCTGAGGTCGACGCCCGCGCGGGCGCGGAACGCCTCCCGATCGGCGGCGCGCCGCTCGACGAGGGCGGAGGCGTCGCACTCGACGAGGAGCCAGGCGTGCGGCGCGCTGCGCACGCTCTCCAGCATGTGCTCGGCGATGCGCCTCCGCGTGGGGGAGAGGGTGACGACCGTATCGCCGTCCTCCGCTCCCGCCGGGCTGGTCTCCTCCCGGGCGGCGACGGCGGCGAGCACATCCTGGCGCGTCACGCGGCCGCCCGCGCCGCTGCCGGCCAGGTCACCGAGGTCGATGCCGTGCTCGGCGGCGAGCCGGGTCACGGCGGGGGAGTGGCGTCGCCGGGGGCCGGCGTCGGGCGCGGCTGCCGGGGGCGTCGGCGGGCGGTCGGCCTGCGCTGCGGGGGAGGCGGGAGCGTCGCCCGCCACGGGCGGCCGGGCGCTCTCCCCCGCCGCCTGGAATTCGGCCAGCGGCGTGCCGACGGGCACGGTCTCACCGGCGTCCACCAGGACGGCGCTCAGCCTGCCCTCGAACGGGGAGGGGATCTCCACCGTGACCTTCTCCGTCTCGATCTCGACGAGCGGCTGGTCGAGCGCGACGGTCGCGCCGGGCGCGACCAGCCAGCGCAGGATCGTGCCCTCCGTGACGGACTCGCCGAGCTGGGGCATGGTCAGCGTGGCCACGGCGTCCTCCCTCCCGGCGCTCAGTAGGCCGCGAGGCCGCGCACGGCCTCCGCGATGCGGTTGGCGTCGGGCATGAAGGCCGATTCGAGCTTCGCGTGGTAGCCCATGGCCGGGACGTCGGGGCCGGCGACGCGCGTGATCGGCCCGTCGAGGTGGTCGAAAGCGTGCTCGGCGATCAGCGCCGCGACCTCGCCGCCCACGCCGCCGCTGAGGTGGTCCTCGTGCACGATGACGACCTTGCCGGTGTGGCGGGCGGCGTCGAGGATCGCCGGCTGGTCCAGCGGCGCGATCGTGCGCAGATCGAGGACGTGGCACTCGATGCCCTCGGCGGCCAGGGTCTCGGCGGCGGCGAGACATTCGTGCAGCATCAGCCCGTAGGCCATCAGCGTGACGTCGCCGCCGCTGCGCCGCAGCGCGGCCTCGCCGATGGCGACGGCGGGCAGCGGATCGGGCACCTCGCCCCGGATCAGGCGGTAGGTGCGCTTGTGCTCCAGGAAGATGACCGGGTCGGGGTCGGCGACGGCGGCGTGCAGCAGCGCCTTGGCGTCGGCGGGGGTGGCCGGGGCCACGACCTTCAGGCCGGGCACGTGCGCGAACAGCGCCTCGAACGACTGTGAGTGGTAGAGCCCGCCGTGCACGCCGCCGCCCCACGGCGTGCGCACGACCAGGGGAACCTGCCACTCCCCCCGGCTGCGCCAGCGCATCTTGGCCGCCTCGGAGATCAGCTGGTTCACGGCCGGCAGGATGAAGTCGACGAACTGGATCTCGACGATGGGGCGCATGCCCGCGATGGCCGCGCCGATCGCGGCCCCGGTGAAGCCCGACTCGGCCAGCGGGGTGTCGAAGATGCGCCGCTCGCCGAATTCGTCGAGCAGCCCCTCGGTGATGCGGAAGACGCCGCCCGCCTCCACGTCCTCGCCCAGAAGGATGACGCGCTCGTCGGCGGCGAGGAGCTCGCGCAGGCCGTCGCGCAGGGCCTCCGCCATCGTCTGCTCGCTCATGACGTCCCGCCCCACGGCGGCGCGGCGAAGAGGTGGTCGAGGAGCGTGGCCGGGTCCGGATCGGGGGCTCGCTCGGCGCGCGCCAGCGCCTCCCGGACCTCCTGCTCCGCCTCGGCGTCCAGGTCCGCCGCGTGGGCCTCGGTGAGGATGCCGTCGTTGATCAGGTGCGCGCGGAAGCGGTCGATGGGGTCGCGCTTGAGCCACTGCTCCAACTCCGCGCGGGTGCGGTAGCGGCGGTCGTCGTCGTCGGAGGAGTGGGGCACCGTGCGGTAGGTCTTGAGTTCCAGGATGGCGGGGCCGCCGCCGCGCCGCGTCTCCTCGACGAGTTGGTGCATGTTGCGGTAGACGAGCATCAGGTCGTTGCCGTCGACGACGATGCCCTTCATGCCGTAGGCGGCGGCGCGGTCGGCGACGTGCTCGACCGGCATCTCCTTCTCCTGCGACTCCGTGATCGCGTAGCCGTTGTTCTCGACGACCAGGATCATGGGCAGCCGGCGCACGGCGGCGAAGTTCAGCCCCTCGTGGAAGTCGCCCTGGGCGGTGGCGCCCTCGCCGATGTAGCAGACGGCGACGGCGTCTTCGCCGCGCAGCTGGGAGGCCCAAGCGAGCCCGGCCGCCATCGGGATCTGCGTCCCGACGGTGGAGGACTGCGAGACGACCCGCAGCTCCTTCGCGCTCCAGTGGGCGGGCATCTGGCGGCCGCCGCTGTTGGGGTCGGTCGCCTTGGCGAGCACGTTGAGCATGAACTCCTCGACGGTCATGCCGAGCGTGAGCATGACGCCGATGTCGCGGTAGTAGGGCAGCACCCAGTCCTTGCCCGGCACGAGGGCCGCCGCGGTACCGACCTGGGCGGCCTCCTGCCCCTGCCCGGTGACGACGAAGGGCGCGCGGCCCTGACGGTTGAGCGTGAACCAGCGCTCGGCGATGCGGCGGGAGAGCAGCAGCAGGTACCACATCTCGACGAGGGCTTCGTTAGGCAGGCCGAAGTGGGGATGCGTCTGCTGCGGTTCCTTGGCCCGTCGCCGGCGGGCGTCGGCCGGCTGCGCGAGAGGTATGCGGACGCGGGGCGGTCCCGCGTAGCCGTCGTGCGCCATCCGACCCCTCCCGTCCAACCGCGCCGCGCCGCTAGAGCCGCAGCTTGGGGCGCAGCGCGGCCTCGGCGGCCTCGCCGACGACCTCGCTCACGGTGGGGTGCGCCTGCACGACCCGCCCCAGCTCCCAGAGCGACGCGTCCATGAAGCCGCCCACGGCGGCCTGGCCGATCATCTCGGTGGCGGCCGTGCCGACGATCTGGCAGCCCAGCAGGTCGCCGCTCTCCTCCTCGGCGACGACCTTGACGAAGCCGTCCGCGTCGTCGTGGATGAGGGCGCGGGCGTTGGTGCGGAAGCGGGAGCGCCCGACCTTGACGCGATGCCCCGCCTCGACGGCCTGGGCCTCGGTCAGGCCGATCGAGGCGACTTCGGGCGTGGTATAGACCGCGCGCGGCATCCAAACGGGATCGGGCGGCGGCGGCGACTGCCCCAGCAGACACTCCGCGACGTAGCGCCCCTGGGCGCCGGCGACGTGTGCGAGTTGGAGGCCCCCGTTGACGTCGCCGACGGCGTAGACGTGCTCCACATCGGTGCGCATCCCGTCGTCCACGGGGACCGTGCCGCCGTAGGTCGAGACGCCGACATCGGCGGGGGCGAGCGCCTCCGAGCGCGGCCGTCGGCCCGTCGCGACCAGGACCACGTCGCCGCTGAACGTGTGGCGCTCGCCGCCGTGCTCCACCTCCATGCGGACGCCGTCGGCGTCGATGCGCACGCTGTCGGCGTCGATCTGGGCGCCGGTGCGGACGTCGACGCCGCGCGCCGCCAGCTGCCGGGCGAGCGCGCGCGCCGCTTCCTTGTCCTCCTGCGGCAGGAGTTGGGGCAGCAACTCCAGCAACACGACGTCGCTGCCGAGGTCGGTCCAGAGGGAGGCGAACTCCGCCCCCACGGCGCCGCCGCCCACGATGATGGCGCGCGCGGGCGGCGGCAGGTCGATGGCGTGGTCGGAGGTGACGACGCGGCGGCCGTCGACCGGGAGGAAGGCGAGATCGGCGGGCCGGGAGCCGGTGGCGATGATCACGTCCCTGGCGCGCAGCGTCGTGACGGGGCCGCCCGCCGCCGGCGTGACCTCGACGCTGGTCGGGCCCGTCATGCGGGCGGCGCCGTCGACCCGCTCGATCTTGGCCAGGTCCAGCGCCTGCTGCATGCCGCTCTCGAGCCGGCCGACGATGCCGTTCTTGAAATCGAGCGCGGCGGGCCAGTCGAGTTCGGGCGCGGACAGGCGCACGCCGTGGGCGGGAGCGGCGCGCGCGCCGCGGACGATGGCGGCGGTCTCCAAAAGGGCCTTGGTGGGGATGCAGCCGCGATGCAGGCAGACGCCGCCCACCTTGTCCTGCTCGACGAGGGCGACGCGGCCGCCGCCCCGCGCCATGGCCTGCGCCGCGGTGTAGCCGCCCCAGCCGCCGCCGATCACCAGAAGGTCGAAGTCGGACACGGTTCCCTCCCGACGCTGTGGATTCATCGTAGGGCGTGGGCGGCTAGCGGCGGCGGGCGATGTAGTGCGCGCTCGTGCCGAAGAACGTCTCGGCCGACTCCATGACGGTCTCCGACAGCGTGGGGTGCGCGTGGATGGTGAGCTGCAGGTCGGACGCGCGGGCGCCCATCTCGACGGCCAGCGTGCCCTCGGCGATCAGCTCACCCGCGTTGGGCCCGACGATGCCGACGCCCAGCACGCGCTCGCTGCCCTTCTCCAGGATCAGCTTCGTGAGCCCCTCCGGGCGGGCCAGCGTGATCGCGCGGCCGGAGGCGCGCCAGGGATAGCGCACGACGTCCACATGGTCGGCGGGCGCGTCGGCCTCGGTCACGCCGCACCAGGCGATCTCGGGGTCGGTGAAGACCACGGCCGGGATGGCGGCCGGCTCGAACGCTGCCGGCTCGCCCAGGATCGCTTCCACCGCGACGCGGGCCTCGTGCATCGCCTTATGCGCCAGCATCGGCTCGCCGGCGACGTCGCCGACGGCGAAGATCGTGGGCTCCGCGGTGCGGCGCTGCCCGTCGGTCTCCAGGAAGCCGCGGTCGTCGGTGCGGACCAGCGTCGTCTCCAGCCCGAGCCCGTCCGAGTTCGGCCGCCGCCCCACGGCGACGAGCGCCTTGTCGAAGGTGCGCTCGCTCTCCGCGCCGCCGGCGGCGGCGAGACGCACGCGGATCCCGTCCTCCGCTTCCGCCATGGCGGTGACGCGCGTGTTGAGCAGCACCTCGTCGAACACGCCGGCCAGGTGCGTCGCGAGCGGCTTCACGAGGTCGCGGTCGACGCCCGGCAGCAGGCCGGGCAGCATCTCCACGACCGTCACTTTCGAGCCGAGCGCGGCGTAGACCGTGCCCATCTCCAGCCCGATGTAGCCCCCGCCGACCACCAGCAGGCGCGCGGGCACGTCGGCCAGTTCGAGCGCGCCGGTGGAATCCATCACGCGGGACGAGTCGAGCGCCAGCGGACCGGGCCGCACCGGCGAGGAGCCGGTCGCGATGATCGCGTGGTCGAAGCCGACCTCGTCGAGCGAACCGCCGCGCAGGACGCGCAGCGAGCGGCTGCCGGAGAAGTGCGCCCGCCCGACGATCGGCCGCACGTTGCGCTGCCCGCGCAGCAGTCCCAGCCCGGAGGTCAGCCGCCGCACGACGCTGTCCTTCCACTCGCGCAGGGCGTCGAGGTCGATGCGCGGCTCGCCGAAGTCGAGCCCGAAGGCGCGCGCTTCGTGCGACTCGGCGATCACGCGCGCGGCGTGCAGCAGCGCCTTCGAGGGGATGCAGCCGCGGTAGGTGCAGGCCCCGCCGGGGTTCTCCTCCTCGTCGATCAGCGTCACGTCGAGGCCGCGCAGGGCGGCGTGGAAGGCGGCCGGATAGCCGCCCGGCCCCGCGCCGATGACGGCCAGCCGCTTGCCCGCGGGCGTGGAGGCGCCGGCCATCTCAGCCCTCCAGCGCCAGCATCATCGGCTGCCCGATGGCGTCCGTGATCCAGGTCATGAAGCGCGCGCCGTCGGCGCCGTCGAGCACGCGGTGGTCGAAGGTCAGCGAGAGCGGCATGTGCAGGCGCGGCTCCCACGCCCCGCCCTCGGGGTCGGCGGCGTCGTCGGCGAAGACGAGCACCTTCTCGGCCCGCCCGATCCCCAGGATGGCGACGTTCGGCCAGTGGATGATGGGCGCGAAGTGGCCCGTGCCGAGGCCGCCCAGGTTCGTGATCGTGAAGCTGCTGCCGCGCATCTCGTCGATGGTGAGGTCGTTGTCCCGCGCCTTGGCGCTGACCTGTGTTAGCTCGACCCCGAGCTGGATGATGTTCTTGCGGTCGACGTCGCGGATCACCGGCACGACGAGGCCGCGGTCGGTATCGACGGCCACGCCGATGTGGACGTACTGCTTCAGGACCAGTTCCTGCGCCTCCACGTCGAAGCTGGCGTTGACGCGGGGATGGGCGCGCAGCGCGGCGGCGACGATCTTCAGCAGGATGGCGGTGATCGTCAGGCGGCCGCCGGCGTCGATGGCGGCCTGCCGGTGGCGCCGCCGCATCGCCTCCAGGTCCGTCACGTCGGCGGTGTGCTGCAGCGTGACGGCCGGGATCTGCTGCCAGGCCAGCGACATGTTGCGCGCCACGGTGCGGCGGAAGCGGTTCAGCGGCTCGCGCTGCACGGCGCCCCAGCGGGAGAAGTCGGGCAGGGGGGGCGTGGCGGGCGGCGTCCCGGCCGGGGCCGGCGCGGGCGCGCTGCGGGCGGTCCGCGCGAAGCGCATCACGTCGTCCTGCGAGATGCGCCCGGCGGGACCGCTGCCGGGCACCTCGCGCACGTCGACGCCGATCCGCCGGGCGAATTGCCGCACCGAGGGCGAGGCGAAAACCGCCCGCTGCGTGACGTCGTCCGGCGTGGGGCCCGAGCGCTCGTCATGGGGGATGGCCGTGGCGACGTCGCGTGGCGGGGGCGGGGCCGGATCGGGCTCAGGGGCCGGCGCGGCGGGGACCGGGGGGGCCGGCGGCGGCGCGGGCTCGGGCGCGGGCGGCGGAGGGGCGGCGGCGGAAGAGGCGGGCGCGGCGGGCGGGGCGCTCGCCGCCCCGGCGTCGGCGCTCTCCAGCACGGTGACCAGGATCGTGCCGGGCGTGATCGTCTGCCCCTCCGCGACGTGCAGGCTGGCGATCGTGCCCGCGACGCCGGAGGGGACGTCGAGCGTCGCCTTGTCCGTCTCGATCTCCATCACCGGCTGGTCGACGGCCAAGGTGTCCCCCTCCTTGACGTAGATCTTGAGGATGTCGGCCTCCTCGATCCCCTCGCCGAGGTCGGGCAGAGCGAAGTCGCTGGGCATGGCGCGGCGTCCTCTCTGCCGGTACTCAGGCGCGGGCCGGGTTGGGGCCGTCGGGGTCGACGCCGAGGTCTTCGATGGCGCGCTGCACGAGGGCGGGCTCGACGCGGCCCTCCGCCGCGAGCGCGTGCAGCGCCGCGACGGCGATGTGGGCCGCGTCGACCTCGAAGAAGGCGCGCAACTCCTCGCGCGTGCCGCTGCGGCCGAAGCCGTCGGTGCCCAGCGCCGTGAACGACGAGGGCAGCCATTTGCTGACCGTCTCCGGCAGCGATTTGAGGTAGTCGCTGGCGGCGACGACGGGGCGGGGGTCCTCGCCGAGCTGTTGCGTCACGAAGGGCACGCGCGGCGCCTCCAGCGGGTGCAGCATGGTCCAGCGCTCCGCGTCCTCGGCGTCGCGGCGCAGTTCCGTGTAGCTCGTCACCGACCAGATATCGGCGCCGACGCCGTAGCCCGCCAGCACATCGGCGGCCGCGATGACCTGATTGAGGATTGAGCCGCTGCCCAGCAGATGCACGCGGGGGCCGCCGCCGCCGGCCGCGCGGGAGAGCCGGTAGAGCCCCTTAAGGATGCCCTCGCGGACGCCGTCCGCCTCGGGGCCGCCCGGCAGGGGCGGCTGCACGTAGCTCTCGTTCTCCGTCGTGAGGTAGTAGAAGACGTCCTCGTTCTCGTCGTGCATGCGGCGGATGCCCTCCTGCACGATGACCGCGATCTCGTAGGCATAGGCGGGGTCGTAGGCGACGAGGTTGGGCACGACCGAGGCCAGGACGTGGCTGTGCCCGTCCTGGTGCTGGAGCCCCTCACCGTTCAGCGTCGTGCGGCCGGCCGTCGCGCCGACCAGGAAGCCGCGGCAGCGCGAGTCGGCGGCGGCCCAGATCAGGTCGCCCACGCGCTGGAAGCCGAACATGGAGTAGAAGATGAAGAACGGGATCGTGGCGCTGCCGTAGTGACTGAGCGCCGTGCCGGCGGCCAGGAACGAGCACAACGACCCCGCCTCGGTGATGCCCTCCTCGAGGATCTGCCCGTCGTCCGACTCCTTGTAGTAGAGCAGTTGGTGCGAATCGACGGGGTCGTAGAGCTGGCCCACGGACGAATAGATGCCGAACTCGCGGAAGAGGCCCTCCATGCCGAAGGTGCGCGCCTCGTCGGGGATGATCGGCACGATGCGGTCGCCCAGGCGGCTGTCCCGCATCAGCTTCGTGAGGATGCGGACGAAGGCCATCGTGTTCGAGGCCTCGCGCTCGCCGGTGCCGTCGAAGAACTCCTGGAACAACTCGTCGGCGGGGGCGCGCAGGGGGCTGGGCGCCGAGCGGCGCTGCGGCACGGGGCCGCCCAGCGCGGCGATGCGCTCGCGCAGGTAGCGCATCTCGGCGCTGTCCTCGGCGGGGCGGTAGAGCGGCGCGCCCACGACCTCCGCGTCCGTCAGCGGGATGTCGAAGCGGTCGCGGAACTGCAGCAGCTCCTCCTCGTTGAGCTGCTTCTGCTGGTGGCTGACGTTGCGCCCCTCGCCGGCCTCGCCCTGGCCGTAGCCCTTGATCGTCCGGGCCAGGATCACCGTGGGGGCGCCGCGGTGCTCGACGGCGGCCTTGTAGGCAGCGAAGACCTTGTCGGTGTCGTGGCCGCCCAGCCGCATGCGCCAGAGCTCGTCGTCGGACATGTGCGCCACCATGCGCTTCAGCCGATCATCGACGCCCCAGAACTGCTCCCGGATGTAGGCGCCGCCGGCCACGGAGTACTTCTGGTACTCCCCATCCACGACCTCGCCCATGCGGCGGACCAGGAGGCCGTCGTGGTCCTTGGCGAGCAGCGAATCCCACTCGCTTCCCCAGATGACCTTGATCACGTTCCAGCCCACGCCGCGGAACACGGCCTCGAGC
Organism: Dehalococcoidia bacterium; assembly: GCA_965207695.1. Taxonomy (GTDB): domain Bacteria; phylum Chloroflexota; class Dehalococcoidia; order Bin125; family Bin125; genus TK10-74A. Next base: position 86,584 of record CBDBNA010000015.1, on the reverse strand, counting down.
TCCTGGATGATCTGTCCGTTGCCGCGCACGGGCCCGTCGAGCCGCTGCAGGTTGCAGTTGACGACGAAGATCAGGTTGTCGAGCTTCTCCCGCGCGGCCATCGAGATCGCGCCCAGCGACTCGGGCTCGTCCGTCTCGCCGTCGCCGAGGAAGGCCCAGACCTTCTGCTCGTCGTGCGCGGGATCGGCGGCGGGCATGAGGCCGCGGTGCTGCAGGTAGCGCATGAAGCGCGCCTGGTAGATGGCCATGATCGGCGCGAGGCCCATCGACACGGTGGGGAACTGCCAGAAATCGTCCATCAGCCAGGGGTGCGGGTACGACGCCAGCCCGCCGCCCGGGGCGAGTTCGCGCCGGAAGGCGTGGACCTCCGCCCGCGTGAGGCGCCGCTCGACGAGCGCCCGCGCGTAGACGCCCGGCGCGGCGTGTCCCTGGAAGTAGATCAGGTCGCCGCCGGAGGGGTCGTCGGGGCCGCGGAAGAAGTGGTTGAACCCCACCTCGAACAGCGTGGCCAGCGACGCGTAGGTCGAGATGTGCCCGCCGATGCCGTAGGACTGCTTGTTGGCCTCGACCACCATCGCCATGGCGTTCCAGCGAATGATGCTCTTGATGCGCCGCTCCAGGGCGCGGTCGCCCGGATAGGGCGGTTGCCGGTCGACGGGGATGCTGTTGACGTAGGGCGTCTGCGACGTGACCGGCAGCGGCACGCCGGCCTTCTGCGCCTCGATCTGCAAGGCTTGCAGCAGCCCGCTGACACGCTGCGGCCCGCGCCGCCGCAGGAGATCCTGCAGAGAGTCGATCCAGTCGTCGGTCTCCAGCCAGTCCTCCGGGCTGAGCGCCTGGATGGACGCATCGCCGGCGGGGCCGGCTGGCATCTCGGTCGTCATCAAGCGGACTCCGCGATCATCGGTCCCCCATACCGGTCGCCGCGCCGCCGGCCGGTACGGGCGGGCCCGGATCACGCGTCCCCCGCGACATGATCCGCCCGGATGCCCGGCGAGCCGGCGTCGTGCGACGATCCCAGTCTAGCCGCCGCACCTCGCGGGCGGTCGCGTAGGCTGGACAGACGACCGGGGCGCCGCCGCCCGGCGACCCGCGCACACGGAGCCACCGTCATGCCCGAGCAGCCGCCATCCGACCCCGCGCCCGCTACCGGCGACGCGGATCGTCCCACCGACGCGGTTGGACCGGACCTCGCCGAGGCGGACCGCTTCTTCGTCAAGGGCAAGGCGATGCCCTTCGCAGCGTGGGTCGAGGCGGTCATGTCGCCGATCGCCCCGCGCGAGCCGGCGCCGCCGGAGGCGCAGCCCGCGCCGGCCGAGCCGGAGGTCGTCTGGTTGTCGCGGCGGCCGGTCGAGTGAGCCACGAGCCGGCGGCGGGCCGCCATCGCGGGAGCCGCGGATGACCCGCTCGACCCTGGTGGGCTGGATCGTGATCGCGGCGGCGACGCTGCTCGTCCTGCTGCTGGCGGCGGCGGTGGCGCTGGTCGTCCTCACGTTCACCGGCGGGCCGAGCCTGGCGCCGGTCTGCGCTGGGCGGTCCCTCGACCTGACGCCCGCGGCCGACCGCACCTTCGATGCCCGCTGGAGCGCCTTCGACACCTTCCTGGAGGGCGGCGTGCCCGACGCGCTCGACATCGAGGAGGGCGTCGTGACGGCGCGCGCGCGGGAGTTCCTGGAGGCGGAGCGCCAAGTCGGCGAGATCAGCGAGCTGACCATCTGCTTCTTCGGTCCGCGGGACGACGCCGGCCTCGGCTACGCCGAGGTCCGCGGCCGGATCGAACTGCCCGTCCCGGCGAGCGTGGCCGGGTCGCTGCGCGGCCGCCTGGACCTGGGGGGCGCGCATCCGGTCCTCGAGATCACGCGCATCGAGGTGGGGAACGTGCCGGCGTTCCTCACGGCGAGCGTGCAGCAGGGGATCGAGGACGCGGTCAACGCGGCGCTGGCGGACGTCGCGCTGCGGCACCGCTACAGCCTGGAGTTCCGCGAGGGACTCGTGCGCGTCGTCGGCCGGTCGCGCTAGCGGCGGGCCGGCCCGGCGGCGCTCCCAGGTACGCTGCCGACCATATCGAGTTGCGCAGCGGCTGGCAGCGGGGATGCGTCGCGTACCCACGGCTTGGCTCTCGGCACTGATCGCGGTCGCGCTGGTGGCCGCGCTGACGATCGCCTGCGCCGAGGACAACGCCGCGCGGGACGCCCCCGCGCCCGCGCCCGCGCCGGCGCCGGTGGCCACGGTCCCGCTGGCGGACGCTCCGGCGGAGGATGCCGGCGACGCCGACGCCGACGCGGACGTGGAGACGCCCGCTCCACCTGCGCCGCGCGCGCCCGGCAGCGACGAATCGAACGCCGCGGCGGCGGAGACGTCGCCCGAGTCTGATCCGGCGCCTCCGTCCGAGCCGGACGAGCCGCCGCCGGTTTCCGATCAGCCGCCGTCCGACGACACGGAGCCCGACGCCGTCGCGGAGGTCGCCGAGGCCCCCGACGGCGCCGGGGAGGTCCCGGAGGAGCCGGCCGTCGAGGAGAGCACGACCCCGGAAGACGACGCGGCCGAGGCTGCGCCCGCCGAGGCCGTCGCCGACGACGATGCAAGCACGGACACGCCCGACGACGCCGTCGCGGCGTCCGACGCGCCGCCGGCGGGTTCGGCCGCGTGGGAGCTCGCCGCCGCGGCTTCCACGGTCGCGGCCGGCGGGGCGGAAGAGAACACGCCGCGTGCGACCGGCCCCGCGCCGGACGACCCAACGGCGGATGACCCGGCTCCGGCCGAGCCAGCGGGGCCCCTCCCGGCGTGGAGCGAGCTCGCGGCGCTCCTCCCGGAGATACGGGATGCGGAGACGGTGGCCGTCCCGGAGCCGCCGCGCGTCCTCGTCGTGCTCGACGCGGGGCACGGCGGCGACGAAACCGGCGCACAGGCCTTTGGCGTGATCGAGCGGGATTCGAATCTCGACTTCGCCTTCCGGGTGGAGGCGCTGCTGGTCGAGGCGGGCTACGACGTGCTGCTGACCCGGCGGACACGGGAGCGCGTCATGGACGTCACGCACGAGTACCCCGACGCACCCGACTTCGTGGTCAACCGGCCCGACCTGCAAGCGCGCGTGGATTTCGCCAACGACGCGGGCGCCGACATCTTCGTCTCGATCCACTCGAACGGCCACGACGATGCGCGCGCCTCCGGGGTCGAGGTGTACTGGAGCCGGCACCGGCCGCATGCGGCGGAGAATCAGCGCCTGGCGCTGGCCCTGCAGGAATCGGTGCTGGAGTCGCTGCGGGTCGAGGCGGGCTATCGGGCCTGGGACCGCGGCATTCGCGAGGACACCTGCTGGGACATCTCGCGCTGGACCGGCGAGTGCGAGGGGCTCTTGCTGCTCGGCCCGGCCACGGAAATTCAGCGCCACCGGGTCGTCGCCCTCGGGCAGGATCCCGGCGCGCTCGGCTTCGCGCCCGGCGAGGACGTCCTGCGATCCCGCGCGACGGAGATGCCGGCCGCGCTGCTGGAGCTGCTCTTCATCACGAACGAGTGGGAGGCCGGCGTACTGAAGAACGAGATCGCGCGCCAGGCGATGGCGATCGGCATCGTGCGGGGCATCGAGCGCTACTTCGCCGAGACCGCCGCGCTGGCCGAAGCGGCCGACGCCGCACGCGCCGAATCCGCCGAATCGGCGGCCGGCGGCTAGCGACCCGGTGCCGCCCGGCCGGATTCGCTAGCCTGCGCGCGACATCGGCGCACGCGGGCCGCCCGCGGCGCACGCCGGGGAGGAGTCGTCCATGCCACGCGACCATCTCTACTACTCCTGCGATTCGCACTTCGTCGAAGCGCCCGAGGTCTTCGCAGGGCTGGAAGAGCGCTTCGGCGAGCGAGCGCCGCTGATCGTGCAGGATCCGCCGGGCCGCGAGGGGATCTACGTGATGTTCCCCCAGGCCCCGGTGGCCGTGCCGGTCGGGCGCTTCGGCATCGCCGGCGCGCGGCTCGACCTGCCCGAGACGCAGGAGCGCATGAAGCACGGCTGGGACCGGATCAATCCCGGCGTGCGCGACCCCGCCGCCCGCCTCGACGAGCAGCGGGAGGACGGCATCGTGGGCGAGGTGATGTACCCCAGCATCAACATGCTGGCCTTCTCGCACCCCGACCGCGAGGTGGTGCAGGCGGTCTTCGAGCGGCACAACGACTGGGTCGCCGACTACCAGAGCCACGCCCCCGATCGGCTGATCGGGGCCGCCTGCCTGCCCCTGCCCGACGTGCCGGAAGCGATCGCGGAGATGGAGCGCGGCCTGGGCAAGGGACTGCGCGCCTTCGCGATCCCCTGCACGGCGCCGCCCTCGCTGCCCTACAGCGACCCGCAGTACGAGCCCTTCTGGTCGGCCGCCGAGGAGGCGGGCGTGCCGCTGACGCTGCACATCTTCTGCGGCGCGGAGTGGGGCATGAGCCTGCCGTCGTACTGGAATCAGGTGTCGGCCTACGCGCTGGCGCTGGCGGGCGTCGCCTGGTCGGCGGAGACGCTGATCACGGGCGGGGTCTTCGCGCGGCACCCCAACCTCAAGGTGGTGTTCGCGGAGTGGGAGACGGGCTGGGTCGCGCACTGGCTGCAGCGGCTCGACCACGCGGCCTACCGGGTGCCCAAGGAATGCTCGCCGGACATGACGGAGGAGCCGTCGTTCTACTTCCGCCGCAACTGTTACGTCACGTTCGAGGACGACGAGATCGGCGTGCGCACGCGCGACCTGATCGGCGTCGATCGGATGCTGTGGGGAAACGACTACCCCCACCACGACTCGATCTGGCCGAACAGCATGCCGATCCTCGACCGCATCATGGCCGGCGTCCCCGACGACGAGGAGCAGCGCATGACCTGGGACAACGTCATCGAGCTGTACGACATCGACGCCGGGCGGCTGCGGGCGTCTCTGGACGCGTGAGCCCGGCGCCGGCTCGCCCGCGCGGCCCCGGCGCTACGCTGCCAGGGAACGATCGGAGCGACCGTGACGACACCTGCCTACGGCGAGGCCCCCGCGCCCCCACTGCCTACCGACCAGGACTGGATCAATACCACCCGCCCACTCACGTCGGACGACGTGCGGGGGCGGCTGCTGATCCTGCACTTCTGGACCTACGCCTGAATCAACTGCCTGCATGTGCTTCCGCAGTTGCGGAAGCTCGAACGGCGCTACGCGGAGGAGTTGGCGGTGGTCTCCGTGCACTCGCCCAAGTTCCCCACCGAGCGCGAGACGCCGGCGCTGCGGCAGGCCGTCCTGCGGCTGCGCATCGAGCACCCGGTGCTGAACGACCGCGACTTCGCATACTGGCGCCGCTTCGGCGCGCGCGCCTGGCCGACGCTGTACTTCGTCGACCCGCGCGGCAACGTGATCGGCCGGCACGAAGGGGAACTCACGGCCGAGGCCGTCGAGCCGCTGCTGGACGATTGGATCGCGCAGTACCGCCGCGAGGGGGCGCTCGACGGCGGCGCGCTGCCGCTCGAACGGGCGACGGCCGTCGAGGGCGCGCCGGCGGCGGCCCTCTCGTTCCCCGGCAAGGTGCACTACGACGCGGCCGACGACCGGCTCTTCGTCGCCGACAGCAACCACGACCGCATCATCGCGGCCCGCCTTGATGGGACCGTCGAGCAGGTCGTCGGCGGGTCCGCGGCCGGCTTCGCCGACGGCGCGCCCGAGACGGCGCGCTTCGACCAGCCGCAGGGCATGGCGGTGGCCGAGGACGCGAACGGCCGCGCGCTGTTCGTCGCCGACCTGGAGAACCACGCCATCCGCCGCATCGATCTCGGCACGTGGCAGACGACGACGGTCGCAGGGACGGGGGAGCAGGCGCGGACCTACCCGCAGCCGCGCGCCGCGGCGGGCGCGCCGCTCAATTCGCCCTGGGATCTGGCCGCGGGCGACGGCGGCGTCCTGTACATCGCGATGGCGGGCTTCCACCAACTCTGGACGCTGGACTCGCGGGCGGGGACGATTGGGCCCTGGGCCGGGTCGATGCGCGAGGGAATCGAGGATGGACCGCGGGCCTCGGCGGAGTTGGCGCAGCCCAGCGGCCTGTCGGTGGGCCCCGGGGGCGTCGCCTTCGCCGACAGCGAATCGAACGCCGTGCGGCTGGCGCATCCGGGCGAGGGCGGGCGCGTGGAGACCCTGATCGGCAGCGGCCTGTTCGACTTCGGCGACACCGACGGCGCGCAGGGGGTGGCGCGGTTGCAGCACCCGCTCGACGTCGCCTGGCTACCGACCGCTGACGGAGAACCGGAGTTGTACGTCGCCGACACGTTCAACCACAAGATCAAGCAGGTCTACCCGCGCACGCAGCAGGTCCGCACGGTCTGCGGCGGCCTGGGAGACGCCGACGGGGGCCTGGCCGCCGCCCGCTTCAACGAGCCCGGCGGGCTCTGCGCGGGGCCCGGCCGCACGCTGATCGTGGCCGACACGAACAACCACCGGGTGCGCGTCGTCGACCTGGCGGCCGGACTCGTGCGCAGCGTCGATCTCCGGCTCGGAGAGGGGTGACCGTGGCGAGCGTGCTGGTGGTCGAGGACGAGGTCAGCCTCAACGAGACGCTGCGCTACAACCTGGAGCGCGAGGGCTACGAGGTCCACACCGCCCTCGACGGGGACACCGGCCTCAGCCTGGCCCGCACGCGCGACCCGGACCTGGTCATCCTGGACGTGATGCTGCCCGCTCTGAGCGGGACCGAGGTGCTGCGGCGGCTGCGCGGCGACGGCTCGGACGTGCCGGTGCTGCTGCTGACCGCTCGCACGGCCGAGATCGACCGCGTGCAGGGGCTCGACCTGGGCGCCGACGACTACATCACGAAGCCGTTCGGGCTGGCCGAGCTGCTGGCGCGCGTGCGGGCGCACCTGCGCCGCAGCGCCACGAACGGGGCCCCGCAGGTCTCGGTCATCGAGTTCGACGGCCTCACCCTCGACCTCGCCCGGCGGGAACTGCGCGGCGGCGACGGCCCCAGGCCGCTGCGGCCGAAGGAGTACGAACTGCTCGCTTATCTGGCGCAGCGCCCCGGCCGCACCTTCACCCGCGACGAGTTGCTCAACGACGTCTGGGACATCGACTTCGCGGGCGGCACGCGCACGGTCGATGTGCACATCCGCTGGCTGCGCAAGAAGATCGAGCCCGACCCGGCCCAGCCGGTCCACCTGATCACGGTCCGCGGCGCCGGCTACCGATTCGAGCTGTAGCGATGCGGGTGGCGCCGCCCGGTCCCCTGGCGTTCGCGGTGGCGGGAGTCGCCTTGGCGGCCGCGCTGCTGGTGGGCATCGTCGCGCTCGCGGGGGGCGGCGGGACGGCGGCGGTTGTCGCAGCGCTGGTGGCCGCGGCGCTGCTGTCGCTGGCGAGCGGACTGATCGTCCAGGAGTGGTCCCGGCGCCCGCTGCGACGCCTGAGCGACGACGTGCGGCGGCTCGGCGCCGGCGACCAGCCCGGCCCGGTGCGCGCCGGCGCCGACCAGGACCTGGCCGCCCTCGCCGGCGCCGTCAACGACCTCGCGACGACGCTGCGGGGCCAGATCGCCGTCGCGCGGGGTGAGCGCGACCGGCTCGACCAGGCCCTCGCCGCGGCGGCCGACGTCGTCATCGCGGTCGACGGGGCCGCGAACGTCGTCTACGCGAACGAGGCCGCCGGCACGGTGCTGTCGGGCGAGGCGCAGGCGGCGCTGGGCCGTCCGCTGCTGCGCGCGCTGCGCGACCACGAGGTCCACGCGCTCGTCACGCAGGCGCTCGGACCCGACGCCCTCGCGGCGACGGCGCTGGTGCGGCGGGACGATCGCCACTACCAGGCGGTGGCGCGTCCGCTGCGGGGCGACGGCCAGTGGGAGGCGGTGCTGATCATGCACGACGTGAGCGCCGCCCAGCAGGCCGAGCAGACGCGGCGCGAATTCGTCGCCAACGTCTCGCACGAGCTGCGCACACCCCTGGCGACGATCTCGGCGGCGACGGAGACGCTGGAGCGCGGCGTCGACGCGGCCGACAGCCAGCGGTTCCATCGCATGATCCACCAGGAAACCGACAAGATGGCGCAGCTCGTCGAGGAGATGCTGGACCTCGCGCGGCTGGAGTCGGGGCTGGCGCAACCGCAGCGCCTGCCGATGGATGTCTGCGTGGTCGCGCGGAGCGCGCTCGATCGCGTGCGGCCGCAGGCCGACCGGGCGGGGCTGACACTGGCGCTGCGCACGCCGGAGTCGATCACGGTCGAGGCGGACGCGGACCTGGTCCAGCGGGCCTTGGGGAATCTGCTGCACAACGCGCTCAAGTTCACGCCCGGGCCGGGCAGCGTCACGCTGGAGGCGCGGGAGGAGGGCGGCGTAGTCTGGCTGCTGGTGCATGACACGGGCATCGGCATCTCCGCCGACGACCGCGAGCGCGTCTTCCAGCGCTTCTACCGGGCCGACTGGGCCCGCCGCCACGGCGAGGGGACGGGCCTGGGGCTGGCCCTCGTGCGCCACATCGCCGAGAGCCACGGCGGGACGGTGCGGGTCGACAGCGAACCGGGCAAGGGCTCCACGTTCGGCTTCTCGATCCCCCGCGAGACTCCGTAATCGGCCTGGACTGAATCCGCCCGCACAGTCCGTCCGACGGCCGCGGATGATTTAACGCCCCGCGCGGCGAGCCTTAAACACCTGTTAACCGGCCTGCGGGCGTCCGTCCATACGCTCCGAGCGTGAACCCGCACCCACCGTCTTGGCAGTCCCTCCCGCAACGAACACGATCCACGGTGGCGATGCGCCGGCTGCTTGGCCGCGGCAGTTGGCCGGCGCTCGGACTCATCGTCACTGCCGTGGCGCTGGTCGCCGCAGCCTGCGGCGGCGGCGGGCAGACGGAGCAGGCGGCGCCGCGGCTGAGCGGCACGATCGAGATCGCCGGCTCCAGCACCGTCTTCCCCATCGCCGAGGCCTGGGCCGAGGAGTTCGGCCTCGCCACCGACGGCGTCCACGTCAACGTCGCCTCGATCGGCTCCGGCGCCGGCTTCGAGCGCTTCTGCAACGGCGAGACCGACATCACCAACGCCTCGCGGTCGATCCACGCCGCCGAGGAGGAGATCTGCGACGCCAACGGCGTGGCCTTCATCGAAATCCCCGTCGCCTTCGACGGGCTGACCGTCGTCGTCAACATCAACAACGACTGGGTCGACTACCTGACCGTGGACGAGTTGGCCAAGATCTTCGGCCCCGCCGACTTCGCCGTCACCTGGGCCGACGTGCGCCCAGGCTGGCCGGACAGCCGGATCGGCATCTTCTCGCCCGGCTCCGACTCCGGCACCTTCGACTACTTCAGCGACGTGGTGAACGGCGAGGAGGGGGTCCAGCGCACCGACAACACTCAGTTCTCCGAGGACGACAACGTGCTCGTGCAGGGCATCAACGGGGAGCTCGGCGCGGTCGGCTACTTCGGCTTCGCCTACTTCATCAACAACCAGCAGCGCGTCCGCGCCGTCCCCATCGACCCCGGCACGGGCGCCGTCGGCCCAACCATCGAGACAATCGAAAACGGGACCTACGCGCCGCTCTCCCGTCCGCTCTTCATCTACGCCAAGGTGGAATCGCTGGAGCGGCGCACAGTGAGGGCGTTCTTGGAGTGGGCGCTCACGACCGGCCGCATACTGGTCGACGATCCGTCGGTGGGCTACGTGCAGCTGCCCGACGCGCTGTACGCGGCGAGCCTGGCGCGGGTCGAAGAGGGCTCCGCGACGGGCGCGCTGATGGCGCACGCGCCGGAGGGCGCGACCCTGGCGGACATATTCATCGAATAACGCATCCCGGCGGTCTCGAAGGGAACGCATGGCGGCCAGACAGTCGACGCCCCCACCGACGTCGCTGCGCGAAGTCTGCGCGGCGCTCTGGCGCGATCGCCTGAACCCCAGCCGGGGCGGGACGGGGCGGGAGACGCCGCTGGGCCACGCCGTGCACCTGCTGCTGTTCCTCTCGGCGACGCTGGGCGCCCTGGTGACGGTCGGCATCGTCTTCGTGCTCATCTTCGAGACGATCGAGTTCTTCGGCGTCATCGGGCTGGGGACGTTCTTCGGCGACACGGTGTGGTCGCCGCTGATTGCGGTGTTCAACGAGACCACCGGCGAGTTGGAGTCGCGCTTCGGGATCTGGGCGCTGGTCTGGGGCACGGTGCTGGTGGCGGCGATCGCGGTCGTGGTGGCGGTGCCGGTCGGCCTGCTGGCAGCGATCTTCCTGAGCGAGTACGCGCCGCCGCGGCTGCACGCCGTGCTCAAGCCGGTGCTCGAGGTGCTGGCCGGCGTGCCGACGGTGGTCTACGGCTACTTCGCGCTCCTGTTCGTGACGCCGATCGTCCAGGACCTGCTGCCCGCGACGACGATCTTCAACGCGCTCAGCGCCGGCATCGTGATGGGGGTGATGATCATCCCCATGATCTCCTCGCTGAGCGAGGACGCGTTCTCGGCGGTGCCGCAGTCGCTGCGCGAAGGCTCCTACGCGATGGGCGCGACGCGGATGGAGACGGCGCTGCGCGTGATCCTGCCGGCGGCGCTCTCGGGCGTGATCGCGTCGATCATCCTGGCCACCTCGCGCGCGATCGGCGAGACGATGATCGTCACCGTCGCGGCGGGGCAGAACCCCAACTTCCTGGCCAGCCCCCTGGAGGCGATCCAGACGATGACCGCGTTCATCGTGCAGGTCAGCCTGGGCGACACGCCGGCCGGGAGCATCGAGGCGCGGACGCTGTTCGCGGTGGCGATGACGCTGTTCGTGATGACGCTGGCGATGAACCTGATCGCGACCTACGTGCGCGGGCGCTTCCGGGAGCAGTACGAATGAGCGGCCCGGAGCTGGCCCTCGCCCGCGACGAGGCGGTCTGGCACCCGCGCCTGCGGGCGCGCAAGATCACGGGCGCGGTGTTCGTCGGGCTGTGCGTGTGCTCGGTCGTGCTGGGCGTGGCGATGCTGGCGGCGCTGGTGATCGACGTGTCGCTCGACGGGGCGGCGCGCCTGTTCTCGGCGCCCGAGTTCTCCCTGTCGGCGCGCTACTCCGGCTACGCGCTGGCCGTGATCGTGGTCCTCGTCGCGCTGTTCCGAGTCCTGGAGCGCCGGGGCATCCGTATCGACGGCGCGCTGCACCCGGCGGGGCTGGGCGCGCTCACCACCGTCGGCCTGTCGCGGCATCTGCCCTTCGCGCTGCCGTGGTGGATCGCCACGACGATCGCGCTGCGCGTCCCGCGCGCGCTCGGACGGCTGCCCTGGATCGTCCTGGCGATGCTGCTGCTCACCTGGGCCGCCTATCTGTTCCTCGACCAGACGTTCCTGACCTCGTTCGCGTCGCGGATCCCGGACCGGGCAGGCATCTACGCGCCGCTGATCGGGACGCTGTACATGATGGCGATCACGGCCGCGGTCGCGTTCCCGCTGGGCGTGGGCGCGGCGATCTACCTCGAGGAGTACGCGCGCCAGAACTGGTTCGCGAAGATGATCCAGATCAACATCGCCAACCTGGCGGGCGTGCCCTCGATCGTCTACGGGCTGCTGGGCCTGCAGCTCTTCGTGCGGGCCATGGAACTCGATCGGTCGGTGCTGGCCGGCGCGCTGACGATGGCGCTGCTGGTCATGCCGATCATCATCGTCAGTTCGCAGGAGGCGCTGCGGGCGGTGCCGCCGTCGATGCGGGAGGGCGCCTACGCGCTCGGCGCGACGCGCTGGCAGGTCGTCTGGAGCAGCGTGCTGCCGTTCGCCTTCGGGGGCACGCTGACGGGCACGATCCTGGCGCTCTCGCGGGCGATCGGGGAGACGGCGCCGATCCTCGTGATCGGCGGGCTGACGTTCATCGCCTTCCTGCCGACGTCGCCGACCGACTCCTTCACGATCCTGCCGATCCAGATCTTCAACTGGGTGTCGCGGCCGCAGGAGGACTTCCAGCTGATCGCCGCGGCCGGGATCATCCTGCTCTTGCTGGTGCTGCTGCTGATGAACAGCGCGGCGATCATCCTGCGACAGCGCACGCGGGTTCGCTGGTGAGACGGACGGGAGCGATAGCATGGCGGAGTCGGACACGAGCGGGCAGAGGGCAGGCGGCATCGTGACGATCACGCCGGACGAGCGGCCGGACCTGGAAGCGCCGCACGACGAGGCGTCCACGCAGCGGCGCGGCAGCGACCTGTTCGAGGAGATCGAGGGCGCGCGGGGGGCCGTCCGGCACGAGCTGGACGCGGAGATCGCGCTGGAGTTGCGCGATCTGTCGGTGTTCTACGGCCACTTCATGGCGCTCGACTCGGTGTCGTTCGACGTGCCGAAGCAGGAGGTGACGGCGCTGATCGGGCCATCGGGCTGTGGCAAGAGCACCTTGCTGCGCTGCTTCAACCGCATGAACGACCTCATCCCCACCGCGCGCATGGAAGGCTCGATCATGTTCGACGGCCAGGACCTGCTGGGCCCGGCCGTCGACTCGGTGGGCATCCGCCGCCGCATCGGGATGGTCTTCCAGAAGCCGAACCCGTTCCCAAAGTCGATCTTCGCCAACGTGGCGTTCGGGCCGAAGATCAACGGCTACAAGGGCGATATGCCGGCGCTCGTGGAGGAGTCGCTGCGCCGGGCCGCACTGTGGGATGAAGTCAAGGACGACCTCGACAAGAGCGCCCTGGCGCTGTCGGGCGGGCAGCAGCAGCGGCTGTGCATCGCGCGGGCGATCGCCGTGCAGCCGGAGATCATCCTCATGGACGAGCCGGCGAGCGCGCTGGACCCGGTGGCGACGCTGAAGATCGAGGACCTCATGCGGGAACTCGCCGAGGAGTACACGATTATCGTCGTGACCCACAACATGCAGCAGGCGGCACGGGTGTCGAACTACACCGCGTTCGTGCTGGCGGGCGAGGAGCGCACGGGGCGGCTCGTCGAGTTCGGCCCCACGCAGGAGATCTTCACCAACCCGACCGACCGGCGCACCGAGGACTACATCACTGGCCGCTACGGTTAACGCCACCCGGCAGCGCGGCGGCAGGAGGCCGACCATGCCCAGAACGCTGTTCACCGAAAGTCAGACTCACGCCGAGGACGGGGTGCGGCTGCTGTCCTCGCGGGTGGACAAGGCGATCACCGATGCGATGGAGGCGCTGCGCACCCGCAACATGCGCTTGGCGCGGGCCGTGGTCGAGGGCGACGCGGAGGTCAACCAGCAACGCTACGCGCTGGAGGAGGAGGTCCTCCAGATGATGGCGACCCAGGCGCCGGTCGCCTCGGACCTGCGCGAGCTGGTATCGATCCTGTCGATCGTGGCGGACCTGGAGCGGATCGGCGATCACGCGGAGGGCATCGCGCGGATCGCGCAGTTCCTCGGCGACGACCCGGTCGCGCTGACCGAGCCCGAGCTATGGGTGATGGCGCAGCGGGTGCAGCGCATGCTGCGGGAGTCGATCGAGTCGTTCCTGGAGCGGGACGAGGCGGCGGCGCGGGCGACCTGCGACCTCGATGACGAGGTGGACGAGATCTACGACCGCATCCACCGGCACGTGATCCAGCAGCTGGCGGGGCTGCCGCACGACGCGCAGGAGTTCGACGCGTACACGCACCTGCTGTGGGCGTCGCACAACCTGGAGCGCATCGGCGACCGGGCGACGAACATCTGCGAGCGGGCGATCTTCCTCGTCACCGGACGCCTGGAGGAGATCAACGTCTCGCGCTACTAGCCGCCGCGCTTCGACGAGTGCCAGCGCAGGACGAAGCGGTCGATGATCGCCACGATCATGTACAGGCCGATGCCCAGCGCGCAGGCCATGACGATCGCCGTCCAGACCTCGACGGTGTGGACGTTGTTGGCCTCGTTGCGGATGTAGCCGCCGAGATTCTCGAAGCTGCCGCCGAAGTACTCGGAGATGATCGCCACGATCATGGCGATCGTGACCGAGATCTTCAGGCCGGAGAAGAAGAAGGGCAGCGCGTAGGGGACGTGCAGGCTCCAGAAGGTGCGCAGCCGGCCCGCCGCGTAGGAACGCATCAACTCCTGGGCGTTCGGATCGGCGCGGCGCAGGCCGACCAGCGTGAAGGTGAAGAGGATCGGCGCGGTGGCGATGGAGACCGTCGCGATCTTCGAGCCCGCCTCGATGCCGAACCAGACGACCGTGAGCGGGGCCAGGGAGATCACCGGCACGGCCTTCAGCACCGCGGCGTAGATGCCCAGGCCTTCCGCCATCCAGCGCGTGCGGAAGCTCAGCGCCGCCAGCCCGATGCCGATCGCGCCGCCCAGCACGAGGCCGCGCCCGGCCACGCCGAGCGTGTTGCGCCCCTGATTGATCAGCCGGCTGAAGTCCTCGAAGAAGAGGGACGCGATCTCGCTGGGGCGCGGCAGCAGGAAGCGCTGGATCTCGAACACCTCGACGGCCGCTTCCCACAGCGCCAGCGCCGCGACGAAGACCAGCGCCGGCGGCACGATGAGGCCGGCGTAGCGGCCCCAATCGCGGCGGTCGGCCGGACCGGCGCCCGGCGCGGCGGCGGCGGGGTCAGCGTCGGTGGTCATGCGTCACCAGCCATGGCCTCGCCCAGCGCCTCGCGCACCTCGGTCACGAGTTCGTAGTAGCGGGTCGATTCCTCGACCTCCGTCGTGCGCGGGTAGGGCAGGTCGATCGGGATCACGCTCTGCACCCGGCCCGGCCGCGCGGTCATCACCACCACCCGGCCCGACAGCAGCACGGCCTCGGGGATGCTGTGCGTCACGAACAGGATCGTCGTGTGGGTCTCGCTCCAGATGCGCAGCAATTCGAGGTTCATCCGGTCGCGGGTGATCTCGTCGAGCGCGCCGAAGGGCTCGTCCATCAGCAGAATCGAGGGCCGGAAGACCAGCGCCCGCGCCAGCGAGACGCGCTGCTGCATGCCGCCCGACAACTGGTAGGGCCGGTGCTTCTCGAAGCCGTCCAACCCCACCATGCCCAGCAAGCGCTCGATCTCGTCCTGCTTCTTCTGCTTGGTCATGCCGGGGATGCGCATGATCTCCAACGGCAGGGCGACGTTCTTCCAGACGGTGCGCCAGTCGAACAGCGTCGGCGCCTGGAAGATGAAGCCATAGTCGCGGTCGAGCCGGGCCTGCCGGGGGGATTTGCCCTTCACGAGCACCGAGCCGCCGCTGGGCTCGATCAGGTCGGCCGCCAGCCGCAGCAGCGTCGACTTGCCGCAGCCCGACGGCCCGATGAGCGACACGAACTCCCGCTCGCCGATGGCGAGGTCGACGTCGTCGACGGCCAGCGTCGCGTCGCGGCCCTTGCCGAACTCCTTGCGCACCTGTTCGAAGGCGATCGCCGTCTGCGTGGCGGTGGGGGGCGTCTCACTGGCGCTGTCGGTCGTCGTCACGGCTCCTGCCTCTCAGCTGATCGTCTCGCCGCGGTGGCCGCGCAGCACGATGAGCTGCACGATCCGCACCATGGACACCATCGCGCCGCCGAGCAGGCACGCCCCGCCGATGGACGCGAACAACGACTCGGGCTCCAGGCTGAAGTACTGCTGCGACGTGAGGATCTTGACGCCGATGCCTTCCTGTGAGCCCACGGGCAGCTCCGCGACGATGGCGCCGATGACGCTGAACGCCGCCGCCACCTCGAGCCCAGTGAAGATGTAGGGCAGCGCGCCCGGCACGCGCAGCTTGAAGAACACCCGCGTGGGCGAGGCGCCGTAGGAGGCCATCAGGTCGAGGCTGTCCTGGGAGATATCGCCGATGCCGCGCGCCGTCGCCACGGCGATGGGGAAGAAGGCCAGGAACCCGGCGATGAGCGCCTTGGTCTCCCAGCCCGTGCCCAGCCAGATCACGAGCGCCGGCGCGATCGCCACGATCGGCACGGTCTGCGCGCCGATCACGAACGGCATGATCCCGCGGCCCGTCCAGCGGCTGAGCGCCATCAGCGTCCCGGCGGCAAACCCGGCGATGGAGGCGACGGCCAGCCCCGTGACCGCTTCGATGAACGTCACCTCCAACTGCCGGCCGATGGCGAGCCATTGCGTGTTGCCCTGCGAGTCGATGTCGAACAGATAGTCGAAGACCTCGTGGAAGTGGGGCAGCGTGGTGCGCGGCGAATCGGTCACCCACTTGAGGAACTCCCACCCGCCCAGGAAGAGCGCGACCAGGATCAGGATCAGCCCGATCCGGGCCGACATCGATCGCAGCCGTTCGGATCGGAGGAGGGTCGCGAAGCGGCCGGGCCCGCCCAGCGATGGGGACGCCTGCGAACTGACGCTCACGCTCATCGGTCGATCGGCTCTCTCTCCCGGCTGCCGGGGCGCATCGGCCGGCGTGGGCTAGCCCGTGCGGCGCACGGCCCGGGCGATCTTCTCCACGGTCTCGTCGGCGTTGCCGAGCGGCGTGAGCACGGCCTCCGAGCAGCCCGCGGCCATGAACGCCTCGATCCGCTCGATGGTCTCCGCCGTCGTGCCGCAGGGGCAGACGTCCTGCACCAGTTCGTTCGGCACGAACTGCATCGCCTCGCGGATCTGCTCCTGCGTGGCGGGCCAGCCCATCACGCCCTTGATGGCCGCGATCTGCTCGGGCGTGGCGCCGCAGTTCTCCGTGATGTGCGGCTGCTGCCCGATGTACTGCGTGAGGAACATCTTGCAGGCGTCGATGGCCGCCTGCGGGTTGTCGTCGTCGATCGCGACGCCGAGCAGCTGCGGGCAGTCGATCTCGTCCATCGACCGGCCCATCCGGTCGGCGCCGATCTTGATGTGCTCGACCGACAGCGCCGTGTACTCGGGCGGGACGAGGAAGTCCATCAGCGCCCCGTCGGCGATCTCCCCCACGAGC
The DNA here is from genome assembly GCA_965207695.1 of Dehalococcoidia bacterium. Classification (GTDB taxonomy): domain Bacteria; phylum Chloroflexota; class Dehalococcoidia; order Bin125; family Bin125; genus TK10-74A. The sequence continues at coordinate 69,850 of CBDBNA010000015.1, read as the reverse complement.
TCCATCATCCGCAGCCGCACCGCGCCGATGTAGATCGGGATCGGGTAGGCATGGCCGTCGTCGTCCTCGGGCGTGTCGAACTTGATGTCCTCGACATCCACGTACTCCCCGTGGAACGTCACCGATTTGCCGTCGAAGAGCTGCTGCAGCACGGTGATGATCTCCCGCATCGCGCTGAGCGGCTTGGGCGTGTGCAGGCCGTTCCGGGTCGCGAGGGGCTCCCACCAGGCGCCCAGCCCGAGCTTGACGCGGCCGGGGGCGAGGTCGTGCAGCGTCCGGGCCGTCACGCCCAGCAGCCCGACGCTGCGCGTGCGGAAGGGGAAGATGCCGCTGCCGATGGAGATGCGGTCCGTGTGGGCGCCCACCATCGTCATGAGGACGACCGCGTTGCGCGTCAGCCGGCCCTCGCCCACCCAGACCGTTTCGAAGCCCCACTCCTCCGCCTGCTGCGCGCCCGCGACGATCTCGCGAGGCGGATCCATGCCCAGCATCAGTCCGAGTTTCATCGTTCCTTCTCCCGCCTGAACGCCTCGGAAGCGCCGTGTGCGCCCGTCGGCACGATCCTCACAATCATCACAAGCGCGGCGTCGGCCTCGAGCGCCGGCGTCTCGCGGCGGCCGGCCTATGCGTCGCCCGCCTTCGCGTCCCGCTCCGCGAAGACCTCCGCCGCGACCTGCATGCCCGAGAGCCCCATGGGGAAGCCGCCGTAGGCGATCTGATGCACGAAGATGTCGAGCACCTCCTCGCGCGTGAATCCCTGGTCGAGCGCGCCGGCGATGTGGCCGCGCAACTGCCGCTCGCGGCCCAGTGCCGAGATCGTCGCCAGCGTGACGATCCGCTTCGTGCGGTAGTCCATCGACCCGTGGGTCCAGACGTCGCCGAAACAGAACTCACCCAGCATGCGCGCGACCTCGGGCCCGACCCGGTCGTCGCTGGCGGCCATGCCGTCCAGCCCCGATCGGTCGATCGAGGCCTCTGCCATCAGCTCGAGGCCCCGCTTGAGGCGCTCACTCGCGTTGTCGTCGATCACGATGGTCTGCGTCCTTTCCCGGCCTTGCGAGCGGAAGCGCGAGGCCTGAGCCGGTTCAGCGGTGACTCGCCGCCGCTTCGTCGGTGATGTCGAGGCCGCGGTCGACCACCGACAGCGCCCAGCGCAACTCGTCCTCGGTGATGCAGAGCGGCGGGTTGCCGAACAGCCACTCCCCGCGGATCGCGGCGAAGAGACCCTCCGAACGGAGGAAGGCGCCGAGGCGCCCGACGACCTCCGGCTCGGCGCTGAGCAGGGGCGCCCGCGTTTCGCGGTCCGTGACGAACTCAAGGGCGGTGAAGAGGCCGCGGCCGCGCGCCTCCCCGATCGAGGGGTGGCGCTCCATCATGACGGCGTACTCCGTCTGCAGCACCTCGCCGAGCCGGGCCGCGTTCTCGATCAGGCCGTCCTCCTCGTAGACGGCGATCGTCGCCAGGGCGGCGGCGCAGCCCACGGCGTGGCTGTTGTAGGTCAGCCCGCTGACGAGCGTGTTCGTCTCGAAGTGCTCGGCGATGCGGTCGTTGACCATGACCGCGCCCAGGGGCACGTAGCCGCTCGTCAGGCCCTTGGCGATGGTCATCATGTCCGGCACGACGCCCTCGTGGTCGATGGCGAACCACTTGCCGGTGCGCCCGAAGCCGCTCATCACCTCGTCGGCGATCAGCAGGATGTCGTAGCGGTCGCACAACTCGCGCACGCCGCGCATCCATCCGTCGGGCGGGACGATGATCCCGTTCGACCCCGTGATCGGCTCCAGCATGATCGCCGCGATGGTGTGCGGCCCCTCCTGCTGGATGACCTCCTCCAGGTAGCGCATGTAGGCCGCGGTGAAGTCCGCCTCGTCCACCGTGAGCGGGCTGCGGTAGGAGTAGGGGTCGAGGATGCGCACGACGCCCGTCATGCCCTCCTCGACGGCGAAGCGGCGGGCATCGCCCGAGGCGTAGAGGACGCCCTGCGTGCCGCCGTGATAGGAGCGGTAGCGGGTCAGGATCTTGTGCCGGCCGGTGTAGAGGCGCGCCGTGCGGACGGCGGCCTCGTTCGCCTCGGCGCCGGCGTTCGTGAAGAACGCCTTGTTCAGCCCCGGCGGCGTGATCCGCGCCAGTTCGCGACCCAGCAGTCCGCGGACGGCGGTGGCGTGCTGCGGCACGATGTAGGGCAGCTCGGCGAGTTGCGCGCTGATCGCGCGCGCGACCCGCTCGTCGGCATGGCCGATGTTGACGTTCATCGCCTGCGAGTTGAAGTCCAGGTAGCGGTTGCCGTCGGCGTCCCAGAGATAGACGCCCTTGGCGCGGACGAACGGGATCGGGTCGGCGAGGTTCTGCGAGGTCCACTCGTACAGCGTGTAGGTACGGCAGAGGTCGAGAATCTCGTCGGCGCTCACATCCGCCGGCGCCTGGTCGACGGTCATCTCAGGCGCTTCCCGCCTCTGCGTGGCTCATCACCCACGGTGTGGTCCGCTCCAGGTAGCGGCCGCGACCGGGCGATCCGTGGAACTTGTCCCCGCTGACGATGATCTCGCCGCGCGAGATCACTGTCGTCGGGCGGCCGCGGACCTCCAGCCCCTCGTACAGGTTGTAGTCGACGCGCATGTGGTGCGTCGCGGCCTCGATCGTGTGGACCGCGTTCGGGTCCCAGACGACGATGTCGGCGTCGGCGCCGACGCCGATGCCGCCCTTCTGCGGGTAGAGCCCGAAGAGCTTGGCCGGCATCGTGGAGACCAGATCGACGAAGCGGCACATGTCGAAGCGGCCGGCCACCACGCCGCCGTCGTAGAGCAGGTGCAGCCGGTTCTCGATGCCCGGCACGCCGTTGGGGATGCGGCGGAAGTCGCCCCGGCCCATCGGCTTCTGCGGGGGCAGGTCGGGCAGGTCGTCGTGCATGCGGAACGTGCAGTGGTCGGTCGCGAACACCGAGAGCGCGCCGGTCTCCAGCCCGCGCCAGAGATGGTCCTGGTTCGCCCGTTCGCGGATGGGCGGCGAGCAGATGTACTTGGCCGCCTCGAAGCCCGCGTCCTCGTAGTCCTCGTAGGCGGCGAAGAGGTACTGCGGGCAGGTCTCGGCCCAGACGGCCTGCCCGCGCGCCTTCGCCGCCTCCACCTCCGTCAGCGCCGTGTGGCTCGACAGATGCACGATGTAGACGCCGGCGCCCGCCATCTCGGCCAGGGCGATGCCGCGATGCACGGCCTCCCCCTCGACCAGATGCGGGTGCGCGTGCATATGCATGTGCTCGTCGACGGTGCCGTCGGCGCCGAAGCGCTCCGTGAGGCTCTGGATCACGTGCCCGTTCTCCGCGTGCAGCGTGACAAGCGCGTCCGTGTCGGCCGCGACCTGCATGGCCTGGTAGATGGTCAGGTCGTCGACCATCATCGTGCCCGGGTAGGCCATCAGCAGCTTGAAGCTCGTCACGCCCGCGGCCGGCAGCGCGGCCAATTCCTCGATGTACCCGGGCGACGAGAGGTTCGTCGCCATCAGATGGAAGCCGTAGTCGATGACGGCGCCGGGCTCCGCCTGCCCGCGCCGCCGCTCGATGGCCTGCAGCGGCGACATGCCCTCGCGCTCCTGGCGGGCGAAGTCGACGACCGTCGTCGTGCCGCCGAACGCGGCCGCGGTGGTGCCCGACTCCCAGTCGTCGGCGGTGATGGTGTTGAACACCTCCTCGCCGAGGTGCGTGTGGACGTCGATCCCGCCGGGCATCACGTACTGCCCATCGGCCGGGACGACGATGTCCGCCTGGACCCGCAGGTCGGTGCCGATCTGCGCGATCAGGCCGTCACGCAGAAGGACGTCCGCGGGGAATTGCTCGCTCGCGGTGACGACCGTGCCGCCCGTGATCATGATTGACTGCATGGCAACCTCCGTCTCCGACCCCTGCTAGGGGGCGGTCAGAACGTCGTACATGTCGGGGCGCCGGTCGCGGTAGAAGGGCATCTCCGCCCGCACCTCGGCCACCCGATCGAGATCCAGGTCGGCCACGATCACCTCCTCCGACTCGCCCGCCTCGGCCAAGACCGCGCCCATCGGGTCGCAGAAGTAGCTGTGGCCGTAGAAGTGCACGTCGGGCTTGAGCGCCGTGCCGACGCGATTGATCGTGCCCACGAAGTAGCCGTTGGCGATGGCGTGGAAACGCTGCTCGACATCCCAGAGCGGACGCGAGAAGCCCGCCGTCGCCGCGGGGATGAAGACCATCTCGGCCCCGGCCAGGCCCAGGGCGCGGGCGCCCTCGGGGAAGTGGCGGTCGTAGCAGATGTAGACCCCCACCTTGCCCACGCTCGTGTCGAAGGTCGGGTAGCCCAGGTTGCCCGGGCGGAAGTAGTACTTCTCGAGGAAGTTGTCGACGTGCGGGATGTGCGTCTTGCGGTACTTGCCCACGTAGGAGCCGTCGGAATCGATCACCGCCGCCGTGTTGTAGAGGAACCCGGGCCCCTCCGACTCGTAGACCGGGACAATCAACACCATGCCCGTCTCGCGCGCCACCTCTTGCATGCGCTGGATCGTGGGGCCGTCGGGGACGGGCTCGGCCAGGTCGTACCAGCGCCGGTCCTCCTCCTGGCAGAAGTAGGGCCCGGTCGCCAATTCCTGCAGGCAGGTCACCTGGGCGCCCTCCGCGGCCGCCCGGCGGACCAGGCCCACCTGATGCTCGACCATCGCCTCCCGGGGGCTGAGCCCCTCCGTCTGAATCAAGGCTGCGCGCACGATACGGGCCATGGCGTCCCCCTGGCTCCCTCCGCAGTGTCCCCGCGGGGGCCGGCGCACGCCGGCCCCCGCTCGCCGCTAGCCGTCCTCGGGGAGCAAGTCCTCGACGTCCAGGTCGAGCGGCGTGTAGTCGTTGCGGAACCGGTCCGCTTCGGAGAAGCCCTCGAGCGCGGCCTCGACGAATTCGTTGGTGTAGGCCGAGTCGAGATCGGCCGGCTCCGAGATGACCTCGTACTCGAGCATGAGCCCCGCCGTGCGCTCGGCCTGGGTGCGGTCGATCACGCCCCAGCCCTTGGTCGAGGGCCACATCAGCTTGTTGATCTCGTTCATCATCCAGGTCTGGTGCGCCCGCGGCAGCGCCGGGCCGTACTTCAGCACGATCTCGACGCACGCCTCGGGGTCGTCGGCGCACAGCGCCCAGCCCTTGGCCGAGGCCCGCAGGAACCGCGTCACGATGTCCTGGTTCGCCTCGTCGGCCAGCCACTCGCCCCGCGCGAGGAGCGCATCCTCGAGCGTGTTGGTGTCGTGGTCGGCGAAGTCGACGACCCGGAAGTCGTCCACCGGGTTGCCGGCTTCGATCAGCTGGGCGAACTCGTTGTAGATCATGGCCGAGGCCATATCGACCTGCCGCGTGAGCAGCAGCTGCATGTCGAAGCCCTGCCCGATGAGCTCCACCTGGCCCTCGCCGCCGCCCTCGGTGAGGCCGTACTTGTTGATCGTGGCCGAGACCATCTCGTGGCCGGCCCAGACGCCGATCTTCAGCCCCGCCCAGTCCTCGGGCGACATGATGTTGCTGTCGGCCCACGAGACGAGGCGGTAGGCCGATCGCTCGAAGACCTGCGCGACGGCGACCACGTCGATGCCCTGGTCGCGCGCGGAGAGCAGCACGGCGAACGGCTGCACGGCGAGTTCCGCCGCGCCGGCCGCGACCAACTGCACGGGCAGGATGTCCGGGCCGCCCGGCTGGATCTCGACGTTCAGGTTCTCTTCCTCGTAGAAGCCGTTATCGAGGGCGGCGAAGTAGCCCGCGAACTGGGCCTGGGTGACCCACTGCAGGACGATCTTGATGTCGTCCGGCTCGGCCATCTCGGGCTCCGCCTGCTCTTCGGGCTCCGCCTGCGCCTGCGCGGCCGCGGGGGCCGGCGCCGGGGCCGGTTCAGCTTCTTCCTCGTCGTCCCCGCCGCACGCCGCCGCCGCGGCGAGCGAGAAGCTCAGTAGGAGCACGATCAGCAGATACCAGGGTCGTGTCTTTCGCATAGGTTCCCGCCTCCGAATCCGGGTGTGGCCCGCGAGGCCTCCTCGCCGCAACGGGCCGACTGATATTGGGTCGCGGGATTATAGGCGACGGTTGAGCGCGCTGTCATCCCCGCAGGCGGGCGACGGGTAGACGCCCTCGCCGGAAAAGCGGAGGCTGTGCGGCATGGAAGTCCTCGTCATCGGCGCGATCCGCGTGCTGGGGTCATTGCCGGTCCTGCGCTGGGCCTTCGTCGGCGGGTTGATCGCGGTCTTCATCGACCTGAGCGACCTGCTCTGGATGAACCTGCTCGACCTGGGAGGGCTGGGCGACTACCAGCAGTTCGACAAGATCGTCGATCAGGTCTACCAACTCACCTTCCTGTGGGTGGCGTGCCACTGGACGGGGCCCGCGCGCACGATCTCGATCGCACTATTCGCCTACCGCCTGGTGGGCTTCATCGCCTTCGAGATCACCGGCGACCGCGCGATCCTGCTGGCCTTCCCCAACGTCTTCGAGTACTGGTTCCTCTTCGTGGCGAGCCTGCCGCACTGGCGGCCGCGCTTCGGCTTCCGGCGCTGGGAGACGGCCATCTGGCTGGCCGTGCTGACGGCGATGAAGGAGTTCCAGGAATACGCGCTGCACTGGGGCAAGTGGCTCGACAGCTTCACCTTCGTGGAGGCGCTGGAGGCGATCTGGGACTTCCTCACCGGCCCCTTCACGTGACGCCGGGCGGCGGCCGGCGCCGGCGACCGCGGCGGCGGGGCCGGCGGTTCCGCTGGAGCCTCGTGGTCCCAACGCTGCTCGTGGGCGTCGTGCTGGCCGTCGTGGTCGCCCGCGTGGGCCTGGACGACGTCGGCGCGCTGCCGCGGTCGCCCGTGCCGCCGTCGGCGCTGGTCCTCGACGCGGGCCTGCGCGTCGACCCGGACGCGGTCCCGTTGCAGCGGGCAGTCGCGGTGCGGGTGGTCGACGGCGACACGCTCGTCGCGCGGCTCGAAGGCGAGGAACACTCGATCCGCCTGTTCGGGCTGAACGCGCCCGAGTTGGATGAACGCTGCGCCGCCGAGGCAGCGGCCCGCCTCCAGGGCCTCATCCCGGCCGGGGCGACGCTCCTCCTGCACCCCGGCCCCCGCAACAGCGACGGCGACCGCTTGCTGCGCTACGCCTTCCTCCCGAACGGCCGCTCGCTGGACGCGACGCTGGTGGCGGAGGGGCTGGCGCTGGCCTGGCGCCGGGACGGACAACTGCGAGACGCGATCGTGGTGCTGGAGGAGGAGGCGCGGGGGGCGCGGTCGGGCTGCCTGTGGACGCCGTAGCGACGCCGCGGGATCACTCGGCCGGGCGCTCGGTGACGATCCCGCTGAGGAGGTAGCGGCGGGGCTCCAGGTCCCAGCGCACGAGGATGTGCGGCGCATCGACCGCGAACCAGACCGTCTGCCGCTCGACACCGGGGCGCACCTCCAGCTGCCAGGCGAGGAAGTCCCCGACCGGCGTGTGGATCTCGTCCTGGCCGCGGACGCGAAGCCCCACGAGCTGGGTGCGCTGGGCGAACACGTTGACGTTGCGATAGCTCAACTCCAGGTCGAGGGCGAAGGGCAGCGTGCGCCAGAGCCAAGCCGACGAATCGGTGTCGAAGGAGAAGTCCTCCAGCTCCAGCCGCTCCTCCCGCCGGTCGCCGGCGCCGTCCACGACGACGCTGTCGACGAAGCGCTGCCCGGCGGCGTCAACGCCGTAGACAGCGCGGACCTCGACGCGCTCGCCCGGGGTCGTGGCGAGGCGTTCGTAGCGCAGCGGCCGCAGCGACGCCGCATCGACAAAGACGACGGTCTCGTCCTCCGTCGCGGTCTCGGGGAGCAGGAACAGCACCCGCAGCCGGTACTCGTCGCCCCGCCGCTCGACCTCGAAGTCCACGCCGCCCACGCGGGCGCCGGTCTGGTCGGTGATGTCGTAGCGCAGCAATTCGTAATCGGGCCAGGGCGTCGAGCCGACCGGGTCCGAGGGCTCGGGGAAGCCGGTGCCGTCGGCGCAGGCGGCGGCGAACGTCGCCAGAAGCGCGGCGGCCATCGCGAGGCCGGCGGAGCGGGCCCGGCGGGCGAACGCCATCAGACGGGCACCGGCCAGGCTTGCGCGATGCGGTCCAGCGCTTCGTCGATGTCCGACTCCGCGACGTCGGCGTGGGTGACGAGGCGGCCCAGCCGGGCCGACAGCACGCTCGCGAGCACGCCACGCTCGGCCAGGCGGTCGCGCCAGGCGGCCGCGTCGTCCACGGGCAGCGCGACGATGTTGCTCTGCACGGTCGCCGGGTCGATGGCGAAGCCCAGCTCGGCCAGCCCGGCGGCCAGGCGGCGGGCGTTGCGATGGTCGTCGGCCAGGCGGTCCACCATCCCGTCGAGCGCGACCAGGCCCGCCGCCGCGAGCACGCCCGCCTGACGCATGCCGCCGCCCAGCAGCTTGCGCGTCCGGCGGGCGCGGTCGATGAAGGCGGCGTCGCCGCAGAGCAGCGAGCCCACGGGGCAGCCCAGGCCCTTCGACAGGCAGAAGCTGGCCGAGTCGAACGAGGCGATGATCTCCGCGACGGGCGTGCCAGTCGCCACCTCGGCGTTGAAGACGCGCGCTCCGTCGAGGTGCGTGCGCAGACCCAGCCCGGCCGCAACCTCGGTCTGCGACTCCAGCTGCTCGCGGGTGAGGACCGCGCCGCCGCAGAAGTTCTGCGTGTTCTCCAGGGCCAGCAGCGTGGTCGGCGGGTGGTGCAGGTTGGCGTTGCGCGCGGCCCGGCCGATCGCCGCGGGGTCGAGCATGCCGTCGGGATCGTTGGGGATGGTGGTCAGCAGCAGCCCGCCGAGGCGCGCGGCGCCGCCGACCTCGGCGCGGATGATGTGCGCTTGATCGCCCAGCAGCACTTCGTCGCCGGGTTGGCAGTGCGTCATCAGCGCGACGAGGTTGGCCATCGTGCCGCTGGGGACGTAGAGCGCCGCCTCCTTGCCCATCCGCGCCGCGGCCGCCGCCTCCAACGCGTTAACCGTCGGATCCTCCGAGTACACGTCGTCGCCGACCTCGGCCCGGGCCATCGCGTCGCGCATGGCCGGCGTGGGTCGCGTGACGGTGTCGCTGCGCAGGTCGATGATGTCGGGCATGGGTCTCCTTCTGGGCTCTGGCTGGGCTCGCCCCAGCGGAGATGTCGGGGCGCGGCTCAGGAGGGCTCGCGCTCCCACAGCGTCTGGAAGCCCTCGCCGCCCCGGATCGCGGCGACCAGGGTGGCGTGCTCCTCCCCCAGCAGCTCGCCGAAGGCGCTGTCCAGTTCCGCGCCCGCGTCGGCGTCGATGCGCACCAGGCGATCGCGAATCCGGTCCAGGACGCCGGCGTCGGCCATCGCCCCCACGCTGCGCGGCCAGAGGAACGACATGATCCGCTCCGGCAGCGGCAGCGAGGGCCGCAGCGCCTTCAGGCTGCGGAAACGCTCCTCGGCGCTCGACGCGGGCGCGACGGCGCGGGCCAGGGGCCCGGCGTCCGCCGAGGTGCGGAAGTCGACCAGGATGCGGCGCTGCACGACCTGGAAGCGCACCACGAGCACCTCCGCGCGCTCGATCACGCCGCCGATCTCGTCCAGGTCCACGCCGTAATCGTCCACGGTCGGACCCCCTCAGCGGGCAAACGGTCTCGCGAGATCCCCACGGCTGGGAAGGGAGGCCGCTGGGGAAGCGCCAGTGTATGAACGGCCCCGGAGGGGGTCAATTTGACGGCGGCGGCGCGGGGATGCCCAGCAGCCGCAACCGGGCGGCGTCGTAGGCGTCCTTCGCGCGCGCCTCACGGTTCAGCAGGCCCTTGAGGCGGGGCGGGTCGAGCGGCGCGCCATCCAGGAAGACCTCGTGCAGCGTAGAAAGCTGTGCCTGCCAGCGCGCCCAGGCCTCGCGGTAGGCGGCGGCGACTTCCGGATCGACGGTGACCATTGGCAACTCCGCTTCCACCAACAACTACGCTGCCGAGCATATGTGGGGTTGGCCGCCGGCCGGGAGGCACTCGATGATCCGAGTCCCGCGGGCGGCCCTGATCGCGCTGCTGCTCCTGACGGCGCTGCTGATCGCCGCCTGCGGCGACGACTCCGCCCGGCGCGTCGAGGCGCCCCCGGAGGTCGCGGCAGCCCCGGCCGAGGAGCCGGCCGCCTCGCCGCGCATCACGCCCGCCGAGACGGACCCCGCCGAAGACACAGTCGCCGCGCAGGCCCGCGACGAGCCGGAACCCATCGCGGCGGCGGCGCAGGTGGCGGCGGACGATGCGGATGCGGCCGAGCCCGAGACAACAGTCGCTGGCGCGGAGCCGGCCCAGCCCGAGGGCTCCGACGAAGCGGCGCCCCCAGACCCCGACCCCCGGCTCGCGATCTTGATCGAACTGACGGACCCGGCCGACGTCGAGGTCATCGACCTGATCGGGGCGACCGTCGCGGAGCGCCGCGGGCTCGCGCTGCTCGACGAGGTGCCGGTCTACCTGCTGCGCCGCGCCGACATCCCCGCGTACCTGGAGGCCGACGAGCAGGTGACCGCGCACGAAGACGCGTTCGACGCCGGCGCCGACGACGACGTCGACCAGCGCATCTTCGCGTTGCTGGGGCTGATCGGCGACAACGTGTCGCTCGACGATCTGTTCGAGGACTTCTTCGTCGGCCTCGGGCTGGGCTTCTACGACTTCGACCTGCAGGGCTTCGTGATCATCAGCGCCAACGACCACGTCGCCGGCGGCGACGTTGCGACCATCACGCACGAGTTCGTGCACGTCCTGCAGGACCAGCACTTCGCCATCTCGGACTACTTCGAGGCGCACCGCGACAACCAGGACCGCATCCTGGCCGCGCGCTTCGTCGTGGAGGGCGACGCGGTGAACGCGGAGCATCTCTTCCGCGATCTCGAGCGCGACCTGGCGTCGCGGCTGGAGCCGCGCCGGGATCGCGCGCCCGGGCTGAGCGCGTCGGTGCCACCGCTGCTCGAGGCGATCTTCACGGCGCCCTACATCACCGGCGCCCGCGTGATCGCGCGGGTGCTGGAGGCCGAGGGGCTGGCCGGGGTCGATGCGCTGCTGACGGAGTTCCCGCCCTCGACGGAGCAGTTGTTGCATCCGGACAAGCTCGCCGCCGGCGAGCCGCCGCTCGCCGTGGACGACCCGGACGTCTCGGGCCTGCTCGGCTCGGCGTGGGAGCCGGTGGGCTCCGACACCCTGGGCGAGTTCGTCCTGCGCACGATGCTCGGCCCGGCGACCGGGACCGATCTCGCGACGCGGGCGGCCGCCGGCTGGGGCGGCGACCGGCTGACCGCCTATCGCGGCCCCGCCGACCTGAGCATGCTCGTCTGGGAGCTGCGCTGGGACACGGCCACGGACGCGAAGGAGATGATGGCGGGGCTGCAACGCTGGCTGCCCGACCGCACCGGCGCGCCCGTCGAGGAGGTGGCGCCCGGGACGGAACTGCGCTCCCAGGGGAACCGCGTCTCGGGCTGGGTGCGGCGCTCGGGCGACTCCGTGTTCGTCGTGCTGGGCGAGGACGCGGCGGCCGTCGAGCGGGTGGGGCTGGCGGGGCTTCCCTGACCGCGCCGTCTCGCCCCGCGTCAGGCGAGGCGGCGGAAGATCTGCACGCTGGCCGACTCGAAGACCATCGCCTGCCGCACGCGCTGGCGCAGCTTCGAGAAGGTCTGGTCCTGCGCGGCAAGCTCCTCGAACTGCTCCAGCTCCTGCAGCGAGTCGAACTGCGCGACGATCTCCACTTGGCTCGCCGGCCCGGTGATGGAGTCCCAGATGGCGAAATCGGCCTCGATGCCGCGCGCGGCCTGATAGTCGAGGGCGGCTTGCGCCGCGGCGAGGAACTCACCGTGCTGGCCGGGGGCGACCTGGCCGGTCAAGACGCGTCGGTACAGACTCATCGCGATCCTCCCGTCGGGCCGATCGTAGCGCCCCGGTGGCCTCGCCGGTCGCGCAAGACACCCGCAACCCGCGCGAGATCCGCCGCCGTGTTGACGTTGCCGAACGACGTCAGCTCCGCGTCGTGCGCGCGCAGCGCCGCGGCGTCGAGGCGGCGGCTGGGGACGCGCTCCAGCAGGATGCGCGGGCGGCGCTCGCCGGCGTCGAGCAGCGCCGTCGCGGCGGCGCGGGCAGCGCGCCGATAGGCGCCGAGCAGCGGCTCCGGCCGGCCGTCGCGGACGGGCATCGCCACGTCGACGTCGCGGCCGGCGGCCGCGACGGCGCGCAGCAGTGCCGGGACCAGCAGCGGCATGTCGGTGGCGACGACGATGGCGAGGTCGTGGCGCATGATCCCCAGGCCGGCCTCGATCCCGGCCAGCGGGCCGGCCTCGGGCCGCGCGTCGCGGGCGACGCGCCAGGCCGTTCCGGCCGGCCGCGGCAACGTCTGCCCGGGCCGCGCCACGACGATGACGTCGTCGCTGACGGCCGCGAGCGCGTCGGCCGTCCAGTGCAGCAGCGGACGGCCGGCGGCCTCCGTGGCGGCCTTGTCGCGTCCCAGCCGCGTGCCGAAGCCCCCCGCCAGGATGACGCCGCTGAACGGCTCCGGAGAGGGGGGGTCCTGCGGGCTCACGGGAGGAGTGTAGGTCGGCGGGTGGGGTCGCGGGGCGGCGGAGCGTAGCCTTCGCCCATGGCCACGACACCGCTGCACGACGCACTCGGGATCCCACGGCCCGGCGCCCCGGAGGGTGGCGTCGTGCTGGCGACGGTCGGCGGCGGCGGCAAGACGACGCTGCTCTTCGCCCTGGCCGCGGAACGGGCGGCGGCCCGGGGCGACGACTCGGTCGGCGTGCTCACCACGACGACCAAGTTCACCGTGCCCAAGTCGGCCGAGGCGTTCCCCACGGTGCTCGCCACGAACCCGCTGGTGCGCGCGGCCGCTATCGCCGACGCGCGCGGGCGCGGCTTGCCGACGGTGCTCGCGGCGAGCGGCCGGGGCGATCGGGCGCGCCTGCTGGGAGTCGAGCCAGGCTGGCCGGCGGAGGCACTGGGCATTGAGGGGGTGGCGTTCGTGGGGGTCGAGGCCGACGGGGCGGCGGGACGGCCGTTCAAGGCCCCCGCGTCGCACGAGCCCGTGATTCCCGATCGGGCGACGCACGTGGTGGCGGTGGTGGGGGTCGAGGCGCTGGGCACGCGGCTGGAGAGCCGCTGGGTGCAGCGGCCCGAGCGGGTATCGGCGCTGACCGGCGCGGCCCAGGGGGCCGAGGTGACGTCGGCGTTGATCGCCGCCGTGTTGTCGCACGCGGCGGGCGGCCGCAAGGGAGTGCCCGCAGGCGCCGAGTTCGTCGTCGCGGTGACGCGGGCGGGGCGGGACGTCGGGGGCGCGCGCGCGATCGGGACGGCCTGCCGGGAACGGGGCGTCGATCGGGTCGTCGCCTGGGACGCGACAGAAGGAATGATCGAGGTCGTGTGAGCGGCGAACGCCCGCGCGATCCGTGACCCGTTGTAGTAGTGTCCGAGAAGCATGGTCGGGCCACCATCTGGAAGGGAACCGCGATGTCGCGCTTCGACGAAATCCTCGGACTGCTGAAGGACCCGGTGGGGACGCTGCGCTGCACGTGGGCCGACACAGGCTGGCGCTTCGTGCTGATCCTGGCGGCGCTGATCTTCATCCTTGAAACGGCCAGCGAACTCGCGGGCGTGGAGCAGGGATCGGCCTGGTGGGCCGGGGAACTGCTCGCGGCCGTCATCGTGGCGCTGTGGTGGTCGAGGCACCCGCTGCGCGGCGCGCTGACCGACACCGCGAACATGACGGTGTTCCTCGCGATCGTGCTCCTGCTGCTGGCGGAGGCGATCATCACCTACACGACGATCGGAAACACCTTCGCGGCAGAGCCGATCTTCTGGCCGTTCTCCCTGATGCTGATGGGGACGGCGATCGCGGCGCGGGTCGTCGCGCCGTACGTGATGAATCCACTGAACCTCTGGCTGATCACGTACGCGTTCCTCAGCTTCTGGCTGCACACGGGCATGCAGGTGTCGGAACTGGGGTTCGTGGAGCCGCCGTTCACCTGGGCGCTCGCCCTGACCGGCGCCGCGCTGGCCGCGCGCTGGCTCGTCGGCGGCGGCAGCTTCGGCGGGCCGATCCGGAGCCCGCTCAACGTCACGGTCGCGATCTACGTGTTCCTGCTCTGGTGGTTCGAGTACGGCATCAACGAGAGCGGGATCGGATCCGACCCGTGGGGCTACCAGGAGTTGTACTGGCCCTGGCTGCTGTCGACGCTCGGCCTGGCACTCGCCGTGCGGATCGTCAGGCCGTACATCGAGCCGTTCCTGCTCCCGGGTGGGGATGACGACGGCGAATCCACCGACTGATCGGCGTCGCCTGCCCCTACCAGTGCTGACGACGCTTGCCGCGTCGCCGGGGCGCACCTGAGCGGCCGTCGGCGTCGCCCCACTCGCGGGGGTCGATCGCCGGTTCCAGCGCGACGGTGCAGACCTTGAACTCGGGGATGCGCGACGCCTCCTCGTAGACGCTGTTGGTCAGCCAGTTGGCCGCCGACTGCTTGAGCCGCACGAACGGCACGAAGAGCGCGCCCGGCGCGACATCCTCGGTGAGGAAGGCGACGCCCTCCAGCCGGCCGCGCCGGCTGCGCACCTGCACGGCCTCGCCGTCGGCGATCTCCAGCGCCGCCGCATCGGCGGGGTTGACTGCCACCCGCAACTCGGGGAACGACGCCTCCAGGCCCTCGACGCGCCGGGTGAGCGTGCCCCCGTGCCAGTGGTAGAGCACGCGGCCGGTGTTGAGGGTCAGCGGGTAGCGGTCGTCGGGCTGCTCGTCGGCGGGGGCGGTCTGGCGCACGGGCACGAATCTGCCCCTGCCGCGCGGGAAGTCGTCGGCGTAGAGTCGCGCGGTGCCCGGGTGGCCGGGCGACGGACAAGGCCACTGGATGCCGCCCTCGGCATCGAGGCGGGCGTGCGAGAGGCCACCCAGCGTCGGCGTCAGCGACGCAAGCTCGTTGAAGATCGAGGCGGCCGACGGGTGGTCGAAGCCGCGCAGATCCCGGACCGGCGAGCCGTCCCCGAGCCGGGCCGCGAGCCGCGCCGCCAGGTCCTGCACGATCTCCCAATCGGCCCGCGCAGCTCCCGGCGGATCGACGAGCTTGCGCACCCGCTGCACGCGGCGCTCGCTATTGGTGAAGGTCCCTTCCTTCTCGGCGAAGGAGGCCGCGGGCAGGACGACGTCCGCGATCTCGGCTGTCTCGTGCATGAAGAGGTCTTGCACGACCAGGAAGTCGAGCGAGCGCAGCAGTGCGGTCGCGTGGGCGAGGTTGGGGTCGGTGAGGGCCGGATTCTCGCCCACGATGTACATGCAGCGGATGTCGCCCTGGGCGATGGCCTCGACCATGTCGGTGGCGCGCATGCCCTCCTGTGCGGTCAGGGCGCTCCCCCAGGCCCCCTCGAAGCGGGCCAGGTTGGCGGGCGTGTAGTCCTGGTAGCCCGGCAGCGTGTTCGGCACGCAGCCCGCGTCGCCGGCGCCCTGCACGTTGTTCTGACCGCGCAGCGGCGAGACGCCCGTGCCGGCCCGCCCCACCTGCCCGGCGAGCAGCGCGAGATTGAGCAGCGCCGTCGCGTTGGCGGTGCCGTTGATGTGCTGGGTCACACCCATGCCCCAGAGCAGGCAGGATCCGTCGCGGCCCGGGGGGCCACCGTGTTCGGACGGCCGCGCGTAGAGCCGGGCGGCGCGGCGCAGGAGATCCGCGGACACGCCCGAAAGATCCGCGACGTGCTCCGGCGTGTACGCCTCCAACTCGGCGCGCCAGGCGTCGAAGCCCTCCGTGCGATCGCGGATGAAGGCGTCGTCCTGCAGGCCCTCGTCGAGGATGACCCGGGCCATGCCGTTGAGCACCGCGACGTCCGTCCCCGGATACGGACGCAGCCAGAGGTCGGTGTGGTCGCAGAACTCGACCCGCCGGGGATCGAGCACGATCAGGCGCACACCCTGCCCTTCGACGGCGCGCCGGATGCGGCTGGCGATCACCGGGTGGTTCGAGGACGGGTCGGCGCCGACGACGAAGACGCAGCCGGCGTCCTCGTAGTCGGTGTAGGAGTTCGACGTGGCGCCGCTGCCCAGCTGGGCCAGCATCGCCTCGACCGAGGGAGAGTGGCAGAGCCGCGTGCAGTGGTCGATGTTGTTGGTGGCCATCAGCGTGCGGGTGAACTTCTGGATCAGGTAGTTGTCCTCGTTCGTGGCCTTGGCGCTGGCGAATGCCCCGAAGCGACCGCGTTGCTGCGCGAACTTGTCGGCGACGAGGTCCAGCGCCTCGTCCCAGCCCGTGGGCTCGAGCCGGCCCCCGCGGCGCACGAGCGGTGTGGTCAGGCGGTCGGGGTGGTCGACGAAGGAGACGCCGAAGCGCCCCTTCACGCAGAGCAGGCCCGTGGAGGAGCGGTTGTCCGGGTCGTCGTCGACGTGGGTGATGCGGCCCCTCTCGTCGGCGGAGAGCTTGATCCCGCAGCCGACGCCGCAGTAGGGGCAGACCGTCGAGACGGTGCGGGCGGGCGCGGGCTCCTGCTTGGGGCGGATCGCGCCGGTGGGGCAGGCGGCCACGCACTGCCCGCACGACGTGCAGATCGACTCCCCCAGCGGCTCGTCGTCGAAGGCGGCGATGCGGGCCGCGCCGCCGCTGCCGGCGATGCCGATCGCGCCGATGCTCTGCCGGTCCTGGCAGGCCGAGGTGCAGCGCCCGCAGAGGATGCACTCGGCCGCGTCGAAGAGATAGAAAGGGTTGCTGTCGTCGCGCGTCGCGTTGACGCGGGGCGCCCAGCGGCGGGCGTCGGCGGCGTGGGTGACGGCCGCGCGGCTCAGGTCGGAGCCGGGCAGCGGGTCGGCGGCCGCGTCGCGCATGCCCAGCGTGAGCTCCAGGATGCCGCGGCGGGCGCGCGTCGCGACGTCGGTGGCGGTGCGCACCACCATCCCCTGCGACGCGGGCAGCGAGCAGGAGGCCGGCAGCCCCCGCACGCCCTCGACCTCGACGAGGCAGGTGCGGCAGGCGCCGAGGGCGGGGCCGTCCCCGTCCTTGCAGAGATGCGGCAGCTCAACGCCGGCGGCCAGGACCGCGTCCAGCACCGTCGCGCCGTCGCCGACCGCGACCGGCTGCCCGTCGACCGTCAGCGAGAGCCCGGCTTGCGTGGTCATACCGGGCTCTCCAACGGCGGCGTCAGCGCCGCCTCGAAGTGCGCGAGGGCGCTCGTCACGGGGGCGGGGGCCATCTGGCCCAGGCCACAGAGGGAGGCCTCGCGCAGCAGCGGGATCAGCTCCTCGATGTCCGCGCGGGCGGCGGTCCCACCGGCCGGATCGCGCAGGCGGCGCAGCGCGTCGGCCAGACGCTCGCCGCCCTCGCGGCAGGGGGTGCACTTGCCGCACGACTCGCGCGCGTTGTAGTCGGCCTCGATCTGCACGACCTCCGCGACGGGGAGGCGGCCGTCGAAGGCGACGATGCCGCCGGACCCCAGCACCGCGCCGGCCTCGTCGAGCAGTCCCGGACCGATGGCGAGGTCGAAGCGATCGGGCGGCAGCAGGCCCCCGGACGGCCCGCCGGCGACCACGCCCGTCAACGCGGCGGCCGGATCGGCGAGCCCGCCGACGCGCAGGATCTCGGCCACGCCGGCCCCCATCGGCGCCTCGATCAGACCAGGACGGGGGACGCATCCGCTGAGCGAGATCAGCTTCGTGCCGGGCGCGTCGGCGCTGCCGGCGTCGCGGAACCAGTCGACGCCGAAGCGGAACAGGCCGGGCAGGTTGCAGAGCGTCTCGACGTTGTTGATCACCGTGGGCCGGCCCCAGAGGCCGCGCTCGGTGGGGAAGGGGGGGCGCAGCCGGGGCACGGCGCGCCGCCCCTCGATGCTCTCCAGGATGACCGTCTCCTCGCCGCAGACGTAGCCGCCGGCGCCGCGGCGGATCTCGACGCGCAGCCCCGCCTCCGGTCCGACGACGCCCAGCTCCTCAGCCTGATCGAGAGCGGCCTGCATCCGCGCCGACGAGAGGTCGGCCTGCCCGTTGATGTAGAGGTAGGCCGTGTGCGCGCCGATCGCGCGGGCGGCGATGCAGATCCCCTCGACCAGCAGGTGGGGGTCGGCCTCCATCAGCCCGCGATCCTTGAACACGCCCGGCTCGCCCTCCTCGGCGTTGATCACGAGGATCGCGGCGCCGTGGCGCGCGGCGGCGTCGCGGGCGGCGCGCCACTTCAGGTGCACGGGGAAGTAGGCGCCCCCGCGTCCCCGCAGACCCGACGCCTCGACGACGCCGATGATCTCCTCGGGGGCCATCCCCGCGGCGGCATCGAGGCCCACGTATGCGCCGGCGGCCCGCGCCTCGTCCAGGGAGGCGGGGTCGATCTGGCCGGCGCGGGCCAGCAAGCGCCGCGTCTGGCCGCCGAAGAACTCCCGCAGGGCGGGGTCGCCCGGCTGCCCGCGGAGCAACGCCCGCGCCGCGTCGACAGCCATGCCGGAGGCGACAGGGAGGGCGGGCGGGCAGGGGCGGCCGTCGGGTGGCAGGGCGAGCACGGGCGCGGCCCAGGCCGCGCCGTCGCCGCCCGTCTCCACGATGTCGACGCCGGGCAGGTCGCGGCGCAGGACGTCGAGCACGTGGGATGCGCCCGCCGCTCGGCCCATCGACCCGCCGCGCAGGTGCAGCCGCGGCTTCGGCGTTCCGGAGGGGGAGGGCATCGCTGCTGCGGGCAGGCCGCCGGGGAGATGCCCGTCAACGCGGCGATCCGCGTCGGCGGCCGGGTCGGGAGCGGCGCGCGCGCGGCCGCGCAAGCCCTCCTCCACCGCGACGGGGGCGACCGCACAGGCGAACAGACACTCGCGCTCCTCGACGCGCCGCCCGGCGGCGCGTAGGTCGTCGAGCAGGGCGTCGGCCCCCGCCAGCCGACAGCTCAATCCGCGGCAGACGCCGACCGCGCCGGGCTCCGCCGGGGCGCTGCGGAACTCCGTATAGGAGGTCGCGACGGCGTAGAGGTCGGAATTGGGGATGTGCAGCCAGCGCCCGATGCGCTCCAGCCCCGCCGGGGCCAGGTACCCGGCGAGGTCGTGCAGCAGATGCAGCGCGGGCAGCGCTTGGCTCCGCTCCCGCGGGAGCCGCGCGAGGCGATCGTCGAGGCCGTCGATGGGTGAGCCGCCGGTCATAACGGGATTGTCGCACGCCCGCCGGGAAGACGGCGCGGCCGACCCGGATCAGAGGGGGTTGCGCCAGCGGAGGCCGGGGAAGCGGGCGAAGTCCGCGTCGTTGGAGTGGACCTCGGCCTGGTACTCGATCGCCAGGGCGGCGATGTGCGCGTCGGTGGCGAGGTTCCCACCAGCCCCGGCGACCGCGAGGGCTCGTCGGAACAGCGTCATGTGCTCGACGCCGGGGTTCAAGGGCGCGACATGGGGGAAAGCGAACCACTCCTGCACGTAGTCGAGGATCTGCTCCGGCGTCGCGGGGTCGGCGCGCACGCCGCGGATGGCAAGGAGGCGCACGAAACCTATGGCCACGACCCACGGCACGCCGACCCGCTCGGTCCCGTTCAGCAGATCCTCCCACCAGCGGCGGGCCGGAGCGTGCTCCGGCGCCCCCTCGTTGTAGGCGTAGATGAGCAGATTCAGGTCCGGGACGATCACTCCGCGGCCTCTCGCAGGAAGTCCTCAACCTCGAGCTGGTCGTAGAGTTGGTTGAGGCGGAGATGATCGACCCCAGGGACGAAGCCGCCAGGGAGCGGCCTGATCCGGAAGCGGGGCCGGTCCTCCTGAGGGGTGGGGGACATCCCCCGGCGCAGGGCGTCGTTGACCACCTGCTTGAACGGCTTGTCCAGCAGTCGCGCCTGTTCCTTCAACGCGGCGGCGAGATCGTCGTCCAGGGTCAGCGTCGTTCTCATAAAGGCATCATGATGCCTCATATGAGTGATGTCAAGATGCGCTCCCTCGCCGCGTGGCAGACACGGGAGGACGCCAGTGAAAAAACAGCCCCTCCGGGGAGGGGCTGGGGAGGGCTGGTAGCGCATGGGGGATTCGAACCCCCGATCTCCGCCTTGAGAGGGCGGTGTCCTGGGCCGCTAGACGAATGCGCCACGCATTGGCTGGGGATGGAGGATTCGAACCCCCGCTAACTGATCCAGAGTCAGTCGTCCTACCGCTAGACCAATCCCCATCACGCCACCCATGGTAGGGCCGCGGTCGCCCAACTCGCAATCGGGCGCGCGGCAGAGGCACCGCAAACTAGTCATCGGGGCGGGCGAGGCGCTCCGCCGCGACGTTAAGCCGCTCGACGGCGCGGGCGCGGCCCAGCACGGCCAGGGTCTCGAAGAGCGGCGGCGCGATGCGCTTGCCCGTCACGGCGACGCGCAGCGGCGTGAAGACGACGCCCGCCCGCAGCGCCAGCCGATCGGCGAGGCCGCGCAGGGCGGCCTCGATCGCCTCCGCCGTCCACGGCTCGACCGCCTTGAGCGCCGTGATCGCGCCCTCCACCGCCGCCAGCGCGCCCGCGGGGTTGTCGCGGAAGCCCTTGCCCATCAACTCCGCGTTCGGGTAGTCGAGCGGGCCCGGCAGGAAGAAGAAGTCGACGTACTCCGCGAACTCCGCCAGCCGCTTCACGCGCTCCTGGATCAGGGGCGCGAGCGGCAGCAGCGGCGTCAGGTCGAGCGGCCGGGCGACGTCCTCGGGCAGCGCCCGCTCCAGGAAGGGCGCCCCGCGGCGGAAGAACTCCTCGGGGCCGAGCTCGCGCAGAAAATCCGCGTTCATGGCGTCGAGGCGGGTCTGGTCGAACGTGACCGGCGTGACGCCCATGCGGTCGATGTCGAACGCCTCGATGATCTCGGCGACCGACATCTTCGTCGTGCGGTCGTCCTTCGACCAGCCCAGCAGGGCGAGGAAGTTGATCAGCGCCTCGGGCAGGTAGCCCTGCTCGGCGTAGGCCAGCACCGACGTCGCGCCGTGGCGCTTGCTGAGCTTGCCCTTGTCGGGCCCCAGGATGACCGGCTGGTGGATGAAGACCGGCGGCTCGTAGCCCAGCGCCTCGTAGAGCAGCAGGTGGCGCGGCGCGCTGGGCAGCCACTCGTCGCCGCGGAAGACGTGCGTGATCGCCATCGCGTGATCGTCCACGACGGAGGCGAGGTGGTAGGTGGGGAAACCGTCCTCCTTGAGCAGGACGTGGTCGTCGAGCAGGCGGGTCTCGAAGACGACGTCGCCGCGCAGCGCGTCCGGCACGACCGTGGCGCCCTCCCGCGGGCTCCTGAAGCGCACGACGCTGCGGCCGTCCTGGGCGGCGATCAAGGCGGCCAGGTCGGCCGGGCGCCCGTCGCGGCAACGGGCGTCGCAGCCGGGCGGCCGCTTGCGCCGCTCCTGGTCGTTGCGCGCCCGCTTCGCCGGCTCGGGCGGGCAAACGCAGCGGTAGGCGTGGCCCGAGGCGAGCAGGCGCTCCGCCGCGGCCTGGTACAGCGGCAGCCGCTCCGACTGCCGGTAAGGTCCGTGCGGCCCGCCGATGTCGGGGCCCTCGTCCCAGTCCAGGCCCATCCAGCGCAGCCCCTCCAGGATGCGCTGCTCGGCCCCCGGCACGGTGCGCTTCTGGTCGGTGTCCTCAATGCGGACGAGGAACTCGCCCCCGTGGTGGCGGGCGAAGAGCCAGTCGAACAGGGCCGTGCGCACGCTGCCCATGTGCAGCTCGCCGGTGGGGCTGGGACCGAATCGGACGCGAACGCTCATCGGACTGGTTCGTCGCTTCCTGCTACATCGATTGGCGGTTCGGAGAGGGCCTGTCCACATCGGCGCGGCGGCATCGGCGTCGAGCGCGGAAGCCGGCGCGGAGGGCGATCCTGGGCCTCAAAGCGAACGGTCCGAGCCTTCTTTTTTTTTCTGCGGGGCGCCCGGAGAGAGGCTGCGAAACGGAAAACCCCATGTTTATTGGGGATCTTGCCCGGGCACGGGGAGTCATCGGGAGGCATGGGCTTGCACCGGCGCGCATCTGGGCGCATCTGGGCGCATCTGGGAGCACGAATCCGGCACGAACTTGCCGGATCTTGCACGATCTTTCACGATCTTTCACGGCCTCAGCCGAGTCCGCGGGGGCCGCCAGTCCGGTCCGTGTGACACGCGATTTGCGGTCCATGACCGCAGTTTAGCGGATAGCGCGAGGGAGAGTCAAGCCGGCCCGCCGGAACTCCCGTTCCATGGGAACAGGGCCTAGCGGATGCGCCGGGATCGGTGGCGCGACTTGCGCCATCGCTTGGCGCGCGCCTCCTCGCCGGGGGGGAGCGCCGGCGCGGACGGACTCACCGTACCGCCGATGTCGGCTCCATGCACCGGCGCCGATCCGCGCAGCGCATCGAGCAGCGCCGCGATATCGGCCGGCGGCGCGACCTCGACCCGGATGCGCGCGCCGCTGCTGGGGTGGTCGAAGGCCAGCAGGCGGGCGTGCAGCGCCTGCCGGTCGATCAGGTGCGAGGGGTGGCCGTAGATCGCGTCGCCGATGATGGGGTGCCCCAGCGCCGCGAGGTGCACGCGGATCTGGTGCGTCCGGCCCGTGATCAGGTTGCAGTCGAGCAGCGCCGTGTCGGTGAAGCGCTCCTCGACGCGGTACTCGGTCGTGGAGGGCCGGCCCCCGTCGACGACCGCCATGCGCCGCGGGTCGGATCGGTCCCGGCCGATCGGCGCCTCCACCCGGCCCTCCAGCGGCTCCGGCGTCCCGGCGACGACCGCGACGTAGCGCTTCTCGACGCTGCGGGCGCGGATCTGGTCCTGCAGGCGCTGCAGGGAGACGGCGTCCTTGGCCACCATCATCACGCCGCTGGTGTCCTTGTCGAGGCGGTGGACCAGCCCCGGACGCAGCGCGTCGCCGATGCCGGGCAGCCCGGGGCAGTGCGCCAGCAGGGCGTTGACGAGCGTCGCATCGCGCTCGCCGGGGGCGGGGTGCACCGTCAGGCCGGCGGGCTTGTTGAGCACGAGCAGGTCGGCGTCCTCGTAGCGGACGTCGAGGGGCATCTCGATCGGCGCCGCGACCATCGCGGCGGGCGTCGGCGCGGGGTGCACCCGCACCATCTCGCCGGCGCGCAGCCGGTAGGCGGGGCGCTCCAGGCCGCCCTCGACCAGCACCAGCCCCTCGTCGATGAGGCGCCGGGCGCCGCTGCGCGAGAGGCCGGGCAAGCGCCGCGCGACGAACAGGTCCAGCCGCTCGCCGTCGCTGTCGGCCAGGAGCTCGGAGGGCGGCATCGCGCCGAGGTCGGCTTCGAACGGCATCAGCGGTGCGGCGCCGACCGGGTCGCGTCGCGCACGACCAGCGTGAGCAGGATGAGGAAGACGCCGATGTTGATGCCGGCGTCGGCCACGTTGAAGGCGGGGAACTCGTTGAAGTTGATGAAGTCGGTCACGCTGCCCTGGTAGATGCGGTCGAGCAGGTTGCCGATCGCGCCGCCCAGGATCAGCGCCAGGCCCAGCCGCGCGATCCAGTGGTCGATCACGGGGAAGAGGTAGTAGACGCCCAGCACGACGATCGCCACCACGGCCGACACGGCCAGCAGGGTGTTCGTGTCGTTGAACAGGTTGAACGCGCCGCCGCTGTTCTCGAAGTGCGAGAAGCGGAAGAACGGCGCCAGCCGTTCGTGCTCGCCCACCGCCAGCGTGTCGCGCACGATGACCTTCGTGATCTGATCGAAGGCGACCCAGGCCGCCACCGCCGCCACGAAGATCACGTCCTGGCGGCGGCGGCCGGCGCGGCCCTCGCGGAAGCGCCGCCAGAAGCCCGCCCACGCGGTCTCGGCCGGGGCGGGTGCGTCGGTGGGATCCGGAGCCGGCGAGAGATCGGATTGGGTCGTCATCCGGTCGAGCGTACACGGCCCATCAGTCCGGACCGCGGCAGGCGGCGTACTAGGCTGGGGACACGTACCATGCAGCCGGCGCCGCCACCGGGCCGGCAGCCAGGGCCCGATGGGAGCCGCCACGTGACGACCCTGTTCAGCGAGCAGCACGAGGACCGCGTCGACGGGCCCGACCGCCTGCCGCCCGGCCAGCGCCTCACCGAGCAGTGGCCGGTGCTCACCTACGGGGCGACCCCGCGGGTGGAGTTGCGCGACTGGAGTCTGCGCGTGTGGGGCGAGGTCGAGCGGGAGGCGGAGTGGAACTGGGAGCAGTTCCGCGCCCTGGGCACGGAGGAACGCACCAACGACATCCACTGCGTGACGCACTGGTCGCGCTTCGACAACACCTGGGAAGGCGTCCTCATCGCGACGATCCTCGAGCACGTCCGGCCCACGCCGCGCGCGGCGGCCGTCATGTTCCACTCCTACGGCGGCTACACGACCAACGTCAGCCTGGACGACCTCGCCCAGGACGACCACGCGATGATCGCCTTCTCCCACGACGGCGAGCCGATCCACCCGGTGCACGGCGGACCGCTGCGCGGGGTGATCCCGTCGCTCTACTTCTGGAAGAGCGCCAAGTGGATCCACGGCATGGAGATCCTGCCCATGGACCGGCCGGGCTTCTGGGAGATGTACGGCTATCACCTGCGCGGCGACCCCTGGGCCGAGGAACGCTACTCGTAGACCCGGAGCCGGAGCCGCCCGCCCCATGACCACCGCCGTCCCCTACCACGTCGACGACCCCACGAATCGGGCGATCCTCGCCATCTCCGAGGACCAGCTGCAGGGTTTCCAGCGCGACCCGATCGGCGAGATCGCCCGGCGCAGCGGCGTCGCCCCGGGCGTCGTGCGGGAGCGCATCCAGGCGATGCTCGAGGCCGGCACGATCCGCCGCGTGCGCCAGACGCTGCTGGCCACCAACCTGGCGCGGGGCGCGCTGGTCGCGTGGGAGGTGCCCGAGGATCGGCTGCGCGCCGCCTTCGACTACATGTTCGAGCAGGACCCGTTCTCGGGGCACGTCGTGGTGCGCACGACCGACGCGGCCAATCCGGGGGCCAACTACCGGCTCTGGACGACGCTCAAGGCGCCGCAGGGCTTCTCGCTGCGGAAGCACGCCGAGTATCTGCGCGACCAGACCGGCGCCCGGCGCTTCCGGCTGATGCCCGCCAAGCGCCTGTTCACGCTGGGCGTGGGCCACGTGCGCAGGCGCGAGATCGAGCCCGGCGCCCGGACGCCGGAGCCGGGGCGCGTGCTCGACACAGCCGTGGCCACGCTGACGCCCGAGGAGTGGCGTGTCGTGGGGGCGCTGAAGGAGGAGTTCGCGCCCGGCGCGCTGACGGGCGACATCTGGGCGGCGCGGGCCCACGCGGCCGGCATCCCGCTGGCGACCTTCTGCCGCGTGGCGGAGTCGCTCGACGCGCGGGGGCTGGTCGGGCGCTTCTCGACCTTCCTGGAGCACGTGAAGGCAGTCGGCGCCGCCCCGCCGGTGACGAGCTACAACGCGCTCTTCCACTGGGCGGTGCCGCCCGGGCGCGAGATCGACGCGGGCCGCGAGGTGGGCCGGCATCCCATCATGACCCACGCCTACTGGCGCGAGGGCGGGCCCGAGTTCCACGACGTCAACGTGATGGGCGTCGCGCACGGCACCGACAAAGCGCGGCTGCTGGCCCACAAGGCGGCGATCGACGCGCACCTGCGCGAGGCGGGCATCCCGCTGGCCTACACGGCCGTCTTCTGGGGCGGCCGCAGCGAGATCAAGCCCAGCGAGGTGCTGCCCGCCGCCTATGCGCGCTGGTGCGCGCAGGTCGGCCTCGACCCCGACGCCATGCGGGACGACCCAGAGGCCGACGGGCGCGCCTGACCGCGCCGGCCGCCCGGCTGGCGGCGCGCCTCCATCTGGGGCCCCGGCACGCCTTGGCGGCGCCGGCGATGCCCCGGCGACACCGGATCGCGTTGACAGCCCCGCGCGCGCTGCGTAGATTGTGTGGGTTGCCCAGACGCCCTGGAGCGCGTGTTCCGCGCGTCCCCGGTCGCCCTGGGTCACCTTCGCAACTGAATAGTGTGCACGAGCGACCAACGAATTCGCCCAGCGCAAGCTGGGCACAACTGGTCAAGACGGCGCCACGCCCGGCTCCCGCGTGGCGGGTTCGCTGCGCCCGGCGCAGGGGATGCGCCGCGGGCGGGCTGCGGTGTGCGTCGTTGTCCTGACCATCTGAAGTACATCACACATGCTGAGACCGTAGAGCAGGTCAAGCGACTACGGCGCACGGTGGATGCCTTGGCACTTCGAGCCGATGAAGGGCGTGGCTAGGCTGCGATAAGCCACGGGGAGCTGTTCAGCAAGCTGATCCGTGGATTCCCGAATGGGGCAACCCGGCGGCGGTCATACGCCGTCACCCCGGACTGAACACATAGGTCCGGTGGAGGTAAGCGGGGGAACTGAAACATCTCAGTACCCCGAGGAAAAGAGAATTATTCCCCTAGTAGTGGCGAGCGAACGGGGAGGAGCCCAAACCCAGTGTTCTGAACGGTGGTACGGCCTATGGGCATTGGGGGTAGTGGACGCCGGCCGCTGACGCGAACCCGTCAGCAGACAGTTACCAATCCTCCGTCTAGCGGAAGGTCCCTGGAACGGGCCGCCACAGAGGGTGAGAGCCCCGTAGGCGAAAGACGGCGGACTGTCGCTGGCTGATCCGAAGTACCACGCAGCACGAGAAAGTGCGTGGGAAGCAGGGAGGCCCACCTCCCAAGGCTAAATACTCGAAGTGACCGATAGCGGACAAGTACCGTGAGGGAAAGGTGAAAAGCACCCCGGAAGGGGAGTGAAATAGTTCCTGAAACCGTGTGCTTTCGAGCAGTTGAAGGACGTCTGCGGACGTCTGCCAGCGTGCCTATTGAAGAATGAGCCGGCGAGTTACCCTCCGTGGCAAGGTTAAGCCAATGGCTTGGCGGAGCCGGAGCGAAAGCGAGTCTGAACAGGGCGTCAGAGTCGCGGGGGGTAGACCCGAAACCAGGTGAGCTATCCATGGCCAGGGTGAAGCGGGTGTAACAGCCCGTGGAGGCCCGAACCTACTTCCGTTGCAAAGGGACAGGATGAGCTGTGGATAGAGGTGAAATGCCAAGCGAACCTGGAGATAGCTGGTTCTCCCCGAAATGCCTTTAGGGGCAGCGTCGATGTTACCGACCGTGGAGGTAGGGCTCTGACTGGGCTCGGGGGCGAGCAGCCTACCAACCCCAATCAAACCGCGAATGCCACGGCCGTCGCATCGGCAGTGAGACTGTGGGGGCTAAGCTTCATAGTCAAAAGGGAAACAGCCCAGACCACCGGTTAAGGTCCCGAAATTGCTGCTTAGTGGGAAAGGAAGTTGAACCGCCCAGACAACCAGGAGGTTGGCTTAGAAGCAGCCATCCTTGAAAGAGTGCGTAATAGCTCACTGGTCGAGTGGTTCGGCGCCGACAATGTAACGGGGCTCAAGCAGCGTACCGAAACCGTGGACGCGCCTTCGGGCGCGTGGTAGGGGAGCGTTCCGTCCGGCAGTGAAGCGGGACCCGCGAGGGCCCGTGGAGCGGACGGAAGTGAGAATGCCGGTATGAGTAGCGCAAGGCGTGTGCGAACCACGCCCACCGTATACCTCAGGGTTCCTACGGAAGGGCAATCCGCGTAGGGTTAGGCGGGCCTAAGCCGAGGACAGCCGTCGTAGGCGATGGACAGCCGGTTCATATTCCGGCCCCACCCTCTGACCGTTCGAGGCGCGGGGGGGACCCAGGTTGGAAGCCGGAGCGTGCCGATTGGACATGGTGCGTCGCCCAGTCGTAGGCGACTGCGGGGCGAAAACCCGCAGGTCAAGCGGAGGACTGGGTGGAAGTGGCGACGTCAGTCAAAGCGACTCCGGTGGCCCTATCCTGGCCAGAAAAGCCCCGGCGCCGAGGGCAGATGGTGCCCGTACCGCAAACCGACACTGGTAGGTGGGGGTAAGTACCTTCAGGTGGACGAGTGATTCCTCGCTAAGGAACTCGGCAAAATCGCTCCGTAACTTCGGGAGAAGGAGCGCCCTCGGCGGTAGCTGGCGGACGCCAGCGGCGGCGGAGGGCCGCAGTGAGCAGGCCCAGGCGACTGTTTAACAAAAACACAGGTCTCTGCTAACGCGAAAGCGGACGTATAGGGGCTGACGCCTGCCCGGTGCTGGAAGGTTAAGGGGAGAGGTTCCCGCCTCGAACCGAAGCCCCAGTGAACGGCGGCCGTAACTATAACGGTCCTAAGGTAGCGAAATTCCTTGTCGGGTAAGTTCCGACCCGCACGAATGGCGTAACGATCTGGGCACTGTCTCGGCGGGGAGCTCGGCGAAATTGAAGTGGCCGTGAAGATGCGGCCTTCTCGCAGATGGACAAAAAGACCCCGTGGAGCTTTACTGCAACTTGGCACTGAAGGCCGTCCTGCGATGCGTAGGATAGGTGGGAGCCGGTGAACCGGGACTTTTGGGTCCCGGGGAGGCGTCCTTGAAATACCACCCTTCCCATGATGTCCTTCTAACCCTTGAGCAAGCAAGGGGACCGTGCCTGGTGGGCAGTTTGACTGGGGCGGTCGCCTCCCAAAATGTAACGGAGGCGCGCAATGGTTCCCTTAGGGTGGATGGAAATCACCTGACACGTGTATTGGCATAAGGGAGCTTGACTGCAAGACAGACACGTCGCGCAGGGACGAAAGTCGGCCAAAGTGATCCTACGGTTCCGAGTGGTAGGGCCGTGGCTTATCGGATAAAAGTTACCCCGGGGATAACAGGCTTATCTCGCCCGAGAGTTCACATCGCCGGCGAGGTTTGGCACCTCGATGTCGGCTCGTCGCATCCTGGGGCTGAAGCTGGTCCCAAGGGTTGGGCTGTTCGCCCATTAAAGCGGCACGCGAGCTGGGTTCAGAACGTCGTGAGACAGTTCGGTCTCTATCCTCTGTGAGCGTTGGAGCGTTGCGGAGATCTGCCCCTAGTACGAGAGGACCGGGGTGGACGGACCGCTGGTGTGCCAGTTGGGGGGCCGTCCCCCATCGCTGGGTAGCCATGTCCGGTCAGGAGAAGCGCTGAAAGCATCTAAGCGCGAAGCCCACTCCAAGATGAGCGCTCCCACCGGTTTCAACCGGGTAAGACCACGGGAAGACCACCCGTTAGATAGGCGGCATGTGGAAGTCCGGCAACGGGCGCAGCAGAGCCGTACTAATGGTCGAGGGCTTGACCTGCTCTTCGGCCTCGGCAGTGTGATGGTCTCAGGTGGTCAGGACACCTAATCGGGTCGCTCGTGCGCGTTCTATTCAGTCGCCGCTGCGGGATGGAGCAGTGGTAGCTCGTCGGGCTCATAACCCGAAGGTCGCAGGTTCGAATCCTGCTCCCGCTACCAAGCGATGATCGAGAGGCCCCCGTCCGGGGGCCTCTCGTCATTCCCGGCGGTCGCGCGGCGCGCGCGGGCCGCCGGCGCCCTACAGCCCCCGGGCGAGGTCCTCGTCGGTACCGGCGAAGACGAGCTGGTCGCCGGGCTGAATGAGCTGCGACCGCACCGGGTTGAGCTGCACTTCCTTGCCCCGCACGACCATCAGCAGGCGGCGCGTGCCGATCTGCTCCACGTCGTCGAGGCGCCGGCCTTGCAGGCCCTCCGGCGCCGCGTAGACGCCGATGCCGTACTCCGGCGTCAGCGTGAGGTAGTCGTGCGCGGTGCGGGCCAGCAGCAGGTGGGCCAGCCGCTCGCCGCCGTCGGCCTCCGGCTGCACCACCCGGTGGGCGCCGATGCGCCGCAGGATGGTGGCGTGGCGCTCGCTGCGCGCCTTGGCGAAGATCGTGCCGACGCCGAGCGAGTGGAGGTTCATCGTGCCCAGCACGCTGGCCTCCAGCTCCGCCGTCGCCACGACGCCGAAGTCCATGCGGGCGGCGCCGAGTTCGCGCAGCGCTTCCAGGTCGGTGATGTCGGCCGTGGCGGCGCGGGAGACCTGGTCGGCCAGCATCTGCACCCCGGCCGCGTCCTGGTCGATGGCGAGCACGTCGTGGCCCAGCTCGGCCAGCGTGAGGCACAGCTGCCGCCCGAAGCGTCCCAGACCCAGCACCGCGACCTGCATGCGGCATCCTCCACCGCCGACGGTAACTCATCGGCCCCTTGCGGTGACCGTCGCCGGCCCGACTGTGTTGCCGGAGGATCGCACGGTAGGCTGGAGGCGGCGGTCCGGCCGCCATTGGGGCCCCATCGTCTAGAGGCCTAGGACGCCAGCCTTTCAAGCTGGTAGCACGGGTTCGAATCCCGTTGGGGCCACCAAATTCGACCAACCTTGACGGTCGACAGTACCGGGCCGCCGCCAGCCACCTCCTCGATCGAGTTGCCGCGGAGGCGACGTTGGATGGGATTGCCGGGAGCGCTATGCTCGCTGCGGGAGCGTTGCCATGGCCGTACGCCGACCCACCGAGGAGGCTGCCCGACTGGGAGAGGCGATCTACGAGCGCGACATCCGTGCTCAGGTCGAGGTGGACCATGATGGCGAGTATGTCGCCATCGACGTCAACAACGGATGCTGGGCAGTCGCAGAGGACCTGCTCGCGGCTGCGAGCGATCTCCGCTCGCGGTACCCCGGCGTAGTCGACGTGTGGAGTGTCCGGGTCGGCCACCGGGCGCTGCGTCACTTTGGAGGCCGGCCCCTGCGGAGAGTTGAGTGATCGAGGGCGCGGTGAATGCTGCCTACGAGGCAGCGCTGATCCTCTCCGTACATGGCCCGGAAGGTCGGACACGCGAGATCGAAGCCGTGGTCGACACGGGCTACGACGGGTTCCTCACATTACCGGCCGTGCTTGTGGGCGAACTCGACCTCCCCTTTGTCACCAGCGGAGAGGCGACCCTGGCAGACGGCAGCGCAGTGAGTTTCGACATCCACATGGTCACTGTTGACTGGGACGGTCACGCCCGGCATGTCGAGGCGGACGCTGCGGAGACCACGCCGCTCGTTGGCATGCGGTTGCTCGACGGCCACAGCCTGTACGTCGAGGTCAAGGACGGCGGCCGCGTCGTCATCGAGACGACCGAGTGACGCGCTTCCCCGGCCCGCTCCGACCGGGCCGATGCCTACCGTCGACTGCCCCCGTCCGGCCCGTAGCTCAGAGGTCAGAGCAGACGGCTCATAACCGTTCGGTCCCAGGGTCGAATCCTGGCGGGGCCACCAGGATTCCCCCGCGCGGGGGAGACAACGCCTCGCACGATCGGGCCGCGGCGCGCGGCCGCCACTGCGCACTACGTGGGCCGGGGCGGCCTCCCAACGCGGCGCCCGCGGCCCGGCGGCGCCCAATGCGCGATCCAGTCTCGATGCGCCCTTGAGTCGCGGGCGAAAGACTGCTAGACAAGAGAACGCAACGAGTCATCCCGCAGGCGGGTCGGGTAGGCGCGCACCGGGGCAGGATTACCGAGGAGGATCCCATGCTTGATCTCTTGCAGCGCGGCTATCGCGGGCGCGCCTTCGTGACGGTCGTGTTGGTGATGGTGCTCGCCGCCTTCGCCTTCGCGGCGTGCGGCGGCGACGACGACGAGGCCGATTCCCAGGCGCGCGGCGACACGCTGGCCACGGTGATCGACCGCGGCGAGTTGAAGTGCGGCGTGAAGCAGACCCAGCCGCTGTTCGGCTTCCGCGAGGCCGACGGCTCCGTGGTCGGCTTCGACGTCGACTTCTGCCGCGCCATCGCCGCGGCCGTGCTCGGCGACGCCGACGCGGTGGAGTTGGTCGACGCGTCGGATGCGTCCACCCGCTTCGAGTTGCTCGCGGACGGCGAGATCGACGTGCTGATCCGCACGACGACGATCACCGCCTCGCGCGACCGCGAGCTCAACGTGGACTTCGCGCAGACCACCTTCTACACGGGGCAGGGCTTCGCGGTGCACGCGGGCTCCGGGATCAACTCGACGGCCGACATGGACGGCACGACGATCTGCGTGCAGTCGGGCACGACCACCGAGCAGAACCTCGCCGACCACTTCCGCGACATCGGCGCGAGCTTCACGCCGGTCGGCGGTGGTGACCAGGAGACGCAGGACGCCTTCATCGCCGGCCGCTGCGACGTGTGGACGGCCGACCAGAGCAACCTCGCCTCGCGCATCGGCGTGCTCTCGAACGCCAGCGACTTCGTCATCCTGGGCCAGCTCATCTCCAAGGAGCCGTTGGCGCCGGGCGTCCGCGACTACGACAGTGAGTGGAAAGACGTGGTCAACTGGGTCGTTCACGGCCTGATCGCGGCCGAGGAGCTGGGCATCACCCGCAGCAGCGTGTCCGGGCTGGCGGCGAACCCGCCGAACACGACCATCGCGCGGCTGCTGGGCGTCTCCTACGAGGGCGGCCCCGTCAGCACGCTGGGCTTCGACACGGTCGACGCGCAGTTCATCCAGCGGGCGATCGCCGCCGTGGGTAACTACGGCGAGATCTACGCCAACACGGTGGGTGACGCCGTCCCGCGGGCCTGCTCGCTCAACGCCCTCGCCAGCGAGGACAAGAGCAACTGCCCGGCCGGCACCGGCGGCATTCAGTACGCGCTGCCGTACCGCTAGGCCGGGCTGAGTCCGGAAGCACTCGCGGAGGGGTTGTCCCATTCGGGACGGCCCCTCCCGCGTGTCTGCGACTCGCTATGCTGGCGGGGTGGCTGACACCCAGGCGCTGACACCCAGGCAATGAGGCGCTGACCATGGCCGTCGACGCCCGTCTCACCAGCAGTCCCGTGCCGCTCTTCTACCGGCGCGGCTTCCGGCGACTGCTGATGCAGGGCGTGTACGTCGCCGCGACGGCGCTCGTGCTGGGCTACGTGCTCGCGGCGCTGGACCTGCGCGACTTCGGCTTCACCTTCCTCAACGACCCAGCCGGCTTCGCCGTCGGCAGCCAATGGCTGATCGACGTCGATGGGGTCACCAACTCCCGCATCACCATGTACCTGGTCGGCGTGTGGGCGACGATCCGCGCCGTGCTCGTCGCCATCCTGCTGGCCACGATCCTCGGCGTCATCGTCGGCGTCGCGCGGCTGTCCACGAACTGGCTCGTCGCGCGCATGGCGATGCTCTTCGTCGAGGTCTTCCGCAACACGCCGCTGCTCGTCCAGGTGGTGCTGTGGTACGCGATCCTGCTCGTCGGCGCGCCGCAGATCGAGAACGTCATCAACATCGGCGACTCGTTCTTCATCTCGGGGCGCGGCGTCGCGATTCCCTGGCCGGTGCCCAGCGCCGGGCTGTGGGGCGCGCCCGACTGGTTCGTGGGCGTCTGGGTGGCCGTTCTGCTCGTCATGGGGTGGACCGCGTTCCGCCTGCGCGCCCGGCGCCAGCAGCGGGAACGCGAGACGGGGCAGCCGCTCAACGCCAATCGCTGGGCGCTCGGGCTGTTCGGGGCCGGGGCGCTGATCTCCTTCCTCGTCCTGGGCGCGCCGGTGAGCATGGACCGACCGACCATCGACGGCACGAACTACGCCGAGGGCATGATCATGCGGCCGGAGTTCTTCGCGCTGGTGATGGGCCTCACGGTCTACACCGCCTCGTTCATCGCCGAGATCGTGCGGGGCAGCATCCAGGCGCTGCCGAAGGGCCAGACGGAGGCCGCCAAGGCCGTGGGCCTGAGCGGTTATCAGCGCCTGACGCTGATCATCCTGCCGCAGGCCCTGCGCCAGATGATCCCGTCGGTCACCAACCAGTTCCTCAACGTGAACAAGAACTCGTCGCTGGCCTACGCGGTGCTCTACGACGATCTCTTCCGCGTCGCCACGATCATCCAGAACAAGGCCGGGCATGCGCTGGAGATGTTCTTCGTGATCATCATCACGTACATGATCATCTCGTTCCTGATCTCCGCCGTGATGAACTACTTCAACGCGCGCGTGACGGCGCACCAGGTGTAGGGAGGGCTGCGCATGGCTCAGATGCCCGCCGCACAGCAGCGCCGCATCGTGCTGCCCCCGCACCGCCAGCGGGCGCGCCGGCCGCGCTCGGTCCGGGCGCGCGAGTGGGTGCGCCGCAACCTGTTCCCCTCGAAGGGCGGCACGCTGCTGACGCTGGTCAGCGGCGCCGTCTGCGGCGTGCTCCTGGCCGGCATCATCTGGTTCGTCTTCTTCGACGCCAACTGGCAGGTGGTCACCGACAACCGCTGGCTGCTGTTCGCCGGCAGCTTCCCGCACGACGGCGAATGGCGCCTGTGGACGGGGATCGGCTTCGTCTTCATCCTGATCGGGCTGGCCTACGGCACCTGGTCGAGTCTCGGCCGCAAGGACCACCTGTTCATCGCGCTGGCGGCGGCCTTCACGATCTTCCTGATGGCGCACGGCGGCGCGCAGATCTGGTCGACGATCTGGTTCCTGATGGCGATCGGGCTGCTCTACGCGGCGTACGCCGTCGCGGTGCGCATCCCGCGCGAACTGGGACCCAGGCGGCGGCTGCAGCAGCGCGTCGTCGGCGGCCTGCTGGCGCTCTCCCTCCCGATCGTCATGATCATCCTGATGGTCGGCGGCGGCGCCAGCATGCGACAGCTCGACGGCTTCGTCCTCAACCTCATCCTGGCCCCGGTCGGCATCGTGGGCGGCCTCATCGTCGCGATCCCGCTCGCGCTCGGCCGCGCCTCCTCGATGCGCGTCATCTCCTGGACCTGCACGGCCTACATCGAAGTCGTGCGCGGCGCCCCGCTGCTGGGCTGGCTGTTCGTCGCGCTGTTCATCCTCGACGACGTGATCGGCGGCGACCTCATCGTCCGCACGATGGTCGTGCTGGCCGTCTTCACGGGCGCCTACATGGCCGAGTACATCCGCGGCGGCCTGCAGGCGCTCCCGCGCGGCCAGTACGAGGCCGCCCACGCCGTCGGGCTCAACCAGGCCCAATCGATGCAACTCATCATCCTGCCGCAGGCGCTGCGGATCTCGATCCCCCCGATGGTGGGGCAGGCGATCGCGATCTGGAAGGACACGACGCTGGTCACCGTGATCCTCACGCTGCGCGAGTTCAAGGGGAACGCCGACTCCGCCATCGCCCAGATGGAGTTCATCGACGACCGCATCGAGGCCTACGTCTTCGTGGCGGTCGGCTTCTGGATCGTGGCCTTCATGATGTCGCGCGTGTCGCAGCGCGTGGAGCGCGCCCAGGGTGTGGGCGAGCGCTAGGATCGCAGCGAAGGGGTGCAGCATGACCACCGAGTCGAGTGAATCGCCGGCCGCCGCCGCGAACGGCGAGAGCGGGCGCCAGGGCCGCCTCGCGGGCGCGCCGGACATCATCACCGCCGAGGGCGTCTCGAAATGGTTCGGCGACTTTCAGGCCCTCGACGAGGTCTCGCTGTCGGTCAAGGAGCACGAGATCGTCGTCATCCTGGGGCCCTCCGGGTCGGGCAAATCGACGTTCATCCGCTGCCTCAACCGGCTGGAGGAACACGACGCGGGCCGGATCGTGATCGACGGGATCGAGCTCAACGAGGACGTCCGCAACATGCAGACCATCCGCTCCGAGGTGGGGATGGTCTTCCAGCAGTTCAACCTGTTCCCGCACCTGTCGGTGATGAGCAACATCACCCTGGGGCCGCAGAAGGTGCGGCGCCTGCCGAAGCAGGAGGCCAATCAGCTGGCGATGGAGCTGCTGGAGCGGGTGGGCATCCCCGAGCAGGCGGAGAAGTACCCCGCGCAGCTCTCGGGCGGGCAGCAGCAGCGGGTGGCGATCGCGCGCGCCCTGGCCATGCAGCCCAAGATCATGCTCTTCGACGAGCCGACCTCGGCCCTCGACCCAGAGATGATCAAGGAAGTGCTGGACGTGATGCGGGAGCTCGCCGAGTCCGGCATGACGATGCTCGTCGTGACGCACGAGATGGGCTTCGCGCGCGAGGTCGCCGACCGGCTGGTCTTCTTCGACGAGGGCGCGCTGGTCGAGCAGGGCACGCCGGAGCACTTCTTCGAGAACCCGCGCGAGGAGCGTACCAAGCTGTTCCTCAGCCAGATCCTGTAGCGGACCGTAACGCCGCCGTAAACGCACGCCGGCGCGCGTTGCGCGCCGTTCCCCGCTCACGCACAGTGTCGGGGCCGAGGCCCCGGCAGGGGCGCCCGGCGGGCGCGGGATGACTCGGAACGGAGTCCGGCGATCATGGCCGGACGATCTCCATGGCGCGTGCTGACGCCGATGAGCGCCCTGGCGCTCGTGCTCGCCTTGGCGGCGCTGACGGTCGCCATCGTGGCGAGCGCCTTCGCGCAGGCGCCGCCGTCTCCCCCGCACAAGTTCTGGGGCTCCGCCGACGCGGGCAGCGGCGCGACGCTCGACGGGGCGCCGGCGCCGGATGGCTCCGTGGTCACCGCGCGGAGCGCCGACGGCGTCGGCGTCGCGCAGGCCACGATCTCCGTCGGCAGTTGGAGCCTCGACGTCCACCCGGACGACGCGGACAGCGTGGTCTTCACGATCAACGGTTCGCTCCCAAGCGCCGCGTTCGAAGTGCAATCGGGCCTGTCCACGCCGGTCGGCCTGAACCTCACCTCGCCGCCCGCGGAGGACGCGCCGACGGACGCCGCCGACGACGCCACGCCCGACGAGAGCGCCGCTGATGAGGCCGCCACCGATGCCATCGATGACGAAGAACCCGCCGCCGCCCCCGACAGCCCTCGTTTGCCGGAGGCCGGCAGCGGCGGCCTGCTCGACCGGGCCGGCGCCCGCTCGGTCCCGGTGCTGATCTTCGCGATCAGCGTGCTGGTGGGCGTGGGCGGCGTGATGGCCGTGCGCCGCCTGCGGGCATAACGCGCCGACCGACGCTCAATCGGGACCGCTTGCGCCCGATCCCATGCGCGGCAGCCGGATGAGCCCGGCGTAGCCCGCGAGGCTGAGGACCGCCGTCAGGCCGGCGCCGGCGGCGGCCGCCACCGCCTCGTCCTCGCCCGCGACGAAGAACGCGACGAGCCCGCCGACCCCCGCAGCGGTGGCGTTCAAGTCGGTGCGGAACGCGATCGGGATGCGGTTGGCCAGCACGTCGCGCAGGACGGCGCCGCCCGTGGCCGTCAGGATCGCCAGCACCACCGCGGCCGGCCAGTCGAGGCCGGCCTCCCGCGCCAGCAGCGCGCCGGCGACCGCGAACGCGCCGGTGCCGATCGCGTCGGCCAGGGCCAGCAGCCGGTCGGGCCAGCGCCAGCCGAGCCCCGCCGCGACGATGGCCAGCACGGCGGCCCCGGCCGCGAACGCCAGGTAGTCGGTCCGCGTCAGGGCGCGGGGCAGATCGCCGAGGAGCACGTCGCGCACGGCGCCACCGCCGATGGCCGCCAGCATGCCGATCGCCAGCAGCCCGAACAGGTCCATGCGCCGGCGCACGCCCACCGCCACCCCCGCGATCGCGAAGGCGACGATCCCGACCCGGTCCGCCAGCAACACCAGCTCGGCGAGGTCCATGCCTTCGATGCTACGCCCGCGCCGGCCCGCCCGGCGCTCGGGACGGCGCCGCGCCGCGCCCGCGAGTGTGGCGCCGGGCGCACTTCCGTGCGCGTTCGCCCGCCCCGGCTATGCTGTCGGCGGACCGGGGCGGCGTCGGCCGGAATCGCGGCCGCCGCGGCGTCCGGTTCGACCCCTCAACTCGCAGCCGCGCGCCCGCATCGCGCGAGACTTGAAAGGACGCATCCATGCCGATCGCAGAAGGAGACACCGTCCCCGCGGACGCCTCCGGGATGACCATGCAAGACGGCAAGCCGAGTGCCACGACGCTTGCCGGGCTCGTCGCGGGCAAGAAGGCGGTCGTGTTCGGCGTGCCCGGCGCCTACACCGGCACCTGCACGAACCAGCACCTGCCGAGCTTCGCCGAGAACCAGGCGGCGCTGACGGAGAAGGGCGTCGACACGGTCATCTGCATGTCGACCAACGACATCTCCGTGCTGGATGCCTGGAACGCCGCACACGGCGCCGAGCACATCACGATGCTCGCCGACGGCAACGGTGACATCACCCGCGCGCTCGACCTGGGCGTCGACCTGAGCGTGGTCGGGATGGGCTTCCGCACGCGCCGCTTCGCGATGTTCGTGGACGACGGCGTCGTCAAGGCGCTGAACGTCGAGGAGAGTCCCGCGACGTGCGGGATCACCTCCGCGTCCGGGATCCTGGAGCGCGTGTAGGCGCTGCTCGATCTTCCCGTGCCCGACGCGGAACCGTGCGGCGAGAGCGGCCCGGCGCCGGGGTCCGATCCCATCGTCGCCGGGCCGCTGCGCCCGCGTGACGCCGCCGCGCTGCACGCCCGACCCGGGGCGATTCGCGCCCACGGCTACGAGGGCGGCTGGTACAACAACGCGACCTTCGTCTTCCCGGCGCTGGCATCGCTGCTGGCGCTGATCGCCTGGCCGATCGCCGGCGCGGCGGAGTTACTGGGGATCGGCCTCTTCTTCCTGGCCGTGACGGGCGTGATGCTACCCCTCGTGGCGCTGACTTGGCGGCGCACGCCCACGCTCATCGTGCTGGATGTGGAGCGCATCGAGGCGCTGCATCAGGGCGAGACGCGGCAGGCGCTGGCCTGGGCCGAGGTGAGCGACGTGCGCCGGGTGGAGACGATGGGAAACGTCCGCTGGTACGTCGTGGGGCGGGACGAGGACCACCTGACCCTCGAGGGGGAGATCGCGGAGCTGGAGGCGCTGCTGGCGGAGGCCCGCCGGCTGGCCGGGCTGCCGGCCGTCGAGGCGGACGGCGGCTGAGGGGCGGGTCCCCCACAGTGAGGCTCGGCGATATGCTGAGCGCGCCACACCGGGGCGCGCGGCCGGGCGGGGGAAGCCCGGCGGTGTCTCCGGGCGGATGGAGAAGCGGATGCCGGAGATCAGAGTCAACACGAACGGGCCGTACTTGCTGGACGCGAGCGGATTGCAACTGACGGACGCCAGCGGCGCGGTGATCGCGTTGCCGCAGGGCAGCAAGGTCGCGCTGTGCCGCTGCGGCCACTCGGCCAGCAAGCCCTTCTGCGACGGCGAGCACAAGCGGGCCGGATTCAGCCACGATCCAACCGCCTGCTGAGTCCGAACGGCAGCCTCGGCGATCGGCGCCAAACTCGACGCCGCGCCTGCGGAGGGAACGTCATGCAGCCGATCTTGGTGGGCGACATCCTGGAGCGGGCCGAGCGCCTCTACGGTGGGCGCCTGGCCATCGTCGACGGCGAAACGCGCTACACCTACGCGGAGGCCGGGCAGCGTATCCGCCGCCTGGCGGCGGGCCTGCTGGGCCTGGGGCTGCCGGTGGGCGCGCACATCGCGATCCTGGCCAACAACTCGCACCGCTACTACGAGACGTACTTCGCGGCGCACTACGCGGGCATGCCGCTCGCGCCGCTCAACATCCGCCTGGCCGGGGAAGAGCTGGCGTTCATCATCCGCGACGGCGACGTGCGCGCCCTGCTGGTGGGGCCGGAGTACTTGCCGCTGCTGGCGGAGTTCCGCGACCAGCTGCCCGACCTGCGCCACGTCATCGTGCTCGACGACCCGGCGCCGGCCGGCGACCACACGTATGAGTCGCTGATCGAGGGCAGCGCGCCGCTCGGCGCGGCCGCCCGCGACTGGGCCGAGGACGACCTCATCAACCTCTGCTACACCGGCGGCACGACGGGACGCCCCAAAGGCGTGATGCTGACGCAGCGCAACGTCGTCTCCAACGCGGAGCACGTCCAGATGACGTTCCCCGTCGGCGAGGACGATGTCTGGCTGCACGTCGCGCCGCTGTTCCACCTCGCCGACGCCTGGGCCTGCTACGTGATGACGATGGCGGGCGCGACGCAGGTCTGCGTGCCCGGCTTCACGCCGGACGGCTTCCTGGAGGCGGTGCAAGCGGAGGGCGTGACCACCACGATCCTCGTGCCCACGATGATCAACTTCGTCGTCAATCACCCCCAGGTGCGCGACTACGACGTCTCATCGCTGCGGCTGATCCTGTTCGGGGCTTCCCCCATGGCCGTGGACCGCATCCAGGCCGCGCGGGACATCTTCGGGCCGGTGCTCTGCCAGGCCTACGGCATGACGGAAACCGCGCCGGTGCTCACCGCGCAGCGCCCGGAGTGGATCGACTACGACACGCCCGAGGGCATCGAGCGGCTGGCATCCTGCGGGCGCGAGGTCATGGGCGTACGGCTGCGCATCGTCGACGCCGCCGGGGCGGATGTGCCGCCCGGGGCCGTGGGGGAGATCATCGCGCGGGGGCCGAACATCATGGCGGGCTACTGGAAGCGCCCGCAGGAGACCGCCGAGGCCCTGCGCGACGGCTGGATGCACACCGGCGACATCGCCCGGATGGATGCGGACGGGTTCGTCTACATCGTCGACCGCGCCAAGGACATGATCATCAGCGGCGGCGAGAACGTCTTCACGACGGAGGTGGAGAACGCGCTGTACGAGCACCCGGCCGTGCTCGAGGCGGCGGTGATCGGCATCCCCAGCGAGCGGTGGGGCGAGGCCGTGCACGCCATCGTCGTGCTGCGCCCCGGCGAGACGGCGACCGAGGCGGACCTCGTGTCGTTCTGCCACGGCAAGATCGCGGGCTACAAGTGTCCCAAGTCGGTGGACTTCCACACCGAGCCGCTGCCCAAGTCGGGGCCCGGCAAGATCCTCAAAACGGAGCTCCGCAAGCCGTTCTGGGCCGGCCAGGACACGGCCGTGCACTGACCGCGGCCCCTCCCGTCTCCGCGACTCACGCGGGAAGCGCGCGATCGCAGCGTCAAAATTGTTCACCTGTCTTGGCGGGTTCGGGGATTCGTCCTACGCTTGCGCTGATCGGGTCGACGGCTGGGCAAGGGACGCGCGACGATGGATCCCGTCGCCGGCGGATGGCCCGTGCTGGCCTCCTGGCACGAGCAAACCTTCCTGGGCATCGAGGTCCAGCAGTACATCGGCATCGGCGTGCTGCTGGGCATCGTCGTGCTGTGGCAACTGATCCTGACGCGCGGGCTCGGCATCGTGCTGCGCCGCCGCATCGCGGATGCGGGGAAGCGGGAGTTCTGGGACCGCGAACGGCGACGCTTGAGCCTGCCGATCCTTTGGCTCGGCGTCGCGGCGGTGGTCCTGGCCGGCTTCCCCGTCCTGGACTTCCCCGCCGACGTGGAGGATGTGGTCTCGCGCGTCGGGTCGCTGATCGGCGCCGCGGCGCTCGTCCTCCTGGGCTTCCGCGGCGTCGACATCTTCACCGCGGTGCTGCGCAAGCGCGCCGCACAGACCGACACCAAAATGGACGACCAGCTGGTGCCGATCATCCGCACCAGCCTGCGGGTCGGGGTGCTCGCGTTGGGCGGGCTGTTCGTGCTGTCCAATCTGGGCGTCAACGTGGCCGCTCTGTTCGCCGGTGTCGGGCTGCTGGGGCTGGGCGTGGCCCTGGCGGCGCAGGACACGGTCAAGAATTTCTTCGGCGGCGTCACGGTCTTCGCGGATAAGCCCTTCCAGATCGGCGACTGGATCGTCGTCGGCGGGGTGGAGGGGACCGTGGAGGAGGTGGGGCTGCGATCCACGCGCGTGCGCACCTTCTACAACTCCATCGTCACGGTGCCCAACTACACCTTCACCGACACCAACGTCGACAACATGGGCGCGCGCCGCTGGCGCCGCTACTCGACGACGCTGGGGCTCTCCTACGCCACGACCCCGGAGCAGATGCAGGCCTTCGTCGAGGGCCTGCGGGCGATCATCCGCGCCAACCCGAGCATGCGGACCGACTTCTACATCGTCGAGTTCAAGGAGTTCGGGCCGTCCACGCTCGACGTGATGCTGTACTGCTTCATCGACGCGCCCAACTGGAACGACGAGATGCGGGTCCGGCACGTCCTCAATCTGGACATCGTGCGGCTGGCGGAGCGGTTGCGCGTCGAGTTCGCCTTCCCCACGCAGACCCTGCACGTCGATTCCGGGCCGGGGCAGCGCTTCCAGGCGCCCGTCCCGCCGGAGCCCGACCAGCTCGCCAGCACCGTGAACGACTTCGGCCCCAACGGCGCTGCCGGTCAGCGCACCGATCGTCCGCTAACCTCGGGCTTCGACAACGGCTAGCGGACGCGTCCGCGAACGAAAGCGAGATCACCATGCGCGACCTCCCGATTGGCCTGCACCTCGGCTTCCGCGAAGCCAATGTGATGCTGGACCGCACCCGCGCCGCCGACGCGGCCGGCCTGGACATGGTCTGGAGCACGGTGGGCGGGCCGGCCCCCGACCCGTTCGTGGTCTTCGGGCGGGCGGCGGACGAGACGACGATCGGCTTCGGGACGAGCATCGTGCCCACCTACCCGCGCCACCCGATCGTGATGGCGTCGCAGGCGCTGGCGCTGGAGCAGTTGGCGCCGGGACGGCTCCGCCTCGGCATCGGGCCCAGTCACCGGCCGGTCATCGAGGGCATGTTCGGGCTCGGCTTCGAGCGCCCGCTGGCGCACCTGCGCGAGTACCTCGGCATCCTGCGCGCGCTGCTGCACGAGGGCGCCGTCGACGTCGCCGGCGAGCAGCTCACCGCGCGGGCGCGAATCGGTCCCCCCGCGCCGGTGCCGATCCTGATCGCGGCGCTACGGCCCCGCGCCTACCGGATCGCCGGCGAGTTGACCGACGGCGCGATCTCCTGGATGTCGCCGCTGCCCTTCCTGCGCGACCAAGCCGCGCCCGCGATCGCGGCCGGCGCGGAGGCCGCCGGGCGGGAGCGGCCGCCGCTCGTCGCGCACGTGCCGGTGGTGGTGTCGGAGGATCGGGCGGCGGTGCGCGCCGCGGCCGCGCAGCAGTTCGGCAACTACCAGCGCCTGCCGTTCTACCGCCAGATGATGCTCGACGCCGGCCTCGAGGACGCGCCCGGCAAGGTCTTCACCGACACCATGGCCGACGCGCTGATCGTCTCCGGCGACGAGAACGCCGTCGCGGACCGGGTGCGCGCGTTGCCCGGCTTCGGCGTCGACGAACTGCTGGCGGACATCGTCGATACCGGCGACGACGCCGCCCGCGACCGGGCGCGGACGCTGGAGCTCCTGGGCGCGCTCGCGCAAGCGGACTGAGCGGCACGAATGGGTTCGCGTCTAAGGGGCGGAGCGTTATGCTCCACCGGGCATATTGAGCCGCAGGCGTTCCGCCTGGGATAATCGCGGCACCCAGACCACAGACGCGAGGCCGCCCCCGGAGCGGACCTCGCACAGCCGGCTGCGGCCGGCGGAAAGGACCGTCGCCCATGCCGGAAGAACTGGCCTACAACGGCAAGATCCTCAACGTGAACCTCGACAACGGGGAGATCACGCCGGAGGACATCCCCGAGCAGATGTACAAGGACTACCTGGGCGGCTACGGCCTGGGCGCGCGCCTGCTCTTCGACCGCATCCCCCAGGGGGCGGACCCGATGGGGCCCGAGAACGTCCTGGGCCTGATGCCCGGCGTGATGACCGGTACGCCCATCTTCGGCAACCGCTTCCAGGCGGTCTGCAAGAGCCCCTCGACCGGGGGCTGGGGCGACGCCAACTGCGGCGGGGACTTCGGGCCCTACCTGAAGTTCGCCGGCTGGGACGGCATCCTGCTCTACGGGCAGTCCGACAACCCCGTCTACATCCTCATCGACGACGACGCGGTCAGCATCCACGACGCCTCGGACTACTGGGGCATGGACGCGATCAGCGCCGAGAAGAAGTTCAAGGAGGAGTACGGCAAGAAGACCTCCGTGGCGCTGATCGGCCAGTCGGGCGAGAACCTCTCCTACCTGGCCGGCATCTGCAACGAGCACGGCCGCCTGGCGGCGCGCTCCGGCGTCGGCGCGGTGATGGGCTCGAAGCGGGTAAAGGCGGTGGTAGTCAAGTCGACGCGGAAGATGATCCAGCAGCACGACAAGGACGCGCGGGGCCTGATGAAGGACTCGCTCGACAACTTCGCCGCGCCCCTGCGGGACTTCTTCCGCACCTTCGGCACGACCGGCATCACGGCCGGGTCGGCGCACAGCGGCGACTCGCCGGTGCGCAACTGGGGCGGCGTGGGCATCGAGGTCTTCGGCGACGTCGACGGCCTGCAAGGGCCCGTCGTCAACGAGAAGATGGTGCGCCACTACGCCTGCTGGCACTGCCCGCTGGCCTGCGGCGCCGAGAGCGTCGAGTCGACCAACCCCAAGTACCCGTACCCGCGCCTCACCCACCGGCCCGAGTACGAGACGATGGCCTCGTTCGGGACGATGAACCTGATCAACGACCTCGACTTCTTGATCCACGCCAACCACGTCTGCAACGAGTACGGCCTCGACACGATCGGCGCCGGCTGCACGATCTCCTTCGCGATCGAGTGCTTCGAGAACGGCCTCATCACCAAGGAGGACACGGACGGCCTGGAGTTGCGCTGGGGTGGCGACGACGCCGCCATGGCGCTGCTGCACAAGATCGGCAATCGCGAGGGCTTCGGCGACGTGCTGGCCGACGGCGTCAAGGTCGCCGCGGAGAAGCTCGGCAACGGCACCGAGGCCTACGCGGTCCACATCGGCGGACAGGAACTGCCGATGCACGACCCCAAGCTGCAGCCGGAGTACCACACGACCTACAAGCTGGACCCGACGCCCGCCCGGCACACGCAGTACGAGGGCAACAGCCGCTACGGCGGCCCCGAGTACCCGCGCGCGCCCAAGGACTTCCAGGACTACGCCAACCGCGGCGAGCACCACAAGGGCGCCAGCGAGTACATGCACGTCGTGAACGCGACGGGGATGTGCCAGTTCATCATGATGACGGCCCCCACGGAGCGCTTCCCGGAGTGGATCAACAAGGTCACCGGCTGGGAGATGACCGGCGACGAGCTGCAGCAGGCGGGGGAGCGGATCGC
The DNA here is from genome assembly GCA_965207695.1 of Dehalococcoidia bacterium. Taxonomy (GTDB): domain Bacteria; phylum Chloroflexota; class Dehalococcoidia; order Bin125; family Bin125; genus TK10-74A. The sequence goes on along the minus strand of CBDBNA010000015.1, from coordinate 25,328 downwards.
CAACCTGCGCATGGCCTTCGAGGTCCGGGAGGGCAACAACCCGCGGGCGCGCTACGTCCCCGGGCGCCTCACCGGCCAAGAGGGCACCGCGCAGACCGTCGGCCCGTTGGAGGGCGTCCAGCTCGACACGGAGTTGATGGAGACCGATTTCCTCAAGGCCTGCGAGTGGGATACCGACGACTGCACGCCCAGCCGCGACAAGCTCGAGTCGCTGGGCTTGGCGGACGTGGCCGACGCGCTCAAGGTCTAGCGCCCGATCGTCGAACATAGGCAAGGGCGCGGGCCGAAGGGCCCGCGCCCTTCGCTTTCCCGGCCCCGCATTTCCGCCCGGAGGGAGGACCGCGATGGTGTTGCAGGATCAGGTGGTGTTCGTCACGGGCGCGTCGCGCGGCTTCGGCGAGGCGGCGACGCTGGAGCTCGTGCAGCGCGGGCATCGCGTCGTCGCGACGATGCGCAACCCCGACCGCGACGGTCCCGGCCTCCTGGCTGGGGCGGGCGCGCACAGCGACCGCATCACCGTCACATCCTGCGACGTGACGGACCACGCCAGCGTCGATGCCGCCGTGGCCCTGGCCGAGCGGACGTACGGCCACATCGACGCCGTGTTCAATAACGCCGGCTACGGCCTCTACGGCCCCGTCGAGGAGTTGCAGGACGACGAGGTCCTGCGCGAGTTCGACACGAACGTCGTCGGGCAGATCCGGGTCGTGCGGGCGGTCCTGCCGGGCATGCGCGCGCACGGCAGCGGGAAGATCGTCAACGTCTCCTCGCTGGCCGGTCGCATCTCCGGCCCCCTGCTCGGCCTCTACGCGGCCTCCAAGCACGCCGTCGAGGCGATGTCGGAGGCGTTGCGGCTCGAGGTCGCGGCGGCGGGCGTGCAGGTCACCATCATGGAGCCCGGTATGTTCGCCTCGGACTGGCAGACCACGTCGCTCGACGTGACGCAGGTCGTGCGGGAGGGCAGGAGCCGCATGCAGCCCGTGGTCGACAAGGCGCTGGCGGCGTTCCGGGAGCGCGCCGCGTCGCGGCCCGGCTCGCGTGCGGTCGCGGTGGCGCTGGCGGACATCGTGGAGCTGGAGCAGCCGCTGCCGACGCGCTGGCCGGTCGGCGACGACGCCCAGCAGATGATCGCACTGCGTGCGTCGCTCACCGACGCCCAGTGGGAAGAGGCGATGCGGCAGAACGACGGCTACCGCGGCGTCTTCCTGCGTGCGGTGGACGAGGCGCGCTAGCCGCTCCCGGCGGCATCGGGCGGCGTCCAGCTGACGAGGCCCACGCGGCTGCGATGGGGCAGCCGCACGCCGTCCCCGTCGCGCAGGAGCGTGCGCGACAGGGCGTCGTGCAGGCGCGCGGCCTTGGGACCCTCCGGCGACAGCCAGAGCCGCCGCAGCGCGACCGTCTCGGCCTCCGCGGGGGAGTCGAAGCGCCAGTCTTCCGTCGCCGCGACGCGCATCTCGGGCAGGGCGCCGCGGGCCAGCAGCAGGGTCAGGAACTCCACGAGGCCGGGCAACTCGGCCTGCGGCTCCCCATGCACGGCGGGCCACAGCGCGGAGAACGCCGACGGCGGCGGGCGGTCCATGAGCACGGCCACGCAGGCGCGCGAGGCCGCCGCCTCGAGCGCGTCCAGGAACGGGCCGATCGCCTCGACGTCGTAGCCCACGTGCGAGATGAGAGCGACATCGGCCGCGTACTCCGACATCGAGGCGGGCGGCCAGCGCTCGGCGCGCAGCTCCGTGTTGGCGATGCGGCCGCCCTCGGGATCGCGGAAATCGGCGATCGTGTGCGTGAAGACGGCGCGCATGCTGGGGCTCGGTTCGACGGCGATCACGCGCCGCACCGCCCGCGCGATCCCCAGGCTGAAGCGGCCCCCGCCGGCGCCGACGTCGAGCCAGGTGTCGCCCCGCCGGGCCAGCTCGAGCAGCGCGTTGAGCGTGGGATCGTCGCGCCGCATGGGGTCGGCCCGGAAGTACGAGGCGACCGGCGCGTAGAAGTCGTCGCCGGGGAGTTCCTCCCGCAGGCGCTCCGCCTGCTCGCGGTTCGCCGCGACGCGGCGGGCCCAATCGGCCTCGGCGGCGGCCCCGCTCGGGCGCAGGGCGGAGGTGGACATGCCGCCAGGGGAACACGCGCGCGGCGCCCCTGGCAACCCCAGCCCGGCGCGGAGCCGTCCGGCCGCTACACTGACAGCGTGGGCGAGCATCCCGAACTCCAATTCGAATCGAAGCCGGCGCTGCGGCAGCCGCACTTGGTCGTCGCCTGGGCGGGCTGGAACGACGCCGGCGAGTCGGCCTCGACGGCGGCGCGCTACCTCGCCGCGACGATGAGCGGCGAGCCCTTCGCCAGCATCGACCCGGAGGAGTTCTACGACTTCACCGAGGCCCGCCCGCTGGCCCGATACCGCCACGGCGAGCGGGAGATCGTCTGGCCCAGCACCGACTTCTACGCCGTACGGCTCCCCTCCCGCGACCACGATCTGATCCTGGCGGTGGGGATCGAGCCGAACTTCCGCTGGCAGCGCTACATGGACGCCTTCCACGCCCTGATCCGAACCATGGACGTGCACCTCGTCGTGACGCTGGGGGCCGTCGCGGCGGGCGTGCCGCACACGCAGCCGATCGGCGTCAGCGGCTCGGCGAACCGGCCCGACCTGGCCGACCGCTTCCAGATGCGCCCGTCGCGGTACGAGGGCCCAACCGGCATCGTGGGCGTCTTCCACGACTCCTGCCGCCGGCGATCGGTGGGCGGGGTCAGCCTCTGGGCGGCGGTGCCGCACTACCTGCCGGGCATCGCCAACCCGCTCGGGGCGCGGGCGCTGCTGGAGCGTCTGGCGGAGATTAGCGGCCTCTCGATCGACTACGAGCGCCTGCGCCGCGAGGAGCACCGCTTCGACGAGCGGGTGGGGGCGGCGATGGAGGAGAGCGACGACCTCCGCGGCTACGTCAGGCAGCTGGAGGAGTCGGTGCAGGAGGCGCCTGCCGCGGCGCCGCCCGCGGAACTGCCCTCGGCCGAGGGGCTGATCGAGGACCTCGAGGAGTACCTGCGGCGGACCCGCGGAGACGAGCCCTAGCCCCGCCATGCCCAGCGAGCCACCCTCCGGCCCCACCCCCACGCCGCAACCGGTCGACGACGTCACCGACGACGACCGCATGCAGGCCTCGGCGAAGAACATCGACAAGATGTGGAAGTTCGCCACGAAGTTCGCCGAGAAGAGCGGCTCGTTCCTGCACCCCCAGCGCGAGATCACCGAGTTCCTGGTGATCGGGCTGGCCAAGCACATCGACGAGCTGGGCAAACCGCTCTGCCCCTGCAACTTCTACGAGGACAAGCAGAAGGAAGTGGAGGAGTCGAACTTCTGGATTTGCCCTTGCGAGGAGATGCAGAAGTGGAAGTACTGCCATTGACTGCTCTTCTGCGATGCGGAAGGTCTTCCGATCACCGAGCATCTGCCCAAGGACCACGAAGGCCGCGAGATCTACGGGCTCGTCCGGGATCCCGATCTCAGCAAGGGCCGCGCCATCGGCCGGCTGGAGGCGAAGCAGGGCCGTAGCATCAAGAAGCGGGGCGGGAACTCGCAGGCGGCGGGGTGAGCGGCTCGTGCTAGCATCAGGGCGCTTCAGAGGCTGGATGCTTGCCGTTCCATGAGTGGACCGCGCTCGCGTCCGAGCAGGGGGCCACAATCCCCCCGCACACAGAAACCCCCGGCTATCGCGCCGGGGGTTTCGCATTCCCCGACCTGTCACCGGGGCGAGACTCCGGAGCGCCGGCGGCCAGATCGGATCCCACAGGCGGCGATGCGGCCCCGTTGCTTGCCCCTGGCCGAGACCGCCCCCTAGTCTGAATTGGCACGCGCCGCCGACCGCGGCCGGCGCACGGAGCACTCATGGCGAAGAAGAGCCAACTCGCGCGCGATCAGAAGCGCCGCGCAATGCACGACCACTACAAGGACCAGCGCGCGGCGCTGAAGGTCAAACTGCGCGAGTCGGTCGACGATCCGCAGGCGCGCTGGGACGCCCAGGTGGCGCTGCAGAAGCTGCCCCGCAACAGCAGCCCCACGCGGCTCAAGAGCCGCTGCGAGGTCACCGGGCGGTCGCGCGGCTACATGCGCAAGTTCGGGCTCTCGCGGATCACCTTCCGCGAGATGGCCTCGCAGGGACTGCTGCCGGGCATTCGCAAGTCGTCCTGGTAGTCCTCCACCCGCGCGGGCCGGCGAATCGCATAGGCCCGCTACCCGCAGACCTTAGCGGCGGTTAACATCCGGGGGCCGGCGCGCGCCGGCGCACGCCTGTGGGAGCCCCCGTGTCGCTGATCGCCAACGTGCCCCGTCCCCTCTCGACGCGTGCCCCGCGCCGATCCGCGTCGATCGTGTGGATCGCGGCACTCGTCGTCGCCGGGGCGATGGCGCTCCCGCTCATCTACCTGATCGTGCGGGCGGCCGGCGCCGATGCCGACGCCTGGAACGACCTGCTCCGCGACTCCACCTGGCGCCTGCTGCGCAACACGGTCCTGCTGGCCGTCAGCGTCACCGGCGCCTCGATCGCGATCTCGCTGCCGATCGCGTGGCTGGTCGTGCGCAGCGACCTCCCGCTGCGCCGCCTCTGGCTGGTGCTGTCGGTGCTGCCGCTCGTCTTCCCGACGTTCGTCGGCGCGCTCGCCTACATCGCGGCGATGGGTCCGCGGGGCACGCTGCAGAGCGTCCTGGGGCCGCTGGGCGTCGAGAGCGTGCCCCAGATCACCGGCTTCGAGGGCGCCTTCCTGGCGCTGACGCTGTTCAGCTACCCCTATCTCCTGCTCACTCTCCTGGCCGGGATGCGCGGCGTGGACCCGTCGATGGAGGAGGCCTCGCGCGCGCTCGGCGTGGGCGCCTGGCGGACGTTCTTCCGGGTGGTCGTGCCGCAGCTGCGCGTGCCGCTGGCGGCGGGGTCGCTGCTGGTCGCGCTCTACGTCGTCAGCGACTTCGGGGCGGTCTCGATCCTGCGCTTCGACACCTTCACGCGGGCGATCTTCGTGCAGATGCAGAGCAGCTTCGATCGCTCGGCGGCGGCCGTCCTTGGCCTGGAGTTGGTGGCCCTGGTGGGGCTGATCCTGGTCATGGAGGCGGTCACGCGATCGCGCGGGCGCTACTACGCGAGCGGAGCCGCGACGCCCCGCACGCCGCGCCGGATCCGGCTCGGCCGCTGGCGCTGGGTGGCGCTCGCCTTCCTGGTCGTGCTGATGCTCGCCGCGCTGGTCACGCCGATGGCGGCGCTGCTCGACTGGCTCATCCGCGGCCTGCAGAACGATGAGCCCATCCGCGACCTGTGGGCGGGGGCCTGGCGCTCCCTGTGGGTGTCGGCCGCGGCGGCGGGCATCGCCGTGGCGGCGGCGCTGCCCGTCGCGATCGTGGCCGTCCGCAAGCGCGGGCCGGTCGCTGGGGCGGTCGAGCGGGTGAGCTACGTGGGCTTCGCACTACCGGGGATCGTCGTGGCGCTGTCGGTGGTGTTCTTCGCGCTGAACGTCGTGCCGGGCCTCTACCAAAGCTGGACGCTGCTGATCTTCGCCTACCTGGTGCTGTTCCTGCCGCAGTCGATCGGACCGCTGCGGGCCTCGCTCGTGCGGGTCCGGCCGAGCATCGAGGAGGCGGCGCGCGGCCTCGGCCGCCCCCGCGGATCCGTCCTGACGACGGTGACGCTGCCGCTGATCGTGCCGGGCATGGTGAGCGGCTTCGCGCTGGTCTTCCTGACCACGATGAAGGAGCTCCCGGCCACGCTGCTGCTCGCCCCCATCGAGTTCGACACGCTCGCCACCCAGGTCTGGCTGCAAGCGGAGGAGGCCTTCTTCGCCCGCGCCTCGGCCCCGGGACTGCTGCTGATCGCCGTGGCGGCGCTGCCCATGGCGCTGATCCTGATCCGTGAGCGGGGGCTACGTGACTGATACCGCCACACCCGCGCTCGATTGCCGGGGCCTGCGCAAGTCCTTCGGGGGCGTGGAGGCCGTGCACGACGTCAGCTTCGACGTCCGTCCGGGCGAGATCCTGGCGCTGCTGGGACCCAGCGGCTGCGGCAAGACGACGACGCTGCGCCTCATCGCGGGGTTCGAGCGGGCCGACGCCGGCGCCGTGCGCATCGGCGGCCACACGGTCGTCGACGAGCGCCTGTCGCTGCCGCCAGAGGGGCGGCGGGTCGGCATGGTCTTCCAGGACTACGCGCTGTTCCCACACCTGACCGTCGGCGCGAACGTGCGGTACGGCCTCGACGCCCCGGCCGGGCGGGCCGGCGGCCTGGGCGCGAGGCTCTCCCGCCTGGCGGGGCGCTACGTGCCCTACGCCCCCGCTCCCGCCGACGACCGCGTGCGTGAGGCGCTGGCGCTGGTCTCGCTGGACGACATGGCCGATCGCTATCCGCACGAACTCTCGGGCGGCGAGGCGCAGCGCGTCGCGCTGGCGCGCGCCCTGGCCCCGCGGCCCGAGTTGATCCTGCTCGACGAGCCCTTCTCGAACCTCGACACGCGGCTGCGCGCGTCGGTGCGGGCCGAGGTGCGGGCGATCCTGAAGCGGGCGGGCGCGGCCGCGGTCTTCGTCACGCACGACCAGGAGGAGGCCTTCAGCCTCGCCGATCGCGTGGGCGTGATGTGGGAGGGCCGCGTCGCGCAACTGGGCACGGCGGCGGAGATCTACCGGCGCCCGGCGACGCGGGCGGTCGCGGAGTTCGTTGGCGACGCCGACTTCCTGCCCGGCCACGCGGCCAACGGCGTCGTGACAACCGATCTGGGCGCCATCGCGACGGTCGGGGAGATCGGCGACAGCGACCGTGTCGAAGCGATGCTGCGGCCCGAGACCGTCCGCGTGGTCGCAGCGACGGCGCCCGATCCGCCGGACGACGGGGGCTGGGTGGCGGCGCAGGTCATCGAGCACACCTACTACGGCCACGACCAGGTGATCGCGCTGCGCCTGTCCGGCGGCGCCCTCGTGCACGCGCGCCTGGACTTCGATGCGACGCACGCCGTGGGCGACACGGTGCGCCTGCGGGTCGAGGGGCCCATCGTCGTGTTCCCGGCGCCGGCGCACGGCTAGCGGGGGCGAGGGCGCGTGGGCTGTACAGCCGCGGCCGTTGGGGAATATCCTGCCGGGCGCTCGCCATGGTCCCGCGCGCGGGGCCGCCGCCCGGAAGCGACCGCCCGCATGAAGGCATCCGACGGATGACCGCGAACATCAACGACTTCCTCGCGCACTTCGTGACGGACCTCAACAACCGTTACATCGCGGCGCTGGCGGGTCTCAGCGACGAGCAACTCGCCTACCGTCCCACCGCCGACTCGAACCACATCGGCTTCCTCGCCTGGCACGTGCTGCGGACGGAGGACAACGTCCTCAACTACCTCTGCCAGGAGCGCAAGACGACGGTCTGGCTGCAGCAGGCGCTCAACGTGCGCTGGGGGCTGCCCAAGGCCGCGCAGGGGACAGGGATGGACCCGCGGGAGGCGCACGCCCTGCGCGTGCCGGGCGCCGCCGAGCTGGCGCAGTACGCCGAGGATCTGACCGAGAGCGTGCGCCCCTTCCTGGAGACCGTCGACGGACTGGCGCTGCGGGGCTCGGTCCACGTTGGGAAGGGCCGCCGGCAATCCATGATCCAGCTCATCGGGCAGGCGGTGCTCGCGCACGGCAACGTGCACCTGGGCCAGGTTCTAAGCCTGCGCAACGCCCAGGGGCTCCCCGTCGAGGGGTACTAGCCCGTCGCTCCGGAGACGTCCCGCAGTTGCTCGACGAGCGCAGCCGTCGCGGCGGTCGGGGCCGGGTCGCCCGGCGCGCGCGATCGGTCCCAGGCCAGGAACGGCAGCACCCCCGCCTGCCGGCGCACCCGCCGCAGGACGCCCGCGTCGACGGCGCCGCCCTCGGCCCGGTACGCCTCCATGACCAGCCAGGCGAAGTCTGTCCCGTAGTGCGGCGCGACGGCGGCGAGGTCCAGGGCCGGGTCGGCGACCGTCAAGCCGCTCCAGCCGAGCACGGCGTGCAGATCGTGCCCCTCCTCGTCGAGCAGGAGGTGCTCCGGCGCGATCTGGCCGTGCGTGGGCGCGGGATCGAACGGGGCGGCGTCTTCCGCGAGGTAGGTTCGCCACCAGCGTCGCAGGCGAGTGGTCCGGGACGCGCCCAATTGCGGGCGCAGCGCGCGCAGGCTGCGATCGCGCAGGCCCTCCAGGAACTCCCGCCGGTCGCGGGGGCCGGGCGCCCCCAGGGCTTGCGCACGTTCGGCGGGATAGCCGTGCAGTTCGGCCAGGAAGCGGCCCAGGGAGCGCGCCAGACGGGCCTCGCTGCGCTCGTCGATCGCGCCACGCGTGAGCGGGCGCCCGGGCAGCCAGGCGGCATCCACCGTCCCCGGTGAGACGCCCGCCGCGGGGCGCGGTTGCGGCAGCGGGATCGCGGGGGAGAGATGGCCGCGCAGGTAGGGCATGATCTGCACCCGACGGGCGTGGGCCGCGGCGGCCGCGGCGTGTTTGGGCAGGTGCAGCACCCGTCCCGCCGCCGGGTCGCGCACGACGAGGGCGTCGGGGCCGTCGCGCAGGACCACCGGTTCGCCCGCCAGGCCCAGCGCGGCGAGCGACGTGTCGTAGGAGGCGTCTGGGGGAACGATGGGCGCGGCGCCCGGGTCGGCCGGCATGGTCGCTCAGTGTACCGGGGCGCCACCGACGCGGGACGGCCGGTCGGCGCCCGCCGATCGCCGGGTTAGGACGAGAAGACCGTCTCGGTCCATTGAATCGGGTCCACGTCGGTTCCCTGCACGATGACCTCCCAGTGCAGGTGCGGCCCCGTGCTGACACCGGTCGAGCCCACGAGGCCCAGTGGGTCGCCGGGATTCACGAGTTGGCCCACCTCCGCCTGGATCTCCGACATGTGCCAGTAGCCGCTGTAGACGCCCGCGCCGTGGTCGAGGATCACGCCCGACCCGTGCACCGGCAGGTCGGTGGCGAAGACCACACGGCCGCGCGCCGGCGCCACGATGACCGTGCCGGCATCGGCGCTGATGTCGTAGCCGTGATGCCAGTCGCGCACGGGGCCGCCGTTGTAGGAGCGCATCACCCCGAAGTCCCCGCTGGGCTCGCCCACGACGGGCAGCCGCCAGGGGCCCGACCACATCCGCGGCCCGGTGGGCTGCGTGTACTGCTCGAAGCGCGTCTCGTTGTCGATCGCGACCAGCTCGGGCGCGAGCAAGGCGGCGTTGTCCGGGTCGAGGACGATCTCGTCGATCACCCCGGGGACGCTCTCCACCAGGAGTTCGCTCACGAACGTCCTCGAATACGATCCCTCGTTGAACACGTCCACGACCACGTGGTACAGGCGGGGGTTGGCCAGCCGTGTGATGGGCACGAAGCCGACCCAGCCCACGCCCTCCTCGAACACCATCTCGCCCGTGTAGCCGTCGATGGAGACGAATGCGCCGTCCGCCTCCACGTCACCGGACAGCACGACCAGCGTCGCCTGCCCCTGCTTCACCGCGGCGGGCGTGACCGAGACCGCCGGCGGGATGGGGGCGGGGGGATCCTCGGGCGCGGGCGCCGCTGCGGCGGCCGGGGGCGGCTGCGCATCGTCGGGAGCGGCGGTGGCGTCGCTGGCGGCGTCGGGGTCCTCGGCAGAGGCGTCGGAGGGCTGGGCGGCCACGGTCTCCGTGGCGGCCGGGTCTGGGGTCTCCTCGGTCGTCTCATCCGACGCCGGGGCCGTCTCGGTCGTGTCGGCGTCATCGGCGCCGCTCTGAGCGACGGCCGACTCGGCCTCCTCCGCCGGCTCGGCGGGTTCGACGACGTCCTCCGGCGTGGCGGGGGTCGCCGCGGCAACGGCGGCGGCGGACGTGGCGGGGGTGGGGTCGGCGGCGACGGGATCGGCGGGGGCCGGCGCGACTGCGTCCTCGTGGAAAATGACCGCCGCCGCGGCCGCCGCCACGGCGACCGCGACCGCGGCGAGGAACCAACGCAAACGCGACCCAGAACGCGAGTCAGCGCCGAACAGGGGTCGCTGGGGTTGCCTCTCCGACACGAACTGCTCTCAGACCACCGTCACTCTCTTACTGTAGGACGCGCCGCCGCCGCTGGCGAGCCGCTTGCCTTCGCTCCCCGCTCTCCCCCACGATCTGTCGGTGAGCGCGCGGCGCGACCGTCGCCGAGCGTCGCATCGCACCCCGCGGCGCGCCGCGGGTATAGGGTCGATTCTGGGCCGGGGAAGGGGAACAGCACGTGTCGAGTCTTCCACGCGCATCCCAGTCGACGGGCGACCCGCCCGGGGACGGGCTCGGTGCCCGGCGCCAAGCGTGGTCGCTGCTGCAGCGGGTGGCCAACGGGGACGATGAGGCGCTACGCGAGATCTACCGCGCGCAGCGCCGGCCGGCCTTCGCGCTGGCCGTCCGCATGCTGGGCCGGGAGGACCAGGCCGAGAGCGTGCTGCAGGAGGCGTTCCTCCGCGTCTGGCAAGACGCGAGCCGGCTGCACCCGGGCAAGGCCGATCTGCCGACCTGGCTGGGGCGCATCGTGCGCGAACTCTGCGCCAACCGGCTGCGCGGCAAGAAGGCCCACGGCCGGGGCGACCCGGTGCACGACGTGGCGCGCTGGCTCGCTCCCGTGGCGGGGGTCGATCCGGGGGTCCGCGATCGCCGGGCCGTGCGGGAGATCTTCCTGCAACTCCCACGCGAGCAGAGTGAGGTGCTCACGCTCTCCTACTTCGAAGGGCAGACCCACCGCGAGATCGCGGAGGTCCTGGCGATCCCCGAGGCGCAGGTCACGTCGCGGATGCGCATGGCGCTGCACCGGCTGCGCACGCAGTTGGATGATCCGGCGGGGCAGAAGGCCCGCGCACCCGACGAGGCCGCCGACGACGGCGGCGCGCGGTCGGGAGGAGCGGCCCGGCCATGACGCTGAAATTAAGCCGCGACGAGGCGCGGGATCTGTTCGCCGCCTACGCCCTCGGTGCGCTCCTGCCGGAGGAGGCGAACGCCGTGCGAGAGACGGTCGCGGCCTGGGGCGAGGGGCAGGCGGAACTCCAGGAACTGATGGAAACAGCCGCGGTGCTGTCGCTGGCGCCCGACGACAGCGCTTGGCCGTCCATCGCGCTGGAGGGGCGGATCATGACCGCCGCCCGTCAGCGCCGCAGCCGGGAGCAGCTGTGGGCGCATGCGCGCCAGTCGATGGCCGGATGGCGCCGGCGGCTGCCGCACACGCTGGCGGCGATCTTCGCCGCGACGGCGCTGGTCGTCGGACTGCTCTGGCTCACCGAGCCGGAGCCGGTCCCCGACGGGCGCTGGCTGCCCCTGCAGACGCAGGTCTCGGACGCGCCCGGCGGCTGGGTGTTCGTGACGCACTTCGAGGGCTCGCCCGTCAGCCTGCTGTTCCGGCAGACGCAGCCGTCGCCGCCGGGCACGTCCTACCAGCTCTTCCGCATCCTGAGCGACGGAACCACGCTGCCCGACCGCGTGTTCCGCGTTGCCGCCGACGGCAGCGCGATCATGCGGATCGACGCCCAGCCGGACGCCGATATGCAGGGCTTCGCCGTCGTGCTCATCGAGGGGGAGGAGCCGCTGCCGGGGACGCCGACGGCGGAGTCGGTCGTGTTCACCTTCCCCGCCCGCTGAGAGTCGGCGCGAGCGACGGCGGCCCCGCTGCGCGTCGGGCGGGCCGTGATAGCATCGCGACCAGCCCGGCGGTCAGCGAGCGGAGGAATGCAGCGTGGGCGACCCCAACAAGTACCTGGACATCGCACCGGTCTTCAACGAGGGCGGCGTGCCGACGCCGCCGTTCACCGGCAACGACGAGGCCAATCGCCTCTTGGGCCGCGACTCGAACGCCCTATTGATCGGGCTGGTGCTCGACCAGCAGATCACGATGGAGAAGGCGTTCTCGGGGCCGTACGAACTCCAGCGCCGCCTGGGCCACCTCGACGTGCACAAGATCGCCGCCATGCCCCAGGAGGACTTCCTGGCCGTCATGCGCGAGTCGCCGGCGATTCATCGCTACCCCAAGAACATGGGCAAGCGCGTGCAGGACGCCTGCCGCGTCGTCGTCGAGGATTTCGGGGGCGCCGCGGAGAACATCTGGAAGGACCAGCCCGACGCCGCGACGGTGATGAAGCGCATCGGCACCGTGCCGGGCATCGGCCCCGCGAAGCAGAAGATCGCGATGCTGATCCTGGGCCGCTACTACGGCCAGGACATCGACGGCTGGCGGGAGGCCGCGCCGGTCACCGTGCCGGCCTAGCGGCGTCCCAGCGATGCCCGACGGCAGGCCGTCGGTACGGCTGCTGCTGATCCGCCACGGGCAGGCGGGCGGGCCCGGCCTCGTCTACGGCCCCACGGTGGCGCTGACGGCGCGCGGCCTCGAGCAGGCGTCGCACATCGCCGAGGGGCTGGCCGCCCGCGACGTGACACGGCTCGTGAGCAGCCACTACGCGCGGGCGCGACAGACCGCCGAGGTCAGCGCCCAACGGCTGGGCCACGAACTCGATATCGACGATCGTCTGGGCGAGATCGAGATGGGCGACGAATCCGAAGTCTCGATCGCGGAGATCATCCAGGAGCAGCGCTACCTGCGACTGTGGCAGCCGCACCACCGCCACTCCGAACGCGGCGAAACGCTGGCGGGCTTCCAGGAGCGGGTGTCGGCGGCGCTGTCGGAGATCGTCGAGAGCGGGCTGGCGGCGGCGGACGGCGCGACCGAGACGGTCGCGGTGTTCACGCACGGCGGCACGATCGCGGCGGCGATGCGCTGGGCCTACGGCCAGATGCCGCACGACGACTGGCTGGCGGACGTCGAGATCCACAACGCCTCGATCACCGAGATCGAACGCTGGCCGCTGGGACGGCACCCCGAGGGGGCGCCCCAGCACACCGCCCTGCATCGCCTCAACGACGTGCGCCATCTGCCGGCGGAGCTGGTCACGGACTTCTAGTCGGGCCGCTGATCGGGCCGCCTCGCGCAACCGTGCGGGCGCCGAGGGAGGGAGGGGCTATCCTGCCCCCATGAGCGCGCTCCGCTTCCACTACCGCCCCGAACTGCACGAGCCCGTGCTGCTGATCGCCTTCAAGGGCTGGAACGACGCGGCGGAGTCGGCCTCGGGCGCGATCCGCTATCTGCGCCAGCAGGCGCGGACTGAGCGGCTGGCGGAGATCGACCCGGACGGCTTCTTCGTGTTCACCGAGGAGCGCCCGCACGTGCGCATGCGCGACGGGCAGACGCGCGAGATCCGCTGGCCCCTGACCGACTTCACGCCCGCCCGCTTCCAAACCGCCGATCGCGACTTCATCCTGGGGCTTGGGACCGAGCCGAACCTGCGCTGGAAGGACTTCTCGGCCCACGTGGCCGAGGTGGCGTCGGAGATGGGGGTGGTGGAGATCGTCACGATCGGGGGGCTGCTTGCCGACACGCCCCACACCCGGCCGGTCCCGCTGAGCGGCGGCGCGCACCCGGCGTCGCGCATGCTGGAGCTGGGCTTCGAGCAATCGTCGTATCAGGGGCCGACGGGCATCGTGGGCGCGATCGGCGAGCTCTGCCGCCAGCGCGACCTGGCGCACGTCAGCCTGTGGGCCAGCGTGCCCCACTACGTGAGCGGCGGCCAGAACCCGCGCGCGACGCAGGCGCTGCTGGGCAAGCTGAGCGAGATCTACGGCCTGGGGCTGGACCTCGCCGACCTCGACCGGCGCGCGCGGCGCTACGAGGCGCAGGTCGCCGAGGCGCTCAAGGACAACAGCGAGATGCAGGAGTACGTGCGCAAGCTGGAGGCCGCCGCGGGCCCGGCGGACGAGCCCGTGCGGCCCGCCCTCGGCGAGGCGGGCGGCCCGCTGCGCAGCAGCGACGCGCTGGAGGAGATCGACCGCATCCTGCGCGGCGACGAGGAGACCCCAGCATGAGCGACGACCCCGATCCGCGGCAGCACGACGCCCCCGGCGATGCCCCCGAGGTCACCGAGATCGAGGTGCGGGGGATGCTGGTGGGCATCTTCCAGGAGAACTGCTGGGTGATCGGCAACCGGCGCACGCGCGAAGCGATCTGCATCGACCCGGGCGAGGAGCCCGACGAGATCCTGCACATGTCCGACGAGATGGGCGTGACGATCAAGCTGATCGCCAACTCCCACGCCCATCTCGACCACATCCTGGGCGTGCGCGGCATCCAGGCCAAGACGGGCGCGCGCTTCCTGCTCCACCGCGACGACCTGGAACTGGCGCGCGCGGCCGTGGAGCACGCGCGGCGCTTCGGCCTCGAGGCGGACCCGGTGCCCGAGCCCGACCACTTCGTGACGGACGGCGAGCAGGTCGAGGTGGAGGGCATCGCCCTGCAGGCGATCCACACGCCGGGGCACACCGCGGGCAGCGTCTGCTACTACGCCGACCAGCTGCTGTTCAGCGGCGACACGCTGTTCCGGGGCAGCATCGGCCGCACGGACATGCCGGGCGGCAGCTACGAGCAGGAGATGTCGAGCATCGTCGACCGGCTGCTGACGCTGCCCGACGAGACCACCGTCCTGCCCGGCCACATGCAGGAGACCACCATCGCCTTCGAGCGGCAGGCCAACCCGTTCATCCGCCAGGAGTTGATCCAGCGCGCGGGCGGGGGCCGGCAGCGTCCGTCGGGGCTGGTGATCCCGGAGTAGGGCCGGCTCACACCGATCGTCCCGACCTCATCCCCTGTCCCTCGCTCCATCACGACGATGGAGAGGGGGCTCCGGTCCCCTCTCCCTGGGGAGAGGGCTAGGGTGAGGGGCAACGACCGCCCGAACCTCACCCCCTGTCCCCCTCTCCACCTGGACGGTGGAGAGGGGGAACGCGAAAGCGGGCGCCTGGGCGGTTTTTCTTCCGGTCCCCCCTCTCCATTGCTGTGCAATGGAGAGGGGGTTAGGGGGTGAGGTTCGGGCGCCCGCCCGCCCCACCACCCGCGTGCGAAATTTTTTTTCCGCGACGCCCTCTCCACTCCCAATTAGCGAGGGGGGGCACGTTGTCTCCATCCCGATTATCCACAATGTGAAAAAAGAACTTTCCTAAAACCTTGACCGCCCCCCCCCCCTTGGGCGTCATAATGTCGGCGCTCGCGGAACACGACCCCATCCATGGGGGATGGGGCGGCCCGCATCCAGGAAAGGATGACGCCATGAGCAACTATTGGAGCACCCTGCGACAGCGAAAGATCAGCCGTCGCACGATGTTGGGAGCCAGCGCCAAGGCCGGAGTTGGCGCGGCCGGCCTCGCCTTGGTCGGCTGCGGCGACGACGACACGGCCGACGCCGGGACCGCGGCGGCCGAACGCGCCGCTGCGGCCGCGGAGGAGGCCGCTGCCGCGGCCGTCGCCGCCGGCGAGGCGCGCGCCGCCGAGACCGAGGCCGCCGCCGACGCCGCCGCCGAGGCGGCTGCCGCCGCGTCCGAGGCCTCCGCCGCCGCTTCACAGGCGGCCGACGCGGCCGATGCGGCCGCGGCCCTGGCCGCCGAGGCGGCCGAGTCGGAGGACGCCGCCAACGCGGCCGCCGCCGCGGAAGCCGCGGCTGCCGCAGCCGCCCAGGCCGCCGAGGCTGCATCCGCCGCCGGTGACGAGGCTGCCGCCGCGGTCGCTGCTGCCGCCTCGGAGGCGGCCGAAGCGGCCGCCCAGGCCGCCCGCGACGCGGCTGCGGCGGTCGAGGCCGGCACCGCCACCGCGGCCGCCGCCCAGGCCGCCATCGACGAAGCCGCCGCGGCCGCCGCTGCTGCGGCGGAAGCCGCCGGCGAGGCGTCCGCCGCCGCCGGCGAGGCCGCCGCCACCGCCCAGGAGACCGCCGAAGCCGCGGCCGAGACCGCCGCCGCGGCCGTCGCCGCCGCGCAAGAGGCCGCCGACGCGGCCCAGGAGGCCGCCGAAAGCGCGGCCATGGCGGCGGAAGAGGACGAGGCCATGGGCCACGTCCCGACGGGCGAGATCCGCTTCCCCTGGTTCGGGAACTTCAGCGGAACCGAAGGGACGACCGGCACCAGCGGCGCCGATCACTGGATGCTTTGGTCGATCTACGACAACCTCGTCGGCTACGACACCACTCTGACGCCAGACCCCTCCCGCAGCCTGGCCCAGTCCTGGGAAGTCCCCGACGAGCTCACCGTGATCTTCAACCTGCGCGACAACGTGCAGTACCACGACGGTACGCCCCTTTCGGCAGAGTCGGTGCGGCTGCACATGGAGCGTGGCAAGACGCTGGAGGTCTCGCGCATCGCCGGCGACCTGGGCGCGCTCGACACGGTCGAGGAGGTCGATGGCCTGACCGCGACCTTCCACATGAGCCGGCCGTTCTCACCGCTGCTCTGGATTCTCGGTGACCGCGCCGGCATGCTCCTCTCGCCGGCGGTCTTCGATGACTTCACGGAGGCGCTGACGCGGAATGCTCCCAGCGCGACCGGCGCCTTCACGTTCGTGGAGGAGGATCTCGATAGCCCCTTCATCGTGGACGCCAACCGCAACTACTGGCTGCCAAACGCCCCCAACGTGGAGCGGATCACGTATTTCCAGGGGGTGGAGGCGGGGCAGGGAACCAACGGCCTCATCGCGGGCGATTACGATATTCACTGGAGCCCGGCCCCGGAAGACTTCAGCCGGATGGAAGATGCGGGGCTCACCGTACAAGTCGAGCCCACGAACGGTCATCGCTTCTTCGCGCTCCAGCCGCTCTACGAGCCCTGGATCAACGAGCACGCCCGCCACGCGTTCAACGCCGCCTTCGATCGCGACGCGGTCGTCGACGTGGTCTACGACAATCTGCATACCCCGAACCACTGGGGCTGGCTGGGCCCCTCAACCATCTACCACGACCCGGACGAGACCTTCTGGGAGTACGACCCGGAGCTCGTGCGTATGCACCTGGACGCCGGTGGCCTCTCGGACGGCTTCGAGTTCGACATGCCGGTCCACAACGACCCCGTCACCCTGAATGAGACGGAGTTCATCCAGGCCCAGCTCGCCGAGTTCGGCATCAAGATGAACCTCCAGCCGCGGCCCGCCCCCGACTACTGGCAGGGTTTCTTCGAGGGGACGGATGGAGGCCAGTTCTCTGGCATGTCGATGCGAGCCGATATCTGGCAGCAGATCTTCTGGAACGGGGGCGCGGGCGCGCCCTACGACCATATCCTGCCGCCCGACAAGGATCCGGAGCTTCAAGCGCAGTTCACGAAGGTGGCCGAGACGTTCGAGACCGAACCCCGGATCGAGGCGATGCGCGAGCTGAACCGGCTCATGGAGGCACGGTCCTGGCACATCAAGGTCTTTTACCATGCCCAGACCGTCGCGCACCATGCCGATCTGCAATACGAGCTCTTTGGGGATGGAAAAGCGCACTTCGGGCAGAACGACGTCCGCTGGGCGACGTAGCCCGCCGGCCTCACCCCCTCACCCCCTCTCCATTGCGGAGCAATGGAGAGGGGGCTCCGGTTCCCTCGCCCGCTGGGAGAGGGGATCGGAGCCCGCTGGGAGAGGGCGAGGGTGAGGGTGAGGGTCCGCGCCGCCGAGACTCGGGCGGCGGGACAAGGGAGGGGGGCGAAAGCCCCCATGAAGGCGCACGATGGCCAGCTACATCGCCCGCCGGCTGCTGGCGACGATTCCCGTCATCCTCCTCATCTCGGCCATCACGTTCTTCGCGATCGCGCTGCTTCCCGGCGACCCGGTCCTCGCCGTGCTCGGGGAGGAAGCGGATACGACCACCGTGGCGGCGATCCGCGAGCAGTTGGGGCTCGACCGGCCCGTGCTGGTGCGGTACCTGGACTGGATCGGCAACGCCATCCAGGGCGACTTCGGAGAGAGCTTGCGGGCGGGGAACGACGTCAGCACGCTGCTCAGCAAACGGCTGCAGGTGACGCTCGAACTGGGCATCCTGGCGATGATCGTCGCGGTCATGATCGGGATCCCCATCGGGCTGCTCGCCGGGGCGCGCCCCAACACCCCATTCGACTACGGGGGGACGATCTTCGCCGTGCTCGGAGCCGCCATCCCGAATTTCTGGCTGGCGCTGATGCTGGTCTTGTTCTTCTCGGTGCGACTGGGCTGGTTCCCAACCACCGGCTTCACCCCCTTCCTCGATGACCCCGTCGAGAACCTGCGCTCGCTCGTCTTGCCGGCCGTCGCCATCGGGGTATTCCAGTCGGCCATCCTGGCGCGCCAAACGCGGGCCGCCTTGGTAGAAGTCCTGCGTCAGGATTACGTGCGCACCGCCTATGCCAAGGGATTGCGCGGGCGGACCGTGATCGTGCGGCACGCCTTCCGCAACGCGCTCATCCCGGTCGTCACCGTGCTGGGGATACAGGTCTCCACCATCGTCGGCGGCGCCATCATCATCGAAACCGTCTTCGCGTTGCCGGGCGTGGGGAAACTGCTGATCGACTCGATCTTCCAGCGTGAGGTCCTCACGGTGCAGGCGATCGCACTGCTGCTGGCCACCACCGTCGCCCTGGCGAACCTCGTAGTGGACGTGTCCTACGCGTTCTTGGATCCGCGCATCCGCTATGCCTGAGCGACAGACGCACGCCCTGCCGCTGCAAATCACGAGGCGGCGCTGGTCGCGGGAACGGGAGTTCGCCCGACGCTTCCGGCGGCGGCCCGCGGGGGTCGTGAGCCTGGTCATTGTGGTGGTGGTCCTCTTCTTCGCGCTCTTCCCGGGCTTCGCCTCGACACATGACCCCCTCGCGATCGACCCCGAGGCGTCCTCCGTGGGACCCACCTGGGAGCACTGGTTCGGGGCCGACAAGATCGGCCGCGACTCGTACTCGCGGATCGTCCACGGGGCGCGGACGGCGCTGCTCGTGGGCCTGATCTCAGTGGGGATCGGTGTGGGCGTCGGCCTCCCGTACGGACTGCTCGCGGGCTACCTCGGCGGACGCAAGGACGAGGCGATGATGCGCCTGATGGACGCGCTGTACGCGTACCCCGCGTTGCTCCTGGCGCTGGTCGTGATCGCCGTGCTGGGGTCGAGCCTCGTCAATGTGATGATCGCGATCGGGGTGGTGTTCATCCCGCTGTATGCGCGTGTCGTCCGCGGGAGCACGCTGTCCGCGAAGGAGAACGATTACGTCCTGGCGGCACTGGCGATGGGGGCAGGCACAGCGCGCATCCTCTTCCGCCACGTCACGCCGAACGTGCTGGCGCCGGTGTTGGTGCAGGCCTCGCTGGGCATCGGCTTCGCGATCATCGCGGAGGCCGGCCTCGCCTACCTCGGTCTGGGAACGCAGCCCCCGGACCCCTCCTGGGGGACGATGCTCAAGGATTCGCAGCGCTTCCTGCCCACGAATGCTTGGCCGGCGATCTTCCCGGGCGTGACCATCGTGCTGACGGTGCTGGCCTTCAACCTGCTGGGGGACGTCCTGCGCGACCTCCTCGACCCGCGCCTCCGCGGCGCGGACTGACGACGGCGAGGCGCCCCCGGCCTCACCCCCTAACGACCGCCCGGGTCCCCCTCACCCTAACCCCCTCCCCCGAGGGGGAGAGGGGATCGGATGTCCTCTCCTTTGCTCGGCAATGGAGAGGGGGTTAGGGTGTGAGGTTCCGGCGCGGCGCCGGTACACTGGCCTCCGGCGCCCCGTCGGCGGCAGTCCGGCGCGCGCCCCGGAGGACAGATGAGCGACCACGCAGACGCAACCGCCGACGACGACGACGAGAGCATGGTCACGCCCGCCATGGAGGCGGAGATCGGCCGGGCCGGCGATCCGGTGCAGGTGACGATCACGCGCGAGCTGGTCCAGCGCATGGCGGAGGCGCTGGACGAGCCCGAGTTGCTCGCCGCGCTGGAGGGCGACGAGGCCACGCCGGAGGTGCCGGGCTGGGCGCTGTTCGTGCACTTCGGGCGCTACCGGCAGCGGACGCTCCCCGACGCCCCCGCGCGCGGGCTGATGGCCGCCGACGAGTTGACGCTGCTCGCCCCGATCCGGGTGGGCGACGAACTGACGGTCGTGCCGCGCGTCGCCGGCTTCAACGAGCGCATCGGAGGGCGCGTGGGGCACGCCCTGTTCGTGGACCACGAGTGGACCTACACGAACCAGCACGGCGTCGTCGTCGCCACGACGCGGCGCAGCGTGGCCCACTTCAAACAGAAGCACTCGGGCGAGTGAGCGCGCGCGGGAGCCTGCCGTGAGCGACGCAGCGTCCGGCGGACCGGCCGACGACGCCAGCATGGTCACGCCCGCGATGCAGGCGGCGATCGGCCAGGAGGCCGGCCAGTTCACGATCGAGATCGACGCCGACCTGGTGCGCCGCCTGGCCGAGGCGCTGGAGGCCCACGACCCCGAACTGCGCGCCGCCCTGAGGCGCGGCGAAGCCGGCACGGAGGTCCCGCCCTGGGCGATTCTGACCCACTACGGCCGCCTGCGCCCGAACCCGGTGCCCGACGCCCCGCTGCGCGGCCTGCAGGCGGCCGACGAGTTCACCATCCTGGGCCCAATCCGGATCGGCGACCGGCTGACGGTCGTGCAGCGCCTGGCCGACGTGCAGGAGCGCATCGGCGGGCGGGTGGGACATTCGCTGTTCGTCCACCACGAGTGGTCGTACACCAACCAGCACGGCGAGGTCGTCGCGCGGACCCGCCGCACCCGCGCGCACTTCGCGGGCAAGCACTCCGGTGAGTGACGCGCCGATGACGGACACGACCATGACCGAGGATGCCGCCACGCCGGCCGACGCGCCCGACGAGGAGAGCCTGATCCCCCCCGAGCTGGCCGCCGCGGTGGGCCGCGAGATGGACCCCAGCCGCGCGCGGGTCGAGGCGGAGGGCGTGCGCCGCATGGCCGACATCTTCGACGTGCGGGACGCGGCCCTGGAGGCCGCCCTGGCGTCGAACGACCGGGCCTACGATCTGCCGCCCTGGGCGATCTACAGCATCTCGCGCCCGCAGCGCATCGAGACGCCCGGCATCGACCCCTGGAACACGCTGATCGCCGCCGAGGAGTTGCACGTCGTCAGCCCGCTGCGCCTCGACGACCGGGTGCACATCGCGCAGCGCATCGCCGGCCTACAGGAGCGCATCGGCGGGCGCGTGGGACACTCGCTCTTCATCCACATCGACTGGAGCTACCGGCGCATCGAGGGGCGGCCGGGGAACGAGCACGTCGGGCCGGAAGTGGCCCGCGTGCGCCACACGATGGCCCATTTCCGGGGCCGGCACGCAGGAGAGTAACCATGCCGACGATCACCTACGACGCGATCAGCGAGGGCGACGCGCTCCCGGCCTACGAGCGCATGCCCACCCGCCTCAAGATCCTGCAGTTCATCGGCGCGGGCTGGCTGTGGGGCCCGCAGTTCGTCGACCCCGAGGCGGCCAAGAACATGGGCCTGCCCGCGCCGATCATCCCGGGGGCGGTCAAGCAGGCCTACTTCATGCAGTACGTGGACCACTGGCTGGGCAAGGGCGGCTGGACGCTGCGGCGCGTGCAGGTGTCGCACCGGCGGCCCGACGTGCAGGACGTGCTGATGACGCTCAGCGGCGCCGTCACGAAGAAGTACGAAAAAGACGGGGCGAAGCTCGTCGATGTGGAGCTCGAGATCCACAACCCCGCCGGCGATCGCACGACCCGCGGCTCCGCGACGGTGGAGTTCGATTAGCGGCCGCCGGAACCTCACCCCCTAACCCCCTCTCCATCCTTCTGGATGGAGAGGGAGGACTCCGATCCCCTCTCCCTGGGGAGAGGGTTAGGGTGAGGGCGATCCACCGACCGCGTGCACGTTCCCCCTCTCCATTGCTCCGCAATGGAGAGGGGGGCAGGGGGTGAGGTTCTCAGCGCACGTTGCGCAGGCGCGGATCGAGGGCGTCCCGCAGCCAATCGCCCATCAGGTTGCCGGTCAGCGAAATGATCAGCAGGGCCAGGCCCGGCAGCCAGATCGGCCACCAGGCGACGTTCATGAAGTCGCGGCCCTCCGAGATCATCACCCCCCACGACGGCGTGCCCGGCGGCGCCCCCACGGTCAGGAAGCTCAGCGCCGCCTCGGCCAGGATCACCAGCGCGACCTCCAGCGTCATGATGATCACGACGGTGTTGACGACGTTCGGGAACAGGTGCCGGCGCATGATCCAGACCGGCCCCGCCCCGGTCGCGCGCGAGGCGGTGACGAAGTCGCGTTCCTTCAGCGACAGCACGTCGGCCCGCACCAGCCGCGCGTACGAGGGCCAGGTCCAGATCAGCAGGATGATGATCACGTTGCGCAGGCTGGGCCCCACCAGGCTCGCCAGCAGCACCGCGAAGAGGATCGCCGGCATGGCCAGTTGCACGTCGACCAGGCGCATCAGCAACTGGCCCGTGAGACCGCCCGCCCAGCCCGCGATCAGGCCCACCAGCGTGCCCAGCAGCGCCGCGCCCGGCACCACGATGCCCACGACGATCAAGGAGATGCGCGCGCCGTAGAGCAGCCGGCTGAAGATGTCGCGCCCCACGTCGTCGGTGCCCAGGAAGTAGTCCCAGGTGCCGCCGACGAAGATGGGCGGCTCCAGACGCCCGCCCAGGTTGATGTACTCCGGGTCGTGCGGGGCCAGCCAGTCCGCTCCGATGCCCGCGACGAGCAGCACCAGCGCGATCAGACCGGGCACCGACAGCCCCAGCCAGCGCCGCCAACGGACGCCGCGCCGCTGCGCCAGGGGCGCCGCCACCGCTTGGCCCGCCGTCTGGCCGGCCATCAGGCGGATCCCGCCCGGATGCGGGGGTCGATCAGCCGGTACGACACGTCGACAAACAGGTTGACCAGCGCGATCGACGCCGCCAGCACGATGATCGACGCCTGCACCATCGGGAAGTCGTTCTTCAGGATCGAGTCGATGATCAGCCGGCCGATGCCCGGCCAGGCGAAGACCATCTCGATGATCACCGAGCCACCGATCAGCCGGCCCAGCGAGAGGCCCAGCATCGTCACGACCGGCAGCAGCGCGTGCCGCACGGCGTGGCGCCCGATCACGACCCGCTCGCTCAGCCCCTTGGCCCGCGCCGTGCGGATGAAGTCGGTGTCCAGCACCTCGATCATCCCCGAGCGCGTCAGGCGCATGATCGCGACCATCTCGAACAGCCCCAGCGCCAGCGCCGGCAGGATCAACGAGCGGAAGCCGTCCTTGGCGCCGCCGGTCGGGAACCAGCCCAGCTGCACGGCGAAGAAGAAGATCATCATCAGGCCCAGCCAGAAGCTGGGCGTGGCCTGCCCGATCACCGCCACGAAGCGCGCCAGCCAGTCGATGACCGTGCCCCGCTTCAGCGCCGCCAGGATGCCCAGCGGCACCGCCAGCACGATCGCGAACACGACGCCCGCCGCCCCCAGCTTGAGCGTGTTCGTCGCCCGCTCGCCGATCGCGCCGATCGCCGGCGTGCCCCCGCCCCGCCACGAGGTTCCGAAGTCGCCTTGCGCCAGGTTCCCAAGGAAAATGCCGTACTGGACGATCAGCGGGTCGTTCAGCCCCAGGGTCTCCTTCAGCGCCTCGATGTCGACATCCCGCGCCTCAAGCGGCAGCATCGTCGCCTCGGGGTTGCCCACGGTGCGCGAGACGAAGAAGACGGTCGTCACGACGATGAAGACGACGACGAACGCCTGGATCAGCCGGATCGCGAAGTAGTTCCAGAACTGCATCAGGCTCCGTGCCGGGCGCCCGCCCGACTGCCGACGGCGGGGCGCCGGTGGCAAGTGTACCGGCGGCGCGCCGGCGCCTGCGACGTCTCACCGGCTCCGATCCCGGTGGGCGCATCCGACAGGGGCGCGTTCGGCGACGGCCGCCTACGCGAACTGGTCGCGGGCGGCGACCTGGAGTGCCTCGCCGCGCCCCGCCTCTTCCTCGTACTTGAACGGGTAGAGGTGCTCGAGGCCCAAGAGGCGCGGCAGCTCGGGGTGGCGGTCGAGGATCTCCGGGCCGATCTCCCGCCAATCCTGGATCGGCTTCATGTACGAGCGCATCCAGGCCAGGACCAGGGTGACGCGCAGGCCGGGCGTGGTGCGGGGCAGCGCGCCGTGCCAGGTCGCGCCGTGCCAGACGGCCAGGGAGCCCTCGCGCGCGCTCAGCGGCACGGCGCGGTAGGGGCTGTCCTCCCGCGTGAAGTCCTCCTCGTGGAGGAAGGGGGCGCGACCGAAGAGGTGGCTGCCCGGCACGTAGACCGTGGGTCCGTCCTCCTCACTGCTGTAGTCGCTCAGCACCCAGGAGGTGTTGCAGAAGTGGGCGTACTGGGACATGGGCGGCGGCACGGCTCGGGAGTCGTTGTGGAGGTAGAGGGGCTTCGTCTGGTCGTCCTTGCCGAGCCCGGGAGCCTTGTTGCCCCCCTTGAGCAGCCAGGTGGCGCCGGTCATGACCACGCTCTGGCCGCACATCCAGCGGGCGATCGCCAGGGCCACCGGGTTGAGCATGGCTTCGACGAAGACCTCGTCCTCCTCGAGCAGCCACCAACTGTTCCGGAGCCCCGTCTTGAGCTCGGCCGTGCGGTAGTCGTCGATCGGATCATCGTTGCGGGCGCCGTGCGTGCGCAGGATGGCGTCGCGCAGGCGCTCCACGAAGCCGGGCGCGGCCGCGGTCTTCTCCGGCGGGATGACGGTGAAGCCGTAGGCGTCGAGCTCGACGACGTTCTGCTGCAGGCCGTAGCGGGTGATCTCGCTGACGGCGGCGTCGGCGGCGGGGGAGGCTTGCAGAGCGGTGATGTCCATGATCGGGTCTTCCTTTCCGAAAGTCGCGAGACGCCCCGCAGTGGCGCCCCGAAGGGTTCCCCTCCGGTCCCCCCTCTCCGTCGGTTCAGAGGGAGAGGGGGACCGGGGTGAGGTTGCGAGCGTCAGATGTGCCGCTGCGCGGAGTAGGTGCTGTAGAAGTTCAGCAGCCCCAGCCGGCCGCCCTTGGGCCAGTTGACGTCGCTGCGGCTGAGGACGCCGTCCGGGGGCTCGACGATGTAGATGTAGTACGCGCGGCGCGCGTGCTCCAGGATGAATTCCGCGATCATCTCGAGGCGCCGTTCGGGATCTTGCTCGACCCTCTGCGCGAGGAACATCTCGTCCATGTCGGGTTCCGGGGGCACCGCGAGGCTGAAGAAGCCTCGGGGCCCGGCGCAACACTCCCACGGATGTCCGACATCGGGGTTGGGGCTACCCCAGAACCAGAAGAGGCCCGGCGGGGCCTGGTCCCCGCCGCGGGTGTACGCGTCGGAGAAGTAGTCGCCGGCGCCGAGCGACATGGGTTCCACCCGGATGCCGACCGCGTTCAGATCCTGCGCGACCGCCAGCACCATGTCCGACATATACGAGCCGCCCCAGTCGGGCGTCCAGTACAGGGGGATGTCGAAGCCGTCCGGGTAGCCGGCCTCGGCCAGCAGGGCCCGCGCCCGCTCGGGGTCGTAGGCGTAGGTGACCTCCTGCTTCTGCTCGGGGGTCGGGTATCCCTGGGCGGTGCTGTG
>CBDBNA010000014.1:0-275962 GCA_965207695.1 Dehalococcoidia bacterium | reverse complement strand
CCACGCCGACCAACAGCCCGGCGATGCCCTCCTCCATCAACTCCAGCGCGGCCCGATAGCCAACCGTGTTGCCGACCAGCACGGGGATGCCCAGCTCGGCCACGAGGTCGCGCAGGATGAGGCCTTTCAGCGAGCGCGACTCGTGCCGGGCGGTCGTGACGGTCGACTGGACGACGAGGACATCGGCGCCGGCGTCGCGGATGACCGGCGCGAGGCGCTTCGTGTTGGGCGGCGTGACGGAGACCGCCGCCGGCACGCCGCCGTCGACGATCTGCTGGATGCGGGCCGCCACGAGGTCGTCGCGGATGGGGGTCGTGTAGGCCTCCTGCAGGATGGCGGTCGCGCCCTCCTGGTCGCTGGCGGCGACGCGCGCGAGGACCTCGTCGGGGTCCTCGAAGCGGCATTGCAGCCCCTCCAGGTTGAGCACGGCGAGCCCGCCGCGCCGGCCCAGTTCGATCGCGAAGTGCGGATCGACCACGGCGTCCATCGCGGAGGCCAGGATGGGCGCCTCGAGGCGCACACCGGCGATGGTCGTGGAGATGTCGACCAGCTCCGGGTTGACCGTGATCTCGCCCGGCACGATGGCGACGTCGTCGTAGCCGTAGGCCTGCCGCAACTGCTTGCGCTGGATCTCAGACATGGCTGCTCCCTCTCCGCTGGGCGCTGGCGTGGCTGGACGCGTCGGCTGGATGGGCCCGAACGGCAACCGGCCGCGCGGGGCGGCCGGTCACTCGGTGGGCGGGCGTGGCTCCGGGCGTACGCCGCGCGGCGCGCGCCCGGAACGCAATCAGCGCGGCACGAGGCCGCGCTGACGTAGGGTGTACAGGCTGGACCGGGGGGCTCTCGAGTGGCTGGGCCACTGCGCCTCCGGAGGACCGCCCCGCCGCCGGGGATGCCCGGGGCCGGCCGCGAGGGGTCGTTCGTGGGAGTGAGTATATGGTCTGCGCGGCAGCGCCGCCAAGCGGGCCACTTTGCAGACGAACCACGAGACGGAACCCCTAGACAATAAGGAGGGCAGCGGTGGACGGGCCGGCGATCGGCACGCTGTACGTCGTGGGGACGCCGATCGGCAACCTGGCCGACCTGGGCGCCCGCGCGGCGTCGGTGCTGCGCGCGGCCGACGTCATCGCGGCCGAGAGCCCGCGCAACGCCCGGCCGCTGCTCGCGCACCTGGGCCTGACGACCCGGCCCGTGGCCTACAACGACCGCAACAAGGCGCGCAGCGCGGGGCGGCTGTTGGCGGCGCTGCGGGCCGGCCGGTCGGTCGCGCTGATCAGCGACGCCGGCACGCCGGGTCTTTCGGACCCGGGGCAGGACTTGGTGGCGGCGGCCGTCGCGGCGGGGGCGCCGGTGGTGCCCATACCGGGGCCGTCGGCGGCGACGGCGCTCCTCTCGGTGGCGGGGGTGCGCACGCGCACCGTGCGGCTGTTGGGCTTCCTGCCGCGCCGCCGGGGCGAACGCCGCACACTGCTGGCGTCACTGGGGGAATCCGGCGAGCCCGGCCTGGCCTTCGAGTCGCCGCGGCGTGTGGGCGCCGCACTGTCCGACCTGGCGGCCGTTCTGCCGGACGCGTCGCTCGTCGTCGGCCGCGAACTGACCAAGCTGCACGAGGAGATCTGGCGCGGCAGCCCGGCCGAGGCCGTCGCCCACTTCGCGGCGGACGGCCAGCTCCCGCGCGGCGAGTTCACGCTGCTCGTCGTGCCGCCGGCCGGCGCGACATCGCGCTGGTCCGAGGCCGACGTCCGCTCGGCGCTGCGGGCCGAGCAGTCGGCGGGGCGAGGCCGCCGGGAGGCGGCGGTGGAGGTGGCGGCCCAGTCGGGCTGGGGGCGGTCGGAGGTCTATCGGCTGTGGGAGGGGTAGGAGTCTCGGCCCGCCGATCCTCGTGGCGGACGCTACGGGCTCGCCGTCGGTTGTATGACGACACGCCCGCCGTCGGCGACCTCCACGTACAGGCTGTGGCTATCGAGCAAGGACATGCCCACCAGAGGGTCCACGCCAACGGCCCCGGTCTCGACGTATCTCAGCTCGCCGTCCCAGACGGCCGTAACGCCGTAGACATCGAACGCAGCCTCGCTGCCGTCGGCCAGGACCGCCTCGCCGTCGCCCACGACGGATAGCGCCAAGTCCGCGACGAGCATCGGCGGCAGCGTCAGGTAGCCGTTGAAGCCCGTGTCGACCACCGCCTCCACCTCACGAGTCCGCCCCGTCGGGCCCCGCAACGGGAGGGTGATGACAGCCTCGTAGTTGGCACTCACCACGCCCTCGATCACCTGGCCCTCCTCAAGGAGCTGCCCCCGAAGCGATACAGGGCCCGATGTCCCACCCGCATCAGCCAGACTTGGGCGGCCGGCCGCTGGTCCCGCAAGCCGTCCGACGCGGCAATGGCGTTCTCGCCGATGGCGTAGCTCCCGCTATCGACGTCGATGGCGACGACCTTGCCATGGTGGTCCGCCTCAACCAGGTGGCGGACGTCGCGCTCGTAGATCTCTTTTCCGAGACGCGCCGTTTCCTCGCGAGACCGGCGTGTTGGCGTCGTCATCTTCTGCCTCCTGCGTTCTCCCAGTCTAGCGTCCCGCACCTGGGAACTCACTTCCAGAATCAGCCGCCGCACGTCGCCAGCGCGGCTGCCAACGCCTCCGCCTCGGCCTGATCGAACGTCAAGCCCCAGGCGACCTTGGTATCCCGCCAGGAGGTCGCGTAGAGGCAGTGCGACGACTCATCCGGCGGCAGCCACTCGGCTGGGTCGCGCGCCCCCTTGGACCGGTTCGAGGAGGCCGACACCGCGCGCAGGGCGAAGCGGTTGTCCAGATCGTTGGCGAACGCCTGCCGCCGCTCCGCCGACCAGGCCCACGCGCCCGACTCCCACGCCTCGGCGAGCGGGACCATGTGGTCGATGTCGAGGCCGCGACCGCCGCCGGTGAAAACCTGCCCGTCGTAGAGGCTGACCCATCGCCCGCCCGAGAGATTGCAGTTCGCGTCGACCGCGGGGGCCTCCACGGCGTCGCGGATCAGCACTTCCCGTCGGGTGTCGCAGCCGTCGCCGTCGGCGTCGATCCAGTGGCGGAAGAGGCCCCGGTCGTAGCCCTCGCGGCTGTGCTCCGGCGCGATGACGATCCCCCCATCGACCCCCGGCTCCGACTCGGCCCCCGGCGTGATGTCGAAGGCCGGCGGGCCCGGCCCGATGTAGGTCGCGCGGAACCAGTAGATCGCGCCGCGCTCCAACCGCGCGAAGTCGTTGACGAAGGCCGGCGCGCCGGCGCGCCACAGCAGCCAGCGCTGGTCGCCGTTATGCCACTGCGCGATGGCCGTGATGCGCAGGTCGCGCTCCCGCGCGTGGTGCCCGGCGACCGCCTCGGCATCGACGCTCTCCGCGTCCCACAGCAGTTGGATCCACTTCGAGAGGGGAGCGTCGCCCTGCGCCCGCGAGACGCCCGGCAGCAGGGCGAGCGCCAGGACCAGCGCCACCGCGCCGGCCACGACGAGGCGTCGATGCGCGGACATGCAGGCGCCCCCTCGCAACCGGGTCAGTGGGTTGCGTCGCAGACAAACCAACAGGCCACATACGCCACGAGGGGGCAGGAGACCCACCTCCGGCTGAAACGCATGCTGCGGATGGTTTGTCTGCGACGACACGGGGAGCCTAGCAGGCCGCTGGGCGGTCCCCGAACCCTTACCCGGCAGGGGCGCGGTCTCGGTGACGGTGGGTGGTCGGGCCGTCGCCGGCCCGGAAGCTGCTCCGCCTCAGCAGATGCTCAGTAGTAGATCATATGTTCTTATTCGTCAAGGGGGTGTGGATGGAGGGTTGGACGGGGTCGACCGGGGGGTTGCCGCTAAAACAGGGGGCTAGTTTTGGTGGCCAACCATTCCCTGACCGACTAAACTTGCCAGCGCCGTCAGCGGGAAGTTCTTTTCGTTTTGGTGGCCGACCATTCCCTGACCGCCTAAACTTCGCAGAACTGGTACGTGTTGTCCTCGTGGTTTTGGCGGCCGACCATTCCCTGACCAACTAAACTGCAGCTAACGATGCTGCTATCCCAGCCCTTGTTTTGGCGGCCGACCATTCCCTGACCGCCTAAACTAGGCCGAGGCCCGTGTTGCGGTCGATGTAGTTTTGGCGGCCAACCATTCCCTGGCCGACTAAACTTGCCTCGACGCCCATGTAGCTCGCCTTCGCGTTTTGGTGGCCGGCCGTTCCCTGACCGACTAAACTCGCTGCGGTCAACGGCGACCTCTGGCGGGAGTTTTGGCGGCCGACCATTCCCTGACCGACTAAACTGGTGTCCGCTTCCCAGCCGAGCGCGTTGCCGTTTTGGTGGCCGACCATTCCCTGACCGACTAAACTAACTGGAGGCGGCCGATGTCCGACCCTACAGTTTTGGCGGCCGACCATTCCCTGACCGACTAGTCTCTTCTTGGCCTACGTCCGTCCGGTCCGAACGGGCCGCCGTCCTGCACGCTGCCGAGGACATCGACGGAGATCCTGCGCAGGCCCACATCAATCGCCCGACTCGCCCTGACCCGCAGCGGGACGTAGCGCGCTGCGAGGTCCTTGGTCCGTACCCGCTGATGGAGGTTGCCGCCCTCATTGTGATCGACCGCGGTGATTTGTTGACCTGATAGGAACTGCACGCGCAGAATGCGCCGCCCATCGCCCTCGCCAACGACGATCATGTCGTTAATGTGCAGGCGCATCAGCTTCCGCGCGGTGGGGTGCTCCGCCTTGACTCGCGAGTGGGTACCGGGCTGGTGGGCATTGAAGCGGGTGACGGTCTCTCCGCTCGTCTTACCATTGGGTAGGAACCAGACATCCATATAGGCGTTGCCGTCGGTCTTGTACGCCTTGTGGACGCGACCCGCCTCGTCGCGGATGAGGGCGAGACCCTCCTCGCCGGCCACCGACAGCACGCGGACGCGACGGACGCCGTGCTCCTGGAGCGCCCGCTCGACGAAGCGGCCTTGCTTCTCGCTCGCCGAGCCGTCCCCCGCGGCGACCTGCTCCCAAAGGTTGAGCAGCGCGGCGCGGAGCGCGCGGTCGCGGATGGTCGTCAACTTCTCGGGCCGATCAAACGCATCGAGCGGCTTCGTCTCGACGAGCGTCACCATCCCCTTCGCGTCGGGGCCGGAAACGATCCCGTAGGCGGTCTCGTTGTGAAGGCTGCCGCTGGTGGCGCCACCGGAGGCGCGGAAGTGGTCGGGGCGGTGACGCACCACGCAGCGCTCGACGGTGTCCCCAACGTCCTGGCGGAAGCCCTCCCAGGGCGGCTCCACGCCCCTGATGATGCGCCCGGCAGGATCCTGGCCGCGCCCGCTTGCGCGGGCGACCCGGTTCAACAGTGAGCGGGACGTCATCCCGATCACGGCGGCGTCGATCAGGTGGTGCCGGTGGTCGTCGCGATTCTTCCACTCGTTGGCCTCGGAGAGGATGCTGTTGAGCCCCCAGCCGCGCCGCAGCATCGCCGTCATGCGACCCGGCGTGACCCAGATGCGGTTAGGATCGACCGCCACCTCAAGGTACTCTCGGACGACCCGCGACAGGTAACTGCTCTCATTCAACTGCCGATCCAGGAAGCGGCCGTCACGCTCCCAGCGCTCCATCGCTTCCTCCTCGAAGCGCCATTGCTTGCCAGGTGGCAGCAGACGCACCCGCGCGAGGATGGCGTCGTAGCGTGCGGCGTCGTGCCCCCATGCCTCGAAGGGCGAGCGGTTGCGCTTCTCGCGGTTGGCCGACTGCATGGCGACCACGCAGTTGTTCATGCTGTTGTCGAGACTGCGGCTGAACGGCAGGAGGTGTTCAACCTCGGTCTCATCAGACAGCACGCGGCCAATGGAGAGCGGGGCGCCGGTGAATGGGCAGACGCGCGCGTCGGGTGGGCCCTGCTCGGCCCACAAGCGCAGCTTGCGCATGTCGGCGGGGGAGGGGTCTGGATGGCCCGCCTTGGCGGCCAAGTCCCGCAGGTCGTCGTTGCGCTCGCGGTTTTCGCGCTGGCGGCGCTGGTAGTCGAAGCGCTGCTCCTCGCTCTGCTTCAGTTCGCGCGCCAACTCCACGACGACCTCATCGGGCCTGCCGTAGCGGTCGGCGATGGCGTTGAAAAGGCGGCGCACCTGCCCAAGGGCGATGTGGACAGTGGGGTTGGCGATGCGACCGTACCGCTCCACCTCGGTGCGGCCATCGGGCCTGCCGCCGGCGACCTGACGCCACAGCACCTCCCCGTAGTAGGGCAGGCGCTCACGATCGCCGCTGCCGCGCAAGTCGGAGTGGCTGCCGAGCCCAGCGGCCTCCACGGCCTCGTGATAGCGCTTGCCAGCGCGCATGTGCGGCAGCACCAGCGCGATGGCGGCTGCTGAGAGATTGCCCGTCCCTTGCGGCAGCCGTGCCGAGGCGACGGCCTCGGCGGCTTCCTCGCCGAGGCCGTGTTCGTCGCAGAGCCAGTCCACCAGCGCGTCGTGGTCCTCGGCCTCGATCAACCGCTTGACGATCTCCTGCTGCTGGTCGAGGTCCAGCCGGTCCCAGGCTCCGCCAAAGCACTTCCGCGCGCGCAACACGGCGGCGGTCCGGTCGCCGTCGAGCTTGTCGCGGGCGACGGAGCGGAGGTTGACCCGCGTGCCGTCGGCAAGGGCGGCATCCTTGACGATCTGCTCGAAGGTGCGCTGCCGACTGGCGAGCAGCTTCGCGACGACCCGTTCGCGCTCCTCCCGCTCAAGCGGGCGAAACGGATCGCCGGGCGGCGCGACCTCAAGGTTGAGCGCTTCCTGCCAGATGCGGAAACGCTGAAAGAGCGGGTAGGCCTTGTGGGCTCTCGGCTCTTCCGGAATGAGCGTGCAGTGGCCCCGCTCCACGGGTTTGAGTAGACGCTGATGGAGCAGCGTAGTGATGATCTCGGCCCAGTCGTCCTCCCCGACCTGCGGGTGGTGCGGGCCCTGCGCACTTCGGATCTCGCCCAACTCGTGCTCCACCATCGCGCGGTCGGGGTAGAGGCCGTTGCCGAGCCGGGCGCGGATCGTGTCCCCCCGCGCGCGCCGCCGCCAGAGATAGTCGCCCAGCGTGCGGGCCCCCGACTGCGCCATACGCCGCCGCAGCTCGCTGGTGTCCTGCCGGATGGCGCCGTCCTCGCCGCCGTCGGTCTGGCGGTTGCTCTTGAACCCCCGCCGATCCGAGAGCGACAGCAGCGCGCGTCCCAACTCGTGTGGTTCGAGCGGGCGGTCGAGCGCTTCGGCACGGAGGCGCATCGGATCAAGCTCCCGCACGCGGGCGCGCTCGGCCGACTCCGTGGGGAGAAGGTCGTGCCGGTGCAGGAGACGGGCCACGCGACGACGCCGGCGCAGCGTCCGGTCGCGGTTGCGGCGCATGCCGCGCTTCTCGCGCCGCTCCGCGGCGTTCGATTGGCGGCTCTGCGGGTCGCGGCCGTCGGAGTGGATCAGCACGCCACCGTCAACCAAGGCCTCCGGTTCACCTCCCGCATCGAGGCGATACAGCACCCAACCGACACTGTTCGTTCCTAAATCGAGTCCGAGCCGTAACACCGACGCTCTCTCCTTCACCCAACCTTCACTCAGCGTTGACGAGGCCGGGTGTCGGAGTGTAGCCTGCGGGCTCAGGGAATGGTTGGCGGTGCCTCCGGGCGCCAACAACAAGCTGAGCCTTTCGGGGCGATATGCACCACGTTGCGAGGCGGGCTCCGGCCCGCTTCGTTGTTTAAGTGGGAATGTTCCCCCGCGCCCCTAGGCCCCGGCCCCGGTAGAGTCACCACATGACCGAGAACGTGTTGGTCTGCGTGGCTTGGCCCTACGCCAACGGGCCGCTGCATCACGGACAGTTGGGCGGCGCCTA
The DNA here is from genome assembly GCA_965207695.1 of Dehalococcoidia bacterium. Taxonomy (GTDB): domain Bacteria; phylum Chloroflexota; class Dehalococcoidia; order Bin125; family Bin125; genus TK10-74A. The sequence goes on along the minus strand of CBDBNA010000014.1, from coordinate 268,134 downwards.
CCTGCCGGCCGACATCTTCGCCCGCTACCACCGGGCGAAGGGCAACCACGTCGCGATGGTCTCCGGCTCCGACGTGCACGGCACGCCGATCACGGTCCGCGCCGAGGCCGAGGGGCGCTCGCCCGAGGAGGTCGTGGCCGAGTACCACGCCGGCTTCCTGCGCACCTGGGAGGGCATCGGCATCGACTGGGACGTGTTCACCTCGACCGGGACGGACAACCATGCCCACGTCGCGCAGGACCTCTTCCGGCGGCTGCTCGACAACGGCTATCTCTACACGGCCCCGCAGACGCTGCTCTACGACCCGGTGGACCAGCGCTTCCTGCCCGACCGCTACGTCGAGGGCACCTGCCCGCACTGCCCCTACGAGCAAGCGCGCGGCGACCAGTGCGACGAGTGCGGCCGCCAGCTCGACGCGACCGACCTGATCGATCCGCGCTCGAAGACATCGGGCGCGACGCCGGAGCTGCGCGAGAGCGAGCACTACTTCCTCAAGCTGTCGGCGCTCGAGGAGCCGCTGGCGGAGTGGTTCGCGTCGGGCAAGGAGCATTGGCGCCGGCACGTGCTGAACTTCTCGCAGGGGATGCTGCGCGAGGGCCTGCAGGACCGCGCCATCACGCGCGACATCCTTTGGGGCATCCCGGTGCCCGAGGGCCTGCCGGCGCAGGTCGCGGGCGTCGAGGACAAGCGCATCTACGTCTGGTTCGAGGCGGTGATCGGTTACCTCTCGGCGACGATCGAGTGGGCGCAGCGGTCGGGCGACGCCGACGCCTGGAAGGTGTTCTGGGAGGGGCCCGGCGCGAAGATCTACAACTTCATCGGCAAGGACAACGTGCCCTTCCACACGATCATCTGGCCGGGCATCCTGCTGGGCGCGGGCGGACTCAACCTGCCCTACGACGTGCCGGCCAACCAGTACATCACGATGTCGGGCAGCAAGGCGAGCACTAGTCAGAACTGGGCCGTCTGGGTCGAGGACTATCTGACCCGCTACGACCCCGACCCGCTGCGCTACGCGCTGGCCGCGCAGATGCCCGAGACGTCCGACAGCGACTTCAGCTGGGGGGCGTTCCTGCGCCGCAACAACGACGAACTGGTCGCGACCTGGGGCAACCTGGTGCACCGCACGCTGACCTTCACGGTGCGCCACTTCGACGGCGCCGTGCCCGAGCCGGGCCCGCTCGACCAGGCCTCGATGCACCTGCTCGACCGCACCCGCGCGACGCTCGACCAGGTGGGGGAGTCGATCGCCGCGGTACACCTGCGGCAGGGCTTGCAGCAGGCCTTCGCGCTGGCGCAGGAGGCGAACCGCTACCTCGACGCGACGGCGCCCTGGCAGACAATCAAGACCGACCGGCAGGCGACGGCGCGGTCGTTGTACACGGTGCTCAGCGTCATCGCGGGGCTGCGCACGGCGCTGTGGCCCTACCTGCCCTTCAGCTGCGAGCGGCTCAACGAGTTCCTCGGCGCGACGACGCCGGTCGCCGAGCAGGGCTGGTCGATGCAGGCGCTGACACCGGGCGCGCCGCTGCGCAAGCCGTCGCCGCTGTTCAAGAAGCTCGACCCCTCGATCGTCGAGGAGGAGGAGGCGCGGCTCGGGTCATGAGCCGCCCACGCCGATGAGCCAGCCGCGCCCAGACGCCACGGCGGTGGGGCTGATCGACAGCCACGCCCACCTGCACGACCGCGCCTTCGACGGCGACCGCGCGGCGGTGCTGGCGCGGGCGCGGGCGGCCGGGCTGACGGCGATCGTCACGGTGGGCACCGACCTGGCCGAGAGCGAGGCGGCGGCCGCGCTGGCGCGGGCCGAGCCCGGCGTGTTCGCCGCCGTGGGCTTCCACCCGCACGACGCGAAGGACTGGGACGGGGCGGCGCGCTCGCGCATCGCGGCGCTGGCGGCGGAGGAATCGGTGGTCGCGATCGGGGAGATCGGGCTCGACTTCTACCGCGACCTGTCGCCCCGCGCCGACCAGGAGCGCGCCTTCCGCGATCAGTTGTCGCTGGCCGACGAACTGCGGCTGCCGGTCGTGATCCACTCGCGTGACGCCCACGAGGAAACGGTCGCCATCCTGTCGGAGTGGGCGGCGGCCCGGCCGCGGACCCCCGGCGCACCGCTGGGGGTGATGCACTGCTTCTCGGGCGACGCGGCGCTGGCTCGTCGCTACGCCGCCCTGGGCCTCACGATCTCCTTCGCCGGACCGGTCACCTACCCCAAGAACGACCTCCTGCGCGCCGCCGCGGCGGCCGTGCCGCGCGGCCGGATCGTGGTCGAGACCGACTGCCCCTACCTGTCGCCGCAGTCCCGCCGCGGCCGCCGCAACGAACCGGCCCAGGTCGCCGAAACGGCCGCCTGCATCGCATCCCTGCGCGGCCGAACCCCGTCGGCCTTCGCGGTCGAGACGTCGGAGGCGGCGCGTCGGGTGTTTGGGCTGGCGTCGCCCGCTTCGTGACGCTTGTCCGGCCCCACAGGCGAGACCGGTCGGATCAGGGTCAGGGCCGCTCCAGCAGGACGGGCGGGGCGGCGTCGTAATCGACGGTCAGGCGAAAGTGCTGGAGCAGGTCGCGCCCGAGCAGGGAGGGCAGCCGCCGGTTCGCGTCGGTCGGCTGGGCGACCCAGATCCGGCCATCCTGCGAGAGACGCTCCGTGCCCGTGTCGGCTCGGAAGAACAGTCGCGCCGAGACGGGGATGATGTACCCGCCGCCGCCGACGCCGCCGATTTGGCGCCCTTCCGGATGGTCATCGAAGGGGAGAGCGAGCGACGGCACATCGGGCCGCAGCAGATCACTCGGGTGCAAGATCGTGTCGTCTGCGCCCGTATCGATCAGGAAATGGACGTCGAAGGCGCTCGGCGCCCCCTCGATGAGCAACTCAACATGCACGTTGGGGCGCGCGGCCACGTCCGGGATCGAGACCGGGCGCAGATAGCCCGGGATGCGGGTCACAGGATCAAGATCTCATCCCGCGCGGGCACGGGATCGATCACCGCCGTGGCGCGCTCCTCTTTGGGGATTCGCGCGATCAGTTCCTCGAGATCGTGGGCGAACGCGAATTGCTGGTCATCGCCGAAGCAGGCGACGAATTGGCCCACGTGCGTGTCGATCAGGTCCGGCATGCGGGCATCAATGGCCACGCGGTTCCTCTCGGACTTGTCCCAATCCGGCAGCTTGATGCCCTCGGGTACGCCGTAATGCCACTCCATCGCACGCTCCCCTCGTCTGACTTGCAGTGTAGTGGGTCGCGGCCGGCGGAGGGCGCAGCCCCGGCGCTTGTCCGGCCCGGCGCGGAGCGGGACAATCGGGGACGTGACCAAAGTCGCATCGCTCTACGTGCCGGTGGCGGACGACCTGCAGCTCGTCGAGGACACGCTCGCGCTGACGGCGCGGACGGACTTCGCGCCGCTGCAGGAGATGCTCGAGGCCGTGCTGTCGCGCGGCGGCAAGCGGCTGCGCCCGGCGATCGCGCTGCTGGCCGGGGCCTTCGGGTCGTACGACGCGCAAAACCAAGTGCTGCTGGCGACCTCGATCGAGCTGCTGCACACGGCCACGCTCGTGCACGACGACGTGATCGACACGGCCCAGACCCGCCGCGGCCACCCCACGGTCAACGCCCGCTTCGACAACGCTGCCTCGGTGATGCTGGGCGACTACATGTTCGCGCACGCGGCCGAGTTGGTGGCGCGCACCGGCCACGTGGCGGTCATCCGCCTGTTCGCGCAGACGCTGAAGACGATGGCCACGGGGGAGCTGCAGCAGGACATCCGCGCCTACGACGCGGAGTCGGCCAGCATGCGCGACTACTACGGGCGCATCCACGGCAAGACGGCGTCGCTGTTCGAGACGGCCGGGCGCGGCGGCGCGATGATGGCCGGGGCGCCGGCCGAGACGGTCGCGGCGCTGGGCGAGTACGGCCGCTGCCTGGGCATGGCTTTCCAGATCGTCGACGACGTGCTCGACTTCACGGCGACGGCGGCGGCGCTGGGCAAGCCCGTGGGCGGCGACCTGCTGGCCGGCACGCTGACCCTGCCCTCGATCCTGCTGATGGAGTCGGCGGCGGGGGAGGCGGTCGTGCGGCGGCTGTTCGCGGCCCAGGAGGTGGCGGAGCGCGAGGCGCTGCTGGGCGAGGCGCTGGGGGTGATCCGCTCGGGCGACATCCTGACGCGCTCGCAGGCGACGGCGCTGGAGTGGCGCGAGCGGGCGGTCGGGTCGCTGTCGGGGCTGGGGCCGGGGGCGCGGGGGGAGCGGGCGGCGCTGGAGGGGATCGCGGCGTTCGTCGTCGAGCGGGGGTTTTAGGGGGCCTCCTCCGACGCAGGGGGGCGGCTGAGGAAAACCGAGACGGAACCGTAGAAATCGCCTTCAAGGGCGGCCAGTTCGTGGGTGATGTCCTCGTACTCGCCCAGCTTGCTGGTCCACGAGCCGTCGGGCGTCCGCCTAGCCACGTGAGTCGGGATGCCATCCCGATCGATGTAGATCGCCAGGAGATCGACGTCGCCATCAACCTCGTCCGACTCGCGGGGCTGGAACCCGAACTGCGAGAAAGCATCGATCCACGCGTCGAGCGTGTGGTCGCGCCGTGCGTTTGGGGGCCAGTAGTAATCGTCGTCAGGCTGCCACCAGCGCTGCTCGTCGCCGGCCGCGTAGGCGAGACAGTTGTAGCTGGAGTCTTCCGGGCTCGTGACGAAGTACTCGGTGCGGGCGAGGCCCGGCCAGATGCCCTGCAGGTCCGCCACCTAGATCAGCCCGCGCGCCTCGCCCCACGTGCGCCATCTGGCGCGGGCGGCGGTCATGTCTCCCCACTCCTCTTGCGGAACGGGGCTCTCTCCCGTGAGCGCCCGGAGGGCGGGCAGCCAATGCCCTCCGTTCTCAGTGAACTCACGGAGAACGAGGGGCAGCACGTCTGGGCCCAACGCGAGGATCGCCAGGAAGGCAGGATGCGCGACCTTGTGGTGGATGGTCGAGTGGCCCGCGACGTCGGCCGCCCACTCGCGCTTGAGTTGATCGAACCTCTCTCGCAACTCGCTTTCGCTGTCGCGCCGCGGACGCGTGGGAGCGCTCTGTGGGTGCCGCTCGGAGGCCACCGGTCCGGAGTCCTTTCACGCAGAGATGTGTCGGTACCGATCCGAGGATAGGCGATCGCGGCGGTGGAGTCGTGGGAGCCAGCGCTAGGCGGGGGCGGTCGGAGCAGCCGCCGGGGCCGGGCCCTCCGACGACGGCACGCGGCCGAGGAAGCGGAACACCGACCGGCTGGCGCCGAAGAAGCCGTCCTCGGTGTAGGCGATGCCGTGGCGGTCGCAGAAGTCGCGCACGATGGGCTGGGCGCGGGAGAGGCGGTTACGCGGCATGTACGTGAACAGGTGGTGCTCGATCTGGTAGTTGAGGCCACCGTAGAGGAAGTCGGTCAGGGGGGAGCCCTTGATGTTGCGGGCGGTGAGGATCTGCTCGAGCAGGAAGCCCATGCGGGTGTCGTCGGTGATGGTGTCCATGCCCTTGTGGTTGGGCGCGAAGACGAGCGAGTTGTAGAGCCCGAAGGCGCCCTGGTGGACGAGCACGAAGGCGACGGCCAGCCACCACGGCCCGATGAAGGCGATGAGGCAGCCGTAGATGGCGAGGTGGCCCAGCAGGCCGGCCGTCTCGAACCAGGCGAGGGGGCCGCGGATGCGGCTCACGCGGTGGGCGCTGTGGACGCGTGCGCCGGTCGATTGGAAGGGCAGCAGGAACCAGAAGTAGACCCGCTGCCAGTGCGCGACGGCGCGCACCAGGCGGGGGCGGCTGTCCCGCTGCCCCGGCGCGAGCACGAGCAGGCTGATGTCGCAGTCGGGGTCGCGGGTGACGTGGTTGGGGGTGGCGTGGTGGCGGTCGTGCTTCTCGCGCCACCACGTGTAGCTCATGCCGAGCAACACGTTGCCGACGAGCAGCGAGGACACGGTGACGTTGCGGCGCGATCGGAAGACCTGCTTGTGCGCGAGGTCGTGGGCGATGAGGCCGAACTGGGTCGAGAGCACGCCCAGCGCGAGGGCGGCCAGCAGCACGAGGGCCACGCTCTCGGCCAGGACGGCGAGGGCGAGCACGCCGCCCAGGCAGGCGGCGGTGATGACGGTCTTGCGGACGTAGTAGCCGGGCTGGGGGTCGAAGCAGCCGGCGGCGTCGAGGCGGGCCCGCAAGTCGGCGTAGGCGCCGGGCGGCAGGGCGGTGGCGTGCGCAGGCGGCATGGGCGCTCTCGTCGTCTGACCGACCGGGGGATGGCCGGCCGGGGGCGCGGGGCGGGCGCGACTAGGCGCCGTCGAAGCGGCCCTTGGGGATCTTGCGGATCTTCTTCTTGTTGCGCGCCTCCATCTTGCGGGCGTGGGCGGCCTTGCGCTCCTCCCGCTTGACGCGCCGCTCGGCGACCTTCTGCTCGACGAGTTCCGTGAAGTCCTGCGAGTTGGGCGGATCCTTGCGCGCCTCGGAGGGCAGCTGGGGGTGCTCGCCGGGGCGGGCCTTCTTGGGCAGGTAGCTGACCTCCTTGCCCAGGTGCCAGAAGTTGCCGCGGTCGGGGATGCGGCGCGGGTAGCCGCCCCGCACGATGAAGGCCTGGAAGGTCGAGGGCATCAACCGCTGGCCCTCGGTGTCGCAGAGGGGGCAGGGCTCGGGCTCGTCGGCCTGCTTCATGGGCCGCACGGCCTCGAAGATGCCGTCGCACTCCTCGCAGAGGTATTCGTACAGGGGCATGTCAGCCACCTTCCCGTGCCGGCCGGTCGCCCGGCGCGGCGGTCATTCGATCCCGCGGAGCGGTCGACCGGACCAACTCCACGAAGCGCGCCGCTCGCACCTCCTGGTCGAGCGCGAACTCGATGGCGGCGCGCAGGTGGCCCTCGATCTCCCGGCCCAGGGCCGCATCGACGCGGACCTGCGCCGACTGATCATAGGGCGCAGACTGCATAAACCTTAACAACTTGAAGGCCCGTGGGGATAGGGGGCGGCCGTCGATGCCGGTGCGGCAGTCGGGGCAGACGACGCCGCCGGCCCCGACGGCGAAGGCCGCGCCATCGGGCGGCGGCGCGTCGTCGCAGCGCACGCAGCGGCCAAGCTGGGGGCGGTAACCCTGATCGTCGAGCAGGCGCAACTCGAACCAGCGCAGGGCGAGGGCAGGGGCAGGAGCGCTCTCCAGACGTCTCAGGGTGTCGAGCAGCAGCCGGTAGAGGGCGCCGACGTCGGCGGCGGTGTCGGTGAAACGGTCGACCAGTTCGGCGGCGCAGAGCGCAAGGCCGAGGCGGTCGAGGTCGGCGTGCAGGGCAGGGAAGGCGTCGACGGTCTCGGCCTGCGTGATGATGTCCAGCGAGCGCGTGCGGGCGATGAGGAAGCGGCTGCGGGTGAGCGGTTCGACGTGCCCGGCGAGGCGGCTGCGCGAGCGCCGCACGCCCTTAGCCACGGCCTCGATGCGCCCGTGCAGGGGGGTGAACAGCACGCAGACCTTGTCGGCCTCGGCGAGGGGGCGCTGCCGCAGGACGATCGCCTCGGTGCGGTAGACGCGGGGCTGGGCCATGAGTCGAGTCTAGCCGTCGGGCGGGCGAGCAGGGGCGGACTCGGCCATGGAAACACGGTGTTCGAGCGCCTGGTGCAGGGTGCGCTCGTCGGCGTATTCGACGTCGGAGCCGATGGGCAGACCGTGCGCGATGCGCGTCACGCGCACGCCGAGCGGGGCGAGCAGCCGGGCAAGGTAGGCGGCGGTCGCCTCGCCCTCCAGGTTGGGGTTGGTGGCGAGGATGACCTCCTCGACCGGGGGCGCGCCGTCGGCCGCGCCGAGGCGGGCGAGCAACTGCTGCACCTTGAGTTGCTCCGGGCCGATGCCGTCCATCGGGCTGAGGTGGCCGTGCAGGACGTGGTAGCGGCCCCGGAACGCGCCGGCCCGCTCGACCGCCAGCACGTCGAGCGGCTCCTCGACGACGCAGACGGTGGCCGGGTCGCGGGCGGGGTCGGCGCAAACGGCGCAGGGGTCGCTCTCGGTCAGGTTCTGGCAGACGGCGCAGAGGCGGATGCGCTGCTTGACGTCGAGCAGGGCGTCGGCGAGGTCCTGGGCCTCGGCCTCGGGCGCGCGCAGGACATGGTAGGCCAGCCGCTGGGCCGACTTCGGGCCGATGCCGGGCAGCCGGTGAAAGGCGTCGATCAGGCGCGCGAGCGGAGCGGCGGTGATGGCGCCGCGGGGGCGGGCGTCGCCGGCGTCCACGCCGCGCCCGCCGATCAGCCGAGCCCGGGCAGGCCGAGACCGCCGGTCAGCCCCGACATCCGCTCCTGCTGGAGCGCTTCGAGCTTATCCGTGGCCTCGTTGACGGCGGCCATGACGAGGTCCTCGACCAGCTCGTGGTCCTCCGGGTCGAGGGCGTCGGGGTCGATCGAGACGCGCTGCAGCTTGCGGTCGCCGCCCATCTCGACGGTGATCACGCCGCCGCCGGCCGAGCCCTCGACGGTCGCCTGTTGCAACTCCTCCTGCGCTTCCTGAAGCTGGGCCTGCAGGGCCTGCGCCTGCTTCAGCATGTTGGGATTCATGCCGCCGCCCACGGCCGCCCCCTGGCCGCGGGACCGCTTGGGCTGCCGGAACATTCCACCGCGTTTGGCCATCGGTCTTCCGGTGCGCGCGACGGCGGAGGTCGCGCGGCGCTCCTCTCCTCTGTGCTCGCCGCCGCCCGCGGGGCGACGCTCTGCCCAGGGTACCGCGCCGCTCAGCCCGGGCGGGAGCGGACGCGCTCGAGCCCCTCGGCTTCGGCGGCGGCGGCGAGCTTGCTGCGCTGGGGCGGGGGCTCGTCGCCGGCGGTCGTGGCGACCGTGACGTCGCGGCCAGAGGCGGCCCCCGCGGCCGCCGTCACGGAGGCGATGCCCTCGTCGATGAACTGCTTGTGGATGTCCTGGAAATTGGGACGGAAGATGAGCGTGAGCGCGTCGCCGTCCCGGCGCAGGTCGCAGGAGCCGCGCAGGTAGGCCGCATGCTTCTTGGTCGCGCGGTCGGCGTCGAGCTTGGCGATGATGCCGGCCAGCAGCTGCTCCTCCGGCGTCCGCTCCCGCGCGGGCGGTCGTGGAGCGGCGGGCTGGCGGGGTGGGGCGGGGGCCGGGGCGGCGCGCGGGGGCGCCGGTGCGGGCGGAGGGGTGCGGTAGGTGGGCGGCGGCTCGGGCGGGCGCTCGCGGCGGCGGCCCTGGTCGCGGCGGTCGGCGCCCTTCTTGCCTGGGGCCGCCGGGGCCGGGGCGGCCGGGGCGGGCCGGGCAGGCGCCGGCTCGGGCGCGTAGACGAGGCCGGTCAGCGCCAACTCCAGCGGCAGGGCGGTGAAGGGGTCGGTACGGAGGTCGGCGGCGGCGAAGGCGCGCAGGGCGGCGGCTGTCGCGGCGGGATCGCCGATGGCGGCGAGTTCCTTGAGGGCGGCCCCCTCGGGCTCGCTCAGCTCGAGCGTCTCGTCGGCCCCGCTCTGGTGCAGCAGCGCGTGGCGGAGGTGCTTGACGACCTGCTTGTTGAAGCGCCCCAGTTCGACGGCGTCGTCCTGCACCGCCGCGATCACCGCGAGCCCGGTCTTGAGATCCTTGCCGAGCGCGGCTTTGGCGAGCTCGATAGCACGAGCGTCGCTGCTGAGGCCCAGGCCGTCGAGCACCGCGTCGTGGCTGATGGCGTCGCCGTGGGTGGCCCAGACCTGGTCGAGCAGGTTGACGGCATCGCGCACGGAGCCGGTCGCCTCGCGGGCCAGCAGGCGCAGCGCGTCGTCGTCGATCGTGATGCCCTCCGCCTTGGCGATCTGCCGCAGCCGTGCGACGAGCACTTTGACCTCCACGCGGCGGAAGTCGTAGCGCTGGCAGCGGCTGCGGATGGTGGACTTGAGGTCACCTGGGTCGGTCGTGGCCAGGACGAAGACCGCGTGGGGCGGCGGCTCTTCGAGCGTCTTGAGGAACGCATCAGCGGCCTCGCGCTTGATCTCGTGGGCCTCGTCGACCAGGTAGACCTTACGGCGGGCGCGGCCGGGGACGTAGTGGATGCGCTCGCTCAACTCCCGGATGTCGTCGATGCGGCGGTTGGAGGCAGCGTCCATCTCGATGAAGTCGGGATGCACGCCGTTGTCGAAATCACGGACGTCCGGGGAGTCGGTGGGCGGATCGCCGTCGGCGTCGTGACCGAGCATCAGAGCCTTCGCGAAGATGCGGGCGGTCGTCGTCTTGCCGGTGCCGCGCGGCCCGGAGAACAGGTAGGCGTGCGAGAGCTTGTCCTGCAGGACCGCGTTGCGCAGGGTCTGGATGATGGGGTCCTGGCCGACGACGTCGGCGAAGCGCTTGGGGCGCCATTTGTTGTAGAGGGTCGTGGCGGCCACGGGCGGGGGTCCCCTCGTTGCTGCGCGCCAGCGGAGTCTATCTGGTGCGCCGGGGCGAGTCGAACGGGTGTGCGGGGCGCGATCTTCAGCGGGACTCGTCGGTGAGAGGGCGGGCGGCCCCGGGACGGCCCAGCCGGACCAGCGCCCGGCGCTCCATGCGACGCATGGCGGCGTCCTCCGGCGGCGTCTCGTGGTCGAAGCCGAGCAGGTGCAGGGCGCCGTGGACGGCGAGCAGACAGAGCTCGTCGGCGAGGGGGACGGCCCGGGCGCGAGCGCCGCGCGCGGCGACGGGCACGGCGATGATCAGCGCGCCCAACTCGGCGACGCCCGAGGGGTCGCGCAGGCCGGGGATGTCGGTGTTGAAGGCGAGCACGTCGGTGGGCTCGTCGAGGCCGAGGTAACGCGCGTTGAGGCGTCGCACCGTGCGGGTGTCGGCCAGGCGCAGGGAGACGGCGCGGGGCCGTCGCAGCCGGCGCGAGTCGAGCGTGTGGCGCACCGCGTCGGCGAGGAGGTCAGGGTCGGCACGATGCCGGAACGCCGGGTCGATGTGGACGTCGATGCGGTGGGGGACGGGCATGGGGGTCATGCAGGAATCGTGGGTGTCACGGTGTCGGTTCCGCTAGCAACGGCCTCCTGGAGATCCCGGATGCCGGAGACCAGGCGACGGAACGAACGGCACCGGGCCTCGACCCGCCTCAGATCAACGAGGCCAGCCAGGGCCGGTTGGTCCCGAGACTCCTTGTAGTACTCGCGTGGCATCAGGAGGTCGCCGAGTCGCGCCTTCGGATCGATGATCAGCTCGGGGCTCTCCTGGACCTCCGCAGTTGGCCGCAGCAGAACGCGGCCTTTCACGGTTCGATCGCGAACGGAATCCAGATCAGCCAGGAACCAAGCCTCAAAGGCCTGCTTCGCGCAGACCACCGCCGCTGGGATACTGAGGCCGCACGCCTTCATGCGCACCGCCAGATCAACTGCCAGTGTCAGTGGGCAATCCCGATCCGCGTCGAGAAGAACGAGGACGGCATCATGTCCCGGAGCAGCGAGGCGGAAGAAACTCTCGATACCGTCGGCGGTCGTGAGGTTGCCGCGTCCGAGGGCGTTGTAGACATCCCCCACGTGCACTTGCGCCAAGTCCTCGTGCAGCCCAGACAGCCGACGGAGTACGACCCCGATCGCCGGCTTGTCCCCATCGCCCTCCACGATGACGCCGACTCTCATTAGATGCCTGCTGAGGCAGCACTCTCTTGGCGCATCCCCAGGCGCAGCAGATCCCCTGAAGAGAAGAGCAGGTCGTTCACCGCCTGCAGTTGCCCGCGGGAGATAGGGCCAACACTGCTCCCACTCGCCGATCCCTTGACCACCCGGAGGCTCTCGACGGGCAGGCGCGCAATCAGGTCAGGGGAGTGCGTTGAGACGAGGACTTGGGACCGCCGCGACGCCTCAAGAAGCTCCTCGGCGAGAGCGGGCAGGACACCGGGATGGACCGTTAGCTCGGGCTCCTCGATGGCAATGAAGGAGCGCGGAGGATACTGATGTAGAGCGACAAGAATCCCCAAGATCCGCAGCGTGCCATCGGAGCACTGCCCCGCGTCGAACCATGCTTCCCGCTCGTTCAACTCCGAGGAGAGAGCAGCCGTAAGGTATCCGCCCGCTTGCGTGATCTTGAAGTTCTTTACCCCAGGCGCCATGTCCTCCAACGCGGAGCGGATTCTGCCGACCTCCGTCCGCTTTCGGTCCCGCATCGCCCGGATGACCGAATTAAGGTTGCCTCCGTGCTCGTCCAGCGGGTAGCTCGACAGAGGCTTCTGGGGCTCCCTGAGGGCGTTCGGGAAGATCGAGTAGAAGCTCATGTCCTGTAGAAACGCGTACAACTCCCCAATCGGCTCCTGCGCGCTGAAGGCGGACAACAAGAGAGCCCGCGAGCCACGCAACGCTTCCGCAATGGAAAAAATCTGGCCGGCTGAACTCTGCTCAGCGAAGCCATTCATGTTGACGGAATCCGGGTCGCGTTCGTAGCGGACCGCGGCGGGTGAGAGTGCTTCACTGGTTGACGCCTGGAACCGCTCGGATTTCAGTGACCAGTCACCACCCGCCAATGACCCGAGAGTGATCGAGTACCGGGCCACATGCTTCGAGAGTTGCACTGTGACCTCGATCTCGACATCGGGAGGGTGTCCCCGCGGAATGCGACGTCGAATCGCCGTGATCCCGCCGCGTCCCGTCAGCGCCGGATCCAAGCCGAGGTTGACCGCGTCGGACAGGAAATGCAGCGCGTCGATCAGGTTGCTCTTGCCGGCGCCGTTCGGGCCGACGAGCACGGTCGCCTTGTCGAAGTCGACGAGACAGTACTGGTAGCTTCGGTAGTCCTTGAGCCTGAGGCTCTTCAGGAATGCGGACACAGCAGATCCTCCACCGGATCCCCATCATATCCTGCGAGGCAATGCGGCCGCCCCACCCCCACTCCCCCTCAGAACAAGAGCACCCCGACGGCCTCCTCGGCGACGTCGATGATCGGGCCGGGGACGAGGCCGATGACCAGCACGCCGGCGGCGGTGAGGGCCAGCGTGGCCGCGAGGGGCGGGCTGGGCAGCCAGGAGGGCGGGGCCGGGCGGGCGAGGTCGGAGGCCGGCTCGTCGATGAACATGGCCTTGATGGGGCGGATGTAGTAGGCGGCGCTGATGGCGGTGTTGACGACGCCGATCACGGCCAGCCAAGCCAGGCCCGACTGGATGGCGGTGTCGAACAGGTAGAGCTTGCCGAAGAAGCCCGCCGTGGGCGGCAGCCCGGTGAGCGAGATCAACGCCAGCGCCAACACGCCGGCCAGCAGCGGCGCGCGACGGCCCAGGCCGCGGTAGTCGTCGATCTGGAAGGAGCCGATCTTCTCGTGCACGACGATGACGATAAGGAAGGCGGCCAAGTTGGCGACGGTGTAGCCGGCCAGGTAGAAGAGGATGCCGCTCGCGCCGAGCAGTTCGCCGCGGTCGGCGCTGATCGCGGCCAGCCCGATGAGCACCGTGCCGGCCTGCGCGACCGAGGAGTAGGCCAGCATGCGCTTGATGTTCGATTGCTGGATGGCGAGCACGTTTCCGACGAACATCGAGAGCGCGGCCAGGACCGCGAAGATGGTCGACCAATCGGCCGAGAGGAGGTCGTTGCCGAGGGCCTCGAAGAAGACGCGGATCAGGACGGCGAAGGCGGCCGCCTTCGAGGCGACGGAGAGGAAGGCGGCGATGGCGGTGGGCGCGCCGGTATAGACGTCGGGCACCCACATCTGGAACGGCGCGACGGCCGCCTTGAAGCCGAAGCCGGCGATGAGGAAGACGGCGGCGAAAGTCAGCGCCTCGATCTGGCCGTCGCCGGAGCCGGCGATGGCGGCCGCGATCTCGGACAGGTTGGTGCTGCCCGTCAGGCCGAGCAGCATCGCCATGCCGTAGAGCAGCACGGCGGAAGCGACCGCGCCCAGCAGCAGGTACTTGAGCCCGGCCTCGGAACCCAGCCGGTCCTTGTGGAAGCCGACCAGCACGTACTGCGAGAGGCTGGTCAGTTCGAGCGCGACGAAGATGCCGATCAGGTCGCGGGTGCCGGCGAGCAGCATCAGGCCGGTGACGCTGAACAGGATCAGCGCCAGGTACTCGCCGCGGCGCGAGGGGATGCGCGAGAGCGTCTCCCAGGAGGCGGCGATCGTGACCAGGGCCGCCCCGGCGAGGAGGAACTGGAAGAACAGCGCGAAGTGGTCGAAGACCAGCACGCCGTCGAAGGCCTCGCGGCCGACCTTGCCGTCGGCGAGCAGGATGGCGCTGTAGGCAACGCTGCCCAGGACGGCGGCGCCGGCCGTGCCCGCCAGCAGGCCGCGCCGCTTGATGAAGAGGTCGGCGATGAGCAGGAAGGCGCCGGCGCACATCAGCACCAGCTGCGGCCCGAGCAGGTTGGTCTCGCCGAGCATCACGCGCCTCCCGACACGGCGGCTTCAGCCGAGTCCGCCGCGAGGGCCAGGCCGTCGGCGATGGGCGCGACGGCGGCCTCGAAGAGGTCCATCACGATCGACGGGTAGACGCCCAGCAGGATGATGGCGGCGACCAGCGCCGCGATCGGCGCGGTCTCCCACCAGGCGCCGATGTCGGGCAGGTGCGACCAGCGCTCGTCGCGGGGGCCGAACATCGTGCGTTGCAGGGCGTAGAGCATGTAGCCGGCCGCCAGCAGCACGCCCAACAGGGCGACGGCGGTCGGCGCCTCGTGCTGGGCGAAGGCGCCCAGGAAGATCGTGATCTCGGCCACGAAGCCGGCCAGCGCGGGCAGACCCAGGCTGGCGAACCCGGCGAAGACGGTCGCCGTGGCGAGCAGCGGCATGTAGTGGGCCATGCCGCGCATGTCGGCGATCTCGCGCGTGTGCGTGCGGTCGTAGACGAGGCCCACCACGACGAACAGCAGCCCCGTGATCAGGCCGTGCGTGACGAGCTGCATCGCTGCGCCGGAGAGCCCGGTCACGCCCAGCGCGGAGACGCCCAGCAGGACGAAGCCCATATGCGAGACCGAGGAGTAGGCGACGAGCCGCTTGAGGTCGGTCTGGCGGATGGTGATGATCGCGCCGTAGACGATGGAGACGGCGGCGATGATCGCGAGGGCGAGGTCGGCGTCGGCGCCGACGTCGGGCATGAGCGTGAACAGCAGTCGCAGGACGCCGTAGCCGCCCATCTTCAGCAGCACGCCGGCGAGGATCACGGAGACGGCGGTGGGGGCGTCGGTGTGGGCGTCGGGCAACCAGGTATGCAGCGGCACGACGGGCAGCTTGACCGCGAAGGCGACCAGGATGAAGGCGAACACGGCCTGCAGCGGCAGCACCGCGCCGGCGAGGTCGGCGCCGCGGATGTCGCGCATGTCGAAGGAGCCGGCCGTGGCGCCCAGGATCAGGAAGCCGACCAGCATGAAGGCCGAGCCGAAGACGGTGTAGAGGACGAACTTGATCGCCGAGTAGTGGCGCCGGTCCCCGTGCCCCCAGGTCGAGATGAGCAGGAACATGGGAATCAGTTCGAGCTCCCAGAAGAGGAAGAACACCAGCAGGTCGAGGGCGGTGAAGACGCCCAGCACGGATGTCTCGAGCACCAGCAGCCAGGCGAAGTACTCCTTGGGTCGCAGGTCGATGCGCCAGGAGATCAGCACGGCGACGGTCGTGAGGAAGGTCGTCAGCAGGACGAGCGGCGCGGAGAGCCCGTCGAGGCCGAACGCGTAGCGCACCGTGAAGCCGACGTCGTCGGCGTCGATCCAGGTGAAGGTGTCGGTGTACTGGAAGCCGGGGCGGCCGTGGTCGAAGTCGATGAAGAGGACGAGCGAGATGACCAGCGTCGCGGCGGAGACGGCGAGCGCCAGCCACTTGGCGCGCGCCTGCTGGTCGCCGGGGACCCAGGCGAAGAAGCGGTCGGTGGGGACGCGCTGCCCCGGGATCAAGGCGAGCAGCAGCGCCCCCGCGATGGGCAGGAAGATCAGGATCGAGAGGATGGGGAAGTCGTTCACTGGAGCAGCACCACCGCTCCGAAGATGACGACGCCCCCGGCCAGCAGCGCCGCAGCGGCGGTCTGGGCCTGGCCGTTCTGGGCGAACTTGCCGAACCAGCCGACGACGAACGTCCCGCGCGCCGCGCCGTTGACGACGCCGTCCACCACCAGCACGTCAAAGGTGTGCGCCGCCTTGGCCAAGCCGCCGAAGAAGACGCGGCGCACGAGGAGGTCCTCGGCCAGCACGTCGGCGTAGTACTTGCGCTCCAGCAGGCGGTGCAGCGGCGCGACCGCCGGATGCGCGCGCAGCCGGGCGGGGTTGAGGTCGCGGCGGATGTAGAGCGCGATCGCGGCCGCGGCCGCGACGCCGGCCAGCAGCGTCGAGCCGATGAAGACGCCGGTGTCCCAGAGGAACTTCGCCTCGTGCGCCTCGGGCAGCGCGCCCAGCACCCAGGACTGGAACTCGCCGCCGAAGGTTACCCAGCCGGCGGCGACGGCCAGCACCGCGAGGATGCAGAGCGGGATCGTCATCACGCGGGGCGCCTCGTGGGGATGGGCGGGGTCGGCGCCGTGCTCGCCCGGGGCGGGCTGCTCGCCGCCCTTGTAGTCGCCGTGGAAGGTCAGGGCGATGGCGCGGACCATGTAGAACGCCGTCAGGCCGGCGGCCAGCAGACCGAAGGCGAAGACGGCGCGGTTGTACTTCCAGGCGTCGATGAGGATCTCATCCTTCGACCAGAAGCCGGCCAGGGGAATGACGCCGGCCAGCGAGAGCGCCCCGATCACGAAGGTGACGTACGTGATCGGCATCACGCGGCGCAGGCCGCCCATGCGGGTCATGTCGAAGGTGTTGGTGGCGTGGCTGGCCGAGCCCGCGCCGAGGAACAGCAGCGACTTGAAGAAGGCGTGGGTCATGAGGTGGAAGACGGCCGCGGCGTAGGCGCCGATGCCGAGCGCGAACATCATGTAGGCCAACTGGGAGATGGTGGAGTAGGCGAGCACGCGCTTGATGTCGGTCTGAGCGACGGCGAGCAGCGCCGCGCCGACCGCGGTGACGACACCGATCCAGGTGATGAAGTCGGAGGCGAACTGCGACGCGTCGAGCACCGGGAAGAAGCGCGCCAGCAGGTAGACGCCGGCCGCGACCATCGTCGCGGAGTGGACGAGCGCGGAGACGGGCGTGGGGCCCTCCATGGCGTCGGGCAGCCAGATGTGCAGCGGGAACTGGGCGCTCTTGCCGATCGCGCCGGCGACCAGTCCGAGCGCGAACAGGGTGAGCATCGTCTGGCCAAGCACGCCCAGCCCGACCAGCTCGACGACCTCCGTGTTGATGGCGGCAATCTCCAGCGTGCCGGCGCGGTCCCAGATCAGGATCAGCGCCGCCAGCAGGCCGAGGTCGCCCAGGCGAGTGACGATGAAGGCCTTCTTCGCGGCGGCCGCGGCGGCGGGCCGGTGGAACCAGAAGCCGATCAGGAAGTAGGAGGCCGCGCCGACCAGCTCCCAGAAGACGAACAGCATCAGCAGGTTGTCGGCCAGGATGAGTCCCAGCATCGCGGCCGTGAAGAACGACATGAAGGCGTAGTAGCGCGCGAAGCCGCCGTCGCCGTGCATGTATCCGAGCGAGTAGACCTGGACGAGCAGCGAGACGCCGCTGACCACCACCAGCATCACCGCGGTGAGCCCGTCGAGGCGGGCGCCGACGTTGACGATCAGGTCGCCGGCGCTGAACAGCGCGTGGGTGGAGAAGCCGACCGCGTGCCCGCCCTCGCCGATGACCTGCACCAGCGCGTAGATGGAGACGACGAGCGCCACGCCGATCGCGCCGACGGTCAGCAGCCCGGCCTCGCGCGGCCGGCCGCGCAGGAAGAGCGTGATCAGGAAGAACGACGCGACCGGCAGGAAGAAGATGAGCCAGACGAGGCCTTCGGCGACCGGTTGGTTCATCTGGCCTTCTCTATATCTATCTAGATCTTCCGCAGGATCTCGCGGGCAACGTGCGTCTTAGAGTCCGGCACGTAGAGGGTGCGCGGGGCGAGGTCGCCCTCGTCGGCGCGGTCGTCGGGCACGACGAGGCGCACGGCGACGCCCTCGGCGTGCAGCAGTTCGCGCCACGTCTCGGCGACGTAGCGGTTGGGCAGTCGCATGAACTCAGCCCACACGGGCGCCTCCCCCCTCCGGGTGCACGACTTCGGTGTTGATGACTGGCGCGTTCACCATTTGAGCAAGTTGATCCGGTCGAGGCTGACCGTCTGGCGGTTGCGGTAGACGACCATCGCCAGGGCCAGCCCCACGGCCACCTCGGCGGCGGCGACGGCGATGATGAAGACGACGAAGACCTGCGTGCTCAGGGCGACGCCGGTGTCGGTGAAGCGGCTGAAGGCGACCAGGGTGAGATTGACCGCGTTGAGCATCAGCTCGACGCCCATCAGCACGCCGATGGCGTTGCGCTTGGACAGCGCAATGTAGAGCCCGATGGCGAACAGAATCGCGCCGACGATCAGGTATTCCTCCAGGGAGATCGTCATGAGTCGTCCCCGGGGCCGGCGGGCGCGTCGGCGGCGTCGCCGTCGGGCGGCGGCAGCACGCCCTCCTCGATCAGACTGGCGGTGTGGATGGGCAGGTCCTCGTCGTCCTGCCGGGCGAGCGCGATCGCCCCGACGAGCGCGGCGGTCAGCATCACCGCACCGATCTCGAAGGGCAGCACGTACTGGTTGATCAGCGACTCACCGATGATCTTGGCCTGCGTGCCGATGGCGCCCTCGCGCATCGGACCCCAGTCGGTCTCCAGCGCGACGAAGACGCCCGCCGCGATCACCAGCCCCATGAGGATCATGGCCGGGTAGCGCATCAGGCTCTCCTCGTTGTCGCGCGCGGCGCGCGGCGTGAGGAGGATGGCGAACAGCATCAGCACGGCGATCGCGCCGACGTAGACCAGGATCTGCACGAGGGCCAGGAAGTCGGCCGAGAGGGTGATGAACAGCCCGGCCACGCCGATGAAGGAGAGGATGAGGAAGATCACGGCGTGGATCAGGTTGCGGCTGACGATGATCATCAGCGCGCCGCCGATCGTCAGGGCGCTCAGCGACCAGAAGGCGAGGTGGAAGCCGACGTCAGACATGGCGCCCCGCAGACTTGCCCCCGGCAGACATCGACTCAGCCATCGGCGGCCTCCATGGCGGCGCTAATCCCCGCGCCCGGCGTCGGCCAACTCGCGCGCGGCGCGCAGGCCGCCCAGACGACCGCGGGCCATCACCGGTCGCGAGGGCAGGCGCTGGGCGGGCGAGGCGGCCGTGCGGGCGTAGATGACGACGGCGGCGCCGGTGATGCCCCAGTTGATCACGGCGTAGATCGGCAGGGCGACGGCGGGATCCCAGCCGAACTCGATCAGCAGCGTGCGCTGCGTCGCGGCAACGGCCAGGAATACCAGCCCCACCGGCACGAAAAACTTCCAGCAGAACGACATCAACTGGTCGAGGCGCAGCCGCGGCAGGGTGCCGCGCAGCCAGATGAAGACGAAGTACATCAGGCCGGTCTTGGCCAGCAGGATGAGCCAACTGGGCACCCACTGGTCGAGGCCCCAGAGCCACCAGCCGCCGAGGAAGAAGGTCGCGAAGAAGGCCGAGATGGCGAGCGTGTTGGCCAACTCGACCGCGTAGAAGAGGCCGAAGCGCATCCCGGAGTACTCGGTGTGGTAGCCGGCCACGATCTCCGACTCGGCCTCGGAGATGTCGGCCGGCGTGCGGTTGAGCTCGGCCGTCGAGCCGAAGAGGAACATCAGCGCCGACATCGGGAAGATGAGGAACAGCACGACGTCGTTGGCCTGCTGCCAGAGGACGATCCCGTTTACGCTGAGCGTGCCGGTGAAGAAGACCAACGCCAGCAGGCTGAGCACGACGGGGATCTCGTAGCTGATCGACATGGCGATGACGCGCATCGCGCCGAACAGCGCGTACTTGTTGTTCTGCGCCCAGCCGGCCATGAACACGACCAGCACGTTGACGCCCGAGATCGCGACGAGGAAGAGCACGCCCATCTCGAGGTCGGCCACCGACATATTGGGGCCGAAGGGCAGCACGCCCCAGATCAGGATGGCGGGCACGAAAATCAGCACCGGCGGCAGGAAGAAGACCCACTTGTCGGCGGCGCGGGGGGCCAGCTCCTCCTTGAGGATCAGCTTGACGGCGTCGGCGACGGGCTGCAGCAGCCCCACCGGCCCGACCCGGTTGGGGCCGATGCGGGCCTGCATGCGCGCGATCACCTTGCGCTCGAGCCAGATGAGGATGAGCAGCGTCGGGCCGATGATGGCCAGCACGCCCAGCGCGCCGATCACGCCGGTCAGGATCGAGGCCAGCCAGTCGGGGCCCCAATCGGCGACCCACTCCGTGATCAGGCGGCTGATGCCGTTCAGGTCGCGCAGGTCGTACCACTCGGCGGCGGGGAGGTTCATCGGTCGATCTCCCCCACGACGATGTCGATGGAGCCCAGCGTGACGATGGCGTCGGCCAACGTGCCACCGATCGTCATCTCACGCAAGGCGGTGAGGTTGATCAGGCTGGGGGCGCGGCAGTGGAAGCGGTAGGGGGTGGGGCCGCCGTCGCTGACGACGTAGAAGCCCAACTCGCCGCGCGGCGATTCGACGCGGGCGTAGGCCTCGCCCTCGGGCGGGCGCAGGTGCAGCGGCAGCTCGGCCAGCCAGGCCCCGCCGGGGATGTTGTCGATCAGCTGCTCCAGGATGTGCAGCGACTGCCGCACCTCTTCCATGCGGACGAGGAAGCGGTCGTAGCAGTCGCCGTTGCGGCCCACGGGGATGTCGAAGTCGAACGCCTCGTAGCCGCAGTAGGGGTCGGCCTTGCGCAGATCCCACGGCACGCCGGTGGCGCGCAGGACCGGCCCCGCCAGGGAGGCGTTGACGGCATCCTCGGCGCCGATCACCCCCACGTCGCGGGAGCGGGCGACGAGGATCTCGTTGCCCAGCAGCAGGTCGCGGTACTCCTCGATCTTGCCGGGCAGGTCGTCGAGGAAGGAGCGCAGCGCGGGCAACAGCTCCGGCGGCAGATCGAAGGCGACGCCGCCGATGCGCATGTAGTTGGTCGTCAGACGGGCGCCGCAGGTCATCTCGAACATATCGAGGATGCGCTCGCGCTCGCGGAACATGTGGAAGAGCGGCGTCTGCCAGGCGCCGCAGTCGTTGGCGAAGGTGCCGTTGGCCATGGCGTGGCTGGCGAGGCGCTGCAGCTCGGCGAAGAGGATGCGGATGGCCTGCGCGCGCGGCGGCACCTCGATGCCGCACAGCTTCTCGACGGCCAGGCAGTAGGCCAGATTGTTCGACATCGCCGCCAGGTAATCGATTCGGTCGGTGAAGGGGATGTTCTGCGTGAAGGTGCGCTCCTCGGCCAGCTTCTCCATCGAGCGGTGCAGGTAGCCGATGATCATGTCGGCGTCGATCACGCGCTCGCCGTCGAGCGTGGCCTTGAGGCGGAAGACGCCGTGCGTCGAGGGGTGCTGCGGCCCCAGATTGACGACGACCGGCTCGTTGGGGCCGAAGCCGCCGTCGGTGGCCCCGGCAGTGATACCGGCCGGGTTGGCAGACGTCATGGCGACCCCCCGGGAACGATGGGCGCGCCGCCGGGGGCGGGGGCCGCGCCGGGCCGGGGACCGGTGCCGGGCACGGGCCAAGCGTTGTCGCCCGACTCGTGCGGGAAACCGGGCAGTCCCGCCTTGAGTTGGCCGGGCATGCCCAGGAAGTCCTTGCGCAGCGGGTATCCGGGGAACCCGTCCCACAGGAACATGCGGCGGAGGTCGGAGTGACCCTCGAAGCGGATGCCCATCAGGTCGAAGACCTCGCGCTCCTGTAGGTGCGCGCCGCGGTAGAGCGCGGTCAGCGAGGGCACGACCGGCTCGTCGTGGTCGGCCTCCACCTTGACGGTCAGCAGGTGGTTGTGGTCGAGCGACTGCAGGTGCAAGACCACGTCGAAGTGCGTCTCGTGGTCGACGGCGGTCAGGCCGCTCAAGAAGACGAGGTCGGCCTCTGGGTCGTCGCGCAGGAAGCGGACCGCGTCGATCAAGTGCTCGCGGCGCAGGCGCAGCTCGCCAGGCGCGACGGCGGCCACCGCGCCGGGGCAGGCGGCGCCGAGACGGTCGGCAAGGACAGCGGCGTCGAGGATGGTGGTCACGCGTGCGCCATTCGAGAAGTCAGACCCATTCGAGCGCCTGCTTGCGCCACTCGTAGACGAGCCCGAGGGCCAGGATGCCGATGAAGATGAGCCCCGCCACGAGGCCGAAGACGGCCACGGAATCGAGCGCCAGGGCGAGCGGGAAGAGGAAGATCACCTCGACGTCGAAGAGAACGAAGATCAGCGCCACGAGGTAGTAGCGGAAGTTGAACTGCACCCAGGTGGGGCCCTCCGTCTCGACGCCGCACTCGTAGGTGTCCTCCTTGACGACGTTGGGCACGCGCGGGCGGATCTTGAGATGCTGCGTCGCCCAGGAGGCGATGAGCGGGAGGGAGGGGAAGATCACCGCGAAGATCAGGAGGATGCCGAGGTGACCATATTGTTCGAGCACGCTATCTCCAGGCCGCCATCGCGCGAGGCGGGGGCGGAGAGATTGTGAAATCCGTCGCGCGCCCGGAGTCTAGCACCGGGTCTGGGCAGTCTCAACGAAGCGCCCGGCCGGTTCGCGCCGCGACGGCCGTGTAGCGCGGCCGGTTGAGGGGACTCCCGCTTGCCCATAGACTCGCCGGGGCGGCGAGCCCACTCCCGATCGTCGATTCGGAGCACGCATGCTGATCGATCTGCACAACCACACGTGGCCGCGCTCGCATGACTCGGTGCTCGACCCGGAGGATCTCGTCGTGCGGGCCAAGGAGTTGGGCCTCGACGGCCTCTGCCTGACCGAGCACGACAACGTCTGGAACCCGGCCGACGTTGAGGCGCTTGCGGAGAAGCACAGCTTCCTCGTGATCCCCGGCGTGGAGGTGAGCACCGACGACGGCCACATCCTGGCCTACGGGGTCGAGCGCTACGTCTTCGGCATGCATCGGGTGGGCAAGCTGGCCCAGCACGTCAAGGAGCGCGGCGGCTGCCTGGTGGTCGCGCATCCGTACCGTCGCGCGGTCCCCTGGAAGGACGACCCGGAAGCCTGGGAACACGCGCTGGAGCGGGCGGTCGGCAACCCGGCCATCCCGTATTGCGTCGCGATGGAGGTGCTGAACGGCCGCGGCAGCGAGCGCGAGAACCGCTTCAGCCTGCAACTGACGGAGCGGCTGGGGATGCCGGGCACGGCGGGCACCGACTCGCACGCCACACACGACATCGGCAAGGTGGCGACCTACTTCGAGTCGGACCGCATCGAGACCTGGCAGGATCTGGTGCGGGAGCTCGAGTCGGGCCGCTTCTGCGCGGTCGACATGGCGACCGGCCGGGAGTACGCCGTGCCGGTGCGCTCGGCCTGAGGCGTCGCCACGCGCGTTGACCGGCGCGCGGAGCGATTCGTATCCTCCGCTGCGATCCCCGGGGAGGAGACCGCGATGGTGGAAGCACCGCAGTTCGAGTCGGTCGTCACGGACGCGATGCGGGCCCAGATCGGCGTGCCGCGCGAGCCGTTCGTGTGCGAGGTGACGACGACGGGCGTGCGCATGTTCGCCCGCGCCGTGGGCTACACCGACCCCATCTACTACGACCGCGCCGAGGCGCGGCGTCGCGGTTTGCGCGACCTGCCGGCCCCGCCCGGCTACCTGGGCACGCCGATCTTCGACCCGGCGGCGTCGGACCCGACCGCCGGCGCGCGCCGGGGGACGCAGGCGGGCGTGCGGTCGCCGTACACGCTGGTGCTCAACGGCGGCACCGATGTCGAGTACACAGGCGTCGACATCTGCGCCGGCGACGAACTGACCGGGGTGGCGCGACTGGCATCGCTGACGGAGCGCTACAGCCCGGCCCTGGCGGGGCCGATGCTGGTGCAAGTGACGGCGACGACCTACACGAATCAGCAGGGCGAGGTCGTGGCGACCGTGCGCGGCACCGGGCTGAGCTACGGGCCGCGCCGGGACGGCGGCTAGGAAACCGCGACATCGCGGCGAGCAGAGGAGCAGGACATGGCCGAGCAGATCTACTTCGAGGACGTGGCCGAGGGCGACGAGATCCCGGCGCTGGAGAAGGCGCCCTCGACGCAGCAGCTGGTGCAGTGGGCGGCCGGATCGGGTGACTTCTACCAGATCCACTACGACACGGCGTTCGCGCAGAACACGGGGCTCGACGGGATCATCGTGCACGGCGCGCTCAAGCACGCCTGGCTGGGGGAACTGCTGCACCGCTTCGCGTCGCCGGGCGGGCGCGTGCGCCGGGTGGCCTGCTCGTACCGGGGCATGGACGTGCCCGCCCAGAGCTACCGCCTGCGCGGCACCGTGACCAAGAAGTCGGCCGCCGAGCGCACGGTGGAGTTGTCCGTCTGGGGCGAAAACGAGTCGGGCCAGAAGACCACGCCGGGCACGGGCGTCGTGGAGCTGCCGTCGCGGGCGTAGGGGGCGGCCGGCGTCGGCGTTGGCGCTATCCTGTCGGTGCGGATCCGCGACGTCGCCGGAGGTGAGGCCATGACCGCGCATCCCGAGTTGATGGAACGCATCACCGTGCGCGAGGGCGTGTTCGGCGGCAAGCCGATCATCCGCGACATGCGCATCGCCGTGGAGCACGTGCTGGCCATGCTGGCGGCGGGCGACTCGGCGGAGACGATCCTGCGCGAGTATCCGGCGCTCGAGCCCGAGGACATCCAGGCGTGCCTGCTCTACGCCCACCGCTCGATCGCCGGTGAGAACGTGCACGAGCGCGTACCCATCATTGGGTCGTGAGGTTCCTCCTGGACGCCTGCGCGGCGTCCCGCAGCTTGCAGGCAACCCTGACCGACCTCGGACACGACGTGCTCTCGGTCCCGGAGGTCGCGCCGCGCGCGACGGACGCTGAGGTGCTCGCCCTGGCCCTTGCGGAGCAGCGTGTCCTGATCACCGAGGACAAGGACTTCGGCGAATTGGTGTTCGTGCGCAGGCGGCCGCACCCCACCATCGTCCGTTTCACCGACATGTCGGTGGCGGAGAAGGTTGTCGCGATGCGCGACCTCCTCGAACGCCACGACGAAGCGCTGCGTGAGGGACGCATGATCGTCGTGACGCGCAACCGCGTCCGGATCCGACGGGGAGAACGAGTCTAGACGGTCAGCCCCGCGGCACGCCCCGACGCCCGTACTCCCGCTCGTAGCGCCACTCGCGGCGCAACTCCATGACGTGGAAGCGGTGCTGGTTGCGCCGGGCTCGGCCGCAGTCGCGGAAGCCGGCGCTCTCGAAGGCGCGCTGGGCGCGCACGTTCCAGTCGAGCGTGTGCAGGTAGAGGCGGGTGAGGCTGGAGACGGTGAAGACGTGGTCGACGAGCAGGCTGACGGCCTCGCTGCCGTAACCACGCCCCCAGTAGGCCGTGTTGCCGATCGTGATGCCCAGCTCCGCATCCCGTCGCTGAACGTCGATGTTGTAGTACATGACGTTGCCGATGTGGACCTCGTTGTGGTCGATGACGGCGAAGGTGCGGCGGAAGGGCTGCGGGTGCAGCAGTTCCTCGGTGAAGGTGGCGAGGAACTCCTCGTAGGTCAGGCTGGTGGGGCGGGCGGCGTCGAAGCGGGCGAGCACGGGGTCGCGGCGCCAAGCGTAGTCGTTGGCCGCGTCGGAGAGGCGCTTGACGCGCAGATCGACGCGCTGGCCACTGGCGATGACGCCGCTGTCGAGCGTCGTCATGACGCCCCCTCGCATGGCGCATGGCGCGGGACCGGTTCCCGCCGCCATCGGCCAGTCTAGGCGGCGGATCGGTCGTTGTCCCAGCCCCGGGCCCTATGTCGTGCACCGGGCCGGTGAATCGCGATCGTGAAGGGTTAGGCGCGGGGCGGCGAGGCGTCGGCGCGACGGCGCGCGGCGAGCAGGTCGGCGGCCCGTTCGATCATCTCAACGGAGGTGTCGTGCGTCACCTGGCGGAGGGCGGCATCGACGCGGAACCAGGACACGCTGACGTGCTCGTCGTCGTGGTCGTCGAGGGAGCCGCCGGTGGGGCGCATCAGCCAGAAGTGGACGAACTTGTGCAGCCGCTCGCGGCGGGCAGGGCGGGCGAACCAATACTCGATCTCGCCGATCTTCTCCTCCAATTCCACCTGCAGGCCGGTCTCCTCTCGGACCTCGCGGCAGGCGGTCTGGGAGAGGGTCTCGCCGTAGTCGGGCGTGCCCTTGGGCAGCCCCCACTCGCCCGCGTGCGTCTCGACGAGCAGCACCTCGACGCCGGCCGGACCGTCGCGATAGACGACGCCGCCGGCGGAGAGGGCCTGTTTGACGCGGAAGCGCTTGTCAGCCATCGGCGGGACCCGCGGGGGCGGGCTGCGGGCCACCGAGGGGCGGAGCGAAGGGCCCGCCCATGGTCGCCAGGCCCAGGGGATCATCGGTGAACGCGGCGGCCTGCAGGCCGGCCTCGATGGCGGCGCGCACGGCCGGATCGGGGTGGCTGCCGTACTCCTCCAACTGCTCGACCGCGGTCGGGCCGCCGATCTCGCCCAGCGCGGCGGCCGCCGCCTCGACCACATCCAGCGCGTCGTCGGCCAGCAGCGCGGCGAGGGGGATGACGGCGTCCTCGCTGGCGATCTCGCCGGCGCCGCGGGCGGCGCTATAGCGCTCGTCGCTGTCCGCGCTATCCATGGCGTTGATCAGCGTGGGCAGCCAATAGTCGTCGGCCGTGCGGCCCATCGCCTGCAACGCGCCGACCCGCATCGCGGGGTCGGCCGCCTCGTAGGCGTCGTAGATCAAGTCCTGCACCCAGGGCTCGGCCACGGCGCCCAGCCCGGCGACGGCGGCCGCCCGCACGGCGGGATCCTCACTGGGGTCCTCGGCGATGTCCCGCAGGCCGTCGACCACCGCGGCGCCGGCGGCGGGTCGCAACCGGCCCAGCTCGGCGCGCAGGGCGAACGGCCCCAGCGCGATGCAGGCCTCGGCGCGGACGGTCTCGTCGGCGTCGCTCCGGGCGGCAGCGAGCAAGACGGGGATCACCCCGGCGTCCTCACAGGTGGCGAGGCCTGCCACGACGAGGGCGCGGACGCCGGGATCGTCGTCGCGCAGCGCCGTGCGGTAGATCGCGGAGAAGTCGAGCAGGCGGCCGGCGCGCTCTCGCTCGACGAGCGCGTTGAGCAGCGCGAAGCGGGCCGGCGGGTCGAGGCCGGCGAGGGCGTCGTGGAAGCGAGCCGCGTCGCCGGGGCCGAGGTCGGACAGGACGCGGAACTGGTCGTCGGAGAGATCGCCCTCGCCCGCCACCAAGGCAGCGACGACGGAGTCCAGGGTGTGGACGGGTTGGGCGTCGGGGTCTTGCGCCGGGCCGGCGGAGGAATCGGTCACTGGGGCCCTGTCATTGGCTCCAGTGTAGGCAGGTCCGTCGCAGGCGGGAGTTAGATGTCGTCCACTGCGGTGGGGCTAGTACTTCGCGAGGTTGCGCAGCGCCCTCTCGCGCCGCGGGCGGACGCTATCGACATCGTCCAGAACCGCCTCCCACGCCTTCGGCAAGGCGAGCACCGTCGGATCACTTCCTACCCCGCGGTATGCGGCTCCAGCAGCGCGAGCAATCGCTTAACGTCCTCAATGCCATCGGCGACCTGCGCCGCCGTCAGCCAGCCTTCATAGAAGTTTGCGTGCAAACCGTTCGCTACGTGGAACGGGCCGTTGATCTCGGGCCGGCCCGTTTCGGAGGCGATCGCATCGATCACCCCGAACAGTTGGCCGTGCCTCTGGTGGTCCCACCCGCGACGCTCAGCGACGGCTTTGACTTGGCGGGCAGTCGCCCCCCACGCCTTCTCGGACGCCTGCAACAGGTCGCCCTGAGCCAAGTACTCGTCTGCCTTGACGATGAACTCGCTGCTCACCTCAATGTGGTCCGTCGTCTGGGTCACCTGAACATCTCCAACTACACCGCAATACTACCCGAACGCCGACCCGCGCCCCGCGCCCTCACGACGGCAGGATGGGCGGCGGCACGATCTCGTCCCCGGCGCTGCGCGTCATCAGGTCGCGGATGGCGTCGGGCGGGCGCTGACCCTCGAAGAGGACGCGGTACATCGCCTCGACGATGGGCATCTCGACGCCGGCGCGACGGGCCAGGGTGCGAGCGGCGCGGGTCGTCTCGACGCCTTCGGCGACGTGCACCATGCCGTCGAGGATCTTGGCCAGCGGGATGCCGCGGCCCAACTGCTCGCCGACGAAGTGGTTGCGCGAACGGGGGCTGACGGCGGTGGCGATCAGGTCGCCGAGGCCGGCCAGTCCCGCGAAGGTGATCGCCTGGGCGCCCTCGGCGACGCCGAGCCGGGCCATCTCGGCCAGGCCGCGGGTGAGGAAGGCGGCGCGGCCGTTGGCGCCGGCGTCGAGGGCGTCGCCGATGCCGGCGCCGATGCCGACGACGTTCTTCAGCGCCCCGCCCAACTCCACGCCCACCACGTCGTCGTTCGTGTAGACGCGGAAGCTGGGCGTCATGAGCATGGCGCGCAGCGGTTCGAGGACGCCGGGGTCGGCGCCGGCGAGCACGGAGGCGGAGGGCTGCCCGAGCGCGATCTCGCGCGCGATGTTGGGACCGGAGAGGACACAGACGGGCGCCTCGCGGCCGTTACGGGCGAGTTCCTGGGCGATGACCTGGGAGCCGCGCAGGTGGCTATCCATCTCCAGCCCCTTGGCGGCGCTGACGATCGGCGGCAGTGGGCCGGGCAGGGCGAGGACGGCGGCCATGTTCTCGCGCAGGCGCTGCATGGGCACGGCCAGGACGACAGCGTCGACGGGGCCACCGGCGGCGGGATCGTCGGTGAAGCGGAGCGCGTCGGGCAGCACGATGCCGGGCAGCAGGCGGCGGTTCTCCCGGTCGGCGCCGAGGCGGGCGGCCTCGGCGGCGTCGCGGCAGAGCACGACGGCCTCCGCGCCCGCGCGGTCGATCTGCACCGCGAGCGTGCAGCCCCAGGAGGTCGCGCCGACGACGAGTGCGCGCATGCCGGCTCCCCTCGCTGCTTCCCCGACGATCGCGCCGGCCGGGTCTCAGGCGTCGCCTTCGGTGTCGGCCCCGTTGCGGGGCGCGCCGCCGGACCGGCCGAGGACGCGCTCGGTGCCCGAGGCCAGCCGGGCGATGTTATCGCGGTGGGCAAACAGCACGATGAACCAGCCCGCGACGGCGAAGCCGTAGTAGGCCTCGGGCTCGGCCCCCACGGCGACGAAGAGGCCCTGGGCCGTCAGGCAGACGGCCACGCCGAGCAGCACCGACAGCGACATGATCCGCGTCACGCCCAGCACGATGAGGCCGACCCCCACTCCCACCACGCCGGCGAGCGGCGTCAGCATGAGCAGCGACCCCCAGCCGCAGGCGGCGGCGCGTCCGCCGCGGAAGCCGGCGAAGAGCGGGAAGATGTGCCCGATGGCCGTGGCCAGCCCGGCCAGCACTTCGGCGGTGGGACTGTCGAAGGCGATCATCATCACGGCCACCGGCAGGACGCCCTTGCCGACGTCGAGCAGGAAGATCACGACGGCCCACCGCAGGCCGAGCTTGCGGTAGGCGTTGGTCGTGCCGATCTTGCCGCTGCCGCCGCTGCGCAGGTCGGCGTCGGAGACCAGCCGGCCGATCCACAGCCCGACCGGCACGGAGCCGAGCAGGTAGCCGAAGATCACCGCCGCGGCCCAGGCCTCAGGCACGGGACACCCCGCGATCGCCGGCGGCCGCGCCGCGCTTGCGGAAGTTGAGGCGGATGCTCGTGCCGCCGAAGCCGAACTCATCGCGGATGCGGCGGGCCAGGTAGCGCTCGTAGGAGAAGTGCAGCGACTCCGGATAGTTGAGGAAGAAGACGAAGGTGGGCGGGTCGACCTCGGCCTGGGTCGCGTAGAAGAGCTTGATCGGCCGCCCGCGGTGGGCGGCCGGCGGGTGGTCGATGAGCGCCCGCTTGACGGCGGCGTTCAGCGGTCCCGTGGCGACGCGGCGGGCGCGCTCGCCGCGTGCTTTGAGCGCGGCGTCGAGGATCTGGGGCAGGTGCTCGCCGGTCAGGGCCGATGTCCAGATCACGGGCGCCCAGGGGACGAAGCGCGTGCGCCAGCGCATCTGGCGTCGGCGGCGGTCGAGCAACTCCGCGTCGTCCGCGATGAGGTCGGACTTGTTGAGCACCAGGACAACGCCCGTGTGCGCTTCCAGGGCCATGCCGAGAATGTGCTGGTCCTGTGCGCCGACGTCCTCCCCCGCGTCGAGCACCACGGCCACGACGTCGGCGCGGGCGATGGCGGCGCGGGCGCGCCGTACCGAGGCCTTCTCGGGACCACTCTCGATGCGGCCGCGGCGGCGGATGCCGGCCGTATCGATCAGCGTGAGGCGGCGGCCTTCGAACTCGATCGGCGTATCGACGGCGTCGCGCGTCGTGCCGGGCACGGGGCTGACGATCATGCGCTCGTCCTGCAGGAGCGCATTGACGATGGAGGACTTGCCGACGTTCGGCCGCCCCACGATGGCGAAACGGCAGGCCGTATCGGCGGCGGGGGCGGCGCCGGCCGGCAGCCGGTCGACGACGTCGTCGAGCAACTCCGCCACGTTGAGCCCGTGGTGGGCGCTGATCGGCCGCGGATCGCCGAGCCCCAGCGCGTAGAAGTCGGCCGCGGCGGCGGCGAGCGTCGCGTTGTCGGCCTTGTTCGCGGCGACGTAGACGGGCTGGGCGGCGTCGCGCAGCAACTGCGCGATGTCGGCGTCGGCGGGCGTCGGCCCGGCCTGCACGTCGACGACGAGGCAGACGGCGTCGGCCTCGCCCAGCGCATGCTCGACCTGCGCCGCGACCTCGCCGGCATACGGCCCGGTCAACTGCTCGCCAAGCAGGCCGCCCGTATCGACGACGCGGAAGGGGATGCCGCGCCACTCGGTCTGGGCGTAGAGGCGGTCGCGGGTCGTGCCGGGCAGGTCCTGCACGATCGCACTGCGGCGGCCCAGGACGCGGTTGAAGAGCGTCGACTTGCCCACGTTGGGCCGGCCCACGATGGCGAGCAGGGGCAGCCCGGCGGTGGTGCGGGGCGCGGCGTCGGGCGACCGGGGACTAGCGTGCGCCGCCATCGCTGCTTCCGTTCGCGCTGCCGGCGTCGCCGGAGATTCGCTCGACGACCAGGGTGACCTCGCGCGGGGCCACGGAGACGATATCGAGGTCGCCGCTGAAAGCGACCTGGACGGCCTCGGTGTGCACACCCGGCTGCACGCCGATCGCGTTGACCGTGACGCGGAAGGATGAGGCGTCGAGCTCGGCGATATCGGGCGCCGGGCCGCGCACGCGCACCGCGACACGCCGTGGGGCCAGCGAAACGCTCAGCCCGCCGCCGAGGCCGGTGACCTCGACCGGCACCGGGAAAACGGCCTCGACCGTGAACGGGGCCAGGCCCACAGTAACGATCACCGTCAGGCCGGGCTGCTCCAGCGTGAGGCCGCTCGGCGGCACGACGACGGCCGAGGCGCGCAGGTCGCTGCGGCGGTCGCTGATCTCGACGGGCTCGGTCGTGGCGCTACCCGCCGCCTCGAGGTCCGCCAGCGTGCCGACGACCACGGCCGTGACCGGTTCGACGCTGATCGATCGGACGCGGAATCCGGGCGCAGGCTCGCCGTGGATGCGCGGCGTCACGGCGACGGCGCGCCGGAACACCGCCTGCTCCACGGGAACCTCCACCTCGATCGAGGGCGGCGAAATCTGCACCTGGCCGACGGCGGCGCCGGTGCTGGTGCGCGCCTGCAGCGAAACCGTGGCGTCGACGGTGACGGTCGCGCCGCGGATGTCGATGCGGGCGACAGCGGTATCGACCAGCCGCACCAACTGCGGGATGCCGCTGACCGTGACGAGCGACTCGGCGGTGACGGGCGCGCCGACGTCGAAGCCGAGCGGCGGGGAGTTCTCGATCTCCACCGCCACCGGCACCTGCCGCGAGACGACGGACTCGAGGATGACGACGACCGACTGCGGCTGCACGGAACGCACGGTGACATCCTCGTCGCGCGAGCGGATGTTGACCGCGATCTCGTGCGCGCCGGGCGGCAGGCCGGTCAGGTCGACGGTGGCCACGAAGTCGTCGGGCGTGGCCCGGCCGACGTCGTCCTCGCGGCCGGCGATCTCGATCACGACGGGCGGGACGCGGCTGGCGACCGCGAGATCGCTGGGGATGTTGACCGCCTGCACGGGGAGGGCGAAGCCGAGCGGTTCGGTGACCGTGACGTTTTCGGAATCGGTGATCACGAACCAGATCACGAGGGCGAGGCCGGCGGCGGTCGCGAAGAGGGCGAGGTCGCGGCGCAGGCGCGCGACGAGGAAGCGCGGCAGGGAGGCGGGCGGCACGTCAGCGCCTCACGGGGGCGGTTTCGCCGCGGCGCACGCGCCCGTTGCCGCCGTGCAGCAGGGTGGCGAGCGCGTTTTCGAGGCGGCGCCGGTCGAGCGGCCGGAGCAGCTTGCCGTCGGCGGCGAGGGAGATCTCGCCGCGCTCCTCGGAGACGACCACGACGACGGCGTCGGTCTGCTCGGTGATGCCGACGGCGGCGCGGTGGCGCGTGCCGAGGTGGGGATCGACGGCCTGCTGGTTGATTGCGGTGGGCAGCATGCACGAAGCGGCGACCACGCGCCCGTGCCGCACGACGACGGCGCCGTCGTGGAGCGGCCCGCCGGGCTGGAAGATGCCCTCGAGCAACTCCGCCGTTGGCGAGGCGTCGACGGCGATGCCCGTCTCGACCACGTCCTGCAGGCCGGTCTCGCGCTCGACGACGATGATCGCGCCGACCTTGCGGGCCGCCATCGCGGCGGCGGCGTCGGACAGGATGGTGACGAAGTCGCGGTAGCTCTGCGCGGCCGGCGCGAAAAGGACGGAGGCCAGTCCGCCGGCCCGGCCGATGCGCTCCAGCGCGCGGCGGAACTCGGGCTGGAACACGATCAGCACGAACAAAGCGAGGACGGCGACAGCGTTGCCGGCCAGCCAGTTGAGCACGACGGAGTCGAGCACGCGGCTGAGGATGATGATCGCCAGGGCGATTAGGGCGATGCCGCGCACGACGGTCATGGCCGTCGTGCCGGACAGCAAGCGCAGCAGCCAGAAGAGCACGACCGTGATGATCGCGACTTCGAGCAGGTTCTGCAGGGCGAAGCCGGAGAAGGCGTCGCCGATGTCGTCGAAGAGGCTGTCCATGCGCGCGGCCCCCTTCGCACTGCTCCGGCCGCGGGGCGCGAGCGGAGCCTCGCCCCGTCGGCCGTGCCCGCAGACTACCGCACGCCGGGCCGGCCACGCCCGGCCCCTCGCCTACGTCAGGATGTGAAAGAGCGCGGCCTGCTGGGCGTGCAGGCGGTTCTCGGCCTGGTCGAAGATGACGGAGGCCGGGCTCTCGAAGGCGGCGTCGCTGATCTCCTCACCGCGGTGGGCGGGCAGGTCGTGCATGAGACGCGCAGCCGGGGCGGCCGCCAGCAGGTCGGTCGTGATCTGGTAGCCGGCGAAGGCTTCGTTGCGCCGCCGGCTTTCCTCCTCCTGGCCCATGCTGGTCCAGACGTCGGTGTAAACGATATCGGCGGGGGGGAGATCGGCGTCGCCGAGGCCGCGCCCGGAGACCGCCGCCAGTGGGTCGGCGGTAACGCGCACGCTGCCGCCCGACGCGGCGGCCCGCTCGCGCGCGATGGCCAGGCTGGCGTCGTCGAGGACGTAGCCGGCCGGGGCGGCGAGACGCACGTGCATGCCCTCGGAGGCCGCCCCGGCCGCGAGCGACCGGGCGACGTTGTTGCCGTCGCCGACGTAGGCGAGGGTGCGGCCGGCCGTGCCGCCGTGCTCGCGGATGGTGAGCAGGTCGGCCAGGGTCTGGCAGGGATGCTCCCAGTCGGAGAGCGCGTTGATCACGGGCACGGAAGCGTAGCGATCGAGCTCTTCCAGGATGTCCTGCCCGAAGGTGCGGCAGACGATCACGTCGGCGTAGCGGCTGAGGACACGGGCGACGTCCTTGGCCGGCTCGCGCGTCCCCAGCCCGACCTCGGCCGGGGAGAGGTAGAGCGAGGTCGCGCCGAGGCGGCGGGCGGCCACCTCGAAGGAAACGCGGGTGCGCAGGGAGGGCTTCTCGAAGACGAGCACGACGGTCTTGCCGGCCAGGGCGCGCCCGTGCGGCCCCGCCGGGTCGTCCTTCTGCGTCCGCGCGGTGTCGAGGATCGCCGCGATCTCCGCCGCCGACAGGCCGGCGATGGTGAGCAAGGAACGGCCGTGCAGCGCCGAGGAGGGCATGTGCGGTCCCTTCCGGGCAACCCACTATAGCCCGTCCGACCGTGATTTCACTGGATATGAACACTCAGTGTCATCGATCCGATATAAGTGATTTTAGTGTGTCGAAATGGAAATGAATCGTGTCTAGTCCATAGCGGCGCCCCGGTAGTCAGCAGGGCAGTGAGCAGGTGGATCAGCGCGGCGGGGTTTCGGCGATCTGGTGGCCGGCGCTGCTGGCCGGCATGGCGCTGGTCGCGGGGCTGGCCGTGCTGGCCGCGACGCCCGGCGCCGCTCCCGGCGACGTGCGGATCTACGAGGACTGGGAGCGGCCGTCGCCGATCCCGGCCGACCCGGCGGCGGACCGACTGATCGACCTGAATCGGGCTTCGCGCGCGGAGTTGGAGGCCCTGCCGGGCATCGGTGAGGCGCGGGCCGACGCGATCATGGCGGCGCGGGAGGAGGCGCCGTTCACATCGCTGGCGGAGGTCGAGGAGCGGGGCGTGTTGCCGGCCCGCGTGCTGGCGGGGCTGGCCGGATGGGCGACGGCGCGCGACCCCGCACACTACCTCGGTGAGGACCGGGCGCGATGAAATCGCCGCTGCTGATCCTCTCCCTCGCCTTCTTCGCCGGCGTCGCGATCGCGACGGGCTTCGCGGCGCCGGAGGTGGAAGCAGGCGCCGCGCTGGCGGCGGCCGTCGTGGCGGCGATCGTCGCGCTGCGCTCGGAACGGAAGGGGGCGATGCTCGCCGTCGCGGCGGCGGGGCTGTTTGCGCTGGGACTCCTGCGCGCCGCCGACGGCCCGCCGCCGACGGGATCCGTCGCGGCGTTCACGGGGCGGGCGGTGATCGTGGAGGGAGTGGTGGAGTCGGACCCGGTGACGCGCGGGTCCGGCCGGGAGGTGCGGCTGTCGGTTGAGGCGGTATCGCTGGGGTCGGAGCACCGCCCGACCGGCGGCGACGTGCTGCTGCGCGTCGGGCCGGGCGTCGAGGTCGCCTACGGCGACCGGCTGCGCGCGCAGGCCGGGCTGCGGCCCGTGCGATCGCAGGAGGCCACGGCCTTCGAGGACTACTTGGCGGAGCGTGGCATCACGGCGACGGGGTTCGCGCGGGACGTATCGATCCTGGATCGCAACGCCGGCCACCCGCTGCGGTCCGCCCTGTCGGACGCGCGGGCGGCGCTGGACGAGGGGCTGGCGCGCTCGCTGGAGGAGCCGCTGGCGGGCCTCTCGCAGGGCATCGTGACGGGGCGGCGCGGCGCGCTGCAGCGTGATGTGCGCGACGACCTCAACGCGACCGGGCTGTCGCACCTGGTGGTGATCTCAGGCAGCAACGTGACGCTGCTGGCCGTCCTGGTCGTGGCGGGCAGCGCCTGGGCCCTCGGGCGCCGCCGCGCGATCTGGCTGGCGATCGTCGTGGTGGGGCTGTACACGGTCTTCGTCGGGGCCGACGCGCCGGTCGTGCGGGCCGCGATCATGGGCTCGGTGCTGTTGCTGGCCAGCGCGTCGGGGCGGCGCGGCGCAGCCGAGCCGTCGATCGCGCTGGCGGCAGCGCTGATGGTGGCGGCCCAGCCGGGCACGATCGACGACCTCTCGTTCCAGCTGTCGTTCGCCGCGACGGCGGCGCTGGCGGCCATCGCCGAGCCGGCCCGGCTGCGGGCCATGTCGGCGCTGGGCCTCGACCTGCTCGAGCGGACGCCGGGCGTGCGTCTGCAATTGGCGCTGCTGGAGACGGGCATCGTGACGGCGGCGGCCGTCGCCGCGACGCTGCCGCTGATCGCGCTGCATTT
Organism: Dehalococcoidia bacterium; assembly: GCA_965207695.1. Taxonomy (GTDB): domain Bacteria; phylum Chloroflexota; class Dehalococcoidia; order Bin125; family Bin125; genus TK10-74A. Next base: position 232,279 of record CBDBNA010000014.1, on the reverse strand, counting down.
CGGCCGCATCTCGCTGGTGGCGCTGCCGGCCAACCTGCTGGTCGCGCCGCTCTTCCCGCTCATCTTCCTGGGCAGCTTGGCGACATCGCTCGCGGGCGCGGTTGGGGCGGGCATCGGCACGGTCGTGGGCTGGCTGCTGGCCTGGCTGCCCCTGTCGTGGTTCGTGGCGGTGGGAGAGGGGGCGGCGTCGCTGCCCTTCGCGTCGGCGCAGATCGACGGCTTCGGGCTGGGCCACGCGGTCGCGCTGTACGCGGCGATCATCGGCGGCGCGGCGTGGCTGCGACGCGGCCGGGCGGCGCGCCGCCGGGAGGACGAGCGGCGCGACGAGATCCCGCCCGCGGCGAGGGCGTTGCGAGCGCTGGAGTTCCCCACCGCGGCGGCGATGCTGGTCGCGCTGCTGGCCGCGAACGCCGTCGTGTGGGGGGCGGTGGTCTCGAACGACGCCGACACGCTGGACGCGCACGTGCTCGACGTCGGGCAGGGCGACGCCATCCTCGCCGTCGCGCCGGGCGGGACGACGATGCTGGTCGACGGCGGCGCGGATGGGCAGCGGCTGCTGGGCGAGTTGGCCGAGGCGCTGCCGCCGGGGCATCGGCGGCTCGACATCGTCGTGGCGACCCACCCGGACGGCGACCACGTCGCGGGGCTGTTCGCCGCGCTGGAGCGCTACCGGGTGGGGACGCTGATCGTCTCGCCGCTGCACGACACCCGGGAGCTCGGGCGGCAACTGCGCGAGGCGGCGGAGGCGCAGGGCATCCCGGTGCTGGCGGCGCGCGCGGGGATGCTGCTGTCCCTGGGTGAAGCAGTGCAGGCCGACGTGCTCGCCCCCGCGGAAGGGGAGGAGTTCGGCGGCGGCGTGAACGAGGCGAGCGTCGTCATGCGGCTGCGGCACGGGTCGGTCGCGCTGCTGCTGACGGGCGACATCGACGCGGCGGGGGAACTGCGGCTGGCGCGCGGGCCCTGGGATCTGCGATCGCAGGCGCTCAAGGTGGCCCACCACGGCAGCAAGACCTCGACCACCGACCTGCTACTGCGCCGGGTGGGCCCCCAGGTGTCGGCGATCAGCGCCGGGGCGGACAACCCCTTCGGGCATCCACACCCGGGGGTGCTGGAGCGGCTGGGCGTCGCGGTCGTGCTGCGCACCGACGTTGATGGGCGTCTGCGCCTGCGGTCGGACGGGGAGACGCTGCGTTACGAGGTCGAGCGCTGAGGGGGAAAGAACGCCTCGAACTCGACGCCGCCCTGCTCGGCGGCACGGCCTACGCGTAGTGGCCCAGCCAGGCGCCGGCCAGCAGGTGCACGTGGCCCTTCTCGCCGCCGGGCAGTTGATCCTCGCCGGGGAAGTTGGCGAGCAACCGGAACCCGTAGTGGCTGGAGGCCCAGCCCACCTCCACGAGATCGTCGCCGAAGGGGCCCATGTCGTGCCAGAACTGCTCGGCGGGGAGGTCGGCGGCGGGATCGTCGCCGGGCAGGGCGAGGGCGGTGAGCGGTGGATGGCTGCCGCGCTTGCGGGCGTCGAAGAAGACGGCGTGCTGGGTGCGGATGGTGGGCTCGGCGCCGTCGCGGACGGCGTCGACGATGGAGCGGGGCGGCTTGGCGGGACGCTCGTAGGCGGGGTCGGTGCCGTCGAGGATGTGCAGGTGGCCGTGGGGCTGGCTCTGCATCCCGTAGGGGCCGAAGTTGGAGAGGATGCGGAATCCCTCGGGGGCGTGCTCGCGGCCCAGCCGCACCGCGACCCGCCCCACCGGCCCCAGGCTGGCCCACAGCTCCGACTGGGTGCGGTGCTCCTTGGGCACGGCCAGCATCATGATCCGCGACCAACCGAGCACGTTCTCGAAGACCATCACGTCGTCGTCCTCGTAGAAGACGCGCGCCGGTTCACGCCCGGCGACGATCTCGCAGAAGGTGCAGTACTGGGCCATCGGCGGGGCAGGGTACGGACGCGACCGCGCGTCGATCAACAGCGGTAGGCGCGTAGGGCCCGCGCTGATAGCCTGCGAACCGATGGTCGACGCACTTCCTTTCCGCGGGCTGCGCTTCGACGCGGCGGTCTGCGGCGACTGGGGCGGGCTGCTGGGGCCCCCGTACGATGTCGTCACGCCCGAGCGGGCGGCGGCGCTGCGCGCGGCGAGCCGCTACCAGATCACGCACGTCGAGACGCCCGGCACGGGCGGGGCCGAGTCGGCGGCGGCGACGCTGCGCGATTGGCGCGAGGCCGGCGCCCTGAAGCGCGACCCCGAACCTTCGTACTACGTGGCGCGGCATCGCTTCCGGCAGGGCGGCGCGACGCGGGAGCGGACGGCGCTGTTCGCGGCCGTACGGTTGGCGCCCTGGTCGGAGGCGCACGCAGGCGGCGGCGCGACGAAGCCCCATGAGTGGACCATGGCCGGCCCGCGCGAGGAACGCACGACGCTGCGCGCCACCGTGCGCGCCGACGTCTCGCCGCTGATGGCCGTCGCGCCGGACCCCTCGGGGGCGCTGGGAGCGGCGATCGAGGCGGCGGCCGCGGGGCGGCCGTCGGCCGAGGGCGTCGACCCGGGGGGCGATGAGCACGCGCTGTTCGTGGTGGAGGGCGAGCGCGAGGTGGACGCGATCCGCGCCGCGCTAGCCCACGAGACGCTCTACATGGCCGACGGCCACCACCGCTACGAGTCGGCGCTGGGGCACCGCGAGGTGCGAAAGCGACGGGCGGGCATCACCTGGTCGGGCGAGGAGCCGGAGAACTTCGTGCTGATGGGGATCGTGCGGGCGGAGGACCCGGGCCTGATCGTGGGCGCGACGCACCGCCTGCTGCACGCGCCGCCCCCGGCTGACGCCCTGGCACGGCTACAGGCGGCGTTCGAGGTGGAGACGCTAGGACCGGGCGGCGACGCCGGGGCGCTGACGGCGCGTCTGGCGGCCGCGCCGCCGGAGCGCGCCCCGATCGGCGTGCACGGCCTGCCCGGCGACGACCTGCTGCTGCTGGCCGACGATCGCACGCGGGCGGCGCTGCCGCCGGAACTGCCAACGTCGTGGGCGGGGCTGGGTCCGGCGGTGCTCCAGCACGCCGCGCTGGACCCGGTCTTTGGCATCGACGAGGCCGCGCTGCGCACCGGCGAAGCAGTGACATACGAGCACGAGACCGGGGCGGCCTGCGCGGCGGTCGCGGCGGGGACCGCCCGCGCGGCCTTCCTGGTGCAGGCGCCGTCACTGGGGCAGATCTTCGAGGCGGCCGACGCCGGCGACCGGATGCCGCAGAAGAGCACCTACTTCGTGCCCAAGCTGCCGACGGGGCTCGTGCTGCACGCCTTCGACGCCGGCGACGACGAACTGTTCTGACGGGCTGGCGGCGCGGCCCCGGCTCGGTTAGGCTCCCGCTTGCGGACGGAAGGGAGACCGGCGTGGCGAAGCATCTTGAGGGCAAGGTCGCCCTGGTGACGGGCGGCGCGGGGGGCTTGGGCTCGGAGGTCTGCAAGGTCTTCGCCGAGCAGGGCGCGAAGGTCGTCGTGTCCGACATCGAGCGCGACGTCGAGGGGCGCAGCGACGGGCCGGCCTCGCGCATCGACGGGGTGGTCGAGGCGATCCGCGCGGCGGGCGGCGAGGCGGTGGGCGTCAGCGGCGACATCGCCGACATGGACACGGCCGAGCGCGCGGTCCAGACGGCGCTCGACACCTTCGGCGACCTCGACATCCTGGTCTGCGCGCAGGGCATCGTGCGCGTGCGCATGATCTTCGACATGCCGGAGGCGGACTGGGACGACATGGTGCGCATGCACCTGAAGGGCTGCTTCGCGCCGACCAAGTTCGCCTCGATCCATTGGCGCGCCAACCGCGACAAGGGCGGCCGGCGGATCATCTACTTCACCTCCTCGGCGGGGGTGACGGGCGACGCGGAGCATCCGAACTACTCGGCGGCGCAAGCGGGCAAGATCGGCCTGATGCTGTCGAACGCCGAGGCGCTGAAGCGCTACGGCGTGACCTCCAACTGCATCTTGCCTCACGCGGAGACGCGCATGGCGAATCGCGGCCGGAATGACTACGTGGCGGGCAGCGACGCGGCGGCGGGGATGATGGGCGACCCGCGCAACGCGACGCCGATCATCGTGCTGCTGGCGTCGGACGAGGGGGAGATGATCAGCGGCCGCGTGGTGGGGGCCATGGGCGGCAAGGTCAACATCTGGGACAACCCGGAGTGGGAGAGCACGATCTTCTCGACGGAGCCGTACTGGGATATCGATCAGCTCTTCGCGATCATGCCCGAGACGCTGGTCGCGCAGGGGGTGGCGCCGCCGCCGCGGATTCGGTGGTAGCGGCGCGCGGGAGGAGGAGTTCCATGGCACGACATCTCGACGGACGCATCGCGCTCGTGACGGGCGGGGCCGGCGGCATCGGCTCGCAGATCTGCAAGGTCTTCGCCGAGCAGGGCGCGAAGGTCGTCGTGTCCGACATCGAGCGCGACGTCGAGGGGCGCACCGACGGGGAGCCCTCGCGCATCGACGGTGTGCTGGAGGCGATCCGCGCGGCCGGCGGCGAGGCGGTGGGGCTGAGCGGCGACATCGCCGACATGGACACGGCCGAGCGGGCCGTGCAGACGGCGATCGACACCTACGGCGACCTCGACATCCTGGTCTGCGCGCACGGCATCCTGCGCGAGCGCATGATCTTCAACATGTCCGAGGACGACTGGGACGAGTCGCTGCGGATGCACCTGAAGGGCTGCTTCGCGCCGACCAAGTTCGCCTCGATCCACTGGCGGGCCAACCCCGAGAAGGGCAACCGCCGGATCATCTACTTCTCCTCCGACGCGGGCATCCGGGGGGCGGCCGGGCAGCCCAACTACTCGGCGGCGCACGCGGGCAAGCTGGGGCTGATGCGCAGCAACACGCAGGCGCTGGAGCGCTACGGCGTGACCTGCAACTGCATCGCGCCGGGCGCGGCGACCCGGATGACCGAGCGGGGGCTCGCGGCGACGGCGGGTGGATCGCTGATGAGCGACACAGCCGCCGGCACGGCGATGGACCCGAAGAACGTGGTCCCGATCATCGTCTGGCTGGCGTCGCTCGAGGGCGGGCAGGCGAACGGCCGCGTGTTCGGCGCGACGGGCCACCGCATCTCGCTCTACCGTGAGCACACGCGGGAGCGCTACCTGCACTACCCGGAGCCGCTGATCGACATCGACCGGCTGCTCGAGTTGTGGCCGGAAACGCTGGCCGTGCGGGACTTCCCGGACAACCAGTGGCAAATGGGACCGACGCCGCCGTCGAAGAGCGGGGCGGGCTAGATCTCGGCCTGCGTGACGTCGTCGATGCCGGGGATGGCGGCGAGCGCGTCGATCTCGGCGGGGGTGAGTTGGCGGTCGACGGTGAGCACCATGATGGCGCTGCCGGCGTCGGCCGCCGTGTCCTGACGTCCGACCTCCATAGCGCTGATGTTGACACCGATCTCGCCGAGGGCGGTGCCGACGGCGCCGACCCGGCCGGGGCGGTCCTCGTTGTGCAGGATGAGCACGTGCGTATGGCCGTCGTGGTAGGCGTCGCCGGCGACGTCGACGCGGAAGCCGTCGATCTCGACGATGTGCGGCTCGCCGTGCGCCAGCGCGCCGGAGACGTAGGACTCGCCCGCGTCGGTGCGTAGCCGGACCGTGATCAGATTCGCGTAGAGGCCGGCGTCGTCGCTCTTCTCCTCGACGAGGTGCAGGCCGCGGGCGTGCAGCACCTTGTTGACCGAGACGAGGTTGACGTGCTCCTCGCTGATCGGGGCGAGCAGGCCGGCGACGGCGGCGGCCTTGAGCGCGTTGACGTCGTGATCGGCGATCTCGCCCCGGTACTCGATGCGCAGCGACTGCCAGCGCCCCTCGGCGATCTGCGTGACGAGGCGGCCGGCCGTGTTGGCGACGGTCAGGTAGGGGCCGATCGCCTCCAGCGTCTCGGGGTCGACGAAGGGGGCGTTGACGGCGGTGGAGGCCGGGCGGCCGTCGAGCACCTGCAGCACCTCGGCGGCGACGTCGATGGCGACCCGCTCCTGCGCTTCCTGCGTGGAGGCGCCGAGGTGCGGCGTGACGACCACGCGCGGGTGCCGGGCCAGGGGATTGCCCGTGGCGGGCTCGGCGCTGAACACGTCGAGGCCGGCGCCGGCGATCCGGCCCGAGTCGAGCGCCTCGATCAGGGCGGCCTCATCGACGAGGGCGCCGCGGGCGCAGTTGATCAGCCGCGCGCCGGGGCGCATGGAGGCGAACTCGTCGCGGCCGAGCAGGGGCGGCGCGCCGGGCGTGAGGTTGGTGTGCAACGTGACGAAGTCGGAGCGGGCGAGCAGTTCCTCGAACGAGACCAACTCCACGCCCAGCAGGCGGGCGCGCTCGTCGGCGACGAAGGGATCGTAGGCCAGGACGGTCATCTCCAGGCCGAGCAGCCGGTGCGCGACCGCGCCGCCGACCTGCCCCAGCCCCACGACGCCGGCCGTCTTGCCGCGCAACTCGACGCCCAGGTAGGCGGAGCGCTCCCAGGCGCCGCCGCGCAGGCTGGCGTCGGCGGCGGCGATGTGCCGGCTGAGCGCCAGGAAGTGGGCGATGGTCAGCTCGGCGGCGGAGACCGTGTTGCCGGTCGGCGCGTTGACGACCACGATGCCGCGGTCGGTGGCGGCGTCGACGTCGATGTTGTCCACGCCGACGCCGGCCCGGCCGATGGCGCGCAGCCGCCCGGCGGCCTCGATCACGCGGCGCGAGACGGTCGTGGCGCTGCGCACGAGCAGCGCGTCGTAATCCGGGATGACGGCGGCCAGTTCGTCCTCGGAGAGGCCGGTGCGCACATCGACGATCGGCGCGGGCACGCCGGGGCGGGCCGGGCCGCGGCGCAGCCGCTCGACGCCCTCCGCGGCGACGGCGTCGGCGACGAGGATGCGGAGTGGGTCGGGCACGACGGCGGCCCCTTCCCCTCGGCCCCGGGGAGCGAGCGTCAGACCGAGGCGGCCGCCGGGATCTGATAGCCGAGTGTGGTCAGGCTGGCGCGCAGGGCGTCGACCGCCTCGTCGAGGTCGCGCTGCTGGAACCAGCCCAGATGCCCGAAGCGGATGATCTGCCCCGCCAGCTTGCCCTGCCCGCCGGCGATGACGACGTCGTGCTCCTCGCGCATGGTCGCGGTGAGCGCCTTGCCGTCGACGCCGTCGGGCACGCTGACGGCGGTGATCGTGTTCGAGGCGTAGCGCGGGTCGGAGAAGAGTTGCAGACCCAGCGCCTCCATCTGGCCGCGCACGCGGGCGGCGGCGGCGGCGTGCCGCGCGAAGATCGCGTCGGCGCCCTCCTCGTTCATCCGCTTGAGCGAGACGTCGAGGCCGTACATGACCGAGACGGCGGGCGTCCAAGGCGGCTGACCAATCGCCGCGTAGTCGCGGTGCTTGCCGAGGTCGAGGTAGAAGCGCGGCATCGTGGCCGACTCGAAGGCCTGCCAGGCGCGCGGCCCGACGGCGGCCATGGCCAGCCCCGGCGGCACTTCCCAGCCCTTCTGCGAGCCCGTGACGACCAGGTCGAGGCCCCAGGCGTCGGTCTCGACGGGGACGCAGCCCATGCTGGAGACGGCGTCGACGAGGAGCAGAGCGTCGCTCTCGGCGTGGACGACCTGGGCGATCGCCTCGATGGGATTCTCGACGCCGGTGGAGGTTTCGTTGTGGGTGATCAGCACGGCCTTGTAGCCGGGCGCGGCGCGGAGGGTGGCGCCGACCACGTCCGGCTCGGCCGCCATGCCCCACTCGACGTTGAGGCGGGTGACGTCGGCGCCGTAGACCTCGGCGATCGTCCCGAAGCGGTCGCCGAAGGAGCCGATGCTGACCGCGAGCACCCGGTCGCCGGGCGAGAGCGTGTTGACGATCGCGGCCTCCATCACGCCGGTGCCGCTGCAGGTGTAGATGAGGATGTCGTGCTCGGTGCGGAAGAAGGGGCGCAGCCCCTCGGTGACGCGGCCGAGCAGGGCGGCGTACTCGGGGCCGCGGTGGTTGATCATCTGCGCCGAGAGCGCCTCGCGGACGTTGTCGGGGATGGGCGTGGGGCCGGGGATGCGAAGGTTGGCCAACGAAGTCTCCTTGGCTGCCCGCCGGGCGGATGCCCCGGCGGCGGACCCATCGGGAGGGCCCATGGCCGGAGCATATGAGCGCCGCTCGCGGCCGGGCAATCGGGCGCCGGTGTTACGATCGACAGGGCGAGGGCTCCGCATGACGAATCCGTACCGTGGTTTACCCAGCGTCGACCGGCTGCTGCGGCAGGAGGCCGTCGGCGCCCTGCGATCGCGTTTCCCCGACGCCCTCGTCACCGCCCATGCGCGGGCCGCGATCGAGTCGGCGCGGGAGGCCATCGCCCGAGAACAGGACGGGGCGGATGCCGCCAGCGTGGAGGCGATCGCGGCGTCGGTCGTCGGACGGGTCGAGGCGGCGGCGCGATCGTCGCTGCGGCTGGCCATCAACGCCACGGGGGTCATCCTGCACACCAACCTGGGCCGGGCGCCGCTGGCCGACTCGGCGCTGGCCGCGATGGCCGAGGTCGGCCGCGGCTACTCGAACCTGGAGTACGACCTGGAGGCGGGCGAGCGCGGCTCGCGGATGAGCCACCTCGACGCGCTGCTGCGCACGGCCACCGGCGCCGAGGCGGGGCTGGCGGTGAACAACAATGCCTCGGCGCTGCTGCTGGCGCTGACGGCCTTCGGGCGCGACCGCGAGGTGATCGTGAGCCGCGGGCAAGCGGTCGAGATCGGCGGCGGCTTCCGCATCCCGGACGTCTGCCGCGAGAGCGGCGCGCGCCTGGTCGAGGTCGGCACGACCAACCGCACCCGCGCCGCCGACTACGCCGACGCCGTCACCGAATCGACGGCGGCGCTGCTGCGCGTCCACACCAGCAACTTCAAGATCGTCGGCTTCGCGGAACAGGCCGGCCTGCGCGAACTGCGCGGCGTCGCCGGCGAGCACGGCCTGCTGCTGCTCGACGACATCGGCAGCGGCTGCCTGCTCGACACGACGCGCTTCGGGCTGGGGCATGAGCCGACGCCGCAGGAAAGCCTGGCCGACGGCGCCGACCTGGTGATGTTCTCGGGCGACAAGCTGCTGGGCGGCCCGCAGGCGGGGATCATCGTGGGGCGGGCGTCGCTTATCGGGCAGCTGCGGCAGCACCCGCTGGCCCGCGCGCTGCGCCTCGACAAGGCGACGACGGCCGGGCTGGCCGCGACGCTGCGCCACTACGCGCTGGGCGAGGCCGAATCGGCGATCCCGGTCTGGCGCATGATCGCCGCGCCGCCGGAGCGCATGCGGGAGCGGGCCGAGGCCTGGCGGACGGCGCTGGGCGTCGGCGAGGTGGTTGAGGCGGAGTCGATGGTCGGGGGCGGCTCGCTGCCGGGCGAGGGCCTGCCGACCTGGGCGCTGGCGATCGCCTCGGCCGAGCCGGACCGGATGGCGGCGCGGCTGCGATCGTCGCCGACGCCGGTCGTCGGCCGGGTCGAGCGCGACGCGCTGCTGCTCGACCCGCGCACCGTCGCGGAGGCGGAGGAGGCGGCGTTGCTGTCGGCGCTGCGGGCGGCCGTCGAGCCGGGCTGAGCGGCCGGACCGGTCGGGGAGGGGGCGGGGCCGCTGGACGCGAAGACGCTGGACTACCTGGAGTACCCGAAGATCGTGGCGCGGCTGCGCGGGCTCTGCGCGTCGGGCGGCGGGCGGGCCCTGGCCGAGGCGCTCGCGCCCAGCGACGACGTCGAGGAGGTGCGCCGCCGCCAGCGCCTGACGGCCGAGGCGCTGGCCCTGCGGTCGCTCAAGCCGCGCTTCACGCTGGGGGCGATCGGCGATGTGGAGCCACTGGTCGAATCGGCGGCGCGCGGGGCGATGCTGCCGGCGCAGGACGTGCGGGCGGTGGCGGGCTTCCTGGGCCGGGCGCGCTGGGTGCGCAACCAACTGACGCCGATGGCGCGCGAACTGCCGGGGCTGGCCCACATGGCGGGGCGGATCGGCCAGTTCGGGCCGGTGATCGACGCGATCGACCAGGCCATTCAGCCGTCGGGGGAGATCCGCGACGACGCCAGCCCGGCGCTGCCGCGGCTGCGCGCCGCCACCCGCGAGGCGCACGAGCGGCTGCAAACCCGCATGGAGAGCATCCTGCACCGCGCCATCGACCAGGGCATCGCGCAGGAGGCGATCATCACCGAGCGCAGCGGCCGATCGGTCATCCCGATCAAGGCCGAGTCGCGCAGCCATATGCGCGGCCTCGTGCACGACGTCTCGTCGAGCGGGGCGACGGTGTTCATCGAGCCGCTGGCGACGGTCGAGCTGGGCAACGCCTCGCGCGAGGCCCGGCTGGCCGAGGAGCGCGAGCTGGAGCGCATCCTGCGACGGCTGAGCGAGGCGATCGGGGCGGAGGCGGGCGCCATCGAGGCCTCGCTGGGAGCGATCGCCGAGATCGACCTCGTGCTGGCGCGGGGGGCGCTGGGGGCCGAGATGGACGCCGCGCTGCCCGCCGCGGGAGACACCGACATTGCCTGGGCGGTGGAGGCGCCGGCGGAGCTGGCCCTGCAGACGGCGCGCCACCCGCTGCTTCGAGGCGAGGTCGTGCCGATCTCGCTGTCGCTGGGGGGCGATCGTCCCGGCGTGCTGGTCACCGGCCCGAACACGGGCGGCAAGACGGTGGCGCTGAAGACGGTCGGGCTGCTGGCGCTGATGGCCCAGGCGGGCATGGCCGTCCCGGCCGAGCCGGGGTCCCGCTTCCCGGTCTACGAGGGCGTCTTCGCCGACATCGGCGACGAGCAGAGCATCGAGCAGTCGCTCTCGACCTTCTCGTCGCACATGAGCAACATCATCCGCATCCTGGCCGAGGCGGACGCGCACAGCCTCGTGCTGCTCGACGAGCTGGGCGCGGGCACCGACCCCAGCGAGGGGGCGGCGCTGGGCCGGGCCATCCTCTCGCAGCTGGCGGCGGCCGACGTGAGCGTGATGGCGACCACCCACCACGGCGAACTCAAACTCTTCGCGCACGAGGCGACGGCCCTGCAGAACGCCTCGGTCGACTTCGACCCCGAGACGCTGGCGCCCACCTACCAGCTGCGGCTGGGGCTGCCCGGGCGCAGCAACGCGATCGCCATCGCGCGGCGGCTGGGCATGCCCGAAGCCGTACTGCGCGACGCCGAGGCGGCCGTCGGCCGGGACGACGCCAGCGTCGAGGCGCTGCTGGCCGACCTGCAAGCGCAGCTGGCCGCCGCCGCCGACGCGCGCGCGGCGGAGGAGTTCGCGCGGGGCGAGGCGGAGGAGATCCGCGCCGGGCTGGTCAAGAGCCGCGAAGACCTCGACTCGCGGCGAGAGGGCATCATCGGGCGCACGGAGCTGGCCATGGAGACCGAACTGGCCGCGGTGCGGCGGTCGCTGCGGGCGGCGGAGAAGCGGCTGCTCAAGCAGGGCCGCCGCGACGTCGAGGCGGCCCGGCGGGAGGTCGAGACGGCGGCGGCGCGCCTGTCGGCCGTGCGGGAGAAGCGCGCCGAGACCCGGCGGCGGCGGGCGCGGAGGGCGCAGCCCCCGCCCGACCCGGCCGCCATCCGCGCCGGCGACAAGGTCTTCCTGACCGGCGTCGAGCAGGCCGGCGACGCCCTGGGCCCGGTCGATGGGGAGGGCTTCGTCGAGGTGCAGCTGGGGGCGCTGCGCAGCCGCGTGCCCGTCGAGCAGGTCGAGCGCACCACGCGCCACGGGTCCGAGGTGCGGGGGGCCGGGGGCGGCGTCCACGTCGATGTCGCACCGGCGCGGGCCGAGAGCCGGCTCGACATGCGCGGCCAGACGCTCGACGAGGCGCTGCCGGCGGTCGAGTCGTTCCTCGACGAGGCGTACCGGGCGGGGCTGCACCGGCTGGAACTGGTGCACGGCAAGGGCACCGGCCGGCTGCGCACGGCGGTACGGGAGTTGCTGCGCCAGCACCCGCTGGTCGCGTCCTTCGAGGGGGCCGAGCGGCGCGAAGGCGGCGAGGGTGTCACCATCGTGCGGGTGGCCGTCTGAGGCGGCGCGGGCGATAGCAGGAGAGAGCGAGGCGAGCGGAGATGCTGAAGCGGATCGCGCAGGCGATCGACCCGCGCGACCGGGCGCCGAAGCGGCGGCGGCGCGCGATCCTCGAGATCGCGGCGCGCGACTTCGCCGGCCAGCTGCCGGTCAAGACGGGCAGCAAGGGCGGCAGCGGCTACGACGGCTGGAAGCTCTCGAATATGTGCCACGCGGCCTTCTGGGCGATGCTGCTGCTCTCGCAGCGGCGCGAGCGCTTCGCCATCCGGCTGCTCGGGCAGATGTACAAGGACACGAAGTCGCTGCGCCCGTACGTGGCGGAGAAGCGGTCCACGCGCGAGGTGCTCGAGGCGGTGCCGGGCATCGACGCCGACTCGCTGATCGGCTTCGTCGACGTGGCGATCACGCACTTCCGCCCGCCGAAGTCGACCGGGGCGCCGCTGGTGCCGTACCCGGAGGCGATCGAGCTGCTCAAGGCGGCCGGGCTGCGCGGCGCGATGGTGGGCGAGCTGCGCCCCGAGGCGGCGCGCGAGGCCTGGCTGGCGGATCACCCGCCGGACCGCAAGCAGTCGAAGGACGATGAGTCGCGCTGGAAGACGGCCCAGGGCCGGGCCGAGACGCTGATGCGGCGCTGGCAGGCGACGCGCGGATCGCAGCCTCGGCGGCTCATCTAGGCGCTCCGCCCGCTGCCCGCGACCGGGGGACAAGCCGGTCCCGAGGGGCTCACGGCCCCCAAAACGCAAGCCAAAAAGTTTTTTTCCGGGCCCGCCGGGCGGCCGCCGGGAGGCCGCGAGGCGAAAAACCCCATGTTCATTGACGATCCTGCTCGGTCACGCGGAGTCATCGGGGGTCATGGGCTTGCATTAGCGCGCATTTGGGAGCATTTGGAGGCACGAACCGTCACGCACTTGCCTGATCTTGCACGATCTTTCACGTTCTTTCACGGCCCCGGCGGGGCCTTCAGGGGGGCGTCCGGCCGGCCTCAGAGAACGCGGTGTGCGGTCCATGAACGCAGGATAGCGGATAAGAGAGAGGGGAGTCAAGGCGGCGGTCGTCGGGTGGTGTGGGTGGCGGCGCGCGCCACGGGGTCGGCGCGCCCCAAGGGCACCTGTCCGTTGCTGGGCAACGGTGCTGGCGGTCTTACTCCGCCTCCCGGCTTCCCGCTTTCTGCTCCCACTCCCTCAGCAGCTTGCCGCGATCCCTGATCCGCGCGGCGCGGATGTTCCTGAAGGTCCCCCCGTCGTTGAGGCGATCGATGACCTCCTTCAACTGTCCTGCTTGCTTGACTCCCCAGCCCTTCGCTAGTGCCCACGGTATGATCTCTTCGGCGACCAATTCGCGCTGCGAGTGCTTCAGGTAGTCGAGCCGGCCGAGGGCGTTCTGCTTGTCGTAAGGATGGGTGAGACCGCTGGATAGGTTGATCATGCCCGTGATCTCCTCCATCGCAACCAGGACGACACGGTCGCTGATCGTAGGTAGGGGCGGCACGTGGTCTGGGTCGCTCACGTCAATGGCTTGATGGGCCTGAAGCCACTCCTGGTGTTCACTTTCATGCGTCTTCAGCACACACAGAGAGGTGATGCGTTCCGGCCACTGACTGATGCCCTCGATGACCTTGTCGTCGGCCCACGGCGCGAGCACAGGTCCACGTGCCCAGTTGCGAGGCGGGAAGTTCCTGGGGATGCACCACGGCACCCTGTATTGGGTAGTGAGCTCTCGGATCACGCCATTGTTCGATGCGTGGTCCTTGATGGACACAAGGATCAACGGGGGACCTTCACGTTGATGCTGTGCGAGCCATTGTTGCCCCAACCTGGCTGCGCCGAGATAGCCGTCCTTGAAGGTCCCGGCGTGGGGAACGAAATACACCTGCATGGTTGTCTCCTCCGACTCGCTTCGGGATCAGATCGCAGTTTCTGCATCCCCTCATAGCGATATAGTCAGTTCGAGGGGAAACCGCCACCCTACGGTCCTAGCGTCTCTTGTCTCGGGACGCCTTCAACCTGCAAAGCACCTTCCGTGTGCAGGCCGTACAACAATCGTCGTGCCATCGGGTTGGCGGCACGTTCCCATATCAGGTTCCCTAAGTCGTCCATCATTTGTAGTCGCTCCTCTACAGTCAGCGATTCGTAGAGCGTAGGAAGGGTGAACTTCCCATAGTAGACAAGATTGTTGAAATCAGGAGTTATGGCAGGGTCATGGCTAACCATACTGGGGTGAAGACCTGTGGATTGCAGTCGCTTCGCGCGAGACCGAGCCTTCAATCGCCTGCGTAGATAGGCAATGAGTCGCGCCGCAGGAAGCGAGACAAGAATCGTCGCCCCTACACCCGCCACTCCCCAAAACAGTGTTGGATCTAAACCAAGCATTTCAACACTTCTCGTTCCCTGTCGGCTGGTGGGCTAACTGGATTGACACATCCGTTCTAAATGAGATGACGGCCTGTGTCAACTCCTCCTAGGCTCCCCGCCCCGTACGGGGCAGGTTTCGGCCTCATCATGCGCTTTCTCGCATGGGTGACGGTCGGGCTGGGCAGGCGCACTCGGGGCCGCGCCGAGCCGCGCGGCGGCCGGGGCCTGGGCCTGGGCCGGACGGCGACCAGCTTAGCGCGCCATCCAACCGTTCCGACGGTTGAGCCGGCGCAGGCCCGACAGGGTGTAGGTGTTGCTTTTGGCGCGGTTGCAGGGGCCGCAGAGTAGCACGCGGTTCGTGATGTGATTGAGGCCGCCATCCGAGCGCGGCGTGTTGTGGTCCAACTCCAGGTAGCGGGGATCGTCGAAGGTGCGGTCGCAGCCCTGGCAGCGCCGGCCGTGCTGGGCGAGCAGGTGGTCATACATCTGCGCGCGGCTCATGCGTGGGCCGGGTGGCTCCGCGTAGCGTTCGGTGACCTGTAGGAAGGGGACCGCTTCATCTCCGCCGTCCGTGCGCTCCGGCGGGGCGGTCTCGTAGTGGATGGTGGGGATGTCGGCCAGCAGTTGGCGGTTGTCCTCCATGCGCCGCCGCACGATGCCGAGCGCGCCATCCCAGAGGTCGATGCCTACCCACTCACGGCCCAGCCGTTCGGCCGCGATTGGCGTCGTGGCGCAACCCGCGAACGGATCGAGCACCAAATCGCCCTTGTTCGACGATGCCTGGATGATCCGCTCGTAGAGGGCGAGTGGCTTCTGGGTTGGGTAGCCTTGGCGTTCCTTGTCCGAGTTGTTGAGCTTGGGAATCGGCCACACATCATCCAGGGGCACGCCGTACGCCATCGCGTCATCCAGATAACGACGTACTCGCGTACCACCGCCGGCATCCGATAGGACATATTCCCTCCCGGCTTCGTCGGTACGTACTTTCTGCTTGCGTTTCGCTACGTACTCATCGCGAGACTTCCAAGGCCGAGTCGGCGTATGGAACACCTGGGTCGTGCCCTTGGCATAGAACAGAATTACGTCATGCCGGCGCTCCAGGTGTCGCGCCATGCGCTTATTCCACCCGCTGTAGTGCCACACGATCTCGTTGCGGAAGTGCCGGCGCCCGAAGATGGCGTCGAGGAGCTCCTTCAAGTAGTGGCTGGCCGTGGGGTCGCAGTGCAGGTAGAGGCTGCCCGTGTCCTTGAGTACGCGGCGCATCTCCAGCAGCCGTACGGCCATGAAGCAGAGGAACGCCCCCATGTCCTCGCCGTAGGACTGCTTCGAACCGTTGATCACGTTCATCACGTGCGGCCAGTCGTCGGTGACCTGGTCCACCCACTCACCCTCCACGTCGTCCGCCCACGACCAGCGGTCCTGGAACTTCGCCCCGGCCGCCAGACTGTCGGGCGTGGCGTGGAAGTCCTTTCCCTTGTTGAAGGGCGGATCGGTGGCGATGAGGTCGACGCTGCCGCTGTTCATGCCCCGCAGGACGGGCAAGTTGTCCCCGTGGTAGAGGGTGCGGTTGCGGAAGTTGGGCGCCGCCACGGCCAGCCTCGACCCTTCCCCGATCAGAGAGTTGGAACCCCCTGGGATCCGGGCGAGGCCGAGGCGGTGAGCATGATGAGAACCCGGAGACGCACAGGAGCCCCCTCGCAACCGGATCAGTGGGTTGCGTGAGAGACAAGCCAAGAATCACGTGCGCCGCGAGGGGGCAAGGAACCCACCTCCGGCACTGACACACTCTGGGATTCAAACTTGTCTCTCACGACAGCGGGAAGGCTAGGAGGTCGGGAGCCGGGGCGCAACGCGGGCGCGCCCCGCACCCCCACGCCCGCCCCGCCCCACTATGCTGCGGCCATGCCACGCCGACGCGCTCCGGGGGCCGCGCTGGGCGGCCCCAGCCTGTTCGACTCGCCGGCGGCGCTCGACGCGGTCGACCCGCGGGCGCCGCTGGCCGCCCGCATGCGCCCGCGCTCGCTGGCCGAGTTCGCCGGCCAGGAGGCGCTGATCGGCGAGGGACGGCCGCTGCGCCGCGCGATCGAGCGCGACGCCGTGCCGTCGGCGATCTTCTGGGGGCCGCCGGGGGTGGGCAAGACGACGCTGGCGCGGATCGTGGCGCGGGCGACGCGGTCGGTCTTCGTGCAGCTGTCGGCGGTGTCGAGCGGCGTGGCCGACCTGCGCGCGGCGATGGCCGACGCCCAGGCCCGCGGCCGCGACGGCGGCCCCCGCACGATCCTCTTCATCGACGAGATCCACCGCTTCAACAAGGCGCAGCAGGACGCCGTGCTGCCCTACGTCGAGGACGGCACGGTGACGCTGATCGGCGCGACGACGGAGAACCCGTCCTTCGAGGTCATCGCGCCGCTGCTGTCGCGCTCGCGGGTGTTCACGCTGGCGCCGCTCGCGCCGGCCGAACTGCGCGCGCTGCTCGACCGGGCGCTGGCCGACGATGAGCGCGGGCTGGCGGGCGCCGGCGTCGAGGTGGGGGAGGAGGCGCTGGCGGCGCTGGTCGAGCTGAGCGGCGGCGACGCCCGCATCGCGCTGAACACGCTCGAACTGGCGGTACAGGATGTGGCGGCCGAAGGGCGCGTGTCGCCGCGGGCGGTCGCGGTGGCCGACGTGGAGGCGATCGTCGAGCGGCGGCTGCGGCACGACAAGTCGGGCGACGCCCACTACGACACCATCTCGGCCTTCATCAAGTCGCTGCGCGGCTCCGACCCCGACGCGGCGCTGTACTGGCTGGCGCGCATGCTGGAGGCCGGCGAGGACCCGCTGTTCATCGTGCGGCGGATGGTGATCCTGGCGGCCGAGGACGTGGGCCTGGCCGACCCGCAGGCGCTGGGCGTGGCGACGTCGGCGCAGCAGGCGGTGCACTTCGTGGGCCTGCCCGAGGGCTACCTGATCCTGGCCGAGGCGGCGCTCTACCTGGCGCTCGCGCCGAAGAGCAACACGGCGCTGACGTCGTACCAGGCGGCCCTGGCCGACGTGCGCGCGCGCGGGCAACTGCCGGTGCCGCTGCACCTGCGCAACGCCGTCACGGGGCTGATGCAGTCGCTGGGCTACGGGGCGGGCTACCAGTACGCGCACGACCGGCCCGGCCACGTCGCGCCCGACCAGGTCCACCTGCCCGACGCGCTGGCGGGCCGCCGCTACTACACGCCGGGGCCGGAGGGGGCCGAGGCCGCGCTCGCCGAGCACTGGCGCCGGCCCGAGCCGCCGTCGCCGCCCGAGCTGCGCGCGCCCGAGGGTCGGGCTCGGCCGCGACCGCCGGAGCCGCGTCGTGGCTGAGGGGGCGCCGCTGCGGCCGCGGCAGACGTTCGCCGGGGTGACGCGCGAGGCGGCGCAGGCCATCGCGGCGCTGTTCGACGCCGAGGCCGTGCGCGAGCCCTACACGCCCGGCGAGGGCGAGGCCGTCTACGCGATCCGCCATCGCAGCCTGACGGGCACGCTGCGGCTGGTGCTGTGGCCGTCGCTGGCGCGGGTCGACGTGCGCTGCGGCCCGCACGCCTGGGTCGCGAAGGGCGTCGTCGAGACGGAGGTCATCGCCGGCCTCGAGGTCATCTTCCGCTTCGGCCGGGGCGACGGCGAGCCCGACGGCACGCTGTTCGTCGGCGTGGGCGGCGACGTGATGCTGGTCAGCGGCGGCGACGCGCCGTCCTGAGCGGCCGGGCTGACGCCAGTCGGTCAGTGGGCGATGCCCAGCTGCACGCCGACCTCCTCGAGCAGGCGCCGCAGGATGGCGCCCGTCGCGCCCCAGATCACGTGCTCGCGCCAGAGGTAGTCGCGCAACTCGTAGCGCTGGCCGTCGCGTTCCAGCGGGCGGACGCCGTGGTTGGCCGGGTCGAGCAGGTGCGAGAGCGGCACCTCGAGGATCTCGGCCACCTCGACCTCGCTGGCGCGGAAGGGGTAGGGCGCGCGGTCGAGCAGGCCCAGGAACGGCGTGACGTGGAAGTTGGAGATGGTCACGAAGTGGCTCACCTCGCCCAGCACGCGGACGTGGTTGGGGTCGATGCCGGTCTCCTCCCAGGCCTCGCGCAGGGCGGTGCGGCGCAGGTTCTCGTCGTCGGGCTCCCAGATGCCGCCGGGGAAGGAGACCTCGCCCTTGTGGTGCTCGACCAGCTGGCTGCGCACGGTGAAGACGATGTGCGGCTCGTCGCGGGGCAGGACGGGGATGAGCACCGCGGCGGGCGGGTGGTCGCCGGGGTCGAGGCGGTCGGGCTGGTGGGCGTCGATGGCGGCGTGCAGGGCGGACCAGAGGTCGGGCATGGCCCGACGGTAGCAGGGGCGGGGGGTCGGGGGTGGGGGTGGCGCTAGCCGGCGGACGGCTGGAGCAACTCGGGGAAGTAGCTGCGGTAGAAGCCCCGGTCGCGGGTGAGGAAGCGGTCGGCGGCGGCGAGGGCGTGCGCGCCGATCAGGAAGTCCGCCAGGATGCGCTCGCGCGGGCCGCCGGCGAGACGGTACCGGCTCCAGCGGCGCCCGGCCTCCCAGGCCATCGCCGAGTCGATCGGCGAGAGGGTGGCGTTGACCGCGCGCAGCGCCGCGTCGAGCGCCGCCCGCTCGGGGAAACGCGGGGCGAGTTCCGCGTAGACGACATCGCAGACGAGAATCGCGCCGGCGTCGTAGGCGGCGACCAGCCAATCCCGTGCCTGTGGGCCGAAGCGCTCGTCGGGCGTGAACGCGTCGACCAGAACGCTCGTATCGACGGCGGTGATCACCGTCCCCGGATCTCCTCGATGTAGGCGTCCGTGTCGGCGACCGGGTAGGCGTCGTTCCCGTCGCGACTCAGGATGCCGTAGATCCGCGCGACGGCGTCCCGCCCCCGCATGCGCTTGCGAATCAGGAGGCCCTCATCGGTCGGGGTCACCTCGACCTCGACGTTGTGATGCATGCCGAAGCGGTCGCGCAGCGGCTTGGGGATGGTGATCTGGCCGCGCTCGGAGATGTGCATGGCTCCTCGATCCCACTTTCCGATCGATGCGATCATACCGGCGAGATCGGAAGGATGGCAACGCGCCGGTGCGCCGGCGACGGGACGCGCGGCTTACGCTGTTGGCCGAGGATGTGGTACGATCATCCACATGAAACCGATACAGATCACCTTCGACGAGGAACTGCTGGCGGAGCTCGACGAGCGGCCCGAAGTGCGCGAGCGCGGGCGCTCGGCCGTGCTGCGCGAGGCCGCCGCGGCCTACCTCGTCAAGAAGCGCAGCGAGGACATCGCGCGGCAGTACGAGCAGGCCTACACGCGGGCGCCGCAGAGCGAGGCCGAGGTCGCCGAGTGGGAGAGCGTGCAGGCGTGGAGCGAGGAGTGATGCGTGGACCTGCGTCAGGGTGAGATCTGGCGCTGCGACTTCGCCGCGCCCAACAAGCGGCGCCCGGTGGTGGTGCTGACCCGCGACGTGGCGCTGCGCTTCCTGCGCACGGCGACGGTCGCCGAGGTGACCTCGACGATCCGCGGCGCGCCCAGTGAGGTGCGCGTCGGCCCCGACGAGGGCCTGAAGCGGCCGTCGGTGGTGAGCCTCGACAACGTGCAGACGGTCGATCAGCGCCGGCTGCGCGGCTACGTCGGCGCGCTGAGCGAGGAGAAGATGGGCGAGGTCTGCCGCGCCCTCGCCATCGCGACGGGGTGCGAGTAGGGGTCGGGTGGGGGCTCGATCGGTGGGTGCCGCGAGAAGGCGGTCACTGGACCCGCGAGCACATCTGTTCTACCCTGCGGCCAACACCAGACTCTGCGGGCTGCGATCGCGCCCTATACACGGTACGCCCACAATGACCTCCGCCCTTGTGCGTGGGACGCACGGAATGGCCCTGCGGCCGGCACTGCTGACAGCGAGGGAGTGAAAAGCGACGATGTATGCGAGAAGGATTCAACTGGTCAACTATGGGCCGATCGCGAGCCTGGACATTGAATTCCCATTCAACGACGGGGAAATCCCAAAGCCCGTCATCCTGGTAGGTGAGAATGGTTCAGGCAAGAGCATCCTTCTATCCCACGTCGTCAACGGCTTGCTCTCTGCGAAAGAGGCGGGGTTCCCGGAGACACCGGAAGTCGCCCCGCGACAAGTTTACAAGCTGAGGTCTGACGCCTACATCCGGGCGGGTTGTCACTACTACTTTGCACGGGTGGACTTCGATGGCGATCTGTTCTTCGTCGAACTGCGGTCGCGGCAGAACAAGGCTAGCTATGCTAGCACTCCCGCGGGAATCTCAGGGACATCTGCAGAGGCTGTATGGCAGCAGATGGACACCACGGAGAAAGATCACTTCGAATCAAGCAGGGTTCATAATGCCGACTCCGGCCGACAACGCCGGGAGGCATTCGACCGGAACTGTGTCTTGTACTTCCCGTTCAATCGGTTCGAAGAGCCAGCATGGCTCAACTCGGCCAATCTGGTCGCGGAAGCTCAGCATATGGATCTACCCCACATCGCTGGCGCGACGAAGCGACGAGTCGTAGCGTCTTCACCACTCGAAGAGAACCAGGATTGGCTGTTCGGTATCGCTTATGATCTCAGCGTGTTTCGACTGCCAGATGCCGAAGGTGCCTATCGCGCTGTCCAACAGGTGATGCAGACAATCACCAGGAACCGAGATGCAAGGTTTGCGATAGGTCCCAGGCGCAATCGGACCGTTTCCATCACATCCGCCTCTGGAGAACTGATCCCCAATATCTTCCAGTTGTCCAGCGGAGAGACTTCCTTACTAAACCTGTTTCTGTCTGTTCTGCGCGACTTCGATCTCAGTGGGACAGTGTTCTCTGGCCCGCACGATGTTCGCGGCATTGTCCTGGTGGATGAGATCGACCTACACCTCCACGCGGTTCACCAGCACGAAGTACTCCCACAGTTGATGAGAATGTTCCCGAAGGTGCAATTCATCGTCACGACGCACTCCCCGCTTTTCGTGCTTGGCATGCAGAAGATCTTCGGCGACGAGGGCTTCGCTCTCTACCGGCTGCCACAAGGAGACCAGATCAGTCCTGAAGAGTTCAGTGAGTTCGGTGAGGCGTATGTAGCATTTTCTGGAACCCGCAAGTTCTCCGCTGATGTGCGAAGCGCAATCGAGGGCGCTCAGAAGCCGATCGTGTTTGTTGAGGGCAGCACGGGTGTGGAGTACGTGCGCAGAGCTGCTGAGTTGCTCGGACGGAGCGAGTTGCTCGATCGCACCGACTTGCGGGACGGCGGCGGCGGCGCCGATCTCGGGAAGATCTGGAATGCGTGCGGATCGATGCCACCTGGAGTGGTAGCCCACCAAGTCATTCTCTTGCCCGACTGCGATAGTCGCTCACCAGATAGCGCCAAGGGAAAGTGTGTGCGCCGGGCTATACCAGAACGGATTGCTGCTCCCATTCGGAAGGGCATCGAGAACCTATTCGGAAGGCATGCCATCCAGAAGGCAATCGAGCACAAGGCGGCATTCATCGATGTTGTTGCCGAGCATTGTGAGACGGTAAGAGGCGAGTGCATGACTGTGCCGGAAGCGTGGGCTGTCAACGACGATGAGAAGACCAACCTGTGCCACTGGCTGTGCGAGAATGGTACGGCCGAGGACTTCGAGGGATTCGGAGTGATATTTGATCTGTTGGAGGAGGTACTCGTCCCATCCACAACTGGGACGGTGGAGTCGTAGTCTGCGTTGTTGGCGGACGCCGGACGCCCGCAGGCCATCTCCGCCCCGCCGCTTGCGCCGCCCCCTACCACCCCACCACCTCCCGCACGGCCCGACTCCGCCCGTCCGACGCCCCTCACCCACGACCGCCTCGATCTGCGCGACGTGCTCGTCGCGATGGCGCCAGCGCTCGACGGCGAAGTCCAACCCCGCCTCGACCAAGGCAGCGCGCTGGGCGGGCGTCAGCGCGCGCAGCGCCGCGTCGGCCCGCTCGGCGGCGCGGACGGCCATCGGGCCGAGTCCGTCCCCGTGGAACAGGGGCGCGATGGCCTCCAGCGTGGCGTTGGTCGTCGCGTCCTCGGGCGGGAACAGGCCGTCGCGGGCGTAGCGCCCCAGCGCGATCGCTTGGCGCACGTCCCAGAAGGCCAGGTGGGCGAGCGCGAACGCCACCGTCCAGCCCCCGCCCAGAGAGCGCTCCAGGTCGGCCGGGCCGAGCCGCACGACAAGCGCGGCCAGTCGGCTCGTCGCCTCGGCGTTGCGTCGGAGTTGGGGATCGGGGTCGCTCATCGGTCTCCGCGTCGGGCCAGCATACGCGGGACGTGCCGCGCCTGCGCCACCCGCGGCTGCTCATAACCGCGCCGTGCCCACCACCCCCGACCCGCTACCCTCCCCCGCGAGAGGAGACCGCCCATGCAACAGCCCGGCGACACCTACCCCGCACGACTCGACGTCGACTACCCGGAGGAGGGGCTGGACCGCGTCCGCACGGCGTTCCGCATCGTCCTGCTGATCCCGATCGTGATCCTGGCCGGGCTGGTGAGCGGCGGCTTCGTGAACGCGGACACCGGCGACTGGGCCTGGCTGGGAGGGGGCGGCGCGCTCTTCCTGCCCACGCTGCTGATGCTGCTCTTCCGCCGCAAGTACCCGCGCTGGTGGTTCGACTGGCACCTGGAGTTGTGGCGCTTCTCGAACCGCGTGGGGGCCTACGTCCTGCTGCTGCGCGACGAATACCCCTCGACCGACGAGACGCAGGCGGTGCACCTCGACGTCGACTACCCCGACGCGGAGGCCGACCTCAACCGCTTCCTGCCGATCGTGAAGTGGCTGCTGGCGATCCCGCACTACATCGTGCTGGCCGTGCTGTGGGTCGTGGCGATCGTCGTGACGGTGCTGGCCTGGTTCGCGATCCTGATCACGGGCCGCTACCCGCGCCCGATGTTCAACTTCGTGGTGGGGGTGGCGCGCTGGTCGCTGCGCGTCGAGGCCTACATGTGGCTGCTCACCACCGACCGCTACCCGCCCTTCCGGCTCGAGCCGTAGGGGTCGTCGGGCTCGGGGTCGGCGAGGGCGTGGGCCGGCTCCTGGGGGAACTGGTAGGCGGCGAGGGCGTCCTCGCCCCCGGCCTCCGCTCCGTACAGCGTGCCGACGCCGCTGAGGTCGGTCGTGGCGCGGGCGACGTCGAGGTCGTACATGCGCTGCAGGTTGAGCCAGAAGTCCGGCGTCATGCCCAGGGCGCGGCCGAGGCGCAGCGCGGAGTCGGGCGTGACGGCGCGCCGCCCGCGCACGATCTGCTGCACGCGGATCTGTGGCACGCCGATGGTCTTGGCGAGGCGGTACTGGGTGACGCCCAGCTCGTCCAGCATTTCGGCCAGGTGTTCGCCGGGGTGGATGGGGTCGGGGGCGGCCATGATGGTTTTCCTCAGTGGTAGTCGGCGATCTCGATCCGCATGGCGCCGCCGTCCGTCCAGACGAAGCAGACGCGCCACTGGTCGTTGATGCGGATGCTGTGCTGACCTTTCCGGTCGCCCCGCAGGGCCTCCAGGCGGTGCGAGGGTGGCTGGCGGAGGTCGCTCAGGGCGGCCGCCGCCAGCACGCGCTGTAGGCGCATCCGTGCCCGGCGCTGGATGTCGGGCGGGATGCGGCGAACCGGCCGTCCGTCGAGGAGCTGCTGCGCGTCGCGATCGGCGAACCGGTTCACCACCCGAATAGTAACGCTCCCCGTTACTATCGTCAAGGATTCGCATCGCCCCGATGCGCTGGGTGGGGCCGGGCGGGCGCCCTACGCCTGCCGCAGGCCGTACCAGTTGCCCTCGGGATCCTCGAAGATGGCGAAGGGGCCCCAGGGCATCTCCCGCGGCGGCTGGCGGAAGTGGACGCCGCGCGCCGACATCGCCTCGTAGGCGGCCGGCACGTCGTCGCAGGCGAAGACCAGCGACGGCTTGCGCTCGGCCCAGTCGTCCATCAGCGCTCGCGGGTAGAGGACGAGCGCCGATTCCGCCTCGGCCGGCCCAACCTCCAGCCAGTCGCCCGCCGGGCCCATGGGCAGGCGCCGCTGCTCCTCGAAGCCGACCTGCTCGGTCCAGAAGCGAAGCGCCGCCGCCTGATCCTCGACGTAGACGGCGGCGGTCGCGATGCGGCGGATCACGGGCCGGTCACTCCTCGTACCAGCCCGAGCCGAAGAGCAGGCCGTCGTGCAGGACGGCCCAGGTGTGCTTCTGGCGATCGTCGCCGGTGGCCGGGTTGATGAGCACGTAGTCGACCCAGCGGCCCGACTCGTCGGCCGCCAACAGCTCGTCGCCGTAGAAGTAGCCGGTCGCGTCGATGCGCTCGCTGGGGTCGCGCCCGATGAACCGGGGGATGGGGTGGCCGATGGTCACGCCGTCCTCCGCGCCGATGATGAAGACGTACCACTCGTCGTCGACGCTGGCCTCGCTGCTGTAGTAGGCGATGGCGGCGTCGCGGCCGAGCAGGTCGTAGAGGGTGATCGCCTGCTGCACGACGGCCTGCGTGTAGGCGGGCGCGTCGGACTTGGGCGGGCCGGGCTCGTACCAGCCGGAGCCGAAGACCAGACCGTCGTGCCGGACGAGCCAGGCGTGCTTGGTCTCCACGCCGCCCGTGGCGGGGTTGGGATAGGTGAAGTCGAGCCAGGCGCCGGCCTCGGCGGCGGCGGCGGCAACGGCCGCGCCGGCCGGGTAGTCGTTAGGGCCCAGCGACTCGGCGGCGGGGATGCCGCGCAGCGCCTCATTGGCGGCGTGGGCGACGATCGTGTCGCTCTCGTCGATGATGAACATGTACCACTGGCCGTCGATGCTCTCGGTCGTGTTGTAGTAGGCCAGTGTGGCGTCGCGGCCGATGGCGTCGTAGAGGTTGATCGCACCCCGCACGTAGGCCTGCGTGTAGGCGGGGGCGTCGGACTTGGGCGGGCCCGGCTCGTACCAGCCCGAGCCGAAGAGCAGGCCGTCGTGGCGCACCATCCAGGAGTGCTTGGCCTCGGTGACGCCCGTGTCGGGGTTGGGGTAGGTGTAGCTGAACCAGGCGCCGGCCTCGGTGCCGACGGCGGCGACGGCCGCGCCGGCCGGGAAGTTGTTGGGACCCACGACCTCGGCGATGGGGACGCCGACCAGGGACGGGTTGGCGGCGTGGGCGCGCAGCACGTCGTCGCGATCGGCGATGAAGACGTACCACTGACCGTCGATGCTGTCCTCGCCGTTGTAGTGGACGAGGGTCGCGACGAGGCCCTCCGATTCGTACATCTCGATGGCGCTGGCGACCATGAAGCGGGTGTAGGCCTCGGGGTCGGACCGGTGCGGCGCGGCGGCGGTCCCGGCGTCGGGCTGCGGCAGGGTGGCGATGGCCACCTCGACGATCTCCTCGACGTCGGCGCGGGTGAGCTGGTCGTGGCCGGCGTCGTCGTCGCCGGCGCAGGCCGCCAGCAGCGGCCCCGCGATGAGCAGCGCGAGCGCGGCGATGCCGGTGATGATCCGGTTGCGGTTGATCACGATGGGTCCCTAATCACTGGTCCGGGGAATGATGCGTCCATTCTGGCGGACGGGATGGGCCGTGTGTGTCGCGGGGCGTGCAGTGGGGCGGCGCGGCCGGGGCCATCTGCCGACCGCGATGTTCGCGGGGCCGGCCGTCGGCCATGGCCCCGTAGGATATGGTGGCGCACGATCCGGGCGCACGCATCGAAGGGGAGCCTCCACCATGGCGCGAAACCCGGTGGCCGACGCCACCATCCGCATGATCAGTTTCTTCGGCGGCAGCGAGAACCACGTCGCCAGCCGGCAGTTCCGCGGCGGCGCCGCCTACGTGATCTTCGGCAGCGCCGACATCGACCTGCGCGCCGCGGCCACCGCCGACGAGGGCGCGACGATCCGCATCGTCGCCCTCTTCGGCAGCGTCGACCTCCTCGTCCCCGAGGACTGGGACGTGAACGTCCGCACCTGGGCCGTCTTCGGCGACGTCGCCCCCAAGCGCGCCGCCCCCGCCTCGCCCGGGGGCCGGCTCGCGCTGACCGGCCTCTCCCTCTTCAGCGGCGTGGAGGTGCGGTCGTAGGGGTGGGGCCACGCAGGCAGCCGATCTTCCCCCTGGCACCTGCGGTGACTCCTCACGAGATCGGCGTAGCGACCGCCAAGGGTGACCCCCGACCGACAAGTAGGGCCGCCCAGGAACCCGACGTTGCACAGCGCCCCGGCGAGCGGCGTCGGGCGATGGCCACCACTGAGGGACAACCGGCTATTCCCCGATCGTCGCGACCGCCAGCAGCGCGATGCTCCCGTTGACGTCGAATCCGTAGACGCGGAACTCCAAGTCGGCCCCCGAGACGTCCATGAACAGCGGCGAGTACGCCGTGAACGAGAACGACGTCCCCGACAACTCGAACTCCATCTCCGCGACGGTCAGATCGGTATTCCAGGTCTGCATCGGCCCCAGGTCCGGCAGCAGGACGACCATCGGCTCATCGTGCCCCGCGACCCGCACCGAGAACGGCGCCCCGCCGCTCATGGGATCGAACAACGTCACGCCCTGCGGCAACTCCCCCGCGCCCGACAGCGCCCCGTCGGCGATGTGGGGCGCCGTCGTCCACGTCACCGCGTTCCGCGGCGCGGCGAACCGCAGCATCGTGTTCCGGCTGTAGTCGAGTTCGGGCCCCGCCCCGCTCGGGTTCTGGTTGGTCGCGGCGACCGTGTCGTCCGCCGCCGCCGACCGGCTCGCCTCGCCCGACCCGTCGACCGCCGCCGACGACCGGCTCGCCTCGCCCGACCCGTCGTCCCCGGCCGCCTGGCTGGTCGCGCCGCTCGCCTGATCGGTGGCCGCCGCCTCCCCCGCCACAGCCTCCGTCGCGTCCCCATCCCCGCCGCAGCCGGCCGCGACCGCCGCGACCAGACACAGCGCGACGATCCAGACCGACAGGGCCAGCGGATCGCGCAGGCCAAGCCGGAACGTCGGGCTCTTCATTTCGGATCCACCCTTTCCGGCCGGTCCCCGTCGCGCCTGCGCCACCCTCGGCATCGGCGCCCGATCGCGCTGCCAACCGCCACGCCGATTCTACGCCGCCGCCCCATCGGGCGCACCGGCGGTCGCGGCCATGCCCGCCTTGAGCGAGTCCTCCCCCTTCAATAGATTCCGGCGCATCCGCCGGATCATGGCGAGGGGCCGACGATGCACAGCGACGCCACGACCGTCTCCGACTACCTGGCCGAACTCCCCGACGAGCGGCGGCGGGCGATCGCCGCCGTGCGCGACGTGATCCTCGACCACCTGCCCGCCGGCTACGAGGAGGCGATGCAGTACGGCATGATCTCGTACATCGTGCCGGCCGACGTGCTGGCCGAGACGTACAACGGGCAGCCGCTGATGTACGCCGCGCTGGCCTCGCAGAAGCGGCACATGTCGCTCTATCTCACCAACGTCTACGGCGACCCCGACGTCGAGGCGTGGTTCCGGGAACGCTACCGGGCGACGGGCAAGCGGCTCGACATGGGCAAGTCGTGCGTGCGCTTCCGCCGGCTCGACGACCTGCCGCTGGACTTGGTTGGCGAGGCCATCGCACGGACGCCGCTGGCGGACTTCGTCGAGATCTACCGGGCGTCGCGGTCGGGCCGCACGAGCGGCTAGCGGCGCCGACGCCGGACGGCCGCTCCCCTGAACGTCGCGGTGTGGATGCGAAGCCGCGACTCGCCGTACACTCCAGGCGTCGAGGAACCTGCGATCGCATCCCCGATGCGCGACGGGAAGGCGGCAGCGAATGACGCGAACGTTCACCGCGATCGTCTGGAAGGAAGACGACTGGTACGTCGCCCAAGCGCTGGAGGTCGACGTCGCCAGCCAGGGCGAAACGGTCGAGGGCGCGCTGGCGAACCTGCGCGAGGCGATCGAGCTCTACTCCACGCCACCCGTCGCTACCTTCGCTCCCGAGGTCCACCGGCTCGAGGTTGAGGTTGCCGCCGGTTAGACCCCTGCCCTGGCGCGAGATCGTCCGCAAACTCAACGCGGCTGGGTTCGTAGAGGTCGACCAACGAGGAAGCCACATCAAACTCGCCCGCGAGACGGCCGCCGGCCGCCGCGTGACGGTCGTGCCGCGTCACCGCGAGGTCGGCGTGGGCTTGCTGCGGGCCATCATCCGGCAGGCCGGCTTGACCCGCGATGAGTTCGAACGACTGTAGCCGGCGCCATCAGCCCTCGTCGGTGGAGAGATCCTCTCGTAGGCGGGCCTCCTGCTCGGCGACCTCCGGCGGCATCGCGTCTCCGAAGTCGGTCGCCTCGTACAGGGGGCGGATCTCGACCTCGCTGGGGCCGGGCATGGGATTGGGGCAGCGCTTCAGCCACTCGACCGCGTGGGCTAGGTCGCGCACCTCCCACAGCCAGAAGCCGGCCACCAGTTCGTTGGTCGTCGCGAAGGGGCCGTCAATAACGGTGCGAGTGGCGCCGTCGAAGGCGACGCGCACACCCTCCGACGACGGCTTGAGGCCCTCGCCCGCGAGCAGGATGCCGGCCTCGTGGAGATCCATGTTGTAGCGCCCCATCGCCTCAATGAGTCCGGCCGGGGGCATGACGCCCGCCTCGCTGTCGGCGGTGGCCTTGACCAGGACTATGACGCGCATCGGTGACGCCTTCGCCTTCGCGGCGCCGTCGAACGTCGGGCGCCGATCCGGGCCTAGACCCCTTCGACGATCATCGTGCGGGCGTGCATGCAGCGCTCGCGCAGGTCCTGGAGCGCGGCGTACTCGGGCGAGTTGACGAAGCCCCGGGCTACCTCGAAGCTCTCGAACTCCATGATGACGATGCGGTGCGGCACCCAATCGCCGTCCATCACTTCGGTGGTCCCGCCGCGCACGAGGAAGCGGCCCCCGTGCGCCTCCATCACCTCGACGATCTTGACGGCGAACTCGGCGAAGACGTCCTGGTCGAAAATGTTCGTGTCGATGAGCATGTAGCCCGCCATGCCAATCCTCTCTCTCCCGCGTCGCCACGCGACTCCCGCGCGGCCGTTGTACATCCGTGTCGCCATGACCCTGCGGTCTGCATCAGCTGCTCGCTACGCACCTCTCTCCCCGGCGTGGGCGCGGCCGCCGCTCGATCGCTGCACGGCTCGACTGTCCACACGGCGCCATCATCGGCGTGCGCCCTCGACCTCCACCGTGACGATGTCGATGCCGTAGTACTTGCGATGCCGCACCGAAGAAGCGTAGTGGCGCAGCAGCCGGAACGAGATCTCGCCGACATCCGGCGCCTCGGCCTGCTCGCTCATGTAGGCGATGCGGTCCTCGATGTTCTCCTCCGAGAACACGGCCAGGAACTCCATCTCGACCGCCCCGGCGCCGGGTCGCGCGATGACGACGAGGCGGGGCGGCGTGTCGCCCTCGTGGTCCTCGCGCAGGTTGAGCATCGTCGAGAGCGTCTCCTCGCCGGCCGCGCACAGTTGGTCGATCGAGGCGGCGTCCCATCGCATGCCGTCGCCAAGCGTCCGAAGGAACGCTTCGACGCCGGGGAAGGCCGCGGCATCCAACTCCGTCTCCAGGCGCCGGGAGCGAGGCCCCGCCAGATCGAGCACCAGCGTCATCACGACCGCGGCGAGCACGCCGACCACGATGCTGTTGCCGAGCGCCACGCCCCAGGGC
Source organism: Dehalococcoidia bacterium (assembly GCA_965207695.1). Classification (GTDB taxonomy): domain Bacteria; phylum Chloroflexota; class Dehalococcoidia; order Bin125; family Bin125; genus TK10-74A. Next base: position 202,401 of record CBDBNA010000014.1, on the reverse strand, counting down.
CCGCCGATGACGTCGGCGAGGACGTTGTGGCTCTGCAGCCCAATCGCGAGGGCGAGGGACACGCCGACGATGAAGGCGCGCTTCTGATTGAGCCCGTCGCGCAGGACGGTGCGCATGCCCTCGACGAAGAGCAGCCCCATGACGATCAGCAGCAGCGCGCCGGTCACCGGCGGGGGCACCGTGAGCAGCAGGCCGACCACCTTGGGCAGCAGGGCCAGGATGATCACCATGATCCCGGCGGTCAGCCCGACGGTCCGCGCGGCGACGCCAGTGAAGCTGATCAGCGCGATCGAGGTGGGCAGATAGATCAGGGTGGGCAGGACGCCCACGATCCCCGACAGCAGCGTCGCGAGGCCGTTCGCGTTGAGCGTCCCCTGGACGGCGCGGAAGTCGATCGTGCGCGGGCGGCGCTGCGAGGCCTGCTGGATCACGGACCCCTCGTTGCTGGCCCGGACGGCGACGACCGCGCTGACGACGAGGAAGACGAGCAGCAGCGCCCAGAAATCCTCCGACAGCGGCGACGCGAAGCCGGGCCAGCCCGAGACCTCGGGGAAATCGAACCAGGGCGCATCGAGGGCGCGCTGCACGTCGTAGACGCCGAGCAGCACGGCAACCACGCAGCCGGCGACGATGGCGATCGGGATGGCCCAGAGGCGGAACAGCCCCGAGCCGCGCAGCATCAAGAGGGCGGCGACGGCCAGCGTCGCGGCCCCCACGGCCGTCCCCGCGCCCGGGGACGCACCGGCCGGCACGTCGTCGAGGCGGGCGGTGGCGAGGGGGATGGCGGTGACGGCGATCATCATGAACGCGACCCCGGCCACGACGGGGGTGATGATGCGGCGCAGCTGCGCGAGCCAGGCGGCCGTCGCGAACTGCACCAGCGAGCTCGCCACCACCAGGCTCGACATGAGCGCCAGCCCGCCCGCCTCGGCGGCGAGCACGGCGACGGCCAGGAACTGGACGCTGGGGCCCGTGAGGAGGATGTAGCCGGGTCCCATCCGTCCGATCCGGTTGGCCTGCAGCGCCGTCGTGATGCCGCTCACCACCAGCGCCGCGAAGAGCGCCCAGAACAGGTAGCCGGCATCCTCGTCGAGCCCGCCCGCGAAGATGGTCAGGACCATGATCGTGTTGGAGACGATCAACACCGTCGCCTGGACCGCCACCACCAGCGTGACGGGGAGCGGAGCGCGCTCGTCCGGCTCGTAACGGATGTGGTCGTTTGCGAGCATCGCTCCCACCTTGCGGTCCGGCCTGGGTCGGGCCGATGCTAGTCGGGGGCACGCGCGCGGCCAAGCGGCGCGCGGCGTTGCCCCGCGGATTGCCGGAACCGGTGCCTGAGGAGAGGAACGACCCATGGACTTCGGTGTCGAGGGCAGCCTGGCCGGGGTCGAGCGGTCGGTGTCGGCGCGGGCGCGGGACGGCCGTCCCGCGCGCGTGGTCGGACTCTCGCGCAGGTACGCGACGACGCCCGCGGAGCTGTGGGACGCTGGCACGAGCGCCGACCGCATCCCGCGCTGGTTCACGCCGGTCGACGGAGAGCTGGCGCTCGGCGGCCGCTACCAGCTGGAGGGCAACGCGGGCGGCCTGATCACGGCCTGCGAGCCCCGCTCGCACCTGGCCCTCACGTGGGAGTTCGGCGGCGATCTCAGCTGGCTGGAGGCGTGGGTCCGCCACGACGGCCCCGGCCGCGCGCGGCTGACGCTCACGCACAACTCGCTCGTCACGGAGCACTGGGAGCGCTACGGCGCGGGCGCGACCGGCGTCGGCTGGGAGTTGATCCTGCTGGGCCTGGCGATGCATTTGGCGGACCCGGAGGCGCCGAAGCCCGACGAGATCGCCTTCGTCACGTCGGCGGACGGGCGGACGTTCATCGCCGCCAGCAGCGCCGCGTGGGCGGAGGCCGCGATCGCGGCGGGGGACGAGCCCGGCGCGGCGCGCGCCGCGGCGGCGCGCACGACCGCGTTCTACACCGGCGAGGCGGTCGAGCCGGGCTGAAGATCGGCCAGGCCGGAATGGCACGAACCGCCGTCGCAGGGCGTGGGAGCGACCAGAAATGCCGGCGGCCTACATTCCGCACGAGTGATCGGCGGCCCTCGAAAATGTCTCCACATTGTGTCCCTAGAGTCGCGATGTCAGAGTCAGCGGGTTCCAGAACCGATGGGGCACGCAAGCCGGAAAGGAGAAAGGCATCATGAAGACTCGACAGTGGAGACTGCACCGGCGGATCCGTTGGATGATCGTTCCGGTAGTCGCAATCCTGGCCGCAGCATGGGGAGGGGCGGCCCTGGCCCATGACGGCGCACGAGGAGAGATCGGCTCTCGGGTGGCCGCGATCCTGGAGATGGACGAACAGACTGTCCTCGACGCCTTCCGGGAGGCGGCCGCGCAGCGAGCCGAGGAAGCACTGCAGGGGCGGCTCGCCAAACTGGTCGAAAGCGGCCGCCTCACCCAGGCGCAAGCCGACGAGTTCCTGGCCTGGTACGGCGAGCGCCCTGAGGAGGTTCCGGGCTTCGGCTTCGGGAAACATCGGTTCCCCGGAGCCCGATCCGACATCAACGCCCGGGTCGCGGAATTGCTCGGAGTGGACGAGGAGAGCATCTCGGCGGCCATCTCCCAAGCCGCGCAGGAGGTCCGGAACCAACGCGTGCAGGAGAGACTGGATCGGGCCGTCGAAGATGAGTCGCTGACGCAAGACCAGGCCGACGCGATTCTGGAGCGGTTGGAGAGCGGTCCATCCAACGGGCAGCCCGGGCGCAAGTGGGAGGACCGGGGCAGGCAACGAGTGGGCCGGGGCCTCTAGACACCCGCACTCCCTGGCAGCCACGCCGAGGTGAGTGTACATTCGCGGGGGTGGTGGGCGGCTAACGCGCCCGCCACCCCCGAAGCCGTTCGCGATGCCCAGCACGATCCTCGTCGTCGAAGACGATCCGAACGTCGCGGAACTCGCGCGTCTCTACCTGGTCCATGACGGCCACGAGGTGCTGATCGCCCGTGACGGAGCGGCGGGCCTGCGGCTGGCGCTGAACAACGCTCCCGACCTGATCGTGCTCGACTTGATGCTCCCGAAGCTCGACGGGCTGGACATCTGCAGCCGGGTTCGGGAGCGCTCCGACGTGCCCATCCTGATGCTGACCGCGCGAGTGGAGGAAACGGACAAGCTCTTGGGGCTTGAAACCGGGGCCGACGATTATGTGACCAAGCCGTTCAGTCCCCGGGAGTTGGCGGCGCGCGTGCGCGCCATTCTGCGTCGCACCGCGCGCGATGCCCTCGACCGCGGTCCCGAGGTGCGTTCGGCCGGCGGCGTCCGGGCGGATATCCGCAAACACGCCGCCTGGGTGGAGGGACGCCCTCTCCACTTGACCCGCACCGAGTTCCGCATCCTCGCGCTGCTCCTTCGCGACCCTGGCCGGACCTTTTCCCGAAACCAGATCATCGACGCCGTGTACGGGTACGACTTCGAGAGCTTTGAACGCGCTGTCGACTCCCAGATCTACAACCTCCGCCGCAAACTGGGAAAGGGCCCGAATGGCACGGGATACATCCATACGGTATATGGCCGGGGCTACCGGTTCGACCATGCGTAGGCTGCTATCGAGCCTCCAGTTTCGGCTGGTCGTGGGGTTTGCTCTCATCCTGTCCGCCGCGCTGATCTCCGTGGGTTGGTACGTCAGCGCGCAGTCCTCCCGCCAAGCCGAGCAAAGCGAGGCGCTAAGGCTGGAGGTCCGGGCGGAGCGCGCCCGGGCGTTCCTGGCGCAACACGTCGCCGACAGGCGGGGGTGGGCAGACGTCCAGCCGACGATCGAAGAGTTGGGGACGCTTCTCGGGACCCGCATCCTGGTCCGGGATGCCGACGGCCGGATCGTCGGCGATTCGCACCAGCGGTGGGGTCCCCCCGTCCTGCCAGCCCTCGGGTCGCGCGCCGCCCCACCGATTCAACTCGATGGGGCAAGGGTGGGCAGCGTGGACCTGCTCGCCGCCCGCCCGGTTGCAGAAGAGCAGCGCCCGGAACCAGCCGAAACGGAACTGGCGGACCGCGTGAACGCGACGCTCATGTGGGCGGGGATTGCGGCGGGCGGAGCGGGAATCCTGGCGGTCGGACTGATGTCTCGCCGGGCCCTCGCGCCGGTGCGCGCCCTGTCAGCGGCGGCCGAACGGCTGGGCCGCGGCGATCTGAGTCAGCGGGTGCGCCCCTCCACCCAGGACGAGATCGGCCGCTTGGGCGCGACGTTCAACCGGATGGCCACGGAGTTGGACCACGCCGAACAGCAGCGTCGGGAGTTGCTGGCCGGGATAGCCCATGAGTTGCGCACGCCGCTCAGCAACATCGGAGGCTACGTCCTGGCGCTGCGCGATGGCCTGCTGGAGCCGCGTGACGAAACCCTCGACATCGTGCAGCAACAGGTCACCCAACTCACACGGCTGGTCGAAGACCTGCGGCTCCTGACGCTCACCGAAAGCGGCGCGCTCCATCTCCACGTTCAACCCGAGAGCATCGGCGACTTGCTGCGCTCCGTAGTTGACGCGTTCAGCCCCCGCGCCGCGGCGCGGAGCATCTCCCTCACGCACGACGGGACCGCGCACGCGCCGCCGGTGCTGATGGATCGAGGCCGGACAGAGCAGATCCTGCACAACCTAGTCGAGAACGCGGTGACGCATACGCCCGACGGGGGCGCGATCACCCTGGCCGCGGGCACTAGGGAACGCGGCCGGGTCCGGGTATCCGTGGCGAATACGGGCCCCGGGATCCCCGGGGACGCCCTCAACGCCGTCTTCCAACGGTTCTACCGACTTGACTCATCGCGATCCCGCACCACCGGTGGCGCGGGTCTCGGGCTGACCATCGCTAAGCAGTTGGTCGAGGCCCAGGGCGGCCGAATCTGGGCCGAGAGCGAGCCCGAACGCGGCAGCACCTTCATATTCGAGCTTCCCCTGAGCGACTCCCCCGCACGAACGGCTGAGGCCGGATCTGGATAGCCGGCCCGAGCGCCGGAACGCGATAGAATGTCCGCGGACGAGAGCGATCCGACATGGCGACGACCGAGGCCAAGCTAGTCACCGCCGAGGACCTGCTTCGCCTCGACGGCCGCGGTATACATGGCGAACTGATCCGGGGCGTGTTCTACGAGAAAACCCCACCAGGCGGCGAGCAGGGTCTGCCCGTCGTGCAGCTCGGCGACGCTCTCGTCAACTTCGTCGAGCCCCGCCAGCTGGGAACGCTCGTCGGCTTCGACTCGGTCATCTGGCTGGAACGGCCTCCCGACAAGATCCGCGTGCCCTACATGGCCTTCACGTCGGTGGAGCGGCTGCCGCTGGGCGAGGACGTGCCGGGCTACGCCGAGGTCGTGCCCGATCTGGTGGTCGAGATCGCCTCCCCCAGCGACAGCCGTTCCCAGATCCACGACAAGGCGCGCATGTGGCTGAGCCACGGCGTGCGCCTCGTCTGGGTCGTGCACCCCGACACGCGCACGATCGACGTCCACCGGGCCGACCGCGACGCCGGCACGCTCGGCGAGGACGACGCCCTCGACGGCATGGACGTGCTGCCCGGCTTCTCCTGCCCCGTGCGGACTGTCTTCGGCGGGTAGCCCCGCCCAATACCCGAGCAGGCGGCCCAGGCGATAGCCAGCGGGGCGCGCCGTCGGATACGGTCGCGGCATGGCGGGACTTGGGGGGTCCAGCGGGGGGCTGATGCAGTTGACGCTGCGCGAGCGCCACGCGGCGCTGGGGGCGCGCTTCGCCCCGTTCGCCGGCTGGGAGATGCCGCTCCAGTACGAGGGCATCGTCGGCGAGCACGAGGCCGTGCGCGAGCACGTGGGCGTCTTCGACGTGTCGCACCTGGCCCGCGCCTGGCTGCGGGGGCCCGACGCCGCGGCGCAACTGCGGTCGGTCACGACCTACGACGTCACCCGGCTGCCCGAGGGCCAGGCGCACTACTCGCTCTACTGCAACGACCGCGGCGGCATCGAGGACGACGTTTTCATCTACCACTTGCCCGGCGAGCGCTGGCTGGTGATCCACAACGCCGCCAACGCGGCCGCCGACTTCGAGCGGCTGCGCGCAGTGGCCGGCGACGCCGCCTCGGAGGAGACGGCGGGGACGGTCATGCTGGCCGTCCAGGGCCCCGACGCGCCTGGGCTGCTGAGCGCGGTGCTTGGCGAGGCCTTCGGCGGACTGGCCCCGCGCGACTGCGCGGAGCTCGACTGGGAGGGGACGCCCGTGCTCGTCGCGCGGACGGGCTACACCGGCGAGGACGGCGGCGAGTGCATCGTCGCGGCCGAGCGGGCGGAGGCGCTGTGGGACGCGCTGCTGGCGGGCGGCGCGACGCCGGCCGGGCTCGGCGCCCGCGATACGCTGCGGCTGGAGGCGGCCCTGCCCCTGCACGGAAACGACATCGACGCGACAACGCACCCCTACGAGGCCGGGCTTGGCTTCGCCGTCAGCCTCGACGACGCCGCCCCCTTCACCGGCCGGGCGGCGCTTGTCGCGGCGAAGGCGCGGCCCCGCACGCGGCGGCTGGCCCATCTGGTGGCGCAGGAGCGCGGCGTCCTGCGGGCGGACTACGACGTGCACGAGCCCGGCGGCGAAGAGGCCGTCGCGCGGCTGACCAGCGGGGCCTTCAGCCCGCGTTTGCGCCGGGGCATCGGCATGGCCTACCTTCCCGTGCGGCTTGCCAAGCCCGGCGTCGGACTGACGGTCGATGTGCGCGGGCGCGCGCTCCCCGTCGAGGTCGTGCGCCGGCCGTTCTACCGCCAGGGGAGGCAATCATGACGACCGACCACGAAACCCCCGACGACCTGCGCTACGCCGTCAGCCACGAGTGGCTGCGCCGCGACCCCGACCACCCCGCCGAGGCCACGATCGGCATCACCGACTACGCCCAGGACCAGCTCGGCGACGTGGTCTACGTCGCGCTTCCCGCCGAGGACGAGGAGGTCGGCCCCGGCGCGGCCTGCGGCGAGATCGAGTCGGCCAAGACCGTCGCCGAGTTCTACGCGCCAGTCGGCGGGACGGTCATCGCCGTCAACGACGACCTTGAGGAGCATCCCGAGCTGGTCAACGAATCGCCCTACGAGGACGGCTGGCTGATCCGCCTGCGCATCGTCGGCGAGGCCGGGATCGACGATCTGCTCGACGCGGCCGGGTACCGGGCGCAGTTGCCGGAGAGTTAGCGTTGCCGTCGCCGCCGCCCGGAGGATCGCCGCACCCGTACATCCCAGCCACCGAGGCCGACCGGGCCCGGATGCTGGAGCGGATCGGCGCGCCCGACGTGGCGGCGCTCTTCGCCGACCTGCCGGCCGCCCTGCGCGACCCGGCGATCGATCTGCCGCCCGCGCTCTCGGAACCCGAACTGATCGCGCTGCTCGAGGAGCGCGCCACCGACAACGCCACGCCGGCGCGGCCCGACTTCCGCGGCACCGGCGCCTACCGGCGCTCCATCCCGGCCATCGCCGCGCACCTCAGCGGGCGCTCGGAGTTCGTCACCTCCTACACGCCCTACCAGCCCGAGATCAGCCAGGGCACGCTGCAGGCCGGCTTCGAGTACCAGTCGGTCGTGTGCGAGCTGACCGGCATGGAGGTCTCCAACACGGGCCTCTACGACGTCGGCAGTGCGACCGCCGAGGCCTGCCTGCTGGCCGCGCGCGCGACCGGACGGAGCGCCGTCGCGCTGCTGGAACCGATCCACCCCGGCACGGCCGCGGTGGTGCGCACCTATTCATACGGCGCCGGCCTGCGGGTCGACGTCGTGGCGTCGGCGGCGGCGGTGAGCGAGGAGCACGCCTGCCTCGTCGCGCAGCAGCCCGACTACCTGGGCGCCATCGCCGACCTGGAGCCGCTTGCCGCGGCGGCGCACGACGCCGGGGCGCTCTTCGTGACGGTCGCCGACCCGTTCTCGCTGGGGCTGCTGCGCGCGCCCGGCGACGCCGGGGCCGACATCGTGACGGGCGAGGGGCGCGACCTGGCCGGCGCGCCCGCCTTCGGGGGGCCGTCGCTGGGGCTGTTCGCGGCGCGCCGGGCGCACATGCGGCAGATGCCCGGCCGCATCGTCGGCCGCACGAAGGAGCTGCACGCGCCCGCCGAGGTCGAGCCGCGCACCGGCTACGTGCTGACGCTGCAGGCGCGCGAGCAGTTCATCCGCCGCGAGCGGGCGACCTCGAACGTCTCGACGGCGCAGGCGCTGATCGCGCTGGCCTTCACGATCGCGGTGCAGGCGCTCGGTCCGCGCGGGCTGCGCGAGGCCGCCACGCTGTGCTACCAGCGCGCGCACGACGCCGCCGCGCGCATCGCGGCGCTGCCCGGCTACGCGATCCCCGAGCGGGGGGCGTGGTTCCAGGAATTCCTCGTGCGGGGGCCGCTGCCGGCGGCGGACCTCGCCGCCGCGCTGGCGGCGCGGGACATCGGGGCCGGCGTCGACGTCTCGTCCCGGCCCGAGCCGGAGGCGCGCGACGCCCTGCTGTTCGCGGTGACCGAGGCGACACCCGCCGCCCACGTCGATGCGCTGATCGCGGCGCTGGCGGAGATCGGGGGCGAGGCGTGAGCGGGCCGCGGACCCCGGTGGAGGACTTCGGCGCGCGCCTCAGCTTCGACCGGGGCGAGCCGGGACGCCGCGCGGTCGACGTGCCGCCCTGGCGCGGGGCCGAGACGCCCCTGCCCGACGCCCGCCTGCTGCGCGACTCGCTGCGCCTGCCGGAGTTGAGCCAGGGCGAGCTGGTGCGCTACTACACGGCGCTGTCGGCGCGAAACTACGGCATCGACTCGGGCACGTACCCGCTGGGCTCCTGCACGATGAAGTACAACCCCAAGGTCGACGACCTGGTGGCGTCGCTGCCGGGCTTCGCCGGCGCGCATCCGCAGGCCCCGGCCGAGGAGGCGCAGGGCACGCTGCGCACGCTGCTCGAATTGCGCCGCGCGCTGGGCGCGATCACCGGGCTGCCGGCGGTCAGCCTGGCCCCGGCCGCCGGCGCCCAGGGCGAGCTGGCCGGCGTGCTGATGATCACGCGCGCGCTGGAGGACCGCGGAGAACTGGCGACGCGGCGTCGCATCCTCGTGCCCGACTCGGCGCACGGCACGAATCCGGCCACGGCGGCGATGGCCGGCTTCACGGTGACCCACGTCCCCACCGCCGCCGACGGCTCACTCGACCGCGCGATCATCGAGCAGGAGCTGGACGAGACGGTCGCGGCCGTGATGGTGACCGTGCCGAACACGCTGGGGCTGTGGGAGCGCGGCATCGAGGAGATCGCGGCGCTTATCCACGACGCCGGCGCCTACCTGTACGGCGACGGCGCCAACCTCAACGCGATCGTCGGCCGGGTGCGTTACGGCGACCTGGGATTCGACGTCGTGCACCTGAACCTGCACAAGACCTTCAGCACGCCGCACGGCGGCGGCGGGCCCGGCGCGGGCCCGGTCTGCTGCACCGACGCACTGGCGCCCTACCTGCCCACGCCGGTGGTCGAGGAGGACGACAACGGCCTCGTGCGGCTGGCGGCGCCGGAGCGCAGCATCGGGCGCTTGCAGCAGTTCCACGGCAACGTGGGCGTGCTGATCCGCGCCTACGCCTACCTGCGGGCGCTGGGCCTGGAGGGGCTGCGTGCCGTCTCCGGTCAGGCGGTGCTCAACGCCAACTACCTGCGCGTGCTGCTCGACGGCGCCTACGAACTGCCCTACGACCGCCCCGTGCTGCACGAGGTCGTCTTCTCGGGCTCGCGGCAGCGGCGCGAGCACGACGTGCGCACCTACGACATCGCCAAGCGCCTGATCGACCACGGCTTCCACCCGCCGACGGTCTACTTCCCCCTGATCGTCGAGGAGGCGCTGATGATCGAGCCGACGGAGACCGAGCCGCCGGAGGCGATCGAGGCGCTGGCCGCGGCGCTCATCGCCATCGCCGAGGAGGCCGCGAGCGACCCGGAGGCCTTGCACGGCGCCCCCTGGAGCGCCCCCATCGGCCGCCTCGACGAGACCACGGCCGCGCGCCGGCCCGTCCTGCGGTGGTCGGAAGCGCAAGAGGGCTAAGGAGGAGCGGGCATGACGACTCCCGGGTTGAGCCCCTGTCTCTGGTTCGACGGGCGCGCGCAGGAGGCGGCCGAGTTCTACGTGTCGGTGTTCCCCGAGTCGAAGCTGCTCAAGGTCGAGAAGATCCCGGCCGGCCCGGAGGAGGGCAGCGCGCTTGTGGAGTTCGAGATCATGGGACTGCGGTTCAGCGCCATCGACGGCGGGCCGATGTTCCAGTTCACGCCTGCGGTCTCGTTCGTCATTCCCTGCGCCTCGCAGGAGGAGATCGACTACTACTGGGAGCGGCTCTCCGACGGCGGCACGCAGATGCCGTGCGGCTGGCTGGCGGATCGGTACGGGCTGTCCTGGCAGGTCGTCCCCGTCGCACTCGACGAGATCATGCAGCGCGATCCGCCGACCGTGATGGAAGCGCTGCTGACCATGCAGAAGATCGACATCGCGTCGCTGCGCCGCGCGGCGGGCTGAGGGGCGGCTGCCCGCGCGTCGGTGGGACGCCGTGGTGGAGTAGGGGGCCGCGGGGATGGGAACGATCGCGGCGCCCGTGTCGATCGGGGCCAAAACGCGACGGTACGTCGGCACGGTGACGGTCTGCATCCTGCTGGCCGGCACGCTGCTCGCCTGCGCCGGCGAGGACGAAGACGCCTCCGCCGACGAGCGGCTGCTCGATCTGCAGGCGCAGGTCGGCGCCCTGGAAGCCTCGCTCGAGGCGCTGGCCGCCGAGAACGCGGCGTTGCAGGACGAGATCGCGCTCCTGCGGCAACAACAGGCCGACTCCGTGGCGGCGCAGGAGGCGGCCTCCAAGCCCGACGCCAACCCCGCCGCGGCAGAGAAGCCGTCCGACGGGAAGGCCGCGCCGTCGCCGGAGGCCGCCGACGGACTGGTGGCGGAATCCGGCGGCGAGGCCCACTACATCCAACACCCCGACCGAGTCGACCCGGCGCTCCTGCTGGTCCCCCTCGATTTCGTCGCCGGCGAGACGCCGCTCATCGTGTCGCTGCACGGCTTCGGCGGCGATGCCGCCGACCACGCCCGCTACGTGCCCCTGCATGAGCGGGTGAACCGCGACGGCTTCGCGCTCCTGCTGCCCAACGGACAGCGCGACGGCGGGGGCTCCCGCTTCTGGAACCCCACCGACCGCTGCTGCGACGGCGGCAAGAGCGGCGGGGACGATGTCGCGTACCTGACCGATCTGGTCGCGAGCGCACGGCAGGTCGGGGACTTCGGACCGCTGTACTTCTTCGGCTACTCCAACGGCGGCTTCATGGCCTATCACATGGCTTGCAAGGGTCTGCCCGGCCTGCGCGCCGTGGCCAGCCTGGCCGGCACCAGCTACGTCGAGGACGCCGCCTGCGACGGGGCGCCCCCCGTGTCGGTGTTGCACATCCACGGCGCCGACGACGGCGTGATCCGGTTCGACGGCGACGCAAGCCAGCCGGATGCCAAGGGCGCGGGCGAACCGGCCTTCTACGCGGGCGCGCGGGACATGGTGGCGCGCTGGAGCCAGCGCGCGGGCTGCGCCCGGCCCGAAGGGGCCGACCCCCAGGCTGCTCTCGACCTCGATCCGCAGCTGCCGGGCGCGGAGACCCAGGTGTCCCGCCTGCAATCGGGTTGCGCCGCCGGGATCACGATCGAGCTGTGGACGGCCCTCGGCGGCGGCCACTCGCCCGCTTACGGCGACGCCTTCGTGGAGGCCCTGCTCGGCTGGCTGCTGTCGCAGGGGTGAGTGCGGCCGGCAACGCGGCCGGCGGGTGCTAGGACCCGTCGGCCGGCGCGGGCGCGGCGTCGGGGGATCCCGGAAGGAGCGCCCTCACGGCCGGGACCAGATCGTTTGGGATCAGCATCACCGTGTGCGACCTGTCCTCATAGGCCGCCTCATCCTCTGCCACCGCCTCGTCCTCCGTCTGCGACTCGTAGTGCTCGATGAGGTCACGGACGCGCCCTTCGTCCCAGCCGGGCGGGAAGCGGTTGACTGCGTCGGTCATGCGCCTCTCCTTCTCATCCGCCTTCGGTAGGCACTCAGGGGCTTGCCGGTCAACGCATACGCGGTGATCACGAAGAAGTGGTCCGGTTTCGGATCACGCTTGTAGATCACGCGGAGATATCTCCCCCCTTGAGTCTGTCCGATTGCGACTCGCGAGTCATCGCGCCCACCTCTGTCCTCCCCGGGCGAGCGTAGCACCCCCTCGACCTCGTGCTCCTGCACTCCGTGGCTGTAGATGTGAGGGGCCCGCGTCTCGGGGTCGCGATAGAAGCGTAGGTTCATCGCCGAGCGCCCCCTGCTTGCGCGTCAACTCGCGATAGGTCAAACCGCAATCACCAACTCCCCCGCGCCGGCGATGGCGGCCGGGAGTTCATCGCCGTGACGCTCGTATGAGGCGATGAAGTCGGCCGCGACGCCCTCCAGGTTGTGCAGCGCCTCTTCGGCGGTCGCGCCCCATGCTCGGCAGCCGGGGAGCACCGGCACCTCGGCCAAGTACAGATTCTCCGTCTCCTCGGACGGCGCTCGCAGGGTGTAGGGCAACTTGTACTGCTTGGGCATCGCCACAACTCCGATGACGCCGCGGATCGGTCCCGGCAGGATAGCGCCCCCCATCACCCGACGTCGTAGCGATCGAGGTTCATCACCTTGGCCCAGGCGGCGACGAAGTCGCGCACGAAGGCCGGCTCCGCGTCGTCGCAGCCGTAGACCTCGGCGAGGGCCCGCAACTCGGAGTTCGAGCCGAAGACGAGGTCGACCCGCGTGCCGGTCCACTTGACTTGACCGGTCTGGCGGTCGCGGCCCTCGAACACGCCCGGCGCCATGGCCGACGCGGTCCACTCGGTGTCCATGTCGAGCAGCTGGACGAAGAAGTCGTTGCTCAGCGTGCCCGGCCGGCCGGTGAAGACGCCGTGCGCGGAGCCGCCGGTGTTGGCGCTGAGCGCGCGCAGGCCGCCGACCAGCGCCGTCATCTCGGGCGCGGTGAGCGTGAGCAGCTCGGCCCGCTCGACCAGCAGCTCCTCCGCCGTGCCGGACTGCCCGGCCTGCAGGTAGTTGCGGAAGCCGTCGAAGGTGGGCTCGAGCACCGCGAACGACTCCTCGTCGGTCCACTCCTGCGACGCGTCGGTGCGGCCCGGCGTGAAGGGGACCTCGACATCGTGCCCGGCATCGCGGGCCGCCTGCTCGACGGCCGCGCCGCCGGCCAGCACGATCAGATCGGCCAGGGAGATGCGCGTGCCGCCGGCTTGGGCGCCGTTGAACTCCGACTGGATCGCTTCCAGCGCGTCGAGCACCGGCGCGAGCCGGGCCGGGCTGTTGACCTCCCAGTCCCGCTGCGGCGCGAGGCGGACGCGCGCCCCGTTCGCCCCGCCGCGCTTGTCGGTGCCGCGGAACGACGCCGCCGAGGCCCAGGCGGTCGCGACCAACTGCGAGACCGACAGGCCCGCGTTGAGCACCCTCCGCTTGAGCGCGGCGACATCGGCCTCCCCGACCAGCTCGTGGTCGACATCGGGGACCGGATCCTGCCACAGCAGCGGCTCGTCGGGGACCAGCGGCCCCAGGTAGCGGCTGCGGGGCCCCATGTCGCGGTGGATCAGCTTGAACCAGGCCCGCGCGAAGGCGTCCTCGAACTCGGCCGGGCTCTCCAGGAAGCGCCGCGCGATGGGGGCGTAGTCGGGGTCCATGCGCAGCGAGAGGTCGGTCGTGAGCATCATCGGGGGATGCGTCTTCGCGGGGTCGTGCGCGTCGGGCACGGTCGCGACGGCGGACGCGTCGACCGGCGCGTACTGCGACTTCCCGGCCGGGCTCTCGACCAACTCCCACTCGTGCCCGTGCAGGTTCTCGAAGAAGTTGTTGTCCCACCGCACGGGGTTGTCGGTCCAGGCGCCCTCCAGGCCGCTCGTGACCGTATCGACGCCGGCGCCGCTGCCGGCGCGATTGCGCCAGCCGAAGCCCTGCTCCTCGATGCCCGCCCCCTCGGGCTCGGGCCCGACGTGCTCCTCGCCGACGGCGCCGTGCGCCTTGCCGAACGTGTGCCCGCCGGCGATCAGCGCGACCGTCTCCTCGTCGTTCATCGCCATGCGCTTGAACGTCTGGCGGATGTAGCGCGCCGCCGCGAGGGGGTCCGGATTGGCGTTCGGCCCCTCGGGGTTGACGTAGATCAGGCCCATGTGGTCGGCCCCGAAGGGCCCCTCGATCTCGCCGTCATCGGCGTGGCGCTCGTCGCCCAGCCACGTGCCCTCCGAGCCCCAGTCGGTGGCGTCGGCCTCCCACACGTCGGGGCGGCCGAAGGCGAAGCCGAACGTCTTGAAGCCCATCGACTCCAGCGCGCAGTTGCCGGCGAAGATGATCAGGTCGGCCCAGGAGAGGGCACGGCCGTACTTCTGCTTGACCGGCCAGAGCAGCCGGCGCGCCTTGTCGAGGCTGGCGTTGTCGGGCCAGCTGTTGAGCGGCGCGAAGCGCTGGTAGCCCGCGCCACCGCCGCCGCGGCCGTCGCTGATGCGGTAGGTGCCCGCGGCGTGCCACGTCATGCGGATGAAGAGCGGCCCGTAGTGGCCGTAGTCGGCCGGCCACCAGTGCTGCGAGGTCGTCATGACCTGCTCGATGTCCTGCTTCAGCGCCTCGACGTCGAGGCTCGCGACCGCCGCGGCGTAGTCGAAGTCCGTGCCCATCGGGTTCGACAGGGCGGAATTCCGCCGCAGCGGCTGCAGGTTCAACTGATCCGGCCACCAGTCCTGATTGGAGGTCATCTCGGCCCTCGCTGTGCGCCCGTCACGTCCGGTGGGGCGATTCGTGCTATCTGGGGAGCCTCGCGGCTCGGCACTCGCCAGCGTACCGAGCCGGGGAGGTCGTATCCAGCCGGGGGCGGGGGCGGCGTGGTCGGGCGGGGCGGGTTGGGGGGGGGGCAGGGACTTCGAGCCGCGCTAGCTGCCGCCAAGGAGGAGCACCATGCCCAGACGCACGGTCACCGCGGTGCTCGTACCCTGTGCGATATCGACTGTTCCTTGGTCCCAAAGGCCATCGCGAGCCCGCCGTCAAACCGAAGCCACCGTTGGTCGGGCGCGAATACGTCGGTGGGCACGAACCCGAACACCGGAACCTTGACTGGGCCACCCTGTGGGTTGACCGACGTGTTCTGTGCCAGTTTCGAGTACAGATGCAAGGCAGCCTGGATCACTATCACGTGGGTGTACCTCATCCCGCAAACCGTGATATGGCTCAAGATGTGAATCTTACGATCCTTCACAACCCTGAACCTGGTCCTATCTTCTGCTCCCTCTGGCAACATCAACCGATCCAGCGGTGGAGAGTGAGCCCCTTCAGTGTTGACTGTCACCCTGATGACATCCTTGAGGGTTATGCCTCGGTCGTCGAATAGCACCAGTTGTTGCCCGAGCCAACGATCGCGACCGAGCCCAGGATCTGACTCCGATGCGAACAGCCCCTCGGGCCTTACTTCCCACGCGGCTTCGGGCGTTGGATGGTCTACCCAATCCGCCATGCCAGGCAGAGGCCACTCGACCGCGATGCTCAGCCGCTGGGGCGCAATCGGGATCACCTGAGTGGCCTCTGGCTCCCCCGTATCGTCATCGAGCTTCGTATCCTGCATGTAGCCACCGCGGACATGCACTGGAACAAGGGGAAGTGTTCGCCGGTCATTCGGGATTCTCCGGATCCTCGCCAAGGCCAATCCGGCGTCCCGACAGGTTGCATCGTCGAGCAGGTGCGGGCTTCGGTCATCGCCATGCACCATCTTCCTCAGAAAGATCGAACAATGCCGCGCGAGGGACGCTACTACGTCGCCGAGTTCAGTGGGCTCCTGGGCGACGAGTCCATCAATCACTAGCCGGAGGTCGACTATCGCCTCGCGAATCCTCTCCGGCTTATCCCTACGCCCCACGAGCACCCGACTCCCTTCGACGGGAACGAACTCGATCGGCCGTGTGGCCGGGAAGCGGTTCTTCGGGTTGCTCATCTGTTCCTCACCTCGTGAGCACCTGTGTCTAGCCGGCGTTGAATCTTGCTGCTGGGTAAGTGTGAGTGTCCCTAGGAGGAGGCAGGGCACCGTACACCGATGAAATGTCGTGAAGGCCCAGCACCGAACGGGTCAGATGCCCGAGTGTTTCCACATAGTAGCGATAGAAGGAATTCTCAGGCTCGCCTTGGTTGATCTGCATTATCAGTGGGGTGGCCCGGTCAGCCATATACGTGGAGTCATAGGGCTTGCCGCTCTCAACCGAGTACCAAGCTGTCCCATGACCGAGGACGCAGAGCATCTTCACCATGTCTTTCCGGCTGAGCAGCGAATTGATCTCTCCGAAGCGGGCGACCATGTCATCGAAAGTTGCGCTATCTGGGAGCCTGGTCGCGAAAACCGTGGAGTGAAGAGGGTTCAGTATCGCTCCCTCTCGATCAAGGCCAGTAAGATGTTGATTTTCGGTAATGTGCCCGTAAGGATTCTCTGGACGCTCGAGTCGAGCAACCTTCACTAGCTTCGCCATGGCGTCGTCGAGCTCAGAGGGGCGGAGGGTTTGCTTGATTTCCGTCACCGCATAGATCCCCTCGATGGGAAAGTGATACCGCCTGGACCGGCTGGTCGCTCCCGGCTTGACCACTGGCGACCATAAGGCATCCCGCACAATCAAGTCGCAGTCGCCAGCCGTATGGCCACGACGATCGCTTACCACTCCAGGGGAGACGCTGTATCGATTTGGCAACAGGTGAGCCAACTCCTCGCGCACGATGTCCTCGGTCGCTAAGCCAGAATCGAAGCCCTGCAAGTTAAATCTGATCTCTGCATTGGCACGCGCTACGATTCGGTCCTGCACGAATTGGCACGTAAGCATGAGGGAATTACGAAGCGTCTCATTCTTCGCATCGTCCGGCTGCCAGGACTCGACATTAGGTAGGTCTTTGCGCCACGTCACGACATTGTCCCCGCCAGCTCCGCCAGCCGCGCGACGAGGTACTCCTGCGGCCGATCCCCCTTGATGCGGTTGCAACTGGCGCAGAGGAGTTGCAGGTTCTCGATGTGGTCCCCGCCGCCCTTGCGCTGCGGGATGACGTGGTCCACCTCCAGATGCCGGAACTCGAAGTGCGTGCGGCATCCGGCGCAGCGCCCCTCCTGCTGGCCGTAGAGGATGTGCTTGTTCTGGCGGTAGTTCTTCGGCGCGTCGATATCGGTGCGCCGGGGGATGTCGGTGCGGGCGGTGACGCCCGCCGCCTTAAGCGCGTCCACCTCTCCCGGCTCTGAGGTTCGATGCTTGCCGCGCGACTCCTGCCGCCTGAGCCGGTACTGGACCAGTTCCACGGCCTTCGGAGAGATGTCGATGCCCGTCCACTGCCGGTCTAGCCGCTCAGCGGCGACGCACGCGGTCGCGCAGCCGCAGAAGGGGTCCAGCACGACGTCCCCTGCGTTGGTCGAAGTCTCGATGATCCGCTCCAGCAGAGCGAGGGGCTTCTGCGTCGGGTAGTCGATGCGCTCGGTCCCACTTACGGGCGGGATGTCCGTCCAGACGTCGCTCAACGGCCGGCCGCGCTGTTCATCCAGATATCGCTTGTATCTTGGCACCTTCCCCGGGCCGCTCTGGACCACCAGCCCGCGATCGTACGCCTCTTGCATCCGCTCCGTCGTCCAGCGCCAGACCTTCGTCACTCCGAGGAACTCGTAGGTGAGATTCGGCCGGTCGCGGTTCGGGTTAAGGAGACTGGTCAGCTGATAGCGCCGGCCATCAGCATCACGCCGCGAGTACTGCTTCTTCGTCTTCTCGTCCAACCTGCTCTCGTCGTACGGGAGGAACAGCGCATCCGCGTTCCAGGTCGCGGCGTCGGACTTCTGGTACGAGAGCAGCACGTCATGGCTGGTGGGGAGTCTGCGCGTCATAAGCCCCTTGGGCAACGTCCGCTCCCAGATGATCTCGTTGCGGAACTGCTGTCTCCCGAAGATCGCGTCGAGCAGCATGCGCAGGTAGGCGCCAGCCGTCGGATCACAGTGAAGGTAGAGACTGCCGACCGGGGACAGGATCCGATGCATTTCCAACAGCCGCACGGCCATCATCGTGAGGTAGGACTGCATCCCCTTGCCGTGCACCCGGCCGGCGGTGTCGAGCAGGTCGGCGATCGCGGGCTGCTCGTCGGCGATCAACCCCATCCAGGCCACGTCGAGGTCGGAGAGCGTCCAGGTGTCCTTGAACGCGGCGCCCGCCGCCTTCGAGCCGATCGGCGCCTCGTAGTCCCGGTTCGAGTTGAACGGCGGGTCGAGGTAGATGAGGTCGACGCACTCGCTGTTCATCCCCCGCAGGATGTCGAGGTTGTCGCCCGTCCAGAGCGTGCGGTTGACCCAATTGGGCGGCATGCGATCCTCCACCGGCAGGCTACCAGGGGGCGGGGACTCCGGACCCCGCCCCGCCGCGGCCGCCGAGGAGGCGCATGACCCCACCCGACACGATCCTCGTCACCGGCGCGACCGGCTACATCGGCGGGCGGCTGGTCCCCCGCCTCGTGGCCGACGGACGCCGCGTCCGCGTGCTCGTGCGCAGCCGGCGCCGGGCGCTGGCCCGCTCCTGGGCCGACCAGGTCGAGATCGTCGAGGGCGACGCGCTCGACCCGGCGTCCCTCGCCGCCGCGCTGGAGGGGGTCGGGACCGCCTACTACCTGATCCACAGCATGTCGACGGGCGCCGGTTTCCACGAGCTCGACGCGCGGGCGGCGCGCGCATTCGGCGAGGCGGCGGCGCGCGCCGGCGTCGAGCGGATCATCTACCTGGGCGGCCTGGGCAGCCCGGAAGCGCACCTGTCGCGGCATCTGCACTCCCGCCAGGAGACGGGGCGGGCGCTGCGGGAGGGCGGCGTCGCCGTCACGGAGTTCCGCTCGGCGGTGGTGATCGGGTCGGGCAGCATGTCCTTCGAGATGATCCGCCACCTGGTGGAGCGGCTGCCCGTCATGGTCTGCCCGAAGTGGATCTACTCCCGCGTCCAGCCGATCGGCGTCGACGACCTGCTCGACTATCTGGTCGCCGCCCTGGCGACGCCGGAGAGCGACGGCCGCATCATCGAGATCGGCGGCGGCGACGTGACGACGTACAAGGGGCTGATGCTCGGCTACGCCGCGGCGCGGGGCCTGCGCCGGCTGCTGGCGCCGGTCCCGGTGCTGACGCCGCGCCTCTCGTCGTACTGGGTGCACTGGGTGACGCCCATCCCGGCGAGCGTCACCGCGCCGCTCGTCGAGGGGCTGCGCAATGACGTGGTCGTGACCAACGACCTGGCCCGCACGCTCTTCCCCACGATCGAGCCGCGCGACTACGCGTCGGCCATCGGCCGCGTGGTCGCGGACCTCGACGCGGGCCGGATCGACACGTCGTGGAGCGACACCACCGGGTCGAGCGCGGCGCCGGAGGGCCTCGTCCGGCTGGAGTCGCACGAGGGGATGATCATCGAGCGGCGGCGGCGCGCGGTGGCCGCCCCGCCGGAGGAGGTCTACCGGGTCTTCACGGGCATCGGGGCGGCGCGGGGTTGGTATTTCGCCACCTGGGCCTGGCGGCTGCGCGGCCTGCTCGACCGCCTCCTGGGCGGCGCCGGGCTGCGGCGGGGGCGTCGCCACCCCGACGACCTGCGCATCGGCGACGCGCTCGACTTCTGGCGGGTGGAGGACGTCGAGGCCGGCCGCATGCTGCGCCTGCGGGCCGAGATGAAGCTGCCCGGCCGGGCCTGGCTGCACTACGAGGTGCGGCAGACCGCCGACGGCGCGAGCCAGTTGGAGCAGACGGCGGCGTTCATCCCCAAGGGGCTGCCCGGCCTGTCGTACTGGTACGGCCTGTACCCCGTCCACGCCTGGATCTTCGGGGGGCTCATCAGGGCCGTCGCGCGCCGGGCGGAGGCCGCGGCGGCGGCCGCCCGCTACTCCTCCTCGGGCAGCAGCACGACGCGGGCGTAGCGGTCGGGCGGCAGGTACAGTCGCGCCGCGGCCGCGACCTGCTCCAGCGTCAGCGCGTCCAGCCGTTCGTCGAAGCGGCCGATCTCCGCCAGCAACTCCCCGCGCTGCGTCGCATCACGGATCTGGTTGAGCCAGAACCCATTGTCGCGCAGGTCCTCCGCGCGGGCGGTGCGCAGCAACTCCTTGACCGTGTCGAGGTACTCCTGCTCGCCCCCGTCGCGCAGCCACGCGATTTCCTCGAAGACTGCGTCGAAAAGTTCGTCGGTGCGGGCGGGATCGCTCCCGAAGATGACATAGAGCAAGTACTCCGGGTCAGGATTCCGGGTGGCTCTGGAAATCGCGCCGACGCTGTACGTGCCACCGAGCGCTTCGCGCAACCGCTCGCGTAGCCGGATCTGGAGCACCTCCCCGACCACCGTGAGCGTGAGCGCGTTCTGGCGACTCCACTCCATGTCGCCGGCGAATATCACCGCCGTCTGGCTGCGCGGTTCGATACCGCTGCGGACCACGTGCTCCTCCAGCCCCGGCGGGCGCTCGACCCCGACGTCTCGCCACTGCTCAACCCGCCCGGCGGTCGGCAGGCTGGCCAGGTAGGTTTCCGTCAGCGATCGCAGCGTGTCCCAGTCGAAGGCGCCGACGAACACGAAGGTGGCGTCACCCAGGTCCGCGAACCGGTCGGCGTAGACCGCTTCCGCGCGTTCCAGGCTGAGCTCGTCCAGCAGATCGAGCGTGAGCGGGCGCCGGCGGAAGTGCCCCTGACTGAACACGGTGTTCAGCGTGTCGGAGAACACCGCGTCGGGTTGGTCGGCGCGAGTCTCGGCGGAACTCCGCAGGCTGGTCAGGTAGTTCGAGAAGTACACCGGGTCCAGCCTGGGCGCGGTGGCATAGAGATGGACCAACTGGAACAGGGTTTCGATGTCCTCCGGCGACGAGTTGCCGTTGAACCCCTCGAACAACTCGCCAATTGAGGGCGAGACGGAAACTCGCTTGCCGGCCAGCAGCTTGTCCAAGGCCACGTTGTCGTGCGGGCCCACGCCGCTGCCGTTGGCCAGCTGCGCGGCGTAGGTTGCGGAGACGTGGTCGGCGTCGGTCACCAGCGAGTGCCCGCCCGGGCTGAAGGCGCCAAACACGATTTCGTCGTTCTTGAAGTCGGTCTGCTTGGCGATCACGGTGATCCCGTTGGACAGCGTCCACTTGACGGCATCGATGGACTCGATGGCCTCATCACTGGCGATGCTGCCGGCGGTCGGGATCGTGGCCATGAGCGGCACGTCGGCGACCTCGTCCTCGTAGGGTTCGACCTCGAGCGTGTCCGCCGCCGCGAGTTTCGCCTGCAGCTCGGATTCCAAGTCCTCATCCGATTTTTCGCCGCTTCCTTCGGGCCGCATCACCAGCAGCACCGTATTTCCGGGCTCGCTCCAGGTCGCGGCCACGGCGTCGACCTCCGCCAGCGAAATCTCCGGCAGCAGCGCCTGGTAGAACCCCCACTCGGCCTCGATGCCGGGCACCGGAGTCCCGCTCAGGAAGTGGTCCGCGTATTCCTGGGACAGATCGGCCGACTCCCGCTGATCGCGCTCCCTGTAGACCCGCTCGACTTCGCTCAGCAGGGTGGTCTTCTCACGAGCCAACTCGCTCTCGGTAAACCCGTGCTGTCGAGCGCGCTGCGTCTCTTCGAGCAGCGCCGCGAACCCGGTCTCGACCCCGTCCTGCTCCACCCATGCCGCGAACTGCACGAGGTCAATCGCCTCGACGAATGACCCGCGCAGACCGATGGTCCCGAGATAGGGGGGATCCTCGGCCTGCCCCCGTTCGAACAAACGGGCATTGAGCATCATGAACGCCAGTCGCTCCGCCACGATGCGCCGCAGCGCCGCCAGGTCGTCGCCCGACGCGGGCAGGAGCTTTCGCAGGAGGTACACCTGCGTGCCGGGCGCCTCCGGATCGCTGAACACGTTGACCCGCGGCTCGTCGTGCTCGGGCACGCCATAGCGCGGCCGATCGGTCGGCGGTCCGACGGCGGCGGCCGCCTGGCCTGCCTCACCCTCGGGGGGCGGGGCGAAGTACTGCCGCACCTTGGCTTCGATGACTTCGGGGTCGAAGTCGCCCACGGCGATGACGGCCATCAGGTCGGGTCGATACCACCGCTCGTAGAAGTCCACCAACCGCTGTGGGGGAGCGTTTTCGAAGACTACGGGCAGCCCAATCGGCGCCCGCTCGGTGTAGCGCGAGTCGCCGAAGATCAGCGGGAACCAGTTGTCCTGAAAACGCGCGCCAAAGCCGCGGCTCAAGCGCCACTCTTCCAGGATCACGCCGCGTTCGAGTTCCACTTCGTCCGGCGCGAACGTGATGGCGAAGGCCCAGTCGCTGAGAATCTGGAATGCCTTCTCGAGAATCTCCGGGTCGTCGGTGGGGATCTCGACGAAATACTGGGTGGAGTCGAATCCCGTCGACGCATTCACGTCGGGTCCGAAGTTGCTGCCGATGGACTCCAGGTACTCGACGATTTCCTGCTTGGCGAAGCGCTCGGTGCCGTTGAACGCCATGTGCTCGACGAAGTGCGCCAGCCCGCGCTGATCCTCCTCCTCGAGGATTGAGCCGGCCTTCACGATCAGCGATATGTGAGCCCGCTCACGCGGCTCCGCGTTCTGCCGGATGTAGTAGACGAGGCCGTTGCTGAGGGATCCGCGGATCACCGCGGGGTCGAACGCCAGCGGGTCGTCGGGGCTCGATGGCGCCACGGTTGGGGCGGCTGCCGCGCCGGGCTCCTGCTCGGCGGATGGGGGCGGGTCCGTCGGCTTGTCCGCCGCGGCCTCCTCATCGACGGCCTCGGGCTCCGGTTCCGACGCAGCCTCCTCCTCTTCGGCGGGCTCGGGCTCTTCGGCAGCCTCGGGCTCCGCCTGCTCTGCGACCTCCTCCTCCTCCTCCTCCTCGGCGGCCGCCGGGACGGTCCGGGCTTGCGGCGCCGCGGCCGGCTCCTCCGCCGCGGCCGCCGGCTCCGCATCCGGCTCGGGCGACGGCTCGGAGGAGCACGCCAGCAGCGCGACCGCCGCCAGCATGAGGCAGACACCGACGACTATCGACTTCAATCCTGCGTTCATCTCGCTCATCTCTCGCGGTCGGGCGGGCGGGGAGGATCCTCGGGCGGATACACCCGGCATTCTCCCCAGCCGGCCCGCTACACGCAGCCTCTCGGGCATGCCGGAGGGGCTCGGGCGAGCTGGCTGTAGGAAGTACTACCGTCCCAGTGTGCTCGGCTCGGCAGTCCGGCGCTCGATGGCGACGCGGCCGCCGTCCTCGACCTCCACGTGCAGGTCGTGGCCGTCTAGCAACGACATACCGAGGAGGGGCTGCGTGTCCGCCACGTAGGCGTCGACATCCCGTGGGCGGCCGTCCCACAGCACCGTCGCGGCGTAGACATGGAGGGTCGCTTCGCTGCCGTCGGCCAGGACGACGATGTCGACGGTTCGGAAGGCCAACCCCAACTCGGTCACAATCGACGGCGGCAAGGTGAGGAAGCGGCTGAAGCCGGTGTCAACGACCGCGCGCACGTCTCGGGTGCGGCCCGACGGCCCCCCGACCACTAGGCCGACGACGGCCTCGTGGGCCGCGTTGACCGAGCCCTCGATCACCCGACTCTCGGCGGGGCGCCGCCTCCGAGGCTGCCGACCGCCCGGTAGCCAACCCGAAGCCGGTAGACGTTGATCGCCTCTGGATGCTCGGCCCGCAGCCGGTCTACCTCATCGAGAAGCTCGTCGCCGACGGCCCAGTTTCCGCTGTCCACGTCGATGGCGAGGAGTTCCCCGTCGTGGTCCGCCTCGACCCGCCGGCGGATGTCGCGCTCATAGATCTCGTCGCCCAGGCGGGCGATCTCCTCTTTGGGGCGGGTTGGCCCAGTGGGGGTCACGTTGTCCTCCTGATCCCGGTTCCTCAGAGAGTCAGGATAGCGCCCCCAGGTGCGGCGGCGCCCACCGACCGCTCACACGGGCCCGCACCACCATCCCATCCACTGGGCGACCGCCGCAACGAGCCTCAGGAGGATCGCCCACACCCCGCCCGCGGCCGTGTCGGCTGACTGCCCGGGCGCCGGGCCGCCGATCCCGGCTTGGGGCGCATCCCCCTCCCCCAGGGCGTCAATGTCGGCTTGGGCCTGCGAGAGGAGGGCGGTCCGGCTGCATCGGTAGACGCCATAACCGCCGTCGACCTCGGCGCTGTCGTGCGCGTAGACGACGTACTCCTCTCCCTCGACGAAGGCGAAGCCGCAACTCGCGCCGTCCGGCCGTGTGGTGACGTACATCCGCTCATGCACGACGCCCTTCCACACCGCGCCGACCTCGAACTCGACCGTGGTGCGGTCCTCGGGGGAGTACGGCGCCTCGTCGGGGTCGAATGCGCCTTCGATCGAGACGACTCTGCCGACGAAGACCGCGGCGGACGTCTCCAGCGCTTCGATAGGCGAGCCGGGCTCGGCGCAACTGCACGCGTATGCCTGGCCCGTGTTCCCAAGGATCCAGAGGACACCCAGCAGCAGCGCGATGCTCGCGACACGCATGGGCACGACGGCCGATCCCAGACGCCGGCGCTTGGCCGCGGTTGCCCCCATCAGCATCCCTCTTTTCGCCCGCCTTTGGCGCGGGCCCGCTGAGGGCGCCAGGTCACTCCACAGGCGGCCGGGCGTCGTGCGCTGAGGCGGTCCATCACATGCGTGACGCCGCCCCTGGCTGTCGGGTTCCCATCGCCACCTTGATGGCCCCGAAGTCGCCGCGATGATCTTCGGAGGGGCCGGCGGGCCGCTTCTAGATCCAGTGCCGCCGCCGCTGGAACGGATAGCCCGGCAGCGCGATCCGCCGCCGCGACTCGCCCGCGAACAGCCCCGCGAAGGCGATGTCGAGCCCGGCCTCGTAGGCGCCGGCGACCGCCCCCGCGAACCCGCAGTCCGACGCCGGGGCGCCGCCATCGTCCGGCGGACGCAGCCCGGCGCGCAGCACGACCGGCGCCGCGCCGGGCCAGGCCGCGCCGATCGCCGATCCGAACCCATCGCCGGGACCGATGTCCACCACCGCGTCGATCCCGCGCTGGGACAGCCGCGCCGCGCACGCCGAGAGGGCGGCGCGGTCATCGTCTTGCAGTAGCCGGTCGCCGGCGAGCGCGTCGGCCGACTCCAGCAGTTCCCCACTGGCGCCGTCGACGAGCGGGACGGACGGCGCGGCGACCGCGACATCGCGAAGCGCCGCCTCCAGGCCGTCGCTCCCGCCGGATCCGAGCGCTGCGGCCAGCCGCAGGCCATCCTCCAGCGAGACGACGCCGGCCGCCTGCGCCGCCGCGAGCCCGCCCGGTCCGCTTCCCACGACCGCGGCCGGCCGGACGCCGACGCTCGCCCACAGCGCGGCCAGCGCGCAGGCGAGCGCGTAGCCGGCGGGCGCCGCCCAGGCGGGATCGCACAGGTCCTCGTCGAGCCCTGCCTGCCCGAACATCACCTCCAGCAGCGACTCCGCCCGCTCCTCACGCATCAGCGCGTCGCAGCGTTCCAGCACGGCCCGCGCGACCGGCTCGCTCGCGTAAAGCTCGGCTCCCATGCCCGGCCACGGATCGAATCCGCCGCCGTACGCGAACGCGACCTTCGTGGCCGCGGCGGGCGGGGGATCGTCGGGTGCGGCGTCGCGGTCGGCCAGCGCCCGCAGCCGCTGCCGCAGCTCCTCCGCGTCGCGGAACGGCAGACCGGCCCGGTGGTCGAAGTGGCTGCGGCCGATGCCGGCGGTCCAGGCCAAATCCGAGAGCCGCCCGTCGCAGGCGGCGCCGCCCTCGCCGTCGAGCGCGGCGAGATAGCGCCCGGCCAAGTCCCGCAGCGCGGGCGCCGACCTCCCCGCGAGCGGCAGCACACGCGCCGTGCGCTCACCCCACTCCTCGACGGGCGCGGGCAGTTCGGCCACAGGTCCCGGCAGCGACACCGGGATCGGCCGCGGCTCGCCGGCCGGCGGGCCCGCTCCCCGGCCGTTGGCGGGGGCGTAGCCCTCGACCAGGACGTGCGCGTTCGCGCCCGAGATCCCGAACGCGTTGACGCCCGCCACCCGCGGGCGATCGCCATCGCTGGGCCAGTCGGTTGGTTCCGACGCCACCCGCAGCGGCAGTTCGCCCCACTCGACGTGGGGGTTCGGCTCCTCGTAGTGGAGATGCTTGGGGATCACGCCCTGGTTCATCGCCAGCAGCGTCTTGATCAGGGCCGCCATCCCGGCCGCCGATTCGGTGTGTCCGATGTTCGACTTGACCGACCCGACGATCAGGGGCCGCTCGGGGTCGCGGCCCGGGCCGTAGACGGCCGCCGCCGTCTGCAACTCGATCGGGTCGCCGAGCTGGGAGCCGGTCGCGTGCGCCTCCAGGTAGTCGACCTGTTCGGGGCGGATACCGGCCTGGGCCAGGGCGTCGGCCATGACCCGCTCCTGGGCCGGCCCGTTGGGCACGGTCAGGCCGGCGCTGGCGCCGTTCTGATTGACCGCCGACCCGCGGATCACTCCCCAAATGCGGTCGCCGTCGGCCTCGGCGTCCCGCAGCCGCTTGAGCGCGATCATGCCGCAGCCCTCGCCGCGCACGTAGCCGTCGGCGGCCGCGTCGAAGGGGCGGCACTGCCCCGTCGGCGAGAGCATCCCCAGATCCAGCATCAAGCGCGACACCGACGGCGAGAGCACCACGTTGACACCCCCGGCCAGCGCCAGGTCGACCTCGCCCCGCCCGAGGGCCACGACCGCCTGATGGACCGCAGCCAGAGAGGAGGCGCAGGCCAGGTCGATCGGCAGCGCCGGGCCTTCCAGCCCCAGCACGAAGGCCACCCGCCCGACGGTCACGCTGCTGGTCGTGCCGAGGTAGCTCTGGTCGGTGCGGCTCGCCTCAATCAGGTCGCGGTACTCGCTGACGCCGACGCCCGCGTAGACGCCGGTGCGGCTGCCGCGCAGCCCCGCCGGGTCGAGGCCGGCGTCCTCGAGCGCCTCCCAACTGGTCTCGAGCATCATCCGCTGGCGGGGGTCCATCGTGCGCGCCTCGATCGGCGGGATGCGGAAGAAGCGCGAGTCGAACATATCGATCTCGTCGATGAACGCGCCCCGCCGCTGGTCGACGCCCTCGGCATCGGGCGCGCCGACGGCGCCATTCCACGCGCCCCCGTCGCGGCGGCCGTCCGTGACGGCGTCGCGGCCCGCGGCCAGCAGCTCCCAGAACGACGCGAGGTCGGGCGCGCCGGGGAAGCGGCAGGCCATGCCCACGACCGCGATGCCGTCTTCGTCGCTCGCCACGGGCCGGGGCCGCGCGGCGACGGCCGGCTCGTCGGCCCGGACGGGCGCGCCGCCCGCGGCCGGCCCGAGTTCCGCGACCAGATGCTTCGCCATGCTGGCAATGTCCGGGTAGTCGAAGACGACGGTGTTGGAGGCGACGTACTCGCCCGCGAAGGCGCGATTGAGCCGGTTGCGCAACTCGACCGCCATCAGCGAGTCCATGCCGAGGTCGAAGAAGCCGACCGTGACCGACGGCGCGGTGGGCAGCCGCAGCACGGCGCGCACCTCGCCCTGGAGGAACGACGCCAGCACGTCCTCGTGCTCCGCCGGGCCGGCACCGCGCAGCCGCGACATCAGGTCCTCCGTCGGGCCCGAGTCGTCATCGGCAGCGTGCGCGGCGGACAGGAGATCCTCCACGAAGGCAGGCCGATCCTCGACCGCCTCCTCGAAGATCGCCCAGTCCATCGACATCACGACCGACGCGGTGGCGTCCTGGCGCACCAGCCGTTCCAGCGCTCGGATGCCCTGCTGCGGCGTGAACCAGCGGCCGCCGCGGGACGCGCGCTGCCGCTCGATCCGCTCCCGCTGCTCCGCCGCCTCGCCGATCTCCGACCACGCCCCCCAGGCGATGGCCTGTCCCGGCAGGCCCAGCGCGCGCCGGTGGCCCGCCAGTTGGTCGAGGAAGGCGTTGGCGGCGGCGTGGTTCGCCTGGCCCGGGTTGCCGATCACGCCGACGCGGCTGGAGAAGAGGAGGAACATGTCGAGGTCGCGGTCCAGCGTCGCGCGGTGGAGATGCCAGGCGCCCAGGATCTTGGGCCACAGCACCGTCTCGAAGCGCTCCCACGTCTGGTTCGTGAGCGCTGCGTCGGCGAGCACGCCCACGCTGTGGATCACGCCGCCCAGCGGCGGCAGCTTCGCGTCGATGCGCGCCAGCATCGCGTCGATGGCGGCGGTGTCGGTCATGTCGGCCAGCTCGACCTCGACCCGCACGCCGGCGCCACGCAGCGCCGCAATCGCCTCCACGGCTTCGGGGTCGGGATCGCGGCGGCCGTTCAGGACGATGGCGCCGGCGCCGTGCTCCGCCATCCAGGCGGCCACGGCGATGCCGATGCCGCCCAGCCCGCCCGTCACGAGGTAGGTCCGGTCGGACCGCAACCGCCCGTTGACCAGCGGCGGCGCCGTGAGGACGATCTTGCCCAGGTGCCGGGCCGATCGCATAAAGCCGAGCGCGGCGCCCGCCTCGGCCAGCGGCCATCGGCTGTGGACGATCGGCCGCAGTTCGCCCGCCGTGAGCCGCGCCATGATGTCGCGCAGCACGACGCCCACCCGCTCCGGCGCGGTCTTCTTGAGGACGTCGAGTTCCAGGATGTGATAGGGCACGTCGGGGCGCCGCGCCGCCATCTCCTCGTAGCTCAGGATGTCCCGGCGGGCCATCTCGACGAAGCGGCCGCCGGGCGCGAGGCAGGCCAGGCTGGCCTCGATGAATCCCTCGCTGGTCAGGCTGTTCAGCACGATGTGCACGCCCTCGCCGCCGGTGGCCGCAAGGATCTGCTCGCCGAAGTCGGTCGTGCGGCTGTCGAAGATGTGCTCGACGCCGAGCGAACGCAGGTAGGCCTGCTTCGGGGCGCTGGCCGTGGCGAACACTTCGGCGCCCGCGGCCTGCGCCAACTGGATGGCCGCCAGCCCGACCCCGCCGGCGCCGGCGTGGATGAGCACCCGCTCGCCCGGCGCCAGCCCCGTGAAGCGGAAGGAGAGCTCGGCCGAGACGAACGCGCTGGGAACGGTGGCCAGCCCCGACACGGAGATCCCCTCGGGCGCGGGCGCCACCAACTCCTCGTGCGTGATCATTTCCTGCGCGAAGGCGCCGAAGCCGAGGCCAACCACGTGGTCGCCGACGGCGACGGAGGACACCTCGCTGCCGACGGCGATCGCGTAGCCGCACAGCTCGCGGCCCAGGTCCCCCTCCTCGATGAAGCCGAGCGAGCGGAACACGTCCCAGAAGTTGAGGCCGGCCGCCTCCACCGCAACGCGCACCTCCCGCGGCTCCAGGGGGCGCACGGGCAGCGGTTTGATCTCCGGCTTGTCGAACACGCCGGCGCGATCGGGCGCCAGCACCCACTCGGGCTCGTCGGGCAGCTCCAGCCGCTCCGCCGCGGCGCCGGGCCGCACGAGACGCGCCGCCAGACGCCGGCCGCGCCGGTAGCCGATGTGGTTCTCCTCGTCGGGGTACAGCAGTTCATCGACAAGGCCGGGCATGGTCACGGGGGCCGCGGGGTCCAGGTCGAGCATCCGCGGCTGCAGGTGGGGCGCCTCGAGGGTCACGACCTTGCCCAGGCCCCAGAGCGTCGCGCCGGCGATCTCGCCGCCCCGCTCGCGCTCCAGCACCTGCGCCCCGCGCGTCAGGAACCAGAGCCCCTTGGCCGGGGTCAGGTCGGAGTCGGCGACGGCTTGCACCAGCGCCAGCGCGCTCGCGGCCGCCCGCGTCACGTCCTCGGCGATCTCCGCCGCCGACGCGTCCGCGCCGTGGCCGTGGAGCCCAGCCATATGCACGACGCCGTGGAACGGCACGTCGCCGGGCAGCCCCGCGATCAGCGACTGCCACGACTCGCGGTCCTCCGGGTCGACGCGCACCGGAATCACGCCGGGGCCGTCGGCGGGCGGGTCGTCGCCGGACGGCGATGCGCCGGCCAGCAGGACCGTTTGGTTCCGCGCCGCCAGCGCGGCGGCGAGCTCCTCCGCTTGGCCGCCCGCGCCGCTGGCGAGGATCCACGCCCCCGGCGGCTCGATCACCCGCGCCGGGCCGCGCGCCACGATCACGCCCTTGTCGAGCGCCTCGGGCGGGGCGTCGTCCTCGGGCCCCAGGACCTCGGCCTCGTCGAAGCCGGCCCCGGCGAGCGCCCGGCGCCACAGCGCGGGGCCCATCAGGGCGTGGTCGGGGCGGTAGTCGTCGGCGTAGCGCCACCAGCCGTCCAGTTGGCCGAAGGTGAGGTCGGCCCAGCCGACGCCGCGCATGTTTTCGAGCGCCACCAGGTGGCCCGACGGCGCCAGCACGGCCAGACAGTGCGCCAGCGTCTCGCTCAGGTAGCGCGTGGCGTGCAGAACGTTCGAGGCGATGATCAGGTCGTAGCCGTGGGACGCGAAGCCCTGCGCGACCGGCTCTTGCTCGATGTCTAGCGGCCGGTAGTCGATCGCACCCCCGCCGTCACCGAAGCGCGCTTCCGCGTTGTGTCTCAGTTCGATTCGAGAATCTTAACCAGGTCCGCCAGGGAGCGGGATCTCGAGACGAGCCCGGCGGCCTCGGCGGGGGTCGCGCCGTCGAGCGCGGTGTGCGGCCGGCACCAGTTGTAGTAGTAGAAGTAGACCGCCAGGGCGTGCGCGTGATTGGCGATCTTGCGGGAGAAGGCGTTGGTCTGCCGCGTGAGCCGCTTGACGTGCATCCGCATGGTGAGGTTCTGCCGCTCGACGTGCTGCGTCTGGACGCGCCCCTCGACGGCCAGGTGCGTCGCCTCCATCCCGAACGCGGCCTCGATCGCGCCGGGGTAGGCGGCGAAGGCGTCCGTCGCGATCTCGTCGCAGGTGACGCGCGCGTGCAGGTCGTCGAGGAACAGCCGGCCCGTCGCCTCGCTCCGGTCGCCGACCGCCCAGGTCAGGATCAACTTCGTGACGGGGTCGATGGCCGTCCAGGTCCAGATGTCGCCGGCGCCCGCCGGCGCCGCGACCGCGTCGGCGACGTGCGCCGCCTTCGCGTACGTGTAGGACCACATCTCGTCGCACTCGACGCGCGGCACGACGAGATCCCGGACGTGGGCGTCGTGGTACGCCCAGGCCGCCCCGCCCGCGTCGACCAAGAGCTTCGTGACCGTGTTGATGGAGCTCCCGCTCAGCCGCGACGCCCCCCGCATGGAGACGCCCTCGACGAGCAGGGTCAGAATCGCCGCGCGCTTCCAGGTCGGGAGCCGATTCACGCCCCCACTCTAGCAGCGTGCTACGCATCCCGCGCAGGTTACCGCTTGGGGTAGTCGATGCCGTTGGTGCTCGCCGCGTACCCGGAGCGCCGGAGGGAATCGTAGAGGACGCTGCAGCGTTCGTGGATCTCGCGGTAGGCCTGCAGCCGCTCCGGGAACGCCGCCAGTTTCCTATCGAGCGACGTCGTGTCCCCGATGAACTCCCCGCGGCGAAGCTGGCGCCCGACGCGGGTGAACGTGTCGCCCAGGTCGCGAAGCCAGGGGTCCAGCGCCCCGAGGCAGCGCAGCTTCTCTTCGTACTCGTCGCGGTGCTCGCGCTCTAGGTCGCGGCGCTCGTCGGGCGTCATGCCCGGAGCCTAGCCGCGCGTGGGGGCGGCCGTCCAGCGCGCCTCGGCCGCCTTGCGGGCCGCGGCGCTGCGCTCCGCCGGCGTCAGTCGCGCCGCCCGCGCCTTCCCACCCGCGGCGCCCGCGCGGCGCTTGACGGGCGACTCCCGCGTCTCGTCGAGCTGGCCCGTCGCGATCTTCGCGACGGTCACCGCGCAGCCGACGGGGTCGTCGGGGCGCTTCTCTCCGTTCGGTCCTCGTGCCATCACCTTCCCCCATTCCGGTCCCAGGGTAGCGTATGCGCTGGCGCATACGTGCGCGACGCGCGTGCGCCTCCCTGCGACCCGGAGGCGACGCGCCCGCGCGCTACGCGGCGCGCCGCTCGGCGCCCGCGGCGATGATGATCGCCGCGACGACGAACCCGACCCAGCCCAGGCCGACGGCCCACCACGCGAAGTGCTTTGACCGCCCCTTGCTGCCCGCCATCTTGATCAGAATCCAGACGGGCAAGATCCAGAACAGCAGCACCGCGACCAAGAACAGAACCTCACCGACTCCCAGCGACATAGGTGCCCCCTCGCAACAACGCAACGGTGGTCGCTGTGGTGAGCATCCTTCGTTCGCGCCAGGGCCGCGAGGGGGCAGGCACCGCCCTCGTCGTGCCGTCGCCGGCACCCTGGCGCACGTATCCACGATCAATGCTCACCACAGCCGCGGGAGGCTAGCGCCACGCGCCCCGTTCTGTCAACGGTCGTCAAAGTGAGACACAACCCGCTTCCGCCTCGGCGAAGAAGCCCGCCGAGATGTCGGTGTAGGTGTAGTCGAAGCGCCCCTCGGGAAGCTCGGGCAGCACCGAGGCCGTCGCCGAGCCGGTCCCCGCGCCGACCTCCAGCACTCGCAGGCGGCGTCCCTCCGGCAGGCCGGCCATCAGCGCCCGCACGGCGTCGGCGAGCAGCCGGTTGGCCGCCCGCGCGACCGGCGCCTTCAGATAGAGGTCACCCGCGGTCGGCTCGCCGCTGCTGAACAGCAGCGTCAGCGGGTCCTCCCGGCCGCGCAGCACGTCGCCCAGGGCGCGGCCCGAGCGCTGGAACAGCCCGATCTCGGTGAGGCCGTGCGCATAGCGCTCCGTCATCCACGGCGCGAATTCGTCGGGGTCGGCGGGCAGCGCGTCCGGCAGCGGATCGCCGGCGCCCAGCAGCACGACGAAGCCGCCGTCCTGCTCCGCGACCACGCCCGCCTTGGCGAGCAGATCGAACATGCGGCGGAAGAGGCGCCCATGTTCCTCGATGACGTCGAGGCGCGGGCGCAGCTCCTCGGGGTCGATCGCGTCGCCGGCGCGCCGGCGCCAGCCCAGCCGCTCCAGGGTCGCCAACGCGCGCGACCACGACCAGCGCTCGAGGTCCGCCATGAGGGCGGCGCGGTCGGCGGCGTCGACGTCGGCGCCCGCCAGATAGTCGGCGAACCGCGCCGTGCCGGCCGCGACGGTCGCGGCACTGGGAAAGAAGTCGGCCGGCCGGAGGCCCGACTCGAGGGCGCGCTCCCGCCATGTGACCTCGTACAGCAGGTCCCGCACCCCCTCGACCGCCGAGAGCAGCGCCGACCGCGTGGCGCGCTTCACCGCGTACCCGCTCAGGCCGCCGAGGAGGACGCCGCTCGCGTCGTAGATGCGCACCTCGCCGCTGAGGACCTCGGGCGGCTCGCCGGGCTCCGCCTCCGCTTCCAGCGAGGCCTCGCTCATGCGCACGTGGCAGAGCAGGCGCTCCGGCAGCCGGCCCGGGAGCCACATCCGGTCGCAGCCGAAGGGCAGGTAGGTCGCCTCGCCCGGCGCGCCCGTCATGTTGCGCGCCACCCCCATGGTCTGGAAACAGCCGTCGAGCACGAGCGGGTGCAGGGCGACGTCGTCGCGGCCCAGCGACTCCGGCAGGACCACCTCGGCGAGCGCCTCGCCGGGGCCGGCCCAAACCCGGGCCAGCGTGCGGAACGACGGCCCCAGGTTGATGCCCGTGGCCGCCTTCGCGCGGTAGTACGCGGGCGCGTCGGCCGGCGAGAGCCGGGCCTGCATCTCCTCAATGTCGACCCGCCCGTCGGCCTCGGGCATCGGGGCGCCCACAGCCACGCGGCCCTCCACGTGCAGCGTCCAGCCCTCCTCGGCCCCCTTGCTGAACACCTGCACCCGCCGCGACGACTCCGGCTCGCCAGCGTCGAGCACGACCTGCATCGTGCGGCCCGCTTCCTCCGCCCCGTCCTCGGCATCCGCATCGGCCTCCTCCGGGAAGACCAGCGCGCTGTGCAGTTGCATGTCCTCCACGACGACCGCGCCGGCGCCGGCCTCGGCCAGCGCGGCGGAGGCGGCCATGGCGCCATAGACCGCGCCCGGCATGACCACACGGCCGAAGACGCGGTGGTCGAGCAACCAGGCCGGGTCGGAGGGGAAGACCTCGCTCTCGAAGGTGATCTCGCCTCGGGCCGATTCGTGCCGCACGCCGAGCAAGGGGTGCCCGGCGCCGATGCGCCGCTGCCGGGCGCCGTCGAGCCAGTGGCGTTCGCGCTGGAAGGGATAGCCGGGCAGCGCGATGCGGCGCCGGGCTTCGCCCGCGAAGAGCCCCGCGAAGCCGATGTCGAGACCCGCCTCGTAGGCGGCCGCGACCGCGTCGATGAATGTGCTCTCGGGCTCCGGCGACGCGCCGTCGCGGGGCGGCCGGCGCAGGCTGGCCAGCGCGGGCGGGGCCGCGGGAGCGTCCGGGCCGGACGGCCAAGCGAACGTCGCCATCGTGCCGAGCACGGCGTCGGGCCCGATCTCCACCACCAGGTCCACGCCGAGATCCGCCAGCGTCGCCACGCCGCCGGCGAAGGCGACCGCCTCGCGCGCGTGGCGCCGCCAGTAGGCGGCGTCGAGCGCCAGGCCGGGCTCCACCGCCCGGCCCGTCAGGTTGCTGATCACGGTCAGTGCGGGCGGGTGGATCTCGACGCCGTCGAGCGCGGCCTCCAGCCCGTCCAGGACCGGATCGACCAGGGCGCTGTGGAACGCTTTGGTCGTGTTCAGCCGGCGGACGCGGATCTCCCGCGACTCGAACCGCGCGGAGACCGCCTCGACGTCGGCGACGGGACCGCTGATGACCTTGTGGGCGCCGTTGTCCGCGGCGATGCTCAGGCCGGCGCCGTCGCAGGCCGCGTTGTGCGCCGCGACTGCGTCCGCCACCGCGTCGGCCGGCGCGAAGACGGCCGCCATACCGCCGCCCGCCATGCCCGACAGCAGATCGCCCCGCGCCGCGGCGAAGCGCATCCCGTCCTCCAGGCTGAACACCCCCGCCGCCTGCGCCGCCGCGATCTCCCCCACGCTGTGCCCCACCACCACGGCGGGCCGCACGCCCACGCTCGCCCAGAGCGCCGTCAGGGCGCACTCCAGCGCGTAGAGGGCGGGCTGTTCCCATGCCGTGTCGCCCAGATCGCCGGTCGCGCCGTCGCGGCCGAACATCACGTCCAGCAGGGAGGCGCCGCGCACCTCCCGGAAGACGGCTTCACAGCGGTCGAGGACCGCCCGCGCCACGGGCTCGCTCTCGTAGAGCGCGCGTCCCATGCCGGCCCACTGGCTGCCCTGCCCGGTGTAGACGAACGCCACCGTGCCCGGCGACCGCGGCGCCGGCTCGGCGCCAGCCTCGGCGATCTCGCGCAGCCGCGCGCGCAGCGACCCGGCGTCCTCGAACACGACGCCGGCCCGGGAGTCCAGATGGCTTCGGCCGACGCCCGCCGTCCAGGCCATGTCGGCCAGCAGCGCCTCCGCGGCGCCCGATGCGTCGGCGCCCGGCTCCGCGGCTCGATCGTCCAGCCAGGCGAGGTACCGCGCCACCAGGTCGCGGACCGCGCCCGCGCCCTTGCCCGACAGCGGCAGGAGACGGGCCCGGCGCGGCGCGAGCGGCCCCTCCGGCGCCGGGACCCCCGCCGGCAGCGCGACGTCCACGGCCTGCGCGGGTCCGGCGGTGCTCCCGTCCTCCGCTGCGGCGCCGTCGTGGTTGCGATGCTCCCCGACCACGATGTGGGCGTTGGTCCCCATGATGCCGAAGGAGTTGACCCCGGCCAGCCGCGCCCGCTCGCCGCGGCGCGGCCAGTCGGTCGTCTCCGACGTCACCTGTATCGGCAGCGCGTCCCAGTCGAGGCTGGGGTTGGGGTCGCGGAAGTGCAGATGCTTGGGGATCACGCCCCGCTTCAGGGCCAGCGCCGCCTTGATCACGCTCGCGATCCCCGCGGCCGACTCCAGGTGGCCGATGTTGGTCTTCACCGATCCGACGAGCAGGGGCTCATCGGCGGCCCGCCCCCGGCTGAAGACGGCCGCCGCGGCATCGATCTCGATCGGGTCGCCCACGGCGGTGCCCGTGCCGTGCGCCTCCAGGTAGTCGATCTCGGCCGGCGCGACGCCGGCGTCGGAGAGTGCGGTCTCCATCACCTGCACGAGCGCCGGCCCGTGCGGCACGGTCAGACCGACGCTGGCCCCGCCGTGGTTCACCGCCGCCCCGCGGATGACCGCCCAGATGCGATCGCCCGCGGCCACCGCGTCGCGCAGCCGCTTCAACACGACGACGCCGCAACCATCGCCCCGCACGTAGCCGTCCGCGGCGGCGTCGAACGTCTTGCACCGCCCGTCGGGCGCCAGCATCATCGCACCCGCCCGCAGTTCGTAGACGCGCGGGTTGAGGATGGCCTGCACGCCGCCGGCGATGGCCAGGTCGGCCTTGCCCTCCTGCAGGTCCGCCACGGCGTCGTGGACCGCCACCATGGCCGAGGCGCAGGCCGCGTCGACCGCCTTCGACGGGCCCATCAGCCCCAGGACGAACGAGACGCGCCCGCTGGCGCCGTTCAGGTTCGTGCCGCTGAGGGCGTAGAGCGAGCCGGCGGCCTCCCCCGGCCGGGCCGTGTCGACGACCAGCATCCGGTACTCGTCGCTGCTGATCCCGGTGTAGACGCCGGTGCGGCTGCCCTTCAGACCCTCCGGGGCGATGCCCGCATCCTCGAGCGCCAACCAGCTCGTCTCGAGCATCATGCGCTGCTGCGGGTCGAGCAGTTCCGCCTCGACCGGCGAGATGCGGAAGAACGCGGCGTCGAACTGCTCAATGTCGTCCACGAGCGCGCCGTAGCGGCAGGCGCCGGTCGGCGCCTCCGCATCGCCGAGGAGGAGGCCCATGCGTCCGTGGCCGGCGCCGGGGACGAGCTCCGTGACGGCGTCCCCGCCGGCCTCGAGCAGCCGCCAGAAGGCGTCCAGGTCCGCCGCGCCGGGGAAGCGGCAGGCCATGCCGACAATCGCGATCGGCTCTCCGTTGCCGGAGGACGGGTCGATCGCAGGGCCGGCGGGGTCGCTTGTGGTCATCCGGCCCTCCGCATCCTCAACCTCGCGCGTGCGCTGAGAGAGACCGTCGCGGGCAAGTATCGCACATGGGAGGCGACGGATCGCACGTCCGCATGGGTGGACGCTGTAGAATGCGGGCACGGGAGCGATCCGAAATGACGACGACCCAGACCAAGCTGCTGACCGCCGACGACCTGCTGCGCCTCTACAGCCAGGGCGTGCGCGGCGAACTGATCCGGGGGGTGCTCTACGAGACCATGTCTACAGGACAACGACACGGCAAGATCGTGATGAACTTGGGCATCGCACTGGGGACCTTCATCAAAGCGCGCCGACTAGGGACATTGGTCGGCTCCGACTCGGGCGTCTGGCTGGAGCGCGACCCCGATACGGTACGCGAGCCCGACTTGGCGTTCACGTCGGTGGAGCGGCTGCCGCTGGGCGAGGATCTGCCGGGCTACGCCGAGGTCGTGCCCGACCTGGTGGTGGAGATCGTCTCCCCCAGTGACAGCCGCCGTGAGGTCCACGACAAGGCGCGGATGTGGCTGAGCCACGGCGTGCGTCTCGCCTGGGTCGTGCACCCGGACACGCGCACGGTGGACGTCCACCGGGCCGATCGCGACGTCGCGACCCTCGGCGAGGATGACCCCCTCGACGGTATGGACGTGTTGCCCGGCTTCTCCTGCGCGGTGAAGGACGTCTTCGGGGAGTAGGCCCGCGATCCACGCCCGCAGCGGGAAGGGCAGGCGGCCATGATCGACTGGCTGGGCATCGACCACCTCTTCGAGCTCTCCACCACGGAGGCGATCGCGGGCTTCGTCACGCCGCTCGTGATCTTCGCCGTGTTCTTCCTGGCGCAACTCATCCTGCCGGGCCGCCGGGTGCCCGGCTACGTCGTCAACCCGGCCACCGGCAAGCCCCGCAACTACCGGCTCAACGGTCTGCTGGTGTTCGTCATCGCGGTGATCGTCTGGGCCACCGAGGTCACCGGCCTGCCGCGCGACTGGTTCTACCGTTCCTCGGTCTACGCCGTGGCCGGCGGCACCGTCGTCACCGCGATCTTCACGCTCATCGCCGTGTTCAGCCAGCCGCGGGGCAAGGTCACGAACCCCATCCTGGCGATCTGGTGGGGGCGCGCGCAGGAGATGTCGTTCCTCAACGAGCGCTTCGACGTCAAGATGTACCTCTACGTCGTCGGCGGGACGATGCTGGCGCTCAATGCCCTCTCGGGGGCCGTATACCACCACGAACTCTTCGGCGCCGACGCCAATCCCGGCGTGTACCTGTACGCGGCCTTCTTCACCTTCTACGTGCTCGACTACTTCATCTTCGAGCGCGTGCAACTCTACACCTATGACCTGATCCACGAGAACCTCGGCTTCAAGATGTTCTGGGGTGGCCTGGTGGTCTACGGCTGGCTGTTCATCCTGCCGCTGTGGGGCATGGCCGCGCACCCCGACCCCGGCTTCTCGACCGCCTGGACGTACGTCTGGCTGATCGGAACGGCGGCGGTATTCCTGTTCGGCTGGGGCATCTCGCGCGGCGCCAACCTGCAGAAGTACACCTTCAAGCGCTGGCCCGAGCGCAAGTTCCTCGGCCTCATCGAGCCGCAGTACATCGAGGCCGGCGACCGCAAGATCCTGTGTAGCGGCCTGTGGGGCGTCGCGCGCCACTTCAACTACATGGGCGAGGGACTCTTCGGCCTTTCCGTCGCGCTGGCCTTCGGCTACTTCGGCAACCCCTGGGCCTGGAGCTACATGGCCTTCGTCGTCGCGATGTTCACCTATCGCCAGTGGGACGACGACAACCTCTGCGCCGAGAAATACGGCGCCGAGAAATGGGCCGAGTACAAGGCGCGGGTGAAGTACCGCATCTTCCCCGGCGTGTACTGATCGGGCCGCCCGCGGCGATCCCGCGCGTCGCGCCGGGCAGCCGTCGGCGACATTGGTCCCAGGACCAATGTCGCCGACCTCCCGCCGCGGTGTCGTTGATCCCGCTGTTTCTGTTGGTCCGCCGGCTGGTGTCGATCAGCTCGCAGTGGGATCGGCCGGAGCTGGGGCGCCGCAGGGGTCTTGAGGCGTACATCGAGGACGCCTGCCAGCGGGTGGACGCGTTCTCCTTCTAGGCCCGGGCCACGCGGCATGCGTTGTCTGGTGGGCCCGACAGGATCCGGGCCTGGGACCGATTCACGTAGCGCGTGAAGACGTGGTCGCTCACGAACCAGCCCTGCCCCTCGACGCCGTACCGGGGCGAGTTCCAGCGCACCGCCTTGCACACGCCGGGCACCGCGCGCACGATGAGGGCGTCGAGGCGGCGGTCCAGGTACCGTGGGGGACATGATGCGCGGGGACGGGGCGGCAGGCGGCCTGCGAGCGGGATTGCTCCTGCTGGTGGTGCTGGGCGTGGCGGGGACCGCCCTGACGCTCGCCTATGAGCGTCATTGGCACACCACGTGGCAGTGGGCGCCGTGGATCACGCTGGGCATCATCTGCGTGGCCGTGGTCGCCCTCGTCGTCCGGCAGACGACGGCGACGGTCGTACTGGCGCGGGCGGTGGCCGTCCTGGCGATCGTCAGCGCGGCCGTCGGGGTGTGGCAACACATCGACGCGAACCTCGACCCCCACACCGACCACGACCACCACCACGGCGCCCCGGCGAGCGCGCCAGCCACAGACGACCACCACGCCGCCGACGAGGCCGCGGACGCGGCGGGCGACGACGACCGCAGCGCCGACGACGACGACCACGCCCACGACGCGGAGGAGGACGCGGCCGACCACGACGACCACGCCCACGACACGGACGAAGACGCGGCGCACGACGACCACCACGCCCACGACGAAGACGAGGAAGCGGCGCACGACCACCACCACGCCCACGACGCGGACGAGGACGCGGCGCACGACGACCACCACGCCCACGACGAAGACGAGGATGCGGCCGACGACGACCACCACGCCCACGACACGGACGAAGACGCGGCGCACGACGACCACCACGCCCACGACGAAGACGAGGAAGCGGCGCACGACCACCACCACGCCCACGACGAAGACGAGGCCGCAGCGGACGACGACCATCACGCCGCCGACGAGGCCGCCGACGCGGCCGACGACGACCATCACGCCCACGATGCGGACGAGGACGCGGCCGACGACGACCACCACGCCCACGACGCGGACGAGGACGCGGCCGACGACCACCACGCCCACGACGCGGACGAGGACGCGGCGGCGCCCGACGACCACCACGCCGACGAAGAAGAAACGACGGCGGCAGGGCCGAGTCTCGGGGATGTGATGGCCGGCTCCGCCGGTCACGCGCCGGTGCCGGCTGCGCTGGCGATCGCACCGATCGGGCTGGCGCTGGCGCTGGCGACGATCGGCCTCGGCGGCGGGCGAAGGCGATCGCGGGATTAACCGACGGTCGTCAGTCGGTGGCCCTCAGAACCCCTGCCAGCCGGGGATCGCGGCGGCCTGCCGGACCCACTCGGCCATCTGCGCCTCGTCGAGTTCGCCCTCGTGGATGTCGACCCAGCGCGCGTCGGGGTCCTTGCCCGACCCGGGCGGGCGAGGACGTAGCGCCGCGCCGTTCAGGAACGTCACCTTCACGTAGCGCGTGAAGACGTGGTAGCTCACGAACCAGCCCTTGCCCTCGACGCCGTACCAGGGCGAGTTCCAGCGCACCGCCTTGCGCACGCCCGGCACGCTGCACACGATGAGGGCGTCGAGGCGGCGGCCCAGGTCGCTCTTCCAGCCCGGCATGGCCGCGATGTAGGCCTGCACGGGCGCGTCGCCGTCGGCCTTCGCGATGCGCGGGTTGCCGCCCGAAAGGAGGACCGGCGTCGCGCCCTTCGCTGCCTTCCCGGATGGCTTGCGTGTCACTGCGCTCCCGCCGATCCGCGCTTCCGCCCGCTACTTCTCCACCCGGCAGCTGACGACGTCGATCCCGTAGTACTTGCGGTGGTGCACCGACGAGGCGTAGTGGCGCAGGATTCGCACGGACAGCTGTTCCTCGTCGCCCAGCGCCTCGTCCTGGCCCAGATAGGCCATGCGATCCTCGATATTCCCCTCGATGGCATCGTCCGACGCAACCACGACCTCCAGGTCCGCCTCGCCGCCGTCCGCACGAATCGTGGCGACGAGCCGGCGCTTCCCTTCGCCCGGGCCGACGTTCTCTTCATCGAGCAGGCTCAGCATCAGCTCTTCTCCGACGAGACGCAGCCGCGTCTTGCCTTCCTCCGTCCACGACTGGCGGTCGGCAAACTGGGACAGAAATTCGTCCACAGCGGGCAGGGACGCCTGCGACAACTCAATACGCAGCTTCCTCGGGCGGGATCCGGAGAGTTCCGTGTAGATGGTCATCACGATCGCCACGACGCCGCCGACGGCGATGGAATTCCCGACCAGATGAATGGCCGCTCCTTCGAATAGTCCGCCGAGCGCTCCCGCGGACAGGCCCATCACCATGGCAACACCCGTGATGGTGGACTTCTTCTGGTCGACCCGGTCCGTGAAGACCGTCTTCGCCCCCTCAATGAACAGCATGCCGAAGATGATGACGTACACCGCGCTCACAATCGGGCTGGGGATGGCGGCCAGGATGGCGATGAATTTCGAGGAGAAGGCGACGAGGATGGTCAGCAGGCCCAGGTATACCCCGACGCTCCTCGCCGAGACACCCGTGAAGCCGATATAGGACACGGTGGCCGACCACGGCGCGGCGACGGGCAGGGTTCCCACGAGCCCGGAGAGAAAGGTGCCCAGCCCGTAGACGGTCAAGCCCCCTTGCACCGCCCGGAAGTCCACAGCGGATGGTTTCCGGTAGGAAGCGCGGTGGATGACCGGCAGATCGCCCACCGTCTTCATGAAGCCGGTGAGATTGACCACCACGAAGGCCGGGAGCAGGGCCCAGAAGTCGGCGCTGAAGACCAGATCCAGCCCCGGCCATCCGGAATGGGGCACGCTCACCCACGGGGTGTCGCCGATGCCCTCCGTGTCATAGAACCCCAGGGGCACGGCCACCACCAGCCCGACGACC
This sequence comes from Dehalococcoidia bacterium, assembly GCA_965207695.1. GTDB lineage: Bacteria > Chloroflexota > Dehalococcoidia > Bin125 > Bin125 > TK10-74A. The sequence continues at coordinate 160,551 of CBDBNA010000014.1, read as the reverse complement.
ACGGTGACCGGCAAGATCCACATCCGCAGACCGGCCTGTCGTTGCAGCGCGATCGGGAGCCCGGCCACCAGACCGGCCAGCCCGGGCGCCAGGAACAGCACCGTCGATTCGCCTTCCGGTGGAATCACCACTCGGCTGATGATGAACGGCATGGCCGACACCGCCACCAGCATCACCACGACTCCGCTCACCGTGGGCGTGAACACCCGGCGGAGCGATGCGAGGCGCAGGGTCAAGACCGACTGCACGAGCGTGGAGATCACCACGAGGCTGGCCAGCAAGCCAGGTCCGCCCAAATGGAGCGCCAGAGCAGCGATCGCCAAGAAGGGGAGATTGAAGTTCGCGACAACGAGCTGGCCGGCCCCGAAATAGCGCAAGCGGAGCGTCTGCAGCACCATGCTGGCGCCGGTGACGACCAGGGCGGCGAAGGTCGCCCACGAGAGATAGCCCTCCGACTCGCCCGATGCCCGCACGGCCAGCGCCACCAACACGACGAGGCCAATGGTGTTGGGAATGAATATCTGCAAGGCCGAACCCAAGGCCAGCGGGGTCGGGCATGGTTCATCGGGTTCGTAGCGGATATCGCGCCGGTTCTGGGAGTCCCGGAACATTTACCTGATACCTAATCGCAACACCCCGCCGCACAATTGGCACCGAGATGCGCAGTGGCGGCCTTGACTGGGCAATAGAGCCTTCAATAGGATCGTGCAGCGCTGGTGACGCCTCATCTCGACCGCCTCACCATACCTCTGGTGGTCGCCCGGCCAGGAACCTGCGTCGTGCGTGGCATGCGCCTGCGTCGGGGCGGCATGCCAGTTCCCGCGGGCTGAGGGCTTTTGAGCCTCGGTCGCACCATGGAGGGGCTCCGCATCCTCATCGGGATCCACGCTTCGCGCTGCTCGCCGGCCGGCCGGTCGCGCGCCGGCCGCAACAGGGTACCCGACTCCCGACCCGCCCCCACGGACTTATTCGCTTGTTTTGATTGGAGATTGCAATGCTTGACCACCGCAAGGAAAAGTTGAGGGGGACTCGGACAGGCGTGCGGCGCCGGCGATCCCCCATCGGCGTGAGCGGCTTGCTCCTCGCCGCCGCCGTGGTGACCGCAGCGCTCGTGGCGCTGGCCGGCCCGGGTGGCGGAGGCTACACGTCCATCGCTGAGGCGCAAGAACCCTCCCTTCTGGACGAGCAGGCGCTGACCCGCGCCTACGTGCAGGAGGCCATCGCGTACTACGACGAGCACGGGCGCGACGCCACCGTCGAGTTCTACCGGTCCGCGGCGAGCGTCGAAGACCAGCGGACGCTCATCCTCATCGACACGACCGAAAACACGTTGCTGGTGTACCGCAATATCCCGGCGCTGCAAGGACAGTACGTCGGCCCCGGCTCCCGATATGCCGGCTTGTCGAGGCTGGCGCAAACCTCCGCCGAGGAGGGGGTTTGGGAGACGACTCAGGGAGTCAACCCGGTGACCAAGCAGGAAGAACCACGGCGGGTTTTCGCCATCCTGCACGACGGACTGGTGTTCTCCTCAAGCCACTCGGCCTTGGTGAGTGATGTCGAGGCTTCCGTCAGGGAATACGTGGCCAAGGCCACCGCCAAGTACGACCAGGACGGTCTCGACGCGGTCATCGCGCACTACAACAGCGAGGACAGCCTGGAGGGACAGTTCTACCTGTTCCTGATCGGCGCGGACGACCTCTATCTGGCCCATCCCATCTTCCCGCACCTGATCGGCACCGACATCAAGGACGTGGTCGGCTCCGACGGGCAGGAGTTGGGCAAGGAGATCGCCCTGGCCACCGAGGATGGCATCTGGGTGGAATACCTCTGGCCGCACCCCGTCACCCGAAGGGAGCAGCAGAAGGTCACCTGGGCTATCCGTCACGACGGGCTGATCTTCGCCTCGGGCTACTGCGCCGGCGCTCCCGAGGCGGGTTCGCCGGCTTGGCGGGACGCCGACCCGCGGGAGTACACGGTCCAGTACGTGAACCGGGCCGTAGAGCGCTACGAGCAGGAGGGGCTGGAATCCTTCCTCAACTACTACAACAGCGTCGCCAGCTTCGAGGGCCAATGGTATCTCTTCGCCACCGACGCCGACGACATCTATCACGTTCATCCGCTGATTCCCGAGCTGATCGGCACGGACATCAAGGCCGTGGTGGGGTCGGACGGCTACGAGTTGGGCAAGGAGCTGGCCAAGGCCGTCGACGGCGGCGACGGGGTCTGGGTGGAGTACCTGTGGCCGCATCCCGTCACCCGAAGAGAACTGCAGAAGGTCACCTGGGCCATCCGTCACGACGGCCTGATCTTCGCCTCGGGCTACTACGCCGGCGCTCCCGAGTCGGGCTCGCCGGCTTGGCGGGACGCCGACCCGAGGGAATACACGGTCCAGTACGTGCACGAGGCCATCGAGCGGTACGAGCGCGATGGGCTGCAATCCTTCCTGAGCTATTACAACAGCGTCGCCAGCTTCGAGGGCGAATGGTATCTCTTCGCCACCGACGCCGACGACATCTATCACGTGCACCCGTTGATTCCCCGGCTGATCGGCACGGACATCAAGGACGTAGTGGGTTCGGACGGCTTCGAGTTGGGCAAGGAATTGGCCAAGGCCGTTGACGGCGGCGAAGGAGTCTGGGTGGAGTACCTGTGGCCCCACCCGGTGACGCTGAAGGAAGCCCCCAAGGTGGGGTACGCCGTGCGCCGCGACGGAATGCTCTTCGCCTCCGGCTACTACGTGCGGAAAGCCGATCCTGTGGGGTATACCAAGGAGTATGTGGCCCAGGCCATCGAGCACTACAAAGACAATGGCCTGGAGGCCACAATCGAATGGTACAACAGCAGGGATAGTCTTGATGGCCAGTGGGGACTCACCTTGGCTGATGAGAACGACATCATTCTCGTCGCTCACCTGGCAACTCATCTCGTTGGCTCGGACTTGAAGAACGTCGCCACGCCCAGGAGACCAATCGGGGAAGAGTTGGTGGCAGCCACCGAGGAAGGGATCTGGGTCAGCTACGTCTTGCCCAACATCAGGTCATCGGAGAGATTGTACGCGCACACCTGGGCCATCCGTTACGACGGGCTGCTCTTCATGTCGCGCTACCACGACGACCAGCCCGACGTCCCCGGCGCGGCCGAATAAGCGCTGGACCGGGGAGCGAAGCCGCGTCCGTCGGCCTCATGGCCGACGGACGCGCCGGATCGGGGCGCACTCGAGCCGGGCGATGATCCGTACCGATCTCGAAAGATCCGTGGGGCACGAGGCCGGTCGCGGCAACCGATCGAGACACTGGGCCGGAGCCGCGCGCGGACCCCGCGGGGCGTGGATGCCTAGCGCTCGCACTCGACGCGGCGCCCTTCGAAGTCGCCGTCCAGCGCATGCTGGAATGGGGCGCCCGGGAGAAACGGGCGCCGGGCGCCTTCGGCGTCGTCGCTGACCTGCGGACGCTCGGCGCGCAGCAGCTCGAGGGGTTCGGCGGTACCCACGCGCGCCGCGAAGTCGATTCCGCTGGATGCTGCGCAGGCAGCCGCGCCGGTTCGCGGGCGTCAGGCCCCGGCCTTCATCGTCCGCACCCAGGCGCCCGAGTCAAGCAGTCCTTGCTCAGGCGCGAGGGGCGCTCTTCCAACCCACCCGGGGACGGACGGACTTGGCGTCAACGGGGCTGATCGCGCCAGAATCTGCGAGTGATCACACGCGGTGATGCAGATTGCGTCCGATCGTCACACCTCGGTCACACGTATCGGGGTATAGTTCGGGGAGAGAATCGCCTGCCACGTCCCTCCCCCGGATGCGTCACACCGCTGGAGCAGCAAGGGGGCACGAGGCGGAAAAGCGAGAGAAGGGAGCCAACGCCATGGCCAATCGAACGATCAGCGAAATGAAGGCGCACCTCGTCGCCAAGGCGGATGCGAGCGACGACTTCCGGACACGTCTGGTCGCGGACCCCAGGTCGGTGATCTCGGCGGAGTTCGGGATCTCGATCCCCGAAGGGTTCGCCGTCCACGTGCACGAGGACAGTGCCACGACGGCCCACATGGTGCTGCCCATGTCCGACCGCCTTACGGAAGACGAGCTGGCCACCGTCGCCGCCGGTGTCGACGTCTACCCCGTTTAGCGTGAGCAATCCGTCAGCCTTCCAGAAGGGGGTGCCACCATGGCAACGACGACGATGGACGAGATGAAGGCCCACATCATCAAACGGGCCACGGAGGATGACGAGTTCCGCGCGAAGCTGCTCGCGGACCCCAAGCCCGTCATTTCGGCCGAGCTGGGCGTCTCCATCCCCGAGCGCTTCACCATTCAGGTGCATGAGGACGACGTCGCCAGCGCACACGTGGTCCTGCCGCTGTCGGATCAGCTCACGGACGAGGAGTTGGCTGAGATCGCCGCGGGTGTCGACGTCAATTGGGACACCGTCAACATCTCGTGAACGCCGGCCATCCCCGGCCCCACCAACCGATCCTGCTGGGCAGCGCTCAGCCGGCGGGGCGTGCCTGCGAAGGCTCGTGAGGGAAATCGACACCCGAGGCACTACCGTGACTGCGGAGTACAGTTCGTTCGGCAGCCTGCTGGAGGATCTACGGAGCCTCTTCCCCGCCGCGCTGGTCGGCGGCTCCGGCTGGGAGCGACTGGAGCCGCTGACGCACCGCCTGCCGGTCTGCGCAGCAGATTCGCGCTTCGGGTTCGAATTTCACCTGACCGACCCCGAGCCTACTGCGGACTTCTTCGTGATCTCCGCCCCGCATACTCGCCTCGCCGACTTTTACCGCGGCCTGACCGAAGAAGCCGCCGCGGGGCTGATCGGGACCGACTTCACGGCCTTTCTCGACGAGCAGGCTCGCCACCCCGACTCATTCCTGGCTCGCGCCGGGAAAGGGATCATCCTGGAGTACGACCTCGCCATGTCGCCTCCGGGACGGTACGGCGTCCCGGGGATCTTCATCGTGAACGGCAGCCGCCCCGAGGCCGATCCGCTGCAGCTGTACGAGGACCCCGCCGCACTGGTCGCCGCCCTGCGGTCGGTCGCCGGCTGGGACCCGGATGTCGCCGAATCGCGCCACGTGGAACGGGCCTGTACGGACCTGGCGGACTGCGGCGTGTACGTGTCTCACGCCGGCGTCATGCCGGGCCGGGCCGAGCGGGCCATCCGGTTGGTGGCGCTGGGCGTGGACGGCGCCAACGTCGCGGAAGGACTCCGGAGGGTGCAATGGCCCGGCGATTGGTCGCAGGCCATGGCCATCCTCTGCGCGTTCGCCGGGCTGGTCGCCCCGAGATGCGGCCTTGGCATCACCATCACGCCGGAAGGGGTGCTGCCGCGCCTCGATCTCGAACTCACCAGGAAGCGACCGCCGGATGCTTCCGGGCGCGAGTCGTTCCGCCTCGACCGCCCGGGATGGGAGTTGCCGATCGGCCGGTTGGAAGAGCGGGGTTGGTGTCTGCCGGCCAAGGCCGACGGGCTGCGGGAATGGCCGCGCCTGGAGATGGTCTTCGGACGGGATGGGGTGTACCAAGTTCGCCAGATCATCAACCACTTCAAGGTCGTGATCGACCGGGGCGCCGTCTATGCGAAGGCCTACGCCGGCATGGACGTGCGGCGGACAAGCCAGTGAGGACGCTCGATCGACGCCCCGTTGTTCCCCGCCCACGGACCGAGCGCGCCTGTGCCGAGGCGGGACGGTGCGGATATGCGTGTCATGGACCTGTCCACGCTCGATAGACACGAGGGAACGCTCGAGGCGGCCAGCCGCGACTTCGGCCGCACGGTCCGCAAACGTCCCCTGGCCGTGGCTCGCCCGAACTCGGTGGGCGAAGTGGTGGAGATCGTCCGTCAAGCGAACCGCGAGCGGATTCCGCTGACGGTTCGCGGCGCCGGCCATTCGCAAAGCGGTCAATCCCTGAGCGACGGCGGCATCCTTCTCCACACCAACGGCCTCAACCGGATCGGCGATATCGAAGACGGCCAGATACGAGTGCAGAGCGGAGTCCCCTGGCGTGACCTCGTCCACACGGTGTACGCGCAGGGCTACCTGCCGCCGGCGCTCACCACGCACCTGAGTGTGACGGTGGGTGGGACGCTCTCGGTGGCCGGCCTCAGCACCACCTCCCACACCTACGGCTCGCAGGCGGACAATGTGACCGAGTTGGAGGTCGTCACCGGCGACGGCCGGCGCCTGCGCTGCTCCGCCGACAGCGATTCTGTTCTGTTCGACTGCGCCCGCTGCGGGCTCGGTCAGTTCGGCGCGATTACCGAAGCGCGCGTGCGGCTGCGCAAAGCGCTGCCTAATGTGCGCACGTACGGACTCGTCTACGAGGACGCCGGCGTCCTGATGCGAGACCTCGAACTGCTCGTGCGGGACGACCGCTTTCAGTACATCGACGGATGGTGTACGCCGGTCGCCCGGGATCCGTGGCAGGTCTTGTCCGGCGCCTTGTTCGCCCACCATGTCTTCTTCGTCTATCTGAGCGTGGAGTGGGACGAGACTCCGCCCGACGAGGAGGCGCTGCTGGGCGGTCTCCACCACTCCGTCCTCGCCAACCGCTCCGATTCTCCCACGCTGGAGTTCGTCACCCACAAGGAAACGAAGTCCCTCCAGAGCAGGCCGGGCTTCGATGGGCCCAAGCCGGCGAGCAATGGGGAGGCGGGTTCAGACCGCCCGAAATGGTTCGACGACTGGAGCCAGACGCATCCATGCACCGAGGGGGTGCTGCCCTGGGACGCTTTCCCTGAATTCATCGCGGACGTGGCCTCCGAGCTGCCCGGCCCCGTGGCGCGCACGGCGCGCATCATGCTCGGCCCCTTCCGGGGCGAGCGGTTCGGAGCGCCGCTGTTCATGCACCCGCAAGGCGAACTGCTGATGGGGTACGGCATCCTCATCGAAGCGCCGGCGTCGGAAATGGAGGAGATCCTGCCGATCCTGGCAAGGGAGAGCCGGCGCATCATCGACGCGGGCGGCAAGCGCTACCTCTCGGGCTGGCTGGACTTCGATCGCCGGGCGTGGCAGACGCACTACGGAGACCTGTGGCCGCGGATGCTGGAGTGGAAGCGTGAGTTCGACCCCCGGCACATCCTGAACCCCGGAGGGATTCCTCTGTCGCCGTAGCGGGGCGCGGGACACCCTCCCTGGGCGCCGCGCGAAACCGGCATCGGCGGAACGGGACGGGAGACTTGGTCGAGATTGTTCATTAGACAGGTATTCCGCGAGCGAGCGTTGCAGCGACGCGCCAGACAAGAGCCGCTGGACGACCGGCTGCAGATCACTGCGCCCCACGAGTGGCTGATCGTGGCCGGGCTGGCCGTGATGCTCCTCGCGCTGCTGGCGTTCGCGGTGTTCGGGCGCGTGGAACGCACGATGCCCTTCGAGGGCGCACTGGTGCTTCCGGGAGAGCGCCATGAACTGGTCGCCCCGGTCTCGGGCACGGTGGAGGACGTGCTCGTGGAAGTGAGTGACACCGTCGCGCCGGGGCAGCCCGTCGTGCGGATCCGGCCGTCCGATGCGCAGCGTTGGGAGTCGGTGATCGTGGGAGTCATCGATGCCTTGGAGCAGAGCGGGCGGTTGGACGAGGAGACCCGGCTCGCGGTGCGGCAAGCCCTGCTCGTTGCGGGCCCGGGCGCGTCGTCCGCGGATCCGATCGAGGTCAGCAGCCCGTCTGGAGGCGCGGTGGTCGCGCTGAACCTGGCGCCCGGGCAGGCGGTGGACGCCGGCGCCTCCATCGGCCTGGTGCTCGCGGCCGCGACGAGCCGGCCCGAGGTCGTGGCGTTCGTTTCGCCCCGTGACGCCGCGCGCCTGAGCGCCGGTATGGAGGCGCGTGTCCGTTTCGGCGGTCCGGACGGGAACGGCGGACGGGTCTTCCAAGGACGGGTGGCGGAGGTCTCCGCGCAACCGGCTCCGCCTCCCGAGTGGCTCGCGGATCAGGGTTTTGCCATCCCGCCACAAGCGCACCTGCTGCGAGTGGCCCTCGCCGGCGATGCGCGCGCCGTTCTCCCGCCGGACGGCCCGGGAGTGTCGGTGCGCATTGTGCTGGGGCGTGAGTCGCTGGTGTCTCTCTTGACGCGCGGGAGCGGCCGGTGATGCGTCTCCCCACCCTCACCAGACAGCGGCGGCGCGTGCATACGCCGCTCATGCTCCAGCAGGAGGAGACCGAGTGCGGCGCCGTTTCCCTCGGCATCGTGCTCGCGTACTTCGGGCGGTGGGTCTCCATGGAGGAGTTGCGAGAGGCGTGCGCGGTCAACCGGGACGGTTGCGACGCCGCTGACATCACCCGCGCGGCCCGGCGCTATGGCCTGGAGACGCAGGGGTGGCGACGAGAGCCGGAGCAGCTCCGAGAAATGGACCTGCCGCTCATCATCTTCTGGGAGTTCAACCATTTCCTGGTCATCGAGGGCATCCGCGGCGCGAACTACCTGGTCAACGATCCTGCCAACGGCCACCGCGTCATTGAGGAAGAAGAGTTCGACGAGGGCTTCACCGGCGTCGCGCTCAGCTTCCGGCGGGGGCCCGATTTCCGGACGGGCGGCGCCCGTCCGGGCATTCTGGCCCGCCTGTGGCCCTGGCTCCGGGAGGTCACCGGGCCCCTGGCATTCGCCCTGTTGTGCGGCCTGCTGCTGTCGATTCCCGCCCTCACCCTGCCCCTGCTGCTGAGCGTCTTCGTCGACGACGTGCTGAGCGGGGAGGAGTCGTCCACCTGGGGCACGGCGATCATCGCCGGGCTGGCAGTGTCGGGCGTGCTGGTCTATCTGCTCACCTGGCTGCGGCAGCGGTGCCTCCGGCTGCTCGCCGTGCGGCTGTCGGTGGACCATGCCGACCGGTTTATCCGGCGGTTGTTCCGGCTGCAGATGGGCTTCTTCACCCAGCGGTTCTCCGGCGACTTGGCGTCGCGCGTTCAGCTGATCGACGAGATCGCCGTCGTGGCGACGACGCAGTTCGTCGGAGTCCTGATTGAACTCGTCGCCAGTGCCGTGTTCCTCGTGGTCATGTTCATCTACGACCCCGTGCTGGCGGGCGTGGTCGCCGCGATCGGCGCCGTGAACGTGGTCAGCGTCCGACTGATCACCCGGTCTCGCGTGGGCGAGAACCGCCGCCTGCAACGCGAGCAGGGCAAGCTGCAGGGCATCAGCATGTACGGCCTGCGGGGCATCGACTCCATCCAGGCAGTCTCCGCCGAGAACGATTTCTTCGCCCACTGGTCGGGCTACCAGGCGCGGGAATTGCGGGCGCGGCAGCGCTTCGCCGAACTCGGGCACGTGGTCGCCTCGTTGCCCGGACTGTTCTTGATCGCCGGCAACGCCGCGGTGCTCGGGATCGGGGGCTGGCGGGTGATGGAGGGCGAGATCACCCTGGGCGTGATGATGGGCCTCCATGTGCTTGCCACCAACTTCCTTCTGCCCATTGGCCGCCTCGTCCAATTCTCCGACCTGTTCCAGGTATTGGAAGCCAACCTGCAACGGCTTGAAGACATCCTGGACGCGCCCGAAGACCCGTTCTTTCAGAAACGCAACGGCACGCCCAGCGAAGCAAATGAGGCGTTCGCCAAGCAGCTGCGGCTCAGCGGCCAGCTGGAACTGCGCAACGTGCGGTTCGGCTACAAGGCACGGCGCGAGCCACTGCTGGATGATTTCAACCTCTCGATCGAACCCGGGCAGCGCGTTGCCGTCGTCGGACCGACGGGATCCGGGAAGTCCACGCTGGCCCTGCTGATCGCGGGCGTCCATCAACCCTGGAGCGGCGAGATCCTCCTGGACGGCCGGCCCCGCACGGACATTCCCCGTGATCTCATGACTAACTCCGTGGCCCTGGTCGACCAGCGCATCTTCCTGTTCGCCGCGAGCGTCCGCGAGAACATGACCATGTGGAACCCGGAGATCCCGGACCAGTATGTGATCGCGGCGGCCAAGGATGCCGACATCCATGAGGACATCCTGGCCAGAGCCGACGGCTACGATTCCGGCGTCGAGGAGGGGGGGCGGAACTTCAGTGGCGGTCAACGGCAGCGGCTCGAGATCGCGCGCGCGCTCGTGGGCAATCCGTCGCTGCTGGTCCTCGACGAGGCCACCAGCGCGCTGGACCCGGTGACCGAGATGCGCATCGACGAGGCCCTCCGCCGGCGGGGCTGCAGCTGCCTCATCGTGGCCCACCGGCTGAGCACCATCCGCGATTGCGACCTGATCGTCGTCCTGGACAGGGGGAAGGAAGTCCAGCGCGGCACCCATCAAGAGCTCATGGCCGATGCCGAGGGACTGTATTCCCGGCTCATGGAAGCGGAGTAGCACAGTGGATGGCTTCACGCCCGCGCGGCGCGAGCCCGGCCCGCTTGCGGCACTTGCGCTTGCCCGGGGAGAACGATTCGCCGGCGGGGGCAATCGCCCCATCCGCCTCTCGGATCCGGACGCGCTCTGGTTCGTCGTCCGCGGCTCGGTGGACGTATTCGCCACCCGTCTGCGAGAGGACGGCGTGCCCACCGACTTCAAGCACCTGCTGCGGGCCGGGCCCGGACGCCTGCTCTTCAGCGCAGCCGACGAGGCGGGGCTGAGCGCCCTGGTGGCCAAGGGGTTGCCGGATTCCGAGCTGCGGCGGCTTCCCCTCGACGCCCTGGCGACGGCCGATCTGCAGGCCGAGATCGTGGAGCAGGCGAACACATGGGTCGGTGAACTCTCGGAGTCGATTGCCGGTGACGTGACGTTCCGGCCGCAGGTCGACCGGGAGCTACCTCCCGAGGGCGCCGACGAAGTCGCCGGCGGCGCGACCGTCGCCGTCCAGTCCGGCGTGACGTGGGCATCGAGCGAGGGCGGGGCCATGCAGTACCTGGGCACCGAAGACCTGGACCAATCCAAGTCCCTCCCGGTTCCCCTCACCGCCTTCGGCTGGGTGGTCCAGGGACGAACGGCCCCCGTCACGGCCACCACCACATTGGCACTGCACCGGGAAGGGCGGCTGCTCGCAGCCCTGGCCGAGTTCAACCGCCTCGCCATGCGGGCCGACCGGACGAACCGGGCGCTGCTCCTGGCCGATGTCTCGAACCTGCAGACCGCCAGCGCCCGCTATCGCCGGCGGAGCGCGGAACAGGCGCGCCGGAACCTGTTCAGCGTCCTGAGCAGCGCCCCACCGGCCGAGGAGGATTCCGGCCTGCTGCGCACGCTGGAGCGCATCGGCCGCCATGAAGGGATCTCCTTCCGGGCGTCGGCGCAGGCGCTGCGTCGGGCCTCGTCCGGCGAAGAGGCAACGCTGGAAGAGATCCTCAACGTGTCGGGGGTGCGTTTCCGTCGCGTCGCGCTCAAGAGCAGCCAGCGCTGGTGGCTGACCGACAGCGGGGCCATGCTTGCCACGTACGAACACGACGGCGCTCCCGTGGCGTTGATTCCGGGCGCGTCCGCGCGATACCTGATGGTCGATCCCCACGCCTCGCGGTCCGTGCGGGTGAACGCCCAGCGCGCCGCGCTGCTCGACGAAACCGCCTATCTCTTCTACTGCCCCCTGCCGGACGAACACACGAGCAACGCCGCCTCGCTGCTGGGGATGGTCTTCCATCGGGTGCGGAGTGATCTGGCGCGCCTGGTGGGCGCAGGGACGCTGTCGGGGTTGGCGATGCTGGCGCCGGCCGCGTTTCTGGGAGCCATCGCCAGTCAGGTACTGCCGTCCGGTGATCTGAGCACCCTGGTGATGTTCACGGTCGCGATGCTGATGGCAGGCGTGGCTCTGGCGCTGGCACAGATGGTGAAGGGCACCGCCCTGATGCGGTTGGAAGGCCGCGCCGCCGCGCGCATCAGCGCGGCGCTGTGGGATCGGCTGCTGGTCCTCCCCTCGTCGTTCTTCCGGCGCTACACCGTTGGCGACCTGGGAAGCCGGGCCTTGGGATTCCAGCAGCTCCGGGATCGGGTGGCGGGCGTCGTCGCCGGATCGATGCTCACGCTCATCTTCCTCCTCCCCGCCTCCGCCCTGATGCTCGTCTACGATGCCGCGCTGGGCGGGCTCGGCCTGGGCGTCGGCGTCGCATCGCTCGCCGTGACGCTGTACATCGGGTTGCGGCAGATACCGCACCACCGCCGGTTGCTCGCTGCCTCGCGCCGGTTGACGGGCGTGCTGCTGCAGCTCATCAGCGGCGTCGCCAAGCTGCGGGTCGCCGGAGCAGAGGAGTCGGGGTTCGCCATTTGGGCGGCCCACTACCGGGAGCAGAAGCAGACCGAGATGCAGTTGGGCCGTCTCAACGAGCATCTGATCGCGTTCGTCTCCGCCATGCCGTACTTCGCCGTCGCGGGACTGTTCGCGGTGGCCTTGGAGCGCAGCGAGCAGGGGCTCCCCGTCGGCAGCTTCCTGGCGATCTACGCCGCGTTCATGATCTTCTACGGCGCGGTCGTCCAGTTCGGTCTGTCCTTCTCCGCCATTGCCGCCATCCTGCCGACCGTCGAACAGGCCGCGCCGATTCTCGCGGAGCGCCCCAGGAGGTCAATGGCCGACGCCCCCGTCCTGGAGTTGCAGGGCGAACTGCGCATCGACCACGTGACCTTCCGCTACACCGAGGATGGCCCCCTCGTCCTCCAGGACGTCTCACTCCATGCCCGCCCCGGCGAGTTCATTGCCCTGGTGGGAGAGTCCGGCTCGGGGAAGAGCACCCTGCTCCGCCTGGCGCTGGGGCTGGAGAGTCCCCTGTCCGGTGCGGTCTACTACGACGGACACGACCTGGAACGGCTGAACCGGCATGCCCTGCGCAATGGCGTGGGCACGGTGGTGCAGGACGCCGCCCTGCGACCGCAGACGGTGCTGGACAACATCATCGGAGCCGGCAACGACTTGACCGTGGAGGATGCATGGCGCGCGGCGCGTCTGGCCTCGGTGGACCAGGATCTCGAAGCAATGCCCATGGGCATGTACACCGTCACGTCGGAGGGGTCGACCGCATTTTCCGGCGGTCAGGCGCAACGGATCATGCTGGCCGGCGCTTTGGTGCGGAACCCGAGAGTGATCCTTCTGGACGAGGCCACCAACTGGCTGGACAACGAAACGCAATCGAGCGTGATGGAGCAAATCGAGAAGCTGTCCGTGACCCGCATCGTGAGCGCCCATCGCCTCTCCACCGTTCGCCGGGCCGACCGCATCTACGTGCTGGGGAACGGCGAGGTGATCCAACAAGGCTCGTTCGACGAACTGATGGCGGAGGGCGGCACGTTCAGAGACATGGCGCTCCGCCAGATGGCCTGATCGGGGCGTTCCCGGCAGCATCTGGGCCGAGTGGAGATCGGCGAAGCCGAATGTGGCTCTCAACCGCCCGAGCGGCACGCCGCCCGTGGACCGCGTCGCCATCGCCGAACACACCAACGATCGCCCTGGCCGAGCCGAACCGCCCCATGGGGCCGCGGACACCGCGGGGGTGACACTTTCGGGCCGAGTGATGAGCGCGGTACGCGCTGGGGGGCCTGACTTGACGGTAGGCAGTACCACCTTCGAAGTATTGTTCACCCTGTAGTCGGCCAACTGTCGGCAAGCTGCAGGCCTGGTGGCAGACTCGGACGACGGAGGTGGGCGAATGCAGCGGTGGGGGGCGCCAGCCGGTGTGATCGCCGTCGCGGCGGTCGGACTCCTGGCGCTGCCTGGCGTTGGCGTTCGCTACCTCCTCCACGGTGACCTCGACGTCTTCCACTGCCTGCTCACCCTGTTCTTCTCCATCAATCTCGTGGTCTGTTACTGGGAGATGTGCCTGTTCTTCCGAAGGGACTACATCGAGGAGCGTTCAGACTACTGGCGCAGACGGCGGGACGACACCGGCAAGACCCCCGCCGTGGAGTTCCTCACGACCAGTGTGGCGCTCAACCGGATCCTTTCTCCGACGGTCTGGGCGGACGTCTGGGCGACGTACTCGCTGTTCGATTCGGCGTATGCAGATCGCAATACGTACGGGTTCAACATCGACATCGGAAACGGGTTCGCCACACCTGCACTGACCTTGATTCTCTATGTGACCTATACCGGCGAGCTTCTGCCGGCCGTCGCCGCCGGTATTCTCGGCACAATGCTCTTCTGGCAGTGGGTGTATGGGTCCACGCTCTACGTGGTGAGTTTCCTCGTGGGACAGAAGCAAACCCGCATCACGACGCGAGAGTTCTACACTTACATCTTCAGCCTGAACGCCATCTGGGTGTTGATCCCGATGCTGGGGCTGTACGTCTCCGTCCGCCTGATCCTGGATGGCGACTACAGCGCTCTGGGCATTTGAGCGCTGGTTTCCGATCCTGGATTCGCACCAGCGCAGCGCGGTACTGTCTACCGTCAAGTTAGGCCGAAAATGGTGGGCCCGCCAGGATTCGAACCTGGGACCGAGCGGTTATGAGCCGCCTGCTCTGACCTCTGAGCTACGGGCCCGATGGGCGCAGTCTACGGCAGGAGCCGCGGGGCGCGGATGCGGGCGCGCGGCTAGCCTGGGACCATGGTGTCGACTGTGACCGGGCGCGCACGCCGCGACGCCTTGGGGGGCGTCCTGGGGCTGCTGACGCTGGCGGCGACGCTGCTGACCGCGTGCGGCGAGGAGGCGGCGCGCGCACCCGGCCCGGAGAAGGCCGGCGCCGCGACGGCGCCGGTCGCGATCCCGCCGGCGCAGTCGGTGCCGGCCGGGCTCGACGCCCAACTGACGCTGCCGCCCGATGTCGAGCCAGTCGTGTTCGATTACACGGAGGTGGCGTACGAGACGGCGTCGGGCGCGACGGGGCGACTCGGAATGCTGGTCGCGGACACGATCGAGCGGCGCACGCGGGGGCTGATGCATCGCACCGGCCTGCCGCCCTCGACCGGGATGCTGTTCGCCTTCCCGGTCGAGACGCGGGCGCCCTTCTGGAACCAGAACACGCCGATGGAGATCGAGATCGGCTTCCTCGACGCGGAGGGACGGGTCGTGGCGCTGGTCGCGCTGGCGGCCAACGATCCGACGCTGCGTGCGCCCGAGGCGCCCTACCTGTACGCGGTTGAGATGCCGGCCGGCTGGTGGTCGGACAACGGCGCCGGGCTGGGCACCCGTTTCATGATCCCGGCGGGCGTCGTCGGGCTGGCGGAGTAGGCTGCGATCGGGGGTGCGGCGCCCGGACGCGCTACTCGCCGATCACGAGGCTGTCGATGGTGACGCCGAGCGCCTCCGCGATCCGGCTCATGGCGGCGAGGGAGCCCGGCTTGCGGCCCTGCTCGATCTCGGAGAGGTAGCTGAGGGAGACCCCCGACCTCCCCGACAACTCGCGCAGCGTGATCCCCTGGTGATGACGGAAGGCGCGCACGGGACTCGCGCCCGCGATGACGGCAAGCGCCACCTCGTGCGGGAGGCGAGCGTCGCCCTCCGCCTCGGCGGCGGCCAGCCGGTCCTCGAGTTGGCTGGTCCGCTCGATCAGCGCGTCGTACTCCGCGCGGGTCAGGGTGACGGTCTCACCGGCGCTCATATGCTTCCCTCCTGTGCCGGACCCTGAGGATGACCACGACCGCGGTGTCGCCGCGCTCGACCGCGAAGATCACCCGGTGATTGCCCACCCTCAGGCGGCGGTACTCGCTCCCGGTCAACTGCGTCACCTGTCGGACCAGCGACGTCGGATCCCCGGCGAACTGCTCGATCCTGGCGATGATCCGATCCCGATCGCGGACGGGCAGGCGGCGCATGTCGCGAATCGCCCGCGTCGTCCACTCAATGGTCACGCCCTGGCTCGCACTGTCTCAGTTTCGCTGATAGCGAACAGATGGTCAAGCGGCGCGGTCCATTCGCCGGGGAGAGACGCGGGCGCGCGCCCAGCGAGACGCGGTGCTATTCTCTCGGCAGTCGTTCGGGACACGAGCCCGGCCGGCAGGGCCGGGAGCGGAGGGAAGCCATGAAGAAGATGCTGCGCATTGGCGCGCTGCTCGCCGTCCTGGCGGGAATCGGCAAGATGATCCTGGGGCGGCGCGGCGGCGGCGACGAAGAAGAGGCCTAACCGCCCCTCGCACCGCCGCGGGGACGCCCGCGGGGCCGCGGCACGGCGCCTGCGCTCGCCGGGACGAGCGGCAGGAGAGTCATGGACGCCACGCAGCGCGACGGCGCACCCTACGACGTCGTCATCATCGGCGGCGGCATCTGCGGCGCCGCGTCGGCGCGGGCGCTGACACGGCGGGGCTACCGCATCCTGCTGCTGGAACGGGCCGACTTCGCGTCGGGCGCGACGGCGGCGGGCTCACGGCTGGTCCAGGGCGGGCTGCAATACCTCGAATCGGGGCGGGCGCGGCAGCTGCACGAGTCGCTGCACGCGCGCGAGCGCCTGCTGCGCAGCCGCCCGCACCTGGTGCGTCCGCAGCCGTTCCTGCTGCCCGTCTACCACGACGAGCGCCGCGCGCCGGCGCTGGTGCGGGCCGGCCTGACCATCTACGACGTCCTCACGCCGCGCAAGGTCGCGCCCTGGAGCCGGACCTTCTCGCCGCGGGCCGTCGAGCGGATGGAGCCGTCGCTGGCGACGGTGGGCCTGCGGGCGGCCTTCGGCTTCCACGATGGGCTGGTGGAGCTGCCCGAGCGGCTCTGCCTGGAATATCTGGCGGAGGCCCGCGAGGGCGGCGCCGACCTGCGCAACTACGCGGCGGTCGATTTCATCCTGGGCAGCGAAAGCGGCGGCCGGGCCAGCGGAGTCGACTATCACGACGTGCTGACGGGCCGGCGCCACTCGGCGACGGCGCGCGTCGTGCTGAACGCAGCCGGCCCCTGGGTCGACGACGTGCTGCAGGCGACCGGCCGTCCGATGCGCCCGCGGCTGCGGGCGGTGCGGGGCACGCACGTCGTGCTCGACCTGGAGGGACGGGGACCGTCGCACGCGCTGCTCGCGCAGGGGCGGAGGAACGGGGCGCCGCTGACGGTCGTGCCCTGGCTGGGGCTGCACATCGTGGGGGTGGCAGAGTCGCCGGCGGAGGGGGAGCGGCCCGAGCGGACGCGGCCGCAGCCGTACGAGATCGACGAGCTGCTCGACGCCGCCGACCGCCTGCTGCCGGGCGTCGGCGTGAACCGCGCGCAGGCGCTGTACGCCTACGCCGGCCTGCAGCCGTGGGGCGAGCCCGGCACGCGCTGGCGGCCGGCGCAGCGCCTGATCGACCACGCCGCGGACGGCCGGCCGGGGCTGCTCTCGATCGTCGGGGGGACGCTGACGACGGCCGAGGCCACCGCGGACCAGGTGGTCAAGGCGGTGCGCCGCACGATCGGCCGAGCGGCGCGCCGCAGCGGGCCGCGGGCGCTGCCGCCGCGCGCGCCCGGGAACGTCTCGTTCCTGCCGCCGGAGACGCTGGCCCACCTGCGCGGCCGCTACGGCCAGCGCTCGGCCGACGTCGCGGCGTACGCGGGCCAGGATCCGTCGCTGGCGGCGCCGATCGGCCCGCACCACCCCGACATTGGGGCACAGGTCGCGTACGCCGTCGAGCACGAGCAGGCGCGCACGGTCGGCGACGTACTGCTGCGGCGCACACCGGTCGGTCGCACGCGAGGCCTCGGCCGAGCGGCGGCCCCGCGCGTGGCGGCGATCCTGCAAGCGCGCATGGGCTGGTCGGACGCCGAGCGGGCGCAGGCGGTGCGCGACTACGAGCTGGAGCTGCATCGCACGCTGACAGTGCTGCGCGGTCGCGAGGATCCCGGCGGCGGCCTCGCCAGCGGCGACCCGCCGGCCCCCGCCGCCGAGGACCGTCCGGCCTAGCCGCGCCCGCGCCGCCGGGAGGGGGGACCGCATGTCCTGGTCCTGCAGCCATTGGCTCTTCGCGCAGTGGTACGCGCTGCTCAGCGACCGCGAGGCCGCGTCGATCCGGGCGACGCGGTCGCGGCTGGTGTCCGGTCTGACGGGGGAGGTGCTGGAGGCGGGCGTCGGCAGCGGCTTGAACCTGCCCCACTACGACGCCGGGGCGCGGGTCACGGCTATCGACTACAACCGCCACATGCTGGCGAAGGCGGCCGGGCGGGCGCGGGCGGCGCAGGCGGAGGTCACGCTGGAGGCGGCCGACGTGCAGTCGCTGCCGTTCGCCGACGATCGCTTCGACCACGCCGTGGCGGCGCTGGTGTTCTGCAGCGTCGCCGACGCCGAGCGGGGTCTGCGGGAATTGCTGCGAGTGACCAAACCGGGCGGGTCGCTGCGGCTGCTGGAGCACGTCGGCGCCGAGCCGGGCTGGCTGCGGCGGTCGCAGTCGGCGCTGAACCCGCTCTGGAGCCGGGTGGGCGACGGCTGCCGCCTCGACCGAGACACGGTGACGACGGCGGAGCGGGCGGGGGTGGTCATCGAGGCGGTGGAGCCGGCGGGGGGCCTGCCGCGCCTGCTGCCGGCGCGCCTGATCGAGGGGCGCGTCCCGTCGGGCGGGGGCGCCTAATACGAGCGCCGCCATGAGGGACGGTATGCTGCCAGCGACGCCCCAGGGATCCCGTGGCGATGCAGCCGGGAGGTGAATCGTGCCAGCCAGCGAGGAACTCCTGCAGCGCATCACCGCTCGCCCCGACGTATTCGGCGGGAAGCCCATCATTCGCGACCTGCGGGTGTCCGTGGAGTTGGTGCTGAGCCTGCTGGCTCAGGGGGTCGCGCCCGACGAGATCCTGGACGACTACCCCGATCTCGAAGCCGAGGACATCCTCGCCTGCACCGCCTACGCCCATGCCGTCATCGCACGCGACACACTGGCCACGATTTCCGTCGGCGATTCGTGAGGTTCCTGGTCGACCGATGCGCCGGGCGCCGTCTGGCGGAGTCGCTTCGCGGCAGCGGACACGACGTCGTTGAAGCGCGCACGCTCGGGCCGGATCCCGGGGACCGGGCGCTGCTGGAACTCGCGCAGTCGGCAGATCGGATTCTGATCACGATCGACACCGACTTCGGTGAGTTGATCCACCTGCACGATGTCCCGCACGCGGGGCTTGTACGCCTGCCGGATGTTCCGGCGGCGCAGCGCATTGCACTGATGTTGGGCGTGATCGATCGGCACGGCGACGCCCTGGACGAGCGCGCCGTGGTCACAATCCGCGGCGGGAGGCTTCGGATCTCGCGGCCGCCGGGGAGGTGACCGGCCCTTATCGCTGCGGCCCGACTGGCCCGTTCGCGAGAGTCGCTCAGCCAGCGCCCGTCGCGAGTTCGAGAAGCTTCCGCACGGTCTTCCAGTTCCGCATCGTGCTGGTGGTGGAGAGCGTGGAGTCGAAGTAGCTGTTGGTGAGCTTGGTGCGCGCAAGTCCGTTCGGACAGTGCAGGTAGATCTCACGACCGGACACCGCGAACTCGTCGCCGGGCGAGCGGTGCGGGTCGAGCGCATCCATCTGCGCGTCGTCGGGCTGCTCGGCCAGGAACGCGACGTGCAGCTTGTCTGCTTCCGCACCGGCCTGCGGGAACGGGTTGCGATGCACGATCTCCTCGAGTTCCTGGGCCGTGCGGGTCACCAGGGGCACCCGATACCCGAAGCGGCTCAAGATAGATGCGCTGATGAGCGACCGGATGTCTCCCGCAGCCGTCGGATCCGCCCGGAATAGGACGTTCCCGCTCTGGATGTAGGTCCGAACGTCGTCACAGCCCGCCTCCACGAACATCGCCGCGAGTTCCTTCATCGGCAGCCGGTTCTTGCCGCCGACGTTGATCCCGCGAAGCAACGCCACACTGACTCTGATCGGCTGGCCGGCGTCGGCGCTGGACATGGTTGATGCGCTCCCGTCGCTGTGTCGTCAGGTGGTATGGGCATCAAGCACGGCGGGCACCTCAGCGACGCCCATCGAGCCGCAGGCGCTGCAGGCGCAGCGAGTTCGCCATCACGCTGAGGCTCGAGAGCATCATCGCGAAGCCGGCGACGATGGGCTCGAAGAAGCCCTGCTCGCCGAAGAGCCAGCGCAGGCCGCCGGGGACCGGGCCGAGCCACTCGAAGACGGGGTAGAAGAGGCCCGCCGCGACCGGGATGAGCAGCAGGTTGTAGGCGAAAGCCCAGACCAGGTTCTGGCGGATGGTGCGGAAGGTGGCGCGCCCGACGGCGAGGGCCTGCGTCACGCCACGGGGGTCGTCATGCATGAGGGTGACGGCGGCCGCCTCGATGGCGACGCCGGTGCCGCCGCCCATGGCGACGCCGACATCGGCCTGGGCGAGCGCGGGCGCGTCGTTGACGCCGTCGCCGACCATCGCGACGACCCGGCCCTCGTCCTGCAGGCGGCGCACGACGCCGGCCTTCTCGTCGGGCTGCACCTCGGCGATCACCTCATCGATGCCCAGGGCCGCGCCGACCGCCTCGGCCGCACGGCGGTCGTCGCCGCTGAGCAGGACCGTGCGGCGGCCGGCGGCGCGGAGGTCGCGCAGGGTGTCCGGGGCGGTCGGCTTGATCGTGTCGGCAACCGCGAGAATGGCGGCGACCCCGGACCCGATCGCGACGTAGACGGGCGTCGCGCCGCCGTCGGCGAAGCGCCGGGCGTGGCCGAGCGCCTCATCGTCGATGGCGACACCCTGCTCGCGCAGGAGGCGGGCAGCGCCGACGGTGACGGTCGCGCCGTCGACCACGGCGGTCGCGCCGCCGCCGGGCGTGGCGCGGAAGTCGCGGGCGGGGGCGAGGGGCAGGCCCGCGTCGCGGGCCGCATCGACGATCGCGCGGGCGATAGGGTGCTCGGAATCGCGCTCGACCGCCGCCGCCGCGGCGAGCACCGCCTCGCGGTCGTGTCCGGGCAGGAGGACGACGTCGCGCAGCGCGGGCTCGCCACGGGTGAGTGTGCCGGTCTTATCGAAGACGACGGTATCGACGGCGGCGAGCCGCTCGATCGCCTCGGCGGAGCGGAAGAGCACCCCCCGCTCGGCGGCGCGCCCGCTGCCCGCCATGACGGCGGTGGGGGTCGCGAGGCCGAGCGCGCACGGGCAGGCGACGACCAGCACGGCGACGGCGTTGAGCGTCGCGAAGGTGAGGGCGGGCGGCGGCCCCACGGCCAGCCAGAGCAGGAAGGCCAGCGCGGCGATGGCCAGCACGATGGGCACGAAGACCGCCGCGACGCGGTCGGCCAGGGCCTGCACGGGCGCCTTCGAGGCCTGGGCCGACTCGACCAGCGCGATGATGCGGGCCAGCACGGTGTCGGCCCCGACCTGCGTGGCGCGCACGCGCAGCGCGCCGGCCCCGTTGATCGTCGCGCCGAAGACCCGATCGCCCGCCTCCTTGTCGACGGGCATGCTCTCACCCGTGAGCATCGATTCATCGACCGCGCCGGCCCCGTCGAGGACGACGCCGTCGACCGGGATCTGGTCTCCGGGGCGGACGAGCATGACGTCGCCGGGGCGGACCTGATCGACGGGGACCTCGACCGGCTCGGCGTCATCGCCGTCGCGGAGCAGCCGGGCGGTCTGCGGGCGCAGGCCGAGCAGCCGCCGCACGGCCGCCGAGGCGCGGCCCTTGGCGCGCGATTCCAGATAGCGGCCGAGCGAGACGAAGCCGACGATGACGAGGGCGGTCTCGTAGAAGACGGCGCGGTCGAGGCCGGCGCGGTCGAAGGGACCGGGGGCGAAGGTCGCGGCGACGCTGTAGGCCATGGCGGCGGTGGTGCCGACGGCGATGAGCACGTCCATGTCGGCGCTGCCGTGGCGCACGACGTTCGCCGCGCCGCGCAGGATGCGCCGTCCGCTCCACAGGAAGACGGGCGTCGCGATGCAGAACAGGACGAGGAAGAGAGCGTCGGCGTCCCAGCCGAGGCCGGCCGCGTGGTTGAACTGCACGGCGATGAAGATGCCCCAACCGAGGACGAGGGCGAAGAGGGCATCGGTCAGCAGGCGGCGGCGCTCGGCAGACCGGCGCGCCTCGGCGGCCTCCTCCGCGGCTTGCGCGTCGGCGGCGGTCTGGGATCCGGCGCTCGCCGAGACGAGGCGGTAGCCGGCGGCGGCGACGGCGTCGGACAGCGCCTGCGTCTCGACGGCGGCATCGGCCAGGTGGATGCGGGCGCGCTCGCTGGCCAGGTTGACCGCCGCCGCCTCGACGCCCTCGACGCCGATCAGCGCCCGCTCGACGCGGCCGACGCAAGCCGCGCAGTGCATTCCCTCGATGGCGAGGTCGAGCATCGGCGCGTCGTCGCGCGGGGGCGGGACGGGCGCCGGCGGCGGGGGCCCGGCCATCGGGAAGGCCGTCGTGTCGGGCATGGCAACCCTCCGATGCCAGCCTACCCAGTCCCGATGGTCGGCGGCGGGGAAAGCGACGCCGGCGAACGCGATACGATAGCCGCCCCATGCCGCGCGTGCTACTTCTGATCCCCAGCGCCAGCTATCGCAGCCACGACTTCCTGGCGGCGGCGGGCCGGCTGGGGCTCGACGTGGCCGTCGCGTCGGACGTGGGACAGCCGCTCGACGCCTTCCCGGAACGCTCGCTGCAGGCCGACTTCCGCGACACGGCGGCCGGCGCGGAGACGATCGCCCGCTACGCCGACCGCCACCCGGTGGACGCCATCGTGCCGGTGGATGACGGCGGCACGATGCTGGCGGCGCGGGCCTCGGCGCTGCTGCGGCTGGCGTCGAACCCGGCGGCGGCCGGCGCGGCGACGCGCAACAAGGCCGAACTGCGGCGCCTGCTGTCGGCGGCGGGGCTGCCGTCGCCGGCCTTCCGGGTCTGCCGCTTCGCGGAGGACCCGGCGGCGGTCGCGCGGGAGCTCGACTTCCCGGTGGTGATCAAGCCGCTGGCGCTGGCGGGCAGCCGCGGCGTGATCCGCGCCGACGACGCGGCGGCGTTCGCGGCGGCGGTCGCGCGGCTGGGGCGACTGCTGTCGGACCCGGCCGTCGCGGCCGACTGCGGCGACACGGCCGACCGCTACCTGGTCGAGGGCTACATCCCCGGCGACGAGGTCGCGCTGGAGGGGCTGCTCGTCCCGCAGCCCGACGGCGGCGGCCTGCAAGTGCTGGCGCTGTTCGACAAGCCCGACCCGCTCGAGGGTCCGTTCTTCGAGGAGACGATCTACGTGACCCCATCGTCCCTGCCGGCGGCGCGGCAGGAGGAGGTCCGACGGGTCGCCGAGCGGGCGGCGCGGGCGCTGGGGCTGTCGCGCGGGCCGGTGCACGTCGAGCTGCGGCTGAACGCGGCGGGGGCGTTCCCGATCGACATCGCGGCGCGCACGATCGGCGGGCACTGCGCGCGCTCGCTGCGCTTCGACGTGGGGGCGGGCGGGGCGGCGGCCTCGCTGGAAGAGGTCGTGCTGCGCCAAGCCACGGGCCTGCCGCTCGACCGGCTGGAGCGGGAAGCCCCGGCGAGCGGCGTGATGATGATCCCCACGCCGGGACCGGGCCGGCTGCACGCCGTGCACGGCCTGGAGGCCGCGCGGGCCGTGCCGCTCGTCTCGGAGGTGACGATCGAGACGCGGCCGGGCTACCGCTTCGTGCCGCTGCCCGAGGGCGGCGCCTACCCCGGCTTCATCTTCGCCCGCGGCGAGCGGCCGGCGGAGGTCGTGGAGGCGCTGCGGCGGTCGTGGCGCTGCCTCCGCTTCGAGCTGGAGGTCGGGTAGGGGGCTCTAGCCGAGCAGTGCCCGGACGTGGCCTGAGAGGAGGCGGACGAACGTCCGGCCGTCGAGGTCGGAGGCAGACCAGATGGTCAGCGGGCCGGTGTAGCCGGATCGCTGTGAGACCTCACCATCCGGCGGGCTTCCTGATGGGGCCACGGGCATCGGTGAGTGTGTCCGGGAACTGACTGGCGCTGAGGGGACCCCGGCGCAGCGGCCGGTACCAGGAGGACGCGTTGTGTAGCTCGAAACTCCTTCTGCGACTTGGATCGAAGACGCCGACCTGCTTTCCCAGGCTGGTCCGAGCGATCCTGATGGGGACTTGGAGGTCGGAGTCGTTGGAGATCACGACGGCCATCTCGTACTCGTCCTTGAAGCCATCCAGCAGGAGGTGGGACGCGAGATTGACATCCGAGCCCTTCTCCTCAACGTCGAGTATCTCGACAGTGCGTGAACCGGTCTGCGGTTGCTGCGCGAGCGGTCTGCGCTTGGTCTTGGCGAGGAAGTGGCCGTAGTGGATCGTGAGGTTGGGGAGCGTCCGTAGCGCGCGCAGGTAGGCCTGCTGCCGCTGGGCCTGAGTGGGGTCGCTGGGGCGGCTAGTGACGAGGGCCGTGAAGTACCGGATCCGGCCTACGCTGTGTCTCGGGAGTAGAAGTTTGGTTAGTTCGCCAAGATCCAGCCACCGATACGAGGTGTCTTGCAAGGCGCGGTAGTAGAGATTGAGGCCGTCGACGTAGACGTTGGTACGAATAAGGACGCCCCCGGGAAAAAGCTAAGGCTGCCTTGCGGCAGCCTTGCGCCCTGCCGCCGAAGCGTGCAGGGGGTGTCGGCTTTCACCGTAGTGGCGCCTTCGACGCCCGTCAACGCCGCTCAGGGGTCGGCGCCGGTCAGATGGTCAGCGCCGCGTCGAGGGGAGCCAACTGCTCCTCCGTGGGCTCCGCTCAACAGAACCAGGCCTCGCTGAGACCGGGCACCCAGCGGGCCGACGCGCCCGAGGGCTCCGGCGCCGGCAGACCCGCGGCGCGGGCGGCCAAGCCGCGGATATGGGCGAAGGCGGCGGCGTTGTCGGTGGGGCCGTCGTGGTGGCACGCGACCCGGCCGACGTAGTCGGCGATCTCCCCCTGCAGCGCATCGACGGCCGGGTCGGGGTTGCGCCAGGTGTGGGTGAGGCCGTCGGGGTCGAAGCCGGTCAGGTGGCCGCCGGCCTCGACTTCGGCGATGAGCGGGGAGCCGGGCGGCAGCAGCAGGCGCAGCGCGTACTGCACGGGCGGCACGCTCTGGACGAGGTCGTGGCGCTCGATGAAATCGAGGATGGCGGCGAAGTCGCCGAGCGAGGTCCAGGGGGTGAACGGCAGCCAGGTGGGGCGCAGGTGCAGCCCGGCGTCGCGGGTCAGGGCGAGGGCGCGCTCCATGTCCGCAACCGTGTGCCCCTTGACTAGCCGGGCGAGGAGCCGGTCGTCGACCGACTCGAAGGCGCTCGTCACCCAGGCCACGCCGAGGTCCGGCAGGGCGCGCGCCGCGTCGGGGTGCTCCAGCAGGTGCTCGACCTTGATCGTGACGTCGAAGCTGAGGCCGGGGTGACGGCGCGCGAGGATGCGCAGCAGCGAGAGCGCGTGCGGCACCGCGTTGAAGAAGTCGGGGTCACCGAAGGTGATGTGCCGGGCGCCGAGCTCGACCTGGGCGTCGATGTCGGCCAGGACGATCTCCGGCGGCACGAGGCGCAGGCGGCCGCCGTAGGTGGGCGTGAGGGGGCAGTGCGTGCATCGATGGGCGCAGCCGCGGCTGGCCTCGGCGTAACCGGCGAGGCGCTGCTCGCCCGCCGCGGCGGGGCCGTGGCCGTTGGACGGCACGACCGTGGCGCGGGCGTAGTCTCGCAGGGGAGGCAGCCGCGTGCGGTCGGGCAGGGGCATGGCGTCGCGGGGGAAGCGGGGGGCGTGCCCGAGGCCGGTGATGTCGACGAGCGCCGCGGGCTCGCCGGGGGCGGGGATAGCGCGCCCCGCGCCGACGGCGTCCGCCAGGGCGACCAGCGGGCCCTCGTACTCGCCGCCGACGGTCGCGGCGAAGGGGCCGCCGTCGCGCAGGTGGAGGTCGAGCTCGGAGGCGTAGAGGCCGTAGAGCACGAGGGGCAGGTCGGGTCGGCGCGCCCGCAGCCGCTCGGCCAGACGCAGGGCGAGCCGGGCGGCGGTGTGCATGGGGGCCGAGATGGCGACGAGGTCGGCGGCGTCGAAGGCGGCGGGGTCGGCCGGCTCGACCGCGATGTCGAGCGTGCGGACCTCGTGGCCGGCGTCGCGCAGGGCGGCGGCGGGGGAGGCCAGCCCCATCGGCTGGTGCCCTTGTTCATAGGTCGAGACGAGGAGGACGCGGGTCATGGGGCCTACCGGAGGAACTCTTCGCCGTTGTAGTGCAGCATGTGCGTCGGCTGTTCGGCGATCCAGACCTCGGTTCCCCATGCGATCGAGTCAGCATGCCGCTTGAACTCGGCGAACGAGAGGAAGGCCGACAGGTACATGCGTGCGACACGACAATCGGACAGGTGCCCCTCCAGTTCGATGCGCCGCATGTGGGAGACGGGACCGTGGCTGGTGACCGCTTCGCAGAGGATCAGGCGCTCCGGCACTTCGTCGTAGATCACGATGTCCGGGAGCTTGTCGTGGGCTTCAATGGGTACGCCGAGAGCCGCGAGCACCTCGTGTTCGACGTGCAGATCCTTCTTGGCGGTATCGCCCACGTAGAGCACGTTCGCGCGAGGAGCGAACGCCGGCAAGAAGTCCTCGATCACCCTGCGTTGCAACTCGTTGTGGGTTCCAGGAGAGAGCGTGAGACGCACTCCTGACGGGATCGAAGCCTTGACCTGCATCTGCTGCCTGCGCTCCGCGTAGCGCTTGGCTAGGCCACCGTCTGATTCTCGGCGGAAGTCCGCCGCGCGCTTCGGGAAGTTGGAGGCACCGAACGCCCGCACCACGACAAGTGCCTCGTCCGTTAGCGCGTAGTGCGTGAGGGGGCTGTTCGTCGCTAAGCCCGGGTTGTCCGGATTGCGTTCCAGGACGCCAGCCTGAACGAACTGGTGAATCGCCTGACGCCGGATCGACTCCCGCGAGTTTTCGGCGTAGATCTTCCCGTATTCACGAGCGGCGAATTCGATCACGCCATGCGGCCCCAGGCGGTCTTCATTCGACGCCTGAGCCCAGCGCGTCCGCGGACCGATCGCTGCGAAGGCCAGCAGCGTGTAGCTGGCGTTGTCGTTCCGCTGCTGCTTGGGTAGTCCGAGCGCTTCCAGGATGCGGCTCGCTTCTTCAAGACGGGTCACCTCGACACTCCCTGCCGGGTCCCGATCACCGCAGGGGCTCGTGTCCTTCTCGCCGCGGCGGCGCGGATTCGATGACGCGAGGGGAAGCGGGTCCCCCGGATCTCCGATGCGCTGACCTGCGTGTTGCCGCTGATCGTGCGGAAGAACCGCTCGTAGAGGTGCGAGTTGAACAGCGCCGCCAACCCGATCGCATCTTCGGGGGTCATGTCCCGTTCGGCGCCGTAGATCACGTTGACGTGGTTCTCGATCCCGACGAAGTCGCCGGGCAGTTGTCCGGCCAGGAGCGGCGCCGCGATCAGGCGGCGCGGGTCGCCCTTGGCGGAGAAGCGGCGCAGCAAAACGCAGTTCGTGTTTGGCACGCGCAGCTTGGCGGGGACCGCGGCGGAGAGCCACTGCGGCTTGCGGAAACCGCCGGCCAGTGGCCATTCCACGGCGCCGGGCTTGACGTGTTGCAGCCAGAGCATCGGGACGCCGTCGCCGTCGGGCTCGCAGGCGGCCGGCCGCAGGTGCTCGGCCGCGCGGAACGCGACGACCGGCCCCGTAGAGATCTCCCAACCGAGGTCCGCCAGACGGTTGGGCTGACTCTCCACCGCCTTGAGCGCTCGCAGGTCGGCGCGGGACTCCGGCAGGTACAGCCACGCATCGCGCGTGTCCGGGTCGACGATGCGCCGTCGGGGGGCGAGCAGGCAACTGCCGGCCGTGAGATCGCCGGTTCCGTTCGACACCGTGATCCGAACTCGGCCGTCCCCACTCCCCTCGCGACGGCAGAGGATGATGATGTTCTCCTGGAGCACCCCATCGGTCTTGAACGCGTCCGCGCGCGAGCGGAAGAGATGCACCGCTTCGAGCGCCATCGTCTGGTGGAAGCGGCGACGGAAGTCGCGAAAATACAGCCCCGACGAGTAACTCCGCGGGATGATGAAGCAGATCTGGCCGCCGGGCTTGAGCAATTCGCTCGCCACGCTCATGAACTGGGCATAGATGTTTGGCGCGCCGCCGCCCCGTCGGTCGGAGGGGGACACCTTGGAATATGGGGGGTTTGAGATCACGACATCGACTGGATCGATGCGTTCCATCTCAAGCTCCAGCCCGCTCGAGTTGAGGAAGTCGTGGGAGCGGATCTCGTAGCTGAACGCCGCACCGAGGGACTGCGCCGCCGCCGTGAGGCTCTCACGGAGGGCCGAGAGGGAACACGGGTCCGACTCGACGGCGACGACGTGCACCGACTCCGCTCCGCGCTGGAGCAGCGAGTGCGCCGCGCAGATGCCGAGGATGCCGCTGCCGGCGCCGGGGTCGAGCACGCGGACCTGCCGGTCCGCCGGCACGCCGACGAGGGACGCCATGAATTGCGCGATCGAAGCCGGAGTGTAGTACTGGCCCAGCGCCTTGCGGTGCTCGTCGCCGACGCTGCGGCGTAGCTGATCGGATCCGCGCTCCACGACTTGGATCAGGCCATCCATCGGCATCCACCTACGCCCTTCCCCGGCGGCAAGGCTAGCAGAACATACGGTCTACCGCACGGGTCAGCCGCTACTTGCTGGCGGCGCCGGCCTTCTGGGGCTGGTAGTAGGGGTTCGTGCCAGACGCGTGGTCGGTCGTGTCGACGACCTCGACGATCTCGGGCACGTGCTCCTTGACGGCTACCTCGATGCCCTGCTTGAGCGTGACGTTGGCCATGCCGCAGCCGGCGCAGCCGCCGCCCATCTCGATGAAGGCGCGGTCCTCCTCGACGCCCAGCAGGGTGACGAAGCCGCCGTGCGCGGCGATGCCCGGGTTGACGTACTCGTCGAACAGGATCTGGACGCGCTCCTCCAGCGGGTTGTCCCAAACGGGGTTCGGGTTGTCGAACTCCAGGCCGCTGACGTTGGGGCCCTTGTACTCGTAGTGGACGGCGACGCCGTTCAGCTTGTCGGCGTGCTCGCGCTCGACGAAGACGTGCAGGCCGTCCAGGTCGACGGCCGGGTCGTCGGGCTCGGCGCCCCGCTCGACGATGGTGATGACGTGGTCGAAGCCGCGGCCGCTGCGCCCGATGATCTTGATGCGCACGCCGGAGACGGGCTCGGGGTAGCCGTCGAGGGCGGCGCTGAGGGCGGCGATCGCCTGGTCGGAAAAAGCGAGCCGGAGGTCGCCCGGGGTGTCGGCCATGCCGGCGCTCCTCTCCTGATGGGCTGCGCGATGGCTGTGTGCCTGCATCGTAGCGCAGGAGCGCCGTCAAGTGGGGCGCGGCGCGGCGGCCGCTCAGATCAGCTCGACCGGCCCCGGGTAACGGCCCGCGACTTCGTCGGCGGTCAGCAGTGTCGTCGCCTCGACCTGGGCCTGCGCGACGAGCATCCGGTCGAACGGGTCGCCGTGGATGGGCGGCAGCAGGTCCACCGCGACCGCGTGGACGCCCGTGATCGGCAACTCGGCGTAGCCGTTCTCGAGCAGCGCGCGGCGCAGCAGCCGCGGGTCGGTGCGGAAATCGTCGCGGCCCAGGCCGCTCTTGATGGCCACCTCCCACAGCGAGGCGGCGCTGAAGCAGGGCTCGTTCGCGGGATCCTCTATCCGCGCCCGCACGGCCGGCGGCAGGCGCTCGGGCGTGGCGGCCGCCCAGAGCAGGACGTGCGTGTCGAGCAGGATCCTCACCCGCGCCCCCCGAAGATGGCCTCGATCTTCTCGGCGCCCATGCGGTCGAAGTCGGGCGGGACCGAGATGCCCATCAGGAAGCCGGTGCGGCGCGGGCCGGTCGCCGGCGCCTCCAGCGAGGTGACCTTGACCAGCGGTGTGCCGCTGCGCGCGATGATGAACGGCTCCCCGTCGACCGCCGCCTGCACCAGCTTCGAGAGCTGCGTCTTGGCCTCATGCATGTTGACGACGCGCACAACAGCCCCCGATCATCGTTTAGTCCGGTCCGATGGACTTAGTCTATCAGGGATCGGGCGTTGCGTGGGGCTCCACTGCGGGCGGCTCGGCCCACGGCGGCGCGCTTCGTCGCCGAGGGCGCGCCGGTCGTCTTCGATCGGGGGCAGCGTCGCCTAGCCAGCGGCAGCGTAGGGGACTAGGTGAGTGGGCACGAGCCGCTGCTCGACCGGATCGACGGCCAGCGCGAGGCCCTCCAGCGTGTAGGCCCCCAGCAGGGCGGGTCGGTCGTCCTCGCCGAACACCACCACGGTCACGACGCGTTCGCCGTTGATCGCCACCCACGCCTGCCCGTAGTCCATATCGACGCGGCGCCCGTCGGCCAGGAGGAGCCTGCGCGTGCCCATCGGTTCGACGCCCAACTCGCGCAGCAGGCGAGTCGGCAGCGTCGTGTAGGCGGCGCCGGTGCCGACGATGGCCTCAATCTCCCGCGTGTCCCGCTCGTCCATGCTGGAGATGCGCAGCGGCCATTGGGGCGTCGCCACGCGTCAAGCCTCCATCCGCGATCGCGCGCCCATGGCGATTCTACGCCAGCGGAAGCTGCTCGGCACGTCGCGGTCCTGTGGCGCGAACCGGGAATCAGTGGAGCGGGGGACGGGATTCGAACCCGCGGCCGCCTGCTTGGAAGGCAGGAGCTCTGCCCCTGAGCTACCCCCGCGGACGGAGCAAGCGTAGCAAGCGGGGCGGCGGTCGCTAGGAGGGTTCGGCGGGCGGGGCCGGGGGCTGCGGCCGGGGCGGCGCGGCGCCGGGTGCGGGACTCTTGCGGAAGGTGACCATGAACTTGTCGGGCTTGAGCATGCGCTCGGCGGCCTGCTTGGCGACGATGGCGGCGATGCCGCCGGGGATGCGCGGCGGCCCCGGGACGGTGGCGGTCGATTCGACGCGCCAGCCGTGTTCGGCGGCGGTCTGGATGCCCTGGCGCATGCTCTCGTCGTCGGGGTAGCCGGCCGTGTGGACCGGGCCGTCCTCGAGGAGGTACCAGGTGGCGCGGGCCTCGTGCTGCGCGCGGCGTTCCTCGAGCGTGGCGTCGACGGCGCGGCGGCCGCGGCGGGCGCCCGACTCGACGGCCGGCTTGGCCTTCTCGACGGCGTCGCGCAAGGCGGGCTCGGCCCGCTTGCGCATCTCCTCGGCCGTGACGGCGGCCTGACGGGCGCCCTCGCGGGCGACCTGCTGGGCCTGCTTGAGCCGTTCCTGCCAGCCGGGCATGACGACACCCTCCGCCGCGCGCTCGCGTCCGATCAGCCGAGCCGCACCAGCGTACGCCCTCGCACCGCGCCGCGGAGGATGGCGGCGGCCGCGGCGGCGACGCCGTCGAGGTCGGTGCGGACGGCGATGGCGTCGAGCAGGGCGTCGGGCTTCCAGTCGCCGGCGAGGCGGCGCCAGATCTCGCTGCGGCGCGGCATGGGGCAGTAGACCGATTCGACCCCCACCAGCGACGCGCCGCGCAGGATGAAGGGCATGACGGTCGTGCTCACGCCGGCGCCGCCGGTGAGGCCGGAGACGGCGTTGACGCCGTCGCGCTTGAGCGTGCGCAGGATGTAGGCCGTGGTCGCGCCGCCCACGGGGTCGATCGCGCCGGCCCAGCGCTCGCGCTCGAGCGGACGGCGGCTCTCCTCGCTGACCTCCTCGCGGCTGAGGATCTCCGACGCGCCCAGGGCGCGCAGGTAGTCGTGCTCGTCGGCCTTGCCGGTGCTGGCGGCGACGCTGTAGCCCAGCCGGGCGAGGATGGCGACGGCCGTGCTGCCCACGCCGCCCGTCGCGCCGGTGACGAGGACGGGACCGGACTCCCGCGTGACGCCGTGCGCCTGCAGGGCCTCGACCGAGAGGCCGGCGGTGAAGCCCGCCGTGCCGAGGGCCATCGCCTC
Organism: Dehalococcoidia bacterium; assembly: GCA_965207695.1. GTDB lineage: Bacteria > Chloroflexota > Dehalococcoidia > Bin125 > Bin125 > TK10-74A. Next base: position 129,056 of record CBDBNA010000014.1, on the reverse strand, counting down.
CTCGGCGCTGAGGCCGCCGGGCAGCGGCACGATCCAGTCGCCCGGGACGCGGGCCGCCTCGGCGAAGCCGCCGAAGTGCGCGACGCCCAGGTCGTAACCGGTGATCAGCACCTCCTGGCCGGCGGAGAAGCGGTCGTCGGCCGACTCGCGCACGCGGCCGGCCAAGTCGATGCCGGGCACCATCGGATACTGCGTGACGACGCGGCCCTTGGGCAGGGTCGCGAGGCCGTCCTTGTAGTTCACGCTCGACCACTGCACGTCGATCGTCACGTCGCCCGCGGGCAGTTGGCCCTCGTCGAGCGACTGCACGCCGGCGCTGAAATCCTCGTCCTGCATGTCCACGACGAACGCGCGGAAGCTCATGGCGGTCTCCTTCGATGTGATCCTTCGGGTCGTATCGTTATGTCTCGATGCGTCGTTCGATGGCGGTCAGCGGGCGGGACTCAGCGCTTCGGCAGGTATCCCCGCTCCAGGGCGTCGAAGAGGATGGGCTGGACGTGGACGCCGTGCGGCCGCAGGTCGACCAGGGTGAATCCCTTGAGCAGGCTGGGCGCGCCCGAGTAGAAGGCGGTCGTGCCGGGCGGCCCGGTCTGACCGTGGCGGTCGAGGTGGCCCAGCGCGACGTAGTGCGCCTCGAGGTCGGAGAGGTGCTCTTCCTCGATGCGGTAGCCGAACGAGAGGCGGCCGTCGAAGCCGACGGCGGAGCCGTGCGCCATGGCGATGCGCCAGAGCGGCGGCTCGCTGTCGCTGCGCCAGTCGGGGCTGCTGCCGGCGGGCGAGAAGTCGTCGTAGCTGGTGTGCGCCTGGCCCCAGATCTGCACGCCCAGATCGTCGAGGCTGAACAGCGTGCCGTCGGCGTCGTCGAAGATGTGCACGTGTGCGGCGAAGTGGTGGCCGAAGCGTTCGTACACGGAGTCGGCCATATGGGGGTCGTGGTTGCCGGGCAGGATGACGACCGGCACCTCGGGCTCGTTGAGGATGCCGGCCGTCTCGGCGACGAGCGGCTCCTTGACCCGGTTGTTGTCGAAGAAGTCGCCGGCGATGAGGACGACGTCGGCCTCGAGGTCGACGGCGGCGCCCATGATCGTCTCCAGGAAGTGCAGCGCCTCCTCGCGGCCCGACTCGTCGCGCATGTGGCCGGTGCCGACGTGGACGTCGGAGGTGTGGATCATCCGCACGCTGTGCGGGTGGGCGGCGGGAGGGAGGAGCGCGCCGGCGTCAAGAACCTGCGCGCCGGCATCGGCGGGGGCGGAATCTGCCATGGCAGCCAACTTCACTGGACGCGGGATCGTCCGGGAGACGGCGCCCAGCGTAGCGGACGCGGCGCTCTGGCGCAGCGGCCGGGGCGTCGCACTCACGGCGCACCTATAAGATGAGGAGACGATGACCCCTCCCCCAACCGCGCAGACCGAGACCGCGCCCGCGCCCGACGGGGCGGACGAGTTCGAGACGGTGATCGGGCTCGAGGTCCACTCCCAACTCAAGACCGAGAGCAAGATGTTCTGCCGCTGCCCGGCGCAGTACGCCGACGCGGCCCCCAACACGCACGTCTGCCCCGTCTGCCAGGGCATGCCGGGCGTGCTGCCGGTGATCAACGAGACGGCCGTCGAGTGGACGATCCGGGCGGCGCTGGCGCTGCACATGGAGATCCCCGAGGTCTCGAAGTTCGACCGCAAGAACTACCACTACCCCGACCTGATGAAGGGCTACCAGATCAGCCAGTTCGACGAGCCGCTGAGCCAGAACGGCCACCTGGACGTCGCGGTCGACGGGGAGACGCGGCGCATCGGCGTGACGCGCATCCACCTCGAGGAGGACACGGCGCGGCTGCTGCACCGCGAGGACGCGAGCGGGGAGTCGTACTCGCTGCTCGACCTGAACCGCAGCGGCGTGCCGCTGATGGAGTGCGTCTCGGAGCCCGACATGCGCAGCCCCGAGGAGGCGCGCGCCTACCTGGTCGCCCTGCGGCAGATTTTCCGCTACCTCGACGTCTCCACCGCGGACATGGAGAAGGGGTCGTTCCGCTGCGACGCCAACATCTCGCTGCGGCCGCGGGGCCAGGCGGACTTCGGGACCAAGGTCGAGATCAAGAACATGAACTCCTTCCGCGCCGTCTACAAGGCGCTGCAATTCGAGCAGCGGCGGCAGGCGGCGGCGCTGCGCAACGGCGAGCGCATCCATCAGGAGACGCGCGGCTGGGTGGAGGACCGCGAGGTGACGGTGTCGCAGCGCTCGAAGGAGGAGTCGGACGACTACCGCTACTTCCCCGACCCCGACCTGCCGCCGCTGCGCACGGGGCGCGATCGGGTGGAGGCGATCCGGGCGGCGCTGCCCGAGCTGCCGGCGGCGCGGCTGGCGCGCTTCCAGGCCGAGCACGGCCTGGCCGAGTTCGAGGCCGGCCTGCTGACCGAGGACCGCGCGACGGCCGACTACTACGAGGCGGTGGTCGCGGCGCTGGGCGACCGGGCCGCGGAGGGGGCGCGGCGGGGCGTCGCGCACTGGATGGTCGGCGAGATGGCGCGGCTGATGCACGAGGCGGGGCAGGAGATCGAGGCGCTGCGCATCCGCCCGGCCCAACTGGCGCAGCTCGTCTCGCTGATCGAGGCGGGCACGATCAGCAACACGCAGGCCAAAGAGGTCTTCGAGGCGATGTTCGCCGACGGTCGCGACCCGCGCGCGATCGTGGAGGCGTCGGGGCAGACGCAGATCAGCGACGACGCGGCGCTGCGGGAGGTCGCGCGGGGCGTGATCGACGCCCAGCCGCGGGCCGTCGCCGACTACCGGGCGGGCAAGCAGGAGGCGCTGAAGTTCCTCATGGGGCAGGTGATGCGCGCGACCCGCGGACGCGCCAACCCGCCGCTGGTGACGGGCATCCTGCGGGAGCTGCTCGAGGTCTGAGCGCGGCGGAGGCCTCTTCGGGCCCGAGGGGAACCCCACGGCGCCGGGCGGCGTTAGGCTGTGCGGGCGGCCGTGATCGCCCTACTCGGGTCGGTGGCCGAGAGGCCGGATTCGCGGGGTCACAGCCGATGCGCGAACATAGTGCGCGAACATATAGTGCGCGACAGTGGCGCGGCGGGGACGCGACGATAGATACTACGCGACGATGAAGTGGCTCCGCGACTCGGACACGCGGAAGTGGCTGCTGCCCGGCATGGGCGTGAAGCGCTGGTTCCTGCTCCTCTTCCTGGGGATGGCGTTTCTGGGGCTGGGCGTGTCCTTCCTGGCGCGCGAGGCCTACCTGACGCTCGTCCTGCCCGACGCCTTCTACTACATCACCCTGCAGTTCATCCCGCAGGTCTTCCGCGGCGTGCTGTTCATCGGCGTGTCGGTGCTGTTCGTGGTCGTGGGCGTGTGGAAGTTCAGCGCCGGCCTGCTGGCCGCGATGCGCTCGACGGCGCGCGGCAACGGCAACGGCCACAGCGAGAGCCTGGTCAACCTGGTCTACCGGCACCGCTTCGCCGGGCGCGGGCCGCGCATCGTGGCGATCGGGGGCGGCACCGGGCTGTCGGTACTGCTGCGCGGCCTGAAGGAGTACACCGACAACCTGACCGCGGTCGTGACCGTCGCCGACGACGGCGGCTCCTCGGGCCGGCTGCGCGAGGATATGGGCGTCATCCCGCCCGGCGACGTGCGCAACTGCATCGCCGCCGTGGCCGACGCGGAGCCGCTGATGACGCGGCTGTTCCAGTACCGCTTCCCGGCCGAGTCGGGCGAGGGGCTGTCGGGGCACTCCTTCGGCAACCTGTTCATCGTGGCGATGTCCGAGGTGACGGGCTCGATGGAGCAGGCCATCCACGAGACCGGCCGGGTGCTGGCCGTTCGCGGCCAGATCCTCCCATCGACGCTGGAGGACGTGCGGCTGGCGGCGCGCACGCGCGACGGGCGCACGATCCGCGGCGAGTCGGCGATCACGGCGGCGGAGACGGAGATCGCCTCGGTCGGCCTGGAGCCGGCGCGGCCCTCGGCGCACCCCGACGCGGTCAACGCGGTGCGCAACGCCGACCTGATCGTGGTCGGGCCGGGCAGCCTCTACACCAGCGTGCTGCCCAACCTGCTGGTGCCCGAGCTGGGCATCGCCTTCCAGGAGTCCGACGCGATGCGCATCTTCATCAGCAACGTCGCGACGCAGGCCGGCGAGACCGACCGCTACTCGGTGCAGGACCACGTGGCGAGCGTCGAGTCGCACCTGGGCGGTGCGCCCTTCGACTTCATCGTGGCCAACAACAACCTCAGCGAGCGGCTGCCGAAGCGGTGGAAGTCGGAGCCGGTGCGGGGCGGCGAGGCGTGGGTCGGCGGCACGGTGGTCGAGGCGGACGTGATCGACGAGCGCAACCGCTACCGCCACGACGCGGCCAAACTGGCCGACACGATCCTGACGATTTACCATGAGCGCGGCGAGGCGGCCCCGCGCCCGCCCGTGGTCCCCGCCGCGACGCGCTAGCGGGACGGCGACTCGCCGCTCCCCCGCGGCGCCCGGCCGGCCGGCCGGCGTGCGGCCCAAGGATTCCCGATGAGCCTCGGCCACATCATCAACGTGTTCCAGATTCTGGTCGCGCTGCTGCTGATCGCGGTGGTGCTGATGCAGGCCAAGGGCCAGGGCCTGGGCAACATCTTCGGCGGCGACGGCGGCTCGGGCTCGTTCCGCACGCGGCGCGGCGTGGAGCGGCTGCTGTTTCGCGGCACGATCGCGCTGATCGTGATCTTCGTGGCGCTGTCGATCGCCGCGATCCGCGTCTGAGGCGCCGCGGCGCCGGCCTCGGATTGGGCGCATGCGGGCCTGCGGCATCGTCACGCTGACCACCGACTTCGGGCTCAACGACGCCTACGTGGCGCAGTTGCACGGGGCCCTGCTGCGGTCGAACCCGGCCCTGCGCATCGTCGACGTGAGCCACGCCGTCCCGCCGGGCGACGCGACCGCCGCCCTGTTCCTCAGCGAGTGCGCCTGGCCGACCTTCCCGGCGGGCAGCGTGCACGTGTTGGTCGTGGACCCGGGCGTCGGCAGCGACCGCGGTCTGGTGGCGATCGAGACCGCGGAAGCGTGGCTGGTCGGGCCCGACACGGGCGTGCTGAGCAGCGGGCTGCCCGCGTCGATGCGGCCGGCCGCGGCGACGGCGCGGTCGCCGCTGCCGGGCGGGATGGCGGCGGCGGACATCCGCGAGACGCCGCTGGCGGCGGCCGAGGTCTCGCGCACCTTCCACGGGCGCGACCTGATGGCGCCGGTCGCGGCGGCGCTGGCCTCGGGCCGGGGGCTGGAGGTAGTGGGACCGGCGGTGTCGGAGGTCACGGTGGCCGCGCCGCTGGCCAGCCGGGTGATCGCCGGCGCGGGCGAGGGCCGCATCCTGCACGTCGACCGCTTCGGCAACGCGATCACCAGCTTCCGCGCGTCGGACGCGGGCGCGGCGTTCGAGGTGGAGGTGGGCGGACGGACCGTCGCCGGGCCGGCGGCCAGCTACGCGGCGGGCGGGACGGAGGTCGTGGCGCTGCCCTCGTCGAGCGGGTATGTCGAACTGGCGCTGGCGAACGGGAGCGCGGCAGAGGCGCTCGGCGTCGGCCGGGGCGACCCGGTGCGGCTGCGCCGACGGAGCAGTGGAGGCTGAGCGCGCCGTATGCTCGCCGCATGACGATGCCCCGGGTCGCGTTCTTCGGGTCGCCCGACTTCGCCGTGCCGACGCTGACGGCGCTGATCGAGAGCCCCTACCGGCCGTGCGTCGTGGTGACGCAGCCCGACCGCCCGGCGGGGCGCGGCCGGACGCCGCGGCCGTCGCCGGTGAAGGTCGCGGCGCAGGCGGCCGGCATCGACGTGCTGCAGCCGGCCCGCCTGCGCGACCCCGAGGCGACGGCGGCGCTGGCGGCGCACGGGCCGGAGTTGCAGGTCATCGCGGCCTACGGGCAGATCCTCCGGCCCGACGTGCTGGCCCTGCCCCGCTTCGGCACGCTGAACGTGCACGCCTCGCTGCTGCCGCGCTGGCGGGGCGCGTCGCCGGTGACGGCCGCCATCCTGGCCGGCGACGCGGAGACCGGCGCGACGATCATGCTGGTCGACGCGGGCGAGGACACGGGCGACATCCTGACCGTGCGCGTCGAGGCGATCCGGCCCGACGACGACGCCGGCAGCCTGGGCGATCGGCTGTCGGCGCTGGGGGCGTCGCTGCTGCTGGAGACGATCCCCGCCTGGCTCGCGGGGGAGATCGCGCCGCGGCCGCAGGACACGTCGCGGGCGACGCGCGCGCCGCGCCTGCGCAAGGCGCAGGGCCGGATCGACTGGACGCGGCCGGCGGCGGAGATCGCGCGGCAGGTGCGGGCGTTCTCGCCCTGGCCCGGCGCGACGACGCGGCTGCGCTCGGACGACCTGCGCATCTGGCGCGCGCGAGCCGAGGGGGACGGGGCGGCCGGATCGCCCGGCACGGTGATCGGCGTGGGCGAGAGGATCGATGTCGTCACCGGAAACGGGCTGCTGCGCGTCGAGCGGCTGCAACGGGCGGGCAAGCGGGCGATGGACGCCCACGCCTTCGCCAACGGCGAACCGGACTTGCTGGGCCAGCGCCTGGGCGACCCCGCATGAGCGCGCCCGGGCCCGACACACGCCCGTCGCTGCTGGACCTGCCGCCCGAGGGGCTGGCGGAGATCGTCGGGGAGCTGGGCGAGCCCGGCTATCGGGCGGCGCAGGTGGGGCGGGGAGTCTACCGCCGCTTCGCGACGGACTTCGAGGAGATGACCGACCTGCCGCGCGCGTTGCGAGCGCGGCTGGCCAAGCGGCTGCGGGTCGGCGCGGCGGCGGTCGCCGGAGAGCAGACCAGCGCCGACGGCAGCACGACGAAGCTGCTGCTGCGCATGGACGACGGCGAGCTGATCGAGACGGTCCTGATGCGCTACGACCCCTTTGGGCAGAGACGGGCGCGGCGCACGGTCTGCGTCTCGACGCAGGCGGGCTGCGCGATGGGCTGCACCTTCTGCGCCACGGGCGCGCAGGGCTTCCGGCGGCAACTGTCGGCGGGCGAGATCCTCTCGCAGGTGCTGACGATGGCGCGCGGCGCGGCGCGGGGGGGCGACGGCGCCGGCCTGACGAACGTCGTCTTCATGGGCATGGGCGAGCCGCTGGCCAACTACGCGGCGACGCACGCGGCGCTGTCGCGGCTGACTGCGGCCGACGGCTTCGGCCTGAGCCCGCGCCGCGTCACCGTCTCGACGGTGGGCCTGCCGGCGGGCATGCGGCGGCTGGCCGCCGACCACCCGCAGGTCAACCTGGCGGTCAGCCTGCACGCGGCCGACGAGGCGCTGCGGCGCGACCTCGTGCCGGTGCCGTCGGCCTCGCTGGGCGCGATCGTCGAGGCGGCGCGGGCGCACGTCGCGGCGACGGGCCGGCGGGTGTCGGTCGAGTACGTGCTGCTCGCCGGCGTGAACGACTCGGCGGCGCAGGCGGGGCAACTGGGGCGCCTGCTGCGCGGGCTCAACTGCCACGTCAACCTGATCCCCATCAACCCCTCGCCGGGCGTGCTGGGGGATCGGCCCAGCCGCTCGGCGGTGCTGCGCTTTCAGGCGCGGCTGACGGCCGCCGGCGTCCCCGCGACGGTCCGCGTCGAGAAGGGCCGCGACATCGCCGCCGCCTGCGGGCAGCTGCGCGGCGATCGAGTGGAGGCGAGCGGCTAGCCGGTCGTTTCGGTCTCGGCGGCCTCGGCGGCCTCCTCGGCCGGCGCCTCTTCGCCCTCCACGCCCTCGGCGGCCTCCTCGCCGACCTCGTCCTCTTCGGCGAGGCGCGGCGCGATGACGGTGGCGAGTTGCGCGGTCGGCTCGGCGAGGGCGCGCACGCCCTCGGGCAGGGCGAGGTCGGAGACGTGCATGCTCTGGCCGAAGTGTTCGAGCCCGGAGACGTCGATGGTGAGGTCGGAAGGCATGTCCATGGGCAGGGCCTCCAGCATCACCGAGCCCAGGCCCTGCACGAGCACGCCGCCCAGGGTGACCGCCGGGCAGGTCTCCTCGCCGACGATGTGCACCACGGCGGTGGCGTGGATGGGGCGGGTGAGGTCGATGTGGTAGAGGTCCACGTGCTCGACGTCGTGGCTGACGGGGTGGCGCTGCACGTCGCGCAGGACCACGGGCCGGGTGTCGGACTCGCCGGCGATCTGCGCGTTCACCACCTGATTGCGGTCGTGCCCGCGGAAGACGCGGCGCAACTCCTCGAGGGTCGCCTGCACGGCGACCGAGGGCCGGCCGCGGCCGTAGACGTTGCCGGGGATGATCCCCTCGCGGCGCAGCCGGCGGACCTTCTTGCCGGTCAGGCTGCGGGGTTCGAGCTGGAGGGTGAGGGGGTCGGGCATGGATATCTCCGGCGCTGGGTCGGATGCGACCGTATCGGGGGGCCGGGGTCGGGGCAAGCGGTGGCGAGTGGCGCGGCGGTCAGGACCGCTCCAACAGAACGGGCGGCGTGGCCTCGTAGTCAAGGGTGAGGCGGAAGAGCTGGAGCAGGTCGCGCCCGAGGAGCGACGGCATTGTCAGAGTCGCGTCGGAAGGTTCAGCAACCCAGACCCGACAGTCATACCACAGGCGGCCCGGGCCGCCTTCAATTGGGAAAAACAGACGCACTGAGACGGGGATGATGTAGACGCTGCCTCCGATGCCTTCGATCCGGCGCCGCTCCGGATGATCATCGAAGGTGGAAGCGAGCGGCGGCGCTTCGGACCAGGTCAGATCGAACGGCTGCAAGACTGTGTCGTCGGCGCCGGTATCGATCAAGAAGTGGACGACGTCGACGGTCGAAGTTCCCTCGATGAGCAAGTCGGCGTCCACGTAGGGGCGAGCGGGCACTCCGGGGATCGGCACAGATTGCAGATAACCGGGGATACGGCTCACAGGATCAAGATCTGATCCCGCGGGGGCACGCGCTGGACGTGCGCCGTGGGACGCTCCTCCTCGGGGATTCGCGCGATCAGCTCCCAGGGGTCATCGCCGAACGCGAACTGCTGGTCGTCGCCGAAGCAGGCGACGAACTGACCCACATGCGTGTCGATGAGGTCCGCCATGCGGGCGCCGACGGCCAAGTGGTTCCTTCGCGCCTTGTCCATGTCCGGGAGATCGATGCCCTCGGGGACGCCGTAGTGCACTTCCATCACGCTCTCCTTGCGCCCCAGTCTAGCGCAGCGCCGCCGACCGCCGGGGCTGGCGTATGATCGGGGCGGATGAGTGATCAGGGCGTCGCCGAACGCGGATCCGCCGCCGACCTCCCCCGCGCCCAGGCGGAGCGACTGACCGCCCTGCGCGAGGTCGTGGCGGGCTACGGCCGGGCGGTCGTGGCGTTCAGCGGCGGCGTCGACAGCGCGCTGGTGGCGGCCGTGGCGGCCGAGCAACTCGGCGATGGCGCCCTCGCCGTGACGGCGCAGTCGCCGTCGCTGCCGGGGGCCGAGTTGGAGGCGGCGCGGGAACTGGCGACCGCGATCGGCATCCGCCATCGCGTGGTCCGCACCGACGAACTGGCGCGGCCCGGCTACGTCGCGAACGCGGGCGACCGCTGCTACCACTGCAAGAGCGAGCTCTACGGCCACCTGACGCCGATCGCGGCCGAGTCGGGCGCGGTGGTCTGCAACGGCACCAACCGCGACGACCTGGGCGACTACCGGCCGGGGCTGCGGGCGGCGGCGGAGGGCGGCGTGCGCAGCCCCTTGGTCGAGGCGGGCTGCGGCAAGGCCGACGTGCGGGCACTGGCCCGTGGCCTGGGTCTGCCGGTCTGGGACAAGCCGGCGGCGGCCTGCTTGGCCAGCCGCGTGCCCGTGGGGACGCCGGTCTCGGCCCCCCTGCTGGGCGAGATCGAGGCGGCCGAGACGGTCCTGCGCGGGTTGGGCGTGCGCCAGGTGCGCGTGCGGCACCACGGGGAGATCGCGCGCATCGAGACCGACGACCACGGGATGGCAATCGTGGCGCGCGAGCGGGAGACGATCGAGCGACGACTGCGCGTCCTCGGCTTTCGCTTCGTGACGTTGGACCTGGGCGGCTACCGCACGGGCTCGCTCAACCCGGGCGGGCGCGACGGGGCGGCGCCGTAAGCCGTGGCCGGGCAGGGCGGCCAGCGGCGACTGCTGGGCGTCGACGTGGGCGGCACCTTCACCGACTTCCTCTACTGGGACGGGGCGGCGCTGTGGCTGCACAAGCGTCCCTCGACACCCGACGACCCGGGCCGGGCCGTGCTGGAGGGGCTGGCGGAGCGCGGATGGCGCCCCCAGGAGATCGTGCACGGCTCGACCGTATCGACCAACACGCTGCTGACCCGCAGCGGAGCGCGCTGCGCGCTGATCACGACGCGCGGCTTCCGCGACACGCTGGTCATCGGCCGGCAGGCGCGCCCCGAGCTGTACGCGCTGCACCCCACGCGGGCCGAGCCGCCCATCCCCGATGCGTGCCGCTTCGAGGTCGACGAGCGCGTCGCGGCCGACGGGTCGGTCGTGCGGGCGCTGGACGAGGACGAGGTCGCGGCCGTTCTGGACCGGGTCGAGGCGAGCAACGCGGAGGCGCTGGCGGTCTGCCTGCTGTTCTCCTTCGTGAACCCGGCGCACGAGCGACGCGTCGCGGAGATGGCGCGGGGGCGCGGGCTGACGGTGTCGGCCTCCTGCGACGTGCTGCCGGAGCACCGCGAGTACGAGCGCATGAGCACGACGGTGGTCAACGCCTACGTGGCCCCGGCGATGGGGCGCTACCTGTCGCGGCTCGAGGCGGGGCTGCGCGCGGGCGGGGCGGCGACGCGGCTGCGCGTGATGCGCTCGAACGGCGGTGCGATGAGCGTCGCGGAGGCCTCGCGGGACGCGGTGCGCACGGTGCTCTCGGGGCCGGCGGGCGGGGTGGTGGGGGCGCGGGCGGCGGCGGAGGCGGCGGGGGTCGGGCAGTTGATCAGCTTCGACATGGGCGGCACGTCGACCGACGTCAGCCTCCTCCCCGGGCGGGTGCTGGAGCGAACCGACTTCGCCGTCGGCGGGCTGCCGATCCGCACGCCGACGGTGGACGTGCACACGGTGGGGGCGGGCGGCGGCTCGATCGCGGCGCTCGACGCGGGCGGCGCGCTGCGCGTGGGGCCCGAGAGCGCAGGCGCGGCGCCGGGTCCGGCCGCCTACGGGCGCGGCGACGCGCCGACCCTGACCGACGCGCACGTCGTGCTGGGGCGGCTGCGGCCCGACCGCTTCCTCGGCGGCGCGATGACGCTCGACGCGACCGCGGCGGAGCGGGCAGTGGCGACGCTATCGGACGGGTTCGGGGGATCGGCGCGGCGTACGGCGCAGGCGATCGTGGAGGTGGCGAACGCGAACATGGCGCGGGCGCTGCGCGTCATCTCGGTGGAGCGCGGCTTCGACCCGGCCGACTTCGCGCTGGTCGCGTTCGGGGGTGCGGGACCGCTGCACGCCTGCGACCTCGCGGCCGAGCTGGGCATCCCGCAGGTGCTGATCCCGCCCGCGCCGGGCGTGCTGTCGGCGGCGGGGATGCTGCAGGCGCCGGTCGTCAAGGACGCCGAGCAGGGCATGGTGCTGCGCATCGAGCCGGAGGCGACGGGCCGCGAGGCGGCGTTGGAGGCCACCTTCGCCCGGCTGGAGGCGGAGGCGCGGGCGGCGCTGCGCCGCGACGGCTACGGCCGCTGCCGGGTGGAGCGATCGGCCGACCTGCGCTACGCGGGCCAATCGCACGAGATTACCGTGCCGCTGCGCTCGGCCTCGCGGGCGGCGATCCGGACGGCGCTGGCGGCGGCCCACCGATCGCGCTTCGGCCACGCCGACCCGGCCCGCCCGCTGGAGGTGGTCGTAGCGCGCGTCAAGGCGATCGCACGCAGCGCCGCGCCGCCCGCGGCGAGCGCGCCCGCGACCGCCGGGCCGGAGGCGGCGCGGACCGCGCCGGAGACCGCGACGGTCGTGTGGGACCGCCCGCGGCGGACGCGGATCATTGGCCGGCGTGCGCTGCGCCGCTCGACCGCCGGGCCGGCCATCCTGACGCAACTCGACACCACGATCCTCGTTCCGCCGGGCTGGCGGACGCGGCCGCTGGCGTCGGGCAGTCTGCGCATCACACGGGAGGAACGACGATGACCACGGTAATCACACTGCACGCGGCCGAGCAGGGGGCGTCGATCGCGGGGGCGGTCGCCGCGCGGCTGCCGGGCCCCAGCGTCGTGCTGCCATTCGCGGCGCTGCACGGGGACTGGATCGCCGAGCCGCTGGGCGGCGAGCGCGACGCGGCCATCGCCTCACAACAGCTAAAGCTCCTAACGGCGGGGTACGTCAAGGCGGGCTACCACGTCGTGGTGCACGGGGAGGCGCTGCACGCCACCGGCGCGGGCGACGACCTGCTGCGCCTGATCCGCATGGTGCCGAGCGTGCGGGCGCTGTCGGTGGGGGTGGGGGCCAATGCCGCCGATGTCGACCTCGCGCTGCCGGCGGGCGGGACCGCGGAGTCGGTCGCGGCGGCGGTCGCGGCGGCGCTGACGGAACGGCTGGCGCCCGATGCCTAGGCGCTCGACGACGGCCGGCGCGATCGATCCGGCGCGGCTGGCGGTCTTCGAGTCGCTGGCGGTCTCGATCGCGGAGGAGATGGGCGCGACGCTGCGCCACACGGCGCTGTCGCCCAACATCAAGGAACGGGCCGACTACAGTTGCGCGGTCTTCGACGCGGGCGGTCGGCTGCTGGCCCAGGCGGCGCACATCCCGGTGCATTTGGGCGCGATGCCGGAATCGGTGCGGGCGGTAGCCGAGCTGGCCCCATGGTCGCCGGGGGACATCGCGATCCTCAACGACCCCTTCCGCGGCGGCACGCACCTGCCCGACGTGACGATGGTCTCGCCGGTCTTCCGGCCTGGGCGCGGCGGGCGGCCGGCGCTGGTGGGCTACGTGTCCAGCCGCGCGCATCAGGCCGACATCGGCGGGATGGCGCCGGGCTCGATGCCGGTCGCGCAGGAACTGGTGCAGGAGGGGTTCATCATCCCGCCGGTGCGGATCTACCGGGCGGGGACGCTCGTGCCCGAGACGCTGGCGCTGTTCCTGCGCAACGTGCGCACCCCGGCCGAGCGCCAGGGCGACATCGACGCCCAGGTGGCAGCACAGCGGGTCGGCGAACGCCGGCTGGCGGCGCTGGCCGAGCGCTTCGGGGCGGCGGGCTTCCGGCAGGCGGCGGCGGCGCTGCTCGACTCGGGCGAGCGGGCGGCGCTGGCCGGGATGGCCGCGATCCCGCCCGGCACGTACGACTTCGAGGACGCGCTCGACGACGACGGCGCGAACGACGAGCCGGTGCCCATCCGCCTGCGCCTGACGACCTCGGCGCGGGGCTGGGATCTCGACTTCACGGGATCGGCGGGGCAGCGGCCGGGCTCGATCAACGCCGTGGCGGCGGTGACGCGCTCGGCGAGCTACTACGTGCTGCGCTGCCTGCTGCCGCCGGAAGCGCCGACCAACGCGGGGCTGTTCCGGCCGCTGCGCTTCACGCTGCCCGAGCGCTCGGTCGTGAACGCGGCGCCGCCGGTGGCCGTCGCGGCGGGCAACGTCGAGACGAGCCAGCGGATCGTCGACGTGGTCTGGGGGGCGATCGCCCAGGCGCTGCCCGATCGGATGCCGGCCGCCTCGTCGGGCACGATGAACAACCTGGCCGCCGGCGGCATCGACCCGCGCACCGACGAGCCCTGGGCGTACTACGAGACGAGCGGCGGCGGCCTCGGCGGCGGGCCGGACGGACCGGGCCTGCGCGCCGCGCACAGCCACATGACGAACACCCTCAACACGCCGGCCGAGGCCCTGGAGATCGCCTATCCGCTGCGCGTGCTGGAGAACAGCGTGCGCCGGGGCAGCGGCGGGGCGGGGTGGCATCGCGGCGGCGACGGGCTGGTGCGCCGGACGCAGTTCCTCGCCCCGGCGACGGTGACGCTGATCGGCGAGCGGCGGCGGCGCGGACCCTGGGGCGCGGCCGGCGGGGCCGACGGGCGGCCGGGGCGCAACCGGCTCGAGCGGGCGGGCCGGCGCGACCGCGCGCTGCCCGGCAAGACGACGTTCCAGGTCGAAGCGGGGGACGTCGTGCGCATGGAGACCCCAGGCGGTGGCGGCTGGGGTTAGACTGGGAACAGGAGCGCCGCGATGCCCGATCGCCTGGAACGCGATATCGAGGACGTCCTTGAGAAGATCGAGGACTTCGAATGGCACCGCCGGCGTCGGCGCGGACCCAGCCGCGCGCGGCGGAGCTGGGACGCGCTGATGCGCCGGATGAGCGACCGGCTGGCCTTCGTCTTCGTGCGCTTCACATCGGGGCACCTGATGCTGGTGGGGTTCCTGCTGCTGGCCGTGGGGCTGGCGCTGCGGGTCCGCGGTCCGGGGGCGTGGCTGCTCCTGGCGGGGGTCATCCTCTTCCTCCTGGGGCTGGCCTGGAGCATGCGGGGCCCGAAGTCGCGCGCGCCCCACGAGGGACGCGGCGGATTCTGGCGCGACCGCTACATTGAATACGACGAACCACGGCCGGGCGGGGTGCGCGGCTGGTTCCGACGGTGGCGACGCTGACCTTCCTCCGGCCCTCGACTTCGTCCGCGCGCGGTCGGGCCGCGCGTGCGCCGCTGTCTTGGCTGCTGCCCGTCGCGATCGTGCTGCTGCTGGCGTCGAGCGCCGTCGCGGGCTGCCGCGAGCAGGACGCGCCGCCGGAGGCGGCCGAGGCAGTGGCCCAGTCGCGGGCGGCCGACGTCGAGGCGGAGGAGGTCGCAGACCAATCCGAGCAGGCCGACCAAGCCGGCGCAGCGTCGGAGCCCGAAGCAGCGGAGGCGGAGCCCGGGCCGTCCGACGCGCCGGCACAGGCGGAAGCGCCGGCCGTCCCCGACGACGACGCGGAACAGGCCGCGGCGGACGCCGAGGAGCAGGCGCCCGCCCCGATCGTCGCGCCGGCGCCCTACGACAACGACAACGCGCTGCGCGTCCTGGAGGCGCTGAGCGTCACGATCGGCGAGCGGGTGCTGGGCTCGCAGGCGGAGCGCGACGCGGCCGCCTACCTGGCGGCCGAGTTCGAATCGTCCGGGTACGACGTGGAACTGCAGCCCGTGCCGCTGGAGAGCCGGCTGATCGACGAACTGCAACTGCTGGCCGACGGGGATGTCATCGACGCGCAGGCCTTGGCCGATTCGGCGCCGGGCGACGTGGCGGGGCCGCTCGTCGTCGTGCCCGGCATGGGGGCGGTGGAGGACTTCGCCCAGGTCGACGCGGCGGGGGCGGTGGCGCTGGTCGAGCGCGGCGAGATCTTCTTCCGAGACAAGGTCGCGAACGCGGCCGCGGCGGGGGCCGTCGGGGCGATCATCTACAACAACGAGGGGGGACCGTTCTCGGGCACGCTGGGCGAGGGGTCGGACATTCCGGCCGTGGCGGTGTCGCTGGCGGCGGGGATTGGGCTGCGGGCGCGGACGGCGCGCGGCCCCGTGACGGCCGCGATCGTGCTGCGTTACGACCCGGGCTCGGGGGAGTCGCAGAACGTGCTGGCGCGGCATCCCGATGGCGCCTGCCGCGTCTGGGTGGGGGGCCACTACGACACCGTGCCCGGCGTCGGCGGCGCGAACGACAACGGCAGCGGCACGTCGCTGGTCGTCGAGCTGGCGCACGCCTACGCCGGCAGCACGGCCGGACGGCTGCTCTGCTTCGCCGCCTTCGGGGCCGAGGAAGCGGTGGTCGGCAGCCCGGGCATCGTGGGCTCGCGGGTGCTCGTCGAGAGCCTGGTCGAGTCGGGTGACATCGCCGACGTAGTGGCGATGCTGAACCTCGACGTGGCGGGGGTCGGATCGCCGGTGGTGCTGGTGGGCGACGCGCCGCTGATCGCCCTGGCCGAGGAGGTCGCGGCGGAACTGGGCATCGACGTGTCGGCGGGCGGGCTGCCGCCGGGCTTCGGCTCCGACCACCTCAACTTCGCGCAGGTGGGCGTACCGGTGATCTTCCCCACGCTGCCCGGCGGCCCGATCCACGTCCCGGAGGACCAATTCGAGGTCGTCGAGCCGGAGGCCCTGGAGGCGGTAGGACGGCTGGCGCACGGCCTGCTGGGCTGCCTCGCGGCCTCGGCCGACCCGGCGCTGGCCGGGACCTGCGTCGTCGGGCCGGCGGAGGAGGACGAGTGAGGCCGGCCGCGGCGGTAGACTGGAGCGAAAGCCGACAGGGCGCGAAGAAGACGGGGCAAGCGTGCCGGATCACCGGGCGGGGCAGAGGACGGGAGCCGGGACCGTGCGCGTCGCGCTGATGGGGTCGCTGGCGATCGTCGCGCTGCTGATTGCGGCCTGCTCGGGCGAGGAGGAGCCGGTCGTGCCGCCGGAAGCCGCGACGGCCAACCCCGACCCCGAGACGATCCCCATGGAGCCGATGCCCGACGTCCTGCCGGAGCCGTACATCTTCCGCGGCGACGAGTTGTTCGGCGGGGAGCCCGAGGAGGAGTTGCAGGAGGAGCTCTACATCGTGCAGCCGGGCGACACGCTGGCGATCATCGCGCAGTCGGCCGGGGTGACGGTGGAGGAGATCCAACGGCTGAACGGCATCGCCGACCCCAGCATCCTCTCGACCGGGGACGAGTTGCGCATCCCCGTGCGGGGCGAGCGCATCGCCGTAACGACCGAGGCAGCCGCGGCGGAGCAGGCCCCCACCCGGCCGCCGGGCGAGGAGTACATCGTGCAGCCGGGCGACACGCTGAGCGAGATCGCGGCGGCGCGCGGGCTGAACTACCTCGACCTGCAGGCGTACAACGGCCTGACCGAGTTCGAGGCGGGCCACCTGCAGGTGGGGCAGATCATCATCATCCCGCCGCCGGAGGAGGAAGAAGAAGAGGAGGACGTGCGCACGGAGCCGCCCGGCTAGGGAGCGACCGCCCGAACCTCACCCCCTGTCCCCCTCTCCATCCTTCTGGATGGAGAGGGGGAACGTGGAGGCGAAGGCTGGGGTACCTTCCGATCCCCTCTCCCTGGGGAGATGGGACCGGAGCCCCGGCGGTCGCTGCCCCTCACCCTAGCCCTCTCCCGCCGGGAGAGGGGACCGGAGAGCCCCCTACACGCGGGGGTTGCCCTCGAACCACGACCGGTACAGCCGGTAAGTCGAGGCGGTGCTGCTGTTGGTCGGGCCGTAGCCCTTGAGCCAGGCACGGTGCGCGGCGACCGGCCGGCCCCAGTTGCAGTAGATCTGGGGATTGAGCTCTTCGAGCAGCTTGGTCTGGACCTCGTCGTAGATCGGCACCCGGTTCTCGGTGCCGAGGGTCGTGCGTCCCTGCTCCAGCAGCGCGTCGATCTCGGGGTCCGAGAACGCGCCGAAGTTCCGGCCCCCGGCGCTGTGGCTGAGACCGTAGAGGGCGTCGGGATCGAACGCGCCCCCGAGGCCGTTGTAGGTGAGGGTGAAGTCCCCCGCCGCCCGCTTGTTGAGGTTCTGCGAGTCGGGCTGCTCCACGAGTTCGACCTCGAAGCCGATTTCGGCGAAGTTCTGCTGCATCACCTCCGCGTACGAGGTGGTCAGGTCGCTGCAGGTCATCGGCGGCACGCTCGCCGGGTCGTAGCCGCTGGCGTCGAGCAGCCGCCGGCCCTCGGCCAGGTCCTCCTCGCGCTGGGCGCCGGAGCGGTAGCCGGGCCGCTGGCGGAGCTCGTCGGGGGTCAGCGCGTATGCGCCGGCCGCGTGGGTGATGGGCCCGCCGATCTCCGTCACGCCTTGGGTCGTCACGACGAGCTGCTCCCGGTTGGTGGCGAGATGCAGGGCGGTGCGCACGCGCGCGTCGGTATAGGGCTCGACCTGGGTGTGGAAGTGGACCGCCACCCAGTTCCAGACCGCATTCATGGGCACTCCGACGACGTTCTCCTCGCCGAGTTGGGCAATCACGGCCTCGTTCTCCGCCGGGAAGCCCAACCACGGAATCCAGAGGAAGTCGGCGTCGCCGGCGACGAACTGCGCGGCCCGATACGCCCCGTCGAGATTCCAGTTCGACCGCTGCCCGTCGAAGTAGGGGAGCGGGTTGCGGTAGTAGTTGGGGTTGCGCTCCAGCACGGTTTCGACATCGGCCTCCCGGGAGACCATCTGCATGCCGCCGGTGCCGATCGCGGCCTCGGCGTTGCCGGCGATGCCGTCGTCACCGAAAGCCTCGACCACGTCACGTGCGACCATCACCATCTGGATCTCGGCGACGGCGGTGAGCAGCGGCGCGAACGGCTCCCCGAGCGTGAGGCGCAGGCTGAGATCGCCGGTGACCTCGAACTGGTCGACGGGGTCGAAGCGGTCGCGCCAGATGAACTCGGGGTTGTCCTGGCCGAAGCGCTGGAGGCCGAAGGAGGCGTCCTCGGCGACGAACTGGCGGCCGTTCAGCGGCGCCTTGTCCTGCCAGTACACGTTCGGGTTGATGTTGTAGACGAAGGTGACGTCATCGACGACCTCGGGCAGCTCCGCCATCGCGGCGGTGAGCACCCCGCCGTCATCGAGGTAGTTGAGGTGGTCGTAGACCGGGAGGAGGTTGCTGTCGAGGCCGCCGTGGTCGGCGATGGCCGGGTCGAGGATGCCGCCGTCGGGCCCGAAGAATGACAGGACGCCTCCATGCTGCGGGCCGGTGGCCGGGGCCTCGTCGTCCGCCGCCGCCATGGCGGCACTCTCGGCGGCCTCCTGGGCGGCGTCGGCGGCTTCTTGGGCGGCGGCGACGGCCGCGGCGGCGGTCTCGGCCGCGGCTTCGGCGGTCTGCTGGGCCGTGGCGGCGGCCTCGCCGGCGGCGGCGGACGCCTCCCCGGCCGCCTCGGCCGCGGCAGCAGCCGCAGCGGCGGCTTCGTCGATGGCGGCCTGGGCGGCCTCGGCCGTGGCCGTTCCGGCCTCGACCGCGGCGGCCGCGTCGCGGGCGGCCTGGGCAGCGGCCTCGGCCGCCTCGGAGGCGGCAGCGGCGACGGCCGCGGCGGCTTCGTCACCGGCCGCGGATGCCGCGGCAGCGGCGTCGGCGGCGGCCTGGGCCGCGGCTTCCGCGGCGGCGGCCGCGTTGGCGGCGTCCTCCGACTCGGCCGCCTCGGCGGCCAGGGCCGCGGCCGCATCGGCCGCGTCGGCCGCCTGTGAAGCGGCGGCGGAGGCCTCGGACGCAGCAGCGGCGGCTTCGGCGGCGGCGTCCGCGGCGGCCTCGGTCTCGGCCGCGCGCGCCTCCCCGGCGGCGACGGCCGCGGCAGCGGCCTCCTCCGCGGCCGCGGCGGCGCGTTCGGCGGCCGCGGTCCCGGCGTCGGCCGTGTCGTCGTCGCCGCAGCCGACCAAAGCCAGGCCGGCCGCGCCGACGCCGGCCTTCGCGCTGGCGCCCAACATCGTGCGACGGCTGATCTTTCGATGTCGCAGGGTCTCCCAGTAGTTGCTCATGGCGTCATCCTTTCCGTGCAGCGCGCGCGCCGGCCACCTGGGGACGGGATCGCGCAGCCAGAGCGGGCGTATTATGGACGCCGGGGGGGGGGTGCAGTCGAGGTTTTAGGAAAGTTATTTCTTTCACATTGTGGAGAATCGTGATGGGGGAAACGTGTCCTCCCTCTCTATGGGGGGAGGGGAAGGGAGTCGCGCAAAAAAAATCCGCGCGCGGGCCGCGGGGCGGGCGGGCACCCCAACCTCACCCCCTAACCCCCTCTCCATTGCTCTGCAATGGAGAGGGGGGACCGGAGGGTTCCCGAGCGCCCGCGCCCACGTTCCCCCTCTCCATCCTTCTGGATGGAGAGGGGGACAGGGGGTGAGGTCAGGGGCGCTGTGGAGGCTGCGACGCGCCCCGCGGAAAAAAAACGCGGGGTGAAAAAACCAAGCCAGCGCTGAGCCGGCCGAACATCGGGTGTCCAGCGGTCGCTGCCCCTCACCCTAACCCTCTCCCCCCGGGAGAGGGGACCGGAGAGCCCCCTCCACCGACCGGATGGAGAGGGGGACAGGGAGTGAGGTCGGACCCGCGTGTAGTGCGGGCGTCGATGTGTCCGCCCCCCATGGCTGTGGTAGCCTCCGGGCGGCCGGGGCGCGCATCGCGCGGCCCAGGGATGCGGAGCGCCATGACGGTCGAAGAGTACGGCGTGGAGCGGGACGCGGCCCTGCGCGAGTTGGAACGGCGCCGCGAGGCGCGCATGCTGGGCGCCGGCGCCAAGGCGATCGCGCGGCAGCACGAGCGCGGCAAGCTGACCGCGCACGAGCGCATGGCCGTCCTCTTCGACGAGGGCACTTTCCAGGAGATCGACCCCTTCGTCACGCACCGGGCGACCCGCTTCGGGCTCGCCGACCGGCGCCCCCCCGGCGACGCCGTCGTCACGGGCTACGGCCTGATCAACGGGCGCACGGTCTTCGCCTACGCGCAGGACTTCACGGTCTTCGGGGGATCGCTGTCCGAGGCGGTGGCGGAAAAAATCGTCAAGGTGCAGGACATGTCGCTGAAGATGGGCGCGCCCATCGTGGCGCTGCAGGACGGCGGCGGGGCGCGCATCCAGGAGGGCGTCTCGTCGCTGCGCGGCTACGGCGACATCTTCCTGCGCAACGTGCTGGCCTCGGGGGTCGTGCCGCAGATCTCGGTCAGTTGCGGCCCCACGGCGGGCGGCGGCGTCTATTCGCCGGCGATCATGGACTTCGTCTTCATGGAGGCGAACAGCGGCCAGATGTACATCACCGGCCCCGACGTCGTGCGGGCCGTCACGCACGAAGACGTGACGCACCAGGAGTTGGGCGGGGCAGAGGCGCACGCGAGGAAGAGCGGCGTGGCGCATTTCGCCGTCGAGGGAGAGGAATCGACCCTCTACACGGTGCGCGACCTGCTGGCCTACCTGCCGGCCAACAACATGGAGGCGCCGCCCTGGCTGCTGCCCCGCGACGACCCCGAGCGCCGCAATCCCGAGTTCGTGAAGCTGGTGCCGGCCGCGGCCGACGAGCCCTACGACATCCGCGAAGTGATGCGCGGCATCGTCGACGACGGCGACCTGCTGGAGGTGCACGAGCACTGGGCGCGCAACGTCGCGGTGGCCTTCGCGCGGATGGGCGGCTACACGGTGGGGCTGGTGGGCAACTCGCCCGACACGTTGGCCGGCGTGCTCGACATCGACGCGTCGCGCAAGGCGGCGCGCTTCGTGCGCTTCTGCGACTGCTTCAACATCCCGCTGGTGACGCTGGTCGACGTGCCGGGCTACCTGCCGGGCACGGTGCAGGAGCACGGCGGCATCATCGCCCACGGCGCGAAGCTGATCTACGCCTACGCCGAGGCGACCGTGCCGAAGATCGCGGTCACGCTGCGCAAGTCCTACGGCGGCGCCTACATCGTGATGGGCAGCAAGCACCTGCGCTCCGACATCAACCTGGCTTGGCCGAACGCGGAGATCGCCGTCATGGGGGCCGAGGGCGCGGTGAACATCATCCAGCGCCGCGCCATCGCCGCGGCCGACGACCCGGAGGCGGAGCGCCAGCGCCTCATCGCCGACTACGAGGCGGAGTTCAACACCCCCTACCAGGCGGCGGAGCTGGGCTACGTCGATGACGTGATCGACCCGCAGGACACCCGCCCGCAGATCATCCGCGCGCTCGAGATGCTCAAGAACAAGTCCGACGACAACCCGCGCAAGAAGCACGGCAACATTCCACTCTGAAACTGGCCCCTCTGACCGGCCCGGCCCCCGAATCGACCAGGGGCGCGCGGGCTGTGTGCCGCGATGCATCGCGCAGGCGCGCGGTTGATAGAATGGCGCCCGATCGCCGCCCTCCGCGCCGCGGGGGGTGGCGCGGAGCGCCGATGCCGATCTACGAGGCGGACACGGTCGATCGGGTTGGGCGGGCCTACGCCCGCTCGGCGGCGGCGATCGCGGTGGGGCGGGAGCGGCTGGGGCGTCCGCTGACGCTGGCAGAAAAAATTTTCTTCGGCCACATGCCCGACCCGGCCGCGCAGGGTCTCTCGCGCGGGGCCGATTACGCAGCGCTGCAGCCCGATCGGGTCGCGCTGCAGGACGCGACGGCGCAGATGGCGCTGCTGCAGTTCGAGCTGGCCGGCCTGCGCCGCGTGCAGGCCCCCACCACCGTGCACTGCGACCACCTGATCCAGGCGCGCGTGGGGGCGGGCCCCGACCTCCTGGCCGCGGTCGACGAAAATAAAGAGGTGTACGACTTCCTCGAGAGCGCGTCGGCGCGCTACGGGGCGGGCTTCTGGAAGCCAGGGTCGGGCATCATCCATCAGGTGATCCTGGAAAATTACGCCTTCCCGGGCGGGCTGATGATCGGCACCGACAGCCACACGCCGAACGCCGGCGGCCTGGGCATGCTGGCGATCGGCGTGGGCGGCGCCGACGCCGTCGACGTGATGGCGGGGCTCGACTGGGGCGTCACGCTGCCCAAGCTGATCGGCGTCCGCCTGACGGGCGCGCTGTCGGGCTGGACGTCGCCGAAGGACGTCATCCTGCGCGTGGCCGACGAGTTGACCGTGAAGGGCGGCACGGGCGCGATCGTCGAGTACTTCGGCGAGGGCGTGGCCTCGCTGAGCGCGACGGGCCGGGGCACGGTGACCAACATGGGCGCGGAGATCGGCGCGACGACGTCAGTCTTCCCCTTCGACGCAGCGACGGCGCGCTACCTGCGCGCGACCGACCGGGCGGCCATCGCGGAGTTGGCCGAGGCGCACGCGGCCGATCTGACCGCCGACCCCGGCGTCGAGGAGCGGCGGGCGGAGATCTTCGACCAGGTGATCGAGATCGACCTCAACGCGCTGGAGCCGGCCTGGGTCGGGCCGCACACGCCCGACCTGCGCCACACGGCGGCGGAGGTCGGCCCCTGGGCCGCGGCCGAGGGCTACCCGCTGGAGATCAAGGACGCGCTGATCGGCTCCTGCACCAACAGCTCCTACGAGGACATGAGCCGCGCGGCGAGCTTGGCGCGGCAGGCGGCCGCGGCCGGCCTGCGCGTGAAGGCGCCGCTGCTGGTCACGCCGGGGTCGGAGCAGGTGCGCGCGACGGTCGAGCGGGACGGGCAGATCGCCGCCTTCGAGCGCGTCGGCGCGACGGTCCTGGCCAACGCCTGCGGCCCCTGCATCGGCCAGTGGAAACGGGGCGACGTCGAGGCGGGGGAGACGAACACGATCGTGACGTCGTTCAACCGCAACTTCCCGGCCCGCAACGACGCCAACCCGCAGACGCTGGCCTTCATCGGCAGTCCGGAGATGGTCGTCGCGGCGGCCTTCGCCGGGCGGCTCGACTTCGACCCGCGCCGCGACGCGATCCCCAACGATGGGGGGAGCTTCCGCTTCGAGGCGCCGGTCGGCGACGAGCTGCCGGCGGAGGGATTCGCCCTCGGCGACGCCGGCTTCGTGCCGCCGCCCGACGATGGCTCCGGCGTCGATGTCGTGGTGGGCGCCGACAGCCGGCGCCTGCAGCGGCTGACGCCCTGGACCGCCTGGGACGGGGCCGACATCGAGGACTGCGCGGTCCTGCTCAAGTCGTCGGGCAAGACGACGACCGACCACATCTCGCCGGCAGGGCCCTGGCTGCGCTACCGCGGCCACCTCGACAACATCTCCGACAACACCTTCACGGGCGTCAACAATGCCTTCACGTCGAAGGCGGGCACGGGCAACAACGTCCTGAGCGGCGAGCGGGAGCAGCCGCTGCCGGAGGTCGCGCGGGCCTACCGGGCGGCGGGGCTGCCCTGGCTGGTGGTCGGCGACGAGAACTACGGCGAGGGGTCGAGCCGCGAGCACGCGGCGATGCAGCCGCGCCACCTGGGCGGTGTGGCGGTGATCGTGCGGAGCTTCGCCCGCATCCACGAGACGAACCTGAAGAAGCAGGGGCTGCTGCCGCTGCGCCTGGCCGACCCCGCCGACTACGACAAGTTCGGCCAGGACGACCGGGTGAGCATCCGCGGGCTGGCGTCGCTGGCGCCGGGCCGGCCGCTGACGCTGGAGGTCCGCCACCCCGACGGCAGTTCCGAGAGCGTCGAGGTGCGGCACTCGTTCACGGCCGAGCAGATCGGCTGGTTCCGGGCCGGCGGCGCGCTCAACGAGATCGCGGCGGCGCAGGCGGCCCAATCGACGCAGGACTAGCGGGCCGCCCGACCGGCGGCGCCAAGGAGGACGACGAACGATGCGCAAGAAGGTGACCGTGATCGGCGCGGGCAACGTGGGGGCGACCACGGCCCACCGGCTGGCGGAGCGCGGCTACGCCGACATCGTGCTGCTGGACATCATCGAGGGGATGCCACAGGGCAAGGCGCTCGACCTGTACGAGGCCAGCCCCGTGATCGGCGTCGACGCGAAGATCACCGGCACCAACAGCTACGGCCCGACGGGCAACTCCGACGTGGTCGTGATCACGTCGGGCATCGCGCGGCGGCCGGGCATGAGCCGCGACGACCTGCTGGCCACCAATATGTCGATCGTGCGCGACGTGACCGAGAAGGCGGTGGCCGTCTCGCCGGCGGCGACGTTCATCGTCGTCAGCAACCCGCTCGATGCGATGTGCCACGTCGCCTACGAGGCGGCGCGCCTGCCGTCGAGCCGGGTGATCGGCATGGCGGGCATCCTCGACACCGCGCGCTACCGCTCGTTCATCGCCGAGGAACTGAACGTCAGCGTGCGCGACGTGAACGCCTACGTGCTGGGCGGCCACGGCGACACGATGGTGCCGCTGGCCTCGTACACGACGGTGGCGGGCATCCCCATCGAGGAACTGCTGCCGGCGTCGCGGCTGGAGGAGATCATCGACCGGACGCGGAAGGGCGGCGCGGAGATCGTGGGCCTGCTCAAGACGGGCAGCGCGTTCTACGCGCCCTCGGCGGCGATCGTGGAGATGGTCGACGCGATCGTGCTCGACCAGAAGCGCATCCTGCCCTGCGCGGCCCTGCTGACGGGGCAGTTCGGCATCGAGGACCTCTACGTCGGCGTGCCGGTCAAGCTGGGCGCCGACGGCGCCGAGCAGGTGATGGAGATCAAGCTCACGCCGGACGAGCAGGAGGCGCTGGCGGCGTCGGCGGCGGCGGTGCAGGGCCTGGTCGACGACATGGCCCGGATCACGAGCGAGCGCGCGGCGGAGACGTCCTAGGGCGCCGCCGAGCCGGACCCCGGAGCGGAAGTGAACACGGCGCCCCGGTCTCCCCGGGGCGTCGCAGTCAGGAGCCGAGATGAGCGACGTGCGAATCGAATCCGACACGATGGGCGAGATCGCGGTGCCGGCCGACCGCTACTGGGGAGCGCAGACGCAGCGCTCGCTGGAGAACTTCAAGATCGGCGGCGAGCGCATGCCGCGGCCGATCGTCCGCGGGCTGGGCATCGTCAAGCACGCCTCGGCCAGCGCCAACGAGTCGCTGGGCAAGCTCGACGGTGAGCGGGCGGACGCCATCCGGCGGGCGGCGTCGGAGGTGATCGATGGCACGCTCGACGACCACTTCCCGCTGGTCGTCTGGCAGACGGGCTCGGGCACGCAAAGCAACATGAACGGCAACGAGGTGATCTCGAACCGGGCGATCGAGTTGCTGGGCGGCGAGCGCGGCTCGAAGACGCCGGTGCACCCGAACGACCACGTCAACATGTCGCAGTCGTCGAACGACGTCTTCCCTGGCGCGATGTCGGTCGCGACGGCGGAGCAGGTCGTGAACCACCTCGTGCCGTCGCTGACCACGCTGCGGGACGCGCTGGCCGAGAAGGCGTCCGCCTTCAAGGGGATCGTCAAGATCGGCCGCACCCACCTGATGGACGCCGTGCCGCTGACGCTGGGGCAGGAGTTCTCGGGCTACGTGCAGCAGGTGACCTACGGCATCGCGCGGGTCGAGGGCACGCTGCCGCGGCTGTACGAGTTGGCGCTGGGCGGCACAGCGGTCGGCACGGGGCTCAACTCGCACCCGGAGTACGGCGAGCGGGTGGCGGCCGAGATCGCGGCGCTGACGGGCCTGCCGTTCGTGACCGCGCCCAACAAGTTCGAGTCGCTGGCGGCGCACGACGCGCAGGTCGAACTGGCCGGCCAACTGACGACCGTGGCGGCGTCGCTGATGAAGATCGCCAACGACGTGCGGCTGCTGGGATCGGGGCCGCGGGCGGGCATCGGCGAGCTGATGCTGCCCGCCAACGAGCCCGGGTCGAGCATCATGCCGGGCAAGGTCAACCCCACGCAGTCGGAGGCGCTGACGATGGTCTGCGCGCAGGTCATCGGCAACGGCCAGGCCGTCGCGGTGGGCGGCGCCACGGGCCACTTCGAGCTCAACGTGTTCAAGCCGGTGATGGCCTACAACAACCTGCAGAGCATCCGCCTGCTGGGCGACGCGGCCGCGTCGTTCACCGAGAACTGCGTGCGCGGCATCGAGCCGAACCGGGAGCGCATCGACGAGCTGATGCGGCGGTCGCTGATGCTGGTCACCGCCCTCAACCCGCACATCGGCTACGACAACGCGGCCAAGATCGCGAAGACCGCCCACGAGCGCGGCGCCACGCTGAAGGAGACCGGCGTGGAGCTGGGCCTGCTCACGGCCGAGCAGTTCGACGCCTGGGTCCAGCCGGAGCAGATGACGGGGCCGTAGGGGCGTTAGGCGGGTGTGGACGCGGGCAGTCGGATCTCCCACTCGGAGTCGGCGGTCTCGGTGATCTCAGCGCCCCGACGTCGGGCGACAGTCCTGTCCTTCTTGGCGAGAGGGCGGGGCGCGTTCTTGATGGTGATCATACGCACCGGGTCGCCGGGGAGGTCGGAGATCCTGCCGAGCATTTCGTCGAAGAACGAGGGAGCAAGCGCGCCAACGCCAGCCAGATCGAGGGTCAGAGGAGTGACGTCCCGCTCATCCCGCAGGTGGTCGGCCAGGAGCATCGCGGCCCCGCGGGTCACGAGCGCGCAGCTTTGAGTGATCTCGTAGACGGGGACAACCATGCCTCACGTCCTCAGTGATGCGGCTGCAAGGGTTCCCGGGAAGAACGACCCTTGCCGTGCCCGCATCTGCAAGTCTCTCGCCGACACGATCCCTGCGCCCGAGTGTATCAGCAGCCCTCGACCAAGGCTCGCCATGTCGTCGGCAACAGTCGACAGTCCAACACCGCGGATCGACTGTCCAGTACCACTGTTGCCCTCCCGCATCGCAAGCTCGATCGCGTCCCAATCGTTGGACACCTGGGGCTGAAGGGCCGGGTTCTTCATCAGCGACCGACGAATCCCGATCCCCCCATCCGCGGCCACGCACACGAAGCGTGGGCCTTCCTGCCAATCGTAGTACTGAATCATGCCGTAGGACCCGATGGGTGACTCGCTGTGCTCGACGGCGTTCTGAATGAGCTCCCCGAACGTCTCGACAACGAGCGGTCGTAGGTTCGCCGCGCCAAGATCATGGGTTGAGAGAGACGCACCTATCTCGTTTCCGAGGCGCCAAGCGTCATCCAGCATGTCAAGCCGCCGAAGCGGAAGAACCATGCGACCCGGCGCCACCGGCTCGATGCCGTCATCATTGACCGACACACCGTGCTCCTTCAGCAGGTCGAAGAGGCCGGTGGCCTTCAGGTACCTCGCGACGCCCATGTGCTCGGGCACGAGCACCTCGCAGGATGTTCCTTGCCGCGCCGCGAGTAGGCAGTAGATCGCGCACCACAAGACCGCCGGCGGCCGGACGAACTCGCAGGCCTGGAGGTCGATCGCGAAGTCGTTGATGCGTGACTCACGTGGGTCGTGGCTGAGCCGATCTTCGGGCAACTGACCTGCATGTGAGAACTGGGGCGGAGGTGTGATGAGTTCCATCGGGTGTCGCTCCGCTCCACTCTCCGCCTCGACCTGCGGCCGACGCGAGACCGGTCCCAGTATCGCGCGACTGGGAGACGGGACGCTAACATCCGCGCAACAACGACGCACGCGACCGAAAGGAGCCGACATGGGAACACGCGCACGAGTGGTGGTGGTGCCGGGCGGGACGCAGGCGCTGCAGGTGGAGGACGTCACCCTGCCCGACCCCGGCCCCATGCAGGTGGTGGTGAAGCAGTTCGCCTCGGGCATCTGCCACTCGCAACTGCACGAGTTGCACAACCCGCAGCCGGCGCCGCGGATGCTGGGGCACGAGAGCACGGGGGTGGTGCTCCAGGCAGGCGCGGACGTGAGCCACGTGGCGGAGGGGGACATGGTGCTGGCGACGTGGGTGCCGCGCAACACCGCGGCGGCGGCCGGGCGCCCCTCCGTGCCGCGCGTCGCGACGAGCGCGGGCGAGGTAAGGGTGGGGATCGGCACGTGGGCCGATCACACGATCTGCGACGGCCGCTACGTCGTGAAGGTGGATCCGGACACGCCCCGCGACGTGACCGCGATCATCGGCTGCGCGGTGATCACGGGCGCCGGCGCGGTCGTGACCTCGGCGGACGTACAGGCGGGGCAGAGCGTGGCGATCTTCGGCGTGGGCGGTGTGGGGCTGTCGGCCGTGGCCGGGGCGGCGGCGGTGGGCGCGGACCCCATCATCGCGGTCGACCTCGACGACGCGAAGCTGGAGTTCGCGCGGCGCTTCGGGGCGACGCACACGATCAACGCCTCACAAGGGGACGCGGTGGCGGCCGTCCACGCGCTGACGCCGCGCCCGGGTGAGTTCGGGCTGTTCGGGGACCAGGTGAGCGGGGTGGACTTCGCCTTCGACTGCATCGGCGTGCGGCAGACGATGGAGCAGATCGTGCCGGCCGTCCGGGTCGGGCACCATGGCGTCACGCGGGGCGGCACGGCGGTGCTGGTCGGCGTGCCGATGACGGATATGACGATCAGCCCAGGGGCAGGGGTGCTGGGGGGCGAGAAGCGGTTCATCGGCAGTCTGGGCGGGTCGGGCGTGCCCGAGCGGGACTTCCTGCGCTTCCTGGCCTGGCACCGGGAGGGCAAGCTGGACCTTGATAGCCTGGTGACCGCTCGCTACGCTCTCGATGAGATCAACCAGGCGACCCAGGCGCTCGAGGCGGGGCAGATCAGCGGTCGCGCGATCCTGGAATTCTGAGGCTGGCAGCCCGGGCGGGCAGGAGGGACGGCAACCATGGCACTCTCCCCATCGATCACCGACCGGGAGACCGCCGCCAAGTACGAGTTGCTGCGCGAGAAGATACTGGAGCGGGACTCGGCGGGGGCGAGCGAGGTCACGTTCAACCTCATCCAGGACGGCCGCTCGACGACCGAGATCCTCAGCGAGACGGTGCGCATCCACGCGCCCTACACGCACGTGCCCTACCACCAGCGCATGGACGGCGGCTTCGTGCGCTTCGTCAACAACGACCACGCGCTGCTCAGCGCGCGGGCGACCCTGTCGCTGCAGGACCTGATGCCCGAGTCGCTGCGGCACCTGCCGCTGGCGCAGACGGCCTGGTACGTGCCCAGCTCGCTCGACATCTGGAACCAACTGCTGGGCAAGATGCCCGGCCACTACGCGCGCCGCACGTACGACCCGGCGGCGCATCCGGACGGTCCGCCGATGCCGGTCGTCCACTGGGAGGACCAGGAGCCGGCGCCGTTGGAGGGCGACTTCGAGGAGGAAGTGGAGCGCTGGCAGCGGCTGGTCGAGTGGGGCCGGGTCGACGAGGCGTACCGGCTGTGGCTGGGGCTGTGGGAGTTGTGGGGCCGGCGCGAGGAACTGCTGGCGCACACGATGTTCGCCGGGCTGATGGACATGCAGGACCGGATGATCTGGAACCGGTCGTACACGACAGGGCACAAGTCGTACCGACAGCGGTCGTTGATCGAACTGGGGCGGGCGATCGGCTGGGAGCACGCGGGCCACGTGATCTACGCGGCGGTGCCCGACCTGGCGGTGGGCCCGCGCTGGTATTCGAGCTTCGAGGCGGCCTGCCAGATCATGCTGAACGAGCTGGAGGACGAGGCGCCGGAGTCGACGCTGGCCGCCACGGTCGCCAGCGACACCGACCGCCGCCTGTTCGCCAACACGACGCCGATCTCGGAGCCCGAGGCGGAGGCGCTGATCCACGCCATCATGCGCGGCGACGAGGCGCACTTCATCGAGCCGTTGGTGGGGCTGCTGCGGGCGGGACGCTCGCCGCGTTCGATCATGGACGCGATCCAGATCGCGTCGGCGCGGGTGCTGCTGGAGACGCGTGCGCCGCACGCCTTCTCGATGCCGCAGCACACGATGGAATACTGCAACATGGTCAACTGGTTCTACGACCGCTTCGACCATCCCCACCGCACGAAGCTGCTGTTCGTGGCGGCGAACTTCATCAATCAGGCGGCGCGGCATATCCGCTCGGGCGACGGCATCTTCGCCAACGACGGCGTCGCGAACGGGCCGCGGCGGCCGCTGCCGCCGGCCGGGTCGGACCGGCTGTCGGGGCCGCAGATCCTGCGGCGGCTTGAGGCGGCGCTGCTGGCCACCGAGTTGGACGAGAGCATCGACTGGACGCAGGCCTACCTCGACGGCGACCACGACCGCGACGCGCTGGTCGAGACGCTGGCCGTGGCGGCGGCGAAGCACGGCAACGACCCGCACAACCAGGAGATCGGTCTGTGCACCCTGCAGGACTACCGGCGCACGAGCTCGCCGATGCGCGACACGCTGCTGCTGGCCTCGGCGCAGAACACGGCCGGAGCGATCAAGTACGGCGACCAGTTCATGCTGCTGCGGCAGTTCGGGGAGGCGTTCGGGGTGGCGACGGAGGCGGAGTCGGACGGCGGCGACGACCCGGCGGACGCGCTCCTGGACGACATCGAGGTGGAGGTCGTGCACGAGGTGGCCGCGGATTCGTAGGGGCGGGGGCGGAGCGCGCGCATGGTTCGCCTGTCCGATCTGCACCCAGAAGAGGCCGCGCATCTCGCCAACCTGCCGCCCAGCACGATTGCGCCCGGCGACTGGATCACGCCCAAACCGCTGGCCGACTCGACCATCGCGCTGATCACGACGGCCGGCCTGCACCGCCGCGACGACGCACCCTTCGCGGCCGGCGCGCTGGACTACCGCCTGATCCCCGGCGACGTCGACTTCGCCGACCTGGTCAGCTCGCACGTGAGCGTGAACTGGGACCGCTCGGCGCTGGAGCAGGACGCCAACGTCGTGCTGCCGCTGGAGCGGCTGCGCGAACTGGCCGCGGCGGGCGAGATCGGCGCGGTGGCGCGCTGGCACTACTCGTTCATGGGCGGCGTGCCGCGGCCCGAGCGGCTGGAGCCGGCCGCGCGCGAGGTGGGACGCCTGCTCAAGCGCGACGGCGTCGACGCGGTGGTGCTCGCGCCCGTTTGACCGGTCTGCACGCGCACCGTGGGTGCGCTGGCGCACTTCATCGAGCGGGAGGGCGTCGCGACGACCAGCATCTCGCTGGTCCGTGAGCACAGCGAGGTGATGAACCCGCCGCGGGCGCTGTGGGTGTCGTTCTACCTGGGCCGCCCGTTCGGCGTCCCCGACGATCCCGGCTTCCAGCGCGACGTGCTACGGGCGGCGCTGGACCTGCTGCCGTCGCTGAGCGAGCACGGCATCGTCGATTACCCCATCGACGCGCCGGCGGCGGCGTTCTCCGATACGTGGGCCTGCCCCGTCACGTTCCCGCCGCCCGAGGCCGACACGCTGGCCGCCCGGCTGCGCGCCGAGGTGCAGGGCCTCGCCCCCTGGTGGCGCGAGACGCACCGGGCCCGTGGTCGCACGGCGGTCGGCGGGAGCGGCCCGATTGACGGCCCGGACGTGCCGGCGCACGCCGAGACGCTGGCCGCGCTGCTGGCCGCCGTCGCGGAGGGCGCCGCGCTGGAGCGCGTGCCCGAGGCCGGCGCCGCCGTCGCCTGGGGCCACCCGATGCCGTACCTGCTGCGCCACGTCGCGCAGGACCTGCGCTCGTACTACCAGGAGGCGGTGGTCGCCCAGCCCGGCGCCCTGGCGGCGTCGCAAGCGCCGTCGCACCGGGCGCTGAACGACTGGATCTTCAAGCAGACGGCGCTCGGCGAGACCATCTTCGAGGTCGGGCGGCGGCTCACCGAGACCGGCGACGCCCGGCTGCGCGTCCTGCGATTCTGGATGGTGCCCGAGGGCTACTGGCCCGACACCGACCCGCCCGTCATCGGCCCGGCCGTCACTGACCGCATGGCCCTGGCGGACGCGGCCAACGCGCTGCTCCGTGGCGGCGGGTAGCGGCAAGAAAATGGGGGGCAGCCCGCCCCGCCTCTTCGCTGTTCTGCTAGGCGTCGACGAACCAAGCGATCTGGACCTCGACCGGGACACTGTTCATGTCCGGGATCCGGTAGAGGATGTGCATGCCGCGCACATACTTGCGGTGGAAGGTGATGGGCATCGGAGGGACGCGCGCATCCGGCGTGGCATCGCGTTCAATCTCGCGGACTGCGAGCATGAACTGGAGGCGTTGATCGGGGGTTGCCGCGTCGAGCGCGGGCACGACGCTCGAGAGCAGCGTGACGCTAGCCCGCATGCGGGTCGCGCATCTCCGGGTAGCGCTGCCGGAAGTCTTCCCACGGGATGCCACGGACTCCCGCGCGGATATCGGCGGCGGCGGTCTCCAGGGCGCGCCGGACATCCTCGCGCTCCAGGAGGCGCCGGGTCACCGGGTCGGGAGTAGAGTCTTGCTCGGTCCGCGCAACTCCTGGCTCTTGCACCATGGCGACGCCCCCTTCGCATCGGTCGGACCGCCCCAGCATACTAGAGGGGCCCCAGCAACATGACGGCCGACCGGTTCGCCCCCAGCATCTTCCGCGCCTACGACGTCCGGGGCCGGACGGACACCGAGCTGACGCCCGAGGCCGCGCGGCTGATCGGGCGGGCCCACGCCACCCACTTGCGGCGCAAGTACGGCGCGGCGACGATCGTCGTGGGGCGGGACACACGGCCGTCGTCGGCGGGGCTGCTGGCGGCGTTCGTTGAGGGGGCGCGGGCGTCGGGGGGCGACGTGGTGGGGATCGGCCGGTCGCCGTCGCCGCTGCTGTACTTCGCGGCGGCGTGCTGGGGACTGGACGGGGGCTGCAACGTGACCGGCAGTCACGGCGGCCGCGAGGTCAACGGCCTGAAGCTGCTGGAGCGCGAGGGGATGCCGCTCGACGGGGCGGCGATCCAGGGGCTGCGGGCGCTGATCGAGGCGGAGGACTTCGAGCAGGGGGCCGGGTCGCTCGCGCAGCGCGACGCCCGGGCCGAGTACGTCGCGTACCTGGGGGAGCGGTTCGCGCTGCGACGCCCGCTGAAGGTCGTGGCCGACGCGGGCCACGGCGTGACGGCGATCGCCGGCCCGGCGGCGCTCGAACGCGCCGGCTGCGAGGTCGTGGGGCTGCGCACCGATGTCGAGGGGGACTTCCCCGGCGCGCTGCCCGACCCGCAACTGCCCGCGTCGATGGAGGGGCTGCGGTCGGCGGTGGTCGCGCAGGGGGCGGACCTGGGCGTCGCCTGGGACGGCGACGGCGACCGCCTGGGCGTCGTCGACGAGACGGGCCGCCGGCACGACCCCGACGCCATCCTCACGCTGCTGGCCTGGGACCTGCTGGCGCGCCATCCGGGGGCGCGCGTGCTGGTCGACGTGAAGGTGTCGCTGGCCACCATCCGCTCCATCGAGGCGCACGGCGGGCGTCCGCTGTTCGGCCCCACGGGCCACTCGCGGGCGAAGCGGCTGCTGCGGCAGCAGGACATCCTGCTGGGCGGCGAGGCGTCGTCGCACTTCTACTTCCGCGAGGACTACTTCGGTTTCGACGACGGCATCTTCGGGGCCTGCCTCATCGCGCAACTGGTGTCGGCGCGGGGGCGGCCGCTGTCAGCGCTGATGGCGGAGGCACGGGCGAGGACGCCGGCGCTGGTGACCTCGCCGGAGCTGCGCATCCCCTGCGACGACGCGGCGAAGTTCCGCATCGCCGAGGCGTGCGCGGCGCGCTTCCGGGGCTCGCGTCCGGTCCTGGAGATCGACGGGGCGCGGATCGAGTTCGAGGGCGGCTGGGCGCTGGTGCGGCCGTCGAACACCGAGCCGGTGCTGAGCGTGCGCCTGGAGGCGGAGGATCGGGCGGCCTACGCGGCGATCGCCGCGCACGTCGCGGCGGCGCTGCGGGCGTCGGGAGTCGCGTCGCTCCCGCCCGAGTTGGCCGAGCCGGAGTAGGCTGAGGGGAAGGGACGAATCCTTGAGGCAACCGCTCAGAGTTACGAACGACTTGCAACGCAGCCTCGGATGCGACGGCGTCACACTTGAGTCGGCTTTCCTCGACGCCCGGGCGTCGGGAGCCACCGTTCTCGTTCAACGTGTGGATCCGGCACGAAGCCCGCTGACAACCGCGACACCCGTCGTCAAGTTCTCCAGAAGCCAGGATGCGATCCCCGATGCAAAGTGTCTGAAGTTGGCCACGCCGGGGCACTACCGCAAGTACGAGGGTGGTGAGGGCGACATCCGTGATGACATGGAGGCCCGATATCGAGAAGACGTGCGTTCGGTCTTCGCGAAGACCGGATCGCTCGAACTGAGCCGGATGCCGGGGCTCTCTGGCTCCGTGACCTACGGCGTCGACGGCTTCTGGGTGTACTGCACTTCCGTAAGGCCGACATCGACCGGAGAGCAGGAACGACTGAGAAGGCGATTCCAGTCCGATTGCGCGACCACGATCGCCGATCCGTCGGCGTTCGCTCGGGAGCTGGGCGCGTCGTTCGCTGCACACTCGTCGTGGTCCGACGTCGAACTGAGCTTTCTGGATTGGCTGGCGATCAGACTGCTGCCCCACGAGTGCGGTGACAAAGTCGTCCACGTCCATCACGGTCCCGTGTACTACTCCGACGAGCCGGTGGAACTGGTTGAGTCCTTCCCGATGGAACATCGACCAACAGTGGTGCCGTTCATCAAGCGGCGCATGTATTCGTGGCAGCAGGAGTACCGGTTCACCGTGAGCATGCATGGGAGCCCGAAGAAGGACGAGCTCTTCCTTCCAATTTCGCCGGAGCTTCGGAAACTCGCCTCGATCGAAGAGGTAGGCTTGTTCGCGGCCGACTGGCCCACCCCGCAGTTTGTGGGCGGGGTAGGCTGGAGGGCGGCCCACGTCGCGGAGGGGTGGCCGAGTGGTTGAAGGCGGCGGTCTTGAAAACCGCTAGGCGCGCAAGCGTCTCGGGGGTTCGAATCCCTCCCCCTCCGCCAGGTTGGCTGTGCGCACTGGGGACGATGCCCCTAGCATGCGGGCTCACGAGCCTCCACCGCCGCCCCAAGGAGAGAGTGCAGGGAACCGAACATGCTGCTCGACGATCTGGTCGCCTGTATCGAGGTGCTGCAAGAACGCATCCGATCGCATCGCGCCTCGCTACAGGCGAACGAGACACGCACGCGGATGGCGCTGATCGACCCGCTGCTTCAGGCGCTGGGCTGGGATGTGTCGGACCCGGCGCTGGTGACACCGGAGTACGACGTGAGCGGCGCACGGGCCGACTACGCGCTGCTGCGCCCCGGCGGGAAGCCCGCCGCGACGGTGGAAGCCAAACGGTTGGGCGAGGCAAGCGAGTCTCACCGGATGCAGATGCTCAACTACGCGAACGCGGCAGGCATTGACTACGCAGGCCTGACCGATGGCGACCGGTGGGAACTGTACGACGTCTTCAAGCGGGGTCAGTTGGAGGAACGGCGGTTACTCGATGTCTCCATCTCAAGTGCCCCGGCCCACGAGGCCGCGCTGAATCTGCTTCTGGTCTGGCGTCCCAACTTGGCGTCGGGCGCACAGCCGACGCCGGCTGGAGAGCCAATCCTTGGCGATGCTCCGCAGCAGGCAGCGAATCCAGCCGCCGTCGAAGTGGCTCCGGCGCCAAGACCGCCAGGCCCGGGCTGGGTTGCTCTGGCCGAGTACAATCCACCGTCCGGCACGTCCTCCCCAGCCGCGATTCGATTCTGGGATGGTAGCCAGCAAAGCATCAACAGTTGGGGCGACGTGTTCGCATCCGCAGCCGAGAAGCTATACGGGGAGAGGCAGCTCAGCGTAGAAGACATGCCAATAGCGTCGGGTCCGAAACGCTACAGCTTGCATACCGAACCGGTGCACCCGACCGGACAACAATTCAACGCCTATAGGCGCATTGAGGGAACGCCGCCCCTGTACGTGAATGTGCACTTGAGCGCCGCAGACTGCAGGACAGCCGCACGCCGGCTGCTGCAACGCTTCGGCGTGAATCCCGCCGATGTGCACCTGAAGGTCGCGCAATAGCTGCGCGGAAGCGGCCCTTGCCGACGGGATGACCCTCCGGGCGTCAGTTGCGAACGCCGAAATCCTCGATGTCGATATCGCTCACCGCTCCCGGTCGGCGCGGATCAACGGGACGCTCTCCTCAATCTCACCGCCCGCCCGCGCCGCGATGCGCGCGCGCAGATCGTCCAACGCCGGGAGCGCCCGTGCGATGGCGTCGCGCACGTCACGGCCCGTGCTCCGCTTCACTTCGCGCGCCCACTTGTCCATAGAAGACGACGCTATCAATTTCTACACCCTGCCTGCAAGGGACGCCGCACCGACATCAGATCGGGAAGCGCTGCCAATCCGACCACGCGTGACCGGAACGCGCGAGGGCCTGTTCACCTGGGACCGGACTTCCGGCGGGCCGACTTGCCTCGGATCGCGCGCTCCGCTATATTGACTCTACGGATCGCATATCGCGTGTTGCCGCGCCGGACCGAGCCCCTCGCGGACCCGGCTGAGTGCGTGAAAGAACGTGAAAGATCGTGCAAGAACGTGCAGGTTCGTGCTCCCCAATGCTTCCCAATGCGCGCCGGTGCACGCCCATGACGCCCGATGACTCACCATGACCGGGGAAGATCCGCAATGAACATAGGGGTTTTCCCCTCGCAGCCTCCCGCCGGGCGCCCCGGAGACGCGGGAGAAAAAAAAGAACCTTGCATCTTGGGGCCCCGGACCCCCCTCGGAGCCAGTCTCCGCGCTCAACTCCGATGCCCCAGCGCCGGTGTGGACAGGCCCTACGCCCCCGGCGGGTTGAGGTTGATCGTGACCTCGACGCGAGCTGCGCCGCCGGGGGCGGCGCCCTCGTGGATGAGAGCCGCCGCGGCGTAGGAGACGTCCTGCAGAGCGAGGTAGATCGAGGGCGTGTCGTTGGGACCCGTGTAGCCGTCGAAGACCTGCCCGGGCGCGTCGAGCGTGGCGAAGGCGCGGGCGTAGTAGGCGAGGATCGTGGCCGTGTCGGCATCGACGGCCAGTTCGACGCTGACGAAGGTCTCGCCTTCGTCGTTGCTGGAGCGGCTGTCGGAGAGGAGCGTCGCGCCCGGGTATGCAAGGGCGAGCGGGAAGTCGGCGGGCAGGCCGGGCAGCAGCCGGACGCCGGTCTGCACGACGTTGACCACCGTGCCATCGCGGGCCGACTCCTCGAAGATCTGCACGCAGGCGGCGGTCTCCTCCTCGACCGTCACGGGGATGTCGGCCGCGAAGTCGCCGAAGTCGGGGCCGCCCACGGAGGCAGTCGTGAAGGTGTCGGCGAGGACGCCGCCGCTTGGGTCGAGGATGCGGACGCGCACGTTGGCCTCGAAGGCGCGGGCGACGCCCGACACCGCCACGGCGCCGGCGAAGGTCTCCCCGTTGCCCGGGCCGTGCACGATCATCGAGGGGTCGAGGGGGTCGGCCGGGCCCGGGTTGCGCGGGCAGGGGGCCGGCGCGGGCAGGAGCGGCACGGGGATCTCGGTCGCTTCCCGCGCCTGCACGATCAGCAGCGTGCCCGGGTCGACCGGCAGGGAGAGGCGCATGTCGACCGGGAGCCCGCGCGAATCCGCGGTCCACGTCTCGGCGGCCGGATCGAACACCTGGACGCTTTCCAATGCTCCCGCCGAGGCCAGAATCGCCCCGGAGGTCGTGTGCCCGCGGAACCAGGCCAGGAAGGTCGGGCCTTCCTCGACGGCCTGCACAGCGGGCGCCTCGGCGGCGCGCACGACTTGGAGCGCGCCATTGGACAGGCCGAACACGTGCGTGATGTTGCGCGTGGGGCAGCACAAGCCGTCGTCTGCGCCATGGCCGGTGAAGTCGACCCGGATCGTGTCGTGGTCGAAGGCGAGGCCCTGCAGGCGGATGCGGTGAAGTCGACCCGGATCGTGTCGTGGTCGAAGGCGAGGCCCTGCGGCGGATGCGGTCGCCGATCATGTGGCGCGCGATCGACTGGGCCGTGGCGCCAGTGCAGCGTCCCTGTGGCGCGCGTCGCGAGGACGACGGCGGCCGCGTCCCGCCCGCCGAGCCGGCCGAACGCGGCGCGGCGGAACTCGACCCCGACATGGGCGGCGGAATCGGGGATGGGCTCGGTGTAGACGCCGTCACTGAGGGGAGCGACGCCGTCGGTCGGCCAGTCGTTGGGGTAGCCGAGGTTGCGGAGTTCGTCGCCGGTCAGCGGGACCGGGGGCGGGGCGGGATCGTCGTCTTCGTCGAGGCCCTGCGCGCCGCCCGGGGAGGTGGCAAGGAGAACCATTCCGGCGAGCAGGAGGGCGACCAGAGGCAGTGTGCGTCGGCGGGTGAGCGTGGAGGGCACGGGTCGCTCCGCTTCCCGGCCGCGGGCGGTGATGTGCGGCCGCGCTGTTGGAGTAGTGCACGGGCGGCCGTTCCGTCAAGTTGGAGCGCGGGGACCTCAGCGGCGCCGGGCCGGGTCGAAGGGGCGAGTGAGCCTCACACCAGAGGGAGGCGCGGGCGGGAGAGATGCTTGCATTTCGCTGTCAACGCTGTCATTATGCTGTCATGCCGGTGCAGATCACGATCCGGGGCGTGCCGGAAGAGGTCCGCGACACGCTGGCCGTGCGCGCGGCGCGGCGGCGTCAGTCGATGCAGGCCTTCCTGCGCGAGGAATTGGAACGGATCGCCAACCAGCCCTCCGCCGAGGACTGGCTGGCGGAAGTCCGGGAACGCAAGGCCGCCGAGCCGACGCGGGTGTCGACGGCGGAGATCCTGCGCCACATCCATGCGGACCGCAAGTGAAAGTGGTGGCCGACGCGTCCCTGCTCGTCGCCGCCCTGGTCGATTCGGGGCGCAACGGCCGCTGGGCGGAGTCCCGGGTCGCCAGCGACACGCTCGCAGGCCCCGAACTGGCGCTGGCCGAGGTGAGCAACAGTCTGCGCCGCATGGAGTTGACCGGGCAGATTACGTCGATCGACGCCGCGCGCGCGCAGCGCGACCTGCTGCGCCTGCCCCTGGAGTTGTTTCCGTTCGGCCCCTTCGCCGACCGGGTGTGGGCGCTGCGGAGCACACTGACAAGCTACGACGCCTGGTACGTCGCCCTGGCCGAGGCGCTCGATTGCCCGCTGCTGACGCTGGACCGGCGGCTCGCCCGAGCCACCGGGCCGGCCTGCCAGGTGATCACACCCCCGGCCTGAGCGACGAGCCCCCTCCATCTGACCGGGCGACCCCGAGGGATCCGACGGGGACGCCCGGCTGGCGCCCTCTGCATGGTTATGTCGCTTTGTATCCGGTGTGTCGCGGCGAAGGGAACCACACGACGTGGGGCGGCGTTTCGTCTCTCAGGAGGGCCATCGCAGACGGGACCGAGCAGTACCGTCACCCCGCCCGCCAATCCCGCGGCCCCGCGCCGCGGGAGATGCCGACTCGGTCGCGTCGCCCTCCTGACCATTACGAGCCGCTTTCCCCTCGGAGGCGGCTCGTTTTGGTTGCCGGCGCCTAGTGGCCGCCGAGTCCCTCCTCCAGCACGCGCAGGAGAGACTCGGCGCAGTAGAGGCGGTTGCGACGGGCCTCGCCGACCCGGGCGACGACGCCCGCCGCCTCGAGGCGGTCGATCGACCGCTGCGCCGTCGTGAAGGCGACGCCGAGACGCCGGGCCAGACCTCCGACCGTCCAGTAGGGGTTCTCGGCGAACAGGTCGATGGCGCGGTGGGGCAGGCGGGAACGCCCGGGGCCCAGTCCGCGCTTCCATTCGGCGAGCAGGTCGTCGATACGCCGGATCCGGTCCAGCGCGTCCTGCGACTGGAGCGCGACGCCGCGCAGGAAGTAGGTCAGCCACTCCTCCCACTGGCCGCGCTCGGTGACGCCCAAGAGGCGGGCGTAGTACTCATCGCGGGTCGCCTCGAAGTAGGCGCTGAGGTAGAGCAGCGGGGCGGGCAGCACGTCCCGCTCCACGAGCAGCAGTGTGATCAGCAGGCGACCCACGCGGCCGTTGCCGTCGAGGAAGGGATGGATGGCCTCGAACTGGGCATGGGTCAGCGCCGCGTGCACCAGCGGCGGCAACGCGTCTTCGTGCAGGAAGCCCTCCCAGGCGTCGAGGCAGGGCATCAGTTCCGCAGGCGGCGGCGGGACATAGGTAGCGTCGTTCAGCGTGCAGCCGGGCCGCCCGATCCAGTTCTGCGTGCGGCGGAACTCCCCCGGGAGCGCGATGTCACCGCGGACGCCGCGCATCAGCCGCTCGTGCAGCTCGCGCACGAGGCGAAGCGAGAGGGGCAGAGCCTCGAGCCGACGAAGGCCGTACTCCAACGCGGTGACGTAGTTGCCCACCTCCTGCACGTCGTCGGCGCCGGCGTGATACGGCGCGGCCGCCTCGGCGATCATCACCTCCGCAAGCGTCGCATGCGTCCCCTCGATCCGGCTGGACAGCACCGCCTCTTGGCGCACGAAGGGACGGATCACGAGGTGAGGGTTGGCCAGGCGACGCCCCTCGCCGGCGAGGGCGCCGACCGTGCGGTCGGCGTCGGACAGGGCGGCGATGAGTTCCCCGTCCCAGGCGACGGGCGGGGGGAGTGGGGCCGGGACGTAGGCGCGGTAACCCTTCGGGCAGGTGATCCGGCGGCCGTGGGGGCGTCGCTGCAGGGCGGTCGGGGCAGTCACGGGAGTTCCCTACTCGCGAAAACGAGAAGTAACCGAGTCTCTATTATCGATATCTCACATTATCGACAACAAGAGATGGTGTCAACCGGTCACAGCCCGCCGTGGATGACGGGATCGCCACGGCAGGGGCGTCGATCTTGTTCGCCGAAGCGAAAATAGAATGGCGGGCTATTTGCGTCCAGAGCCGAATAAGAAAATAAGCGAGGTTGGTCAGAAACCCGCCTTGGTGAGCAGCGGCTTCGTATCCACGACGTGGCGGTTGAGCCCCAGCTTCTCCGGCTCGAGACCCATGGCCAGCCCGATGAGCTGCGGGATGTGCAGGATCGGCAGGTCGAGCTTGCGCTGGATGACGCGGGCGGCGTCGGCCTGCTGCGCGTCGAGGTTGAGGTGACAAAGCGGGCAGGGCGTGACGAGCGCGTCGGCGCCCTTGTCCTGCGCCTCGCCGACATGCGTACCGGCCATCGTGAGAGAGTTCGTCTTGTTGGTCGTGAGGATGGGGAAGCCGCAGCACTTGGTCATGCCGTCGTAGGTGACCGTGGTCGCGCCGACCAACTCGATGGCGGCCTCCAGGCTGTTGCGCCGATGGGGATTCGCATCGAAGCCGAGCACCCGCTCGGGGCGCAGGATGTAGCAGCCGTAGAACGGGCCCAGCGTGAGTTCGCTCAGCGGCGTGCGGATGAGGTGATTGAGCGCGCCCCGCTCGAAGTCCTCCAGCAGGATCCAGAGCAGGTGGCGCGGCTCGGCCGTGCCGCTGTAGGAGAGCCCCTCGGGGGCGAGGCGCTCGTTGATGCGCGCGCGGTAGTCCTCGTTACCCAGCTTCTCGCGGGCCAGGCTGTGCACGCCGATGCAGGTCGAGCAGATGTCCATCAGGGGCAGATCCATCTGCTCGGCCATGGCGAGGGTGCGGGCGTTGAGCGTGTCCTGCAGGTAGGGGTCGCCGTCGGAGATAATGCCGGCCCCGGTGCAGGCGGCGGCCTCCAACTCGACTAGTTCCATGCCGATGTGCTCGGCGACGGCGAGCGTGGATTTGTAGAGCTCGGGGGCGGCGCCGCGGGAGACGCAACCGGGCCAGAAGGCGTACTTCACGGGGCAGGTTCCTCGTCGTTCCTGATCGGGGCTAGGTGCGCAGCGCTTCGGCATACTGCGTGCCGAAGGCCTCGCGGTTGACGTCGTGGTGGTGCTTCTCGTCGGCCACTTCGTCGAAGAGGCGCCGGATCTCGCGGCGGCCCTCCTTGCTGGCGCCGTGGCGGCGGGCGGCGGCGATCAGCTTGCGCGACTTGAGCATCCGGATCGCGCCGGGGGTGTAGCCAAGCATCTCGGGGATGGCGCCGGGGCCGAAGCCCGCCGAGAGGATGGGCAGCGTGGCCTCGTCGAGACGGCCGCGCTTGGCGACGCCGCCGGCGAAGGCCTTGTGGTGGCGGGTGCCGTGGTTGTTGGTCACGCCGGCCCGAATCGCCTCCGTGCGCAACTCCATGATGGCGTCCATCGGCAGCACGTCCTTCGGGCAGGCCTCGACGCACATGAAGCAGCGGGTGCAGTCCCAGATGCCGCCGTGCATGCGCGAGAGCGCCTCTAATCGCTCCTGCTTCCGCGAGTCGCGGCTGTCCATCACGAAGCGGTAGGCCTTGGCGAGCGCGGCCGGACCGAGGAATTTCGGATCAACGGCGGCGACGGTGCAGTCGGAGTAGCAGGCGCCACAGTGGATGCAGGTCGAGGCGTGCTGCCAGTGGTCGAACTCGTCCTTGTCCTGGCGGTACTCGCGGGCGGGCGGCTCCTGCTCCTCGTGCGGCTGCAACCAGGTCTCGGCGCGCTCGAACTGCTCCATGAACTTGTGCGAGTCGACGACCAGGTCCTTGATCACGGTCTGGTTGCCCTGCGGGCCGATGCGGATCGGGTCGCCGCGGCCGGCGGCGGCGGGAACCTGCGTCTGGCAGGCGAGGCCGGATCGGCCGTTGATCTTGACGGCGCAGGAGCCGCAGATCGCGTGCCGGCAGGACATGCGCAGCGAGAGCGTGCCGTCCTGCTCCCAGCGGATGATGTTGAGGCAGTCGAGCACGGTCTGGCCGGGCTCGTAGTCGACGCTGAACTCCTGCTCGTAGGCGCGATCGTCGGCCGGGTCGTAGCGGTCGATGAGGAAGCGCTGAGTGGGCATCGTCGTCCTCCTGCGCGCCGGGTGGCCGCGGCGCTCAGTACTTGCGTTCCTCCGGCGGGTAGGCCTCGCGGTGACGGGGCGCCATATTCACCGCGCTGTAGGTCAGGCGGGGGCCGTCGTCGTCGCGGTAGGCGAGCGTGTGCTTGAACCACTGCTCGTCGTCGCGGGTCGGGAAGTCGCGACGCGCATGGCCGCCCCGACTCTCGGTGCGGTTGATCGCGCCGGTGACGATGACCTCGGAGAACTCCAGCATGTGCCCGAGCTCAATGGCATCCAGCAGGTCGGTGTTGAAGATCGTGCCGCGGTCGTCGATGCGCGCCTTGGCGAAGCGGGCCTGCAGATCCTTGACGTCGCTCAGGCACTCCTGCAGTTGTCCGGCCTCACGGAAGACGCCGCACTTGTCCATCATCACGTCGCGCAGGTCGGCCCGGATCGCCCCGACGCTCTCCGTGCCGTCGCCCCGGATGAAGCGGTCGACCTCGGCAACAGCGGGCTGCATCTCGCCCTCGCTGATGCTCGCGGGGGCGATGTCGCGGACCTGGTCGCGGATCGCGCGGCCCGTACGGCGGCCGAAGACGACCGCCTCCAGCAGCGAGTTGGTGCCCAGCCGGTTCGCCCCATGGACGGAGACGCAGGAGCACTCGCCGGCGGCGTAGAAGCCGGTGATGGGCGCGTCGTCCTGGTCCTTGAGACGCACCTGCCCGTCGACGTCGCAGGGGATGCCACCCATCGAGTAGTGGGCGGTGGGCTGGATGGGGATCGGGTCCTGGATGGGGTCGAGGCCGACGAAGTCGCGCGCCAGGTGCATCACGGAGGGCAGGGCGTAGCGGATGCGCTGCTCGCCGATGGGGCGCAGGTCCATGAAGACGGAGTCGCCCTTCTCGGTCACGCCGCGGCCGGCGTCGATCTCCGACTGCTCGGCGCGGGCGACGATGTCGCGGGGGGCGAGTTCCATGCGGCCGGGCGCATAATCCTCCATGAAGCGCTTGCCCTGCGCGTTGACGAGGTGCGCGCCCTCGCCGCGGGCGGCCTCGCTGAGCAGGATGCCGGAGCCCTGCAACCCGGTCGGGTGGAACTGGACGAACTCCATGTCCTGCAGCGGGATGCCGGCGCGGTAGGCCATCACGACGCCGTCGCCGGTGGAGGCGAAGGCGTTGGTCGTGATGCGGAAGGTGCGGCCGTAGCCGCCCGTCGCGAACATCACGGCCTTGGCCTGGATGGCCTCGATGCCGCCGCTGAGGATGTCGTAGGCGACGAGACCCTGGCAGGTGTTGTCTCGGATCACGAGGTCGAGGGCGTACCACTCGCTGTAGACCTTGACGCCCCGTTTGAGCAGTTGCTCGAAGAGGACGGTGAGCAGAGCGTGGCCGGTGCGGTCGGCGGCGTAGACGGCGCGCGGCGCGGTGTGGCCGCCGAAGCGCCGCTGGGCGATGCGGCCGTCGTCCATGCGGGAGAAGGCGCAGCCCATGTGCTCGAGCTCGAAGATGTTCTCCGGCGCCTCGCGGCCCAGGATCTCGGCCGCGTTCTGGTCGACGAGGAAGTCGCCGCCCTTGACCGTGTCGTACATGTGCAACTCCCAGGAGTCGTCGTCCGAGGAGTTGCCGAGTGAGGCGGCGATGCCGCCCTGGGCGGCGCCGGAGTGGGAGCGCAGCGGGTGGACCTTGGTGAGGATCGCGACATCGATGCCGGGATCCTGGGAGACTTCGAGCGCCGCGCGCATCCCGGCGAGGCCGGACCCGACGATCAGGACGTCGTGTTGGAGCACTCAGGCATCTCCCCTCGCGCGGGCTGAGCCGCGGCAGAAGCGATCGTACACGGGGGATCTGGGCCGTTCAATTTGCCGGCTATCTGGGGCGGGGGAGGTACGACGCTGGGATTACTCCCCCGCGTAGAAGCGGATGACCTTCGCGCCGAGGGCGCCCACCGCCCGCAGCGCGACGGCCTGCAGGCAGACGATGCTCTTCGCGTCCTCGATCTCGCCGGCGGCGATCAGGTCCATCGCCTCGCCCAGGGTGTAGCGCTCTACGACGAGGCGCTCATCGGCGTCGCCGGGCAGGCGGGAGGGCTCGCAGTCGCGGGCGAGGAAGCCGTAGAGGTACTCGGTGGCCCAGCCCGGCGCGACGTAGAAGCTCGGCAGCGGCTCCAGTGAGCCCGGCTTCAGCCCGGCCTCTTCCTGGAGTTCGCGGGCGGCG
This sequence comes from Dehalococcoidia bacterium, assembly GCA_965207695.1. Taxonomy (GTDB): domain Bacteria; phylum Chloroflexota; class Dehalococcoidia; order Bin125; family Bin125; genus TK10-74A. Next base: position 84,106 of record CBDBNA010000014.1, on the reverse strand, counting down.
CAGGCGCGGGGATCCTCGCCCGGCTCGACGCCGCCGGCCGGCAACTCCAGCAGCGGCCGCCCGGCGGGCGATCGCCATTGGCGCACGAAGACGATGCGGCCCTCCTCGTCGAAGGCGAGGATGACCACGGCCGGCGCGTGCTCGACGACTTCACGGCCGGCCTCGCGCCCGTCGGCGAGGCGCTGGGTGTCGCGGCGCACGTTGATGACGCGCCCCTCGTAGAGGCGCTCGCTGGCGACGGTCTCCTCCCGGAGCGGGTTGGGCGGGGGCGGGTCGCTCACGCGGGCGGCCGGAGGTCGATGGAGAGGGCGACCTCATCGCAGTTGGTGTACTTGGGGCAGCGGAAGCACTCGTTCCAGACCTTCCGGGGGAAGGCGGAGACAGCCGCCTGGCGGAAGCCCAGCCGCTCGAAGAAAGCGGGCGTGGTGGTGAGCGCGAAGACGGTGCGCAGGCCCAGACCGCGCGCCTCCTCGAGCAGCGCCTCGACGACGATGCGTCCCAGGCCCCGGCCCTGCTGCCCGGGATCGACGACCATCGACTTGACCTCGGCCAAGTCCTTCCACTCGATGTGCAGAGCGCCGGCGGCGAGGAGCCGGTCACCGTCGCGCACGACCATGAAGTCGCGCAAAGTGCCGTAGATCTCACCCTCGCTGCGGGGCAGCACGTCGCCGGTCTCGTCGGCCCAGTACTGGACGAGGCGCTGGATGCCCGGCACGTCCGAGAGGCGCGCGGGCTCGGCCCGGAGCGCGGGCGGAGCCAGGGCGTCCGGCTGCTGCGGCAGCGGCGGCGGCTGGGTCGTCGTCATGCTCCCTCGATCGGAATACGGCGCCGGTGCGGGCTTGGCTCCGGGCGTCGGTGCGGGAGGGAGCCCTCATCATAGCGGAGCGGCGGGCTCCGTCGTTGCGGCGGAACTTAAAATCCCCGCCGCGCCGGGGCTATTCCGGGGGTGGCTCGGGCGGCGCCCCGGTACGGGGCAGCGGGGGCTGATCGGCGCCGGCCAGCCGCCGCTCGTCGAGCCAGGCCAAGCGACGGCCCAGTTGCGCGAAGAAGGGCTGCTCGTCGAAGCGGATCAGCCGCGCGACGTGCGGGCTGCGGCGCACCTCCACGCGCGCCTCGGCGCTGGCCGGGAACTGACCCTGTCCATCGACGCTGAAGGCGACGCCGCCCTCCTGCGCCGGGCTGAGCACCACGACGGAGTCGTGCGGCACGACCAGCGGCGCGGCGGCGGCGAGGTGCGGCGCGACCGGGGTGACGACGATGCTGCGGGCCGCCGGGTCGAGGATCGGGCCGCCGGCGGAGAGCGAGTAGCCCGTGCTGCCGGTGGCCGTCGCGACGACCACCGCGTCGGCGCGGATAACGCCGATCAGCGCCCCGTTGACCTCGACGTTGATGTAGACGGGGCGGCCCAGGCCGGTGCGGCCGAGCATGACGTCGTTGAGGGCGTGACTCGGGGCGCCGGCCTCCGCCTCGGGGGCGTCGTGGAAGGCGACGTCGAGCATGGTGCGCTCCTCGACGCGGTAGCGCCCGGCCAGCAGTTCGTCGAAGCGGTCGCGCAGGCCCTGGGGCGTGACCTCGGTGAGGAAGGCGAGGCGGCCCATATCGACGCCGAGGATGCGGGTGGGGTTGGGCACGACGGCGCGGGCGGCGCGCAGCACCGTGCCGTCGCCGCCGACGCTGACCAGCAGGTCGGTGCCGGGCAGGTCGCGGGTGGAGCGCTCGGGGTCCCAGGCGGAGGAGCGCCAGACCTCGGCGACGTGGGGCCGGAAGCGGTCGTGTAGCTCGGCGGCGAAGTCGCGCGCGGCGTCGAGCTGCGGGTGGTGGTAGATGCCGACCTTCCGGAGGCTGGTCACGACGTCGCTCCCGCCACGTGGGGCGCCTTCAGCCAACAGAGGAACTCGCGGTTGCCGGCCGGGCCCCGCAATGGCGACGCCAGAACGCCACCGCGACGCCAGCCGCGCTCGCCCGCCCAGGCGAGCACGAGCCCGACGGCCGCAGCGTGCAGGGCCGGGTCGCTGACGACGCCGTCCTCACCGACATCGTCGCGGGGCAGTTCGAATTGGGGCTTGACGAGCACCACCGCGTCGGCGGCCGGGGCGGCGCGGAGGGCGGCGGCAGCCAGCGCGGCGCGCGCGGAGAGGAAGGAAACATCGACGGTGAGCAGGCCGGGGGCCGGGTCGAGCGGGGGCAGGTCGCGCACGTGCGTGCGCTCCATGACGACGATGCGGGGGTCGTCGCGCAGGGCGGCGGCGAACTGGCCGTAGCCGACGTCGACGGCGTAGACACACGCGGCGCCACGCTGGCGCAGGCAGTCGCTGAAGCCGCCGGTGCTCGCACCGACGTCGAGGCCGACACGCCCCTCGACGCCGATCGGCCAAGCGTCGAGGGCGGCGGCGAGCTTCTCGCCCCCGCGGGAGACGTAGGGCGCGGCGGGGCGGACACGGAGGTCGGCCGCGGCGGGGAGTCGCAGGCCGGGCTTGGTGTAGCGGCGGTCGCGGCCGCTGACACGGCCGGCCATGATCAGCGCGCGGGCCTGTGTGCGATCGGCGGCGAGGCCGCGCGCGACGAGCAGTTGGTCGAGCGGCTGGGGCCCGGGCGGCACGGGAGCCGACTAACGGGGGCCGGCCGGGCGGGGGCTCATGCGCTCTCCTGCTCAAGTTCCGGCGGGACGTCCAACTCGGCCTGGACGGCGCGCACCGGGGCGCGGACGTCGCCGTATTCGATTCTTGCCCCCGACTCGGCCAGGAGGGAGGGCGGTACCCCCTCTCGCACGGTCTCCTCGCTGACGACGCAAGTGCGGACCGCGGGCTGGCTGGGGATGTGGAACATCACGTCGAGCAGCAGGTCCTCGACGACGGTGCGCAGCCCGCGCGCGCCCGTCTTCTCGGCCAGGGCGGTCTCGGCGACGGCCTGGAGCGCCTCGGGCGTGAACTCGAGCCGCACCCGGTCCATGGCGAAGAACTGTTCGAACTGGCGCACCAGCGCGTTCTTGGGCTCGGTGAGGATGCGGACGAGGGACTCGGAATCGAGCGCGTCGAGGCCAACGACGAGCGGCAGCCGGCCGACGAACTCGGGGATCAGGCCGAACTTGAGCAGGTCGTCGTGGCTCAGTTCGTGCAGCAGGGAGTTGGCGTCGTCGAGGCTGCGTGGGGTCGCGCCGAAGCCGAGCCGGCGGTGGCCGTGGCTGACCCGCCGCTCGATCATGTCCTCCAACCCCTCGAAGGCGCCGCCACAGATGAACAGCACCTTCGACGTGTTGATCTTGATGAAGTCCTGGTGGGGATGCTTGCGGCCGCCCTGCGGCGGCACGGAGGCAACGGTGCCCTCGACGATCTTGAGAAGGGCCTGCTGGACGCCCTCGCCGGAGACGTCGCGGGTAATCGAGGGGTTGTCGGCCTTGCGGGCGACCTTGTCGATCTCGTCGATGTAGATGATGCCCCGCTCGGCCCGGGCGATGTCGAAGTCGGCCGCCTGGATCAGGTGCAGGAGGATGTTCTCCACGTCCTCGCCCACGTAGCCGGCCTCGGTGAGAGCGGTGGCGTCGGCGATGGAGAAGGGCACGTCGAGCACCTTGGCCAGGGTGCGGGCGAGCAGGGTCTTGCCGGACCCGGTGGGGCCGACGAGCAGGATGTTGCTCTTCTCCAACTCCACGTCGTCCATCGTGGCGGGGTCGGCGTTGATGCGCTTGTAGTGGTTGTAGACGGCGACCGAGAGCACCTTCTTCGCCGCCTCCTGGCCGATCACGTACTCGTCGAGGCGGTGGTAGATCTCCTGGGGCGGCAGCGTGTCGCCGGTGGGCTCGCCGCCGGTGGTGCGGGCCGCCGTCGCGGCGCCCGCCTCCTCGGCGATGATCTCGCGGCAGAGGTCGACGCACTCGTCGCAGATGTAGACGGCGCCGGGGCCGGCGATGAGCCGCTTGACCTGATCCTGATTCTTGCCACAGAAGGAACAGTGGTACTGCGCCCGATTGCTGCCCCGGTTGCTCGGCACTGCGCGCTCCTCCCAGGTCGTCGCCCGCTCGTCCGCCGGCGCCCGTGGGGGAGCGCGGCGGCGGGCCGTCAGGACGCCGCGGCGGCGGCGGATTCGTCCCGGTCGGCGGGGCCGCTGAGGACCTCGTCGATCAGGCCGTACTCCTTCGCCTGTTCGGCGTCGAGATAGAAATCGCGGTCGGTATCGCGCTTGATGACGTCGAGCGGCTGGCCGGTGTGCTGGGCCAGGATGCCGCGGATGATCTCGTTCTCGCGCAGGATCTCGCGGGCGGCGATCTCGATGTCGGAGGCCTGGCCGCGGGCGCCGCCGAGGGCCTGGTGCATGTGGACGGTGGAGTTGGGCAGGGCGTAGCGCTTGCCGGGCGCGCCGGCCGAGAGCAGCACGGTGCCGAAGGAGGCGGCCATGCCCACGCAGATGGTGGAGATGTCGGCGTCCATCAACTGCATCGTGTCGTAGACGGCGAGCCCGGCCGTGATTGAGCCGCCGGGCGAGTGGATGTAGAGCTGGATATCGCGCTCCGGGTCCTCGCGGTTGAGGTAGAGCAGCTGGGCGACGATGACGTTGGCGACCTGGTCGTCGATGGGGGTGCCAAGGAAGATGATCCGTTCGCGCAGGAGCAGCGAGTAAATGTCGTAGGCGCGTTCACCGCGGTTCGTGCTCTCGACGACCATGGGGACGATCGCGGCGGGGTGGACCAGGGACATCGCTTCTCCTTGCCGGCCGCGACCGGGCGGCCGCAGCTCCTGACTTCAGTGTATCGGGCGGACGTGCGCCGATCCGAGCTTACCCATCGGCTTGCTCGGGGCCAGCGGCGTCCGGGTCGTCGGCGGCCGGCGCGGCGCCGGCGGCGGCCTCCGCGTCTGCATCGTCTTCCGCGGGCGTATCTTCTTCAGCGGCCTCAGCGGCGAGCGCGTTCTCACGGGCGATCTCGCTGAGGCGGTCAATGACGCGGGCACTGATCAGGTTGCGGCGCGTCATCGCGCGACCGCCCGGAGTGTCGATCATGTTGCGGACCTGCTCGGCCTGCGGGCCGTTGCCGGCGATGCGATCGAACTCCGCCTCGATGTCGTCCTCACCAACCTCGATCGACTCGGCCTCGGCTACTTTCTCGATGACGAGACCGCGTCGCACGCGCACCGCCGCCTCCTCGCGCATGCGCTCGCGCATCTGGATGACCTTCGGATCCTGGGAACTGACCAACTCCCGCGGATCCTGGCCGATGCTCCGGGCGACCTCGTGCAGCATGTGCTCGATCTCGTTCTGGGCCAGCAGCGGCGGGAACTCGATCGACGCGCCCTCCAGGACGGCCTGCACCAGCGCCTCGTTGTGCTCCTCGCGCGAGCGCTCCTCCTTGCCCGCGCGCAGATCCTCCCGCAGTTTGGCGCGCAGCGCGTCGAAGGAGTCGAACTCACCCGCCTCGCTGGCGAGGTCGTCGTCGGCGTCGGGCAGGATCTCCTTCTTTATCTCCTTGATTGTCACGGTGAAGACCGCAGTCTTGCCCGCGACGTCCTCGTCGTCCCAATCGTCGGGTGCGTCGACCGGGAAGGTGTGCTCGCCCAGGTCGAGGCCGACCAACTCATCGACCACGCCGGGGATGCCGATGACCATGCCCTCGCGAACGTGGAAGTCGGCGTCGGGCTGGTCGAGAGCCTGCTGGCCGTCGATCGTGGCGCGGACGTCGGCCTTGAGCCGATCGTTGAGTTCGACGGGCCGCTCGACCGGCTCGAGCACGGCGTGGCGGCGGCGCACCTCAAGGATGGCGTCGGCGAGATCGTCGTCGGTGACGGCGACGGGCTCCTCGACGCGCGCGATCTCGCGGTAGGGGCCAAGGTCGATCTCCGGCGGCATGGGCAGGCGGGCGCGGAAGCGGAAGGGATCGCGGTCGATGTTGTCCACCTCGGGCGGGCCGATGGGCTCGATGCCCTCGTCCTTGATGGCCTGCTCGTAGGCGTTGGGGATCATGCGCTCCATGGCCTCTTCGAAGACGGCCTCGGCGCCGAGGGTCTGCTCGACGATCACGCGAGGCGCCTTGCCCTTGCGGAAGCCGGGGATCCGGTAGCGCTGCGAGAGCCGCCGCGCGGCCTGGTTGAGCGACTTAGCAACGCGCTCATCGTCGAGTTCGACCTCGAGGACGATCTGCGCCTCGGGGATGCGTTCGGTTGTGACTTTCATGCGGCCTTGGACTTGCGGTGCGCGACTTGCGCTGTTCGGTCGTTAGTGGCGGCCAGTATATCAACGGCCCGGGTCCGGCTCCGGCGCGGCGCCGGTAGGCCGAAGGTCAGCGCCCGCGCGGGTTGACCACGTCGTTCACCGCGTCGCCGAGCAGGTTGAAGGCGAAGATGATGACGGCCACGGTCACGCCGGGCACGAGCAGCAGGTGCGGGTGCAGGTTGAAGGTGCGGATGCCGCCGGCGTCGGCGATCATCGCGCCGAAGGAGGCCGTCGGCGGCTGAATGCCGATGCCGAGGAAGGTCAGCACGACCTCGGCGCCGGCGACGCCCGCGAAGGTGGCCGAGAGCCCAACGATGATCCAGGGCAGGATGCCGGGGAAGAGGTGGCGGACGAGGATGCGCGGCGTACGCGCGCCGATCGACTCGGCGGCCAGGATGAAGTCGGCCTCGCGCAGGGACAGCGTTTGGGCGCGCACGAATCGGGCCGTATCGACCCAGCCGAAGAAGGTGAGCGCGACGACGAGCAACGTGATGTGATCGACCCCCTGGTCGATGAAGAAGCTGCCGCCGAAGAAGTTGTCGATGTCGGTGAAGGCGTCCGTCCAGCGTTCGCGGAAGGCGGAACTGACGACGATCAGCACGAGCACGCCCGGAATGCCCAGGATCACGTCGCCGATGCGCATGATCACCTGGTCGATCCAGCCGGCCGCATAGCCCGCCAGCAGCCCCAGGCCCAGGCCCAGGAAGAGGCTGCCCAGGAAGAACACGATGATCGTCATGACGATCGTCGTGCGAGCGGAGAAGAGCGTCTGACTGAAGAGGTCGCGGCCGGTGCGGTCGGTGCCGAACCAGTGCTCGGACGAGGGCCCTTGCAGAGCGGCGTCGAGCTGGAGGACGAGCTGGGTGCCGCCGCGGAGGGTGGTCGCCTCGCTGAGGGGACCGAACTCGTCGGCGACCTCCGGGTTCAACTGGGCGACGGTCTCGACGGAGACGCCGTGGCGCGCGACGAAGTCGCCCAGTAGTTCGCCCTCGCGGATGGGCCGGCGCAGCGTGAGGTTGGTCTTGGTGGGGTCCTGTAGCCCGGTGGGGATACCGAAGGCGTCGAGGAAGGTGTAGGTCCCCGCGCCGTAGATGATCGTGATGGCCAGCAGGGCCAGCACGGCGACGCGCTTCTTGAACAGCGCCCGCAGAGCGCGCCGCCAGGGCGACTCACCGGCGCCCGGGTCGAAACTCGGCGCGTCGACGGAACGCGGGCGGGGAGTCGTCTCGCGGCTGGTCATGCGGCGCGCCGGGTGTAGCGGATGCGGGGGTCGATGAAGACGTAGCAGATGTCGACGATCAGGTTGGAGACGACCAGCAGCGTCGCGACGAGCATCGTGAAGCCGAGCAGGACGTTGAAGTCGCGCTGCAGGACCGACTGGAAGATGAAGGCGCCGATGCCCGGCACGCCGTAGAGCGTCTCGACGATGATCGCGCCGCCGACGACGCCCACGATGCTGAGCCCCATCACGGTCGAGAGGGGCAGCAGGGCGTTGCGCAGCACATGCCCGTAGACGACGGCGCGCTGTCCCAGCCCCTTGGCCCGGGCCGTGCGCACGTAGTCTTCATCGATCACGGTGAGCACGCTGACGCGCACGAAGCGGGCCATGCCCGCCAACCCGGGCAGCGTGAGGACGACCACCGGGATCAGATACGAGGCCGGGTCGCCGGGTACCCAGACGGCCGGGATGTCGAAGCCGAAGAACTGGAAGAAGGCGTCGAGCTGGAAGACGAGCAGCCAGGCGAAGAGGGGCAGGAAGACCAGCGACGGGATGGCGGCGAAGACCATCAGCCCGCCGATCAGGGCGGGGTCCTTCCAGCGGCCGCGGTTCAGGGCCGCGAAGACGCCCAGCGGGATGCCCAGCAGATAGGTGAGCGCCAGGGAAATGAGCCCCAACTGGGCCGATACCCAGATGCGCTCACCCAGCAGCTCCTGGACGGTGCGCTGCGGGCTGCGGTTGAAGTAGGAGAGGCCCAGGTCGCCCTGCACGAAGCCGACCACGTAGTTGCCGAAGCGCTCCGGGAAAGACCCCGTGAGCCCGAACTCCTCGCGGATCAGCTCCGCCCGCTCGGGGTCGGGTGTGCGCTGGCCGGTGATGATGCGGACGGGATCGCCTGGGGCGACCTGCGTGAGGGCGAAGGTGACGAGCAGCACCGCGAAGAGGGTGATCGGCGCGATGGCGATGCGGCGCGCGATGAAGATCCAGAGGCTGGAACTCATGCGCCGTCACCCTCCGGCCGCAGGCTCGTGCCGCCGCATTCCGCTGCTGGGCCCCCGCGGCGGGCGCTCGGCGCGCCCGCCGCGGCCCGGCGCTACCGCTGCAGGCCGATGTAGCGCAGGTGCGGAATGATCGATCGCGGCGGCACGTAGCCGGTCACATACGGCTTGATGACCTGGTTGGTGGTGCCGAAGAAGAGTGGCACCCAGGGGGCGTCCTCGACGATGACGCGCTCGGCCTCGCGGTACAGCTCGATGCGCCGGTCGGAGTCGAGCTCGACCCGCGCCTCCTCGACGAGGGCGTCCAACTCATCGCTCTGGTAGGCGGGGTTGTTCTGCAGTGACGCGGAGTGGAAGAGCAGGTCGACGAGGTTCTCCGGGTCGGGGTAGTCGAGGATCCAGCCCAGGCTGAACGCCTGGTAGAGGCCCTGGTCGAGCTCGGAGAAGAAGTTAGCCGCCTCGACCTGCTGGATCTCGACTTCCAACCCAAGGTTCGTGCTCCACATGTCCTGGATGGCGACGATCACGTTGCCCGGCGTGGCGCCCGCCCCGGGCACGGTCACGCGGATGTTCTCCAGGAAGGCCGTACCCGCGTAGGACGAGTTATCGAGCAGTTCCTTGGCCAACTCCGGGTCGAAGGGGATGCCGCCGAAGTCGGGGTCGAACGCGGCCAGACCGGGCGGGATGATGCCGTGCGCCGCCGGGACGATGGACTGCAGCACGACCTCGGAGATGGTCTGCTTGTCGATCGCCATGGCGAGGGCGCGGCGCACGTCACGGTCGTCGAAGGGCGGCTGCTGGGTGTTGAAACCGATGTAGAAGATGGAGAGTTCGTCGCGGCTGACGAAGTCCGCGTTCAGGTCGGAGTTGGGGTCGCGGGCGCGCTCGATGTCGTTCGTGCCGATGTCGGCGATGTCCACCTCATTGTTCTCGTACTGCGTCAGGCCGCCGCCGGCGAAGCGCACCAGCACGCGGTCGACGAGCGCCGGCTCGAGGTGGTAGCGGTCCCAGCGCTCGAGCACGAGCCCCTCGCCCAGGTTCCACTCGGTCAGCTGGAAGGGGCCGGTGCCGTTGGGGCGCGAGGCCCAGTTGCGGGGGTCGTTCTCGACCTGCTGGCGGTCGACCACGAAGGACGTGGGGTAGGTGAGCTTGAAGAGGAAGTAGGGCTTGGGCGAGTCGATGGTGATCTGGATCGTGTTGTCGTCGACCACCTCGATGCCGCTGATCTCGTCGGCCCGGCCGCGCATGTAGTCCACGGCGCCGACGATGTCGCCGAGGAAGTCGGGCGCGACAGGGGAGAAGGTCTCCGGGTTGGCGTGCCGCTCGATGCTCCACTTGACGTCGTCGGCGCGGACGCGCCGGCCGTTGTGGAAGAGCGCATCGCGGCGCAGGTTGAACGTGTAGGTGACGGTGCCGTCCGCGTTCTGCGTGAACTCGGGCAGCGCCTCGGCCAGGTCGGGGATGAGCTGCAGGTCGGGGCTGAGGCTGAGCAGCCCGCCGAAAATCTCGACCACGAAGCGGGCCGAGGAAACGGTCGTCGTGAGGGCGGGGTCGAGAGTGAGGGGAGAGGAGAAGGCGAGGCGCAGGTCGTTGCCGGACGGGCCGGACGCGACGGGGGTTGGCCGCTCCTCGGCCTGGGCCTGCGCTTGCGCCTGGCTCTGGCCCTGCGCCTGCGACGCCTGATCGGCTTGGACGCCGGCCTGGGCCTGCGCGTCGGCGCCGGTCCCCTCGCGCTCGCCGCGCGTGGCCGACGTGGCGCGGGCGGTGCTGTCGTCGCTGGCGTCATCACCGCCGCAGGCCGCCAGCGCGATCCCCGCGCCGGCGATCAGCAGCAGCACGACGGCCCAGCGCGCGAGGGCCAGCGTGGTCCGGGTGGTGAAGATGGTGGGAGTAGTCAGCACGCGGTTCATCGGTCCTCATTCACTCGCAGGCCCCGTCCGCCTCCGTCCGGGGCAGGTTATCACCGCATCCGTCTCGACAGGGATTGGCGGGATTGGGAGAAGTGATCGCCGTCGGGGCGGGCACTCATGCGAGAGATACGGGCGCGCCGCGCGGTCGGATTGGGGGGTCAGCGTCGGGCGCGTCAGGCGTGGCGCGTTCGGGCCAAACGCATCAGCCGCCCATCACGACGGCGCCACGGCCAGACGGATGCCCAACTCGCCGAGTTGCTCCGCGGTCACGGGTGAGGGGGCGCCCGTGAGGGGGTCGGTGGCCGACTGGGTCTTCGGGAAGGCGATGACCTCGCGGATGTTTTCGACGCCCATCAGCAGCATCACGACCCGGTCCAGCCCGACGGCGAAGCCCCCGTGCGGCGGCGCGCCGTACTCGAAAGCGCGCAGCATGTGGCCGAAGCGTGCTTCCTGCTCCTCCGGGCCGATGCCCAGGAGGTCGAAGATGCGCGACTGCAGGGTGCGCTGGTGGATGCGGATGGAGCCCGAGCCCAGCTCGTAGCCGTTGGCGATGGCGTCGTAGGCGCGGGCGCGGGCGCGGGCCGGGTCGCTGTCGAGTAGGGGCAGGTCGGCGGCGTTGGGGGCGGTGAAGGGGTGGTGGAGGGCGTCCCAGCGGCGGCCGTCGGCATCCCACTCGAACATCGGGAAATCGGTGATGAAGGCGAACTGCAGGACGTCGGAGTCGGCCAGGTCGAGGCGGCGGGCGATGTCGCGGCGCAGACCGTCGAGCACGGTGTTGACGACGCCGTCGGGGCCGGCCGCGATGAGCACGAGGTCGCCCGATTTCGCCTCGCAGCGCACGCCGATGGCGCGGGCGGTCTCGATGCCGATATGCCGAAGCACCGGGGATCGCACGTCGTCCTCGGCCGCGTCCGCCGGCGGCGCGGTGAACTGGATGGAGACGAGCCCCTTGGCGCCCATCGTCTTGGCCAGCTCGGTGAACTCGTCGACCTGCTTGCGCGAGAGCGATGCGCCGCCCGGCATGACGACGGCGCGCACGCGCCCGCCCGCCTCGACGGCCCCACGGAAGACGCCGAAGCCGCTGTCGCGGACGAGGTCGGAGCAGTCGGACAGTTCGAGGTCGTAGCGGAGATCGGGCTTGTCGCTGCCGAAGCGCTCCATCACGTCGGCGTAGGTCAGGCGGGGGAAGGGCGTCGGCACATGCAGGTCGGTGCGCAGCATTCGGCTGAGGCCGTGGAAGAGCTCCTCCAGCATCGAGAGGATGTCGTCCTCCTCGACGAAGGAGACCTCAATGTCGAGTTGGGTGAACTCGGCCTGGCGGTCGGCGCGGAAGTCCTCGTCGCGGAAGCAGCGCGCGATCTGGAAGTAGCGCTCCAGCCCTCCAACCATCAGCAACTGCTTGAGTTGCTGCGGCGACTGCGGCAGCGCGTAGAAGGCGCCCGGGTGCAGGCGGCTGGGCACCAGGTAGTCGCGCGCGCCTTCGGGCGTGGCGGCGACCATGATGGGCGTCTCGACCTCGCTGAAGCCGCGGCCGGTCATGAAGTTGCGGATGTACTGGTTCGTGCCGTGGCGCATCTCGATGGCGCGCTGCATGATGGGGCGCCGCAGGTCGACGTAGCGGTACTGGAGGCGCAGCATCTCGTCGACCTCGACGTCGTCGGCGATGGCGAAGGGCGGCGTCTTGGCCTCGTTGAGGACCTCCAGCATCGCGGCTTGGACCTCGACGTCGCCGGTGCCGAGGTTGGGGTTCTTCGTCTCTTCGGCGCGCTCGACGACCTCGCCGCTCACGCGCAGGACGTACTCGTTGCGCACGCCGGGCAGCGCGGCCAGGGAGGCGTCGGCCTCCGCGGCGCCGTGGAAGACGACCTGCACAACGCCGCTGCGGTCGCGCAGGTCGATGAAGGTGACGCCGCCGTGGTCGCGACGGCGGTGCACCCAGCCGGCCAGGGTGACCTCCTCGCCGACGTGCCGCACGCGCAGGTCCCCGCAGTTGTGCGTCTTGAGCACGCCCCACCTCATCATCTATTGGCGGCCCGCTGGGCAGGCCGATCGGAGGTCGCGGCCGATCCGCGACGCCGGGCCACTGTGCCACGCGGCCCGATCGCGATCAACGCGGGCCGCCGCGCCGCGGATACACTTCGTGCGTGAGCGCCCCCTCAGACCCGACGACCACCCCCACCCCGGTCAGCGTGTACGTGCACGTGCCGTTCTGCACCGTGAAGTGCGCCTACTGCGACTTCAATTCGTACGCAGGGATGGAGGAGGCGATCCCGGCCTGGGAGTCGGCGCTGCTGACGGAGTTGCGCGGCCGGGCGGCGGCCGTCGCCGGGCGGCCGGTGCCGACGGTGTTCATCGGCGGGGGGACGCCCAGCCTGCTCGAGGGGGCGTCGATCGGGCGCATCCTCGACGCCATCCGGGCCGGCTACGCGCTCGACGACGACGCGGAGATCACGCTGGAGGCGAATCCGGAGTCGGTGCGGGCGGATCGGCTGGCGGCCTACCGAGCGGCGGGGGTGAACCGCCTGTCGATGGGCGTGCAATCGCTGGACCCCGGCGAATTGCGCTTCCTCGACCGCCTGCACGACGGGGAACGGGCGCACGACGCCTTCGCCACGGCGCGAGCGGCGGGCTTCGACAACATCAACTGCGACCTCATCTTCGGCCTGCCGGGGCAGTCGCGCGAGTCGTGGCGGCGCAGCCTGGAGGGCGTCGCGTCGTGGGGGCCCGACCACCTGTCGTGCTACGGCCTGACCGTCGAGGAAGGGACGCCGCTGGCGCAACGCGTCGCCGAGGGACGGGTGACGGAGGCCGACCCCGACGTCGTGGCGGAGATGTCGGAGTGGACGGAGGAACGGCTGGCGGCGCTGGGCTACCGGCAGTACGAGATCAGCAACTGGGCGCGGGCCGACGGGGCGGGGCGCGATCGGGCCTGCCGGCACAACCTCGTGTACTGGCGGCAGGGCGACTACGTGGGCGTGGGGCCGGGCGCGCACGGCTTCGTCGACCGCGTGCGCTACGCCGTCGAGCGCAGCCCGGCGCGCTACATCGCGGCGCTGTCGTCGGACGGCGCCGGCGCGCGCGCGGCGGTCGTCTCGGAGGAGACGGTCGAACCCGCAACGGCGGCCGTCGATGCGGCCGTGCTGGGCCTGCGCCTCAACGCCGGCATCGACGAGGCGGCGCTGCGGTCGCTCCACGGCGACGCGTGGGCCGTCGTGGAGCCCGGGCTGCGCTGGGGCGAGGAATCGGGGCTGCTGGAACGGTCGGACGGCCGCCTGCGGCTCACCCGCCGCGGCCGCCGCCTCGCCAACGAGGTCTTCGTGCGCGTCGTCGCGCCGGAGGTGGTGTAGCCGTCACGGCGGGCAGTCGGGGAGGGGGACCTCCGCCAGATCATGCCGACGCAGCTCCCGCAGCGACGGGGGAACGCAGCCGGTCAGGCCGGGGTTGCCGCTCAGGCGCAGGGACGTCAGGTCGGTGAGAGAGGACAGCCACGCGGGGACCGGGCCCCCGAGTTGGTTGTCGTCGAGGTGGAGGCGCTTCAGGCTCCGCAGACCGGCGAACGACGCCGGGATCGTACCGTGCAGTTCGTTGCGCTCGAGCAGCACATCCAGCACCTCTCCCAGCGATCCGAGCGCGCTCGGGATCCAGCCCGTCAGTTGGTTGTCCTTCAGCCACAGCAGCCGCAGGCCGTCCAGCGACCCCAACTCGGGCGGGATGCGGCCCGATAGTTGGTTGGCGTGCAGCAGCAGGGATCGCAGTCTGGAGAGCGATCCCAGGGCCGGCGGGATCGGGCCCGTCAGCTGGTTGTCGTAGAGCCACAGCCGCTCCAGCGCCGACAGGTGCCCCAACTCCGGCGGGATGCGGCCCGTGAGCTGATTGTCGTGCAGCCAGAGCTCGCGCAGGCTGCGCAGCGATCCGAGCGCGGGCGGGATCGACCCGCTGAGCTGGTTCCCGTCGAGCCACAGGCGCTCCAGATGGCGCAGCGACCCGAGTTCGGCCGGGATGGACCCTGTCAACCGATTGTGGTGCAGCGCCAGCTCACGCAACTCGCGGACGTTGGCGAAGTGCGGCGCGACGCGGCCCGTGAGCCCGCGCGACCGCAGGTGCACCTTCCACACGCGCGGCGGGTCGCCGCCCAGGCTGACCCCGTCCCATTGAGCGATGGGCGTCTCGCCGCCCCAGTTGAGCGGCCTGCGGGCGCTGAACTGGGTCTTGGCTGCCAGCAGGTTGGCGCAGTCGATGACGAGGCCGCGGTTGGCTTCGGGATTGGGGACGACAATGCCGTTCTCGCAGGTGGCGGGCGCGGCCTGGGCGGGACGGCCGCCGGCCGCCGCGAGGCCGGCCAGCAGCAGCGTCGCGAGGAGGAAGGAGAAGGCGCACGTGCGCACGGATCACCTCGGTCCGTTCAGGTCGCCCCTGCCCTGGGGGAGGGTACGCCATCGGCGGCGGCGGGCGCGGGTCAGGGCGGGCAGTCGGGGAGGGGGATCTGGTCGAGGTCGGTCGTGGCGATCGCGCGCAGCGATGCGGGGATGCAGCCGCTGAACTGGTTGTGCGCCAGGGAGAGGTCGGTCAGGTGGGGCAATTCGCCCAGCGAGGCCGGGATGGCGCCGGTCAGATGGTTGTCGGCCAAGCGCAACTCTGACAGGGCGAGCAGAGAGCCCAACGCGGCCGGGATCGGACCGCTCAGCCGGTTGCCGTCCAGCCGCAGGGATTCCAGGTTGGACAGCCGTCCCAACTCGACCGGGATCGGGCCCGTCAGGCCGTTGTGGTGCAGCCAGAGGAACCGCAGGGTCTCCAGCGACCCCAGTTCGGCCGGGACCGGGCCGTCCAGCCGGTTGTCGTGCAGCAGCAGTACGGCCAGGCCGGACATCGACCCGAGCGCCGCCGGGATCGGGCCCGCGAGTTGGTTGCCGCCCAGATCCACGTATTCCAGATGGCCCAGCGCCGCCAGCTCGACCGGGATCGGGCCGCTCAGCCGGTTGCCGTGGAGCGACAGGAAACGCAGCGCCGCGAGGTCGCCCAGTTGCGGCGGAATGCGGCCCGTGAGCCCCCGCGACTGGAGGTCGAGGCGGACGACGCGGGCGTGTGTCTCGCCGACGATGACTCCGTCCCAGGCGGTGATGGGAACGGCGGGGTCCCAGTTGAGATCGGCATCACCGACGAGGGCATCCCTCGCGGCGAGGAGGGCGGCGCAGTCGGCGACGAGGCCGGGGTTGTCGGCGGGGTGGGCCACAGCGACGCCTGCCTCGCAGGGCGGCGTCGGAGGCGGGGGCTGGGGCGGCGCCGGGCACTCGGGCAGGGGGAGGTCGTTGAGATCGGTCGACCGGATGTCGCGCAGCGACGGCGGGATGCAGCCGCTGAGGCCGGGGTTCCCCGCCAAGCCCAGCGATCGCAGCCGCGGGGCCGTCCCCAGCTCGGCGGGAATCGGGCCGGTCAGTTGGTTGTCGTCGAGGGAGAGGCGCTCCAAGCGCTCTAGGAGGCCGAGCTCCGGCGGAATGGGGCCGCTGAGCTGGTTCCCGGTCAGATAGAGGTCGGTCAGGCTGCGCAGTGCGGCCAGCGACGCCGGGATCGCGCCCGTCAACTGGTTGTCCCGCAACGTCAGCAGCCGTAGGTCGGGCAGCCCGCCCAGCGAGGCCGGGATCGGGCCGCTCAACTGGTTGTCGCTCAACGCGAGGAGCATCAGCGCGCGCAACTCGCCCAGCGAGGATGGGATCGGATCCGTGAGCCGGTTGCCGCTCAGCGTCAGCGACTCCAGGGCGACCAGAGCCCCCAACTCGACCGGGATGGGGCCGACCAACTGGTTTTCCCCCAGCGCCAGGACGCGCAACTGCTTGAGGGCGCCCAGCGCCGGCGGGATGGGGCCCGTCAGGCGGTTGCCGTACAACCGCAAGACTTCCAAATGGGCCAGCGTTCCCAGTTCGGCCGGGATCGCGCCGGTCAGCCGGTTGCCGCCGAGGTGCAGCTCCCGGAGTGCGGTCAGACCGGCCAACTCCGGCGGGATGTACCCCGTGAGCGGACGCTGTGAGACGTCCAGCTTCGTGATGCGAGGCGGCGCCCCCGCGACAGTGACGCCGTCCCACTGCATGATCGGCGTCGCGGGGCTCCAGTTCAGGCTGGCGTCGCCGCGCAGCGCGTGCAGCGCCGCGAGTAGGATCGCGCAATCGCCGACGAGGCCGGCGTGCTCGGCGGGCGCGGCGACCAGCGTGCCGTTCGTGCACGGCTCTGCGGGCGGGGGCGGCGGCGGGCACTCGGGCAGCGCCAGGGCGTCGAGGTCGTTGTCGGGCACGGCCCGCAGGGAGGCCGGGAGGCAGCCGCCGAGGCCGGGGTTACCGCCCAGGTGCAGCGCCTCGGCCTGGTCGAGCAGCCGCAGCGCCGCGGGGATGGGGCCGGCCAGTTGGTTGTCGCGCAGGTCGAGGCGCCGCAACTCGGGCAGCGCCCCCAACTCGGGGGGGATGGGGCCGCTGAGGTAGTTCCCGCCCAGCCGCAACTCCCGCAGCCCGACCAGGGATCCGAGCTCGGACGGGATGGGGCCGGCCAGCCAATTGCCGCCGAGCGAGAGGACCTGCAGGCGAGGCAAGGTCCCGAGCCTGGGCGGGATCTCGCCCGTCAGCCGGTTGCCGGCCAGCGACAGGGTCCGCAGTTGCGACAGGAAGCTGTACTCGCGGGGGATGGGGCCGGTGAGGCGGTTGTCGTCGAGGCGCAACTCGCGTAGTTGTGTCAGCCCGCGCAGATCCACCGGGAGTTGCCCCGACAGTCGGCGCGACGACAGGTCGATCCCGATCACGTGCGGCGTCGCCCCCCCGACGGTGACGCCCTCCCAGTCGGCGATCGGCGTGTCGGCATCCCAGTCGAGGGGGGCGCGGGCGTCGAGCGTGTCCTTGACCGAGAGGAGGATGTTGCAGTCGCGGTAGAGGCCGCGGTTCGACGCGGGATCGGGCACGGCCGCACCGTTTTCGCAGGGCGGCGGGGCCGGCGTGCAGACGGGCAGGCCGCTCGCCCACAGGTCGTTTTGGCGGGGGTAGAGCAGTCGCCGCGGCACGCAGCCGGTCAGACCAGGGTTACCGGAGACGTACAACTGCACCAGGGAGGGCAGATCGGCGAGCTCATGCGGGAACGGCCCCGTGAGTTGGTTGTTGTTCAGCAACAACTCGTTCAGGTTGCGCAGGGCGCCCAACTCCGGGGGGATCGGGCCGCTCAACTGGTTCCGCTGCAGATCCAGAATCCGCAGGGCCGACAGATTCCCCAGCACGGGCGGGATCGGCCCCGTCAACTGGTTTTGGTTCAGCCACAGGGTTTGCAGGTTGCGCAGGGCGCCCAACTCGGCGGGGATCGGGCCGCTCAACTGGTTCCGTCGAAGGTACAGGCTGCGCAGTGCCGACAGGTCGCCGAGCGCCGCCGGGATGGAGCCGGTCAGCCGATTGTGGCCCAGCGACAGGGACTCCAGGCTGTGCAGCGCGCCCAGCGCCGACGGGATGACGCCCTCCAGGTCGTTGTCGGTCAGCCGCAGGTTGCGGAGGTTGCCCAGCGCGCCCAACTCGGGGGGGATCGTCCAGGTCAGCTGATTCTTGTCGAGCCGCAGGGTCTCGACGTTCGCCAGCGACCCCAGCGACGGCGGGATCAACCCGGTCAATTCGTTGTCCTCGAGGCGCATGAGCCGCAGGGCGCGCAGGTTCCCCAGTTGTTCGGGGATCGAGCCGGTCAGTTGGTTGGTGCTGATCCACAGCTCGCGCAGGCTGCCCAGCGAGCCCAGCTCCGGCGGGATGGGCCCGTCGAGCTGGTTGCGGAACAGCCAGAGGAACTCCAGGTCGGGCAGCGACCCCAGTTCGGGCGGGATCGGTCCGGTCAGCTTGTTGTTCTGCAGGTAGAGGCCTCGCAGCGCCGAGAGCCGGCCGAACTGCGGCGCGATACCGCCGAGGAGAAAGCTCGAACGCAGGTCGACCTCGACGACGCGCGGGGGCTCGCCGCCGAGCGTGACACCGTCCCACTCGCCGATCGGCGTCTCACCGCCCCAGTTGATTCCGCGGCGGCGGTCGATCAGCGTTTTGGCCGCAAGCAGATTCGCGCAGTCACGGACGAGGCCCCGGTTGACCTCGGGTTCAGGGACGGCGACACCGTTCTCGCAGGTGGAAAGCTCCGCCCGGGCGGGGCGGCCGTCGACCGCCGCGAGGACGGCCACCAGCAGGCCCGCGAGGAGGATCGCACGGCGCTTGCGCACGGATCACCTCCACCCCGGACGCGTGGCCCCCGCCGCGGGCCAGGGTAGGGGATGGGGCGCGGGTCAGGGCGGCTCCTGCGGGCAGTCGGGCAGAGCGATGTCCCCGAGGTCGTTCGCCTCGATGTCCCGCAGCGACGGCGGGACGCAGCCGGTGAGTTGGTTGCCGCTCAAGTAGAGGACCGCCAGACGGGGAAGCCCCGCGAGGTCGGCCGGGATCGGGCCGCTCAGCTGGTTGTCACTGAGCGACACGAACCAGACGAAGCGGAGGGCGCCCAACTCCGCCGGGATGGGGCCGCTCAACTGGTTGCCTGCCAGGGAGATGGCCTGCATGCGGCGCAGCAAGCCGAGCGCCGGCGGGATGGGGCCCGTTAGCTGATTGCCGTCGAGGAAGAGGTACTGCAGGCCGCCCAACGCGCCGAGCGCCGGTGGGACGGCCCCGCTGAGTTGGTTGTCGCTCAGCCGCAGTTCCCACAGCCGCGACAGCGACGCCAGCTCGACCGGGATCGGACCGCTGAGGTTGTTGTCATTGAGGCGGAGGTTCGTCAGGCCGGGCAGGGATGCGAGCGCCGGCGGGATGGGGCCACTCAGGTCGTTGTCGCCCAGATGCAGCAGCCGCAAGACAGGCAGGGAGCCGAGTTCCGGCGGGATGGGGCCACTGAGTTGATTGTCTTGCAGCCGCAGGAACCAGAGCCGCGACAGGTCGGCCAACTCGGCCGGGATCGGACCGCTGAGCAGATTGTCGTCCAGCCACAGCTCCCACAGATTGGACAGCGCCCCGAGTTCGGGTGGGATGGGCCCGCTCAGCTGATTGCCGTGCAGCCGCAGCGATCCGAGCGCAGCCAGATCGCCGAGTGCCGCCGGGATGGCGCCGCTCAACTGGTTGTCGTGCAGGTCGAGGTGCACGAGTTGCGCCACCGACCCGAGCGCCGTCGGGATCGGCCCGCTGAGTTGGTTCCCGTACAGCCAGAGGTACCTGATGCTGGGCAGCGCCGCCAACGCCGACGGGACCTCGCCGCTCAGTTGATTGCCGTTGAGGGAGAGGTAGATCAGGCCGGGCAGTTCGCCCAACTGCGGCGGGATGTGGCCGCTCAGCCGGTTGTCGGACAGCGTGAGCAGTTGCAGATGGGGCAGAGCGCCGAGTTCGCGGGGGATGGGGCCGGTCAACTGGTTGCGCTGCAGTCGCAGGGCCGACAGATGCGGCAAGAGCGCGAGCGCGGGTGGGATGCCGCCCGTTAGCCGGTTGCCCCCCAGCCACAGGAGGCGCAGATCGGTCAGCCCGGCGAGGTCCGGCGGGATGCGGCCCGTGAGCCCCCGCGACGTGAGATCGATCCCCCAGACGCGCCGCGGCGTCCCATCGATCATGATGCCATCCCAGAGCAGCATGGGGGTCGCGGCGTCCCAGTTGAGCGTGCCCTCGCCAACGAGCGTGTCCTTGAGACCGAGCAGGATCTTGCAGTCGAAGACGAGGCCGGGCCTGGCGGCGGCGTCGAAAACGGCGCCGTCGGTCTCGCAGGGGTGCGGGGGTGGGCAGTCGGGCAGGGGAACGTCGCTCAGGTCGTGGTCGGGGAGGTCGTGCAGCGGCAGGGGAATGCAGCCGCTGAGGCCGGGATTGCCGGCCAACGACAGCCTCGCCAAGTCGGGCAGGTCGGCCAACGCCGGGGGGATCGGCCCGGTCAGCCGGTTGTCGGCCAGCAGCAGGGTCTCGAGACCGGCCAGCGCCGCGAACCCAGGCGGAATCGGCCCCTGGAGTTCGTTATCGGCCAGACCGAGCGTCCGCAGGGCGGGTAGCTCGGCGAGGGCTGTCGGGATGGGGCCGCTCAGCCGATTGCCGCCCAGCGACAGCGACTCCAGGTCGCGGAGGAACCCGAGCGCGGACGGGATGTGCCCCTCCAAGTCGTTGTCCGTCAGGAGCAGGTGGCGAAGGTTGCGCAGGGCGCCCAACTCAGCGGGGATCACCCAGGTCAGTTGGTTCTCGTCGAGCCGCAGCGATTCCAGGTTCGACAGCGATCCCAGCGACGGAGGGATCAGTCCCGTCAATTGGTTGTCGGACAGGGAGAGGACGAGGAGCCTCTGCAGGTTCCCGAATTGCTCGGGGATGGGGCCGGTCAGCCGGTTGTCGTGCAGTTCCAGGAAGCGCAGCGCACCCAGTGACCCCAGCCTGGACGGGAGCGGACCATCGAGTTCGTTGCCGTGCAGCGACAGCGACTCCAGGTCGCGCAGGTCGGCCAGCGACTCCGGGATCGGCCCCGCGAGGCGGTTGTCGGGAAGCGACAGCTCGCGCAGCGCCGTCAGACGGCCCAGTTGCGGCGCGACGCGGCCGGTGAGGCCGCGGGACGACAGGTCCAGCTCCTCGACGCGCGGCGGCTCCCCGCCGACCGTGACGCCCTCCCACTTCGTAATCGGCGTCTCGCCGCCCCAGTTCAGGGGGTGGGGCGTGGTGAGTTGCGTCTTCGCCGCGAGCAGATTCGCGCAGTCGATGACGAGGCCGCGGTTGACCTCCGGGTCGGGAACGACGACGCCGTTCTCGCAGGTGGCGGACGCAGCACGGGCGGTGCCGCCCGCGGCGGCGAGTCCGGCGAGCAGCAGCAAGGCCGCGAGACCGGCAGCGAGGGGGCGCGTGCGCACGGATCACCTCCCGCCGGCCGGATCGGGCGCGGGGAGGGTAGGGGATCGGCGGGTGGGGGTGGCGGGCTGGAGGCTCAGACGCCGCCGGCGACGTCGAGGATGATCTTGCCGAAGTTGCGGTCGGACTCCATGTAACGGTGCGCCTCGGCAGCCTCGCGGAGGGGGAAGACGCGGTCGATGACGGCGCGCATGCGACCGTCGATCAGGGCCGGCTCGAGCTCCCGGCGATAGGCGTGCGTGATGGCGACGCGGTCGGCCAGGGGCCGCGAGCGCATGACGGTGCCGTAGATGCGCAGCCGCTTGCTCATGAGGTGGCTCAGGTTGATCTCCGTCTTGGCGCCGCCCATCAGACCGACCTCGACCAGCCGCCCGGCCTGCGCCAGCGTGCGCAGGTTGCGCTCCAGGTAGGGGCCGCCGACGACGTCGAGGATGACGTGCACGCCCGCGCCCCCGGAGGCCTCGTCAACGGCCGCCACGAAGTCGTCGCGCTTGTAGTTCACGGCCAGGGTCGCGCCGAGGTCGCGGGCCTTGGCGCACTTCTCGTCCGTCCCGGCCGTGATCCAGGCCTCGCCGCCCAGCAATTGGGCGATCTGGATGGCGGCGATGCCGACGCCGCTGCCGCCACCGTGGATGAGGGCGCGCTCGCCGGCCTGTAGCGCGCCCAGGTGGTTGATGGCCGTGTTGGCGGTGAAGAAGACCTCCGGGATGGCGGCGGCGACCTGGTAGTCCCAGCCGTCGGGGATGGGCATGGCGAGTTGGTGGTGGATAGTGGCCAGCTCGCCGTAGCCGCCGCCCCCGCTGAGCCCGTAGACGCGGTCGCCGACGGCGAAGCCCTCGGCCTCGGCGCCCATTCCCACGACCTCGCCCGCCAACTCGAGGCCGAGGATCGGCGAGGCGCCGTGCTGGGGCGGGTAGTGACCCCGGCGCTGCATGGCGTCGGCGCGGTTGAGGGCGGTCGCGTGCACCCGCACGAGGAGGTCGGCGGGGCCGGGGGCGGGGTCGGGCACGTCGGCCAGGACCAACTGCTCGGCCCCACCGGGCTCTCGGACAGTAATGGCTTTCATGGTCGGCCCTCCTGCGGTGGGGTCGGAGGGTAGGGGGCGGGCGGGCGAGGGTCTACGGGGAGCGGGGCGGCTGTCGCAGGGCGACCGCGTGTGCCGGTGTCGTAAGGCGCAGGTGGAGCCGGGGTCGTTAGCCCCTACGATCCGAAGGGCTCAATCGCCTAGTGCTGCGACCGCAGCCTCCGAGAAGGCGGCCCCACCCGCGCCCCGACTATACGATCGGGGGCGCGTTGGCGTCAGAGCCCGGTGCTCAGCACGGGCCGACCATCCGGGCCAGCGCGGCGAGGTCGGGCACGACGAGGTCGGGGACGGCGTCGGTGGGACGGGTGGCACCGCCGCGGCCGGGCCGGTCGACCCACACGCAGGCGACGCCCAGTCGGTTGGCCGGCCCGATGTCGTGGTAGAGGCTCTCGGCGACGTGCAGCCAGCGCGCGCGCTCGACGCCCATGCGCTCGGACGCCGCCTCGAAGTTGCGCAGGTTGGGCTTGTACCCGCCGACCTGCTCCGCCGTGACGACCGCGTCGAAGCCGGCGCCGAGGCGCACGGCCGAGCCGGCGAAGAGGTCGTCGTCGACGTTCGAGATGACGGCCAGCTTGTGACGGGCCCAGAGCGCCCGCAGCGCGTCCGGCACGTCGGGGAAGACGGGCCAGCGGGGCAGGCTGTCGGCCAGGCAGTCGAGCTCCGGCGCCGTGCAGCGGACCCCGACCTCATCCCCGATGGCCGCCATGACCTCGCGCAGGACGTCGCGGTACTTCCGCGACGGCTGGGCGGCCTGCACCCTGGGCTCGATGGCGGAGTAGAGCGCCAGGATCTCGGCCCGCGACCTGTGCACTCCGTGCTCCGCCAGCACCTCGCCGACCGCGTCGGCGATGCCCGTCTCCCAATCGACGAGCGTCCCGTAGCAGTCGAAGCTGATCCAGTCGAAGCGGTCGAGGTCGAGCATGGGTGGGATGATGGTAGGGGAGGGGGGCGGTCGCCGGGGCGGCGTCAGGAACGGCCCGTCCGCTCGACGTGCTCGCGGAGGGCGCCGTTGATGTCGGTCTGGTACCCCCGGCCGCCGGGAGCGCGGGCCTTGAACCAGGCGATGATGTCCGCGTCGAGCCGCAGCGTGATCTGCTGCTTCACCGGCCGGTAGAACACACCGCGCCGGGCGTCGGACCAGTCGAGGATCTCCGGGGCATCGGTCGTGTCGATCCGGTCGTCGGGCAGCGCCTCCAGGGCCTGCACCTGCTCTTGGACGTGCGGCGGTGGTTCAGTCATGGCACTACACAATTGTAGCTACATACGACGCGGGAACGCAACACCCGTCCGGCCCTTCGCGGCGGAGGATCACCCCCCACCGCTACCCTGCCGGCATGTACGTCATCGGGACGGCGGGGCACGTCGACCACGGCAAGAGCACGCTCGTCGAGGCGCTCAGCGGCATCGACCCCGACCGCTGGGCCGAGGAGAAGGCGCGCGGCCTGACCATCGACCTCGGCTTCGCCTGGTGCACGCTGCCCGGCGGCCGCGAGGTGAGCATCGTCGACGTGCCCGGCCACGAGCGCTTCATCAAGAACATGCTGGCCGGCGTGGGCGGCATCGACCTGGCGCTGCTCGTGGTCGCGGCCGACGAGGGGGTGATGCCGCAGACCCGTGAGCACCTGGCCATCCTCGACTTGCTGCAGACGACGCACGGGGTGGTGGCGCTGACCAAGTGCGACCTGGCCGAGGCGGAGTGGCTCGACTTGGTGGAGACCGACGTGGAGGAGCTGCTGGCGCCGACCTCGCTGGCCGGGGCGGCGATCGTGCGCTGCTCGGCGGCGACCGGCGCGGGGCTCGATGCGCTGCGAGCGGCGCTCGACGGGGCGCTGGCGGCGCTGCCGCCCGTGCGCGACATCGGCCGGCCGCGCCTGCCCATCGACCGCGCGTTCACGATCAGCGGCTTCGGCACGGTGGTCACGGGCACGCTGATCGACGGGCCGCTGCGGGTGGGCGAGCGGGTGTCGATCGCGCCGGGGGGGATGCAGGCGCGCATCCGCGGGCTGCAGAGCCACAAGCAGCGCGTCGAGCAGGCCGAGCCCGGCACGCGCACGGCGGTCAACCTGAGCGGCGTCGCGCCCGACGCCCTGTCGCGGGGGATGGTGCTGACGACGGGCGACTGGCTGGCCGGCTCGACGGCGATGGACGTGCGGCTGCGCACGGTCGCGGCGGCGAGCGGGCGGCTGCGCCACAACACGACGCTGACGCTGCACACCGGCGCGGCCGAGGTCGCGGCGCGGCTGCGGCTGCTGGAGAGCGAGCCCGACGTGGCGGGCGCGCCGGCCGACGAGATCCCGCCCGGGGCCGAGCGCTGGGCGCAACTGCGGCTCGAGGAGCCGGTGGGCGCGGCGAGGGGCGACTACTTCGTGCTGCGCAACTCGGTCACGACGGTGGGCGGCGGGCGCATCGTCGATACGCGGCCGCGGCGGCATCGGCGCGACCAGCCGGCCACGCTGGCGGCCCTGGCGCGGCTGCTTGAGGGGTCGCCCGACGACACGCTGCTGACGGTGCTGCAGCGCATCGAACCCGCTCCGCTGTCGCAGTTGCGCGAGCGGGCCGAACTCGACGACGCGGCCACGTCGGCGGCGGTGCGGCGCCAGCTCGAGGCGGGCGGCATCGTGGCGCTGGAGACGGCGACGGGGCCACCCGGCGATGCCACGACGCTCTGCACGGCGGCCGGCTTCGAGGCGCTGTCGGGGCGGGCGCTGGCGGCGGTGCGGGAGTTCGTCGCGGCGCACCCGCTGCGTCCGGGCGTCCCGCGCGAGGAGCTGCGCAGCCGGCTGGGGCTGCCGGCGCGGGCCTTCGCCGGGCTGGAGGCGCGCCTGACCGGCGAGGCGGGGCCGCTGGCGTCGCACGAGGGCTCGCTCGACCTGGCGGGGCGGGAGGTCGCGCTGGGGCCCGATCAGGAGCGCGAGGCGGAGGCGCTGGTGGCGCGGCTGCGGGCGGCGGGGTCGCGGCCCGAGAGCGCCCCGGTCGACGCGGAGCTGGCGCAGTACCTCGAGTCGCGGGGGCGCATCGTGCGGCTGGCCGAGGGCGTCTACCTGGAGGGCGAGACACACGCGGCGATGGTGGAGGCGGTGCGGGCGGCGATCGGGGAGCGGGGCCGCATCACGCTGGCCGAGGTCCGCGACCTGTTCGGCAGCAGCCGCAAGATCGCGCAGGCCTTCGTGGAGGACCTCGACCGCCGTCAGGTCACGCGCCGCGTCGGGGATGCGCGGGTGCTCCGCCGGGGGTAGGGGCCCGCGCGGAGGGGGCTCATGGTCCCCGAAACGCAACGTCCGGTTTTTTTTTCGGGCCCCGGCGGGGGACCGTCGGGAGGCTGCTCGGCGAAAACGCCCATGTTCATTGGGGTTCTTGCTCGGTCACGCTGGAGCATCGGGGGTCATGGGCTTGCATTAGGGGCCTCAGGATGCAAGATCTTTCACGATCTTTCACGAACTTTCACGAACTTTCACGAACTTCCGCGTTCTTCCGCGTTCTTCCGCGTTCCGTCACGGGCTCACCCGAATCCTCGGAGGGGAGTCGCGTCGGTCCCAGACATCGCGATGTGCGGTCCATGACAACAATATAGCGGATAGAGCGAGGGAAGGTCAACCCTCCCTGATTCGATGATGCGGATGGGCGGTGGCCGAACGGCGCCGGGGGCAGATTCAGCGATCCCCGGCGGGCAGCTTCTCTTCGATGCGGGCGAGGATGTCGCGGATCTCGGTCAGCAGCCCCGCATCGCCGGCGGGAGGGGAGGCGGTGGCAGCGGGGGCCTCCTCGGCGCCCAGCACGACCTGGCGCTGGCGCAGGATGGCGTCGCGCATCGCGGGCGCGTCGATGATCCCGATGAGGTCGCCCTCGCTGCCGGCGTTCTGCCCGGCCTGGCCGGCCGTCTCGACCCTCAGCCCGCGGATGCCGTAGCGGCGCATGATGGGGCCGTCGTGCAGGCGCACGTCGGTGATGCGATTGAGGGGGATCGTCGCCTCCTTGCGGAAGAAGACGCCCTTGCGGATCTCCACTGCCTGCGTCGTCAGGCGGGCGGAGAGGCGGTCGAGATACTGGGGGTAGTACCAGCGGCAGAAGATCAGCGCGAACGGGATCAGCGGGATGCCCGCCAGGGTGACCAGCAGGACGAGGCAGATCACCACGCGCCCGTGCCCCGCGATTTGGGGGTCGAAGCGGGCCTCGAGGATCGTGCGGCCGGTGACGCTCGATGTCGCGGGGGAGTCGCTCATGCCGTGTCCTCCAGTAGTCCGCCGGGGTTTCGGCGCGTGCTGGGCGCCCGGCGACTATACCGGGGTCGGGTCGCGGCGAACCCCGGTCGGGCGCGCCGACGTCGCCTTCACTTCGTACCCCAGCGGGTCGAGTTCCAGATGCGTTCGTGCAGGTAGTAGAGGACGATCTTGGCCCAGAACTCGATGCCGGCGATGCCCAAGCCCATGGTGAGGCTGCCGGTCAGGGCCCAGGCGATCACGAACGTCGTGAACGTCGCGGTGACGCGCCACGTCGCCGTCTTGATCAGGCTTCTGCTGTGCGTGTCCAAGGCGCGCCTCGCTCGCTGCCGCGGTTACTCGGTCGTGCCCGTGGGCGCGGCGGCGGGGCGCGGCCCGACCCGCAGCAGCCGGTAGAGCCCGCCCTCGTTCCACAGCACGACGACCTGCGCGGCGATGCCGATCGACGAGTAGGTGCCCGCGACGGCGCCGACGAGCAGCACCAGCACGAAGGGCCGCACGGTCACGCCGCCGATGAGGAAGAGCGCCACCAGCGCGAAGATCAGCGTCAGCGACGTGTTCAGCGAGCGCCCCAGCGACTGCGTGATGGCGGCGTTGACGCTGGTGCGGAAGCGCTCGGTGGGATGGGCGAGGCGGTTCTCGCGGATGCGGTCGAAGACGACGATGGTGTCGTTGACGGAGTAGCCGATGATGGCCAGCAGGGCGGTGACGAACATCGCGTTGACCTCGGTGTCGGCGAGGCGGCCGAGGATGGCGAACAGCCCCACGACGATGGTGATGTCGTGCAGCAGCGCGACGATGGCGGCCGCGCCGTAGAGGCCCGGGCTGGCGAGCCGCCGGAAGGCGAGGCTGATGTAGATCAGGATGGCGATCGCGGCGATGGTCAGCGCGATGCCGGCGTCGGCCGCGATCTCGGCGCTGAGGATGCCGGAGACGCCGGCCGAGGAGAGCACGAAGAAGTCGCCCAGTTGCGCGCGCAGGGCGCCCTCGATGTCGCCGCGCAGGTCGTCGAGGTTGCCGCCATCGGGCTCCTCGGCGCGGATCTTGAAGGCCGAGTCGCCGGTCTGCTGGATGCGGGCGTCGGCCGCGCCGATGCCGCGCATGACGTCGCGCACGTCGTCCTGGCTGACGTCGGCCGGGAACCACAGCTCGACTTCGACGCGCAGGCTCTCGCCGGCCAGGCGGGCATCGGCGACCTCGACCGGGCCGATCTGTTCCGCCAGGGCGTCGACCAGCGCCTGATCGCGACCGGCGACGTCACCGGCGCTCTCGAGCCCGAAGGCGACCAGGAATGTCCCCTCGTCGCCGGTGGTGACGTCGGCGTCGGGGAAGCCGGCCTGTGCGGCGGCCGACGCGACGTCCCGCTCGGCGGCGTCGCGCAGGAAGCGGACTTCCAGCTCGAGACCGCCGTCGAAGTCGATGCCGGGGTTGAGTTGCCACAGCGCCAGGGCGGCCAGGCAGGGCACGACCAGGACGAGTGAGAGCAGCGCGAACCAGCGGCGCCGGCCGACGAAGTCGATCATGAGCCGCCCCCCGATTCGGCGCCGCGGCGCGCGGGCGTGGCGTCCTCGAGGGGGGGCATCTCGCGGATGCCGAACAGCCAGGGCCGTCGGGTGAGGCGGAAGCCGATCAGCGCGTGGAGGAAGCTGCGGGTCACGAAGATGGCCGTGACCATGCTGAAGATCGTGCCGACCAGCAGGGCGATGGCGAAGGACTTGATCAGGTTGGCGTTGAGCGCGTCGGCGAAGAGCCAGAGGATGGCGACGGTGATCAGCGTGGAGACGTTGCCGTCGCGGATGGCGGGCCAGGCGCGGTTCCAGCCGGCCTCGATCGCGCCTTGCAGGCTGCGGCCCAGGCGCAACTCCTCCTTCATGCGCTCGAAGATGAGGATGTTCCCGTCGACGGCGAGGCCGACCGAGAGCACGAAGCCGGCGATGCCCGCGAGGGTCAGCGTGACCGGGACCAGCTTGAACGTCGCCATGACCATGGCCGCGTAGACGAACAGCGCCAGCGCGGCCAGCAGGCCCGGCAGGCGGTAGTAGACGACCATGAAGATGACGATCGCCAGGAAGGCGATCAGCCCCGCCTGCACGGTGTCGACGACGGAGTCGGCGCCGAGCGTGGCGGCGACCTCGGTCTGCTGGATGGTGCGGAAGTTGATCGGCAGGGCGCCGGCGCGCAACTGCAGGCGCAGCGTGCGGGCGTTCTCGTCGCTGAGGCCGGTAATGATGCCCGAGTCGCTGATCACGGCGCTGACGTTGGGCGCGCTGATTAGCCGCCCGTCGACGAAGATGCCGAGCGGCCGCTGCTCCCCGAAGAGGCGGGTGGTGATCTGCTCGAACAACTCCGCGCCGTCATCGTCGAACTGGAAGGTGAGGGCCGGCTGGCCGACGCCGTCGAGCGTGCGGGTGATCGACTCGGCGATGAGGAACGTACCCGTCAGGGCGACCTGCTCGCCGCCGAGCAGACCGCGGGCGGGGATCCAGCGGCTGGGCGGCTCGCCTGAACGGCGGGGGGTCAGGATGACGTCCTCCGTGGGGTCCGTGACGCGCGTCTCGGCGAGGCGGGGCGGCTCACCCGGGCCGCTCAGCCGGGCGGCGGGGTCGAAGGCGTCGAAGAGCGTCGTGCGCGCCGCGACGGGGTCGGCCGGGGGCGGCGAGAAGGGCAGAGCGGGGTCGATCTCGCGGAACTCCAGCAGCGCCGTCGAGCCGACCAGTTGGGCCGCCTGCGCGGCGCTGACGCCGGGGATCTGCGCGTTGATGCGGTCTTCGCCGACGATCGTCACCTCGGCCTCGGAGACGCCGAAGCCGTTGACGCGCTGCTCGATGATCAGGCGCGCCTGCTCGATCTCCTCGGTGAGGTCGAGGTCGGGGTCGAGCGGCAGCGTGATGGTGGACAGCGCCGCGGGCAGGGGGCGGTCGTACTCGGCCGGGTCGAGGTCGGCCAGGGCGGAGTTGAGGTCGAGCAGCGTTTCGAGCGGGACGTCCTGGCGGGCGACGAAGTCGCTGAGCGATTCGCCGTCGCGGACGGGGGCGGCCGAGCCGGCCGCCTCGAGCGTGACGGAGACGCCGCCGGCCAGGTCGAGGCCGAGGCGGAAGTGGTTGCGCTCGAAGCCGCCGACGCTGATGCCGGAGCCGCTGGGCCAAGGGATGAAGCCGGGCAGGTACTTGCCGGGGTTGCCCGGCCAAGTCACGACGACGCAGAACGTCGCGACGGCCAGGATCACGAGCAGCGCGAGTTGGTTCTGACGCCTACGCACAGGCCTCCCGGCCACGATCCGACTCTCGCGACCCGGCCATCATACGGAGGCTCCCGCTTGCGGTCACCGGGGGGCGTCCCCGTCCGGGGAATCGTCGCCTTCCGGTGCGAGGGCGGGCGGGTCGCCGGCGGCGGCCAGCGCTTCGGCGACCTCGGCGGCGGTGCGCAGGCGCTGGTCGATGGCGCTCGTGCGCGCCCGCACGACGACGCCGTCGTCGAGTTCGAGGTGCAGGATCATGGGGCCGCGGGGCGGCGTCTCGACGGCGTCGACGATGGCGATGATGCCGCCCGTGGTGAGCACCTCGTCGCCGATGCGCAGCTCGTTGAGGTCGCGGCGGCGGCGGCCCTGCACCTGCCGCGCCGGCCGGATGAAGAAGATGAAGAAGAGCGCCAGGACGAGCGCGGTGATGAGAAGCACTTCGGCCATGGCGTCGCTCCCATCCGGGGGTGTCGTCCAGTGTAGTCGGGGGCGTCGAAGCGCCCAGCCGTGCGCGGGCCGCCGTCGTTGTTTCCGTATTAGGGATGCCTTATACTCGGGCCGTGTGGGAAGTCGAGTACACCGACCAGTTCGAGCGCTGGTGGAGTGGGCTATCGGCCGAACAGCAGGCAGCGCTGGACGACCGGGTGATGCTGCTCAGCCAATTCGGCCCGGCGTTGGGACGTCCGGTTGTCGACACCATCAAGGGCTCTCGACACGCCCACATGAAAGAGTTGCGGGTGTCGCGAGGAGGCGCGCTCCGGGTGCTCTTCGCGTTCGACCCTCGCCGACAGGCCATCTTGTTGCTGGGGGGCGATAAGACTCGGGCGTGGAGCCGGTGGTACGAGCAAGCCATCCCCGAGGCGGACACGCTGTACGACACCCATCTGGAGGAACTGCGGCGCGAAGGGCTGCTCCCCTAGCGCGGCCAGTTCGGAGAGGGGGATACATCATGGCGAAGAGCTACCGCAGGCTGCACGAACAGGTGATCGCTCGTCCGGGCGCATCTGAGCGGCTCGCCGCCCTGCGCGCCGAGACACTGTCGGAGATCGGCCTCTATGAACTCCGGCGAGCACTCGACTGCTCCCAAGCTGAACTCGCGTTGCGCATCGGGGACAGCCAGCCGGCCGTGTCCCAGTTGGAGCGGGCCGGCGACCTTCGCCTCTCCACGCTGCACAAGTACCTGGCCGGGTTGGGGGCACGGCTGCAGGTCGTCGCCCTGTTCGGGGAGGGCGAAGATGAGACGGCGGTGCCTTTGCGGATTGGGGATGAGATTGAAGCGAAGTCGCGGTGAGACGTACGACGAACGCTTGGTCGGGGACGGCGCGATCAGCGACGAAGAACTCTACGACCGCGCCAGGAGCGAGGGCGGCGAATCCTTCCCTATCGAAGTGGCGGACCGCCTCCTGGCCGGGGAATCCCCCATCCGTGTGTATCGCAGCTACCGCGGGATGACGCAGCAGGAGTTGGCGGCCGCAGCCGGGATCAACCCGGTGTACCTCTCCCAGATTGAGCGGGGGCAGCGGACGGGGTCGACGAAGACGCTCGGCGCGCTCGCCAGGCTGCTTGACGTGGCGCTGGACGACCTGACGATCACCCAACGCTGAACGGAGCGCGGCCCCTCACTCGCCGGGCGACGCCTCCTCGGGCTCGGTGGGGGTGAGACGGCTCAGGTCCTCGGGGTCGCGCACCTGGTCGATGTAGAGGATGCCGTTGATGTGGTTGATCTCGTGCTCCAGCGCCTGCGCGAGGAGGTCGTCCTGGGCGCGGATGCGGACGTCGCGGCCCTGCAGGTCGGTGGCCTTGACCACGACGCGGCTGGAGCGCGCCACCCGGCCGCGATAGCCCGGCACGCTGAGGCAGCCTTCGGGTAGGAATCGCTCGCCGGAGCGCTTGACCACCTCCGGGTTGAGCAGCGCGAAAGGGCGCTCGTCGGGCAGGCCGATGACGATCAGCCGCAGCGAGACGCCGATCTGCGGCGCCGCCAGCCCCACGCCGCTGGCGGCGTGCATGGAGTCGATCATGTCCTCCACGAGGCGGTGGATGGAGCGGTCGACGTGGCGGATGCGCTTGGCCTTGGCGCGCAGCACGGCGGCATCGTGGGGGATCACGGTGATCGGTCGTACGGCCACGGCGTTGCTCCCTCCGGGGCTCATTCTGGCGCAGCCGCGCGGGCCCGGCGAGTGGCCCGCACGAGGATTGGCGCCAAGGATGAGCCAGTGATCAAAGGAGAGAGACCGGATCGATGTCGACGGTCCAGCCGCGGGGGAAGTCGATGCGTTGCAGCAGCGGCATGGGGTCGGCCCCGCGCAGGGTGACCTGCTGGCGGTAGAGGCCGCGCCGCCGCGAGATGAACGCCGCCGTGGGACCCAGCACGCGCGGTCCCGGCAGCCCGCGGCGGTCGCGATCCTCGGTCAGGCTGGCGGCCATGGCGGCGGCGACGTCGCGGGCGCGGGCGCGGTCCCGGTCGGCGTAGACGAGGCGGGCGAGACGGCCGGCGGGGGGATGGTCGTGGGCGGCGCGGGCGTCGAGCTCGGCGGCGGCGAAGGCCTCGTAGTCGTGCGCCGCCGCGGCGACGATGGCCGGGTGGTCGGGCGCGTAGGTCTGCACCACGACGCGGCCGGGGGCGTCGCCGCGGCCGGCCCGCCCGGCCACCTGACTGATCAATTGGAAGGTGCGCTCGGGGCCGGCATAGTCGGGCAGGCGCAGCGAGAGGTCGGCGTTGATCACCCCGACCAGCGTGACGCGGGGCAGGTCGAGCCCCTTGGCGATCATCTGCGTGCCGACGAGCACGTTGGCTTCGCCGCCGGCGAAGCGCTCCAGCAGACGGCGGTGGTCGTCGCGGCCGCGCACCGTGTCGCGGTCCCAGCGCAGCGTGCGGGTGGCGGGGAAGGCGCGTTCGACCTCGGCCTGCAGGCGCTCGGTGCCCATGCCCATCGGGCGGACGCGGTCGCTGCCGCAGGCGGGGCAGCGCCGGGGGGGCGCCGCGCGGCGGCCGCACTCGTGGCACTGCAGGACGGCGTCGGGCGGGCGGGGGTCGCCCAGCGGGCCGGGGAACTGGTGCAGCGTGAGTGGGATGTCGCAGCGGTCGCAGCCGACGGCCTCGCCGCAGGTGCGGCAGACGACGATGCCGATGCCGCGGCGGTTGAGGAACAGCATCGCCTGCTCGCCGCCGGCGAGGGCAGCGTCGAGCTCCGCGCGCAGGGCGCGGGAGAAGATCGAGCGGTTGCCGGCCAGCAACTCCTCGCGCAGGTCGACGACCTCCACGTCGGGTAAGGGGATCGGGGGCGGCGCCGACTCGCCGTCGCCGGGGCGGCGGACGCGCTGCGGCAGGTCGAGCAGGGTGTAGTGGCGCGCCCGGGCGCGGGCGTAGGTGACGAGGTCGGGCGTGGCGGAGCCGAACAGCGCGACGGCACCCGTCAGCTCGCAGTAGCGCTCGACGACCTCGCGCACGTGGTAGCGGGGGGCGGGGTCGCTCTGCTTGTAGGTCCACTCGTGCTCCTCGTCGACGATGACCAGGGCCGGGTCGGCGGCGGGGGCGAAGAGGGCGGAGCGCGAGCCGACGACAACGTCGGCCTCGCCGGCGCGGATGCGGCGCCGGTTCTCCTCGATCTCCCCGGGACGCAGCGCCGAGTGCAGTACCGCGACCCGCCCCGGCAGGCGGGCGCGGAATCGGTCCACGGTCTGCGGCGCCAGCGCGATCTCGGGCACCAGCACCAGCGTCACGCCGCCCTGGTCGCGGACGCGCTCGGCGGCGGCCAGGTAGACCTCCGTCTTGCCGCTGCCGGTCACCCCGCGCAGCAGGAAGAGTCGGGGGGCGGTCGTGCGGCCGGGGGCGCGGCGCGCGTCGTCGAGCGCGGCGGCGACGGCCGCGTAGGCGCGGGCCTGATGGGCCGTGAGCACCGGCGCGGCCGGGGGCGGTCCCGGCGGGGGCGGCCCCCCAGTGGGGCGGCGGCGCACCAGCCCCCGCTCGAGCAGCGCTTCGAGGTCGGCGGGGGCGGCGCCGGCCTCGGCGCGGGCCTCGCGCTCCGGGCGGGGGCCGTCGAGGAGGGCAGCGAGCAGCGCCGCGCCGCGCCGCTCGGCGGCGCTGCGCCGCAGCGAGAGGACGGCCGCGTCGGCGGCGGCGGGGTCGTCGCGGAAGCGGGGGGTGAGGCAGACGGCCTCTCCCTCCGGGTCCCGCACGACGAGCGCCCCGTCGGCCAGCCAGCGCTCGATCGCGTCGCGACCGCCGGCCAGTCGTCGCGCCTCATCGAAGGGGGCGGGGCCGGCCTGCAGCCGCTCCATCAGGTCGGCCTTGCGCGAGCGCCGCGAGGTCGGCCAGTCGCGCAGGGCGGCCTGGGCCGCGTCGGGCGGAACGGCGAGCGCCAGCTCGGTCTCCACCTGGGGCGGGCCGGGGGAGGAGACCAACTCGTACTGCTCGCTCACCTGACCGCGTCGCACGAGCCCCTCCAAGGCGGCGTCGATGGGGCCGTCGTCGCGCAGCGCGGCGAGGGCCGCGGCGTCGATCGGGCCGCGGGCGCGCACGTCGGCGAGGAGGGCTGCCTGGAGATCGCTGAGCGGGTCGTCGCCGGGGGAGGGAGGAGAAGGAGGGTCGCCGGCGGACAGGATGCGCAGCGGCGCCGTCGTCATGCGACGAGGCAGGAACAGCGACACGCAACTCCACAGCGGGGCCAGATAGGCGTCGGCGATCCATCGCGCCAGGGAGGCCTGGGCCGGGGTAAGCATCGGCTCCGGCTCGATTCGCGCCTCGATGGGGCGCGGCGAGGCGATGTCCGGCTCGTCACGGAGGGCGAGTACGACGCCCTGCACCACCTTGCGCCCGAACGGCACGAAAACCGCGTGACCGACGCGCAGCGGGCCGGTGCCGGCGAGGAAGCCGGCCGGGACGGCGTAGGTGAAGGGCTGGCGCAGCGGCCGGCCGGCGTTCACGGCGACCTCGGCGTAGGCCGCCGGCGCGCCGGCGGGCGGGTCGGACTCGGCTGCGCCGGACGGGGGCGGGGTCGGTGGCGGCACGCGGCGTGCGCCTCTCAAGCAGCGACGGCGGAGGGGTCGAGTCTAGCCAGCGCCGGGCGTCAGAAGCCGTGGATGGCGCGCTTGGCGTTGCGCGGCCGGGCCGGGATGCGGGCGGCCTTGCCGGTGCGGCCACGCAGGTAGTAGAGCTTGGCCCGCCGCACGCGGCCGCGGCGCGTGACCTCGACCTTCTCCGTGCGGGGGGAGTGCAGCAGGAACTTGCGCTCGACGCCGATGCCGCCGGTCACGCGGCGCACGGTGAAGTTGCTCGACGAGCCCTTGCGGCTCAGCGCGATGACGACGCCCTCGAAGACCTGCGTACGCTCGCGGTCGCCCTCGACGATGCGCACGTGGACGCGCACCGTGTCGCCGGGCTGGAAGTCCTCGATGGCGGGGTTGCGTTCGAGTTCGAGCAGGTCGGAGCGGTCCATCGCGCGCTCATTGTAGGCACGGGCCCGCTCGCTGGGCGAGATGTGGGGTCGGGCCTGCGTGTCGGCGGCGTCGTTCGGGAGGGCGCGCACGGAGCGCGGTGTGCTCCTGTAAGGCTCGACAAGGGCTCGCTAAGGGCCGCCAAGGGGGGCGCAGATGCCACGCAGTGAAGACTGCGAGTGGGAGGAACTCCTCCGCTACGGCGAGCGGCGCGCCCGGGAACTGGGCATCCGCCCGGCGGACGTGGCGCGCTTGGTCGAGGAGTACCGGGCGGAGGTCCGCGCGGACGGGAAAGGCACCCGCTAGCCGACGCGACCCAGCGCGCCCGCGCTGCGCCGCCGGCCGGGCATGTGGTAGAATGCCGGTGGAGCCGGGGGCGTCACCCCCCGACAATCCCGCGGGCCCAGTTCAGCGGCCGAAGCCGCGAGCGGCCAGCCCGCGAAACGCCGCCCGATAACGGGCGGCCCCACCAGCGCCCCCGATCCTAGTGGCGGGGGCGCTGGTGCGTCATGCGCCGCCAGCGCGGCGAGTGGGCCCGCAGCCCCTGGGAGGCCCGATGCCCCAAGTCGACCGCACGTGTGAGCGCTGCGGGGCGGCCTTTACCGTCCCCGCGCGGGTAGTGCGTCGGGGGCGCGGTCGCTTCTGCTCCAAGAGTTGCGCAGCCGCGGCGCGAAGAACGCGAGTGGAGCGGACGTGTGAGCGAGAAGGTTGCGACCGCACGTTCACTGCGAGCCCTGCCGTAGTGCGCCGCGGGCACGGCCGCTTCTGCTCCATCGGCTGCAGCAAGGGCGATCCGCCAGTCGAACGAACGTGTGAGCGTTGCGGCGATCCCTTCACCGTCCCCGCTTGGGCAGCGCGCCGCAGGTACGGTCGCTTCTGCTCCCGCAACTGCCGACCGGGCAATCCGCCAGTCGCCCGGACGTGCCAGCAGTGCGGAGTTGGGTTCACCGCCCGCGCGGCAGCGGTGCGGTTGGGCGGTGGGCGCTTCTGCTCCCGTGACTGCCGCGACTCGGCGAGGAGAACGAAGCTAGAGCGCAAGTGCCAGCGCTGCGCCCGCCCGTTCACCGCGAGGGCTGCCGACGTGCGGCGTGGTGATGGGCGCTTCTGCTCCCAAAGTTGTCGCTCAGGCGATCCGCCGGTCGAACGAACGTGTGAGCGTTGCGGCGAGGCCTTCACCACTTTCGCGTCCCGCGTGCGCAACGGGCGCGGCCGCTTCTGCTCCCGCAACTGCCGACCGGGTGATCCGCCCGTCGCGCGCACGTGCCAGCGCTGCGGCAAGGGTTTCACAATCCCCGCATGGGTAGTGCGCCAAGGGAACGGTCGCTTCTGCTCCCGTAGCTGCGGCGCGGGTGAGCCGCCCGTGAGCCGGACGTGCGAACGCTGCGGCACTGCGTTCACCGCTTCCGCAGGGCGCGTGCGCGAAGGGAACGGCCGCTTCTGCTCCCCCAGTTGCGGCGCGGGCGAGCCGCCCGTCGATCGGGTGTGCCAGCGCTGTGGGGCCGCCTTCTCCGTACCCGCCGCGCGCGTACGCAGCGGTCGGGGGAACTACTGTTCGCGGCCGTGCGCCCGTGGAGATCCGCCCGTCGATCGGACGTGCGCGCGCTGCGACGCCACCTTCACGGTCCCCGCAGCCCGCGTGCGCCGCGGGCACGGCCACTTCTGCTCCATCGGCTGCAGCAAGGGCGATCCTCCCGTGGATCGGACATGCACACGCTGCGGCACGGAGTTCACGATCCCCGCGTCCGTGGCGCTCAGCGGACGCGGCGTGTATTGCTCGCGTCGGTGCTACCTGACCCAGAGCAGCTCGGCACTGGAGCACGAGGTCGGCGAGGCCCTACCCGCGCTGGGTCTAGCCGCCGAAGCTCAAGTCAGATACACAGGTCGCCGATCCTACACGCTGGACTACGTCCTCGACGGGCCGCCACCCGTCGTTCTGGAAGTCCACGGCTGCTACTGGCACGGCCACGGCTGCGATCTCGACAATGGACGCGGACCCGCAGTGCGCCGCGCGCGCGACCGCGACTTGCGAGCGGACTTGGCGATCGCCGGGCGTCGCCACGCCATCGTCTGGGAGTGCCAGTGGGCAGCGCACGGAGTCGCCGCGGTCGTACGCGCGCTCGAAGTCGTGGGGCTTAAGCTGCCCAGCGCCGCCGCAGATCGGACCGCCGGTCCACGATCGCCTTAGAGCGTCGCGCTACGGCCCTTGCGGCTTGCAGGCGGACAGGACGCCCAGCCCCTCTCTCAGCGCCGCCGGGCGGTGCGGCGGGCCAAGTGATCGCGGATGCGGCTGGGGAGCTTGGCGATCTCAGCCTGGGCCGGGCCGCGCAGGTAGCCCTCGGGGCCCTCGACAGTTCCGACGATCTGCGTACCCACGCGACGCGCCAACCGCCGCACGAGCGACCGCCCCCTGCGCTCCGTCCCCTCCAGACCGTCTTGCTTCGCCTGCTCGAGGATCGATTCAGTGGTCTCGTTGATCGCGTCCTCGGCCGCCGCCTCCACATCCCGCAGCAACTCTTCGCCGCGCCATTCAAACTCGAACCCATCGCCTCTTGTCCGTCTTGGCATCGCAATTCCCCCTAATCGGCATACGCCCATGACGCGATCCGCTGCTTCGGGCCGGCGCGACCCGGGCGCCCGCCCCCACACGCGACACGCCCCCGACCGCCTATTCGCGTCCGGGGGCGCGTGTCGGAGTCGCCCCCATGTCGGGGTGCGCCTCTACCTATCTACCAGCCGCGCAATCGTATCTGCGTGAAGCGTGCGCACTCCGCCGCGGAATCGCCGCGTTCGGCCTCACGGCCCCCGACCGCCGAGCAGGTCCGGCCGGCGGCGCGCCGTCCGATCGAGGCGCTGCTGCCGGCGCCAGGCCTCGATGCGGGCGTGGTCGCCGCTGCGCAGGATGTCGGGGACGGTCCAGCCGCGGAAGTCGGGCGGGCGGGTGTAGTGGGGGTATTCCAGCAGCCCGTCCTGGTGCGACTCCTCGGCCAGTGACTCGGGCGAGCCGAGCGCGCCGGGCAGCAGCCGCACGACCGCTTCGGCCAGCACCATGGCCGGGATCTCGCCGCCGCTGAGCACGTAGTCGCCGATCGAGATCTCGTCGTCGGCGAGGTGCTCGCGGACGCGCTCGTCGATGCCCTCGTAGCGGGCGGCCATGAGGATGAGGCGGGGCTCGGCGGCGAGCTCGCGGGCGATGGCCTGGGTAAAGGGCCGGCCCTGGGGCGTGAGCAGGACGGCGCGGCCGGACGGCGCGGCGGCGGCCCGTAGCGCCTCGACGGCGGCGAACCAGGGCTCGGGGCGCATGACCATGCCGGCGCCGCCGCCGTAGGGCGCGTCGTCGACGCTGCGGTGCTTGTCGGTCGTCCAGTCGCGCAGGTCGTGGGCGTGGACCGTGACGACGCCGGCCTCGCGGGCGCGGCGCAGGACGCCGGTGTTGAGCGGCGCGTCGAACAACTCCGGGAAGATGGAGACGATGTCGATACGGGCGGGGGCGGCGCTCACGACGGATCGCCGGGCGGATGCTCGGTCTCGCCGGCCAGCAACTCCACGGCGTGCGCCAGGACGGGCGCCACGGCGCCCAGGTTCTCGCGCACGCCGCGCTCGGAGCCGGGCAGGTTGAGGATCAGGGTCGCACCGCTGGCCCCGGCGAGGCCGCGGCTGAGGGCGGCCTTGGGGGTGTGCCGCAGCCCCTCGGCCCGCATCACCTCGGCCAGGCCGGGGATCTCGCGCTCGATGACGGGACGGGTGGCCTCGGGCGTCACGTCGCGCGGGCCGAGGCCGGTGCCGCCCGTCGTGACGATGAGGTTCACGGCGCCGGCGTCCAGCCATGCGCGCAACTGCGCGCGGATGCGATCGGCCTGATCGGGCACGATCGCTTTTTCGACGATCTTCGCCCCCAGCGGCGCGAGCAACTCGGCGATGGCGGGGCCCGAGGTGTCTTCGCGCTGCCCGCGGCTGCCGCGGTCGCTGATGGTGAGGATGGCGACGCGCAGCCCTACGGCCATCTGGCGGGGCCCTTCCAGCGGCCGTTGGCGGCGCCGCGATCGGGAGAAAAATGGGGCCGCGAAAAATTTTTCTCGCGAAGTCTTGACGAAGGTGTTGACAGTGCGGGGGGATAGTGGCACGATGTGTCCTGTTGTGGGGAGAAGTGGGGACCTTGGTCGGAGGTCTTCACAGGGGAACCGAACTCCTCTTCCCCCAGGAAAGCGACCGGAAACGGATGTTGCGCGTTGGCCTTCCGCGGCACCTTCGCTCACTCCCTGGACAATCGCGGCCGGATGGCCGTGCCGGCGCGCTATCGGGCGACGTTCGCCGAGGGCGGCGTCGTCACGCAGGGCGCGGACGGCTGTCTGGAACTGTATACCGCTGCGGAATTCGATCGCACGGCGGAGCAGATGACCAGCGAGCCGGCCAGCCAGCAGCGTGGCCGCCGCCTCCGCCGGGCGCTCTACGGCCGCTCGAGCGAGGTGGAACTGGACGGCCAGGGCCGCATCCTCATCCCGGCGCGCTTCCGCGAGTCGGCGCAGCTGACGGGACAGGCCGTGCTGCTGGGACGGCGCGAGTGCTTGGAGATTTGGAGTCCCGAGGTTTGGGAGCGCGAATCGGCGGTCGTCGAGAGCGAGTACTCGGAGAACCTCGAAGCCAGCGGTGGGGAGGCGACGTCATGAGCGGCGCCCCGCACACGCCCGTCATGCCCGACGAGACGCTGGCCTACCTGAACGTGCGGCCCGGCGGCCGCTACATCGACTGCACGACCGGGGCGGGCGGCCACAGCGCCGCCATCCTCAAGGCCTCGGCGCCGGACGGCCGCCTGCTGGCCAACGACGCCGACCCGGCCGCCCTGACGATCGCGCGGACGCGGCTGGCCGGCTACGGCGACCGCGCGCGCTTCTCGGAGCGTTACTTCGACGAGATCGCGGACGCCGCGACCGCAGCCGGGGTCGTCCCGGCCGACGGGCTGCTCTGCGACCTGGGCGTGTCGAGCCTGCAGCTGGACACGCCCGAGCGGGGCTTCTCCTTCCGCGCGAGCGGCCCCCTGGACATGCGCATGTCGCCGTCGGCGGATCTGACCGCCGCGGCGATTGTGAATGAGTATGAGGAGGCCGATCTGGCCGACCTCCTCTATCGCCTTGGCGATGAACGGCGCTCGCGCCGCATCGCCCGCCAGATCGTGGCCCGCCGACCGTTGGCGACCACGACCGATCTTGCCAAAGCCGTCGAGCAGGCTGCGGGGAAGGGCCGCAAAGCCAGTACTTCTAGTAGAGTTCACCCCGCCACCAAAACCTTTTTGGCCCTTCGCATGGCGGTCAACCAGGAGCTTCGGCGCCTGGGCGACCTCCTTGCCCTGGCCCGCAGCCTGCTCGGCTTTGGATCCCGCCTCGTCATCATCAGCTTCCACTCGCTGGAAGATCGTCTCGTCAAGCAGTTTCTGCGCGACGCGTCGCTGGGCGACGCGCCCGCGTTCCGGGTCCTGACCCGCAAGGTGGTGCGCCCCAGCGCCGCCGAAGTGGAGCGCAACCCTCGCAGCCGCAGCGCGCGCCTGCGAGCGGCCGAGGCGCGCTAGCCGTGCCCGGCGCACAGGCCATGCCGCTCCCCGTGGCGCGGCGGGCCGCGATGCGGGTTCCCCCGCCGATTCGTCGTGCCCGGCTGCCGCTCTGGATCTGGGTGGGGGTCGTGGGGCTGGCGACCGCCGCCGCCCTGCCCGTCCTGCAATCGAGCGACGCCACCGCCACCGGCGCCGAGCTGCGCGCCCTGGAGCGCCATCGCGCCGCCGCGCAGGCCGAGGTGCGCGCGCTGGCCTCCCAGGTCGGCGAGCTGACCTCGCTGGAACGCGTCGCGGTCGTCGCCGAGACGCGGCTGGGGCTCACCCCGGCCCGCCCCACAGTGTTGCTCACGGTCGACACGCCGCCGCCGGAGCGCCTGCTGCCCGCGCGATTTCTCCCGCGCCGGGCCGAGGCCGCGCCGCCGGACGCCGCCTGGTGGCAGCGTCTGCTGGAGATGTTGATCGTGCGCTAGGTCGTGCGACAGGGAGCGGCGCGGCGGGTCTGGTCGTGCGGCCGCCGCGCCTGGGAATCGGTTCCGCCGGGGACGCGTGGCGGCGCGGCCCGCGGCGGGGGAGTTGAGGAGCCATGCAGCGGGCGGGGCTCAGTCCCTGGCGACTACGGCTCGTGGCGACGGTGTTCGTCCTCTTCGGGGTGCTGCTCTGCCTGCGGCTGGTGCACGTCCAAATCCTCGACCACCCGCAGTTCGAAGCCGAGGCGCACGAGGCCCACTTCTGGGCGCAGGAGGTGGCCGGGCCGCGCGGGGCGATCCTCGATCGCAACGGGCTGCCGCTGGTCACCGGCGTCGATACCTTCGAGATTCACGTCGACCGGCAGGCCTGGGAACTGGAGCCGACCAACGAGCGTCAGGCGGTCGAGGCGCTGTCGCGGCTGCTGGGGGTGCCGGAGCGGACGATCCGCGCCGTGGTGGGCACGGGCGGAGGACGCGACGTGCTGCTGGCGCTCAACGTGCCCTTCGGATTGGGCGAGACGATCACCGCCGCCGGGCTGCCGGGCGTCAAGGTGACGCCGGCCAGCCTGCGCCGCTACACGGAGGGCGGCCTCGCCAGCCAGCTGCTGGGCTTCGTGGGGCGCGACAACCAGGGCCTCTCGGGCGTGGAGTTCGACTTCGACTCGATCCTGGCCGGCAGCCCGGGGCTGCTCGTCTTCGAGCGGGACAGCATCGGCAACCCGATCCCCTTCGGCGCGCAGGCGCGCACGGCGACCGAGGCCGGCGCGGACCTCGTGCTGACGATCGACAAGGGCCTGCAGCGCATCGCCGAGCGGCACCTGGCCCAGGCCCTGGCCGACACCGGCGCGCGCGGCGGCACGATCCTGATGATGGACCCCAAGACCGGCGACATCCTGGCGCTGGCGGCCTCGCCGACGTTCAACGTGCAGAAGCTGAACCTGGCCGACCCCAGCACCGACCTGACGCTGATCCGCAACCGCGCCGTGACCGACATGTACGAGCCCGGTTCGGTGTTCAAGGTGTTCACCATGGCGGCCGCGCTCGACGCGGGCATCGTCTCGCCGCATACGACGTTCATCGATACGGGCGCGATCGTGGTCGGGGCCCGGACGATCCGCAACTTCGACCTCTCCTTCCACGGCCGCCAGACGATGACGCAGGTGCTGCAGCGCTCGCTGAACACCGGCACGGCCTGGGTGGCGACGGAGCTGGGCTCGTACCGCTTCTACGACTACGTCACGGCCTTCGGCTTCGGCCAGACGACGGGCTCGGGGCTGAGCGGTGAGTCGCCGGGCATCCTCAAGCAGCCCGGCAACATCTTCTGGTCGGAGGTCGACCTGGCGACCAACTCCTTCGGCCAGGGAATCTCCGTGACGCCGCTGCAGATCGTGCGCGGCTACGCCGCCATCGCCAACGGCGGCGAGCTGCTGCAGCCGCGCATCGTGCGCTCGATCATCACGAAGGACGGCGTGCAGGACTTCCCCGTCGTCAGCGACGGCCGCGTGATCAGCGAGGAGGCGGCGGCCAGCCTGCGGCGGATGATGCAGGCGGTCGTCGACGGGGTCAGCGCGCATCCGGCGCAGACGCCGGGCTGGCCGGTCGCGGGCAAGTCGGGCACCTCCGACGTCGTCGAGAACGGGGTCTACCTGGAGGACGAGTCGATCGCCTCCTTCGCCGGCTTCGCGCCGGTCGAGGACCCGCGGGTCGTGATCCTGGTCAAGCTCGACCGGCCGCAGGGGGAGATCTACGGCGGCGTCGTGGCCGCGCCGGTCTTCTCGGCGCTGCTGGCCGACGTGCTGCCGCTGCTGGGCGTGCACCCATCGGCCTACATCGCGGAGCCGGACCTGTTCGACCCGCCGGCGGAGGGCGCACCCGGAGAGACCGGGCCGGGCGTCGCCGAGGACGCCGCCACGACGGAGGGGTTCGAGGTCGCGGAGCCGCTCGATGCGCCGGAAGGGGTGGGGACGGGATGATCGGTCCGCGCCAACTGGCCGCCTGCCTGGGCCCGCTGCTCTGCAACGGCAACCCCGCCTCGACGGCGGCGCCCTTCAACGACATCGTGATCGACTCCCGCAAGGTGACGCCGGGGTCGCTGTTCGTGGCGCTGCGCGGCGAGCAGACGGACGGGCATCGCTTCCTCGCCGACGCCGTGGAGCGCGGCGCGACGGGCCTGCTCACCCGCGTGCAGCCGCCCGACCTGCCGGCGGGCGTGGCCGTCTTCCTGGTCGAGGACACCCTGCACGCCCTGCAGCAGGCAGCGAAGCGCTGGCGGACGGCGCAGTCGGCGCGGGTGATCGGCATCACCGGCAGCGTGGGCAAGACGACGACGCGGGAGGCCGTCGCGGCCGTGCTGCGCTCGCGCTACGAGACGCTGGAGAGCCCGCGCAACTTCAACAGCGACATCGGACTGCCGCTCGCCCTGCTGGGGCTGTCGCCCTCGCACGAGTGGGCCGTCATCGAGATGGGCCCCTACGACCGGCGGGAGATGGAACTGCTGGTCGACGTGGGCACGCCGGACATGGGCATCGTCACGAACGTCGGGCCCACGCACCTGGAGCGCTTCGGCTCGATCGAGGCGACGGAGCAGATCAAGGGGCTGCTGCCGGCCTCGCTGCCGCCCGAGGGGGTGGCGTTCCTCAACGGCGACGACGAACGGGTGCGCCGCATGCGCACCCGCACCGCGGCCCGCACGCTGCTCTTCGGCCGCGGCGACGACGTCGACGTGCGCGCGACCGACGTCGTCTCGCACGGGCTGGACGGGGTCGCCTTCTCGCTGCACCTGCCGGACGCCCCCCAGCCCATCGCGGTGCGCACGCCGCTGGCCGGCGCGCACCACGCGATGACGGCGCTGGCGGCGGCGGCCGTCGGGCACGTGGCGGGGCTGTCGCCGGTCGAGACGGCCGAGGCGCTGAGCCGGCTGCACGCCGGCAGCCGCCTGAAGCCGCGCCGGGCCTACTCGGGCGCGACGATCCTCGACGACACCTACAACGCGGCGCCGCTGTCGATGCGGGCCGCGCTCGACCTGCTGGCCGGGATGCAGGGACATCGCATCGCCGTGCTGGGCGACATGCTGGAGTTGGGCCAGGAGGAGGTGGCGGCGCACCGGGCGGTGGGGGAGTACGCGGTGGGGCGCTGCCAGCGGCTGATCGCCATCGGGCAGCGGGCGCGCGGCATCACCGACGGCGCCTGGGACGCGGGCCACCGCGAGATCCAGTGGTTCGCCGACAAGGCCGAGGCCACGGAGTTGCTGCGCAACGAACTCGGCGCCGACGACGTCGTGCTGGTCAAGGCGTCGCACGGGCTGGCGCTGGAGACGGTCGTCGCGGCGCTGATCACGCCGCCCGGACCCGCGCAGCGCCC
This sequence comes from Dehalococcoidia bacterium, assembly GCA_965207695.1. Lineage (GTDB taxonomy): Bacteria > Chloroflexota > Dehalococcoidia > Bin125 > Bin125 > TK10-74A. Next base: position 39,602 of record CBDBNA010000014.1, on the reverse strand, counting down.
GGCCCCGGCCGCGGCGGGCGAGGAGCGCGCGCCATGACGACGTTCTCGCTGGCGACGGCCGGAATCGCGTTCGTCATCGCGCTGGCGATCGGGCGGCCGCTGCTCGCCTTCCTGCGACAGCGCGGGATCGGCAAGGCGATCAGCGACGAGGGGCCCGACACGCACCACGTCAAGGCCGGCACGCCCACCATGGGCGGGCTGATCATCTTCGCAACGGTGGCCATCCTGACGGTCGCCACCAACGTCGTCGGCCGCGAGTCGATCCTGCTCCCGCTGGTGGCGATCGTCGTGCTGGGCGGCATCGGCCTGCTCGACGACTTCGGCACGCTGCACGGGCGCGTGCAATGGGGGCTCAGCTGGCGGCTGAAGGTCGGGCTGCTCGTGCTCTTCGCGCTGGGGGCGGCGCTGGTCCTGTTCTACGGGCTCGACACGGAGAGCATCAACGTGCCCTGGCTGGGGCAGTACTCGCTGGGCGAGTTCTACATCCCCATCGCCGTGCTGGTGATCCTGGCGACGACGACCTCGGTCGCGATCACCGACGGCATGGACGCCCTCGCCGGCGGCACACTGGCGATCGCCTTCGCGGCCTACGGCGTGATCGCCGTCGGGCAGGAGCAGGACTTCCTGGTCCGCTTCGCCTTCACGACGGTCGGCGCGACGCTGGGCTTCCTCTGGTACAACGCGCACCCCGCGCAGGTCTTCATGGGCGACACGGGGGCGCTGGCGCTGGGCGGCACGCTGGCCATCGTGGCGCTGATGACGGGGCATTGGCTGCTGCTGCCCATCATCGGCATCGTCTTCGTGCTCGAGGCGGGCTCCGACATCGTCCAGATCGGCTACTTCAAGCTGACCGGCGGGCGGCGCGTACTGCGCATGGCGCCCCTGCACAACCACTTCGAACTGCTCGGCTGGTCCGAGCCGCAAGTCGTCACGCGGGCGTGGCTGCTCGGGATCGCGGGGGCGATCCTCGGTGTCGCGCTGGCCCTGCAGGTCTGAGCGATGCAACACGATACGAAACCCCACGGGAAGCGCAGGCGATGACCACCATGACCGCCCCGGCCCCCGATCGCCGTGCGCCGCGCCCCTCCGGGGCCGCACCGGGCGATCCGCTGCGCTTCGCCGGGCTGCGCGTGGGCGTCGTGGGGCTGGGCGTCGAGGGGATTGATATCGTGCGCTTCCTGCACCGCGAGGGGGCGGCGGAGATCGTGGTGTCCGAGCGCAAGCCGATCGACGCGCTGCGCGCATCGATCCGGGCGCTGGGCGGCATCCCCGTCGCGATCGAGGCCGGCGGCAACAACCCCGGCCTGGCGGCGCGCGTCGATGCGCTGTTCGCCAGCCAGGGCGTCCCCGGCGACCTGCCGCTACTGACCACCGCGCGCGACGCCGGCGTGCCCGTCACGGCGATGATGCGCCTCTTCCTGCAGCGCTGCCCCGCGCCGGTCATCGGCATCACCGGCAGCGCCGGCAAGACGACGGTCACCTCATTAGTGGGGGCGATGTTCGATGCGGCCGGGCGCCCGGCCTTCGTGGGCGGCAACATCGGCCGCGGGCTACTCAGCGCGCTGGACGAGATCGGCCCCGACACGACAGCCGTGCTGGAGATCAGCCACACGCAACTGATGCGCACGGACCGCAGTCCCCAGCTGGCGGCCGTGCTCAACGTGACGCCCAACCACCTCGACCAGTTCGGCTGGGACGACTACGTGGACCTCAAGCGCAACCTCGTGCGCTGGCAGCGGCCGGGCGACCTGGCCGTGCTGCCCGCCGACGAGCCCGTAGCGGCCGGTTTCGCGGCCGACACGCCGGCGACGGTCCATCACTTCGGAATGGGGCCGGGAATGGGGCCGTTCGACGGGCCGGGGGCGACGATCGCTGGCGACCGCATCGTCTGGCGCGACGGCGACGCCCAGCACGACGTCTGCCCGGCGGCGGACATCCGGCTGCCGGGCGCGCACAACCGCGACAACGTGCTGGCGGCCGTCGCGATCGGCGGCGCCTGGGGGCTGCCGCCCGCAGCGATGGCCGACGCGATCCGCGGCTTCACCGGCGTTCCGCACCGGCTGGAGACCGTCGCCGAGAGCGGCGGCGTGCGCTACGTGGACGATTCCATCGCGACGACGCCGGAGCGGACCGTCGCGGCGCTGCGGGCGCTGGAGGGGCCGATCGTGCTGCTGCTCGGTGGCCGCGAGAAGCGGCTGCCGCTCGCCCCGCTGGCTGAGGCGGCCCACGGCCGGCTGCGTGCCGCCGTGGGCTTCGGCGAGGCCGGCGCAGCCTTCACCGATGCGCTGCGGGCCGCCGGCGCGGCGCCCTCGGTCGTCACGTACGACGACTTGGCCGACGCCGTCGCGGCGGCGCGGGCGATCGCGCGGCCGGGCGACACGGTGCTGCTCTCGCCCGCCGGCACGTCGTTCGACGCCTATCCGAATTTCGCCGCCCGCGGCGACCACTTCCGGGCGCTGGCGCGTGGGGAGGAGGCGGCCGATGGCGCGGGCTGAGGTGCTGGGGCCGGGCGCTCCCGCCACGCGACGCGAGCCGGCGGTCGCGGGCCGCATCGTCAGCGACGAGGCGGCGGTTGGCCGCCGCGCGGCGGGCTCGCCCGACTGGGCGCTGATCGCCACCGTGCTGGCGCTGACGCTGATCGGCCTGGTGTTCGTGCTCAGTTCGTCCTTCGTGATGGGGCAGGAACTCTACGGCGACCCGCACCACTTCGCGATCCGGCAGTTGCAAGGGGCCGGACTGGGCGCGCTCGCCTTCCTGCTGCTGGCGCGGCTCGACTACCGGCGCCTGCGGGCGCTGAGCCCGCTGTTCATGATCGTGGCCGTGGTGGGGCTGATGGCGGTACTGGTGCCGGGCATCGGCATCGAGCAGAACGGGGCCCGCCGCTGGATCCAGATCGGCGGGACGCCGGCCGTGCAGCCTTCGGAGTTCGCGAAGCTGGCGGTCGTGATCTACGTCGCTGCCTGGCTGGCCAGCCGCGGCGACGCCATCCGCCACCTGACGCTGGGGCTCGTTCCGTTCTCGCTGATCGTGGGCTTCCTCGGCTTCCTGCTGATGGCGGAGCCCGACCTGGGCACCGGCATCGCGATCACGGCGATCGCGGGGATCATGTTCTTCGTCGCCGGGGCGGCGCTGCGGCACATCGCGGCGCTGACCGTGATGGGCGGCGGCGTGCTCTTCGGCATCGTCGCGATCGCCGGTTACGGCCTCGACCGCTTCACGCAGTTCGTCGCGGCCGAGTCCGACCCGGAGGCGGGCGGCTTCCAGGTGCTGCAACTGCTGATCGCGCTGGGCAGCGGCGGCCTGACGGGCGTCGGCCTGGGCGAGAGCCGCCAGAAGTTCTTCTACGTCCCCTCGGCCCACACCGACGGCGTCTTCGCGATCATCGGCGAGGAGATCGGCTTCATCGGCACGATCCTCGTGCTGCTGCTCTTCGCCTTCCTGGCCTACCGCGGCATCCGCATCGCGCAGCGCGCGCCCGACAAGTTCGGGACGCTGCTCGCGATCGGCATCGTGACCTGGATCACCCTGCAGGCCTTTTTCAACATGGGCGGCATCACCCGCACGATCCCGCTAACCGGCATCCCCCTGCCGTTCATCTCCTTCGGCAGCTCGGCGCTGGTGGCGACGCTGGCCGGCGCGGGGCTGCTGGTCAGCGTCTCGCGCTTCGGCGTGGGCCGCATCGACGACGAGGGGGTCGTCGCGCGGCGCGGGCAGGACTTCACACCACGCTCGGTACCGCGCGACGCGGGAGGTGGATCATGAGACTGGCGCTCGGCGGCGGCGGCAGCGGAGGCCACGTCTTCCCGGCGCTGGCCGTCGCGCAGTCGCTCTCGGCCTGCACAAAAGATGAGGTGGAGTTGCTCTACCTGGGCCGAGCGACCGGCGTCGAGGCGACGCTGGCGCGCGACGCGGGCGTGCCCTTCCGCGACGTGTCGGCGCGTCCCGTGCGCGACCGCAACATCGTCGCGCAGCTGTGGTCGCTGGGGGCGCTGGCGCTGGGCGTCTGGGACGCGGCCTGGGCGCTGCGCCGCTTCCGCGCCGACGCCGTGCTCGTGACGGGCGGCTTCGCCAGCGTGCCGGTCGCGATCGCAGGCCGGCTGCTGCGCATCCCGGTGATCCTCTACCAGCCCGACATCGAGCCGGGCTGGGCGGTGCGCCAGATCTACCGCGTCGCGACGCGCGTCTGCCTGACCCACGCCTCGTCGCTGGGCGGCGCGCCGCGCGGCAAGTCGGTGGTCACCGGCTACCCGCTGCGGTCGGTGTTCGCCGAGGTGGACCGGCCGATGGCGCGGGCGCACTTCGACCTCAACGGCTCGCCGACGGTGCTCGTCGCGGGGGCCGTGCAGGGCGCGCGGCGGATCAACGACACGCTGGCGGCCGACCTGGCCGGCTGGCTCGAGACGGCGCAGATCATCCACGTCACGGGCCCGGGCGACTACCGCCGCATGGTGCAGTTGCGCGATGCGTTGCCACCCACGCTGGGCTACCGCTACCGGCCCTTCGAATACTTGGGTGACGACTTCCCGATGGCGCTGGCGGCGGCCGACCTGGCCGTGTCGCGGGCGGGGGCGTCGATCCTCGGCGAGTACCCGGCGACGAGCCTGCCGGCGGTCCTCGTGCCGCTGCCGATGGCCGGCGGGCATCAGCTGGCCAACGCCCGCACGCTCGAGGAGGCCGGCGCGGCGGTGGTGGTGGAGGACGCGGAGACGCCCGAGACGCTGCTGCCGCTGGTGCGCGAGATCCTGGCCGACGCGGATCGGCTGGACGGGATGCGGCAGCGGGCCTCGGCCGCGGCGCAGCCCGACGCCGCGCGCAACATCGCACGGGCCATCTGGGAGGCGCGGCGATGACGGCGCGGCCGATCGGCCACGGCTTGCCCGAGGGCCGCGTCCACTTCGTGGGCGTGGGCGGCATCCACATGAGCGCGCTGGCGGGCCTCGTGCTCGACGCGGGGGGCTCGGTCAGCGGCTCCGACCTCGCGCTCAGCCGGCTGACGGAGGCGCTGGCCGCGCGCGGCGCGACGATCCGCGCCGGCCACGACGCGGACAACGTCTGCGGCGCGGCGCTGGTCGTGCGCACCGTCGCCGTGCGAGACGACAACCCCGAGATCGTGGCCGCGGCCGGTGCGGGGATCGAGACGATCACGCGGGCGCAGATGGTCGCGCGGCTCGTCGCGGGGCGGCGAGTGCTCGCGGTGGGCGGCAGCCACGGCAAGACGACGGTCTCGACGATGCTCACGCTGATCCTGCGCGCGGGCGGTCGCGACCCCGGCTACATCCTGGGCGGCGAGTCGATGGACCTGCCCTGGCACGCCGCCTGGGGCAACGGCCCCATGGTCCTGGAGGCCGACGAGTACGGCCGGGCCTTCCACCACTACGCGCCGTCGGTGGCGGCGATCACCAACATCGACCCCGACCACCTCGACTACTACGGCGACGCCGCCGCGCTGGCGGAGGCCTTCGCGGCGTACGCGCGGACGCTGCAACCGGGCGGGCGGCTGGTGGTGGGGGCGGAGTCGGCCTGCGCGATGGGCGTGGCCGCGCGCGTGCGGCGGGAGCGGCCCGACCTCCGCGTCGAGACATTCGCACTTCATGACGAAGCGGCCGAGGGCCTAGATCTGCGCGCGCCGGGGGCGCACAACCGGCGCAACGCGCTGGCGGCGCTGGCGATGGCGGCGGAGGAGGACGTGGCGGCGGCGGACGCGCGCCGGGCGCTGGCGGACTTCCGGGGGGTGCGGCGCCGCTTCGAGTTGCTGGGCGAGGCGGCCGGCGTGACCGTGATCGACGACTACGCGCACCACCCGCGCGAGATCGAGGCGACGATCGCCGCGCTGGGCGATCGCTACCCGGGGCGGCGCACGCTGGTGCTCTTCCAGCCGCACACCTACAGCCGCTCGGCCTACCTGCTGGAGGGCTTCCGCACGGCCTTCGCGGGGATCGACGCGCTGCTGATGACCGACACCTACGCCGCCCGAGAAGCGCCCGAGGCGGGCATCGACGCGGTCGCGCTGGCGGCCGAGATCGCGCAGCCCGCGGCGGAGTACGTGGGCGGCCTCGACCGGGCGGCGGAGGCCGCGGCGGCGCGGCTGCGGCCGGGCGACGTCTTCGTCGCGATGGGCGCGGGCAGCGTCGAGCGGGCGGGCCCGGACGTCCTGGAACGGCTGCGTGCCCGATGAGCGCGACGCGCGTGCTGACGCGGATGCGATCGATCGTCGAGGCGGGCGGGGGCGTCGTGCGGGAGCAGGAGCCGATGTCACGGCACACGACGTTCGGCGTCGGCGGCCCGGCCGACGTCTACGCGCGCGTGCACGACCGCGAAGCGCTGCGCCGGGCGGCGCAGGTCGCGGCCGACGCGGGACTGGCGCGCTTCATTCTCGGCTCGGGCTCGAACATCCTCGTCGGCGACGGCGGCATCCGCGGCATCGTGATCGAGAACAAGGCGAACGCCGTGGACGAGCCCGAGGCGGTCGGCGGCCAGGTGCGGCTGCGGGCCGAGGCGGGCGCGTCCTTCGCACGGCTGGCCCGCTCGACGGCGCGGGCGGGCCTGCACGGGCTCGAGTGGGCGGCGGGCATCCCCGGAACACTGGGCGGGGCGGTGGTCTACAACGCCGGCGCCTACGGCGGCTGCCTGGCCGACGTGCTGGTCTCGATCGACACGTTCGAGCCGGGCGGCGCGGCGGCCCGCCTCGACGCAGCCGAGCTTGGACTGGCCTACCGATCGAGCGCGTTCACACGCGGCCGGCTGGGCGATCGGGTGATCACCGACCTCGAATTCGCGCTGGAGGCCGGCGACGCCGACGCGGCCCTGGCCCGCATCGCGACGCTGGAGGAACGCCGCAAGCGATCGGCGCCGCGCGGCCGCAACGCCGGCTCGGTCTTCAAGAACCCGCCCGCCGAAGCGGCCGGCGGCCGGCCCGCCTGGTGGCTGATCGACCAGGTGGGGCTGCGCGGCCACCGCATCGGCGACGCGCAGATCAGCGAGAAGCACACCAACTACTTCCTCAACACGGGCGCGGCCCGCGCGGCCGACGTGGCGGCGCTGATCGAGCTGGCCCGGCGCCGCGTGCACGAGCAGTTCGGCGTCGAGTTGCAGCGCGAGGTGACGCTGGTCGGCGAGCACGCGGGGGGCGCGGCATGAGCGACGCTCGCGTGTCCCCCGATCGCGGGATCCCCCTGCGCATGGCGGTGCTGTTCGGCGGCGCCTCGACGGAGCACACGATCTCCGTGCGATCGGCGCGGGCGGTGCTGGCCGCGGCCGACCCGGCGCGCATCGCCGCGGTCCCGGTCGCCATCGGGCGCGACGGGTCGTGGCACGATGCGGCGGCGTCGCACGCGCTGGTCGCGGCGATGGACCGCGGCGCGCCGGAGTGCGTACCGGCGGCCTCGGGCCCGCGCGGCGGCCTGCTGGCCACGCCCGCCGCCCTGTCGGCGCTGGCCGATATCGACCTTGCCTTCCCGCTCGTGCACGGCCGGACCGGCGAGGACGGCAGCCTGCAAGGGCTGCTCGAACTCTGCGACCGGCCCTACGTGGGGGCGGGGGTCGCCGCCTCGGCGATCGGCTTGGACAAGACACTGATGAAGGCGGCCTTTGCGGCGGCGGGGCTGCCGCTGCCGCGCACGCAGGTTGTGACGGCGACGGCCTGGACGTCGGATCGGAAGAACATCGAGCGGGCGCTGGCCGCGATGCCGGCGCCGCTGTTCGCCAAGGCGGCGAACTCGGGCAGCAGCGTGGGCGTGGTGAAGATCCACGACCGCGAGGCGATCGGCCCGGGCGTCGACGAGGCGCTGCGCTTCGACCACAAGGTGGTCGTTGAGGAGGGGATCGAGGGGCGGGAACTGGAGTGCGCCGTGCTGGAGCGCCCGGCGTCGCAGGGCGGCGGGGCCGAGGCGACGCCGCCGGGCGAGATCCGCACCGGCCGCGACTTCTACGACTACGTCGCCAAATACGAGGACCCGGAGACGGAGTTGATCGTGCGGGCCGACGTCGCGCCGGCGGTGGCGGAGCGGGCGCGCGCCCTCGCGGTAGCGGCCTTCGAGGCGATCGACTGCGCCGGTTTCGCGCGGGTCGATTTCTTCCTGCGCGGCGAGGACGACTTGTTCGTCAACGAGATCAACACGCTGCCCGGCTTCACCAGCGCGAGCATGTTCCCGAGGCTGTGGGAGGCGGCCGGGCTGTCGTTCCCGGCGCTCATCGAGCGGCTGGCGCGGCTGGCGCTGGAGCGCGCCGAGGGGAGGCGGGCCGATGCCTGAGCCGACCCGGCCGACGCCGTTCAACCGGGGCGCCTTCACGGAGAGCGTCACACCCAGCGACCCGCTCTACCGCGACCAAGCGGCTACGACGGCCGAGGGCACGCTGGCGCCGCCGGAGGTCGACGAGGCCCAGGGCGGAGGTCCGCCCTGGCTGACGCTGATCGTGCTGCTGATCCTGGCGGCGGCGGCGGCGGGCGCGATCGCGGTGCTCAACTCGCGCATGATGGAGATCCGCACGGTCACGGTGAGCGGGTCGGAGCGGGTGTCGCCCGACGCGATCGCGCAGCTGGCCGCGGTGACGGGCGAAAACATCCTGCTGGCCGACCTCAACGCGGCCCGCGCGCGCATCCGCGAGCAGCCGCTGATCCACGACGCCTCGCTGCGGCGCGAGTGGCCCAACACGATCCACGTGCACGTCTGGGAGCGCACGCCCTGGGTGCGCTGGATGGCGCAAGGCGAGGTCTGGGCCGTCGACCGCGAGGGCGTCGTCCTGGACGGGCTGGAGGCGCCGCCCGACAGCATCATCGTGCGGCAGGTGTCGTCGCTGCCGGCGATCCGAGCGGGGACGCACGTCGGCCTCGACGCGGTGGAGTTGATCCAGCGCATCGAGGAGGCCGGCGTGCCGCGCAACGGCCCGGAGATCGTGGCGTTCGAGTGGTCGCTGCGGCAGGGGCTGACGGTGGTCACGCGCCACGGGCGGGTGACCTTCGGCGACGCACAGGGCTTCGAGTTCAAGTACTCGGTCTGGCAAGAGCTGGAGTTCGAGGCGCAGCGGCGGGGCGAACCGCTGCTGACGGCCGACCTGCGCTTCGGCACGCGGCCGGCCGTGGAGATCGGTTTGGGCTTAGGCCGGGCGACCCGGATCACGCCGGAGGGCGTGGTGGGGGGCGACCCGTCGTAGGCGCGCCACGCGCGCGCAGTCGAGTCGGAGCCGCGCCGCGGGCGCGAGGGAGTAAGGAGACGGAGATGGTCAGAGGACACGCGATCGCGGCCATCGATCTGGGCAGCACGAAGATCGCCACCATCGTGGGCGACGCCTCGGAGGGCGGGATGCTGCGCATCCTGGGAGCGGGGGTGGTGCCCTCGGCGGGCATCGAGAAGGGGCAGATCAGCAGCATCGGCCAGGCCACGGAGGCCATCAACCTGTCGATCGAGAAGGCGGAGCGGGCCTCGGGAACGCGCATCCTCTCGGCCGGCGTGAGCCTCTCCGGGGCGCACCTCTCGTCGCTCAACAACCGCGGCATCGTGGCCGTGCCCGATGTCGGCCGGCCGATCAGCCCCGACGACGCGCAGCGCGTGATCGACGCGGCGCGCAACGTCAGCCTGAAGAGCAACCGCGAGCTGATGCACGCGCTGCCGCGCTACTTCGTCGTCGACGGGCAGGACCGCGTGACGGACCCGGTGGCGATGCACGGGCAGCGGCTCGACGTGGAGATGCACATCGTGACGGGCGGCGTGAACGCGCTGCAGAACGTGATGAAGTGCGTCGAGGGGGCGGACGTGCAGGTCGAGGCGCTGATCGCCGGGCCCGTGGCGATGTCCTCGGCCGTGCTGGACCCGGACGAGCAGCAGGAGGGCGTCGTCGCGCTCGACATCGGCGGCGGCACGACCGACATCGCCGTGCACGTCGACGGCGCCATCGTGCACACGGCCTCGCTGCCGATTGGCGGCACGCACGTCACCCGCGACCTCGTCGCGGGACTGCGCTGCCCCTTCATGGTCGCCGACCAGGCCAAGACGCGGTACGGCGCGGCGCTGTCGGACCAGATCGCGGGCGACGAGGCGGTCACGCTGTCGGCCTTCGGGCAGGAGGAGCGGCGGGAGATCTCGCGGCGGCTGATCGTGGAGATCGTCGAGGCGCGAGTCGAGGAGATCCTCTCCATGGCCCTGGGCGAGGTGAAGCGGGCGGGGCACATCGAGGCGATCTCGGCCGGGCTGGTGATCGGCGGCGGCACGGCGGAGCTGGAGGGCATCACGACCCTGGCCGAGCGCCGCACCGGCCTGCCGGCGCGCATCGGCCAGGTGCCCGAGGTGTACGGCCTCGCGGACCAAGTGTCGGGACCGGCGTACGCGACCAGTCTGGGCGTGCTGCGCTGGATGACGGAAGCGTTCATGGAACCCATCGGGCAGCCCTTGCGGCTGCGCATGCCGGCGGGCGGCAGTGTCTTGGGCCTGTTCCGCGGCGTCGGCCGGTTAGGGAGGGTCTTTCTGCCGCAATAGCACCACCGCCCCCACCGGCGGGCTCAACTGGGGGAGCGCGCCGGCCGGCAACCAACGACCCCAACGACTGGTGGCGGGGTAGACGGAGAGCCGGATGTCTGGAAACGAGAACGGCGGCCTGCCGCCGATCAAGGTGATCGGCGTCGGCGGCGGCGGGTGCAACGCCGTCAACCGGATGATCGAGGAGGGGATCAGCGGGGTCCGCTTCATGGCGGTGAACACCGACGCGCAGCAGTTGGAGCACAGCCGCGCGCCGGAGGCGATCCGGGTCGGCGACCGGGTGTCGCGCGGGCTGGGCGTCGGCGGCGACCCGGCCCTGGGCGAGAAGGCGGCCGACGAATCGCGGGCCGACCTGCTGGAGGCCGTGCGCGGCATGGACATGGTGTTCGTCGCGGCCGGCATGGGCGGCGGCACCGGGACGGGCGCGGCGCCCGTCGTGGCTGAGGTCGCCAAGCAGGCCGGGGCGCTGACGATCGCCGTCGTCACCAAGCCCTTCGCCTTCGAGGGCGCGAAGCGGCGGCAGGTGGCGCAGGCCGGCGTGCATCGCCTCGAGAAGCACGCCGACACGGTCATCACCATCCCCAACGACCGCCTGCTGAGCCTGGTCGGCGAAGAGGTATCGGCGACCAAGGCCTTCGCGCTGGCCGACGACGTCCTGCGCCAGGGGATCAGCGGCATCGCCGACGTGATCACCACGCCGGGCGAGATCAACCTCGACTTCAACGACGTCAAGAAGGTGATGGGCGAGGGCGGCCAGGCGCTGATGGCGATCGGCCGGGGCAGCGGCTCCAACCGCGCCGTCGACGCGGCGCAGGCGGCCATCGCCAGCCCGCTGCTGGAGACCGACATCACGGGCGCGCACAAGGTGCTGTTCAACGTCACCTCGTCGGGCGACCTGGGCCTGATGGAACTCAACATGGCCGCCAAGGTCATCCAGGAGATGGTCGACCCCGACGCGGAGATCATCTTCGGCACAGCCGTCAAGCCCAACATCGGCGACGAGGTCGTGATGACCGTGATCGCCACCGGCTTCCCGACCCGCCACGAGGTCGAGGAGGAGACGCCGGTCGCCATCGAGAACGACCGCTGGTCGGCGGACCTGCTCGACGAGGTCGGGCTGGCCAGCGACGACGTGGAGTTGCCCGCCTTCCTGCGCCGGCGACGCGTCGCGGCGCGCTAGGGCGCCGGCGGGAGATCCCGCCGACCAGGAAAGGAGGGCCGGACTCGCAAATTCACTGGCTCCTCACGAGCCAGCACGACCAGGGGGAGCGGCGTCATTGGGAGATAGCGCCGCTCCCCCGACTCTTTTCTGGGGGGACACGGCCTTGTCCGGACGCGCTATCCTGTGGGCATCAACTGCGGGAGGGAACATCGTGACGACTTCCGATGTCGGACCAAGGACGTTCAAAGCCGGGAAAGGGACGATCACAATCTGGTCGCCCGACTCGGCGGAGGCGAAGGAACTCGCCGCACTGACCGCCGAGCATGACGCGAACGAGCGGAAACTCAGCGCTATCCGGGCGGACGCCCTTCGGGAGCACTACGAAGAGTTCGTGATCGTCAGCGACTGGGGGAAGAACGTCCGGTACTGCCCCACCTTGGAGGATTACCGCGATGCGATCTCCGCCGAAGAGAGCGGAGCAGCGGCGCGCGCCTACCTCGTGGAGTTCCCGAAGAACCTCATCGTGTGAGCATCGCGGGAGAATTCCTCGATGATTTCGCCAACGCCGCCACGGTCAAAGCCTGGGTATCGTTCCCGGGCGCGCCACCCAAGCGGGTGCGCTTCCTCATCGACACGGGCTCGACCAGCACGACCCTGAGCCCCAGCGACGCGGAAGACGCATTCCCTGGCTACGCCGACCTCGACTGGAGGCGCGACCCCAGGCTGAAGGCGGTAAGCGGGTTGGGAGGGACGTGCCGGGTCATCGTCCGGCTGGGCGCCATCCGCTTCATAGACAACCGACTGGGCCCCCTCGACTGGGACGGGCTCATCGAACTCATCGAACCGACCGCCAACAGCCGGGCGCTGCCCTCGCTGCTGGGCCGCGATGTGCTCGACAACTTCCGCCTCACGGTGTCCAAGCGGGAATCGCTGATCAGCCTGGAGGTTCAGCTCCCGGAGACGGGGGTCTGACCGCCCCCGACCCCCACCGGCGCGACGCGGTTATGATCGGCGCATGGACTGTCCGCAGTGCGGCAGTGACGAGACGAACGTGATCGACTCGCGCCCGTCGCGGGACGCGATCCGGCGGCGGCGGGCGTGCGGACTCTGCGAGCACCGCTTCACGACCTACGAGCGCCTCGCCGAGCTGGAGCCGGCGGTCGTGAAGCACGACGGGCGACGGGAGCCCTTCCAACACGACAAGGTGCGGCGCGGCATCCGGCTGGCGGCGGCCAAGCGCGGGCTGCCCGAGGGGGAGATCGACCGCATCGCGGAGGCGGTGCGCACGCGGGCGGTGCAGACGGGCCGGGCCGAGATCGCCGGCACGACGATCGGCGAGTGGGTCTGGGAGGCTCTGCAGGCGGTCGACCGGGTGGCGGCCTTCCGCTTCGGCGCGGTCTTCCGGCGGCCCGACGACCTGGAAGCGGTGCGTCGCGAACTGGCGGCGGCCGAGCAAGAGCGGCCCGCCGCGGCGGACGACGCGCGACCCGACACCCAGCAGCCGCCGCTGCCCGGCATCGCCAACGACGCCGGGCCGGGGTCGCGCCGCGCCGCCGGCGCGCCGGCCGCCACGGACTGACGAGGCGAGTCCGATGCCGCCGCCCGCGCCCGATCCCCACGCCGAACCCGCGCTGACCGACGCCGCCCGCCTCGTGCTGGAGCGGCGCTACCTGCGCCGCGACGACGCGTCCGGCGCGATGGAGACCTCCTCGGGGATGTTCCGCCGCGTGGCGCGGGCCGTGTCGCAGGCGGAGGCGGCCTACGGGGACGACCCGGACGCCTTCGCCGAGCGGGCCTTCGCGCTGATGCGCGACCTGCGCTTCCTGCCCAACTCGCCCACGCTGATGAACGCCGGGCTGCCCCAGCAGCAGTTGGCGGCCTGCTTCGTGCTGCCGGTCGAGGACTCACTGCCGGGCATCTTCGACTCGCTCAAGCACGCGGCGTTGATCCACCAGAGCGGCGGCGGCACGGGCTTCGCCTTCTCGCGGCTGCGGCCGCGCAACGACCGCGTCCAGACGACGCGCGGGGTGGCCAGTGGGCCCGTCTCGTTCATGGAGGTCTACGACGCCGCCACGGACGCCATCAAGCAGGGCGGCGCCCGGCGCGGCGCCAACATGGCCATCCTCGACGTACACCACCCAGACATCGAGCGCTTCGTGCGGGCCAAGGACGAGAGCGGCGCGCTGCGCAACTTCAACCTTTCGGTCGCGGTCGACGACGCCTTCATGCAGGCCGCGCTCGACGACGGCGAGGTCGCGCTGGTCAACCCACGCAGCGGCCAGGAGGTGGGGCGTCGCGACGCGCGGGCGCTGCTCGACCTGATCACCGCCCAGGCCTGGGAATACGGCGACCCCGGCCTGGTCTTCCTCGACCGCGTCAACCGCGACAACCCCACGCCGCAACTGGGGCCGATCGAGTCGACGAACCCCTGCGGGGAGCAGCCGCTCCTGCCCTACGAATCCTGCACGCTGGGCTCGATCGACGTGTCGAAGTTCGCCGCGGCCGATGGGGCGGGGGTCGATTGGGAGGGGCTGGGCGAGGCGATCGACGTGGCCGTGCGCTTCCTCGACGACGTGATCGACGTGAACCGCTATCCCTCGCCGGAGATCGAGCGGATGACGCTGCGCACGCGCAAGATCGGGCTCGGGGTGATGGGCTTCGCCGACCTGCTCTTCGCGCTGGGCACGCCCTACGACTCGGAGGCGGCGCTGCGGCGGGGCGAGGAGCTGGCCGCGTTCGTGCAGGAGCGGGCCAACGGGTCCTCGGCGGCGCTGGGGGCGGAACGGGGCGCCTTCCCGGCCTGGGACGGCTCGATCTTCGACCCGGGCGGGCCGCGCTATCGCAACGCGACCCGCACGACCGTCGCGCCGACGGGCACGATCAGCATCATCGCGGGCTGCTCGGGCGGCATCGAGCCGGCCTTCGCGCTGGCCTACGACCGGCGCCACTACCTCGACGCGGCCGACCCCGGGCGGCTGACACGGCTGCGCGACGTGCATCCGGCCCTGCGCCGGCAGGCCGAGCGCGATGGCTGGTGGTCGGACGAGCTGGCGGCGCATCTGGCGTCGGGCGGGGGGCTGACCGATGGACCGTCGGTCCCGGCGGGGGCGGCGCGGACCTTCGCGACGGCGCACGAGATCGGCTGGGAGTGGCACGTGCGCATGCAGGCGGCCTTCCAGCGCCACGTCGACAACGCGGTCTCGAAGACGATCAATTTCCCCCGCGAGGCCCGCCGGGAGGACGTGGCAGCGGCCTTCGCGATGGCCTGGCGCGAGGGCTGCAAGGGCATCACCGTCTACCGCGACGGCTCGCGGGCGGAGCAGGTATTCGCCCGTCCGGCGGCGGACGAAGCGTAGACCCGGTGCGTCCGCGCGACGCATGCGTATAGTTGCGGCATGGCGAAACGCAGCGAGCGCTCCAGCGTGGCGACGGCCCGGGCCCGGCTGTCGCGGGAGCGTGGCGCCGTGCGCAAGGACTGGGGCGGACGGCTGCCCTTCGCGCTGGTCTACCCCAACAGCTACCGCATCGGCATGTCCAACCTGGGCCTGCAGGTGATCTACCGGCTGCTCAACGCCAAGCCCGACGTCGTCTGCGAGCGCGCCTTCTACGACCCGCCGCCGGCCGGCGAGCGGGCCGACACGGCCGTGACGATCGAGTCGCAGCGACCGCTCGCCGACTTCCCGGTCGTGGCCTACACGCTGACCTACGAGATCGACTACTACCACGTCGTGCGGTCGCTGCAGGCGGCGGGGCTGCCCGCCCTCGCCGCGCACCGCGACGAGCGCCACCCGCTGGTCATCGCCGGCGGCGCGGCCGTGATCACGAACCCGATGCCGCTTTCGGACTGCTTCGACGCCTTCGTCATCGGCGAGGTGGAGCCGATCCTCGACCAGCTCGTGGAGACGATCCGCGACGGCGTCGAGGGCAACCGCGACGACCTGCTGGCGGCGCTGGCGACGGTGCCGGGCGTGTTCGTGCCGGCGCTGGGCGCGCCGGGCGGCGTCGAGCGGCAGTGGGTGCGCGAGATCGGCGAGACCGAGGCGATGTCGGCCGTGCTGACGGACGACACCGAGCTGTCGAACATGACGCTGATCGAGGCGGCGCGGGGCTGCGGCCGCGGCTGCCGCTTCTGCATCGCGGGGTACGTCTTCCGGCCGCCGCGCTACCGGCCGCTGGAGGGCCTGCTCGACCAGGTGGAGCGCGGGCTCGAGTCGTCGCCGCGGGTGGGGCTGCTGGGCGCGGCCGTCGCCGATCACCCCGACCTGCCCGAGCTGGCCGTCGAGGCGGCCCGGCGGGGCGCGCAGGTGTCGGTGAGCTCGCTGCGCGTCGACAACCTCTCGCCGGCGCTGCTGGGCGTGCTCAGCGAGGGCGGCACGCGCACCGTGACCGTCGCCCCGGAGGCCGGCAGCGAGCGCCTGCGCACCAAGATCAACAAGTCGGTCGGGCACGACCAGATCCTCGAGGCGGCCGAGAAGGTGGGGGCGGCGGGCATGCGGCGCATGAAGTGCTACTTCATGGTCGGCCTGCCCGAGGAGGAGGACGAGGACGTCGCCGAGATGGCGCGGCTGGGGCGCGAGATGAAGGAGCGCCTCGACGCGGCCGGGCACGGCACGGAGTTGGTGATGAGCGTCGGGCCGCTGGTGCCCAAGCCGGCGACCGCCTACCAGCACCTGCCCCAGACCGACGCGCGCGTGGTCGACGGGCGCTTGCGGATGCTGCGCGACGCCTTCAAGGGCACGGGCGTCGTGCTGCGGGGCGACAGCCCGGCCTGGGCGCGGATCGACGACATCTGCTCGCGGGCCGACCGCCGCCTCACCTCGGCGATCCTCTCGATGCCCGACAACTCGCGCGCCTCCTGGATGCGGGCGGCGTCGGACTGGGGCCTCGACGGGCCGCTGCCCTGGGGCGAGGGGCCGATGCCCTGGAGCGGCGTCGACACCGGCATCACGGCCCGCTTCTTCAATCGCGAGTGGGACAAGCACCTGCGATCGAAGTTCACCATCGCCTGCCCCCCGCCCGAGATCGGCTGCAAGCTCTGCGGCGTCTGCTAGGGTTTGATGTGTGAGTTCTGCCAAGAAGATGCGCGAGGAGCACGCCCAATCCCCCAAAGTGGCCGAGGGCGCGCACTACCGGTTGGTGGCACTGACGCTAATGCTGCGGCGGGAGCCGGCAGAGTCGAAGCAAGCAGTGCATCATGGCTGACACGGCGAAGTGGGAACTACTGACGTGCGAGGAAGAAGTGCGCCTACGACCCGGTCCCGATCCGGGATCGGTTGTAGTTGAGTTCGTTGCCATGCTTCTGGCGTGTGGGGAGTCTGAAGACACTATGCAACGACTCGATCCGCCTATCCCGGTGCGACGTTGGGTGGCCTTCGCGCCAGGGTCCACTCCTCCGCTGGCGGAAGCGCTCCTGAAGGTTGCTCGCGCGTCGCAGTAGGCACGTCAACCATGCGCCGTCCTTTCGCCCTGGTCGCGCAGACTGCACGGGCCACCCCGCAGGGCCTCTGGTTCCTGGTCCTGCTGAGCGTGGGTCTGGTCGGTGTCGCCTTCATGCCGCTGGCCTGGCGCACGATTGATGGGCAGTGGGGGCCGGAGCCGGAGCCGGACGGTGCGCGGATGGCGTGCGCGCTGCACGAGACGGGTTGGTACGAGATCGACGAGCAGGCGTGGGAGAACGTGCGCTGGAGCCATGAGTTCCGTCCTCTGGAGCCCGAGAAGTACGAGACGTGGGCAGAGTTTCGGGAGGCGATCATTGAGATCGCGCGGGGCTGGGAAGAAGACCCCGACTCGGAGCTTGCCCGACGGCGCGCGGAGGGCGGTTTTCTGACATCCACGCTGAATCAGGCGTACGAGGACGAACGGGCCGCCCTACGGAAGCGCTGGGCGGACACCTACCCCCTGGCGGTGCTGGACACCATCGCTGCTGGGTGTGAGCGTTAGCTGCATGAGAAGGGACCAATCATGACTGAACCTGATCGATTGGCGGGAATCGAACGTGAGTGGCGCGAGGAGATGCGCTTGGACAACCCATTGCCGGGTAACCCTGATGAGGAGAAGCGGTACTGGCGGCATCTCGCCCTAGAGTGCATTCTTGCCAACCTTCTCGTGGCGCTCCGCGAGCACTGCGGCCGTGATGTGGAGCAGGCGGCCTTGGACATTCCCGATACGGTCCATCTCATCGACGGGGGGACGGCAGGGTCGTTTGCATTTCAGGCAACCTACAAGCGCATTCAACTTCTTCTCGACGCATCGACCGAACATCAGGCGAATTCCTAGTTTGTGTATCAGCAGCCCTTAGAGCGCGATGCCCCAGGACTCGTCTTCTCAGGATTGGGAACACGTCGCCGGGAACCTGGCCGCGGTGCAGGCGCGCATCGCCGCGGCGGCGGAGGCGGCCGGGCGCGACCCGGCCGACATCGAACTCGTGGCGGTCTCCAAGACCTTCCCCGTCGCGGCGCTGCGGGCGGCGATGGCGGCCGGGCAGTGCGTCTTCGGCGAGAACCGCGTGCAGGAGGCGCTGCCCAAGATCGAGGCGCTGGCCGCGGCGCCGGACCCCGGCGCGGCGGAACCGCGCTTCCACCTGGTCGGCCACCTGCAGACCAACAAGGCGAAGCACGGGTGGGCCTTTGATATGATCGAGAGCGTCGATTCGCTGCGGATCGCGGCCGCGCTGGAGCGACGCCTGCCCCATCCCACGCCGGTGCTTCTGGAGGTGAACGTCGCGGGAGAGGCGAGCAAGCACGGCTTCGCCCCCAACGAGGTAGGGCCGGCGCTGACCGCGATCGCGCCGCTGGCCAAGCTGGACGTCGTGGGGCTGATGACCGTCGCGCCGCTGGCGGCGGAGGCGGAATCGGTGCGGCCGGTCTTCCGCGAGTTGCGCCGCCTGCGCGACGCCGAGACGGGCCGCCTGGGCCCGGGCCACCTGAGTATGGGGATGAGCGATGACTTCCAGGTCGCGATCGCGGAGGGCGCGACGATGGTCCGGCTGGGCCGGGCGATCTTCGGCGATCGCCGCGCCTAAGGCGGGACGGAGACGGCCATGCCCGACCTGACAATGACCGACAAGGCGTTCTGCGTCGTCGGCGGCGGCGTCATGGGCCAGACGATCTGCCGCTCGCTGATCGGCGGCGGGCTGGCCGCGGCCGGCGCGATCGCCGTCTGCGAGGTCGCCGCCCCCCGCCGCGAGGCGTTGGAGCGGGAGCTCGGCGTCGCCGCGACGGGTGACGCCGTCGCCGCCGCCGACGGCGCGCCGGTCGTCGTGCTGGCGGTCAAGCCGCAGGACTTCTCGGCCGTGGGCGGCGCCCTGCAGGGGCTGGTCCTGCCCGAGCAGTTGGTCGTCTCGATCATGGCCGGCGTGACGATGCGCACGCTGCGCGAGCGCCTGGGGCACCGGGCGGTCGTGCGGGCGATGCCGAACACGCCGGCCCAGATCGGCCAGGGGCTGACGGCCTGGACGCCGTCGCCGGAGGTGACGGAGGCGCAGCGGGAGTTGGTCGGGCGCATGCTCGACACGCTGGGCCGGGCGATCCTCGTGCCCGACGAGCGCCACATCGACATGGCGACGGCGGTCAGCGGCTCGGGGCCCGGCTTTTTTTTCCTCTTCCTGGAGTCACTGATCGACGGGGCGGTGCAGATCGGGATGCGGCGCGAGACGGCGACCGAGCTGGTCTACCAGACGGCGCTGGGCTCGGCCGCCTTCGCGCAGGAGTCGGGCTTGCATCCGGCCGTGCTGCGCGACATGGTGACCTCGCCCGGCGGCACCACCTCGGAGGGGCTGCGGGCGATGGAGGAGAAGGGGGTGCGCGCCGGCACGATGGAGGCGATCATCGCCGCCTACCGGCGCACGCGGGAACTGGGCGAAGCATGAGCGCGATCGGGCTGGCGGCCGTCGTCCTGCAGGTGTTCTTCTTCATCGTGCTCGCGCGGGTGATCATGAGCTGGATCCCGCTGATCACGAACAAGCCGCTCGACTACGGCAACCCGATCGTCAAGTTCCTCATCGACGTGACCGAGCCCCTGCTGGCGCCGATGCGCCGCTACCTGACGATCGGCATGATCGACCTCTCGCCGATGGTGCTGCTGATCGGGCTGAGCATCCTGCAGAGCATCCTGCTGCGCAGCGCCTAGGTACCTCACGCCCTGTCCCCCGTTCCGCCCGAACCTCACCCCCTGTCCCCCTCTCCATCTGGACGATGGAGAGGGGGAACGCGAATGCGGGCGCCTGGGGGTTTTTCTTCCGATCCCCTCTCCATTGCTCGGCGATGGAGCGGGGGCTCGGGGGTGAGGTTCGGGCCGCGCGCGTTTTTTTTCGCCCGCCGCGCGGTCGACACGGGGCCGGCTCCCCGCCGGACTGTTTTTTCACTCCCCGATTTTTTTTCGCGGCGATCTTGCGACCCGTCCGCGTCGCCCCCTGGACGGCTCGTCCTGTCCTTCTCAGGACCCCCAGCGCGTTTTTTTTCGCCGGACATGCCGCCCGTATTCCCGACGAGTATAAGGCGCAATCGCTTGGTTTCCGGGTCGTGTGCCCCCCCCCCGAAATGAGTTGACAAGCCTCCACCGCTGCGTCATACTCCCCGCGCTCGAAATGCGCGATCCCGTCCAAGGGAGGCGGGACGCCTGGATCCCCTGGAAGGAGATTCCGATGAGCAACTACTGGGAGACCCTGCGACAGCGAAAGATCAGCCGCCGCACCATGTTGGGAGCCAGCGCCAAAGCCGGGGTCGGCGCGGCCGGCCTCGCCATGGTCGGCTGCGGCGACGACGACGATGACGCCGGGACCGCGGCGGCCGAACGCGCCGCCGCGGCCGCGGAAGAGGCCGCCGCCGCGGCCGTCGCCGCCGGCGAGGCGCGCGCCGCCGAGACCGAGGCCGCCGCGGACGCCGCCGCCGAAGCCGCAGCGGCAGCCTCCGAGGCCTCTGCTGCCGCTTCACAGGCGGCCGACGCGGCCGATGCGGCCGCCGCCCTGGCCGCCGAGGCGGCCGAATCGGAGGACGCCGCCAATGCGGCCGCCGCCGCGGAAGCCGCGGCCGCCGCCGCCGCCGACGCTGCCGCCGCCGCATCCGCGGCTGGGGACGAAGCCGCCGCAGCCGTCGCGGCCGCCGCCTCGGAGGCCGCAGAGGCCGCCGCCCAGGCCGCCCGTGACGCGGCCGCCGCGGTCGAGGCCGGCACCGCCACCGCGGCCGCCGCCCAGGCCGCGATCGACGAGGCTGCCGCAGCCGCCGCTGCTGCGGCAGAAGCCGCCGGCGAGGCGTCCGCCGCCGCCGGGGAGGCCGCCGCCACCGCCCAGCAGACCGCCGAAGCCGCGGCCGAGACCGCCGCCGCGGCCGTCGCCGCCGCCGAAGAGGCCGCCGACGCGGCCCAGGAGGCCGCCGAGAGCGCGGCCATGGCGGCGGAAGAGGACGACATGCCGGCCGCCGGCGAGATCGACACCGAGGCCACGGTGCGGCTCGCCCTGGCGGCCGACAACGGTGGTCTCGACCCGCACCGGTCGGGCAGCCAGGTCAACTATCAGAACTCCCACGGCGTGTTCGAACGCAGCGTGAACGTCAATCCGGACAACGGGAATCCCGCGCCGAACCTGCTGACGTGGGAACTTCCCGACGAGGTGACCTGGAACTTCACCGTCAAGGACAACGTCTTCTTCCACAACGGCCAGCAGCTGTCGGCGGAAGACATCGTCTTCTCGCACGAGCGGGTCGGGGGCATCGCCGAATACCACGGCGGTGGCGAGACGTCGGACCACCCCGGTGGCTGGGCGTCCGCGCGCATCGCATTCGGCGCCCAGAAATGGGCGAGTTATGGCCTGACCGACGACCTGCACTGGACGCTGTCGACCAACGGCCCCGACGCGACGATCCCGGGTTCGGCCCTTTCCGTGCCGTACGTCATGTCGAAGGCGGACACCGTGGAGCGCGGCGACGCGGCCGTCGACGCCTTGTCCATGGGCTCGGGCTACATGACGTTCGTCAGCCACACCGAGGACACCGACTTCGTCTTCGACCGCAACGACAACTACCACATCCCGTGGTCGGCCACGCCGACGTCGATCGCGGGGGCGTCCTACCGGCGGCAGGTGCACCTCGTGCGGCCCGAGCCCCTCTCCCGCGTCGCGGGGATGGAGGCGGGCGAGATCGACGTCGCGTACAGCCTGACCCCGGACGTCGTGGAACCGATCCTGGACGACCCCGATTTCCACGTCGGCACGGGCTGGGCCTTCAATCCGAACCAGTACCTGAAGGCGAACTGGTTGATCCCGGAACTCAACGGCGGGCCGAACCCGTTCCTCGACGAGCGGGTGCGGAAGGCCCTGAACCATGCGATCGACAAGCAGGCGATCATCGACAACCTGATGACCGGCGAGGAGGGCTTCTCGTACACCGGCTGGCGGGGGAGCGCCTACTACCCGCAGGAAGCGCTCGAGGCGATCGGCCCGTACGAGTACGACCCGGATCTCGCGCGGGCGCTGCTCGCGGAGGCCGGCTACCCGGACGGGTTCTCGACGCCGTTCCACTTCGGCATCGGCCACATTCCGACCGAGCCCCAGGTGGCGCTGGTCATTCAGCAGGATCTGGCGGCCGTCGGCGTCGAGCTCGACATGCGCTCGTACCCGGCCAGCGAGTTCTTCGCCATGATGCGCACCAAGGAGCAACCCGGGCTCTACTTCTTCCACAACGGCGCCATCTATGAGCCGGACGTCATGATCGCCTCGCAGATCGCTCCCGACGAGGGAGGGACCTACGCGGTCCAGGTGAACCCGGATCTCGACGACCTGCGTGATCGCACGCGGACGGCGCTCGACCCGGCGGACCGGGCCCAGGCGATCGAGGACCTCTACGTGGCGCACTACAAGATCGCGTCCTACGTCTACCTGACGGAGCGCTTCGCGTATCACGCGACGGTCGGCAACGTGGAGTGGAACCTCGGCCCGGCGCAGATCGCCGACATGCACAACGCCCACCAGGTCAACGTCCGCTCGACGTAGACGAGAGGGCCAGCGCGGAGACGGGGGGTTGAGGTTCCGGCGTTCCGGCCTCACCCCCCTTCGGCGCCACTCAGGACAGGCCTGTCCCCCTCTCCATCCGGGCGATGGGGAGGGGGAGCGCGTGCCCCCTCCCTCGGGCAGCGGGCCAGGGTGAAAGGCTGCGGCCGCGGCCATCGCCGCCGGCGGGGCGCCCGCCGCATCGCGGCGATCCGGCGGCTCGTCGCCGAGGGCTGATCGCCCGCGACGCCCTCGATCCGCGCCTGCGCAACGCGGGCCCGCGGCATATCCTCTGGGGCGACACCGGAGCCCGAGAGGAGCCGCCATGAGCCACCAGGAGATCCTGACCGAGACGCTCGACCGCGTGGGCGTGATCCGGCTCAACCGGCCGGAGAAGCTGAACGCCTGGACCCCCCGCATGGGCCAGGAGATGGTGGAGCAGGTCGACGCCTGGAACGCCGACGACGGCATCGGCGCGATCGTCATCGCCGGGGAAGGGCGCGCGTTCTGCGCCGGCGCCGACATCGGCGGCTTCAACCAGCGCCTCGCCGAGGATCCCGATACGCGGACGCCCGCCGCGCGCTTCAACTGGACGTCGCTGGTGCGCGACTCGAAGCCGGTCGTCGCCGCGATGCACGGCTACGCCGTCGGCGTGGGCCTGACCCTGGCGCTGCCCTGCGACGTGCGCATCGCCGCCGAAGGCGCGCGGCTCTCGATCCGCTTCGTCAAGGTGGGCCTGGTGCCGGAGCTGGGCTCGACGCGGCTGCTGGCGCAACTGGTGGGGCTCGGCCACGCGACCGACATGTGCCTGTCGGGCCGCATGGTGCCCGCCGACGAGGCCTACCGCATCGGGCTGGTCTCGGCCGTCGTGCCGCAGGAGGAGCTCTTCGCCACGGCGCTGGCCAAGGCCGACGAACTGGCCAACAACCCCACGCCCGTCGTGCGCAAGATCAAGACGCTGCTGCGCGACAACGTCAGCGAGCCGGACCTCGGCCTCGTCATGGAGCGGGAGGGCGCACGCGACCGCGAGTCCCGCCGCCTGCCGTCGCACAGCGAGGCGATCGCGGCCTTCCTGGAGAAGCGCCAGCCGGTCTTCAATCAGTAGGCCGATGCGCCGGCCACGGGCCGATCGGGATGCGCGTCGCTGGGGGGTTGCGCACATAGAACGCATGTGCGACAGTACGGGCTCACGCGAACGCGTGTTCTGATCCAGGAGCGGCGGGCGGTCCGCCGGTATGCTGACTGCGGTCGGTGAAGAGGGGCATCCGATGACGAGATGGAACGCGGGCAAGGGCACGAGCAGCAAGCGCGAGAGGGCGGCGGCCAAGCCCGCCCAGCCGGCCGGCGCGGACGCGCTGACGGGCGTGCTGGACGATATCGAGCGGCAGTTCGGGGTGGGCGCGGTGATGAAGCTGGGCGAGGCATCGCAGGGCAAGTCGGTGGAGGCGATCTCCAGCGGCGCGCTCAGCCTCGACATCGCGCTGGGCATCGGCGGCGTGCCGCGGGGGCGGATCATCGAGATCTACGGCCCCGAGAGCACGGGCAAGTCGACGCTGGCGCAGCATGTCATCGCGGCGGCGCAGCGGGGTGGCGGTCAGGCGGCCTACATCGACGTCGAACACGCGCTCGACCCCGGCTTCGCGGCGGGCATCGGCATCGAGATCGACGAGCTGCTCGTCGCGCAGCCCGACACCGGCGAGCAGGCGCTGGAGATCACCGAGGCGCTGATCCGCAGCAACGCGCTGGACGTGATCGTGGTCGACAGCGTGGCGGCGTTGGTGCCGCGCGCCGAGATCGAGGGGGAGATGGGCGACACGCACGTCGGCCTGCAGGCGCGGCTGATGTCGCAGGCGCTGCGCAAGCTGACGGCCGTGACGGCGCGCTCGCGCACGTCGCTGATCTTCATCAACCAACTGCGCGAGAAGGTGGGCGTCGTGTTCGGCAACCCCGAGGTGACGCCGGGCGGCCGGGCGCTCAAGTTCTACTCCTCGGTGCGCATCGAGCTGCGCCGCATCGAGCAGTTGAAGCAGAACCAGGTGGTGATCGGCGGGCGCGTGCGAGCCAAGGTCGTGAAGAACAAGGTGGCGCCGCCGTTCCGGGTCGCCGAATTCGACATCATGTTCGAGGGGCCGAAGCGCGGCATCTCGCGCGAGGGCGACATCCTCGACCTCGGCACCGAGCAGGACGTGATCAAGAAGGCCGGCGCCTTCTACACCTACGGCGAGACGCGGCTGGGCCAGGGCCGGGAGAACGCCAAGGCCTTCCTGATCGAGCATCCCCAGATCGCCGACGAGTTGGAGCGGGCGATCCGAGGGGCCCACGGCCTGCCGGCGACCGCCGCGCCCCCGGCCGAGGCGGACGCCGACACCCCGGCGCCGCTGCGTCAGGCCGGCGCGGGCTAGCGGGCCGGTCCGCGTCGTGCCACGCGTCGAGGCGGTGCGCCGGGCGGGGCGATCGCTGCTGGTGCAGTTCGACGACGGGTCGGCGTTGCGCTGCGACCGGGAGTTCCCGCTCGGGCGGCGGCTGCGCGTGGGCCAGGAGGTCGAGCCGGCGATCCTGGCGCGGGTCGTCCGGCAGGCCGCCCGCCACGACGCCGAGCGGCTGTCACTGCGCTGGCTGGCCCTGCGGTCGCGCAGCCGGGCGGCGCTGGCGCGGCGGCTGCGCGACCACGGCATCGGCGAGGACGTGGTGGAGGAGACGCTCGACGCCCTCTCGGGGCGGGGTCTGCTCGACGACCGCGCCTTCGCGGAGGCCTGGGTCGAGCGGCGGCTGCGGACGCAACCGCGGTCGCGGCGCCTGCTGCGGGCGGAGTTACGGCGGCAGGGGGTGGACGCCGCCCTGGCCCGGGAACTGACGGCGTCGGTCGATGACGAAGCCACGGCCCTCGCGATCGCGGTCGGGCAGCGGGGCCGGGTCGCGGGGGAGGAGTGGGAGGCGTACCGCGAGCGGGCGGGGCGGCTGCTGCGTCGGCGGGGGTTCGCCGGCGGCGCGTCGGATCGGGCGTTGCGGTCGGCCTGGTCGCCGCCGGCGCCGGTGGGTCGGGGGTGATCGGTCGGGCGGTGGATATGCTGGCGGTCGTGGGCGTATGCTTACGTCGCTAGTCGAGGGAGAAGTGCGATGGCCCTGATGTTCGACACGCGGAACGCCGTGCAACGGCTTGTGAAAGGCGGCCTGTCCGAGACGCAGGCCGATGCCGTAGTCGATGTGATGGGAGACGCGACGAGCGGCCTGGCGACCCGGGACGATCTACGCAGCGCGATGCACGAGATACGGATGGAGTTGTACCGAGCCATCGCGCTGCAGACGGCCATCTTCACAGCGATCGTGGCGGCGCTGACGAAGCTGTAGCACCAGCGATGACGACCGGGCTCGCGACCAAGGGCGACCTGGAAGCGGCACTCAGCCGTAACAGGGACCAGTTCCGCGCCGACCTTGAGCATGGGTTCCACACGCAGACGTGGCGGATGTTCGGCTTTGGCCTCGCCATCGCCGGCATCACGATCGCCATTCTCCGGCTCACCTAGAGCACGCGGCTGCAGCGGTTGACGTGATGCAAGACGCGACGAGTGGCCTGGCTACCAAGGATGACTTGCAAGCAGCACTCCGTCGCGCCAAGGACCAGTTCCGCATCGACATCTACCGAGCGATCGCGGTCCAAACGATCGTCTTCACCGGCATCGTGACTGGCATCGTCGCGGCCCTGACGAAGCTCTAATCGGACCACTCGGCACGCGGACTACGCATGCGACGCCGCCCCGGCACCCAGCCGGGACACCGGACCGTCGCCTAGTGTCTGGCGCGCGACGGCGGGCGGGCCTACGATGGGGGCGCGAAGCATACTCGACCGTCTGAGCCAATCGACGGTTACGACCCCGGGCGGCGCGCAGGTAACTGCGGCGTCGCCCGACGATACGAGGAAACACCATGCTGGGAGCCATTCGGCGGCTCCTGCGCGGCGGTGGTCCGGATCCGCGTGAAGAGGCGCGTCTCGAGGCGCAGCGGATCACCGAACGTGCGGAGCAGGACGCCAAGTCCCGACTGATCGAGGCACAAGAGGAGGCGCTGGCCGCCCGGCGCGCGTCGGAGGCCGACCTGCGCGCCTCGGAGGCCGACCTGCGCGAGGCCGAAGCGGACCTGCGACGCGCGCGGCAGGACCAGCAACGCCACGAGGAGCGCCTGGGCGCCCGCGAGGAGTCGCTCGACCGCAAGAGCGGCGAACTCGACCGGCAGGATCAGCGGCTGCGGACGCGGCAACAGGAGCTCGACACCCGCCAGGAGGAGATCGAGCACCTCGTGGCGCAGGAGCGCGAACGGCTGGAGGCCGTCGCGCAACTGACCTCCGCGGAGGCCCGCGAGAAGCTGATGGGGCTGATCGAGGAGGAGATCCGCGACGACGTCAACCGCCGCGTGCGCGCGGCCGAGGCGACGATCAAGGACCAGGCGACGGACCAAGCGCGGAGTTTCGTCGCGACGGCGGTGCAACGCGTGGCGTCGGAGGTGACGACCGAGTCGACCGTGTCCGTGGTGCCGATCCCCAGCGACGAGATGAAGGGGCGCATCATCGGGCGGGAAGGGCGCAACATCCGCGCCCTGGAACTCGCCACCGGCTGCGACGTGATCATCGACGACACGCCCGACGCCGTGACGCTGTCGGCCTTCGACCCGGTGCGGCGGCAGATCGGCAAGGTGGCCCTGGCCCGGCTGGTCTCGGACGGGCGCATCCACCCGACGCGCATCGAGGAGCAGGTCGAGAAGGCCACACGGGAGATCGAGCAAAACATCCGCGAGGCAGGGGAGCAGGCGGCCGGCGAGGCGCGCTGCCCGGGCATGCCGCGCGACCTGCTCAACGTCTTCGGGCGGCTGCTGTACCGCACGTCCTACGGGCAGAATCAGCTGCGCCACGCGGTGGAGACGGCGCACCTGGCCGGGATGCTGGCCGAGGAGATGGACGCCGACGCCGACATCGCGCGGCGCGGCGCGCTGCTGCACGACATCGGCAAGGCCGTGGACCACGAGGTCGAGGGCACGCACGCCCTGATCGGCGGCGACATGGCGCGCCGCTTCAAGCTCAACGACACGATCGCCAACTGCATCGAGGCGCACCACGACGAGGTCGAGATGACCAGCGTCGAGGCGGTCATCGTGCAGGTTTGCGACGCGATCTCAGGCGGACGCCCCGGCGCTCGACGGGAGTCGGCCGACCGCTATATTGAGCGGCTGCGCGCGCTGGAGGAGATCGCGACCTCCTTCGACGGCGTGCGGCAGTCGTTCGCGATCCAGGCCGGCCGCGAGGTCCGCGTGCTGGTCGACCCGGACCGCATCGACGACCTGGAATCGATGCGGCTGGCGCGCGACATCACGCGCCGCATCGAGGAGGGGCTGACCTACCCCGGCCAGATCCGGGTGACGGTGCTACGAGAAACGCGCGCCACCGAGGTCGCGCGCTAGCGGGGCCAGGAGGGCCCCGGACACGACAAGGGGGCCTGATGGCAATCGGCGACTTCCACACACACAGCCACCACTCGGACGGGGTGCTGACGCCGACCGAGTTGCTCCGGCGCGCGGGCGCGAACGGCGTGCGCAGCCTCGCCCTGACCGACCACGACACGACGGCGGGCGTCGCCGAGGCGCAGCGCACCGGCGAGGCGATCGGCGTGCGGGTGATCCCGGGCGTCGAGTTGAGCGCCGATCTGCCCGACGGCGGCGACGCGCACATCCTGGGCTATTTCCCGTCGGTCGAACAGCCGATCCTGCAGGCGCAATTGGCCCGCTACCGCGAGGGCCGTTCGTCGCGCGGCCGCACGATGCTGGCCAAGCTGTCGGCGCTGGGCATGCCCCTGCGCTGGGAACGGGTGCTGGAGATCGCCGGCGAGGCGGCGGTGGGACGGCCGCACGTCGCGCAGGCGTTGGTCGAGGGAGGCCACGTGGGCAGCGTGCGGGAGGCGTTCGACCGCTACCTGCACACCGGTGGCCCAGCCGACGCAGCCCGCGAGAAGGTGCCGCCCGAGGAGGCCATCGCGCTGATCCGGAAGAGCGGCGGCGTCGCGGCGCTGGCCCACCCCAGCTTCCTGCCGGACTCCGAGTCGGCCGTCGCGGCGCTGACCGCGGCCGGCCTGGAAGGTCTCGAGGTCTACTACAAGAACTACACCCCGGAGGAGGTCGAGCGCTTCCGGGCGCTGGCCGACGCGCACGGCCTCGTCCCGACCGGTGGCTCCGACTACCACGGCATCCACGACGACGAGCGTGAGCCCGGCGACATCACCTTCGCGGAAACCGACGTGGCCCGCTTCCTGGCGACGCTGGAGGAGGCCTGGGCGTCGCGCCGGACGGACGCGACGGACGCGATGGCGGGCGCCTGATGACCGGCGAGGAGTGCGGCGCGATGGCGAGCCCGACGCCATCTACTCCGGAAGTCATGGACATCGACGGGATCCTGGCGACGATCCCGCATCGTTATCCGTTCCTGCTGGTGGACCGGATCGTCGAACTCCACCGCGGAACGTCGGCCGTGGGGATCAAGAACGTCAGCGCCAACGAGGCGTTCTTCCAGGGCCACTTCCCCGGCAACCCGATCATGCCCGGCGTGCTCATCGTCGAGGCGCTGGCGCAGGTGGGGGCGGTCGCGGCGCTGAGCGCCGAGGAGCACCGCGGCAAGCTGGGCCTGTTCGCCGGCATCGACGGACTGCGCTTCCGCCGCCAGGTGAAGCCGGGCGATCAGCTGCGGCTCGAAGTGTCGCTCGACCGGCTGCGGCGGGGCGTGGGCAAGGCCTCGGCGCGGGCCACGGTCGATGGCGAACTGGCCGCGGCGGGCACGCTGACCTTCGTGCTGGTCGACGATCCCACGGCCGAAGGCGGATAGCCGGCGGCGGCTCAGACGCGCAGCGCGAGCCAGGCGAGCAGCACCGCGCCGACGGCGGCGGCGCTGGTCAGCGCGATCCACTGCAGGTCGGCGCGGACGTAACGGAAGTCGTAGATCACGCGCGGGCCGCGGGCGATGCGCTCCGCCTCGGAGCGGGGGCCGCCGCGGTTGCGCCGTCGCTGGCCGGGCCGCTGGATGGCCCGAGCGCCCAGCGGCGGCAGGTTGACGCTGGCGTGCCCGCCCATGATCGAACTGGGCAGGCCGTGCGCACCGGGGGCCGCCGTCGGCAGTTCGCCCTCGGGCGCCCCCGCCGGGGCCGATCCGCCGCCGCGGTTGCGGCGCGGTCGCGCGCCCAGTTGCGGCGGCCCGGCGCCGCCCTTGCGACCGCCGCCGCGTCCGCCGGCTCGTCCGCCGCGCTTGCCCTTGGCCATCGCACCCTCTCCGCGCCGCCCGTCCCGTCGAGTATACGGGGCGACGCGGCCCGCGTCCCGGTCGCCCCCTTGATTGCCCGCGGGCGGTGGCGTTCCTACACTCGATCCACGGCCCCGTGGTGTAGCGGCCCAACACGCCACCCTGTCAAGGTGGAGATCGGCGGTTCGAATCCGCTCGGGGTCGCCAGTGACGCGACAGCAGAGCCCGCTCATCCGAGCGGGCTCTTCGCGTCGCGGCGGCGGCCCGACCCGCGCAGTGGGCTATCCTCGGGCACAAGATGGTCTGGCAGCCCGAGATCGACGAGATCGCGAAGCGGCGCGCGCTGGCGGCCGAGATGGGCGGCCCCGAGCGGGTCGCGGACCAGCACGCGCGCGGCCGGCTGACCGTGCGCGAGCGCATCGACCTGCTGACCGACCCCGACTCGTTCCGCGAGCGCGGCAAGCTGGCCGGGATGGGGTTCTACGAGGACGGCCAACTGACCGGCTTCCATCCCTCGGGGACGGTGATGGGGACGGCCCGCATCGAGGGGCGGCCGGTGGCGGTGGTGGGGTCGGACTTCACAGCGCGGCCCAAGAGCGGCTCGCAGGCCGAGGCGGGCGGCTCGCAGATTCACAGCGGCGGCGACAAGTCGGCCCACATCGAGAGCGTCGCGCAGGAGCTGAAGATCCCGCTGATCCGGCTGATCGACGGCTTCGGCGGCGACATCCGCGCCACGGCCGAGATGGGGCGCACCTACCTGCCCGAGCTCTACTGGCCTGCCCGCTGGACGCGGCTGCTGGCCGAGGTGCCGGTCGTCTCGGCGGCGATGGGGTCGGTGGCGGGGCTGCCGGCGGCCGAGGTGCCGGCCAGCCACTTCGCGGTGATGGTGCGCGAAACGTCCCAGGTGTTCGCCGGCGGGCCGCCGCTGGTCAAGCGGTCGCTGGGCGACCCGATCAGCAAGGAGGACCTGGGCGGCTACAAGGTGCACGCGCGGCAGAGCGGCGTGGTCGACAACGACGCCGCCGACGAGGCGGAGGCGCTGGCCCAGATCCGCGCGTTCCTCTCCTACCTGCCGTCGAGCGTGCACGCACTGCCGCCCGTGCGGCCCTGCGAGGACCCGGTCGATCGGCGCGACGAGGCGCTGGCCTCGATCATTCCGCGCCACCGCAACCGAGGCTACGACACGCGCAAGCTGGTGCGGATGGTGGTCGACGAGGGCTCGTTCTTCGAGATGGGGCGCTACTTCGGGCGGGCGCAGGTGACGGCCTTCGCGCGCATCGCGGGGATGCCGGTCGGCGTGCTGGCCAACGACCCGATGCACTACGGCGGCGCGATGGGCGCCAAGGAGGCGCGCAAGTTCGAGCGCTTCGTCGACCTGTGCGACGTCTTCCACCTGCCGATCGTCAACTTCGCCGACCAGCCGGGCTTCGTGATCGGGCGGGCGGGCGAATCGGAGGGGACGCTGCGGGCCGGCGTGCGGGCCTCCTGCGCGATCGACGACAGCCGCGTGCCCTGGGCGACGGTGGTCGTGCGGCGGCTGTACGGCGTGGCGGGCGGCGCGCACCAGGACTTCAGCCGCTTCTGCTTCCGCATCGCCTGGCCGTCGGGCGAGTGGGGGTCGCTGCCCATCGAGGGCGGCGTCGACGCCGCCTACCGCCGGGAGATCGAGGCCGCGCCCGATCCGGCCGCGCGCCGCAAGGAGATCGAGGAGCGGTTGATCGCGCTGCGCAGTCCGTTCAGCGCCGCCGAGGCGTTCGCGGTGGAGGACATCGTCGACCCGCGGGACACGCGGCCCATGCTGGCCGAGTGGCTGGGCATCGCCTACGCGCAGCAGCTGCCGTCGCAGCTGGGGGTGCGCACGCTGCGCGGCATGCGTCCCTAGCCCCGCCGACCGCCGGCGAGCCGCACCCCGCGCGATTGCCGCAGCGCCGCCGGTCGGGGAGAATCAGCCCCAGGCCGCGCGACGACCGCGCGTGCCGGAGGAGGACGCCCGTGGACTACGCCCGACTGGCCGACAAGGCGCTGGCCGGCGATTGCCTGAGCCGTGAGGAAGCGCGCGCCGTGCTGGCCTCGCCCGACGCCGACGTGCTGGCGCTGCTGGCCGCCGCCTACCGCGTGCGCCACCACCACTGGGGCACGACGGTCCAGCTGCACGTCCTGCAGAACGCCAAGAGCGGGCTCTGCCCCGAGGACTGCAACTACTGCTCGCAGTCGGCCGTGTCGGACGCCGAGATCGAGAAGTACCCCTACCTGGAGAAGGAGCAGATCGTCGAGGCGGCGCGGCGCGCCAAGACCGCCGGCGCGATGCGCTACTGCATCGTGGCCAGCGGCCGCGGGCCGACGCAGCGGGAGGTCGACTTCGTCTCCGACGTGGTGCGCACGATCAAGGACGAGATGGACATCGACCTCTGCGCCTGCGTGGGCCTGCTCGACGCCGACAAGGCGGGGCAACTGGCGGCGGCGGGGGTCGACCGGCTCAACCACAACCTCAACACCAGCGAGCGCTTCACGCCGGAGATCGTCACGACGCACACCTACCAGGACCGCCTGAGCACGCTGCGGGCGGCACGGGCGGCCGGGCTCGAGTTGTGCACGGGCGCCATCTTCGGCATGGGCGAGACCGACGAGGACGTCATCGACGTGCTGATGGACCTGCGCTCGCTGGGGCCCGACTCGATCCCGATCAACTTCCTCATCCCCATCGACGGGACGCCGCTGGAAGACGTGCACGAGCTGACGCCCAACCAGTGCTTGCGGCAACTCTCGCTGGCGCGCTTCCTCAACCCGGCGGCGGAGATCCGCATCGCCGGGGGCCGCGAGGTGCACCTGCGCTCGATGCAGGCGATGGGGCTGTACGCCGCCAACTCGATCTTCGTCGACGGCTACCTGACGGAGCCGGGGCAGAAGACGGCCGACGCGCACGCGATGATCGCCGACATGGGCTTCACCGTCGTGGCCGGCGAGGCGGGCAACCCGATGACCGCCGGCGCGCCGGAGCCCGGCGTGCGCGAGGCGGCCCCCGCGGGGGCGCCGGCCGGCGGCTGATCGGGAGCGGTCGCGCCCCGGCCGCGTGAAGGGGCAGGCCATGCGACGCACGATCTGGCGGGGCATCGCCGCGGCCGCGCTCGTGGCCGTCCTGGCGACCGCCGCCGTGGCCTGCAAGGGCGGTTCGGCCGAGGCCGAGCCCTACCGCATCGGCGTGATGGAGTCGCTGACGGGGCCCGGCGAGACCTACGGCACGGTCGCCGTGCGCGCCAAGACCATGGCCCTGGAGGAGATCAACGCCGCCGGCGGCATCGCCGGGCGCCCGCTGGAGTTCGTCGTCGAGGACTCGAAGTGCGGCGCCCAGGACGCGATCAACGCCTACCAGAAGCTGACCGACGTCGACGGCGTCAAGATCATCCTGGGCACGTCGTGCAGCGGCGCGATGCTCGGCGTGGCGCCGCTGGCCGAGGCCGACGGCGTGGTGCTGTTCTCCGGGCTGGCCAGCAACCCCGACATCGCCAACGCCGGCGACTACATCTTCCGCACCCAGATCAGCGACCTCGAGGTCGGCCTCACCACGGGCGACGCGCTCTGGGCCGACAGCGTCCGCACGCTGGCCACCATCACCGAGGAGACCGATTACGCCGAGGGCGTGCGCCGCACCACCGTCGCGCGCTTCGAGGAGAACGGCGGGCAGGTGGTCGCGGCGGAGCGCTTCTCCTCCGACACGACCGACTTCCGCACGCAGCTGACCAAGCTGTTCGCGGCCGACCCGGACGCGCTGCACGTCTCGCCGCAGTCGGAATTCGCCGCCGGCACGATCATCAAGCAGGCGCGGGAGCTGGGCTACGACGGCCCCATCTACGGCGAGACGATCGCCGTGGGCGCCACCGCGCTCGACATCGCCGGCGACGCGGCGACCGGGATGAAGGCCGTCACCGCCGCCCCCGACCCCGAGAACGCGAAGGCGCAGGCGGTGCTCGCGAACTTCCGCGAGCGCTACGACTACATCACGCTGCCCTGGCACCTCGGCTCGGCCTACGACACGGTCTACATCGCCGCCGCCTGCCTCAAGCGGACCGGCGACGACCAGGACGCCGACGGCTTCCGCGACTGCCTGTACGACATCACTTGGAGCGGCGCGATCGGCGAGGGCTACAGCTTCGACGCCGACGGCGAGGTCGTGGGGCTCTCGCGGGCCGTCGTGGAGGTGCTGCCGCCGTCCGAGCGCACGGCCGACAACTTCGGCTACGCCGTGCTGCGCCGCCGGGTCGACCAATAGGCCGCGCGTGGCGGCGGGTCAGGGGCGGTTGCGTCCCGGCCGCCCGGCCAGGATGAGCCCGACGAGGGCGCCGCTGAACAGCCCCGCGGCCGATCCGGCCGCGTCGGCGATGAGGTCGGCCCGCTCGGGCGAGCGGTCCTCGACGAAGAACTGGCCCAGCTCGGTCAGCGCCGCGACGACGAGCAGCGCGACCAGCAGCCCGATCAGGTGCCGCAGGATGCCGCGGTGCGGTCCCGCGCCGCGATAGAGCCCCACCACGAAGCCCAGCCCGGCGAAGAGCAGGAAATGGCCGGTCTCGTTGCTGATCTCGCCGGGCCGGATGCCGGGCGTCAGCAGCGCCGCCAGCGTCACCGCCAGGATCACGATCCCGGCCAGAACCGCGAAAGTGCGCACGCGCCGCGGGTCGAGCATGGCTCCTCCGTGGGGGTGGTCGTGGGTCCATGGTACGGGCGACCCCTACACTACCGCCCGACGGAGGCCCCCCTGACCAACCGACGCACCCCACGCGCGCGCTTCTCCCTCGCGAGAGCCTACCGGCACCTGCGGGAGGCCGACCCGCGGGTGGGGGCGCTGATCGACACGCACGGGCCCTATACGCCGCGGCCCAGCGCCGACCCGTACGCGGCGCTGGTGCGCAACGTCTTCCACCAGCAGCTGGGCGGGGCGGCGGCCAACGCGATCATGCGCCGCACCTTCGCACTGTTCGGCGACGCCGAGTCGGCGCCGGCGCCGGCCGACTTCCTACAGGCCACCGACGCCGAGCTGCGCGGGGCGGGGCTCTCGCGCCAGAAGACGTCGTACCTGCGCGACCTGGCCCAGCACGTCGTCGATGGGCGGCTGACGCTGGACGGGCTGGGCGCGCTCGACGACGCGGCGGTGACGGCGCAGCTGACGTCGGTGCGGGGCATCGGCGTGTGGACGGCGCACATGTTCCTGATGTTCCACCTGGGCCGGCCCGACGTGCTGCCGGTCGGCGACCTGGGGGTGCGCAAGGGGATGCAGGCGGTCTACGGACTGCCCGAGGCGCCCGACGCCGAGCGCGCGGCGGCCATTGGCGCGCCCTGGGCGCCCTATCGCAGCGTGGGCTCGTGGTACATGTGGCGGGCCGTCGAGACGATCACGCCCGGCTGAGGGCTTCTGACCGGGCGCGGCGGCGGATAGGCTGCGCGACATCGCGCCGCGCGGAGGCGTGCGACGCGGGAGGGGAGCCGCATGCGATGAGCGCGCCCGCGTTGTTTCTGCCCCAGCCCGGCGAGGACGGCCGCACGCTGCTGGCGCCGGCCGATTGCGCGCGCAGCGTGTGGAGCCTCGACCTGGTGCACGGCGCGGCGATGGCGGCGCTGCTGGCGCGCGGCGTCGAGGGGGCGGTGCGGCCCGAGTTGCGGGTCGCGCGACTGACCATCGACCTGATGCGCCCCGCTCCGATGCAGCCGCTGGAGGCGCGCACGACCGTCGTGCGGGAGGGGCGGCGCATCCAGGTGGTGCAATCGGGCCTGTTCACGGCGCGGGGCGACGAGACGGTCGAGCTGGCGCGGGCGACGGCGCTGGCGCTGCGCCCATCGGACCTGCGGGCGGGCGAGGCGCTCGACATCAATGCGGCTCGGCCGCCCGACCCGGAGTCGCTGCCGCGCCGGCCGGCCAACATGGTCGGCGGGGCCGAGGCCTACCACTCGACGGTCGAGTGGCGGACGGTGGGGGAGTGGGGGGCGTCGCCGCGGCCGATGCTGTGGATCCGCAACCCTGCCCAGATCGTGCCGGGGGAGCCGCTGAGTCCGCTGGCGCGGGCGGTGGCGACGGCCGACTCGCTCAGCCCGCTGGCGAACTGGGAGCCGTCGCGCCGCCGCGAGGGGGCGGTGAGCTTCATCAACGCCGACATCACCCTGTACCTGCACCGCGAGTCGGCCGACGAGTGGCTCTGCGTCGTCGCGACGAGCCGCCAGGGCGACGGGGGCTTCGTCGTCTGCGAGGGGGCGCTGTACGACCGCCGCGGGCCGCTGGGACGGATCGCGCTGGCCAGCCTGGCGCAGACGGCGCAGCCGCTGGGCCTCGCGCCGCCGCCCGGCGAGGGGGGGCGCTAGCCCGATGCGCATCCCCGTCGGCGACCGGGTGCTCGATTGCACGCGCCGCACCGCGATCATGGGCATCGTCAACGTCGCGACCGACTCGCCCGTGTCGGAGAGCGTGGCGACGGCGGCCGAGGCGGTGGCGATGGGGCGGCGGCAGGTCGAGGCCGGGGCGGCGCTCGTCGACGTGGGGGCGCACTCGACGCGCAGCGGGGGGGAGTCGCCCAGCGCGCAGGAGGAGATCGACCGGCTCTGCCCGGTCGTGGCCGGGCTGGCGGCGGAGGGCGTGCTGGTGTCGGTCGATACGTGGCGGGGGGCGGTCGCGCGGGCGGCGGTCGAGGCGGGGGCGCACGTCGTGAACGACGTCTCGGCCGGCAGCGACGCGGAGACGGTGCGCGTGGCGGCGGAGTCGGACCTGCCGCTGATCGTGATGCACATGCGGGGCCGTCCCAAGCAGCACCGGCGCGCCGATCAACGCTACGCCGACGTGGGTGCGGAGGTGCGGGCCTTCCTGGCCGCCCGCGCCGAGGCGCTGACGTCGCAGGGGGTGTCGCGGATCTGGCTCGACCCCGGCTACGAGTTCGCCAAGCCGGCCGACGACAACGTGCGCATGCTGCTCGACACGCCGGCGCTGCTGGAGTTGGGGCGGCCGGTGGTGGTGTCGGCCTCGCGCAAGGGCTTCCTGGCGGAGCTGTTGGGCGCGCCGAAGCTGCCCTCGGCGGCGGTGCAGTCGGTCGCGGGGCTGGCCGAGGCGACGCTGGCCTTCAACACGCTGGCGGCCTGGCTGGGGGTGCACGTCGTGCGCGTGCACGACGTCGCCGCGACGGCGCACGCCCTGCGCGTCGTCGAGGCGGCGCGTGGGCTGGGGAAGTAGGGGAGAGGGTGAGTCGGGGAGGGCCCGATCCCCTCTCCCTGGCGAGAGGGTGATGGCCTGATCCCCTCTCCCTGGGGAGAGGGTGAGGGTGAGGGGGATCCAGCGGGAGGCCCTGACCTCACCCCCTAACCCCCTCTCCATCTGGACGATGGAGAGGGGGGACCGGAGGGTTTCCGGCGATGGCGTCCACGTTCCCCCTCTCCATTGCTCTGCAATGGAGAGGGGGACACGGGGTGAGGTTCCTAACGGATGTTACGCAGGCGCGGGTCCATCGCGTCGCGGACGCCGTCGCCGACGAAGTTGAACGACATCACCATCAGGATGATCGCGACGGCGGGGCCGAGGATCGGCCAGCCGTTGCGCGAGAGCAGCGTGTCGTAGGCGCTCGACACCATGCCGCCCCAGGCCGGCGTGGGCGGCTGCACGCCCGCCCCAATGAAGCTCAGCGCGGCCTCGAGCAGGATGATGCTGGCCGCCGACAGCGAGGCCAGCACGAAGACCGGCGCGACCACGTTGGGCAGCAGATGGCGCCGCATGATCCGCGCCGGCGGCGCGCCCACGGCGCGGGCCGCCTCGACGTAGACCTCCTGCTTGATCGAGAGCACCACGCCGCGCGCGAGGCGGGCGTAGGCCGGCGACCA
Organism: Dehalococcoidia bacterium; assembly: GCA_965207695.1. Taxonomy (GTDB): domain Bacteria; phylum Chloroflexota; class Dehalococcoidia; order Bin125; family Bin125; genus TK10-74A. Next base: position 1,878 of record CBDBNA010000014.1, on the reverse strand, counting down.
GATCACGCCGACGACCAGCATCGTGTTGGTCAGGCTGGGGCCGAGCGCGGCCGTGATCGCCAGCACCAGCACCAGGCCCGGCATCATCATCACGGCGTCGACGATGCGCATGATCACCAACTCGTCGAGCTTGCCGCCCACGTAGCCGGCCAGCAGCCCCAGGGGCACGCCGATGCCCACGGCGAGGCCGATCGCGACGATCACCACCTGCCAGGCGACGCGGGCGCCGAAGATCGTGCGGCTCAACACGTCGCGTCCCAGATGGTCCGTCCCCGCGACGTGGCCCCAGCTGGGCGGCTGGAAGGCGCCCTCCAGGGTGAGGTTGGGCAGCAGCGGGTCGGCGGGCGCGACCCACGGCGCGAAGGCCGCCACGACGCCCATGCCGATCAACACGATCGCGCCCGCCAGCGCGGGCCGGTTGCGGACAAAGATGCGCAGGATCGCCCGCAACTCGCGGGAGCGGCCTCCGTCCCCCAAGGCGGTGGCGGACAACGGCGGCGTGGCCGCATCGGCGGGCCGGGGCGAGTCGCTCACGCGTTCCCTCCCCGTCCCGACCGGATGCGCGGATCAAGCAGCGGGTACGACAGGTCGACCAGCAGGTTCACGATCACGATGCAGACCGCGAAGAACATGACCAGGTTCTGCACGACCAGGTAGTCCTGCGTCTCGACCACCGTCCGCACGAAGAACCGTCCCATGCCGGGGATCCCGAAGACGGTTTCGGTGACCACGGAGCCGCTGAAGATGAGTCCGGCCTGGAAACCGAACACCGTGACAATGGGGATCAGCGCGTTGCGCAGCCCGTGCCGCAGGAGAACCACCCGCGCCGGCAGCCCCTTGGCGCGGGCCGTGCGGATGTAGTCATCGTTGAGGACGTTGATCATCGCCGAGCGCGTCTGCCGCATGAGCAGCGCCGTCGTGGTCAGCGAGACGGCGATCACCGGCATCGCCATGTGCTTCAGGTTCTCGACGGGATCCTCCCAGATCGGCACGTAGCCCAGGACCGGGAGCAGGTCGAGCTCCACGCCGATGAGGATGATCAGCGCAATGCCGGTCAGGAACTCCGGGATCGAGTTGCCGCCGATCATGGCCGTGCTCGCCACGACCTCCCGCTTCGAGCCGGGACGCAGCGCGGCCAGGATGCCTACCGGGACGGCGACGACCACGACGACGAAGAGGCTCAGCACGCCCAACTCCACCGTGGGCGGGATGCGATGCCGGAAGATCTCGTTCTGGTCGAGTTGCGCGAGCAGGGTCAGGCCCAGGTCGCCCTGCAGCAGCCGCAGCAGCCAGCGCGCGTAGCGCTCGGGGAGCGGATCGTTGAGCCCCAACCGCTCCTTCGTGTGCTCGATCAGCTCGGGCGTGGCGCCGATGCCGGCGATCTGGACCGTCGGGTCGCCCGGCAGCACATTCATCAGCAGGAACGAGAGGACGCTGACGATCCACAACCCGAGGATCGAGGAGAGCAGCCGGGTGACGATGAAGCGCAGCATCGGACGCCCTCACGGCCCGAGGAACCTCACCCCCGAACCACCACTCCCGGAGGGAGAGGGTGGGGGTGAGGGGGCTTCGGCGGGCGCGGGCCCCCACCCGAACCTCTCCCAGTGGAGAGGGAACCGGAGCCCCCAGCGCCCGCGTCCATGTTCCCCCTCTCCAGCCTTCTGGCTGGAGAGGGGGCCAGGGGGTGAGGTCGGACCGGCTCGCTCCGGTCAGACGTTGTTGAACCAGATCTTCTTGAAGCCCATGCCATCCGGGAACGCGAAGAACGGCACCAGCCGGAAGTCTTCCACGTAGCTCTGGGCGACCATCGCCTTCGGCCGTTGCAGGACGTGGTGCTGCCAGCCCCACTCCTGGTAGACCTGGAAGCACTCGTCGTAG